>CAWGTK010000001.1:0-438427 GCA_963825485.1 uncultured Actinomycetes bacterium
ACAGCGCGATGGACGTCCTGCGTTCCTCCTACACCGGCACGATGGCCGAGGGCGTCGGCGGCCCGCACGCGCTGCCCAAGCCCGCCGCGTCGGGGATCGACGCCGCACCGGCGCGCGAGCCCGCCGCCGCGGCGGCCGCGGAGCGCGCCGAGCCGGCCGCGCCGCCGGTTGAGGACGAGCGCTAGATGGACATCGGCTGGTTTCTCGCGGTCTCGGCGCTGATCTTCACGATCGGGGCGGCCGGCGTGCTCACGCGCCGCAGCCCGCTCGTGATCCTGCTCTGCCTCGAGCTCATGCTCAACGCCGCGAACCTCGCGCTGATCGCCTTCGCCCGCATGCACGGCAACCACGACGGCCAGGTCTTCGCGGTCATCGTCATGGTCGTCGCGGCCTGTGAGGTGACGGTCGGCCTCGGCGTGATCGTCGCGATGCACCGCCGCCGGCTGCCGATCGACGTCGACGAGATGCAGGAGCTGCAGGGATGAACAGCGTCAAGCTCTTCGCCTGGTGCACGCTGCTGTTCCCGCTGGCGGGCTGCATCGCGATCTCGCTCGTCGGGCGCCGGCTGCCCGGCCGCGGCGCCGGCTACCTGGGCACGGCCGCCCTCGCGCTGTCGTTCGTCTCGGCCGTCGCCACGCTCTTCGCCCTACAGGGCCAGGACCACGAGCACCGCCAGATCGTCGCGGTGGCCTGGGACTACGCGGTGTCGGCCGGCGTCGACGCGCAGCTCTCCCTGCTCGTCGATCCGCTGTCGGTGTTCATGATCCTCGTCGTCTCCGGCGTCTCGACGCTGATCCACCTGTACTCGATCAGCTACATCGCCTCCGACGCGGGCTACGTGCGCTTCTTCTCGTACCTGAACTTCTTCGTCTTCTCGATGCTGCTGCTCGTGCTGGCAGGCAACTTCATGTTGCTGATCGTCGGCTGGGCGTTCGTCGGCGCCGCGTCGTACATGCTCATCAGCTTCTGGTACCGGCGCGGGACCGCCACGCGCGCCGGCATCAAGGCCTTCGTCATCAACGTGCTCGGCGACGTCGGCCTCGTGCTGGGCACGTTCTTCATCTTCAAGCACGTCGGCACGCTGGACTTCCTGGGCACGTTCGAGAAGGCCCCCGAGGTCTTCGAGCCGGGCGACGCCGACCTCACCGCGGGCTGCATCCTGCTGCTCGTCGGCGCGTTCGCGAAGTCCGCTCAGATCCCGCTGCACACGTGGCTGCCCGACGCCATGGAGGGCCCGACCCCGGTCAGCGCGCTGATCCACGCCGCCACGATGGTCACGGCCGGCGTCTACCTCATCGCGCGCATGCACCCGCTCTTCGAGCTGGCCCCCACCGCCGCCGACGTCGGCGCGGTGATCGGCTGCCTGACGCTGCTCGTCGCCGGCACGATCGCGATCGCCGTGACCGATCTCAAGCGCGTCATCGCCTACTCGACTATGTCCCAGATCGGCTACATGATCATGGCCGTCAGCGCGGGGGCCTACGCGGCGGGCCTGTTTCACCTCATGACGCACGCCTTCTTCAAGGCGCTGCTGTTCATGGCGGCCGGCTCGGTGATCGCCGCGATGGCGGGCCAGCAGAACCTCGACAAGATGGGCGGCTTTCGCAAGGCGATGCCGTTGACGTTCGGCTGCATGGTGATCGGCGGGCTCGCGCTGGCGGGCGTCCCGCCGTTCTCGGGCTTCTTCTCCAAGGACGAGATCCTGCTGCTCATCGGCGATCGCGGCGGCTGGTACTGGGGCCTCTACGCCGCCGGCTACGTCGGCGCGTTCCTGACCGGGATCTACACGTTCCGGATGATCTTCCGCGCGTTCTTCGGCGAGCCCGTGGCCGAGGCGCGCGAGCTCGAGGCGGGCCACCTGCACCACGCCGAGGTCCACACGAACCCCGCCGACGGCGAGGTCGAGGACACCGACGTCGGCTTCCCCGGGCCCGAGCACCACATCGCCGAGCGCGAGCCGACGATGAGGATCGCGATGGGCGCGCTCGCCCTGCTGGCGATCGTCGGCGGCCTGCTGCAGATCCCCAAGGTCACGCACGTCATCGACCACTTCCTCGAGCCGACGTTCCACGACTCGGCGCTGTTCGAGCGCCACCCGAGCGACGGCCTGATCGCCTTCGGCCTGCTGCTGGGCGCCGCCGTGGGCATCGCCGGCATCGCGATCGCGTACTTCGTCTGGGTGCGCAGGCCGCAGATCGCGGTCGCCGCGCGTGAGCGCCTGGCGCCGCTGCACACGCTGTTCGTCAACAAGTGGTACTTCGACGAGCTCATCGACCTGCTCGTCGTTCGGCCCGCCCGCTGGTTCGGCGCCTGGTCGCAGCAGACCTTCGAGCGCGTCTTCGTCAACGGCCTGCTCGTCGGCGGGACGACGGGCATCGTGCGCGCCGGCTCGTCCGCCGTGCGCGCCGCCCAGACCGGCTTTCTGCGCTACTACACGCTGCTCATCGTCGTGGGCATGGTCGTGCTCGCCTTCTACTTCCTGCTGAACGCATGACCGTGCATCTGTCGATCGTGCTCTTCCTGCCGCTGGCGTTCGCTGTGCTCGGCCTGCTCGCGCCGCCGAAGCTGGCCGGCCGCATCGCGCTGCTGGGCACGGCCCTCGTGCTCGCCTACGCGGTCGTGCTGATCGTCGACTTCGACTCCGGCGCGCCGGGCCTGCAGTACGTCACCGACGAGACGTGGATCAGCGAGCTGGGGATCTCCTACAAGCTCGGCATCGACGGGCTGAACCTCCTGCTGATCGCGCTGACGGGGATCCTCTGGTTCTCCTGCACGCTGTGGGCGGGCCTGCGCGAGTGGGAGCGCTCGCGCCTGTTCTACTTCCATCTGCTGCTCGCCGAGACGGCCGTGCTCGGCGCGCTGATGGCCCAGGATCTCGCGCTCTTCGTCGTCTTCTTCGACCTCATGCTCGTGCCGTTCTTCTTCCTCACCGGCCAGTGGGGCGAGGGCCGCCGCGTGCAGGCGACGATGAAGCTCGTCATCTACACGCTCGTCGGCTCGCTGCTCATGCTGACCGCCGCGATCGCCACCGGCGTGCTGGCGGCACCCGGGTCGCAGGAGCTGTCGTTCGCCTTCTCCGATCTCGCCCAGCGCCCGCTGTCGGAGTCCTCGCAGAACTGGATCTTCCTGTTCTTCGCGGCCGCCTTCCTCGTGAAGATGCCGGCCTTCCCGCTGCACGGCTGGATGCCCGACGGGTACCGCTCGATGCCGCTGCCGGTGCTCGCGGTCTTCTCCGGCGTGCTGAGCAAGGTCGCCGCCTACGGCTTCCTGAAGGTCTGCCTGCCGCTGTTCCCGGACGCCGTCGCGAACTTCCAGATGCTGCTGCTGCTGATCGCGCTGGCGTCGATCCTCTACGGCTCGGCGATGGCGTTCACGACGACCGAGGTGCGGCTGATCCTCGGCTACTCCTCGGTCGCCCAGCTGGGCTTCATCACGCTCGGGATCTTCGCGCTCAACGACCAGGGCTCCCAGGGCGCGCTGCTGCAGGCGTTCAACCACGGCCTCGTCGTCGCGCCGGCCTTCTTCATCGTCGCGCTGCTGGCGGCCCGCTCGGGCGGCTCGCAGGATCTGCGCGACATGGGCGGCATCAGCATGCGCGCGCCCGTCCTCGCCGCCCTGTTCTTGATCGTCGCCTTCGCGACGCTGGCGATGCCCGGCTCGGCGAACTTCGTCGCCGAGTTCTACATCCTGCTCGGCGTCTTCGACGCGAAGATCGTCATCGCGCTCGTCGCGAGCAGCGGCGTCGTGCTGGCGGCCGTCTACGCGCTGCGGCTGTACATCGCGTCGGTGCACAACCGCACCGGGCCGCGGGTCGAGTCGCGTGAGATCTCGGTGGGCGAGGGACTCGTGCTCGTGCCACTGGTCCTGCTCATCCTGGCGATCGCGCTGTATCCGCAGTTCGCGCTGCAGCGCAGCGACAAGGCGGTGACGTCGTTGACGGCCCCGGCGCCCACGGTCGCCGCCGAGAACCTGCCGGGCTGGACGCCCTACGCGCCGCTCGAGCGCGCCGACGAGCTCGGCGCGGCCGCGCCGGAGACCGAGCCGGTGCCTGCGCCATGATCAGCATCGCCGCCGCTGAGAAGATCGCCGGCCCGCCCATCGACTGGGCCGGGCTGTCGCCGCTGATCGCGGTGTTCGGCGGCGCGCTCGTCGTGCTCCTGCTCGGGCTGTCGCGCTCGCGCGCCGCCCGCGAGATCGCCGTCCCGGCGCTGTCGATCCTCTCGCTGGGCCTGGCGATCGCCTTCAGCGTGTGGCAGTGGGGCGAGCGCGAGGATCTCATCGCGGGCGCGCTGCGCCTCGACGAGCTGACGCTGATCCTCACGATCCTCTTCTGCGTCGCCGGCATCGCGACGGTGCTGCTGTCCTGGCGCCACCTGGCCCCACGCGAGGCCGCCCACGGCGAGTACCACGCGCTGCTGCTGACGTCGATCGCGGGCATGATCGTGCTCGTCGCGGCGCAGAACCTCGTGTCGGTCTTCCTCGGCCTCGAGCTGCTGTCGATCCCGCTGTACGTGCTCTGCGCGACCGAGATGCGGCGCGCCTCCTCGCTGGAGTCGGGGCTGAAGTACCTCGTGATCGGCTCCGTCGGCTCGGCGACGCTGCTCTACGGCCTGGCGTTCCTCTACGGCGCAACCGGCTCGACGGACTTCTCGGGGATCGCCGCCGCGCTCGGCGCCACGAGCGACGTCGTGTCCGACCCGCTGCTGCTGACCGGCATCGCGCTGACGATCGCCGGCCTGGCGTTCAAGGCCTCGGTGGCGCCGTTTCACCAGTGGACGCCCGACGTCTACGAGGGCGCTCCGACGCCGATCACCGCGTTCATGGCGGTCGCCACGAAGGCCGCGGCGTTCGGCGTCATGCTGCGACTGTTCGATGTCGCGCTGATCGACGCCGCGATCGACTGGGCGCCGCCGCTCGCCGTGCTCGCCGCGATCACGATCATCGTCGGCAACGTCGGCGCGCTCGGCCAGACCTCGCTGAAGCGGCTGCTGGCCTACTCGTCGGTCGCGCAGGCGGGGTACATGCTGGCCGGCGTGGTCGTCGCGACGCGCCTCGGGCTGCAGGCGGCCGTCTTCTACCTCGCCGTGTACCTCGTGATGAACCTCGCCGCGTTCGCCGTCATCGTCGCCCGCGAGCGCGAGACTCCGCTGGGCGACGACATCGCCTCGCTGAACGGCATCGGCGCGACGCGCCCGCTGCTGGCCTGGCCGATGACCATCGCGATGCTCGCACTGGCCGGCATCCCGCCGACGGCGGGCTTCTTCGGCAAGTTCTATCTGATCGATGCCGCCGTGGACGACGGCTACACGTGGCTGGCGGTCTTCATCGTCGTCGGTTCGATGATCTCGCTGGCGTACTACCTGAAGGTCATCGCGGCGATCTGGATGACCCCCTCGGAGGACGAGGCGGGGGTGGCGTTGGAGGAGGCCGCACCGCTGCCCCGCGGCGACGAGCCGGCGCTGGCCGGCGGCGCGGACGAGGCGACGGGGCTGCGGGCGACCGGCGAGGTCGTCTTCGTCGCGGTGCTGTTCGGTGCGCTGACGCTGGCCCTCGGGATCGTGTCGTCGCCGCTGTTCGACGTCGTGCGCGACGCCGGCGCGGCGCTCGGGTTGCAGTAGACCCGCTGCGTTCGCGCGGCGCGGCGTTCTCATCCCTGTGGTTCGTGTAGGTGGCCGCGGCAGCAGATCGTCGGCCTCCTCGCGCTGACCTCGGCGGCACGTGTCGAGGCTTGCGCGGTCGGTTTGTTCATCCCCCACATGAACAAACCGACCGCCCCACGCCCGGCCTCGGACCAGACGAAGGAAGCGACCGACCGAATCCGTGAGCTACCGACGCGCGAGCGGGTAGAACCGCCCGCGTGACCATCGACGAACACGACGAGCCCGCCGCAGCAGACGGCGAGACCACCGGCCAGGGCTACCCCGAGGAGCAGCCGCCCGGGGCCGGCATCGACGCGCGCGAGCATCCCGAGGACGACCTCGACGAGGGCGCCGACGCGCCGACCACGAGCCCGCGCCGCGACGGCGATCCCGGCCAGGCGACGGGCAACCCGCGGGCCGCCGGGAGCGAAGCGGACCAGTAGCCGTGGGCGATTCGTCTATTGGACATCAACTGACGTTACATGCTACGGTGGCGTCATGAGCGCCTTCAGCAGCACCGCCACGATCCTCGCCGCATCACTCGAGAACAACGCCGGTGGCGCATCAGCCGCAGACCTCGGTCTTGCCGGGGCCATGGGCGGATTCGCGCTGATCTTCATGCTGATGGGTGGCCTCGGCCACCGCGGGGACCTGATCCCCACGCTGGGCTGGTTCGAACGGTTCTCGGAGCGGGTCTCCGGTCAGCCCGCGTGGGCTTCTCTGCCGTGCGGCCTGGCGATCATCTCGCTCATCACCGCGCTGTTCGGCCTGTACTGGGACGTCTCGCTGCACATCGACAAGGGCCGCGACGAGGGCGTCTTCAGCAACCCCAGCCACTTCTTCATCCTCGCCGGCCTGTACGGCATCTTCGCCGCCGGCTTCTTCGCCATCTGCCTCGGTCGCGAGGAGCGCGCCGACCGTCCCGGCCCGACCGCGGTGCGCATCGGCAAGGACTGGTACGCCCCGCTGGGCGGCATCATGATGATGGTCTGCGGGTTCTTCTCGCTGATCGCGTTCCCGCTCGACGACTTCTGGCACCGCCTGTTCGGCCAGGACGTGACGCTCTGGGGTCCGACCCATCTCATGCTCATCGGCGGCGCCGTCATGACGCTCATCGCGATCGCGATCATCCAGGCCGAGGTCGTACGCGCGATGAAGACCGCCGGGGTCATGCACAAGGAGATGGCCTGGGTGCGCCACCTGCGCGTCGTGTGGCTGCCGGGCGGCCTGCTCGTCGGCATGTCGACCTTCCAGGGCGAGTTCGACTGGGGCGTCCCGCAGTTTCAGATGATCTTCCACCCGATGCTGATCATGCTCGCGGCGGGCCTGACGCTCGTCATGACGAGGATCTGGATCGGGCGCGGCGGGATGTTCGGGGCGATCGGGTTCTTCCTCATCGCCCGCTTCCTGCTCGATGTCGTCATCGTGCACAACGCGCTCGGCGAGTCGCTGGCGCACTTCCCCCTCTACATCGTCGAGGCGCTCTGCGTCGAGGCGGCGGCGCTCGTCGTGTCCACGCGCCGCCCGCTCGCCTTCGGCCTCACCGCCGGCGCGCTGATCGGCACCGTCGGCCTGGCCGCCGAGTGGGGCTGGTCGCACGTCTGGATGCCGCTGCCCTGGTCGGCCGAGATCCTGCCCGAGACGATCGTGCTCGGCCTCGGGATGGCCCTCGCGGCGTCGGTCCTCGGCGCCTGGATCGGCGCGCGCCTCTCGGCGGACGACCTGCCGTACTCCGAGACCAAGCACCTGCGCTGGCCGGCCGTCGGTGCGGCGGTCGCGATCTTCGTGATGCTGGCCCTGCCGCTGAACACACAGGCCGACAACGACGTGAGCGCCAAGGTCGCCCTGACCACCGTGCAGGGCGGGGCCGAGCGCACCGTCCGCGCGACGGTCACGCTGACCCCGCGTGACGCCGCCGACAAGGCCAACTGGCTGACGATCACGTCCTGGCAGGGCGACGGCCAGCTCATCACCGACCGCCTCGAGCGTGTCGCGCAGGGCGTCTACCGCTCGACCCAGGCGGTGCCCGTCTACGGCGAGTGGAAGACGATGGTCCGCCTGCACACGGGCAACTCGATCGCCGGCCTGCCGATCTACGCGCCGGAGGACCGGGCGATCCCGGCCCCGCGCGTCTCGGCACCCGCCAGCTTCGAGCGCGAGTTCTACTCCGATCGCCAGCTGCTGCAGCGCGAGCTCAAGCCGCAGAGCGACCCGATCACGAACGCCGCGTACGGCACGGTGCTCGTGCTGGCGCTGGGCCTGCTGGCGATGCTCGCCTGGGGCCTGCACCGGGTCGGCACGACCGCCGGCCGCCAGCGACCGGCGAGCCTGCACGAGTGGGCGCGGTACGACTCTGGCGATGGCGACAGCGACAGCGTCGGCTCGGCGGTCAACCGCACCGAGCAGCCGGCCTACGCGGCGGTCAACGGCTCCGACGCAGCCGACGGGTCCAACGGCCACGGCTCCACCGGCCACGAGGAGCTGCCCGAGTGGGCGCGGCCGCCCGCGCGGTCCGATCGCGAGACCTCGGGCTCCGGTGCGCAGCGATGAGCATCCTCGAGCTCCCGACCTCCGGGGCGCCCGCCCCGGAGGGCGATGACGACCGCAGCGTCCCGCACGTGCGCCTCGCGATCGTCGGGACCGGCTTCGCCGGCCTCGGCCTCGCGATCCGCCTCAAGGAGCAGGGCATCGAGGACTTCGTGCTCATAGAGCGCGCCGACGACGTCGGCGGCACCTGGCAGGCCAACACGTACCCGGGCTGCCAGTGCGACGTCCCCTCGCACCTGTACTCGTTCTCCTTCGCGCCGAACCCAGGCTGGACGCGCACGTACTCGCGCCAGCCGGAGATCTGGCGGTACCTGCGCGACGTCGCGGCCGAGCACGACCTCTACCCGCACATCCGCTTCGGCCACGACCTCACCGGCGCGGCCTGGGACGACGAGCACGGGCGGTGGAGCGTGCAGACCTCGCGCGGTGCCTGGACGGCGCAGCTGCTGATCGACGCGACCGGGCCGCTGAGCCACCCGGCGGTGCCGCGCATTCGCGGCATGGGCAGCTTCAAGGGCACGATGTTCCACTCCGCCGAGTGGAAGCACGACCACGACCTCACCGGCGAGCGCGTCGCGGTGATCGGCACGGGCGCCTCGGCGATCCAGCTCGTCCCGCAGATCGCCGACCAGGTAGGCCAGCTGCACGTCTTCCAGCGCACGGCCCCCTGGATCCTGCCCCACGGCGACCGGCCCACGACGCGCGTCGAGCGGCGCCTGTACAAGACGTTCCCCTTCCTGCAGAGGGCCGTCCGCAGCGGCGTCTACTGGAGCCGCGAGAGCTTCCTGCTGGGCTTCATCTCAAAGCCGACCATCATGAGCGGGGCCGAGAAGATCGCCGGCCTGCACATGCGCAGGCAGGTCAAGGACCCCGAGCTGCGCCGCAAGCTCACGCCGACGTTCCGCCTCGGCTGCAAGCGCGTGCTGATCTCCAACGAGTGGTATCCGGCGCTGACGAAGCCCAACGTCGAGCTCGTCACCGATGGCATCGAGGCGATCCGCGGCAACACGATCCACCTCGCCGACGGCAGCCGGCGCGAGGTCGACACGATCATCTTCGGCACGGGCTTTCACGTCACCGACCCGCCGTCGGCGAAGCTCGTGCGCGGCCGCGACGGCGGCACGCTCGCCGACCGGATGCAGGCCGGCATCCAGGCCTACCTCGGCGCGACGATCGAGGGCCTGCCCAACTACTTCAAGCTCATCGGCCCGAACACGGGCCTCGGGCACAACTCGATGGTCTACATGATCGAGTCGCAGCTCAACTACGTCATGGACGCGCTGCGCGTGATGGACGAGCAGGGCATCGGCGAGTTCGAGGTTCGCCCCGCGGCGATGGCCGCTTACAACGCGCAGATCCAGGCCAAGCTGCCGGGCACCGTCTGGATGTCGGGCTGCTCGAGCTGGTACCTCGATGCCGACGGCAAGAACACGACCGTCTGGCCGGACTTCACGTGGCGCTTTCGCCACCGCACGCGGCGCTTCGACACGCGCGCCTACCAGCTGCGTTACGGCGCCGACGTCAGCGCTCCGGCGCGCGCGGCGTGATGCTGCGCACGCGCTTCGACGTCGCCGGGCGGACGGTCTTCATCACCGGCGCGGCGCGCGGGATCGGCGCCGAGACGGCCCGGCGGCTGCACGCCGCCGGCGCCAACGTGGCGCTCGTCGGCCTCGAGCCCGAGAAGCTCGCCGCCCTGACCGAGCAGCTCGGCCCGCGCGCGGCGTGGTTCGCGGCCGACGTCACCGACTACGACGCGGTGCGCACGGCCGTCGACGGCGCGATCGCGCGCTTTGGCAAGATCGACGTGGCGATCGCCAACGCCGGCATCCAGTTCATGGGGCGCATGGCGACGATGCCGCGCGAGCACTTCGAGCGCACGCTGGAGGTCAACCTCTTCGGCACGTGGCGCACCGACCGGGCGGTGCTCGACGAGATCGTCCGCAACCGCGGCTACCTGCTGAACATCGCGTCCCTGAGCGCGGCGAGCCACACGCCGCTGATGGGCGCGTACACCGCCTCGAAGGCCGGCGTCGAGGCGATGACCGACGCGCTGCGCGTCGAGCTCGCGCATACCGGCGCGCGCGTCGGCTGCGCGTACTTCGGCTTCATCGACACCGACCTCGTCAAGGCGAGCTTCGCGCATGCCTCGACCCAGGGGCTGACCTCGACGCTGCCGAAGTTCATCGCCCAGCCCGCGCCGCTGCCGCTGGCGATCGACGCGATCGAGCGCGGCGTCGCGCGCCGCTCGCCGCGGATCTGGGCGCCGCGCTACGTCGGCGCCGCGCTCGCCCTGCGCGGCATCCTGCAGCCGCTGACGGAGTTTCAGCTTCGGCACAGCAAGCGCCTGCCGGAGTCGCTGCGGCTGGCCGACCCGGATCCGAGCCGGCCCGACGGGCAGGACGAGCGGATGGGCGTGTCGGCGGCGGCGGCTGCGCCGGCGCCCGCGCCGGCGCCGTCGCGGTCGCCCGCGCAGCGCTGAGGCGGCGTGCCGGGCGCCGCCGACGGGGGCGCTAGCGTTCCGCCCCCGTGGAGTACCCCGTCGAGACCTTCAGCGCCGCTGAGCGCGCTCGCCTCGAGGCGCACGTCACGAACCTCGACCGGCCGGTCTTCGCGCTCGTCAACCTGCCGGAGACCGTCAAGGGCGCGCTGTTCGCCCGCTACTCGCGCTACCCGGGAACCCTGCGGCGGCTGTTTCTCGACGAGTTCGCCGGCTCGCTGGAGGGCTCCGATCCCGCCCACCCCGCGGCGACGTACGACAACGCCGAGGGCGCCCGCGCGGCGGACTTCTACGAGCGGATCTTCGTCGGCTACGGCGACGACTCGATCGCGCAGCTCGGCGGCGCCCACGTCGCCTGCGAGTGGGTCTCCAACGTCCTGACGAAGGTGCTGCAGCGCCCGCGCCTGGGCGCCTACCTCGAGCAGTCCACGCGCTACATCGCCTACGACGCGCCGATCGAGGGCACGTCGCAGTACCGCTACTACCGCGACGCCGAGCTCGGGCCGGACTACGAGGCGGCGATGGACGAGATCTTCGCCATCTACTCGGCGGCGCTGCCGAAGGTGCAGGCGTGGGCGGCCGCGCAGTACCCGCCCACCGGCGGCGAGTCGCCGCAGGCCCACGCCCGCGCGATCAAGGCCAAGGCGCTGGACCTCCTGCGCGGCCTGCTGCCGGCGGCGTCGCTGTCGCACATGGGGATCTTCGCGACGGGCCAGACCTACGAGCAGCTCATCCTCCATCTCCTCGCCCACCCGCTGCCCGAGGCGCGCCACTACGGTCGCGGCATCCTCGAGGCCGTGCAGGCGGTCATGCCGAGCTTCGTCTCGCGCGTCGAGCGGCCCGAGCGCGGCGGCGAGTGGGTTTCCTTCTTGCAGCGCCGCGAGGCGGCCGCCGAGCGCTGGGTGGCGCGCCTGGGCCTCGATCGCGGCGCTGGCGACGACGGCGCCGGCGGGCCGTCGGTGCGCCTCGTGCACCACGACGGCGACGAGAACCTCATGCTCGGCGCGCTGCTGTTCGAGGCGTCGAGCACCAGCGAGCGCGCGGCGCGCGAGGCCCTGGTCGGGTTGAGCGAGCAAGAGCGCGGCGCGCTGCTCGCCGATCTCTTGGGCGGGCGCGCCAACCGCCGCCACCGCCCCGGTCGCGGCCTGGAGACGCTGCGCTACCGCTTCGAGATCGTCAGCGACTATGGCGCCTTTCGCGACCTGCAG
Organism: uncultured Actinomycetes bacterium; assembly: GCA_963825485.1. GTDB lineage: Bacteria > Actinomycetota > Thermoleophilia > Solirubrobacterales > Solirubrobacteraceae > CADCVQ01. The sequence goes on from CAWGTK010000001.1 coordinate 11,892, forward strand.
CGCCATCGCATGCTCACGTGCCAGTGGCAGGCGCTCACGCCGGACCTGGGCGCGGGCGTGCCGCACGAGCTCGACGACGCGCGCGTCGGCGTGGGCGACGCCTACCGCCGCGCGCTCGACGTCTCGCAGCACGCCTACGAGCGGCTGCTCGACGCCGGCCACGACCGCCGCGCCGCGATGTACGCGCTGTGCCTCGGCTACCGGCTGCGCTACGTGCTCGACCTCAACGCCCGCGAGGCGATGCAGCTCGTCGAGCTGCGCTCCGGCCGCGAGGGCCACCCGTCCTATCGCGCGGTCGCCCACGCGATGCACGACCACATCTCGGAAGTGCATCCGGCGGTGGCCGCTGCCATGACCCACCTCGACCGCGAGACCGAGCCGCGCCTGGAGCGGATCGTCTCCGAGCTGCGCACGCAGGCCAAGCTCGATGCCCGCTGACCGTTGATAGATTCCCCACTGGTCTTGGCGACCACCCGAGCCGAATACTCGGCTTTTGGACGAGAAGGGGGCTGCCAGATGGACGAGGGCGATCGGGCCACGCGGACAAGCAAGCTGGGCAGCCTGGCCGTGCGCAGCGAACGCGAGGGCGAGGCGCACATCATCGAGCTCATCGGCGAGCTCGATCTCGATGGCGCGCCGCGACTCGAGGAAGCGCTGCGTCAGGCCGAGGCCGGCGATGCCACCTCGATCGTCGTCGACCTCGGAGGGCTCGAGTTCATCGACTCCACCGGCCTGCGCCTGCTCGTGATGGCCGCCGAGCGCTCCGATGACGGTCGGTTCTCGCTGCTGCGCGGGCCCAAGCAGGTGCACCGCGTGTTCGAGATCACCGATCTCGTCGAGCGCCTGCCGTTCGCCGACGCCTGAGTTGCACCTCACCATCCGCCGTGCCTGACGCGCCCTCGGCTCGGCGGTACCAGTCACCGTTTATCGTGCCAGGCCGATCATGCCCGCCGAACTGCACCTGTCGGTAAACGGCTACTCCGACAGCGACGACGAGGAACGCGCCAAACTGGCGCGCTCCCTGCGGACGGAGCTGCTCGCGACCGATGCCGAGGCTGTGTACCACCCGCCCGCGCCCACGCCCGATCGAGCGAAGGGCTCGGGGCTGGAGTGGGCGCAGCTCGTCGTGGCGTTCGGCGGCACCCTGCCCGCTCTGATCGTGGCCATCCGATCCTGGCTGGGCCGCCGCCCCGCCGGGGTGACGATCAGCGTCACGATCGACGGCGACGAGATCACGATCGCCGAGCCGACCGATGCCGAGCAAGCCCAGCTGCTGGAGGCCTGGCTGAGCCGACATGGCCGGGACTGACGCCGGCAGCGAGCGGCGGCGGCAGGCGTTGCTGATCGGCAACGGCACGTACGAGGATGCGGAGCTCAGGGACCTGCGCGCGCCCACGGGCGACGTCGAGGGGCTCGGTGAGGTTCTCGCCAACCCCGCGATCGGTGGGTTCGCTGTCAGCTACGCACTGGACCGTGACATGCAAGAGGTGCGCATGAGGATCGAGCTGTTCTTCAAGGAAAGCCGGCCATCGGATCTGCTGCTGCTCTACATCACCGGACACGGCTTCATCACGCTCGACGGCCAGCTGCGGTTCGCGACGCCGACCACGAAGATGGACGCGCTGCGCGCGACCACGATCAGCAGCGCCTTCGTCTGGAACTCCATGGATGAATGCCGCGCGGGCGCGGTCGTGCTGATCTTGGATTGTTGTCACAGCGGGGCGTTCGGTCCGGGCCTCGCGCCCAAGGGGATCGGCAGCGAGGGGATCCCGCATGACTTCGACACATCGCAGGCGCGGGGCCGAGCCGTGATCACCGCGTGCGATCGCCTGCAGTACGCGCTCGAGGACCCCGCGAGCGGATCGCTGTTCACCGCTCAAGTCGTCGAGGGCCTTCGTACCGGAGACGCCGATGTCGATCAGGACGGGTGCGTGTCGGTCGAAGACCTCTACCTGTACGTGCTCGGCCGGATGAAGACGTGCGGCGGACCGCTGCCGCGGCGGCAGATCGACGCTTCCGGCAATCTCGTGATCGCAAGAAGCCCGCATCTGCGCCAGAAGCGAGACAACGGCCGCGACGAGGCGCAGTCCAAGCCCATACCGCTGCGGATTCACCACGAGGGAGTTGGCGGCGTGGCGTTCGTCGGACCGCGGTTGCTGGCGAGCACGGGCGCGGACGGCATGGTGCGGCTGTGGGATATCTCCCACGGCGTACGGGAGTGCTGGCATCGCTCCCACGACGACCGCGGCCGGCCTTCCCGCGGACCGCTTGCCGTTGCTGCCTGCCCCCGCGCAGGCAGCCTGGTCACGGCCGGCCGCGACGCACACGCGCGCGTATGGGACCTCCAGGGCGATGTGCGTTGCTGCGTCGGCCACCGGCGGCTGCGAGCTGTCGATCTCGGCCTCGACGGGCAGCGCTTGGCGACCGCGGGCGACGACTGCGTGGCGCACGTGTGGGGCGTGGCCGGCGGGCTTGCGCAGCGGCGCATCGACGACGCCGCGGGGCTCAACTGCGTGGCCTTCAGCCCGGACGGGCAGGCGCTGGCTCGGGGTGGCGACGACCACCTCGTGCGCGTGTGGGGCCTGCTCACCGACGCTGAGGATCCGTTGCAGGAATTCTCACACACAGAACCTGTGTGGGACGTGGCGTTCAGCCCTGACGGAAAGGCCGTGGCGAGCGCGAGCGCAGACCGGTCAGCGGTGATCTGGCGACTGTCGGGTCCGCTGACGCCGATTCCCCACAATTGGGTGGTCTGGGCGGTGGCGTTCAGTCCCGACGGCAACCGGCTGGCCACGGCCGGCAAGGATGTGTCGGTGCGCCTCTGGAACGTACACGAAGGTTGCGACGTACGGAGCCTTGAGCACGACGCAGATGTATGGGCGATCTCCTTCAGCCCTGACGGCAGCCTGCTCGCCACGGCCAGCGCTGACGGCAGTATCACGGTCTGGCCAGTGTGAGCAAGCACACGCAGCGTGTGTGACACGTGCGTACCATGTCTGAGACCAACCGCCTCCGCGCAGGAACGTGCTGTGCGTGACGCCCGAAGCATTGGAGGTATGTGATCGGACGTAAGGGCCAGGGCGTCGGACCGCCGCGGATAATCAAGCGCGACCCGTTCGTCCACTGGCGCTGGGGCTTGGGTGCCGCGTTGCTCCTCGTGGCGATTGTGGTGCTCGTCGTGTTCGTGATCGGCGGCAATGACGACGGGAAGGTCGACGTCGCCTGGCTCGACGACGAGCCCAGCGGTGACATCGTCTACTGCAGCGGTGAGGACGTCTCCCGCACGCAGCACCGGTCGGTCGACGAGTTCAACGCGGGCGAGCAGAGTGGCGGGTCCGAGGCCCGGCTCGTCGACAACTTCGCCTCCTCGCCGACGGCCGAGGGCCAGCGCCGGGAGTACCTGCGCCGCATCGAGAGGGGCGAATGCGACGTGGTGTACCTCGACGTCATCTACATGGCGGAGTTCGCCAGCAAGGACCTGCTGCGGGACATGACGGAGTACCTGGACTCGGTCGACGCCGACGACGTCTTCGATGCACGCATGATGCGAACCGTCTCCCACGCGGACAAGCTGTGGGGTGTTCCGAAGCAGCTCGACGGCGGCGTGATCTTCTATCGCACCGACACCGAGCACGCCCCCGAGTCCTGGCAGCAGGTGCTGTCACGTGCGACGCCGCGCCCTGGTGAGAGGCCGGGCCTGCGCCTTCAACTCGATGCGTTCGAGGGCCTCACCGTCGTCTTCCTCGAGCTGGCTGAGGCGGCAGGCGCAGAGCCGATCGTGTCCGACGACGGCGAGACCGCGAACATCGACCAGCCGCAGGCTCTGGCGGCGTTGCAGTTCATGCGCGATGCGATCGGCCGCCGGGCAGTCCCGGAATCGGTGACCCGCCAGGGCGACGCCGGCTCGTACTACGCCTTCAGCAGCGGCCGAGCGCGATTCCTGCGCAGCTGGCCGTTCGTCGAGTCGCGCTTGCAGCCCGATGCCAAGATCGCTGCGGACCGCGGCAGCGCGACGGCGCCGGCCCGCTACGAGACCGCTCGCAACCACGGGGTCTCACCGCTGCCGCCGTGGCAGGCGGGCGGCGAGCGCGTCGGCGTCCTGGGCGGCCACAACCTGGTGATCCCGCGCACGGCGACGAACCCGGAGGCGGCGCTGCACCTCGTCGACTTCCTCACCAGCCGCGAACAGATCCTGCTCGACGCCAAGGAGGGCTCGCTGGCGCCGGTGCGCCCGGACGTGTGGCGCGAGCCGGCGGTCGAGGCCAACCGGGCGCTGAGCGCGGTCGAGGACACAGAGCTCCAGCTGCGTCCCGTGATCCCTGAGTACGCGGCGGTGTCGAGCAAGATCTACACCACGCTGCGTCGCGTCCTCAGAACGCAGCAATCCGACGAAGGCCTGCGCAGCGCGCTGGAGGAGATCGACACAGAGGTCCAGACCGTGCTCGACGGCTGAGCACCGCCCGACACGCCCCCGCGACGCCCACGCGGAGGCACTACTCCTCGTCGCGCCGCTCGGCGATCTTCTCCTCCAGCTGGGACATCACGGCCGGGTCGCGCAGCGTCGTGACGTCGCCGAGCTCGCGTCCCTCGGCAATGTCGCGCAGCAGCCGGCGCATGATCTTGCCCGAGCGGGTCTTGGGCAGGTCGTCGGCCCAGACGATCCGCTTGGGCCGCGCGAGCTTGCCGATCTTCTTGGCGACGTGCTCGCGGATCTCGGCGACGAGCTCGTCGGTGCCCTCGAGGTCGCCCTCGAGCGTCACGAAGCAGACGACCGACTGACCGCTGTCCTCGTCGACGGCGCCGATCGTCGCGCATTCGGCGACCTTCGGATGCGAGACGACGGCGGACTCGATCTCGGCCGTCGACATGCGGTGGCCGGAGACGTTGAGCACGTCGTCGACGCGTCCGATGACCCAGAAGTAGTCATCCTCGTCCTCGCGCGAAGCGTCGCCGACGAAGTATGTCTGCGGCCCGAACTTCTCGAAGTACGTCGCGACGTAGCGATCGTCGTCGCCGTAGAGCGTGCGCAGCATCGACGGCCACGGCTCCTGCAGCGTGAGCAGGCCCTGCTTGTCGCGCGGCAGCTCCTCGCCGTCCTCGCCGACCACGGCCGCCACGACGCCCGGCAGCGGGTGCGTCGCCGAGCCCGGCTTGCAGTGGGTGATCCCGGGCAGCGGCGAGATCATGATCGCGCCGGTTTCCGTCTGCCACCACGTGTCCACGACCGGGCAGCGCTCACCGCCGATGACGTGGTAGTACCAGACCCAGGCCTTCGGGTTGATCGGCTCGCCCACGCTTCCCAGCAGGCGCAGCTTGGAGAGGTCGTGGCGACCGGGGTACTCCTCGCCCCACTTCATGCAGGCGCGGATCGCCGTCGGCGCCGTGTAGAAGATCGTCACGCCGTAGCGCTCGCAGAGCTCCCACCAGATGTCCTTGTCCGGGTAGTCCGGCGCGCCCTCGTACATGACCGACGTGGCGCCGTTCATGAGCGGCCCGTAGACGATGTAGGAGTGCCCGGTGACCCAGCCGACGTCGGCCGAGCAGAAGTAGACGTCGCTCTCCGGCTTGAGGTCGAAGACGACCCTGTGCGTGTACGCCACGCACGTCAGGTAGCCGCCGGTCGAGTGCACGATGCCCTTCGGCTTGGCCGTCGAGCCTGACGAGTAGAGGATGTAGAGCGGGTGCTCGGCGTCGAGCGCCGCGGCCTCGCACTCGTCCTCGGCGGCGTCGAGGATCTCGTCGTAGAAGACGTCGCCCTCGCCCATCGGGCAGTCGATCTGAGTGTGGCGCACGACGATCGTCGTCTGCACCGGCATGCCGACGTCGTCGCACGCCTGCTTGACCGCGGCGACCTTGCCCTTGCGCCGCGCGCCGTCGGTGGTGATGAGCACCTTCGCCTCGGAGACCTCCATGCGCTCCTTGACCGACTCGGCCGAGAAGCCGCCGAACACGACGTTGTGGGGCGCCCCGATCCGCGCGCAGGCGAGCATCGCGACGACGACCGCGGGGATCATCGGCAGGTAGATGCCGACGACGTCGCCCTCCTGCACGCCCTGGGCCTTCAGCGCGTTGGCGAAGCGCTTGACGTCGCGCAGCAGGTCGGCGTAGGTCAGCTCGCGCTCCTCGCCCTCCTCGCCGCGCCAGTACAACGCGACGCGATCGCCGTTGCCGGCCTCGACGTGGCGATCCAGGCAGTTGTGCGACGCGTTGATCTTCCCGCCGGCGAACCACTTGTAGAAGGGCGGCTGCGAGTCGTCGAGCGTCTGGTCCCACTCGCCGAACCAGTCCAGCTCGCGCGCCTGCTTCTCCCACCATCCGAGCCGGTCGGCGGCGGCCTCCTCGTAGATGGCGGGGTCGTTGAGAAGCGCGTCGCGGGCGAACTCCTCGGGCGGCGGGAAGGTCTCGACCTCGAGCAGCTCCTCCAGCCGCTGTGACAGGGCTTCGTGGGACTTCGCGTCGGTGCTCATGCGGTGTCCTTGCTCCTCTCTCGCAGCTCGATGCGGCGGATCTTGCCGGTCAGGGTCTTGGGCAGGTCGTCGACGAACTCGACGACGCGGGGATAGGCATACGCCGACAGATGCTCGCGCACGAAGGCCGAGATCTGCCGGCCGAGCTCGTCGCTGGGCTCATGCCCGGCGGCGAGGACGACGAAGGCCTTGACGATCATGCCGCGCCGCTCGTCAGGCCAGGCGACGGCCGCCGCCTCGGCGACGGCGGGGTGCTCGAGGCAGACCGACTCGACCTCGAAGGGACCGATGCGGTAGCCGGCGGAGATGATCACGTCGTCGGCGCGGCCCTCGTACCAGACGTAGCCGTCCGCGTCCATCGAGGCGGCGTCCTTGGTGTGAAACCACTCGCCGCCGAACGTCTCATCGCCGGCCTCGTCGTTGTTCCAGTAGCCGAGCGGATAGTGCGGGTTCGAGCGCGCGCGCAGGCAGATCTCGCCGCGCTCGCCGGTCGCGACCGGCCGCTCGTCCTCGTCGAGGATCGTCACGTCCCAGCCCGGCATCGGGCGCCCCATCGACCCCTCGCGGACCTCCATGAAGGGGTAGTTGGCGACGAGCGGATAGCTCTCCGAGAGCCCGTAGTAGTCGAGCACCGTCACGCCGTACTGCTCGCGAAACCAGCGGATCGCCTCGGGGTTGAGCGGCTCGCCGGCCGAGCAGACGATGCGGAAGTCCTGCGGGTAGCGCGTGCCGGCGTCGCCGATGCCCATCATCGAGCGGATCGCCGTCGGCGTGGCGAAGACGTTCGTCGGGCGGTGGCGGCTGAGGAACGCGAGCTGGCCGTGCGGGTCGAAGCCGCCCTTGCGCTGCAGGACGACTTGGATCGCGCCGAAGCGCCAGGGCCCGAGCAGCGGCGCGATCCCGGCCGCCCACGCCCACTCGCCCATGCCGTGGAAGCGCTCGCCGTCGTGGACGTCGTGGCAGTAGACGAACTCCTCGTGGCCGAGGATGTAGCGATGGGCGTGCAGGATGCCCTTGGCCAGCCCCGTCGTGCCCGAGGTGTAGTACAGCTGGGCCGGGTCGTCGCAGGAGGTGTCGAGCGTCGCGTGGTCCGTCGAGCCGCTGTCGAGGTCGCCGGGCTCGAGCTCGAGGACATCGGCGCCCTGGCCCTCGACGCGGGTGCGGTTGGCGGCGTTCGTGACGACGACCCTCGCCTGCGAGTCCGTCAGGCGGTGGCTGATCCCCTCGTCGCCGTAGAGGATCGACATCGACAGCAGGATCGCGCCGACCTTCCAGGTGCCGAAGAACGCAGCGGCCGTCTCGGGCGTCGGCGGCAGCAGCATCGCGACGCGGTCGCCGCGCTGCACGCCGGCTTCGAGCAGCCGCAGGGCGAAGCGGTTGGCCATGTCCTGCAGCTCGCCCCAGTGCACCTCGCGGACGGTGCCGGCGGGATCCTCGTGGATCATCGCGAGCTTGTCGCGGGGATGCTTGTCGCAGACGTCCGCAGCGATGTTGTAGCGCTCGGGCACCTGCCAGGCATGCGCGGCGCAGGCTTCCTCGTAGGTCATCGTGAGGGGACCGTACCCCGTTGGGCAGGACTAGCGGCGCTTGCGCTTCTTCTTCTTCGAAGAGGAGTGCGGCTTGGCGCGCGGCGGCTCGGGCGCGGGCGTCTCCGGCGCCTCGACGCGGCCGCGGCGCGGGCGGCGCTCCTGCGGCTCCTCGGTCGCGCGGGCGGGCTTGCTCTCGCCGCGGGCGGCCATCCGCTCCTCGCGCAGCTCCTGCTGGGTCGGCCAGGGCTGCGCCGCGCCCGTCTGCCACGCGGGCGGGCGCTCGCCGGGCCAGCGCCCGAGGATGAGCGCCCCCAGCGCCACGAACCAGAAGATCTTCACGAACGGCAGCTGACCCTCGAGCTGGGGCAGGAACGAGAGGATCCCGACGATGACGCCGAGGATCCCCATGAAGCGCGTCAGCAGGCCGACGCGCATCGCGTTGAGCGCAGTCAGCGCGATGCCAAGGCCGAGGATCGCCGAGCCCAGGCCGCTGAGCTGAACGGCGCCGGTGGTGAACGGGTCGGCCAGCGCGTCGCGGGCCGCCTCCTCGGTCTGGCGGGTCGCGTCGGCGAACGCGGTCACGTCGCTGGCCAGGCCGATGCAGGCGGCGACGCCGGCGATGACGGCGAGGACCGCGCCGGAGATCGTGGCGATGAGCGCGATCTTGTTGAGCCCGGGGTTGCGCGCCTTCGTCGAGCGATACAGCGCGACCATCGCCATGCCCATCAACGCGATCGCGAGCGCCGTGACGAGACGGGCACCGACGATCTCCGCGATGTGGTCGTCGAGGAACAGCGCGACGCGGGCGATCGGCCCGCGCTCGCCCGCAGGCGCCAGGCCGAGCTGCGAGCGCAGCGTGTCGAGCACGTACAGCGTCGGGAACCCGCTGTTGCCCGCGATCGCGAGCATCGCGCCGACGAACGTGAGCACGCCCGCCCCGATCGCGGCGGCCCCGGCCTTGGTGCTGCGGCGCTCTTCTTCGGCGAGCGTCTCCTCCGGGGTGGTGGGCACGGCGCAAGTGTATGTTGCGTCGGTGGAGATCCGGGACGTCATGACCGAGGGCGTCGTGAGCGCGGCGCCCACCGCCACGGTGCGCCAGGTTGCCGAGCTCATGCGCGAGCGCAACGTCGGCTCCGTCGTGCTCGTCGACGAGGGCGGCGCGATCTGCGGCTTCGTGACCGATCGCGACCTCGCCCTCGGCGCGCTGACCGACGGCCGCGACCCCGCCGACCTGGTGGACGCCCATGCCTCCGCGCCGGTCGTCACCGCCGAGCCGCGGATGGAGGTCGAGGCGGCCGCCGAGCTCATGGTGCGCCACGGCATCCGCCGCCTGCCGGTGCTCGACGCCGGGCGCCTCACGGGGATCGTCACGCTCGACGACCTCGCGGTGCGCACGGGCGACCTCGAGCTCGCCCAGCACATGACCGCGCAGATCACCCGCGCGGCGCTGCCGGGCTTCTATTTCCACGACCGCGGCGGGTGAGCGAACCGCACGGCCGCAGCGGGGGCCGTCGAGAAGACGTCTGTATGGCAGACGAGACCTCGACGACCGCCCCGGATCGCTGCCCGGCCTGCGGCGAGCGCGCGCTCGCGCCGTGGCGCATCGTCCCCGGCTCGGACCCCGCGCTGCCCGGCGACTACGCGCTCCTGCGCTGCGGGCGCTGCGCCAGCGCCGTCACGCTCGCGCCCGCGCCCCCCGAGGCCCACGAGGCCGGTGCCTACGGCGGTGGCGCGCCGCGCGGCTCGCAGCTCGCCGCGCCGCTGCTGCGCAGCTTCGACCGCCGCCGGCTGACGTTCCTCGCCCGCGCCGGCGCGCGCCCGCCCGGCCGCCTGCTCGACATCGGCGCGGGCCGCGGACGCTTCGTGGCGCAGGCGCGGGCCGCGGGCTGGGAGGCGGAGGGCATCGAGCCGTCGCTGCGCGGCGTGGCGGGCGCGCGGACCCGCGGGATCGAGCTGCGGCAGGCGGGGATCGAGGACGCGACCGTCGCGCCGGGCTCGCTCGACGCGGCGACGCTGTGGCACGTGCTCGAGCATCTCGACGACCCGGGAGCGGCGCTGGAGCGGATCGCCGGCTGGCTGGCGCCGGGCGGCCGGCTCGTCGTCGGCGTGCCGAACCTCGCCAGCGTCCAGGCCCGCGCCGGCGGCGAACGCTGGTATCACCTCGACGTCCCGCGCCACCGCACGCACTTCACCGTCGCCGGCCTGCGCGCGCTGCTGCGCGGCCACGGGCTGGAGCCGATCGCGACCCACCACGCGCTCGTCGAGCACAACCCGTTCGGGCTGTGGGTCTCGGTCGTCAGCCGCGCCACCGACACGCCGTCGTGGCTCTACCACGCGCTGAAGCGAAACGCCCCGCTGCGCAGCCGCGACGCGCTCGTCACCGTCGCGGCGCTGCCGCTCGCGCCGGTCGCGGTCGCGGCCGAGCTGGCGTTCGCGCTGGCCCGCCGCGGCGGGACGATCGCCGTGGTGGCCCGGCGGGTCTAGGCTCCTCAAGCCTCCTGGTGCCTGTTTCGGGGGCTCAGCTCAGCCTCTGAAACATGCCGGGCGAGCGAACGCCGCCGCCGGCGCGGCTCACAGCCGCAGGACCGCACCCACGACATCGCCGTCGACGTCGCGCTGCGCGCCCGGCACGAGCCGCGCGGCCGCCTCGGCCGCCGCGACGACGTGCTCGGCCGTCGCCGGCCCGGTCACGACCGCGACGGGGACCGCGATCGCGCGCAGCTGGCCGCGCGACGGCGACCAGCTCGACTGCCCGGCGTAGTCGGCGAAGAAGCCGAGCTGCGCAGCGACCGCGCGGTCGGCGCGCGCCGGGTCGGCGGCCTCTCCCAGCCAGGCGCGCACCGCCGCCGCCGGCCCACCCTCGCGTAGCCCCCGCTCGAGCAGCGTGCGCTCGCCGGCCAGCGCACGCGTCGCGGACGCCGGGACGAAGGCGTGCAGCGGCGGCTCGGCGAGCACCGCGGCGCGCGCGAGGTCGGGACGGCGGACGAGCAGCTCGAGCACGACGAGCGCGCCGAAGCCCTCGCCGACGAGCAGCGCCGGCGCGGCGTCGAGGGCGCCCAGCAGCGCCGCCACGTCTTCGGCCTGCTCCTGCACGGTCGTCGCGGCGTACGGCTCCGGCGCCCCGCTGGCCCCGTATCCGCGGCGGTCCAGCGCGACGGCGCGCAGGCCCGCCGCCGCGAGCTGCTCGAGCGTGGGCGCCCACGCGAGCGCATCGGAGGCCATGCCGTGCACGAGCAGCACCAGCGGTCCCTCCCCGCGCGCGAGGTAGTGCAGCGCGACCCCCGCGCCCTCGACGTGTGGCATGGGCGCAGGCTAGAGGTTCGCCCACAGAGCGACCCAGCTACGCTTATCGACATGGAAGGTGGTTTCGGAGGACTCTTCGGCGACCCCGAGGACTTGGCAAAGAAGATGGCGGAGTTCGCGGAGTCGATGCAGGCTCAGCAAGGGCTCGTCTGGGCCGACAACGCGATCAAGCTCGCGGTCGAGATGACCGTCGCGGCGATCAACCGCGTCAACATCCAGGGCACGATCGATCAGCAGGCCGAGCAGATCCGCGCGGTCATGGCGACCGTCTTTCCCGACGCCGTCGCGCTCGTTCGCGAGGCCCGTCAGGGCCTGCAGTAGCCGCCCGCTCCGGCGCGTCGCCCACGTCACCCGGCCCGAACCCCTCGGCGAACGCCGCGGCGTCCTCGCGCGCGGCCGCCTTCTCGGCCTCACGCTCCTCCTTGCCCATCCGCATCGCCTCCTTGAAGGAGCGGATCCGGAAGATCGCGACGAGGGCAGTGAACCCGGTGGCCAGCGTCGACACGGCGATCACGATCTGCTGGCCGACAGAGTAGGCCGCGACCGTCGCCCCCGACGCCGCCCCGGCGAAGACCTTGACGAGCAGCGCCTGCTGCACGCCCGCCCCACCGGGCGTGAACGGCACGACCGCCGCGACCGCGTTGACGCCGAGCACGAGCAGCACGTTGCGCACCGAGCCGCCGACGTTGAACGCCTCGAGCAGAAACCAGAAGGCGGTGCAGCGAAAGCACCAGCCCGCGAACTGCCAGGCGAAGACCTCGCGCAGGTAGCGGCGGCGGTCGAACAGGATCGTCAGGCCCTGGCGCACACGCGCCCAGAAGGCCTTCACGCGCTGCGAGAGCACGGCGAAGCCGACGAGCACCGCGGTCGCCGACGCGGTCAGCGCAAACAGCGTGAACTTCGGATGGCTCGCGAGGAACGAGAGGTCGAAGGCGTTGAGCTTGGCGAAGTCCGGCGGCTTGGGGAATACGCCCTGGCTGAAGGCGAACGACAGCACGAAGACCGCCATGACGGCGTCGAAGACCGCCTCGACGCAGATCGCCGCGCCCACCGCGGGATACGTCGCGTGCGGGATCGAGCGCTTGACGAGAAACAGCTTGATGACGTCGCCGCCGCGCGCGGGGATGACGTTGTTGAAGCCGTAGGCGGCGATGTACGCGCCCCAGATGCGGCGAAACTGGATCGGCTCGCCGGGATAGGCGGCGCGCAGCGTGTGAAAGAACGCGCGCGAGCGCAGCGTCAGGTAGATCACGAACGCCGTGGCGCCGAGCAGCAGCGACGGCCATCCCACGCGCGACAATGAGTCAAAGAACGAACCTACTGCGTCAAAGAACGAAGTGATGTTCGACCCGATGGATCCCTGGACGGGCATGCGGCCCCAAGACTACGGGGGCTCAAAGCTTCGTCTCCGTCTGCCGATACGGGCCTCACGATGTCCGCCCCGACCGCCCTCGCGCCCCGCACCCCGCGCATCATCCCGTTCGCGCGGATGGGCGACGAGGCCCTCGCCAGCCGCGCCGCCGCCGGCAACACCGGCGCGTTCGCCGCGCTCTGCGAGCGCTACCACGAGCCGCTGCTCGGCTACTGCCGCTCGATCCTGCTCAACACCGAGGACGCGCACGACGCCACGCAGAGCGCGCTGGAGAACGCGCTGCGCGCGCTGCCGCGCCGCGAGCCCGGCCGCCCGCTGAAGCCCTGGCTGTACCGCATCGCCCACAACGAGGCGATCAACATCGTCCGCCGTCGCCAGCCGGTCGCCAGCGGCGTCGACACCGACGACCTGCTCACCGTGCCGGGCCCGGAGGCCGACTCCGAGCAGCGCACGCGCCTGGCCCAGCTCGTCGACGACCTGCGGATGCTGCCCGAGCGCCAGCGCGGCGCGCTGGTCATGCGCGAGCTCAGCGGCCTGAGCTACGCCGAGATCGGACTCGCCCTCGGCGTCTCCAACGAGGCCGCGCGGCGCGCCGTCTTCGACGCCCGCACCGCCCTGCACGACGCCGTCGACGGCCGCGCGACCGAGTGCACGAGCGTGCGCCGCTGCCTGTCGGACGGCGACCGCCGCCACCTGCGCGCCCGTGGCGTGCGCGCCCACCTGCGCTCCTGCGACGACTGCGCCACCTTCGAGCGCGCGATGGGCATGCGCCAGACCGACCTGCACATGCTCGGGCCGTGGCTGGCCGGCGGCGCCGGCGCACTCGGCCTGCTCGGCTACGGCGCGGGCACGGCGAGCGCCAGCATCCTCGCCGCCTCGGCGGGCGGCAGCAGCGCCGCCGCGGTCGGCGGCGGCGGGCTCGGCTGGGCCGGGCTGCCGGTCGCCGTCAAGGGCTTTGCCGTCGCCGCCGTCGTCGCGACGACCGGCACCGCCGCCGTCGAGCTGCCCAAGGCCGTCAAGCACACGGCGCCCGGCCACCCGAGCGCGCAGGCCGCCAGCGCCGCACCCGCGGCGATCTCCCCGCTGCACGACCAGGTGCGCGAGCAGGCGCTCGCCCAGGCGGCGGCCGCCCGCCGCGCCCGCCGCGCCCGCGCCGCCCGCGAGGCCGCCGCCAAGGCCCGCGTGCGCACGAGCGACGGCGCCACCGCCGCCGACCTCGCCGACAGCGGGCGCGGCTCGCAGGTCGCGCCGATCACGCCCGTGCCGGCGCCGCCGGCCCCGCCACAGCCTTCGGCGACGGTCCCCGCGACCGACCGCCAGCCGGCGACCGTCGCCAAGACGCCCGAGCAGCTCGCCGCCGAGGACCTGCAGCGCGTCCGCAACCGGATCCTCGCCGCCTTCCAGGACGCGCAGACGCTCGCCGCGCCCGGCACGCAGTCGGCGCTCACCGCCGCCAACGCGCTCATCCAGAGCACGCTGGGCTCGGTCGGCCCCCTGCTCGACGACATCCTGGCCTCCGTCGGCCTGTCGCTGCCGTCGCACCTGGCGACGCCACCGTCCCAGCCGTCCGCCAGCCCGACGGTCACGAGCGTCCTGGCCCCCGTGCGGTCGCTGCTCGGCGGGGTCGACGGGCTGCTCAAGAGGCTGTTCGGCGCGGGCTAGCGAGAGCTCCAACGCGCCAACAACGGGACGGATCCCAAGTACCGCATCACAACCAGGGGCCCCCGCCGTGATAGGGGCAGAAGGTCAAACGAAAAGGCAAACCCGTCGCGAGGCGGGCGCGCAAAACCAGGGGCCTCTCGCAGGCCGCCCAGTTGCCGAAGGGGGCACAACACTTCATGTCTCAGTCTCGTCGTCTCGTCGCTGTCATGGCGACGCTCGCCACGCTGGTGGCCGTTCCCGCCACAGCGTCGGCCGCACCAAGCACGTCAACCGCTCCGACGAAGGCCGCTGTTGCAGCCAACGTCGACAAGGCCACCAAGGCCGTCAAGCGCATCAAGCGCTACGCCCGCCTCGGTGACACCAAGCAGGTCGCCAAGCAGCTGAAGATCGCCCGCTCGACGACCGCGGCGGCCTCCAGGTCCGCTCGCCGGATGGCCAACCAGGCCAGCTCGGCGTCGCAGAACCTCAAGGCCGCGCAGGCGCTGACGATGGCCGGCACGTCCTACGACGACCTCGTCGAGGCGATCACCGCGATCGTCGACCAGATCTCGGGCAAGGTCCAGACGCAGGTCGCCAACTCGATCGCCCCGAGCCTCGCGGGCAAGCAGAAGGTCATCGACGTCCTCAACCAGATCCTCCCGCTGGTTCCGGCACAGGCCCAGCCGATCATCGCGTCGATCATCGCCGCCCTCGGCGCCGGTGACGCGACCGAGGTCGTCAACCTCAACAGCGCGCTGCAGACCGGCGGCCTGCCCGTCGACGTCTCCGCCATCGTGAGCCAGTGCCTCGGCATGGCGACCGCGATGATCGACGACGCCTTCGGCATGATCCAGAGCCTGCTCCCGATGCTGCCGGCCGCTGTTGCGGGCCCGCTCGCGCAGGTGCTGAGCATGGTCGACTCGGTCGCCGGCACGATCGTCCCGACCGTGCTGTCGACGGTCACCGGCGTCATCGACACGATCCTCGGCTCGCTGCCGTTCGTCGGCGCCACGTCGGCCTCGGCCGGTGGCGCGTTCGGCCTCGGCGGCCTGCTCGGCAACATCCTCGGCGGCGGCGGCTCGGCCGGTCTGGGCGGCATCGGCGACATGATCAGCGGTCTGCTCGGCGGCGTCCTCGGCGGCGGCGGCTCGGGCGGTTCCTCCCCCATCGCCGGCATCGGCGGCGTCATGAGCACGGTCACCGGCCTGCTCAACAGCCTCCTCGGCGGACTCCTGGGCGGGGGTGGGCTGGTTCCCTCCACATGAGCCACAGCGGCGGCCCCTCGGGAAGCTCGATGCACTCCTTCACGGCGAACCCGTGACGGGTGTAGAAGGGTAGGTTGCTCTCCTTCGACGACTCGAGGTAGGCCGCCGCGCCGGTCTCATCACAGTGATCCAGCATGGGTGCAAGCAGGGCGGAGCCGATACCTCCGCCCTGCTTCGCTGTGTCGGTGCCGATCACCGAGAGGTAGTAGTGCGGTGCCACCGGATGGCGGCGCTCGATCTCCCGCACGGCGCGCGTCGAGCGCACGATGTGCGGCAGCAGGACCGGCAGCATCGGCAGCATCCGCAGCGACTGGCGGAAGTCCTCGCGCCAGCGGCCGGGCGGCGCCCACAGCGCCGCCCCCGTGCGGTCCTCGGTCGTGTAGATCAGGCCGTGGACCGCCAGCTGGCGCAGGCGGATCGCGAAGAAGCGCCGGCCGTGGCGCAGGCGCCGCGCGGCGTGCGGATAAAACCAGGCGGTGACCGGGTCGTCGTAGAAGGCGCGGGCCAGGACCTCCGCCAGCGGATCGAAGTCCGCCGCCACCGCGCGGCGCACCCCGACGGGCGGGCCGGTGGCGATCGCGGGCTCAGGGCTGATCGAGCAGCTCCAGCACGCGCTCGACCGGCCGCGCCAGCAGCGCGCGGTCACCGCGCACGGCGATCGGGCGCTGCATGAGCTTGGGATGCTCGGCCATCGCCGCGATGAGCTCGTCGTCGCCGACCCCGGCGCCGTCGAGCAGCCCGAGCTGCGCGACGAGCGGCTCGCGGACGCGCAGGATGTCGCGCGGACCCAACTCGGCCTTCGCCAGCAGGTCGCGGATCGTCGCCTCGTCGAGGCCGGTCTCGTGGTATTCGACGCCCTCGTACTCGATGCCGCGCTCGGCGAGCAGCGCCGCGAGGTTGCGACAGGTCGAGCAGCGGGAGACCTCGTAGATCGTCAGGTCGCTCATGGCGCGGACGCTACTCGCGCGAGACGGACTCGCAGTTGGTCCTGATGCTGTCGGCCTTGTCGGCGGTCACCTTGTCGCCGCTGCCGCTGCCGCAGTCGACGGTGTCGCGCCCGTTGTCGCGCGCGGAGATACGGTCGTTGCCGGCACCAGCGCGCACGGTGTCGCGGCCGGTCCCGCCGCTTATCTTGTCGTTGCCCGAGCCGCCGGTGAGCCGGTCGGCGCCCGAGCCCCCGCTGAGATTGTCGTTGCCGGCGCCGCCCGACAGCGCGTCCGCGCCCGAGCCGCCGGTCAGCGTGTCGGCGCCCGTGCCGCCCGACAGCACGTCGGTGCCCGAGCTGCCCGACAGCGTGTCGTTGCCGTCGCTGCCGTTGACGCGGTCCGCGCCCGTCCCGCCGCTGCCGCGGTCGTTGCCGGGGCCGCCCGACAGCAAGTCGTCGCCGTCGCCGCCGGACATCGTGTCGGAGCCGACCTCGCCGTAGAGGCAGTCGGCCCCGGCGAGGGCGTCGAGCGTGTCGTTGCCGCCGCCGCCGCGCAGCACGTCGTTGAACGGCGTGCCGTTCAGCGTGTTGGCGCCCGCGGTGCCGGCGATGAGCAGGCCCGCCTGCGGGCAGCCGCCGGGCTTCGCCGTCGGCGGCTGCACGTACTCCTGCGCCGAGGCCGCTGCGGCGCCGACCGCGAGGGCGATGCAGGCTGCGCTGACGCTGCGGAGCTTCGTAGAACTCATGGTGCCCTCCTCGGCCTGCGTGGCTTATACCTCACCGCGCGGCCGCGGCCTACCGTACGCGCAGGCTGTGGCGCACGGTGGCGGCGCGCGGCGCCCGCACGTGCACCACGTAGCGGCCGGGCGCGGCGGTCGCGCTGCGCAGGCGCGCGGTGGCGGGCCGGCCGGCGCGGCCCGTGAGGCGGGCGCGCGCGCGCACGGACGCGCCGCGGCGCAGCTCGATGGCGACCCTGCCGGCGGCCTTCGGCGTGACCGTAACCGTGAGCCCGGAGCGGCTGCGCAGGCGTGCGCGGGTGACCGTCGGCTGCGTCGTGACGGCGGGGCGCAGGCGCTCGCTGGGCGCACGGCGCATCGCCGCGAAGGCGGGCTTGGGCGCCATCGCGTAGGTGAGCAGGCCCCAGTTGGCGCTTTGCGGCGTGGGTGGCTCGTCGAGCAGCCCGACCCAGCCGAGGCCCGCGACGGCGGCACCGAGGTCGTCGGCGATCCGGAACCCCGCCGTCAGGTAGCGCGCCTGCACCGCGCGGGAGACGTACGAGGCGAACATCGCCGAGCCGTGATCGGACTGGATCGTGTACTCCGACAGCCACAGCGGGATCGGCCGGCCGTAGGCCCGCCGCGCTTCGCGGCTGATCGTGTCGACGTCGCTGATGTCGCGAAAGCCGCCCGCGAACGGCTGCGCGGAGAGCTTCGGGAAGCGAAACGGAAACGGGTTGTGCCCGAGCCAGTCCAACCGCGGCGTCCGACCGCTGGCGAGCCGCATCCGGCGCAGGAAGTCCGGCGGCTTGACGGTGCCCCCCGTCCACGTGTTCGCGCCGATGACGATGTTCTGCCGGCTCTGGCGCTTGAGCGCTCCGTACGCCGCGTCGAGCAGCGTCGCGTAGGCGCGCGGGCCGATCGAGCTGTTGCGCGCGTTGGGTTGGAAGCGGTCAGCCCGGTTGGGCTCGCCCCAGATCATCCAGCGGCGCACCGTCGGGTAGCGGCGCGCGGCCGCCGTGAGGAAGTCGCCGAAGTCCTGTGCGCGGTCCGGACGCCAGACCGGCGAGCGTCCGCCGTTCGCCCAGCCCGGCGTCTTGGACACCATCAAGCTCAGTCGGATGCCGCGGCGCGCCGCCTCGGTCGCGGCAACGAACAGCTCGGCCGGCCACCGGTAGGCCGGGTCACCCGAATCGGTCGGGACAGCCGGGCGCGTGGGAGCCACCGCCGCCCAGCTCAGGCTGAGCTGCAGCGTGTCGATGGCGAGCTCGTCGTAGAGATCGAACGCCGAGGACCCGTCGGGCAGCGTGGTCGGTCCCCACAGCGCCTTCTCGGCGGCGAGCGTCGGTGCGGGCGGCCCGGCGAGGAGCGCCACGAACGATGCGAGGGCGGTCGCGACGACCATCCGCGCGGGCGAGCGGTGCAGCATGCGGTCAGCGAGTCTAAGTCGCCGGTACGCAAGACACATCCGGTTGAACCGTGCTTTGCTTGTCGCCTGCCGGCCTGTTCGACACTGCGCACGTCGTGCGGATGAGCAGCGCACGGGCCTGGGTGGCAGGCGCCCTGCCACGCCCGAGCGCGGCGCCCGCACTCGTGATCCTCACCCTGCTGGGCGCGGCGTTCGGCCTGAGTCCGTTCGCCCACGCCTTCTATCCCTCCTCGCTGTGGGTCCCCGCCGGGCTCGGGTTGCTCGCCCTGCTGACGGCCGCCCTCGTCGCCGCGCCGGCCCCGCCGCCGGCGCGGGCGCGCACAGCGCCGCTGCTGATCGCGGCGCTCGGGCTGTTGTCGATCGCCTCGGCGCTGTGGACCGACTCGATCCAGCGAGCCGCGCTCGAGGGCAACCGGCTGCTGGTCTATGCCGCCTGCCTGGCACTGCTCGTCGTGCTGCTGCGCAGCGACCGCGCGGCGGTGCTGGCCTTGGCTGCCTTCGCGCTGGGCGCGATCGCCGTGGCCGGCTGGGTCCTGATCGGGATGCTGCGCGGCGACGAGACGATGTTCCTCGGAGGACGCCTGCACGAACCGCTGGGCTACGTCAACGGCCAGACGAACTTCTTCCTGCTCGCCATCTGGCCGGGCCTGGCGCTCGCCGAGCACCGCCGGGCGACGGAGGGCGACGGGCGGTGCGGCGCGCCCGCGCCCGCACTGGCGGGGTTTGCGCTCGCGGCCGCGACGCTGTTCGCCGGCTTGATCGTGCTGGGTCAATCACGCGGCGCGGTGATCGCCGCCGCGGCGTCGCTGCTGATCGTGGTCGCGCTCCTGCCGGGACGGCTGCGCCGGCTCGTCGCGCTGATCGTCCTCGCCCTCTGCCTGGCGCCCGCGCTACCCAGCCTGCTCGACGTCTACAGCAGCGACGCGGACGACGTTGCGCTGCACGACGGCGCGATCGCACTGCTGCTCGCCTCCGGCGCCGCCGGTGCGATCTGGGCCCTGCTCGTCGCGCTCGAGCGCCGCGGGCGACTCGCCGGGCTGCGCCCGCGGCGCGTTGTCACGATCGCAGTGACCGTGATCGCCGTTCTGGGAGCAGCCGTCGGCATCGCCTCGGCCGGCCGCGTCGCGAGCTTCGCCGATCGGCAGTACACGGCCTTCGTGACGCTCGACGACGAATCCGGCGGCGCGACCATCTCGCGATTGCAGAGCGGGGCGGGCAACCGCTACGACTACTGGCGCGTGGCGATCGACGCCTGGCGCGAGCATCCGCTGGGCGGGGTGGGCGCCGGCGGCTACGACAAGCCGTACTTCGATCGACGCGCCACGATCGAGGACATCCGCCAGCCGCACAGCCTGCCGCTGCAGGTGCTCGCCGAACTCGGGATGGCCGGGGGCCTGCTGTTCCTGGCGGCCGTGCTCGTGATCGCCGGTGGGGCATGGCGGCGCATCCGCGACGGCGGTCGCGATCCGGTGACCGTGGCCGCGCTGGGTGTGGCCGCGGCGTGGTTCGTCCATGCCGGCGTGGACTGGATCCATCTGCTGCCGGGCCTCACGGGCGTGGCACTGGTGGCCTGCGCCGTCCTGCTGCGTCCGCCGGCATCCGACGACGAGGCGCAGCTCGACGCGCAGCGCGCCGGGCGGGCGCTCGGCCTCGGGCGCACCCGCCCGCGAGCAACCCGGGTGGTGCTCGCGGCGACCATCGGCGCCACGATCGCCTTCACCGCGCTGAGCCTCAGTCGCCAGGGACTGGCCGAGCGCTATGTCCACCGCGCCCATGCCGCCCTTGCTCAGGACCCGGAGCGCGCGCTCGTCGAGGCCAACCGCGCGCTGCGCCTCGACCGCGAGGCCGTACCGGCCTACTACGCCAAGGCCGCGGCGCTCGCGCGCTTCGGCCAGGCAGCCGCAGCGCGCTCGGTCCTGGTGGACGCCGGCCGTCGCGAGCCGCGAAACTTCGTGACATGGGTGCTGCTCGGCGACCTCTCGGTGCGAAGCGGCGATCTGCGCGCAGCGCGCGGTGCCTACACCCGGGCGCTGCGCCTGAACCCGCGCGAGCCCGGCCTCGCGCAGCTCGCCCGCGACCCCGGCTCGGCGATCCGCGCAACGGGCGGCGGCTGATGGCGGAGCGATGCCGGCGCCTGGCCGGCGTCTGGCTGCTCGCGGTGGGGCTGATCCCGGCGCCGGGCGCAGCGGCGCAAGGGCTCTCGCCGCAGGTCGATCGCGATTCGCCCGCGGGCATCGAGTACCAGTTGCCGGTCGAGCGAGCCCGACAGCAGGCCGCCGGGGTGCTGGCCGCCGCGGCGCGGACGACGGACAGGGTGCCGCTGTTCGGCGTCGGCGTGAGCCCGGCGGCTTCCGGCACCCCACGGACCAGCGCCGCGGGCGGGAAATCCAAGGACAGTCGGGCAACGCCAGGGGCATCGAGCGTCGGCACTGCGACGCCGGAGAGCGTCCAGGCCCAGGCTCCACCGCCGGACGGCGCCGGCAGGGTTCTGCTGGCGACGAGCGCAGTGGCTGCGAGCGTGCTCCTGCTCGGCGCGTTTGCCGGGCTCGGATGGCGCCGGCGAGCGCTGAGAAGGTGACGGCGGGCGCCGGCGGTCGACGGCGCGTTGCCCAGTCGGTCGTCGCGCTGGCTGCAGGAGATCTCGTCAACAAGGCGGCGCGCTTCGCCGCAGTGGTCGTTCTCACCCGCGCGTTGCCGCTCGACCAATACGGACTGCTGAACCTGGGGATCGCGCTCGGCGGCATCGCCGTAGTGATCACGCGGTTGGGCCTGCCAGACCTCGGTGCGCGCGAAGCGGCGCTGGCCCATCGACAGCAGGAGGACCTTGCGGCGCGGATCGTCACGCCGCAGCTCGCGGCGTTCGTGGGACTGACCGTGCTCGCGTGCGTCGTGCTGCTCGTCATCGCTCCCGAGGCGATCCCGTTCGCGTTGTTGTCCGCCGCCAGCACCCTTGGACTCGTCGTGTCCGCCGACTGGCTCCTGCGCGGCAGGGAGCGAATGGTTGCGCTTGGCTTCGCGACGGCGCTCGGGGGGCTGGTGGCCCTGGTCGGGGCGGTCCTCGTTTCGACCACGTCAGAGAGTGCCCTTGCCGGCCTCGCCGCGCTGGCGGTGGGAGAGCTCGCGGCCGCCGCGTGGGCCTGGAAATCGGCACGCCTTGGACGACTGCCGCGCCCGACCCTCCACGGGCTCCACGGGCTGCTCCGCGAGTCGTGGCCCTTGGCGCTGGCGGGCGCGGTCACCTACGCCTACTACGCAAACATCGACACGGTCATCCTCGCCGCTACGCATTCGATCGAGGAGGCAGGCCTCTACAGCGCCCCGTACAGGCTGTTTCTCGCGCTGAACACGACGGCCGTCTTCGCCGCGTACGCACTGCTGCCACTCGCGGCTCGTGCGATCCAGGCGCGCGCCGTGCACGCGGCCGAAGGCCTCATCCTCGGCTGCCTGCCGGCGCTGGCAGGCGTCGGGCTGATCTGGCTCGGACTCGCCGAGATGCTCGGCGGGCGACTACTGGGAGCGCTGTTCGGAGGACCCTTCAGCGCGATGTCCACCACGTTCGTTCTTCTGTGTCTGGCCGTGCCGTGGTACGGCGTCGGCTATCCGGTCGGATATTGCGCGATCGCCGGTGGCCGCCACCGGCACCTGCTGATGGGAGCGGGGATGGCAGCCGGCTTGAACGTCCTTCTCAACGTCGCCCTCATTCCGCCATTCGGCGCCGAGGGCGCGGCCCTCGCGACGGCGGTCGCGATGATCGCCGCCGCCGTGACTTGGCTGCACGTCGAGCGCCTGCTGTCCCGCGTCAAAGGCCTCGTCTGCGTCCTGGCGCTGCTATCGGCCGCCGCGGTTGCTGCGGCGTTCGAGGATGCTGTGCGGACGGAAATCGGCGTCGCCTCGTTCGGCGTTGGGGTGGTCCTGCTCGTGCTGGGCGGGGCGACGAGCCGGAAGGCTTGGCTTCGCACGTTGCGTGCGCGACGCGGGCAAGCGCCGGGTTAGGCTGCTCCCGCGATGACCTCCATCGTCCTCGCGGCGGCGCTGCTGAGCGCCGCGACATTCTCGCTGATTCGGCTCCCGTTCCTGCACCCGCTGCAGCTGTGGAGCGTCCCGTGGGCGCTCGCCACCGGCCTGTTCGCGTTGCATCTGCTCCCCTATCGGCCGCTCAGCACGTCGACGGCGATCCTGATCGCCGTCTGCACCGCATGCTTCGCGCTCGGGGTGGCGATCGCAGCCAAGCTGCGACTAGGCGCAGTGCTCACCGGTATCCGCGGGATCATGCCGCGAAACAGCAACGAGCCGCACACCATCGAGTTCGCGGCGGGTCTCGCCAGCCTGCTCACCCTGGTGGGTCTCGCGCTGTTTATTGCGGAGCTTGGGGCGCGCTATGGCCTGGCCGACGCGCTTGTGAGTTCCGTGGACGTCAGGGTCGCGCTCGCGAACGGCACAGCCACGCTGACAATCAAGTATCTGTACGCGGGCTATGCCGCCGCTGCCCTGTGCGGTGTCGCCGCGGCGCTGGTCGACAGGCCGCGCCGCCGGCGCGCCTGGCTCGCCCTCGGAGCGATCGTCGTCGGCGCTCAGTACTTCAACACCGGGCGCTCGAATGTCGTGCTCGCAGCGGTCGTGCTCATCGTCGCCGAGTGCGTCGCTCGGCACCGGCGGCCCCCGGTGCGCAAACTCGCGGCCGGATCGGCGGTGCTCCTCGTCTTTGTCCTGGGGATCTTCACCGTCGGTGGGGCGATCATCGGAAAGACGCTCGACAACTCGCCCTTGGGCCAGGTTGCGAGTCCCCTGACTGAACATGAGCTGCTGCGTCCCTTCGCGTTGCCCTACCAGTACGCGACCGCGCCCATTCCCGCCCTCGACCTCCAAGCCGAAGTCGCGGCCTCTACCGACCACGCCTTCGGCTGCGCCACCTGGTCCGTTCTCTGCAGGGTTGGCGCGCGAGCCGGACTTGACGTCGTGCCGGAACCGGCAATCCGCCCGTTCACGAGCCGACCGTTGCCGTGGAATACGTATACGGCGATCGATCTTCCGTTGATCGATGGCGGGCCGGCGTTCGCGGCCCTCTTCTTCGTTGTTGTCGGCTGGCTGGTCGGAACCGTGTGGCTCGCGGCTCAGCGGGGCTTCGCCAGTGCAACGGCGCTGTACGCGCTGTACTCATGCGTCTTGGCCTATGCCGCGATTCAGAACAACTTCTTCGCCCCGCACATCGTCGGCGCGTCGTTGCTTGCGCTGCTGTTGATCGGGGCCGCGGAACTGCGCGAGCACCGGCGCAGGCGCGCGGCGATGCCGGCCACGCCGGACGCCGCCTAGGCAGTCGGCCTCAGTTGCCCGCGGCCGGAGCGCGGGCCCGACCGATCCGTTTGAGGTACTTGGACTGAAGGCCCGCTGCCTGCTCCCCCGCGCGCACCGCGCGCGGGTCCAGCGCCTGGGACGACGTCACCCTCAGCTGCTCGAGACCTTGCGCTGCTTCCTTCAGCTCCGCGTCAAGCGCGGAGTTGTGGCGAATGCGCCATCCGCCGGCTGATCGGCTCCAGCTGATCGACGCCGGGAGGGCGGTCAACCCGCCGACCCGTGGCGTCGCGAAATACCGCACGACAGCGTTGCTACGGGTGACGCGAACCTCGTCCACCACAGGGGTCTGAACGCGGTAGGTCGGGCTTGAGTTGCGGACCGCCAACGCCAGCAACTCGCGGCCGATCAACTCGCGTAAGCCAGGTTCGTATGCCTCCTCGGCGCGCTCGACGTCGGCGAACTGGACGCTGCGCCAGTAGGACAGAAAGGCGTGCTCTACGGAGCCTGCGCGCGCGCGCTGAAGGTCCAGTCGCGAGATGAGCTGCTCGCGCAGCTGCTTGACCTGCGTGGCGATGGACTTCTGACTGAGCGGCTGGGCGGACGATCCGCCGCCACAGCCGCCGAGGAGGTACGCGATTGCGCAAAGCCCGAGCGCGACGGCTGTCCAGGAAAGCATGCGTTCAGTCCTCACGGCGCGGTCAGGCTACCCGACTGCGATCGCGGTTCGACCGCGAGCGAGCCGCGTTACGCTCGCCGCGACGTAGCCTGCTGACGACATGGCTCTCGTCGACTCGGACCCGGGCGTGCTCCTCGGTGCATGCCCTGCGTGCGGGAGCTCGCGCAGGCGCGCCTGGCTGCGCCATCCACGGCTCGCCCTCTGGCTCTGCGCGGGCTGCGGTTTGGGCTATAGCGACCCGCAGCCACGGGCGTTCGTCGAGTGGAGGTACCGGCACGACTACGACCTCGCCACGCATTTCGGCGAGGTGGAGCAGCGCAAGAGCACCCTGATCGGACGCCGATTGGACCAGCTGCCAACCGACCTGACAGGTCACCGCCTGCTCGACGTGGGTTGCGCAGACGGACAGTTTGCCGCGGCCGCGCGGCGGCGCGGATGGGAGCCGACCGGCGTCGAGATCAATCCGCCTGCCGCCCAACGCGCCAGGGACAGACATGTGGAGGTCGTCGAAGGCGATGTCCAGACGGTTGACCTCCCAGAGGGCGCGTACGACGTGGTCACGGCGTGGGACGTCATCGAGCACCTGCCCGCTCCGCGCGTGTTCGTAGACCGACTCGCGCGGCTCGTTGCGCCGGGCGGAGTCGTCGTGCTGACGACGTTGAACCGGCGTGCCCTGGTCGCCCGAGCGTTTCGTTCGAAGTGGTCGATGGTCGTCGAGGACCACTTCACCTACTGGGACGCACCGTCCTTGCAACGGGCCTTTGCGGCAAGCGGGCTGATGGCGGTCCGATCGACGAGCTTTGGCCTTGGTCGCGACTTCGTCGCGATCGTCGACCGCTGGCGCCGAAGGTCAACGGCCCAGGAGGCGGTGCGAGCCGCGGGCGGGGTGACCGAGACGACCCGGCCGCCGTGGGACGCGCGACCGGCGGTGCTCACGCTCGAGCGCGCAGCCAATCGTGTCCTCGATGCCACGTCGCTCGGAGTGGGGATCGAGGTCGTGCTCCGCGCCCCGGATCCGATGTGACGTGCGTCAGGGCGCCCCGGCGGTATCCGTCAGGCGTCGGCCCGCAGGATCGCCGCCAGCCGCGGTGCCCAGATGCGGGTGCAGAAGCCCTTCTCGACGCGGCGGCGGCCCTCCGCGCCCATCCGCGTGCGCAGCGCAGCATCGCGCGCAAGCTCGACGAGCGCCGCGATCCAGTCGTCGCGCGAGGCCGCGACCAGCCCGGCGTGCTCATTGCCGATGACCGCCGCGGTCACGCCGACGTCGTCGGCAACGACCGGTATCCCGGCGGACATGTAGACGAGCGCCTTGTAGGCGCACTTGCCGCGCGTCCAGTCGTTGTCGGGCAGCGGCATCAGGCCGATGTCCATCCGGGCGAGCAGGTCGCGCTCGGCCTGCTCGCTCCAGCGCACCGAGCCGCACCTCATGCCGCCGATCGCCGGCGCGGCGGCACCGACCACGCACAGCTCCCACGTGATCTGCGGCACGAGCGCCACCAGCCGCTCGAGCACGGGGCGCAGCTGCGTGAGGTAGCGCGTCGTCGAAGCCGATCCGATCCAGCCGAGCGTCATGTGATGGGAGGGCGCGTGCCGGCGCAGGGCGACGCGTTCGGCCGCGACGAGCGAGGGCACGACGCTCACCCGGTCGTTCGCGCTCTGCAGCCACTCCGCGAGATATTCGTTGCCGGCGACGACATGGTCGGCCCGCTCGGCCAGCCAGCGGATCTTGGTCGCGGTGCGCTTGACGAACGCCAGCGCGTGCCCGCCGGCCTGCGCCGCCGCGTCGAACCACACCGCGTCGTCGACGTCGAGCACGAGGCGACGGCCGTCGGCCGCGAGGCGCTCGAGACGACGGGTGGGCAGGATGTCGACCTGGCGCTGGATGACCGTCGTCGCGCAGCCTTCGATCTCCTCCTCCATGCGATGCACGAGGCCGCGCCGGGCCGCCACGAGCGCACGGGCACGCGTCGCGGACGAGCCGCCGTGAAACTGCTCGTCGAGCTCGGGGGAGAACAGCGGGAACGGCACGACGTCGATCCCGAGGCGGGCGAGCTCGGGCGCCGGGATCTGCGTCCGTACGCGAAACGCCGGCGAGTGAAGTCCCTGCGCGCCGACCGCGGCGACCTGCGTGCGCGCCGGTGCGCTGACGGCGCGGGCGTGGCGGCGCACGCCGTTGCGGGCGTGCCGCTCCAAGCCGTGCGGCCGCGCGGCGACCTCCCCGGCTTCGGCGTCCATGGCGATACCGTCGCACACGCCGGGGACTGCGTACAACGATGAGCCGCGGCCCCCGTCCGCACCACCTTGTCGAGGCACCGCGCAGATCTACTACACTGGCACGCAGATTTCTTAGGCATCAAAGAAGGAGACCCCACCCACCATGGGCAAGACCATCGGCATTGACCTCGGCACCACCAACTCCTGCATGGCTGTGCTGGAGGGTGGCGAGCCCACCGTCATCGAGAACTCCGAGGGCGGTCGTACCACGCCCTCCGTCGTCGCCTTCACGCAGTCCGGCGAGCGCCTTGTCGGCACCGTCGCCAAGCGTCAGGCGGTCACCAACCCGCAGAACACGATCTCTTCGATCAAGCGCTTCATGGGCCGTAAGGAGGCCGAGGTGCGCGAGGAGGAGTCGATCGTCCCCTACAAGGTCGTCGCCGGACCCAAGGGCGACGCGCGCGTCGACGCGGCGGGCTCGCAGTACAGCCCGCCGGAGATCAGCGCGATGATCCTCCAGAAGCTCAAGGCCGATGCCGAGGCGTACCTCGGCGACACCGTCGACGGCGCCGTCATCACCGTGCCGGCGTACTTCAACGACGACCAGCGCCAGGCGACCAAGGACGCCGGCAAGGTCGCGGGCCTGGACGTCAAGCGGATCATCAACGAGCCGACGGCCGCCTCGCTGGCCTACGGCCTCGACAAGGAGACCGACCAGACGATCCTCGTCTTCGACCTCGGTGGCGGCACGTTCGACGTGTCGGTGCTGGAGATCGGCGACGGCGTCTTCGAGGTCAAGTCGACGGCGGGCGACAACCACCTCGGCGGCGACAACTTCGACAAGGCGCTCGTCGACTGGCTGGCGAGCGAGTTCAAGAAGTCCCAGGGCATCGATCTCAAGAACGACCCGATGGCCCTCCAGCGCCTCTACGAGGCCGGCGAGAAGGCGAAGATCGAGCTGTCGACGGCGCAGGAGTCGCAGATCAACCTGCCGTTCATCACGGCCGACACCTCGGGTCCGAAGCATCTCGACGTGCGCCTCACGCGCGCCAAGCTCAACGAGCTCACCGCCGACCTGCTCGGCCGCGTCGTCGCGCCGGTCCGCCAGGCCCTGGACGACGCCAAGGAGAAGGGCGCGTCGAACATCGACCACGTCGTCCTCGTCGGCGGCATGACGCGCATGCCGGCCGTCCAGGAGAAGGTCAAGGAGCTCACGGGCAAGGAGCCGCACCGCGGCGTCAACCCCGACGAGGTCGTCGCGATCGGCGCGGCGATCCAGGCGGGCGTGCTCGCCGGCGACGTCAAGGACGTGCTGCTGCTCGACGTGACCCCGCTGACGCTCGGCATCGAGACCAAGGGCGGCGTCATGACGAAGCTCATCGAGCGCAACACGACGATCCCGACGCGCAAGGGCGAGACGTTCTCGACCGCCGAGGACAACCAGCCCTCGGTCGAGATCCACGTCCTGCAGGGCGAGCGCGAGATGGCGCAGTACAACAAGTCGCTGGGCAAGTTCCAGCTCACCGGCATCCCGCCGGCGCCGCGCGGCATCCCGCAGATCGAGGTCGCGTTCGACATCGACGCCAACGGCATCCTGAACGTCTCCGCCAAGGATCTGGGCACGGGCAAGGAGCAGAAGATCGAGATCAAGTCGGGCTCCGGCCTGGCGGAGGACGAGATCAAGAAGATGGTCGCCGACGCCGAGGCCCACGCCGACGACGACAAGCGCCTGCGCGAGCTCGCCGAGGCGCGCAACAGCGCCGAGAACGCCGCCTACCAGGCCGAGCGTCAGCTCAAGGACCTGGAGGAGTCGATCGACGAGCCCTCCAGGACCGAGATCGAGGGTCTGATCAAGGATCTGCGCGACTCGCTGGAGTCCGAGGACGCCGCCGAGCTCGCCGCGAAGACCGAGACGTTGCAGACGGCGTTCCACAAGGTCTCCGAGGCGATGTACGAGAAGGCGCGCTCGGCCCAGGCCGACGGCGCCCCCTCCGGCGACAACGGCAGCGCGGCCGGCGAATCCAGCGACGACGATGACGTCGTCGATGCCGAGGTCGTCGAGGAAGGCCGCTAGGCCGTGATGACCACGCACGGCGAGAAGCTCGAAGGCGAGCCGGTGCCGGACCCCACGGGTCCGGCGCCGCAGGCTGCTCCGGGCGTGGAGGACGACGACCCGACGACGGCGCCGCCGCCGCCCGAGGCGCCGGCTGTGGGGGCCGAGGACATGCCCGCGGACGGGCCGGAGGCGGGCCTCGAGCCGCCGACGGAGGCCGAGCTCGTCGAGGACGACCTGCGCGAGCGCGCGGAGAGGTCCGACGCCTACCTCGCGCTCGCCCAGCGCACCCAGGCGGACTTCGAGAACTTCCGCAAGCGCACGACGCGCGACGTCCGCGCGGCCGAGGCGCGCGGCATGGGCCGCCTCGCCCGCGAGCTGCTGCCCGCGCTGGACAACCTCGATCGCGCGCTGGCCGCCGTCGAGGCCTCCGGCGAGGACGAGGAGCATCACCTCACGCAGGGCATCCGGCTCGTCCAGTCCGAGCTGACCGCGGCGCTGGGACGCGCCGGGATCCAGGGCTACGCGCCCAAGGGCGAGCGCTTCGATCCCGAACATCACGAGGCCGTCGCGCAGCAGCCCGTCGAGGGCTTCGAGCCCGGCACGATCGTCGAGGTGCTGCAGGCCGGCTACCGGCTCAACGACGCGGTCCTGCGACCGGCACGGGTGATCGTCGCCGGCTGACGGCCGACGGCAAGGGAGAACGATGGCAGCCCAGGATCACTACAAGGTGCTCGGCGTCGAGCGCAAGGCCTCGCAGGACGAGATCAAGAAGGCCTACCGCAAGCTCGCGCGCCGGTACCACCCCGACAAGAATCCGGGCGACGCGAAGGCCGAGGAGCGCTTCAAGCAGATATCGCAGGCGCACGACGTCCTCGGCGATCCGGACAAGCGCAAGGACTACGACCGCCAGCTGAGCAACCCGTTCTCGAACGTCGGCCGCGGCGGCGGCGGCCAGCCCGGCTTCGACACGGGCGGCTTCGGCGACATCCTCTCCGATCTCTTCGGCCAGGCCGCCGGCCGGCGCGGCGGCGGCGGGGCGTCGCGACCGCGCCCCGAGCACGGCCGCGATCTCGAGGCGGAGGTCACGATCGGATTCGAGCAGGCGATCGCGGGCGCCCAGGTTCCGATCTCCGTGCCGACCTACGAGCGCTGCCCGACCTGCGCCGGGACCGGAGCCAAGCCCGGCACCGCGCCGATCGTCTGCCCGCGGTGCAGCGGCCGCGGCGTCGAGAGCGAGGGCCAGGGCCTGTTCTCGATCTCGCAGCCGTGCTCACGCTGCGGCGGTGCCGGCACCATCATCGAGAACCCCTGCGCGACGTGCCACGGCGAGGGTCGCGTGCGCACGATCAAGAAGTACCGCGTCAACGTCCCCGCCGGCGTGCGCGAGGGCTCGAAGATCCGCCTCGCCGGCAAGGGCGAGCCGGGCCGCAACGGCGGCCCGCCGGGCGACCTGTACGTGATCACGCACGTCGAGGCGTCGCCGGTGTTCGAGCGCAAGGGCGACAACGTCGAGGTCGAGGTGCCGCTCACGCTGCCCGAGGCGCTGCGCGGCGCGGAGATCGAGGTGCCCACGCTCGACGGGCGCAAGACGCTGCGCGTGCCCGCCGGCACGCGCCCGGGCAGCATCCAGCGCCTGCGCGGCGAGGGCCCCAAACGGCTGGGCAGGGCCGGCCGCGGCGACATCCGCTACCGCTTCGTGCTGGACATGCCTGAGACGCTGACGGAAGAACAGGAGGCGGCGGTGGACGATCTGGCCAAGGTGTTCAACGGCAACCCGCGCACGCGGCTGTTTCAGACATGAGCACACGGCGGCGCCACCACCACGACGACCACCCGGATCGAGGTCTCCTCCGACCGCGGCGTGTTCATGATCTCCGTCGCCGCGGAGCTGGCCGACATGCACCCCCAGACGCTGCGCATGTACGAGCAGCGCGGGCTCATCGAGCCCAAGCGCTCGCCCAAGGGCACGCGCCTGTACTCCCACGAGGACGTCGAGCGCCTGCGCCGCATCCAGCAGATGACCGCCGAGCTGGGCCTGAACCTCGCCGGCGTCGAGAAGGTGCTCGAGCTCGAGCAGCAGCTCGAGCGCACGCGTCGCCGCGTCGCCGCGCTCGAACGCCGCCGGGCCGAGCTCGAGGCCGAGATCGCGGCGCTCGAGGGCAAGCGCGAGCAGGTTCGCGCGGACATCGTGCGCTACGAACGCGCGAAGGGCGCCGAGCTCGTGCGCGTCAAGGACGTCAAGCCGTTCTCGATCCCGATCGAGCGCCGCTGAGCGCGCCCGCCCGATCCCGAATGCACCGGTCACACACCGCTTGACATGCGCCGGGCGATGAACCCATCATCTGACGATGGGTTTGATCCAGATCAGGAACGTTCCCGATGAGGTGCACCGCACGCTGAAGGCACGGGCCGCGGCGCAAGGGACATCGCTGAGCGACTACATCCTGCGTGAAGTGACCCGCGTTGCCCGTACGCCCACCCCAGCGGAGCTCGACGACCGCATCCGGGCACGCGCCGCCACGACCGTCACCACCCAGGACATCCTCGACGCGCGGGACGCCGGCCGGCGCGCGTGACCACGGTCGCCGACGCCCCGGTGACCGTCGCCTACCTGCTCGGCCAGGCATCCGCAAACGAGTGCCGCGCGCTGCTCGACCACGTGCACGCGCCGGCGCTCATCGACGTCGAGGCCACGCAGACGCTGCGTGGATTGCTCCGGGCCTCCAAGATCGACGTCGAGCGCGCCGAACAGGCGCGCGAGGATCTGGCCGACCTCGCCATCTGGCGTCACCCCGACGCCAACCTGCTTCGCCGCGCGTGGGAGCTTCGCGACGTCTGCACGACCTATGACGCGCTGTACGTCGCGCTCGCCGAGGCGCTCGACGCGCCGCTCGTGACCCGCGATGCCCGCCTTGCGCGCGGGGTCGACCGGATCATCGAGGTCCGCCTGGGCGCCTGACGCGCTCGATCGATCAGGTCGCGCGTGCGCTTCCTCCGCGGTCGGTTGCATTAGTAAATCTCAGTGGGCTAGACTGAGATCCATGCAAGTCGACCGCTTCACGATCAAGACCCAGGAGGCCCTGCAGGCCGCGGTCGCGCTCGCGCACGGCCGCCGCCATTCGCAGATCACGCCGACCCACCTGCTCACCGCCCTGCTCGACCAGGACGGCGGCCTCGTCACGCCCGTCCTCGGCAAGCTCGGCGTGTCGGCCGGCGCGCTGCGCGGCGAGCTCGAGCGCGCGCTCGGCAACCTCCCCACGCTCGGCTCCGAGGCCGAGCCGACCACCGCGCCGGAGCTCCTGCAGACCCTGCGCAACGCCGAGCGCGAGCTGCGCGGCCTGAAGGACCAGTATGTCTCCGGCGAGCACGTCCTGCTCGCGTTGACGCGCGACGACGGCCCCGCCGGGCAGGCGTTGGCCGCCAACGGCGTCACCCGCGAGCGCCTGCTGCAGGCGATCGCCGAGGTGCGCCCGAACCCGATCACCGACCAGTCGCCCGAGGAGACGATCCAGGCGCTGGAGCGCTACGGCCGCGACCTCACCGCCGAGGCCGACGAGGGCAAGCTCGACCCGGTCATCGGGCGCGACGACGAGATCCGCCGCGTCATCCAGGTCCTCAGCCGCCGTACGAAGAACAACCCCGTACTGATCGGCGAGCCCGGCGTCGGCAAGACCGCGATCGTCGAGGGCCTGGCCCAGCGGATCGTCGCGGGCGACATCCCCGAGTCGCTGCGCGACCGCCGCGTCATCGCACTCGACATCGGCGCCCTGCTCGCCGGCTCGAAGTACCGCGGCGAGTTCGAGGAGCGCCTGAAGGCCGTGTTGAAGGAGGTCCAGGACGCCGGCGGCCAGGTCGTGCTGTTCCTCGACGAGCTGCACACGATCGTCGGCGCCGGCGCCGCGGAGGGCGCCGTCGACGCCGCCAACCTGCTCAAGCCGATGCTCGCCCGCGGCGAGCTGCGCGCGGTCGGCGCGACGACGCTCGACGAGTACCGCAAGCACATCGAGAAGGACGCCGCCCTGGAGCGGCGCTTTCAGCCCGTGCTCGTCGACGAGCCGTCCGTCGAGGACACGATCGCGATCCTGCGCGGGCTGAAGGAGCGCTACGAGGTCCACCACAAGGTCCGCATCCAGGACTCCGCGACGATCGCCGCCGCGACGCTCAGCCAGCGCTACATCGCCGACCGCTTCCTGCCCGACAAGGCGATCGACCTCATCGACGAGTCCGCCTCGCGACTGCGGATCGAGATCGACTCGATGCCCGAGGAGATCGACGAGCTCAAGCGCCGCGCGATGCAGCTGGAGATCGAGCTCACGTCGCTGCGCAAGGAGAAGGACGACGCCTCGAAGGCGCGCCGCAAGGCCCTGGAGCGCGAGCTTGCCGAGCTGCAGGAGCAGACCGCCGGGCTGACCGCGACGTGGCAGGCCGAGAAGGCGAAGATCACCGCCGTCTCCGACTTGAAGGAGCGCCTCGACGCGGCGCGCCACGACGTCGAGCGCGCCGAGCGCGAGTCCAACCTCGAGCGCGCGGCCGAGCTGCGCTACGGGGTCATCCCCGAGCTCCAGCGCGAGCTCGCCGAGGCCGAGGCGGCCTCGGACTCGGGCGCCGGAGGCGGCTTCCTCAGGGAGGAGGTCACCGCCGAGGACGTCGCCGAGATCGTCGCGCGCTGGACCGGGATCCCGGTCAGCCGGATGCTCGAGTCCGACGTCGAGAAGCTCGTCCACATGGAGGAGCGCCTGCACCAGCGGGTCATCGGCCAGGACGAGGCCGTCGAGGCGGTCGCCACCGCGCTGCGCCGGGCCCGCGCCGGGCTGTCGGATCCCGACCGGCCGATCGGCACGTTCCTCTTCCTCGGCCCCACCGGCGTCGGCAAGACCGAGCTGGCGCGAGCGCTGGCGGAGTTCATGTTCGACACGCAGGAGGCGATGGTCCGCATCGACATGTCGGAGTACATGGAGAAGCACTCCGTGGCCCGGCTCGTCGGCGCGCCACCCGGCTACGTCGGCTACGAGGAGGGCGGCCAGCTCACCGAGGCCGTCCGCCGCCGGCCGTACTCGGTCGTTCTGCTCGACGAGGTCGAGAAGGCGCACTCCGACGTGTTCAACACGCTGCTGCAGGTCATGGACGACGGCCGGCTGACCGACGGCAAGGGCCGCACGGTGAGCTTCAAGAACGTCGTGCTGATCATGACCTCGAACATTCCGGGCGGCCGCGAGGGTGCGGAGCTGCACTTCCGTCCGGAGTTCATCAACCGCCTCGACGACATCGTCGAGTTCGAGTCGCTGACGCGCGCGCAGATCGGCCAGATCGTGACCCTCCAGGCCCGGCACGTCATCAACCGTCTGGCCGAGCGCGGCATCCTGCTCGAGCTCTCGGCCGAGGCGCGCGAGCTGCTCGGCGACATGGGCTACGACCCGGTCTACGGTGCCCGGCCGTTGAAGCGCGTCATCCAGAAGCGGCTCGTCGACCGGCTCGCGCTGGCGATGCTGCAGGGCGAGTTCGCCGACGGCGATCTCGTGCGGGTCTCGGCGGCCGACGGCGAGCTCGTGCTGACCAAAGCGGTCGCGCCGCAGCTCACGGCATAGGGCGCGATCCCCACCAGCACGCCGGCTGGTGCGCCGTCGCGCCGTGCTGGTGTGGCGGGCGGCGTCAACTGCACCGCTGACGGACGGTGAGTTGGCTTCGTGGCGGCGACCGGTCCGGGTTCCGTGTCGTGGCGGGGCCGATTTGCAGATAGCACACGGGTGTGGCGGAAACTTCGCGCCAGACGCGAACCATTCGCCACACCCCTCGGTACGTCGGGACCGGGGCGAGTCGTGCCCCTCCCACGGGCACAAGTCTCGCCACGGCCCCGCCGGCCCTGGCCCGAACGCCGCGACTCCACCCGCTGACGCCCTCATCGATGCAGTTTCAGCAGGGCCGCCACCACAGCCCGCCGAACAGGCCCCTGTTCACGCGGACAATCGTCACGAACGTGTGTGGTTCTGTAACCGGCCGGCCGCCAGGATGGCGCCATGCCGGGCGATGCGCACGTCAGGGACGGCGGGTGAGTGCGCGCTCCACGCGCTGGTCGGCGCGCCGCGGCGGCGGTACGATCGCCGGCATGGCCGTGCACATCGACGCGTCGCTCCCGGTGCATCCACTCACGGTGGACGACATCCGGGCGATGCTTGACGCCGGCATCCTCGCCGGGGACGACAAGGTCGAGCTGCTCGACGGGGTGCTCGTCGAGATGAGCCCGCAGGGAGAGCAGCACCTCGCCGCGGTGACCCGTCTGAACATGCTGGTCGTGCCGATCGCGATCGCCACGGGCCACGTCGTCACGCCCCAGTGCCCGCTCGACGTTGTCAGCCCGATCAGCCTGCCCGAGCCGGACATCGCCGTCGTGCCGGTCGTCAGCTGGGATGCCTATCCGGGGGCGGCGGTGCTCGTCGTCGAGGTCAGCATGACCTCGCGCGCCGTCGACCTCGGGCGCAAGGCGGCCATCTACGCCGCGGCGGGCATCCCGGAGTACTGGGTCCTCGACCTCGCCGATCGCCGGCTCGTCGTCCACCGCGATCCCGCGGGCGACGGCTACACGCACGTCACACGGCTGACCGACGCCGACGCGGTCACCGCCACGCGCCTGCCGCTCACCGTCGCCGTCGCCGATCTTCTGCCGCCGCAGTCGTAGCCCGCCGGCGCTACGCCGGCCCGGTCAGATCCCACGCCGGCTCCTCGCCCGGCGCGGGCTCGTACACGCAGAACGTGCCGGTGCGGATCGCGGCGCCGAGGCGGCGGCCGAGCGCCGCGTCGTGCTCGGAGACGCGCTTGAGCGCCGTACGGATCGCGCGCGTGACGTTCACGCGGGCGCGCTCGGCGTCCGAGCCGGTCTTGCGGTCGCGGCCGTGCAGGCCGACGGCGCCGGCCAGCTCGCGCGCGATGAAGGCGAGCTCGTCGCGGGCGCGGGCGGCGCGCTCGGGATCGTTGAAGGACTCGGCCTCCTCGATCTCCTCCTGCAGCTCGCCGACCCGAGCGCGATAGGCGGCCTTGGCCTGGTTGTCGAGCGCCGGGCCGGCGTCGCCGTCGCCGCGCGCCCGCACCTCGATGCCCGCGCCCACGGCGACCGCCGCCGCCGGGTGGCCGCGTTCGGTGCTGGCGCCACCGACGAGGTCGAGCGCGTGGAACTCCACGTGCGGCGCCGCCAGCAGGCGCGCGACGTGGGCCAGGCCCTTGGCGTCGCGCAGCTGGATCTCGCGACCGGGCTGGCCGATCGTCCAGATGTCGCCGCGCCGGTAGAAGGCCGGTGGGGCGAGCGCGGCGGCGGGATCGGCGGCGCCGCCCGCAGCGGCGGCCGCGACGCCGGCCGCGTCCTCCTCGTCGCCGGCGCCGTAGCGCGCCAGCAGGCCACCAAGCTCCAAGCGCCGGGCGAGCGCCAGCCCCTCCGCGCGCGCCTCCCGCGCGCGCCGCTCGTCGTCGGCGGGGCACGCCGCGCCCGCCACCGCGGGGCAGAGCACGTCGGCGAGCTCGAGCTGGATGTCCGCCACCATCGGCTCCGCGCCCCAGCGCCGGGCGATCGCCAGCGCGTGCTCGAGGTGCCCGACCGCCTCCGCTCGGCGCCCCGCCGCGGCCGCCGCGAGCCCCGCGAAGCGCGACACCGGTCCCAGGCAGATCGCGCCGCGCCCGGCGATCACCGCGCGCTCCAGGTAGGGCTCCAGCAGCGCGCCGAGCGCTGCCGTGCGCCGCTTGTCGCCGAGCCGTGCGCCCGCGCGGACGAGCAGCGCCACCGTCGCCAGCCACTCGCCGTCGCGCGGGATCTCCGCCACGCCCGCGCCGGTCGCCGTCAGCGCCTCGAAGGCGCGCCGCGACTCGTCCCCGCGCCCGAGCACCGCGAGCGCGAAGGCCGCGGCGGCACGCCAGACCGGGGCCGCCGGGTAGCGGCGCCCGAACTCCTCCAGCGACTGCTCGACCTCGGCCAGGCGGCCCTGCTCGGCGCGCAGCGCGAAGAGCTGCACGGCGTAGAGCTGGGCGGCGTTCTGTGCCTGCGCGCCGCGCCCGACGGCGAACGCCTCGCCGGCGAAGTGCTCGGCCTCACCCAGCCGGCCCTGCAGCAGCGCCCGCGCGGCGCAGAACAGCGGCACGTACCAGAGGTGCAGCGGGTCGCGCAGCTCGTCGGCAAGCCGCGCGTGGACGGCGAGCTCGATCTCGGCGCCGACCCAGTCGCCGAGCTCCATGAGCGACAGGACGCGCCAGACGTGACCGCGCAGCACGAGCTCGCGGTCGCGCACCTCCTCGCCCAGGGCGATGACGTCGGCGGCGATCTGCAGGCGCTCGTCGGAGTTCTCGGGCCCCAGCAGCGTCAGGAAGCGGGCGCTCAGCGTCGAGGCGAGCGTGCCCCGGTCGCCGATCCGGCGCGCCATCGCGACGGCCTCGTCGGCGAGCGTCATGCGCTCCTCGAGCCGGTCGGAGAAGTACAGCTCGGTGGCCAGCCGGCCGAGCAGGCGCGCGTGCAGCGGCCCGTCCCGGTCGCCGAGCGCGGCGCGCGCCTCGCCGAGCAGCGCGACGAGCCCGTCGTCGACGCGGCCGAACTCGAAGCCGCCCATGCCTGCGCCGTAGCCGAGGGCGGCGCGGGCCAGGCGCTCGGCCGACCCGCTGCGCCGGGCGAGGTCCGCGGCGCGCAGGAACGTCTCGCGCGCGGCGCGCGACTCGCCCGAGCGCGACTGCGCCGTGCCGAGCACGAGCAGCAGCTCGCAGCGGCGCGGGACCTCGGCGTTCTCCTTCAGCGCGTCGATCTGCAGCGCACGCTCGAAGTGCGCCGACGCCTCCTCGTAGGCCATGAGCCCGAGGGCCCGCTCGCCCGCGCGCACGGAGTAGTCGATCGCCTTCTCCAGCTCGCCCGTCGTCGCGGCGACGAAGAAGTGGTGCGCGAGCTCGGCGACATGCGGCTCGGGATCGGCCCCGTAGAGCTCCTCGAGCGCCGCCCCGACGGCGCGGTGCAGCACGCCGCGGCGCTGCGGGCCGATGTCGTCGTAGAGCGTCTCGCGAATGAGGCCGTGCGAGAAGCGGTAGGCGCCGAGCGCCGCGGCGCGCTCGACGAGCACGCCGCTGCCCACCGCCGCCGCGAGGGCGCCGTCGAGCGTGGCGGCGTCGCAGCCGCTGACGCGCTGCAGCGTGTCGAGGCGAAACTCGCGGCCGATGACGGCCGCGGTGCTGAGCAGGTCGCGCGCGGGCTGCGGCAGCGGCTCGAGGCGGTGGCGGATCGTCTCGCGCACGCCGTCGGGAATCCGCACCGAGGCGACCTGGGCGGCGTCGTCGAGGTGCCCCTCGGCGCTGAGCAGGCGCACGACCTCGTCGACGAAGAACGGGTTGCCCTCGGTCGCCTGGTGGATCGCGCGGACGACGCGATCGGGCGGGCGGCGGCCGGCGACGCGCTCGACCACCGCGGCGACGTCGATCTCCCGCAGTCCGCGCAGCGGCAGCCGCTGGCCATGGCGGATGATGTCGCCGAGCGTGGCGGCGAGCTGCGGATCGAGCCGGGCCTCGGCCTCGCGATACGTGCCGACGACGAGGATCGACGAATCGCGCACGTGCACCGCGAGAAAGCCGAGCAGCAGCAGCGACGGGTGGTCGGCCCCGTGCAGGTCGTCGAGGATGAGGACCAGCGGCGACTGCGCGGCGGCCGCGCGCAGCAGCGACGTGATGGCGTCGAACAGCTGAAAGCGCGCCGCGTCGGGCTCGCCGGCATCGGCCGCGTCGAGGGCGAGGTGCTCGGGCGCGCGCGCCAGGCCGGGGATCAGCTGCGTGAGCCGTCCGGTCGCCTCCGGGCCGAGCGCGGCGAGCGGCTCGACGATGTCGCGCTCGGTGGCGAGGCGGCGCAGGATCCGCAGCCAGGGCCAGTACGAGGGCGCGCCGCCGGCGCCCCAGGCCCGACCCCACAGCACCGTCGCACCCGCGGCGACGGCCTCGGCGCCGATCGCATCGGCGAGCGCGGTCTTGCCGACACCGGGATCGCCGGCGACCATGAACAGCCGGCCGCGGCCGGCGAGCGCGCCCTCCAGGCCCTGGCGCAGCTCCGCGAGCTCGCGGTCGCGTCCCACCAGACTCCCTGTGCCGTGTGCCACAGGCGGAGTTTAGGCCCGGGCCGGCCTGGGCTCAGCGCGTGCGCGAGAAGATCTCGACCGGCTTGCGGACCCAGGGCGTGCGGCGCTTGAACGTCGCGCGCTCGTACTTCGCGCGGGTGTCGAACTGCAAGATCCACACGCCCTTGGAGGCTTCGAAGGCAAAGAGCCGGCGCTCCTTGGTCTGTGGGATCGCGCCGCAGACGCCGGTCGCGGTGCCGAGCTTGATCGTGCGCGCCGCCCGGCCGTTGGGGCGCACGTAGTGCAGGTAGACCGGCGCCCGCCGCCGGACGAGCCCGAAGCCGAAGATCGAGAAGCGCACCTTCAGCGTCGACGGGTTGCCGGTGCGCGGGCGGAAGCTCGCGAAGATCCGCGTCGAGCGGTAGCTCGTCCGGGCGGTGTTCGTCGTGTCGGTCGCGCTGATCGCGTAGAGGCGCTCGCGCACGTCCTGGGGCAGCTCGGGGGTGTCGATCTTGTTGCGAAAGGCGCCGTTGGCGTCGGTCTGCGTGCTGCCCAGCAGGGCGCCGTCGCGCGAGATCGTGACGACGCTCGAGGGCGCGAAGCCGGTGCCGCTGACGATGATGTCCTGCGACGCCTCCTGGTAGCAGCGCGTGTCGGTGGCGAGCGTGGCGGCGTGGGCGCCGGCCGCGCCCGCGGCACTCGCGACGGCGGCGGCGAGGAGAGCCGCGACGATGGGTGCAATCCGTTGCATCGCGGCCTCGACGCTACCGGATCTCGCCGATCCCCCGCGCGGTTGCGGACGATGTGGGATACAACGCATCCCACCAGCCCACGCTCGGATCGATGGAGGCGCCATGCCGACGTACCTCATGCTCTCGACCCTCACTCCCGACGGCGTGCAGACGGTCAAGAACAACCCGCAGCGCATCAAGGAGGTCAACCGCGAGGTCGAGCAGCTGGGCGCGACCGTCAAGGCCCAGTGGAGCACGCTCGGGCGCTTTGACTTCGTGAGCATCGTCGAGGCCCCCGACGAGCTGACGATGGCCCGCGTCTCGCTCGAGCTCGGCTCCCGCGGGACGTCGCACTACGAGACGCTGCCCGCGATCCCGATCGACGACTTCATCGCGGCGATCTGAGGCAACGATCCTCGCGCGCCGCAGCGCACTACGCTGCCGCCCATGGAGCCGGTCACGATCCAGGCGCTGCGCGCCCACCTTCCGCGGGTGATCGCCGCCGTCGAGGCCGGCCAGCACTTCGTCCTGACCAGCGGCGGGCGCGAGATCGCCGACATCATCCCACGAGCGACACCCGCGCACCGGACCGCGCGCGAGCGCGTCCTGCACGAGCTCGGGGAGGGGGCCGCGACCGATCGCACGCTGCGCGACGACCTCGACGCGCTGCTCGCTGAGCTGACCGACGACGTCGCGTGAGCGCCGCCGGCGGCGCGCGCCCCAAGGTCCTCGTCGTGGGCGCCGGCGGGCGCGAGCACGCGATCGTGCGCGCGCTCGCGCGCTCGGCGGCCGCGCCCGAGCTGCTCTGCGCGCCCGGCAACCCCGGCATCGCGGCCGGCGCCCGCTTGCTGCCGATCGCCGTCGACGACGTCGCCGGGCTCGCCGACGCCGCCGAGCGGGAGCGCTGTGACCTCGTCGTCATCGGCCCGGAGGCGCCGCTCGTCGCCGGTCTCGCCGACGAGCTCGCCGCGCGCGGCATCGCCGCCTTCGGCCCGAGCGCGGCCGCCGCCCGCCTCGAAGGCTCCAAGGAGTTCGCCAAGGAGGTCATGCGGGCGGCCGGCGTGCCGACCGCGGCGTGGAGCGCGGTCGACGACGTCGAAGCCGGGATGGCGGCGATCGCGCGCTATCCGGTCGTCCTGAAGTTCGACGGCCTGGCCGCCGGCAAGGGCGTCGTGATCGCGGTCGACGAGCGGGAGGCGCGGGCGACGCTCGAGGACTTCCTCGTGACGCGGCGCTTCGGGCCCGGGCGGGTCGTCGTCGAGGAGTGCCTCGTCGGCGAGGAGCTGTCGCTGCTGGCGCTCTGCGACGGCGTGCGGGCGGTGCCGATGGCGCCCGCGCAGGACTACAAGCGGATCTTCGACGGCGACGAGGGACCGAACACCGGCGGGATGGGCTCCTACTCGCCCGTGCCCGGCATCGACGCCGGCCGGATCGCCGAGCTCTCCGCGCTCGTGCACCAGCCGATCGTCGACCTCCTGCGCGAGCGCGGCACGCCCTTCCACGGCGTGCTGTACGCCGGCATCATGCTCACCGCCGCGGGTCCCTGGGTGCTCGAGTACAACGTGCGCTTCGGCGATCCGGAGACGCAGGCCGTGCTGCCGCGGCTGCGCTCGGACGCCTACGAGCTGCTGTCCGCCGCGGCGCGCCCCGGCGGCGGCGGCCTGGCCGGGGTCGAGCTCGAGTTCGACGACGGCTGGGCGGTGACGCTCGTGCTGGCCAGCGCGGGCTACCCGGCCGCGCCGCGGACCGGCGACGTCATCGCCGGGCTCGACGAGGCGGCGCGCGACGGGGTCGAGGTCACCCACGCCGGGACCGCCCTGCGCGAGGGCGACGCCGACGGCGCGATCGTCACGGCCGGCGGGCGCGTGCTGAACGTCACCGCGCTCGGCGCCACGGCGCCAGCCGCGCGCGACGCCGC
The DNA here is from genome assembly GCA_963825485.1 of uncultured Actinomycetes bacterium. Lineage (GTDB taxonomy): Bacteria > Actinomycetota > Thermoleophilia > Solirubrobacterales > Solirubrobacteraceae > CADCVQ01. The sequence continues at coordinate 53,484 of CAWGTK010000001.1, forward strand.
CTACGCTGCCGCGGACAAGATCGACTTCGCCGGGCGCCAGCTACGCGGCGACATCGCCCTGCGCGCCGTGGAGCGCACGCAAGGACACGGCTGAGCCTCAGCCTCTACGCTCACCGACGTGCTGCTGTCGCTCGTCAACGACCCCCGAGATGCGCGTCGAGCCGGCGGAGAGCGAGGCCACGTTCGACGTACGCGTCCGCCGGGCACTGGAACGCGTGGGCGTCGAACCGGCGGCCGGCTTGTGAGCATCCGACAACGAACCGAAAGGGCGGGCCAGTGAGCGAGCGGGCCGAGACGGCAACCGAGACCGAGGTCGCCGTCGAGCTGGCGGAGATCGAGGTCGACCTCCCGCGCGTCGGGATCATCATGGGCTCCAAGAGCGACATGGACGTCATGGACGGCGCGGCCAGCGTGCTGCGCGACGCCGACGTGCGCCACGAGGTGCGCGTCATGTCCGCCCACCGCGAGCCCGGGATCGTCGCCGAGTACTGCCGGAACGCCCGCATGCGCGGCCTGCGCGTGATCGTCGCGGGCGCCGGGCTGTCGGCCGCGCTGCCCGGCGTCGCCGCGGCGCACACCGATCTGCCGGTGATTGGCGTGCCGCTGTCGAGCCGGCTGTCGGCGATGGGCGGGCTGGACGCGATCCTGTCGGTCGTGCAGATGCCGCCGGGCGTCCCGGTGGCGAGCGTCGGCCTCGACAACGCCAAGAACGCCGGGCACCTGGCGCTGCGCATCCTGCGCAGCTAGCGCGATCGCCCGGGCTCGGCCGCCGGGTCGAGGTCGCAATGCCGATCAACCTGATCGAAACATTGGCGCCTGTGTGTATCGTCTCCCACGGGCTGCGCCGGGTGAGGACACGGACGGCGGCGCGCACTAGAGCCAAGCGGGGGTAAAGGACCAGCCATGCGGTTTCTCATCACAGGCGGCGCGGGGTTCATCGGATCGCATCTCGCAGAGGCACTGCTGGCCCAGGGAGATCGCGTACACATCCTCGACGACCTCTCGACCGGCTCGATCGACAACGTGCGCGAGCTGAAGAAGGACTCCCGGTTCAGCTACACGATCGACACGTGCGCGAGCCCGTCGATCGTCGCCGAGCTCGTCGACGAGGCCGACATCGTCTATCACCTCGCCGCCGCCGTCGGGGTGGACCTCATCATCGACAGCCCCGTGCGGACGATCGAGACCAACGTGCACTGCACCGAGGTCGTTCTGGCCCAGGCGAGCAAGAAGAAGCGCCCGGTCTTCATCGCCTCGACGAGCGAGGTCTACGGCAAGTCCACGTCGCTGCCCTTCCGCGAGGACGGCGACTTCGTGCTCGGATCGTCGAACACCGGCCGCTGGTCCTACGCCTGCTCGAAGGCGATCGACGAGTTCCTCGCGCTCGCCTACTGGAAGGAGCGCAAGCTGCCGACCGTCGTGGCGCGGCTGTTCAACACCGTCGGCCCGCGCCAGACCGGCCGCTACGGCATGGTCGTGCCGACGCTCGTCCAGCAGGCCCTCGCCGGCCGGCCGCTCACGGTCTACGGCGACGGCAGCCAGACGCGCTGCTTCTGCCACGTCGACGACGTCGTGCGCGCGCTCGTGGACCTCATGCAGCTCGGCGATCCGGCCTACGGCGAGGTCTTCAACATCGGCTCGCAGGAGGAGCTCTCGATCCTCGAGCTCGCCGCCCGCGTGGTCGATCTCACCGGCTCGGACTCGGAGATCCACCTGATCGCCTACGAGGCCGCCTACGAAGCGGGCTTCGAGGACATGCCGCGCCGCTACCCCGACGTCGCGAAGATCGAAGCGGCGATCGGCTGGTCCTCGACGCGGTCGCTCGACGAGATCCTCGGCGACGTCATCCAGTACCACCAGGCCGAAGCGTCGGTCGTCTGACCGTCCGCCGCGCCCGCCGCCCACTCAGACCTCGACGGACGCCGGATCGGACGGCTCGTAGGCCGCGATCGTTCGCCGCAAACCCTCGGAGAACTCCACGGTCGCGTTGAAGCCGAGCTCGCGCGCGGCGCGACCGACGTCGGCGAGTGAATGCTTGACATCGCCGGCCCGGGGCGCGAGATGCTCGGCCTGCAGCTGCGTGCCGAGGATCTCGTTGAGCTGCGCGACGAGCTCGTTGAGCGAGACCTGCCGCCCGCAGGCGATGTTGTAGATCCGCCCGGCCGCCGCGGGCACGTCGAGCGCCAGGAGGTTCGCCGCGACGACGTCGTCGACATGGGTGAAGTCGCGCGACTGCGTGCCGTCGCCGTAGATCGTCGGGGCCTGCCCGGCCTGCAGCGCGGTGATGAACGTCGGGATCACCGCGCTGTACTGCGAGAACGGATCCTGACGGCGGCCGAAGACGTTGAAGTAGCGCAGGCAGACGGTCTCCAGGCCGTAGACGAGATGCGCCACGCGGCAGTACTGCTCGGCCGCGAGCTTGGAGACCGCGTAGGGCGCCAGCGGGCTCGTCGCCTGCGTCTCGACGCGCGGCAAGCCGGGGGCGTCGCCGTAGACCGAGGACGACGAGGCGAAGACGACCCGCCGCACGCCCGCGTCGCGCGCGGCCAGCAGCACGTTGAGCGTCCCGCCGATGTTGATCTCGCTGGAGGTCAGCGGGTCCTGGATCGAGCGGGGCACCGACGGCATCGCGCCCTGGTGGAAGACCGCCTCGCAGCCGCTGACGGCATAGCTGACGCGCTCGTAGGAGCGCAGGTCGCCCTCGACGACCTCGACGTCGTCGGCGACGTGCTCGAGGTTCGCGCGGTGCCCGGTGGAGAAGTTGTCCAGCGCCGTGGGCTCGTGGCCGGCGGCGAGCAGCCGATCGACGAGGTTGGAGCCGATGAACCCTGCCGCGCCGGTGACGAGGATCTTCACGAGCCGGGGCCAGTCACGAGAACCGGCCGTTCTTCTTGCGCTCGGGCGGACGCTCGGGCAGGCCGGTGGCGCTTGGCGTCGTGACCCTCTCGGCGGCGTCCTTGCGCCCGAGAAAGCCCCGGCCCTTGACCGGCGGCGCAGGCGGCGCGACCGGGCGCGCGCCCGGCGACCGCGGCGGCGGAGCGGCCGCGCGGGCCTTGCCGTTGGCCGACGCGTCCTGCCGGTAGCCGTAGCCGTAGCCGCCGTACAGGGCGGTCGCCGCCGCGCCCGTCGCCACCGAGCCCAGCAGCGTGCCGCCGGCGTTGGCGATGACGCTCTGCAGCCGCCGGACGGCGTCCTTGGAGGTCTCGTTGATGCGCCCGATCAGGACGGTGCCCGAGACGACCTCGACGAGCGGCAGCGAGTCGCTGACCGTCAGCAGCGGCGTGCTGTCGACGATCACGAGGTCACACATCTCGGTCAGCTTCTCGAGCAGGCGCGTCATCCGCTGGGAGGCCAGCAGCTCGGAGGGGTTCGGCGGCGGGGGACCGGCGGGCAGCACGCGCAGCCGGCCGGCCAGCGTGTCGGCCTCCGGCTCGACGAACGCCCGCGAGAGGCCGACCTCGGCGACGAGCACGCCGCCGAGGCCCGCCTGGCCGGGGACGTGGAAGCGCCATGCCACCTGGGGCCGGCGCAGGTCGGCGTCGACGAGGATGACGTCCTTGCCGGCGCGTGCCATCGCCCGCGCGAGGTTCGTCGCCACCGTCGTCTTGCCGTCGCCCTGCGCCGGGCTCGTGATCAGCACGCTCGTGATCTCACGGTCGACGTTGAAGTACGTCAGGCTCGCCCGCAGCGTCTGGAAGGCCTCCTCCGCCGCCCCGTCGGGCTCGTCGTCGAAGGCGCTGCGCGGGACCGCGCTCAGCAGGGGCCGCCCGGTCAGGTCCTCCAGCTCGGAGGGATCGCGGATCTTGCGATCGGCGCCCTGCGCGAGGACGACCGCGCCGAAGGCGAGCAGCAGCGCGACGATGAAGGCGAGCACGACCGTCCGCGTGACGCGCGGGGCGACCGGGCTGCTCGAGGCGATCGCCGGCTCGACGACGCGGGCGTTGTTGCCCTGGGCTGCGCGCAGGGTGCGCAGGCGCTGCAGCTGCTCGGAGAGCTGCTTGCGCGCGTCGCGCGCGGTCGACGTGTCCCCGGTGATCCGGTTGAGCTGCTCGTCGACGCGGCCGATCGTGGCGTTGAGCCGGTTGACCGCGTCGTTGGTGCGATTGGTGACGACGGCGTCGGCGAACGCGTTGGACACGGCGGCCGCGCGGCGACCGGTGGGCGCTCGCGCCACGACGCTGATGAAGTCCGCCTGGACGTCCGCGGTCGCCGTGACGTTCTTCAGCAGCGCGCGACCGGAGCTGCGCGGCTCGCCGAGTGCCGCGGCGGCGGTCTCGGCGACGGCGGTGGTCGTCACGAGCCGGGCCGCCGAAAGCAGCGTCTGCGACTGCGGGGCGGGGACGTCGGCGCCCAGCAGGCTCGTGTCGACGGCGAGCGCCTGCACCTGCATGAGGGCGCTGGACTCGTACACCTTGGGCTTGCTGGAGACGTAGACGTAGGTCGCCACCGGGATGACGACGACGAAGGCGGCCACCAGCAGCTTCCAGCGCCAGAGGACGCGCAGGTACGCGCGGACGTCGCCGTGCTCAGCGCTCACGGGCAACGCCCTCCCGTGCGGTGCAGACCATCAGGGCGACAACCGTGATGTGACAAGCGACTTCGCATCTCCTCTGGCTTCGCCCATGACTCGCCCCGGCCGCGCGGCAAGCGTCTGCGGCTCTTCGTCACCGTCCGGCGAGTCCCTTCGCAGCGCGCGCTCACGCAGGACGACCAGCGTGGCGAGCCCGAGCAGCACCAAGTGCGTACGGTAGCGAAACCCGGTACCCGCGTTGCCGACGCTCAGCGCATAGGCGACGAGCAGGAAGCAGGCCGGATAGACGAACGGCGCGGCGACCGCCAGGACGCCGCCGCGGTTGCGCCGAACGTAGCGCAACAGCGCCACCAGCGCCACGAGCACGACACCCGTGCCGATCGCGCCGAGCTGCTGGCTGGTGTTCGCCAACTGCCAGGGGTACGGGCGCAGGACGACGTCGCGGACGCGCTGCGGCAGGTTCGTGATGAGGTCCGAGCGCGACGAGAAGTCGACGCGTTCGAGGCTGAGGTTGTTCGAACCGGCCGTCCCGCGGGCCGCGTTGGGGTCGGTGTTGGCGTTCTGCGAGCCCTGCAGGTTCTGCTCCAGGCTGTCCTGCGAGGTCAGGCTGAGCACCGCCGGCGCCGCCGCCGCGACGACGATCGCGACGGCGTAGATGAGCGGAATCGAGCGCAGCCGCGTGCCGACCTGGCGCAGCGATGCGTGGAGGATCAGCAGCAGCCCGCCGGTGATGAGAAACCAGCCCGCATAGGGCCGCGTCGCGACGGCGATCGCGCAGCCCAGCCCGAGCACGAGCACGCCGCGCAGCTCGAGCTTCGCCCAGATCTTCGCGCCGCCGAAGACGACCAGCCCGCTGGCCAGCACGAGCAGCGGCTCACGGTGCAGGATGCTGTTGAAGAAGATCCCGGCCGGCTCGAGCGCGAGCACCCACATGCCGATGCGCGCCGCTCGCGGCCCGACGACGTCGTAGATCGCCGCCGCGACGAGCAGGATCCCGAGCAGCGCGATCCCGACCTGCGTCACGCGCATCGCCATGTCGGGGAAGTCGCCGAGCTTGATCTGCAGCGCGAAGACGATCTGGTGCAGGCGATGCGCCTCGCTGATCGGCAGCCACAGGTCTGCGTCCAGCGACGACGCCGCGATGGCGCGGGCGTCGAAGAGGAACTTCAGCTCGTCGCCGCCGCGCAGCGCCAGGCCGACGCCCGAGGTCGACACGGCGACGATCGCCAGCAGCCGGACCCCGAAGCCGACGGCCAGCGGCAGGCCGACGGATAGCTCCGGGCGGGTGCGCGACAGCCGCCGGACGGCAAAGCGCAGGCCAAAGCCGACGAGCAGCACCGTCAAGGCGACGCATTCGATCTCGTAGAGCGATGTGTCAGACATGGTCCGGCCCCGCGAGGCGCTGCGCCGAAGGATATGACCGGCTCCCGCGCCCGCGCGGGCCGCTGGTCCAATGCACAGAAAAGTTAGTCCGTGCAGCGGTTGTGGTAGACGTACTGCCGTGCAAGCAGGCGCCACCGTGACGCTGGCGTTCGCACTTGCGGCCGCTCTCGTCCTCGTCCTGACGCCGCAGGCCGCGCGCGTGGCCGTCCGGACCGGGTTTCTCGACCATCCGCTGGGCTACAAGCAGCACGGCCGCGCCACGCCCTACCTCGGCGGCAGCGCCGTGATGATCGCCTTCCTCGTGCCCGCGCTGCTGTGGGGCGGCCTGAGCGAGCGGTTCCTGGCGCTCGCACTGGGCGCCTGCGCCCTGTGGATCGTCGGGACGCTCGACGACCGCATGAACCTCTCGCCGTTTCTGCGCATGGCCGTCGAGGCCGTCGCCGGCGCCGGCCTCTGGATGGCCGACCTCGGCTGGACCGTGTTCTCCGCCGACGCGCTTAACCTCCTGCTCACCGTCGTGTGGGTCGTCGGCCTCGTCAACGCGTTCAACCTCATGGACAACCTCGACGGCGCCACCGGGACCGTCACGGCGACCGTCGCCCTGGGCATCGCGACCCTCGCGGTCATGCACGACGACCCGGAGCTGGCCGCCATCGCGGGCGCCCTGGCCGGCGTGTGCCTCGGGTTTCTGCGCTACAACCTGGCGCGCCCGGCGAAGATCTTCCTCGGCGACGGGGGCAGCATGCCGCTCGGCTTCGTCGCCGCGGCGGCGGCGATCGCGGCCACCGGCGGCGCGGACCTCGGCGCCAGCGCGGTGCCGTGCGCCGCCATGCTCGTCGGCCTCGTCATCCTCGACACGACGCTCGTCACGATCTCGCGCTGCCGCCGCGGCGCGCCGCTGCTGACCGGCGGCCGCGACCACCTGACGCACCGCCTGCTCACGATGACCGGCTCGCCGCAGTCCGTCGCGGCCATGCTCGCGACCCTGCAGATCGCGCTGTGCGCGCTCGCGGTGACGGCCGCCGGGAACGGGCGCCACGCAGTGCTGTGGAGCGCCGCCGCCACGCTCGTGGTCGGGATCGCCGTCATCGCCGTGCTCGAGGCCCGCTTTGACGTGTCGCGGCGCGCCACGGTGCCCGCCGGCTCGCGGGAATGAGCGCGATCCGCGTCGCGCGGATCATCTCGCGGCTGAACGTCGGCGGGCCCGCGATCCAGGCGATCACGATGACGCGGCTGCTCGAGCCGCTCGGCTACGACAGCCTGCTCATCCGCGGCACCGAGGCTGGCCACGAGGGCTCGATGGACCACCTCGCGCGGGAGCTCGGCGTCGTCCCGCTGCGGATTGCGCGGATGCGGCGCGAGCTCGGACCGCGCGACGTGATCGCGTTCGCGCACCTCGTGCGCACCCTGCGCCGGTTGCGGCCCGACGTGGTGCACACCCACGCGGCGAAGGCGGGAGCGCTCGGGCGCTTCGCGGTGCTGGCCTGCGGCCGGGCGCGGCCGCGCGTCGTCGTGCACACATTCCACGGCCACTCGCTGAGCGGCTACTTCTCCTCGCGCCAGGATGCGCTGTTTCTGCGCATCGAGCGCTTCCTCGCACGGCGGACGTCGCGGCTCATCGCGGTCTCCGAGGAGGTGCGCGACGACCTCGTGCGCCTCGGCGTGGCGCCGCGCGAGCAGATCGAGGTCATCCGCCTGGGCTTCGATCTGCGCCGCTTCGAGGTCGACGAGGCGACGCGCGGAGCGCGCCGCGCCGCGCTGCGCGCGGCGCTCGGGATCCCGCGCGAGGCGCGCGTCGTGACGATCATCGCCCGCCTCGTCCCGATCAAGCGCGTCGACCGCTTCCTGGCGCTCGCCGAGCAGCTCGCGCCGGAGCGCGACGTCTGGTTTCTCGTCGCCGGCGACGGCGAGCTGCGCGAGGAGCTGCAGGCCGTCCCGCTGTCGCCCGGCGTCGCCGAGCGCGTCGTCTGGGCGGGCTTTCAGCAGGACGTGCCGGGCATCTGCTTCGCCAGCGACGTCGTCGTGCTGACGTCCGACAACGAGGGCACGCCGGTCAGCCTCATCGAGGCGCAGGCGGCTGGCGTGCCGGTCGTGAGCACCCGCGTGGGCGGAGCCGCCACGGTCGTCGGCGGCCGGCCGGGCGCGCTCGTCGACCCGGACGACGGGGCCGGCCTGGCCCGGGCGGTCGGCGCGCTGCTCGACGACCTGCCGGCCGCGCGCGCGTCGGCCCGGGCCGACCGCGCGCGCGTCGTGGCCGACTTCTCGCTCGAGGCGCTCGTGCGCAGCCTCGACGAGCTGTACCGCCGCGAGCTGGGGCGCTGAGCCGGCGATGTGCGGGATCGCCGGAGCACTGGCGTTCGGCGCGGGGCAGCCCGGCCGCGCCGACGCGCAGCTGCATTGCATGGCCCACCGCGGACCCGATGCCGACGGCGTCTTCGAGCGCGGCGCCGGCTGGGTCGGGCAGACGCGTCTGGCGATCATCGACCTCGCCCGCGGCGACCCGCCGATCGCCAACGAGGCGGGCACGATCGGCGTCGCGCTCAACGGCGAGATCTACAACTACCGCGAGCTGCGCGCCGGCCTGCGCGCGCGCGGCCACACGCTCGCCACCGACGGCGACACCGAGGTCATCGCCCACCTCGCCGAGGAGCTCGAGCCGGTCGCGCTGGCCACGGCGCTGGAGGGCATGTTCGCGATCGCGGCGTGGGACGAGCCGCACGGCCGGCTCGTGCTGGCGCGCGATCGCTTCGGCAAGAAGCCGCTGTACTACTTCACCGACGGCCGGCGGCTCGTCTTCGGCAGCGAGATCAAGTCCGTGCTCGCCCATCCGCATGTCCCGCGCGAGCTGCGCGCCGATGTCATCCCGGACTACCTGACGTTCGGCTACGTCCCGACCCCTGACACGTTCTACGCCGGGATCCACAGCGTCCCGCCGGGCCACGTGCTCGTCGCGACGACGGCCGGCGAGGTGGGCCTGGAGCGCTACTGGGCGCCGCGCTGGCCGGGCGCCGGCCCCGGCGCCGGCGTGGCGCGCGCCGCCGGCGGCCCGGGCGAGCAGGCCGCCGAGGTCCGCCGCCTGCTGCGCGCCGGCGTGCAGCGGCGCCTGATCGCCGACGTCCCGCTCGGCGCGTTTCTCAGCGGCGGCATCGACTCGTCGGCGGTCGTCGGGCTCATGAGCGAGCTGCAGTCCGCGCCCGTACGCACGTTCACGATCGGCTTCGAGGGCGACGACGGCTTCGACGAGCGCCCCTTCGCCCGCGCCGTGGCCGAGCGCCACGGCACCGAGCACACGGAGTTCGTCGTCAGGCCCGACGCCGCGCAGCTGCTCGAGCGCCTCGTCTCACACCACGACCAGCCGTTCGGCGATTCGAGCGCGCTGCCGACCTACCTGCTCAGCGAGCTCACCGCGCGGCACGTGACGGTCGCGCTGTGCGGCGACGGCGGCGACGAGCTGTTCGCCGGCTACGAGCGCTTCGCCGCGGCGCTCGTGCTCGCCCGCTACGCGCGCGCCGTGCCGGACGGCGCCCGCGCGGCCGTGGCGCGGCGCGCGGCCGACGCCCCCGCTCTGCGCCGCCGCCCGCGCGCGGCGAAGCTGCGCCGCGCGCTGCTGCGCAGCCATCTCAGCGCGCCGCAGGGGCTGCTGGCCTGGGTCTCCTACGTCTCGGCCGAGGACCGCCGCGCGCTCGTCGGCCCCGTGCGCGGTCGCGGCGAGGCGGCCTACGAGCAGATCTGGGCGCGGTCGGCGGGGGCGCACCCGCTCGACCGCCTGCTCGACCTCAACCTGCGCACCTACCTGCTCGACGACCTGCTGCCCAAGGTCGACCGCATGGCGATGGCCCACGGCCTCGAGGTCCGCTCGCCGTTTCTGGACCGCGAGCTCGCCGAGTACGCGTTCACGCTCGCGCCCTCCGCGCGCCTGCGCGTCCGCGACATGTCGCTGAAGCGGGTCCTCAAGGCGGCGGTCGCCGATCTCCTCCCGCCGCGCCTGCTCGCCCGGCCGAAGCAGGGCTTCGGCGTCCCGCTGGACCGCTGGTTTCGCACGGACCTGGCGCCGCTCGTCGACGGCCTGCTCTGCGCGCCGGACGCGCGCGTCGCCGGGCACCTGTCCGGCGCGGCGGTACGAGCGCTGGCCGACGAGCACCGCCGCGGCGCGCGCAACCACGGCCACGCGCTGTGGACGCTGCTGACGCTGGAGACGTTCCTGCGCCGCGAGGGCTGGTGAGCGCAGCAGGCTGCCGCCCGGCGGGCCGCCTACCTGCGCTGGTTGCGGGCCACCGACACGGCGGAGGAGTTCGTCAGGCGCACCGGCGGCGGCACGCGGGGGCGCTGGCAGCCGCGCTCGGCGTACTCGATGCGGTTGTCCTCGACCCGGCCGCCGCGCACGTGGTCGAGGGCGATCCCGACGCCGTGTGCCTTCATCGCGTTGTCCGCCACGACGACGTCCTCGATCGTGTTCGGGTTCATCGGATAGGCGCCGATCTCGATGACGGTGTTGCAGGGCTGATCGGGCGCCGTGAGGAACCGATTGCCGCGGATGTCGATCTGCCGCGTGTTGTCGCCGTCGCCGGCCACCGGGACGATGATCCCGAACATGTTGAAGTCCGAGAACGTGTTGTCGAGCACGTGCAGCCCCTGCAGCCTCTGCTCCGGCTCGTCGAGCTCGGCGTCGAGCGCCCCGTACCAGCAGTCCCTGCCGACGGAGTCCTCCAGCCAGAAGCCGACGACCTGGTTGGGCGAGAAGCAGTGCCGCGCGGTCTTCGTCGCCGTGACGCGCTCGACGTGGACGTCGCGCGGCGTCTGCGACGGCACGGCGGCGTCGACGTACTCCGAGACGCCGGTCAGGACGCCGTCGCCGAAGACGTCGCGGATGTCGAGGTCGCGCACGACGATCCCGGCGCCGCCGTAGATGCCGATCCCGGCGTTCGGCTGGCTCGTGGCACCGGCCTCGCCTTCGGTCGAGGCCCGGTTGACGCGCTGCTGGGAGCGCCTGCCCGTGAGGTGGAAGTTGCCGACGACCTGCATGTCGGTGATGACGAGGTCGCGGCCGCGCAGCAGCAGCCAGTTCGGGTTGGCTTCGCGCGTGCCGGTGTTCTCCGACGTGCTGCGAAACGTCGAGCCGTTGCCGTCGATCGTCAGGCCGGTCTTGTCGCGCACCTCGATGCGGTTGGCCTGGGCGTAGCAGCCGCCGACGGGAAATCGCACGGTCGTTCCGTCCGGCACGCCGGTGATGAAGCGGGTGAGCTCGTCCTCGACGTCCTGCGAGCAGTCGGCCGCGATCGCGGCCGGGACCGTGCGGACGTTCGCCGGGTCGGCCGCCTCGTCCGCGCCGCTGCTCACGAGCACCAGCACGATCACGGCGATCAGCACCCCCGCCGCGCCGGCGAGGAGAATCCGGCGCTTCATCGCTCGCCGGCGCCGGTGCTCTGCGGCACGCGGAAGAGGTAGTTGCGCCAGACCACGTCGGGCCGGATGGCGTCACAGCGCACGGCAGCGTGCTCCATGAGCAGGAAGAACTCGTAGCCCAACGGCCGCAGGAGCGCTTCGAGCGCCTCCCCGGCGCTGCCGTCGAGCACCTCGCAGACGATGTCCGGGTGGTCGCGCTGCAGCGTGCGCCGCATCCCCCGGAGGACGGCGGCCTCGGTCGTCTCCGTGTCGACCTTGACGAGGTCGACGCCGGTCAGGCCGTGGGCGTCCACGAAGTCGTCGACCTCCACCACCTCGACCGTCGTGCTGGTCAGCTGCTCCGCGCGCGCCAAGATCGACTGCATGAACCCGCGCGAGAGGCTCGAGCTGCTCGGGATGCCCTCGCGCACGTGGAAGAACTGCGCCGTTCCCGCCGGGCTGCCCAGCGCCAGCGGCACGCAGGTCACGTTCGTCAGGCCGTTGAGCGCGACGTTGCGCTCCAGGCGCTCGCGCACCCGGGCCAGCGGCTCGAAGGCGTAGACGCGGCCGGCCGGGTTGGCGTGCGCCGCGACGACCGCGAAGTAGCCCACGTGGGCACCGATGTCGAGCACGACGCGGGCGCGGCGCGCCCGCTCGTAGAAGGGCTGGACGGTCTCCGTCTCGTGCCCGGCCCAGCCGCGCCAGTACAGCGGGCCGGCGATATCGTCGTCGCCCCGCGACTCCATGCGCAGCGGGCGGCCGTCGGGCATCGTCACCTGCACCACCCCCGCCCGCGGGACGTAGCGCGCGAGCGCCGGATGCTGCCGGACGCGCGCGGGGAGGACGCGCCGCAGCGCGCCGGTGAGGGCGTGGTTGAACGGCGGCCAGGTGACCAGCCGCCGCAGCGCCGCCCAGGCGCGCGACGTCAACGGATGCCTCCGGCTGGCCGTCGTCGCAACAGCGTCAGACCTGGTAGCGCCGCGTCTGCACCGAGGCGAGGTTCTGCTCGATCCACTGCGCCGTGCAGCGCAGGCCCTCCTCGAGGGAGACCTCGGGGCGCCAGCCGGCCCACTCCAGCGCGCGGCGGTTGTCGCACTGCAGCCGATCGACCTCGCTGCCCGCCGGGCGGATGCGCTCGGGCGCGCGGACGGCCTTCACGTCACGGCCGCTGATCGCGATCATGAGGTCGATGAGGTCGCCGATCGCGATCTCCCGCCCGGAGCCGATGTTGACGACCTCGCCGAGCGCGCGGTCGCACTCGGCGATCGCCAGAAAGCCCCTGGCGGTGTCGGTGACGTAGTTGAAGTCGCGCCTGGGCGTGGTCGCGCCGACCTGGATCTCCGTCGCGCCGGCGTAGATCTGACCGAGCACGGCGGGGATCACCGCGCGCGCCGACTGCCGCGGGCCGTACGTGTTGAACGGCCGCACGACCGCCACCGGTAGCTCGAAGGCGTGGCGGAAGCTCAGCGCGAGCATGTCGGCGCCGATCTTCGAGGCCGAGTAGGGCGACTGCGGCTGCAGCGGGTGCTGCTCGTCGATCGGCACGTGCAGCGCGCTGCCGTAGACCTCGCTCGTCGAGGTCTGGACGTAGCGCGAGACGCCGGCGCGGCGCGCCGCCTGGAGGAGGTTGTGGGTGCCGAGGATGTTCGTCTGCACGTAGCTCTCGGGGGCCTCGTAGCTGTAGGGGATCCCGACGAGCGCGGCGAGGTGGAAGATCACGTCGACGCCCGCGGCGACCTGGGCCACGCGCTCGGCGTCGCGCACGTCGCCGGCGAGGATCTCGATGTCGCCGGCGTGGTCGTGCAGCCAGCCCCAGCGGCCGAACGGGTTGTAGTGCACGAGCGCGCGCACGTCGGCGCCGGCCGCCAGCAGCTCCTCGGCGAGGTGGCTGCCGATGAAACCCTCGGCGCCGGTGACCAGCACCCGCCGGCCGCTCCAATGCGACAACTACGACTCCTCGCCGGTGGCGAACTGGATGAGGATGCGCTCGAACTCGGCGGGCCCGCCGATGTCGAACCACTTCTCGTGGATCGGGAAGACGTTCACCGCGCGACCGTCGGACATGACGTCGTCGATGAGCGTGGGCATGTTGACGTGCGTGTCGGGCGCGACGAGCTCGAGCACGTCGGGCTCGAGCACGTAGATCCCGGCGTTGCAGAACTCGCGCCGCTCGGGCTTCTCCTCGATCGAGAGCAGGTGGTAGTCGGCCGTCTGCAGGATCCCGTAGGGGACGTGGGAGACGTGCTCGACGCCGCCGACCGTCAGCGCGCCGCCGTGGTGGCGATGGAAGTCGACCATGCGCCCGAAGTCGACCGTCGTGACGATGTCGCCGTTGGTGAGCAGCAGCGGGCCGTCGATCGGCGGCAGCAGCGACAGCGCGCCGGCGGTGCCGAGCTCGGTCTGCTCGTGCAGGTAGTGCAGGTTGACGCCCAGGCTCGCGCCGTCGCCGAGGCGCTCGTGGAAGATGTCGGCCTTGTAGTTGACCGCGAGGTGGACGTCGCGCACGCCGGCGGCGGTCAGGCCGCCGATGATGCGCTCGATGATCGAGCACGAGCCGACGCGCAGCAGCGGCTTGGGCAGCTTGTCGGTCACCGGCCGCAGCCGCAGCCCGCGCCCGCCGGCCATGATCACCGCCACCGGGGCGACGGCATGGGCGGCAAACTCGTCGAGCGCGCGGATCGCGACGACGCTGCCGGCCTCGTCGACGACCGGCAGCGCACGCAGCCGGTGGGTCCGCAGCAGCTCGACGATCTGCTCGTCGCCGGCGGTCGCGGCGGCGAAGACCGGCCGCGGCGCCATCACCTCGCTGACCGGCGCGTCGGGCGAGACCTTGCGCAGCAGCGCGCGGCGCAGGCCGGCGTCGGTGACCGTGCTGACGAAGCGCCCGTCCGCGCCGAGCACCACGGCGACCCCCCAGGCATCGCCGCGCAGGCGCGCGGTCGCGTCGCGCAGGGAGTCCTCCGCGCGAAGCACCACGAGCTTGTCCGTTCCGGCCTCGATGGCAGGCACCCTAGTGGGCTAGTCGCCCGGGCTGCCGTCGATGAGACGCTCGTACAGGCGAAAGTACGCCTCGACGCTCTCCTCCATGCGCATCGCCTCGGCGGCCTCGAGCGCGGCGGCGGACATCGCGCCCAGCCGCTGCGGGGACCCCAGCAGCGCGATGAGCTGTCGGGCGAGCGCGTCGTGGTCGCGCACGGCGAACAGCTCGCCGGTGACGCCCGGGGTGACGAGCTCGGGGATGCCGCCGACGTCGCTGGCGACGACCGGCAACCCCGCGGCCATCGCCTCCATGATCGCGATGCCGAGCGCCTCCGACGGCGAGGCGAGGACGAAGACGTCGGCGCCGGCGAGGTGCGGCCAGATCTGCGCCGCCCGGCCGGTCAGATGGACGGCCTCGGTCAGCCCGGCCGCGCGCACCATCGCCTCGACCTGCGCGCGGTACGGACCGCCGCCGACGAGCACGAGGCGCGCATCGGAGATCGCCGCGCGTACCTGCGCGAAGGCGGCCAGCAGCGTGTCGTGGCCCTTCTCGCGCCGCAGCGCGGCCACGCAGACGATCGTCGGCGGCCGGCCCGCCGCCGGCACGCGCGGCAGCGGGGCGCCGCTCCAGCCCAGCCGGATGCGGCCCAGGCGCGCCGGCGGATAGCGGTGCGAGTCGGTCAGAAACCGGTAGACGGCGTCGGAGATCGCCGACACGTGGTCGAAGCGACGCCCCGCCCAGCGGTCCAGCCGCACGCGGGTGCGCGGGTGCGGCAGCTGCGCCAGGCCCTCGCCGTAGGCGTGGGTCAGCAGCCGCCGCTCGCCGCCGCGCGGGATGCTCGCCGTCAACACGGTGGCGTGAAAGAGCAGCACGTGGACGACGTCGGGCGCGAGGGCGCGCAGGCGGCCCGCCAGCCAGGCGCGCACGGCGGGCAGCTGGGCCACCCCGCGGCACGCGCGCGCCTCGTAGCCCGCCGCCGCACAGCGCTCGGCCAGCGCGCTCGACGCCGCGTCGGCGAACGGGTTGAGCACGGTCTGCTGCCAGCCACGCTCGGCACCGGCGGCGACGAGCGCCGCGATCAGCTCCTCGGCCCCGCCGACGCCGCGCGAGCTCGTGACGTAGGCGATGCGCGGAGCGCGGCTCACGAGGCCGCGGACGCGAGCATCAGCATCTCGTCGGCGAGCGCGCGCTCGTGGGCGAGCACCACGTCGGGCTGCATGAACTCCAGCACCCGCGCGCGGGCGGCGCGGGCCAGCCGTTGCGCCCGCCCGGGATCGGCGACGAGCGCGGCGATCGCGTCGGCCAGCGCGGCGCTGTCGCGGTAGGGCACGAGGATCCCCTCCTGCCCGTCGCGGATGATCTCGGCGTGCCACTCGTGGTCATAGGCGACGATCGGCGTGCCGCCCAGCGCGGCCTCCACGAGCGCGAGGCCGGCGAGCGGGGCGGCGAGGACCGTCGCCCGCGCGTACATGGACACGAGCCAGGCCTGGTCGCGATCGCCGGCGAGCACGACGTCGTCCTCCATGCCGAGCGCGGTGCACAGCCGCTCGAGCTCCGCGCGCATGGAGCCCTCGCCGACGATCACCGCGGCGATGCGCCGATCGCGCTCGCGGGCCCGGGCGACGGCGGCGACCACGTCCTCGGGGTGCTTCTGGCGCTCGAGCCGGGCGATGCAGAGCACGATCGGGCGGTCGCCGAGCCCGAACTCGTCGCCGAGCACGGCGCGCTCGCCCGGCTCCTGCAGGTGGACCGGGTTGATCATGCTCCAGTTGCCGAGGTAGCGCACGCGCTCCTGCGGCGCCCCGTTGCGCAGCGCGTAGGCACGGTTGTCCTCGCTGCCGGCCAGGATCGATTCGGCGTGCGACAGGGTGTAGCGCTGCACGCGCCGCTCGATCGCGCGCGAGCGAAACAGCCGCGGGTGGGCGAGCGAGCCGGCGCCGTCGAAGAGCTTGTCGTGATCGGCGATGATCCGGATCTCCACCGGCCGCCGGCTCAGCCGGCCGAGCAGCAGCGCGAGCAGGCCGTTGTAGAACGGGTCGCCGCGCACGATGCCGACGCCCGCGCGATCGACGAGCCGGTCGAGCAGGAGCACGAGCTGCACCTGGGCGAGCGCGAAGTTCAGGTACGGCAGGCGCGCGAGCGCGGGCGAGCGGGCCGTCTTGCCCTCGATCATCGTGTGGCGCTCGCTCAGCGGCGTGACGGTGGGCGGGGCCGACGCCGATCGGCACCTCGCCGGGGTCGGCGCCGACGAGCGGGTGCACGCTCCAGACATGCTCGAAGTAGCCGCCGAGATCCTGCCGGGTGACCAGATGCTCGGCCTGGCGCGCGCGCAGCACGGCGAGCGAGTACGTGGTGCTCAGGACCATCAGCCGCCGGCGCTCGGGCACGACCGGCCGGCGCCCGCGGGCCCGCCGCGCCAGCAGGACGAGGCCGCCGCCGGCCACCGCCGCCGCCGCCAGCGACAGGTCCAGCCCGCCCAGCACCAGGCGCTGCGCCCGGGCCCTCATCGCGCCGCCTTCCGCGCGCGCGCCGCCTCGAGCTCGTCGATCAGGGCGAGCGTCCCCGGGTCCTGGAGCGCGGGGTTGCAGCGGTCGGTGTAGGGGCGCGGCGCGACGTGGCGCGCGGTCCCGGCGACGGGGTCCACCTGCAGCGCGTCATCGAGCCCGAGCTCGACGCACAGCAGCGACAGGTACACCCGCTGCACGAACGACAGCTCGGCGATCTCGGACGCCGAGCAGGGCGGCCACACGGGCGCGCACACCTGCGCGACGATCGGGCCGCTGTCGGCGTGCTCGGTCGCGAGGTGCAGCGTCGCGCCGACGTAGCGCACCGCGCGCGCCTGCGCGCCGTCGAGTGCGCCGAAGCCGGGGAACGCGGGCAGCAGCGAGGGATGGATGTTGTACGTCGGGAAGATCGCGTAGAGATCGCGGCCGACGAGCCGGTTGAAGTACAGCAGCACCATGTCGGCGGACTGCGCGCGCAATGCCTCGGCCGCCGCGTGGGAGAACGCGTCGCGATCGCCGGCGAGGCGCAGGCACGGGATGTCGCGCTCGTGCGCCACGGCCTCGATGCCGCAGGGCCGATCGGTGATCACCGTGAAGCTGACCGGCAGGTGCTCGACGCCGCGGCACATCTGGGCGAACGTCTCGCCGTTGGAGCTCGCGACCACGCCGACCCGCATCAGGCCGCGATCAGGCTGGAGAACGGCACGACGAAGAAGCCCGGGTACGCCGCGCGGAGCTCCTCCGGGCGGGCATGGAGCACGTCGCGGTCGTTGAGCGTCGTCGCGTAGCGGTACTCGCGGCGCACCCCGCCCCACTTGGCCTTGAAGCGCTGCAGGCTCTCGTGGGCGGGCCAGCTGCCGCCCCAGTTCCAGTTCGCGTAGCCGCGCCGCGCCGCGTCGGTCATCGCCTGCAGGAGGATCGGCGCCATCGGCTGCTCGCTGCGGTGGTCGGGGCTCGCGGCCGGCACGTAGTAGTCCACGGTGGTCGCGCCGTAGAAGACCAGCAGCGCCGCCAGCGGCTGCGCGTCGACGTGCGCGACGTAGAGGTCGAAGTCCGTCCCGGCCCGGAAGTGACGCGCGACCGCCGCGAAGAACGCCGGCGTCTTGACCTGCGCGCCGATCGCCTCCATCGAGCGCCGGTGCAGGTCCTCGAGCGCGTCGAAGTCGTCGTTGTCGATCGTCACGCAGATGCCGCAGCGCTGGGCCTTGGCCACGTTGCGCCGCGCCGAGCCGTCGATCGCCGCCGAGATCCGCGCATGGGCGTCGCCGTCACCGCCCAGCGGGGTGACGTGGCCGACGCGCACGTCGTCGAGGTCGGCCTCGATCTCGACGTCGGGCTGCGCCAGCGGGTTGGCGATGACGGTCCCCGCCAGGACGCCCTCGGCCGCCACCTCGCCGGCGTACCAATCACCCAGCGCCTCGCCCGCCTCGCGGTCAGCGACCAACGGGCCCCCGTTGGAGCCGAAGTACGGCAGCGAGTTGAGCACCGTGCCGCGCTCACCGTCCAGGCTCATGAGCGGCATCACCCCCACCACCGCGCCGTCACGCAGCGCGACCGCATAGCGCGGCTCGCAGTCCAGCAGCTCGGCGAGCATGTCGCGGTAGGCCAGCGTGTACGAGATCAGCGCGAGCGGGTGAGCGGCGACGAAGCTCGCGTAGGCCGGCTCGCGCGCAGCGGTCAGTCCGACGACCTCGACCGTCACGGGTGGGTGACGTGACGTCATCGCACAGCAGCCTAACGGGGGCGTGCCCGTCGCCGAGAGGCCAGCCGCCGTGCGATGCTCGACAGGCGCAGGACATCGGCGCGACCGGGCACGAAGGCCGCCGGCGCCACCCCGCGCGCGCGGTAGGCGCGCAGACACAGCGCCAGCCCGGCGACGGCGGCGACGAGCGCGCCGGCGGCGGCGCCGACGGCCCCCGCGAGCGGGATCAGGACGGCGTCGGCGGCGGCCATCACCGCGAGGTTCAGCGAGAACGACCGCACGAGCAGGCTCGGATCCCCGCGCGAGGCGAGCGCCCGGCTGAGCAGCCACTGACCGCCCCAGAGCACGTTCGCCGCGAGGAGCACGCTGCCCGGCGCCAGGACGTCGGTCCAGTCGTCGCCGAGCAGGACCGCGATCAGCGTCGAGAGCGCCAGCGCGAGCAGCGCGGCGAGCGCGAGGCCGAGGATCAGCGCGATCCGCGCCATCTGCGCCGTCAGGTCCAGCGCCGCGCGATCGTCCATCGCCGCCATCCGCGGAAACGAGGCGAACGACAGGCCGACGGCGACGAAGCCGGTGATCGTGCCGAGCGTCAGCGCGACGCTGTAGATGCCCGCCTCCGCCTGGCTGGCCAGCGCGTAGACGAACAGCAGGTCCAGCCGCGCCGACGAGTAGGCCAGCACGTTGGCGAGCTGCGTGCGCAAGCCGTAGTGCAGCGCCGGGCGCAGGTAGCCCGCGGCGGTGCGCGGGCGCACGCGCAGCCGCGCCCGGTGGAGCATCGTCGCGGCGGCGGCGAACCCCACCGCCGCCGCCACGAGTCCCGCCAGCACGCCGCCGAGGACGTCGAGCTCGAGCACCGCGACGAACCCGACGACGCCGACCGCCGCCGTGATCGACATGACGATCGTCAGCACGCTCACCGCGACGACGCGCTGGGTGGCGTACACGACGAACAGCAGCAGCTGGCCGACGGCGGTGACGACGACCGTCGCACAGGCGACGGCCACCGCCGCCCAGATCCCGGCGTCGTCGAGCGGCAGCTGCACGACCGCGTAGGCGAGCACGACGACGGCGCCCGCCAGCGAAGCGAGGAGGACCGCGACGAGGCTGCCGGACAGCGCCTCCTGCACGCTGGCCCTCGCCTGGCCGATGCGGACCACGGCGGCGTCGCCGAGGCCGAGCGTGCTGCACTGCGCCACGAGCAGGGTCACGAAGGTCAGCGCAGCCAGCGTGCCGCGGCCGGCCGGCCCGAGCACCCGCGCGGTGACGATCGTCGAGACCACGCCGAGCAGGACCCCGCTGCCGTCGGAGGCAAACCGCATCGCCGAGCCCCGCAGCAGCGTGCTCCGCGGCGGCGCGGGCGGGTCGTCCCCCGGCGGGCTGCCTACCACTGCTCCTCGATCGCGCTGCCCAGCGCGGCCACCACCGCCTCGACGACCTCCTCTCCCATCCCCGGCCACAGCGGCACGGTCAGCGACTGCTCCTGGGCACGGTGCGCGTGCGGCAGGTCGCCGGGGCGGTACCCGTAGGCCGCGAAGGCGGGATGGGCATGCATCGCGTACGTTCCCAGCGTCGTCTCGATGCCCGCCGCGCGGAGGGCCAGGCTGACCGCGTCGCGGTCGATCCCGTCGGCCAGCAGCAGCACGTAGGACTGATACGTCGCGCCCGCGCTGCCGGCCGCCGGCACGGTCACGGCGCCGACGCCCGCCAGCGCGCGGTCGTAGGCCTGCGCGGCGGCGCGGCGCCCGGCCAGCAGCTCGTCGAGGCGGCGCATCTGCGCGCGGCCCAGCGCCGCCTGCAGCTCGCTCATGCGGTAGTTGAAGCCGTGCTCCTCGAAGCGCATCCCGACCTCGGCCCGCACCCCGCCGTGGTTGCGCAGCAGCCTCAGGCGCTCGGCCAGCCGCGCGTCGCCGGTCGTCACCATCCCGCCCTCGCCGGTGGTGATGATCTTGCGCGGATGAAAGCTGAAGGCGCCGGCGCCGCCGAACGCGCCGCAGCGCCGGTCGCCCACCGCCGCGCCCAGCGCGCAGGCGGCGTCCTCGACGAGCAGCAGGCCGTGCTGCTCGCACAGCGCCGCGGCCGCGGGCAGGTCGCAGGGCTGTCCGAACGGGTCGACGGCCATCAGCGCGCGCGTGCGCGGGGTGATCCGGCGCGCCGCGTCGTCGAGGTCGAGCAGGAAGCTGCCGGGCGCGCAGTCGACGAGCACCGGGCGCGCGCCGCACTGGGCGATCGCGTTGCCGCTGGCCGGAAACGTGAAGTCCGCGACCAGCACCTCGTCGCCGTCCGCGATCCCCGCGGCCGCGAGCGCGAGGTGCAGGGCCGTCGTCGCCGACGTCGTGGCGACCGCGTGGGCCACCCCGACGTAGGCCGCCACGTCGGCCTCGAAGCCGGCCACGTACGCACCGCCGGTGAGCTGCCCGGACCCGACGATGCGCCCGAAGTCCTCGACGACGTCGGCGAAGTCGACGAGCGGTCGCGTCAGGGGAATCGTCGGCTTCGGCGCAGGGCGGCTCACGACGGCTTCTCGGCCAGCCGCCGCTCCAGCGCCGCCACGCGCCGCAGCAGGTCGTCGAGCACGGCCGGCACGTGCAGCCCGAGGCGCAGGCGCGTGGACGTGAGCAGCTCCGCGGCGGTGACGGGTGCGG
This sequence comes from uncultured Actinomycetes bacterium, assembly GCA_963825485.1. Classification (GTDB taxonomy): domain Bacteria; phylum Actinomycetota; class Thermoleophilia; order Solirubrobacterales; family Solirubrobacteraceae; genus CADCVQ01. The sequence goes on from CAWGTK010000001.1 coordinate 74,608, forward strand.
CGTCGGCGAGCTGCACGCGTTCGAGCACCAGGACGCCCGCCCCGGTCAGCACGGTCACCTCGCCGCTGTCCGCGCGGCGCGCCAGCACCTGTCCGGGCACGCCGAGATGGTCATAGGCCAGCGGCTCGGCATGGGCGCGCCAGACCGTCAGCCGGTCGCTGCCCAGCGCCGTGTGGGCACCGTGAAACGGCTCGGCGCTCGCGCGCACGAGCCGCGCCAGGGCCGTCGCGTCCTGCGTCCACTCGATCCATCCGTCGGCGGGCACGCGGGGAAGGCAGCGCAGACCGGTGTGCGGCGGCCCGGGCTGGGCCACCGGCGTGAGCGTGTCGCCCGCCAGGCCGTCGAGCACCTCGACGAACATCTCGGGCACGTTCTCCTCACACCAGGCGTACACGTCGCCGACGTAGGTCGAGTCGTCCACGGCGCAGGACCGCTTGGCGAGCACCGGGCCGGAGTCCAGGCCCGCGTCCATGACGTGGACCGTGAGCACGACCTGCGGCTCGCCCGCGAGGATCGCCCAGGCGATCGTGGCGTTGCCGCGGTAGCGCGGCAGGTCGCCGGCGTGGGCGTTGAGCACGCCGTGGGTGAACGCCGCCAACGCCGGCGGCGGCACGAGCGTCGGCCAGTTGACGCTCACGGCCACCTCGGCGCCGCTGCGGGCGATCGCGGCGAGCGCCGCCGGCGACGCCAGGTCGGCGGCGGCCAGCCACGGGCACGACAGCTCCTCCGCCAGCTCGGCGAAGGCCGCCCGGTCGGCCGCGTGGACCGGACCGGCGGGCGCCGCCACCAGCACGACCGGGTGACCGTGCTCGTGCAGCGCGCGCGCGGCTGACGCCAGCATGCGCGTCCGTCCAAGCACGGCGACCTTCACGTGACCAGGCTGCGCCGGTGCGCGTTCGCGACGTCGTCGAGCGTGCGCGAGCCGGTGACCGCGAGGTGGTCGGCGATGTCGACAAACAGGCTCCCGGCGCCGGCGCCGGGCTGGACGAGGTCCCGCGCGAGCGCCTCGGGGATCTCCTGCAGCCGGCCCCGCCGGCGCAGCGCCTCGTACGGGCGCAGGTCCACCGCGTTGAGGTAGACGTGCACCGGGTGGAAGTCGTAGACCCGCAGGCCGGGAGCGGGCTCGTCGGCGTCGAGCGTCCAGCAGGGCAGCTCGCGCATCATCTCCACGTCGTCCTCCCAGAAGTAGGGCACGCGGACGAGCGGCCCCTGCGCGTGCGGATAGCCGACCGGCTCGAGGTTCGGCGCTCCGGGCAGCAGGATCGAGCAGTCACAGCGGATCGGGGTCGACGCGATGACGTGCGTGAGGATCGGCGAGGACTGCACGAGCGCGTGCGAGCGCATCGTCGTCGCCTCCGGCACGAGGCTCATGCAGGTCGCGAGGACCTCGGGGACGGTGGCGCCGTGCGACGAGCCCGGCAGGAAGTTCGGGTGGATGCCCAGCTCGAACAGCTCGGGGCGCTCGCGCAGACGGTCGATCGCGGGGCTGGCGTGCGTCACGTGCCAGGTCGATCGCACGCCGCGGTCGATCAGCGCGCCGGCGATTCCGTCGATCATGAAGTCCGCCGCCCAGTCGACATCGAACGTCAGCAGGATCGGCTCGTCCACGACGGGCATCCTCTCAGGCGGCGAGGGCGGAGCGATGCCAGTCGTACGTCTGCTCGAGGCCCTCGCGCAGCCCGGTGCGCCAGACCGTGCCCAGCAGCGCCTGGGCCCGGGTGATGTCGGCGCGGTGGCGGCGCACGTCGGCCGGCCGCGCGGGCGCCGTGACGATCTCGCCGGCGTAGCCGGCGATGTCGCACAGCGTCTCGACGACCGCGCGGATCGGCGTCTCCGCGCCGCTGCCGACGTTCACGGTGCGGCCGGACACGCCGTCGGTGGTGGCGAGCGCGAGGATCGCGTCGACCGTGTCCTGGACGTAGATGAAGTCGCGCGTCTGCCGCCCGTCGCCCTCGATTACCGGGGCGGCGCCGTCGAGCAGCCGCCGGATCGTCAGCGGGACGATCGCCGCGAAGGCGCCGTCGTTCTGCCGCGGCCCGTAGTTGTTGAACGGCCGCACGGTCACGACGTCGAGGTCGTACATGTTCACGTAGGACATGAGCAGCAGGTCGGCGGCGGCCTTGCCCGCCGCGTACGACGTCTCGGCCAGCAGCGGATGGTCCTCGCCCATCGTGATCTGCTGCGCGGTGCCGTAGACCTCCGAGCTGGACACGTGCACGAGCTTGGGCAGCGCGCCGGTTCGCATGAGCTCGGCGAGCGCCGTGGCGATCGAGACGTTGACCTGGAAGGCCCCGGCCGGGTTGAAGAACGAGTACAGCAGCGCCTTCGTCGCGAGGTTGAACGCGACGTCGGGCCGCTGCTCGCGGCAGACGGCGGTCATCGCGCCGAGATCGCCGGCGTCCTCGCGGTAGACCGTGAGCGCGTCGCCGTGGCGCGCGCGGGCCGCGTCGAGGTTCTCCTCGCGCGCGAGGAAGAACGTGTCGACGACCGCGACGGACTCCGCGCCCGCGTCGAGCAGCGCGTCGACGAGGTGGCTGCCGATGAAGCCGGCGCCGCCCGTCACGAGGATCCGGGCGCCGCTCAGCTCGGACATGGCGCGGGCGCGTCCTGGCCGGCCAGCAGCCGCTGGATCTCCCAGACGAAGCGCATCGCGTTCAGCGCGTCCTGGCCGCAGACGCGCGGCGGCGTACCGTGCCGGACGGCATCGACGAAGTGGCGGATCTCGACGTCGAGCGGTTCCTCCGGGCGGATCAGGACGCGCTCGATGGCCAGGTCGAGGACGTAGCTGCCGCCGCCCTCGCCGGTCGATCCCGACGTCCGCGCCTGGGAGTGCAGCAGCAGCTCCTGGTTGATGTAGTTCGCCGTGACGTAGCCGATGTCGGCGGTGACGTTCAGCTCGCGGATCTTGTTGTGCGTGATGCGGCTGGCGGTCAGCGTGGCCATGCTGCCGCCCGCGAACATCAGCGTCGCGGTGACGTAGTCGTGGCCGCCGCCGTCCGGCCGGGGCACGCCCCGGGCGAAGACGTCGACGACCTCGGTGCCCAGCAGCGACAGCACGACGTCGATGTCGTGGACCATGAGGTCGGCGACGACATCGACGTCCGTGATGCGGGCGCTCAGCGCGCTCATCCGGCGCACGTCGACCGCGTGGACGACGTTTCCGCGCAGGAGCTCCCCGAGCTGGCGCACGACGGGGTTGAAGCGCTCGACGTGTCCGACGAGCAGCACCGCGCCGCCGCAGTCCGCGGCGCGGATCAGCGCCTCGCACTCGCCCTCGGTCGTCGCCAGCGGCTTCTCGACGAGGCAGTGCACGCCGCCCTCCAGCAGCGGCCCGGCGACGTCGCCGTGCAGCGACGAGGGCACCGCGACGGAGGCGGCGTCGATCTCGGCCGCCATTTCCGGCACCGAGGCGAAGACCCGGCAGCCGTAGCGCGCCGCCGCCTCGCGCGCACGGGCCGCGTCGGCGTCGACGACCCCGATGAGCTCGACGCCCTTCAGGCCCGCGTAGATGCGCAGGTGGTTGGAGCCCATCCTGCCCGCCCCGACGACGCCGACCCGGACAGGCTGACTGGGCGTTCGGGTCTTCGCAGTCATCGTCGACATCCCTCGGCTCGAGCGGCGATACTACCCCGTCCGCCGCGCGCCGCCGAGACGCATGTCGCTGAGCCACAACCCCACGATCAGCGGTGCGACGCCCGACCGCGCCGGTCTCCCGGATCGGCTGCGCGCCGGCTCGGGACCAGGTGTCGCGCTCTTCTCTTTCCTGCTCGTCGTCCTCATGGGCAACGCCCACGGCGGCTACTACCCGACCGCCTGGGGATGGTCGGTGCTCGTGTTCGCCTGGATCGCGGGGCTGGCCTACGCCGGGGCCGGCCGTCGCGCGCTCGACTGGCTCGAGCGCACGTTCGTGGTCGCGCTGTCGCTCTTGCTCGGCTGGACGGCGCTGTCGGTCGCCTGGACGTCGGATGTCGACGCGTCGGTCATGGAGGTGCAGCGCGGGCTCGTCTACCTGTTCGGCGCGCTCGCCGCGCTGCTCGTCGTGCGCCGCGGCAGCGTCGCGCACCTGCTCGGCGGCCTCGTCGCCGGGACGACCTGGCTGTCGGTCCAGGCACTGGCCGACCGGCTGTCTGCCGACGAGGGCGCCGGCGCCGGGCTGATCGTCCACGACCGCCTCGACGGCGCGCTCGGCTACGCGACCGGCTTCGGCCTGCTCGGCGTGATGGGCGCGCTGCTGGCGCTGGGCCTGGCCGTGCACGCGCGGAGCCCGCTGGCCCGCGCGGCGGCGGCCGCCACCCTCCCGGTCCTGCTGACGGCGACGTACTTCACGTTCAGCCGCGGCGCGATCCTCGCGATCGCGGCCGGCCTGCTCGCCGCGCTCGCGCTCGACCGGCGGCGCCTGACGCTGCTGACGGCCGGCGCGCTCGTGGCGCTGCCGTCCGCGGCAGCGGTCTGGATCGCCTCGCGCGAGCCGGCGCTGACCAGCTCGCGCGCGGCGGCGGACCTCATCACCGAGGAGGGGCGCGAACTGGCGCTCGTCCTGCTCGTGGTGACCGTCGTGTCGGCGCTCGCCGCCGCCGTCGTCGGGCTCGCGCAGTCGCGCGTGCGCGTCTCGCCCGGCGCGCGACGCACGTACGGGGCGGTCGTGACCGCTCTGGCCGTCGTCATGGTCGTGGGGGCCGTCATGAGCCAGGGCGGACCGGGGCCGCTCGTCGACAAGGCCTACAACGGCGTCAACCAGGACAAGCTCCCGGCCGACCAGGCGGAGGCCAACGACCTCAACAGCCGGCTGGGCAGCATCGGGACGACCGCGCGCGTCAGCTACTGGCGGGTCGCGTGGGACCAGTACGAGGACCACCCGCTGGTCGGCGCCGGGGCCGGCACCTTCGAGCAGTTCTGGCTGCGCGACCGGCCGATCGGCGAGGCCGTCATCGACGCCCACAGCCTCTACCTCGAGACGCTCGCCCAGCTCGGCTGGCCGGGGCTCGTGCTGCTGCTCGCGATGCTCGCCGCGCCGCTGGCCGCGGCGCTACAGGCCCGCGGCGAGCCGCTCGCCGCCGCCGCCTTCGGGGCCTACGTCGCATACCTCGTCCACACCGGCATCGACTGGGACTGGGAGATGCCGGTGCTCACGCTGTTCGCGCTGTTGTGTGCCGCCGCGCTGTTCGCCGCCGCGCGCGACGGTCGTGCAGCCTGGCGCGAGGGCATCTCCCCGCGCGGGCGCACGGTCGCCATCACCGGGCTGGCCGCGCTCGTCGCGTTCTCCGTCGTCGGGCTCGTCGGCCAGCGGGCGCTCGCCGAGGCCGACGATGCGCTGCGACGGGGCGATCCCGCCGCCGCCGAGGGCCCTGCGCGCACGGCGCAGCGCTGGGCGCCCTGGTCGGCCGAGGCGCAGCGCCAGCTCGGCCGCGCCCAGGTCGGTCTCGGCCGCGCGGAGGAGGGCCGGCGCACGCTCCGCGAGGCCGCGCGACGGACCCCCGACGACTGGCGGATCTGGTATGACCTCGGCATCGCCAGCACCGGCCGCCAACGCGAGCGCGCCTTCGTCGAGGCGGCGACGCGCAACCCGCTGGAGCTCGAGATCCAGGCCCTGCGCGAGCGAGGCCACCGCCTCCCGTCCCGGCGGCCACGGCGATGAACCCCCGGCTGCGAAAGCTCCTGCAGCCCGACCCGCTGCGCGACCCCGAGCCGCTGATTCGGCGCGTCTACGCGTACGTCGCCTACCGGATGGGCGACGGACCCGACGCCGAGGACGTGACGAACGAGACCTTCGCGCGGGCGCTGCGCTATCGCGACACCTTCGACGCCTCCAAGGGCACGCCGATCAGCTGGCTGATCGGCATCGCGCGGCGCTGCGTCGACGAGTCCTTTCACCACGTCCGGCCGGGGTCAGATCCGCCCGACCGGGAGGCCGCCGGCGATCTCGAGGCCGACGCGATCGAGCGGCTGACGCTGCAGGCCGCGGTCGCACGGCTCGACGAACGCGATCGCGAGCTGCTCGCCCTGCGCTACGGCGCCGATCTCAGCGCCCGCCAGATCGGCCAGCGCCTCGAGCTCAGCGCGAACGCCGTCGATGTCGCGCTGCACCGCGCCCGGGCGCGGCTGCGCGCGGAGCTCGAGGAGCGGCCCTCCGGCGACGATGTCGCGCAGCGACCCGAAGGCCTGCGTGTAAGGAAACCGCGGCCCGCACCGGTAAGAGCAGCAAGACGACCACCTGAACGGGAGAATCACCACTGATGCGACGTAGATCTGACCGGGACATCGAAGCGCGGCTTCGTGCGGCGCGCCCCGAGCCCACTGCGCAGGTCACCCGCGCCATCGCCGACCGCGTGCGTCCGCGCCGCGGCCTCACGGCCGGCCTGGCTCGCGTGCCGCTCGGTCCCGCGGCCGGCCTGTCGGCCATCGTCGTAGCGGTCATGCTCGCCCTCGGTGGCGGCAGCGCCGCCCTGAACACCGCCGGCGACGCGCTGAACGTCCGCAAGTCCAAGGCGAAGACCGCCGCGGCGCCGTCCATCCAGCAGTACGGACAGCAGGACGTCGTCATCTGCGTCTACGGCTACGCCGAGCACACGGTCTCCCCGTCGATCGCCGCGCAGCTCGTCGCGTCCGGCGTGGCGGAGTACGGCCCCTGCTGAGAGCCGCCGGCGCGGTTTGCGCCGCTGGCTACGGCTTGCCCCGGCGCATGTGCTCTCCCAGAGCGCGTGCGCCGGTGTCGTCTAGGCTCGCCGTTCTGAGGACGTCGATCCGGAGGAGCGCCCATGGGTAGGAAGCTCGGCCCGCTGCTCATGGCCACGCTGGCCCTGAGCACCGCGTCGTGCGGGGACGACGCCGACGAGCCCGACCCCGTCGCGCCGGAGCGCCCGCAGCTCACCCAGGCCCGCCTGATCGCGCGGGCCGACGCGATCTGCCAGCGCGACCAGGCGCGCGTGGATGCGCGGCTGGCGAACCTGCCTCGGCCGGCGCGCTCAGCCCGGATCGAGACGATCATCGCCCCGATCCTCGAGGTCAACGAGGCGGCGATTCGTGCCGGCACGCGACGGATCGAGGCGCTCGGCACCCCCAGCTCGGGAGCCGAGGCGCTCGACGACTACCTCGACGAGCGCACGACGGCCGCCAACAACCTGCGTGCCGGCCTGCGGGCGGCGAGACGGCAGGACACGGCGGGGCTCGAGGCCGCCCTGCGGACGTACCGGCGCACCGAGGCGGGGACGGCGGCGAGCCGCTTCGGCTTCAAGGTGTGCGGCCTCGGGGCGGGACAGGTCGGCGACGAGGCGGGCGTGGTGAGCTGACCCGCCGGGGTCAGTCCGCGCGGCGGCGCTTATGCTGCCGCGCACTGTGGCGAGGAGTCCAACGTGATGCCGCGCGGACAGAGGCTGAAGCTCTTTCTGCGGGGCCTGCTCAAGTTCCTCGTGCTCGTCCTGGTCGCGGGCGGCATCGGCGTCGCGCTGGGGATGGGTCTGTCGACGCTCGCCGCGGACGACGAGCCGGCGGCACCCGGGGCGCAGACCACGGAAGCGACCGCCGGGACCGCCGTCCCGGCGACCGCGCCGCCGGCCGCGGTCGCGACGACCGCAACCACCGCGACGGCGACGACGTCAAGCCCGCCGTCAAGCCCGCTCGCCCGGGTCGCCGTCAGCGTCCTCGACGCCCGGCTGTTCACCGATTCGACCCCGTCGGGCCGCCGGGAGCAGCGCGCGCGCGTGACGGTGCGCCTGCGCGCCGACAACGCGGGCGCGCAGCGCGTGACCCTGGCGCCTGCGACGCTGCGCGTCGGCAGCGTGCGCATCCCGGCCGACCCTGCGGGAGCCCGGTTCGACCCGCTGGGAGCCGGCGCAGCGCAGACCGTCACGCTGCGATTCGCGCTCGCGGGCGAGGCGACGCCGAAGGTCGTGCGCGACCGTCGCGCGCGCATCCTCGTCGCAGGCCGATCGCTGCCGATGCGCGTGAAGATCGAGGCGCCGGCGGGCTGACCGACCTCCGATCGTGCCCTGCTCGATACTGAGCCTGTGATCGATCGCTACACCCGGCCGGAGATCGGCGCCCTGTGGACCGACGAGGCGCGCATGGAGACGTGGCGCCAGGTCGAGGTCGCCGCGTGCGAGGCGATGGACGGGCCGACCGAGCCCGAGCTCGACGCGATCCGCGCAGCGACCTTCACCGTCGCGGCGGTGCAGGAGCGCGAGGCCGTGACCGACCACGACGTGGCAGCGTTCGTCGACGTGCTCAGCGCCTCCGCCGGTGACGCCGGCCGCTGGATCCACTTCGGCCTGACCTCCAGCGACGTGCTCGACACCGCAACGGCGCTGCAGCTGCGCGCCGCCGGCGAGCTCGTCCTCGCGGGAGCGCGCGAGCTCGTCGTCGCGCTCGGCGAGCGCGCCCGCGATCACGTCGAGACCGTGTGCGTCGGCCGCACGCACGGCGTGCACGCCGAGCCGACGACGTTCGGGATCAAGCTCGCCGGCTACGCGATGGAGGCGCAGCGCAACCTCGAGCGGTTGCAGCGCGCCTTCGCTCAGGTCGCCGTCGGCGCGATCTCGGGCGCCGTCGGCACGTACTCGGCGACCTCCCCGCAATTCGAGCTGCGCGTGCTCGAGCGGCTCGGCCTCGAGCGCGAGCCGGTCTCGACGCAGGTCGTCGCGCGCGACCGCCACGCCGATCTGCTGCAGGCGATCGCGCTCGCCGGAGCGGGCCTGGAGCGCTTCGCCACCGAGATCCGCCAGCTCCAGCGCACCGAGGTGCGTGAGGTCGAGGAGCCGTTTCGCGCCGGCCAGAAGGGCTCGAGCGCGATGCCGCACAAGCGCAACCCGATCACGACCGAGCGCATCACCGGCCTGGCGCGCGTGCTGCGCGGCTACGCGAGCGCGGCGACGGAGAACGTCGCCCTGTGGCATGAGCGCGACATCTCACACTCCGGCGCCGAGCGCGTGATCCTGCCCGACGCCACGATCCTGCTCGACTACATGCAGCACCTCGCGCTGCGGATGGCGCGGGGCATGGTCGTGCACGAGGACCGGATGCTGAAGAACCTCGACCTCACATGCGGGGCGCTGTTCTCCCAGCGGGCGCTGCTCGCGCTCGTCGACACCGGCCTGCAGCGCGACGAGGCCTACCGGATCATCCAGGAGAGCGCGCAGCGTGCGTGGGACACGGGCACGCCCCTGCGCGACCTGCTCGCCGCGCGGGATCTCGGGCTCGACCTCGACGCCGTCTTCGATCTGCGCGCCTACGTCCGGCACGCCCACGAGATCGTCGGCCGCCTGGATGCCGTTCACCGGTAGCGGGACGCTACCTTCTGGCCCTTGAAGGTGAACGTCGCAGCCGAGATCACCCCGGCCAAGCTGCGTGCCGGCGACCCGGGCGCGCTCGCGGCTCTCTGCGATCGCCGCGGCGCGGCGATCCTCGCCTACTGCCAGGACGCCACCGGCCGCGACGATGCCGCCGCGGTGGCGGCCGAGGCGTTCGCGGAGTTCCGCACGGCGATCCTGCCGTCGGGCACGCTGAGGAGCAAGGGCCAGGCCGAGACGCTCCTGCGGGGCGTCACGCGCCGCGCCGCCTTGGTACATGCCGACGAGCGGGCCGACGGGGAACCGCCCGCGCCGGGCGGATGCGACGGCCGGGAGGCCGAGATCCTCGCCTACGTCGAGAACTCGCTGTCGCCCGCCGATCGCGAGGTGGTCGTCGCCCACGTCGGGCACTGCCGTTCCTGCGCGGCCGTGCTCGAGCGGCTGGAGTCGGCCGAGCAGGCTTTCAAGCTGAAGCACGGCAGCCCCCTGCCCCGCTCGGTCGCACGCGAGATCCTGACGGCGATGGTGCGGGCAGCGCCGGTGAGCGCGCACGAGGGCGACGCGGACGCGGTGATCGACGAGGCGCTGCGCCTGCTGACCGGCGACGATGCGTCGCCGGACCCTGAGCCCGAGGCCGGACTGGAGCCGTCAGAGCTCCGGACGGGGGCCGAACCAGAGCCGGAACCGGAGCCCGAGCTGGCCGAACCGGCGCCGCAGGCCGCTGCACCGCAGCGAGGGCCCGCGCCAGACGCCACGTCACGGCCCCCGCCGGAGCGTGAGCCGGTCACGGCGACCGCCCCCGCGAAGCCCCCGGTCCGGCCCCGACCGATGCAACCGCCGGTCCCCCCCAAGCGCGAGCCCGCCGCGATCGCGCTCGCGCGCCTGCGCGAGCGCCTGGCCTGGTCGCCGCGCGATCCGCTCGGACCGCACCGGTCGAGCCGGCTGCTGCGCTCGGCGGCGCGGCTGGCGGTGGTCGTCGTCGCCGCCGGCGCCGCCGGAACCCTGCTCGGGGTGGGGATCGCGGCGCTCACGGGCGGCGGCGAGACAGCGCCGTCCGGGCCCGGAGTGCCGACCGCGCAGGCGCCGGCCACGACCAGGGACCTGCTGCCCGTCGAGGTCACCTCGACGACCGTGCGACCGGCCACGATCGAGGGCGAGGAGGGCTCGAGCGTGAGCGTTCGCGTGCGGGTCGAGAACGCCAGCGACCGTGCCGTGCGCCCCAAGGCGCCACGCCTGATGGTCGACGAGCTTCGCGTCGCGGCCGAGCCGGATTCCGTCGCGGCCGCCGGAGGGCTGCTGTCCCCCTCGCTCGATTCGGGAGCGGTCGCCGAGGGCACGCTGCGGTTCGAGCTGCGATCGAGGACGCCCAGCGAGCTGGCGACCGCGCGTGTGCGGCTCCGGGTCGGCGGCAAGATCGTGGTGCTGACCCCGGTGCTGGACGAGACGCCCGCGCCCGGCTGACGGCGCCTCCCCCGCAGGCTCACTCGTCGGGCAGGATGATCTCCATTCCGCGCACGGCGCGGCGCCACTGCTCCGGACGCCGCAGTCCGGAGAACCGCGCCACGGCGTCGCGCGCGAGCGCGTCGCGCGGATTGAGGCGCGACGCCTCGCGCGCGGCGCCGCGCGGGTCGCGACCGGCCATCGCCCGCAGACGCGCGAGGCCGTAGTGCAGCGACCAGTTGTCTGGGTCTCGGCTGACCGCCGCGCGCATCCGCGTGATCGCCAGAGCCGGGTTGCCCTCGACGAGCGCGCAGTACGCCATGACCTCGTCGGGCTGCGGTCGGCTGCCGACGGCTCGCTGGGAGTCGCGCGCGGCGTCCTTCGCGGCATCGCACCTTCCGACCACGAACGCGTCGAGCGATGCCTCCAGCCGGTCCTGCGAGACGGCCACGCGCAAGGGCACGAGCAGCGCCAGCAGGCAGCAGGCGCCGGCGATGACGCTGCGCAGCCAGAACGGCGGGACTCGCGGCGGCCCCGCGCGTCGTTCACGGGCCAGCGCCGCTCCCCCGAGCGCGAAGAACCAGAGCGTCACGACGGGCATCTCCCAGTGCCAGTCGATGCCTGCCGCGATCGCCCACCCGACCGCGACGGCGAAGACGGTGGCGTACAGCGCCCGGTTGGGGCCCCGCAGGCGCAGCGCGATCCCGACGAGGATCGCCAGGACCGCGACCATGATGAACGCGAGTCCGACGAGGCCGAGCTCGCTGAGCACCTCGAGGTAGAGCGTGTGACCGTCCCGCACCAAGCCTGGGTCCGGACGGTGCTGGTTCCACGTGATCTCGTAGGTCCCGGCCCCCGTCCCGCGCAGCGGAGTGCGCTCGAACTGGGCGAACGCGACGCGCCATTGCGTGACGCGGCCGTTGCTGCTCGGGTCGCTGAGGCGCCCGCGAGGGTCGACCGACGCGGCGACCGTCTTGGCGTTGACGAAGCGGTCGTACTGGCGTGGCAGGTCGACGGCGACGGCCGTCGCCACCAGCGCCGCCATCACCGCCGCGACACCGGCGGTCAGGATCCGGCGCCGGGCATGCTGCGCCAGCTCGATCCCGGCGAGGCGATCGTCCAGACGCAGCGTCAGCATGCGCAGGCCGGCCGCGGCGGCCATGCAGAGCCCGATCACCACCGCCAGCGTCTCCCCCTGCTCGCGCGCCGCGCGCGTGAACGGCTCGGCGGACAGGACCAGATCGGACCGGTAGGTGAAGACCACCGCCACGACGGCTGCCGCACCCCCTGCGACGACGCCGCTGAGCAGCCCCCGCGGATGCCCGACGAGCGCGAGGACGACGAGGCCGATGATCGCGACGAGGATGCCGCCGCGCGAGAGCGTCAGCAGGATGGTGGCCGCCAGGAGCGGCATCGCCGCGCTGCTGAGGACGCGCACGACGCGCGACTCGCGCTCGCTCGCGGTCATCCCGAAGCACAGGATCAAGCCGATCGCCGCCAGCAGCGCGAGGGCGTTCCAGTAGGTGACCGGATAGTTCAGGCGCGGGGTGAGCGACGGAAACTCGATCGCCCAGATCCCCGGCAGCAGCCGCGTGACGACGCCGGCGGCACAGACGACGACCGCGGCCAGGGCCACACCGCGGATCATCCAGCGCAGGCGCTCGGTACCGCCGCCGAGCGAGCCGAAGAGCACCAGCGCGACGAGGTACATCAGGGCACGATCGAATTCGAGCAGCGCGCGCCCCGGCGCATCGGACCAGCTCCCCGAGATCAGCGTCCAGAGCGCGAACAGCGCGAGCCCCGACGCCGCCACGAGCAGGCCGCGGCCGATGCCCTCGCTCGGGTCGTCCGCCAGCAGGAGCCGCGCCGCCAGCACGACCAGCAGGACGATCGCTACGAAAGCGGGTTCGCCCGCGAAGTAGCCGCCCGCGTTGAACCCGAGAAAGACCGTGAGCGCGCCGGGCAGCAGCGCCATGAGAACGAAGGGGGCCCGCGTGCGCGCCTGCGCCCACGCGGTGGGCAGCGGACTATCTGCCATGCCGGCTGCGAGCGGCCCGCGAGGCGGCAGACGGCGCCTCGGCGCGCTCGCGCTCGAGCTCGGCCTGGAGGATGCGCAGGCCGCGGTGCAAGCGCTCGTGCACGGTGCTGAGCGGCCGCCCGGTGAGCTTCGCGATGTCCTTCAGGCGCAGGTCGGCGCCGTAGCGCAGGGCGAGCACCTCGCGGACCTCCGAATCGAGCCGGTGCAGTGCACGAAAGATCTCGTCGCGATCGGCGACGCGCGCCAGCGGATCGTTCGCAGCGTCGCCGTCGTCGTAGCCGGCGCTGTCGCGCGCGCGCCGCTCGACGCCCGCCCGCCGCTGATGGTCGGTCACGAGGTTCAGCGCGATCGCGTAGATCCACGATTGCTCGCTGCCCTTGCCGCGATCGAAGCGCCGCCGGGTGCGCACGACACGTTCGAAGGTGTCCCCCACGATCTCCTCGGCCACCGACGGATCGCCCGTGCGGTATGCCACGAAGGCATACAGCCGCTGCGAGTGCTCTGCGAAGAGTCGCTCTATGTCGTGGTCGCGCACGCCTTCCGATGATCCCCGATCGCGCCCGAAAATGTAGGCGCGCAGAAAAACTTCGCCCAACCCGGAAAAAACCGGACCTGCCTCGTACTACAGGGCATGACCAACTTCGATCACGACGACCTCCCGCCCGATCTCTCCGATCTGGGCCGGCGCATGCGCGACGAGCGCCCCGTTGCCGAGAACGACGCGCTGGACCGCATGAGCCAGCGTGCTCACACGAGCCGCCCGCCGCGCCGTGCGCGCAAGCGCGTGTTCGCCACCTCCTTCGCGACGATGGTCGCCATGCTCTCGGTCACCGGCGTTGCCGCCGCGGGGCTGTTCGGCATCAGCTTCGGGTCGCTGGGCAACGCCCTGACGAACTCCAACCGGACGGTCGGCACGGCCAGCACCCAGGCTCTGCAGGCTCCGAGCAGCTCGCGCCTGCCGTCGGCGATCGGCTCGGCGGCCGGCAGCCTCGGCAACCTCACCGGCAACCGCACCCGGCGCCCGGCCCGCGGTGGCGCTGCGGTCGCGGCACCCGCCGCCCCGGCGGTCGGCCTGCTGCCCGGCTCCAACGCCGGCACGCAGCAGTACGGCAGCCGCCGCCTGATCTGCCGCATCCTCCGCGCGCTCGGCCTGCGCTTCATCGCCCGTCTGCTCGGCTGCTGAGCACCACCTCGTAGCGACATCCCGTTCCGACAGCGCCCCGGTTTCCGGGGCGCTGTTGCGTTAAGCCCTCTGCGGTCGGCGCACGGGCGACGACGACAATTGCTGCGGGCAACCTGGGTCTGTATTAGTATCGGCCGCGGCGCTGGCATCAGCGCGTAGCAGCTCATTCGGGGACACTGAGCGGCGACCAGCACGCGACCACCGTGGGGCTTACCTTGTGTCCATCCGTTCAGTCAACATTTTTGCCGTGCGGTCGATGGCGCGGGCGCGAGACGGACGCGATCGTGGCGCCCATGCGAGTGGCGGTCAGCGGTTTTCGAGCACGGGCGTTGCCCGCGTGATGGGCGTTCGTGGCGCCGCGCTGGCGACGCCCCTGGGGCCGGCGCGGTTCGATCTCCCGCGAATGACCGACGACGGCTGATGAGCACCGAACGTCGCGCCACGACGGTCGAGAGCGCGCGAACGCCGCTGCTGCGGCGCTCGCTGCGCCGCGCGGTCGAGCGCCCGATCCGGGAGGGCGCGAGCGACCACGCGATCAGGCTGCGCGAAGCCGTCTTCCGTCGCGGCCTGGCGGTCGCGGACGTGCTCGCGGCCGGCCTCGCGCTGTTCGTCTGCACCAACCTGCTCAGCGAGGATCGTCTGCAGGGGATCGCCCTGCTCGCGCTGCCGTTGGTCGTCGTCGCCGGCAAGGCCCACGGTCTCTACGACCGCGACGAGCTCGTCGTCAACAAGACGACGATCGACCAGGCGCCGGAGCTCTTTCAGTGCGCCACGCTGTACACGCTGCTCGTCGTCCTGCTGGAGGCCAGCTTCATCAGCGGCCCGCTGAGCGCGGCCCAGATCCTCGTGCTGTGGGGGACGTTCTTCCTCTCGGCGGTCCTGGCGCGGCGGATCGCGCGCTTCTTGGCCTGCCGGGCCACGGACGTCGAGCGCTGCCTGTTCGTCGGCACACGCGAGTCATTTGAGCGACTGCAATCCAAGCTGCCCGAAGGCGACAAGCGCGCGACGGTCGTCGGGCGGATGTCGCTCGAGGGCCTGACCGGTGCGCAGCTCGCCGACCTCGGGGCTTCGACGCTGCACCAGCTCATCGAGGACCGCGGCGTGCACCGGGTGATCATCGAGCCCAGCGAGGCGCTGCCGCAGACGACGCTGGACTTCGTGCGCGAGGCGAAGGCGACCGGAGTGCGGGTGAGCCTGCTGCCACGGATCCTCGAGGTCGTCGGTTCCACGATCGAGGTCGACGACGTCGACGGGCTCACGCTGCTCGGCGTGCGCCGGTTCGGCCTGTCGCGGTCCTCGCGGCTCATCAAGCGCAGCTTCGACGCGACCGCCGCCGGGGCCGGGCTGGTCGTGCTGTCGCCGTTCGCCGTCGTGGTGGCGCTGCTCATCAAGCTCGACAGCCCCGGCCCGGTGATCTTCCGTCAGACGCGCATCGGGCGCGACGGACTCCCGTTCAAGATGTGGAAGTTCCGCACGATGGTTGCCGACGCCGACAGCATGAAGGACGAGCTGCACGAGCTCAATCACCCCGCGATGGGCCTGTTCAAGGTCGCCGACGACCCGCGGATCACGCGCGTCGGCGGCTGGTTGCGCCGGTCCTCGCTCGACGAGATGCCGCAGCTCGTCAACGTGCTGCGCGGCGAGATGAGCCTCGTCGGGCCGCGACCGCTGATCACCGACGAGGACGAGCAGATCAAGGGCCGCGACCGCTCGCGGCTGCAGCTCACGCCGGGCATGACCGGCCACTGGCAGATCCAGGGCTCGCGCGCGCCGATGGCGGAGATGATCAAGCTCGACTACCTCTACGTGGCCGGCTGGTCGCTGTGGGGCGACACGAAGATCCTCCTGCGCACCATCGCCCATGTCCTGGCCCGGCGGGGGATGTGATCAGCCGGCTCGTCGCGGTCTCGCCTGCTGGTGGCCGGGGCACACCTCAAAGGTGCGCATCGGCTGTCTTGATGAGATAGTGCGCGTCACTTCGTCTCTGGGGAGCCACACGTGAAACGGATCGTCATCACGCTGATCGCCGGTATGGGCGCGGCATGGATCGTCGCCGGCGCCCAGGCGCAGCAGTACCCGCTGCCCTCGCAGAGCGTGCCGTCGACGACGCCGGGGCCGACCCAGCCCCAGCCGCCGCCGCCGCCGCCGGATCTGGCCAACTGCTCGAAGTCCACGCCGAAGCTGTCGATCCGGCGGGCCAGCTTCGACCGGGTCAACCGCACCACCTCGATCTTCGCGCCGATCACCACGCTGGCTTCCGGCGTCGTCGAGGTCCAGCTCCTCGGCGGCGGGCGCGTGACCGAGTTCACCCTGCCGATCGACTCGGCGCAAGGGCGCATCCGCGCGACGCGCGGCATCGACGCCGCGCAGGCGCGCGCGGCGACCGCGATCCTTACGCTGACGTACCGCGGGGACGCCGACACGCGCGCGCAGACCCTGCGCCTGCGCGCCGCCCTGCGCGCCTCGAAGCTGTCCTCGAAGCGGCCCACGATCAGCCCGACCGGTCAGCTCGACGCGGCCGGGGCGATCACGCGGCGCGCCAAGGGCGTCGTGCGGCTGTACCTGGAATGGGTCAACGGCGCCGACGGCTCGATCGGCGTCGTCGAGCGCCAAGCGCTCATCCGCAACGGCCGCTGGGGCATCCGCGCGCAGCTTCCGCCGGGCACCCTGGATCAGATCTCCAAGCGCTGCAGCACCGTGCAGTCCTACGTCTTCTTCACGGGCTTTCAGCCACTGCTCCTGCGCGGCGAGGTGCGCTCGTTTCAGGTGCTGCCGGCACCGGCACCCGGCGTTCGCTGAACCGCGCGTCAGCCGGGGAGAACCGCCAGGCCCAATGTGCGGGCGGCCTGGGCCTGGCGAACGTCGAAGGTCACCAACGGGACGGCCGCCCCACCGAGGCGACGCGCCGCCGCGAGATGCAGCGCGTCAAGCGTGCGCGCACCGGTGATCGCGGCGATGTCCGCGGCGATCTCACAGGTCACGCCGTCGAGTTCGACGATCCCGAACGCGGCGATGTCCTCGAGAAACGCCGCCTCGGCGGCGGCGGCGTCGCGCTCGTCGAGCAGCCGGCCGAGGTTGCGACGAACCTCGACGATCGTGTGGCGCGCCGTCAGGAGCGAGGAGTCGCTCGCAAGGATGGCCGCGGCTGCGCCGGAGTCGGGCTCGTCGACGTAGCGTTTGAGCAGAGCGCTCGAATCGATGTCCACAGTAGCGGCGCTGGCCCGAGGCGAGCGGCGAGGCCCCGGCAGCTCTGCCGGGCCTCGCGCTCGATGGGTTTCACCCCGTGATGCAGCGAAACGGCGCGGTCGCCGTCAGCGCGTTGGAGCTGATCGCGCCGCCGTCGCCGACGGTCACGTAGCCCTGGGTGACGCTGCCGTTGAGCGCGAGCGTCCCGACGGTGATGCCCGAGATGTCGCTGCTCATCTCCTCGCTTCCGAGGTTGATCGCCCCGAGCGTGCGGGCGTGCAGCAGCACGTCCGGCGCGACCAGCCGGCGACCGGCCTGACCGCATGCCGCGGCGGCGTCGGCGTAGTTCGCCGCGGCGCGCGGCGCGTTCTCGATGCAGCCGCCGCCGGTGAGCGTGGTCTCGGCCGGACAGGCGCCGGCCCCACCCCCACCGCTGGCCGCGGCGGCCTGGGCGATGATCTCGCTGGCGTTCAGCCCGTCGACGCGGTCGGCGTTCAGGCCGACGGCGACGCCCGTGGCGTTGGTGATGAACGGCGCCACCTCGGGCTTGGGCGTCTGCAGGTTCGAGCCGGCCTGCATGATCCCGATGAGGCGACCGGTGTTCGTCTGCAGGTCGAACGCCTTGCCGGCGCGCAGGTTGTTGACGCGCAGGCACGGCGTGCTCTTCTTCGGATCGCCGATGCCGGTCGTGTCGAGCGACGAGCGACAGCCGTAGATCGCGCCGCCGCCGTCACCGAGGTTGGACTGGCGCGTTCCGTAGGTGTCCTTCGCGGTGCGCGCGATGATCTGCGTCTCCCGGGCAGCGGCGCCCCCGCCGGCAGGATTGCGCACCCCCTCGCGGATGTTGTCGCCGGTCCCGGCGATCGCCAGCGGGGCGGTCAGGACGATGGCGGCCGACAGGACGAGGACGAGCGGCGTGCGACTGGACATGGGTTTCCCCTTCGCGTTCGTGAGCGGTCTTCACCACTCCGAACACGGGGGTCGCCGGCGCGTTGCGGACCGGCGGTGTCGGACGGTTGCGTCAAACTCCGTCGCGGCACTACGCACGCCGACCGGACCCGGATGAGCGACCCTCGCCCACGAACCCGCCACAACCACGTACGCGCCCTGCGCCGCGGTCTCCCGGCGATCCTCGCCGTAACCCTCGTCTGCGCAGGGATCGCGGCCGGGCTATCGCTCTCGCAGGAGACGGAGTACGTCGCCACCGCGCGAGTCACGTTCCAGGAGGAGAACCGCAGCAACGCCGAGGCGGGCCTCGACACGGCGTCGACGCAGACGGCCGCGCAACTCGCCGCCGAGGGCGCGTCGACGATGCTGTCCAACGACGTGCTCAGCCGGGCGCGCCGGCGGCTGCAGAGCGACCGGACGGTGGCGCAGCTGCGCGCGATGCTCGACACGAGCGTCGACGCGTCGAGCACGCTGGTCACGGTCGAGGCGACGGCCGGCGACAAGACGTTCGCGGCCGCGCTCGCCAACGAGGTGGCGCGCGGCGCGGTCACGATCCAGAAGAACACCGAGCGTGAGCGCTACAGCCGCACCGCACAACGCGTCGAGCGCCAGTACGAGGACCTGCGCGCGTCGGAGCGGGGCGACGACACCGGCACGAACGTCGCGCTCGCGACGCTGCTGGACCGGATCGCCACGCTGCGGACGCTGAGCATCAACGCGACCCCCGCGCGCGTCGCCGAGACGGCCTCCGTACCCCAAACGCCGGCCTCCCCCAAGCCGCTGCGCAGCGCGCTGATCGGCGGTCTGATCGGCCTCGTGCTCGGCATCGGCATCGTGTCGGTCCGCAACTCGCTCGACCGCCGGCTGCGCGACTCCACGGAGATCCAGGAGACGCTCGGCCTGCCGGTCGTGGGGATGGTGCGCGTCGAGGCGCTCGGCAACGCCGCCTACGTCCCCGACGGGCGCGGCCCGATGACCGACCAGGACGTCGAGAGCTTTCGCGTCCTGCGCACGAACCTCGAGTTCATCGACGTCGATACCCCGATCACGTCGGTCCTCGTGACGAGCCCGCTGCCCGAGGAGGGCAAGTCGACCGTCGCCGCATCGCTGGCCGCCGCGAATGCCGCGGCGGGCATGCGGACGCTGCTCGTCGAATGCGACCTGCGGCGCCCTTCGCTGCCCCAGCGGCTGGCGATCAACCGCAGCCCGGGCCTCAGCGACTATCTCGCCGGCCAGGCCGAGGCCCGCGAGATCCTGCAGGTCGTGACGCTCTCGCAGAGCGATTTCGCCGCGTCAAACGGGGGCGAGGCCGCAGCCAGCGACGAGGTCGTGGCGGGCAAGCTCGTCGTCATCGCCGCCGGCTCGCATTCGATCCGCCCGGCTGAGCTGCTCGGCTCACAGCGCTTCCGCCACTTCCTCGAGCAGGTCTGCGCGGCGTACGACACCGTCGTCCTCGACTCGCCCCCGCTGCTGTCGGTCTCCGACGCGCTGGAGCTCGTGCCGCTCGTCGACAGCGTCCTGCTGTGCATCCGCGCCGACCAGACCACGCGCGACCAGGCGCGCGCGGTCAAGGAGGCGCTCGCCCACCTGCCCACGCGGACGACCGGGATCGTCGTGACCGGCCTGAAGCCCGGCCGCGAGCACGACTACGGCTACTACTCGAACGCCTACTACGGCGAGCGGTAACCGGCGCGCCGTGGACGATCCCATCCCGATCGAAGGGATCATCGAGGGCGATCCTGCGGCGCTCGCCGCAGTCTGCGCCGCGGGCGGCTCGGCGATCGGCGCCTACTGCGCGGTGCTCGGCGCGCAGGCTCACGCCGCCGAGACCGCCGTCGCGGCGCTGGCCTCGTTTCGCCGCGGCGTCGTCGCCAACGCCCAGCAGGAGCCCTCGCAGCTCGAACTGCTCCTGCTGGCGGCCACCGACCGCGCCGCGCGGGACGTCGCGGGCGTGACGCCCTCGCCGCTGGAGCGGGCCGCCGCGCAGTCGGCGCTCGAGCAGGCGGTGACCGGACCGCTCCCGCCGGGGTTGGCGCCGAGGATCATCCGCGCGCTCGTCGACGCCGCGCCGGTGACCGCGCTCGGCGGCGACGTGGCGGCGGTCCGCCGGGCGGCCGAGGAGCACTACGTGCGCTCGTTCGACGGCGGGTCGGCGACGCAGGCTCGCAGCCCGCCGCCACCCGGCACGCCGGCGGCGGCCTGGGTTCCCACGGAGATCCTCACCGAGCCGGCGTCGTATGCGGGTGCCCCGCTGGCCGAACCGGGCTGGCACACGCCGGCCGGCGAGGCCGACGCGCCGTCCGCCGTGCCGCCGCCGGGCGGCGAGCCCGCCGACGAGCAGTCCGCCGCGCCCGCAACGGCGCCGGCGACCGACGCGACGACCGCGCCGCCCGCCAGAGAGCCCGGGACGCTGGTCATCAAGCGCGGCGGGCACTGGCCGTTTCGCCGCCGGCCGCGCCCGCCGTCGCCGGTGCACCGCGGGGCCGGCGCTCGCGGGCGCAGCGTGCTGCTCGCCGGTGCCGTCGGGCTCGCGCTCGGCGCCGGCATCGGCGTCGTGGCCGCGCCCGAGAGGACCGTCGAGCGGGACCCGGTCCTCGTGCGTCCGCTCGACACGCCGTTCGCCGCCGACGGCGCCGTCTTCAACGTCGCCCGCACGGGCACGGCGTCGTGGGCGCGCGCGATCCGCCGGCAGGCGCCGCGGGCCGGGCGCACGTGGGTCACGCTGGCCGCGCAGACGCGCAACGTCAGCCGCAGGAACTTCCGCCCGCGCGGCCTGGGCTTCCGCATCCGCACTGCCGCGGGCATCGTCGTCGGCCCCGAGACGGCCCTCGTGGCCGGCGCGATCCCGGCCATCGGCGGACGCCTGGCGACCGGCAGGCGCACGAGCGTGCACCTCGCCTTTCAGGTCCCCAGCGGGGCGCCCGGGCTGACGCTCGAGTTCGATCCGGGTCCGCGGTCGCTGCGCGTCCGCGTGCCGTTGAACTGATCCGCGCTCGGGTCGGCCGGCGGGGTCTCAGAGCCAGCCGTCCGCATTGCTAGCCTGCGCCCGGTGACCACCACGCTCGCCGACCTGCCGCTCGTCGCCTCCGGCAAGGTCCGCGACATGTACGACCTCGGCGACCGCCTGCTGATGGTCGCGTCGGACCGGATCTCGACGTATGACGTCGTCCATCCCACGCCGATCCCCGACAAGGGCAAGGTGCTCAGCGCACTGTCGGTGTTCTGGTTCGAGCTGACCGGCGACGCCGTGCCCCACCACCTCGTCTCGGCCACCGAGGGCGTGCCCGACGAGGCGCGCGGCCGCGCGCTGTCGGTGATGAAGCTCGACATGCTGCCGGTCGAGTGCGTCGTGCGCGGCTACCTGACCGGGTCGGGCTGGAAGGACTACCTGGCCACCGGCGCCGTCGCGGGGATCACGCTGCCCGAGGGACTGCCGGAGTCCGCGCAGCTGCCCGAGCCGATCTTCACCCCGTCGACGAAGGCCGATGTCGGCCACGACGAGACGATCGACTTCGACCGCGCCGCCGAGATCGTCGGCGACCGCGCGGTGATGGAGCAGCTGCGCGACATGTCGATCCAGCTCTACTCGCTGGCCGCCGAGCACGCACGCTCGCGCGGGGTCATCCTCGCCGACACGAAGTTCGAGTTCGGCCGCGACGCCGACGGCGTGATCCGCGTCGGCGACGAGGTGCTCACGCCCGACTCCTCGCGCTTCTGGCCCGCCGACACGTACGAGGTCGGTCGCGGGCAGCCGAGCTTCGACAAGCAGTACGTGCGCGACTGGGCCGCCGGCACCGGGTGGGACAAGCAGCCGCCGGCGCCGGCGATCCCCGACGACGTCGTCGCGGGCACGCGGGCGCGCTACATCGAGGCCTACGAGACGATCACCGGCGACGGCTTCGACGGCTGGCTGGAGCGGGTGGCGCCGTGACCGTCCACGCGCGCGTGCTCGTGCGCCCCAAGGCCGGCATCCTCGACCCGCAGGGCGTCGCGGTCGAGCGGGCGCTGCCGGCACTGGGCTTCGAGGGCGCCTCCAACGTCCGGATCGGTCGGTTGATCGAGCTCGAGATCGAGGATCCGAGCCAGCTCGAGGCGATGTGCGAGAAGCTGCTCGCGAACCCGCTCGTCGAGGACTACGAGATCGTCCCGGTCCAGCGGCCGGCTGCCGATGGATGACATCGAGGCGTGGGGCCGCACGCCCCGCGGGGCACCCTTCCTCGCGTGAAGTTCGGGGTCGTTCGCTTTCCCGGCTCGTGCGACGAGGTCGACGCCGTGCTCGCCTGCGAGCGCGTGCCCGGCTGCTCGGCGCAGATCCTCTGGCACGGCGACGCCGGCCTCGGCGGCGTCGAGGCGATCGTCGTGCCCGGCGGCTTCTCCTACGGCGACTACCTGCGCGTGGGCGCGATTGCGCGCTTCTCGCCGGTCATGGACTCGGTCATCCGGTTCGCCCGCGACGGTGGTCTCGTGCTCGGCATCTGCAACGGCTTTCAGGTCCTCTGCGAGGCGGGGCTGCTGCCCGGCGCGCTGCTGCCCAACCTCGAGCGGCGCTTCATCTGCCGTCAGGTGACCCTCGAGGTCGTGCAGGCGGGGATGCCGTTCACCGCCGACTGCGCGCAGGGCGAGATCCTGTCGATTCCGGTCAAGCACACGACCGGGCGCTACTACGCGCCCGACGGCGATCTCGCGGCGCTGGAGTCCGCCGGCCAGGTCGTCCTGCGCTACGCCGACGACGGCAACCCGAACGGATCTTCGAACGACATCGCCGGCGTGCGCAACGCGGCCGGCAACGTCTTCGGCCTCATGCCCCATCCCGAGCACGCCGTCGACCCGTTGACCGGGTCGGTCGACGGGCTGAAGATCTTCTCGTCGATGGCCCATGCCCACGGTTGAGCAGGCCGTCGCGCTGGGGCTGACGCCCGCCGAGTACGCGCTCATCTGCGAGCAGATCGGGCGTGAGCCCAACGAGGTCGAGCTCGCGGTGTTCTCGCTGATGTGGAGCGAGCACTGCGCCTACAAGCACTCCAAGAAGCTGCTGCGCTCGCTGCCGACGGAGGGGCCGCGGCTGGCGCTCGGCCCCGGCGAGAACGCGGGCGCGGTGGACGTCGGCGACGGCTGGGTGGTCGCCTTCAAGGTCGAGTCGCACAACCACCCCTCGGCGGTCGAGCCGTTCCAGGGCGCCGCGACCGGCGTCGGCGGCATCCTGCGCGACATCTTCGCGATCGGCGCGCGGCCGATCGCCGTGCTCGACTCGCTGCGCTTCGGCGAGCCCTCGTCGGCGCGCACGCAGTACCTGCTCGACCACGCGGTCGGCGGCATCGGACACTACGGCAACTCGATCGGCGTTCCGACGATCGGCGGCGAGGTCTACTTCGAGGAGCCCTACGAGCAGAACTGCCTGGTCAACGCGATGGCGTTGGGGCTGGCGCGGTCGGAGGGCTTGATCCGCAGCGCCGCTGCGGGGATCGGCAATCCGCTGGTGCTGTTCGGTGCGTCGACGGGGCGCGACGGGATCGGCGGCGCATCGGTCCTGGCCTCGGCCGAGCTCGGCGAGGAGGACGCCGCCAAGCGCCCGACCGTGCAGGTCGGCGACCCGTTCGCCGAGAAGAAGGTCATGGAGTGCTCGCTGGAGCTGCTCGAGCAGGGGCTGCTGGTCGCCCTGCAGGATCTCGGCGCCGCGGGGCTGACCTCGTCGTCGGCCGAGATGGCGTCCAAGGGCGAGGTCGGGCTGGACATCGACGTCTCGTTGGTGCCCCTGCGCGAGGCGGGCATGGAGCCCTGGGAGATCATGATCTCCGAGTCCCAGGAGCGGATGCTCTGCGTCGTCGAGCCAACCGCGCTCGACAAGGTCCTGGCGATCTGCGAGAAGTGGGAGGTCGGCGGCACGGCGATCGGCACGGTGACCGACACGCGTGCGCTGCGGGTGTTCGTCGGCGAGGTGTTGGTGGCCGACATGCCGGTGCCGGCGCTGGTCGACGACTGCCCGCTCTACGACCTCGTTGTCGAGCAGCCGCCGGCCGGGCTGTACGCCGCGCCGTCGCCGGTGCTCGCCTCCGGCGCACGTCACACCGACCCGGGCGTGACGCTGCTCGCGCTGCTGGCCTCGCCGAACATCGCCTCGCGACTGCCGCTCTTCCAGCAGTACGACTGCCTCGTGCAGTCGCGCACGGTGCGCCGGCCCGAGCAGGCCGATGCCGCGGTGCTCGCGCTGCCCGTGGCGCCGGGCGCGATCGCGATCTCGATCGACGGGTCGGGGCGGCGGGTCGCCTGCGATCCGTACACGGGCACGGTGGAGGTCGTGCTGGAGTGCACCGCGAACCTGGCGTGCGCCGGCGCCGAGCCGCTCGGACTGACGAACTGCCTGAACTTCGGCAATCCCGAGAAGCCGCACATCGCCTGGCAGCTGACCGAGGCGATCCGCGGGCTGGGCGACGCGTGCCGCGCGCTGGACATGCCGGTCGTCGGCGGCAACGTGTCGCTGTACAACGAGAGCGGCGGCGGCCCGATCTACCCGACGCCGGTGGTGGGGATCGTCGGCGCGCTGCCCGACGTCGCCTTCGCCGGACGGTCGGGCTTCCAGCACGAGGGCGACGCCATCGCGCTCGCCGGCCCGTTTCAGCCCGCGCTGGCGGGGTCGGAGGTGGCCAAGCTGCGCGGCGAGGCGCTGCCCGTGGGCCTGCCGCCGGTGGACATCGCGGCGCTGCGCGCGGCGCAGGAGGCGATTCGCGACGCCGTCCGCGACGGCGCGCTGGCCAGCGCTCACGACGTCGCCGAGGGCGGCCTGGCGATCGCCGTCGCCGAGTCCTGCCTGGGGGGCGACCTGGGCGCGACGCTCGACCTCGACGCGCTCGCCGGCGCCGGCGCGAACGGGGGCGAGATCGATCGCATCCTGTTCGGCGAGTCGCCCGGGTCGGGTTTCGTCGTGTCGGGATCGCCGGAGGCGCTCGGCCGCCTCGGCGAGCGCACCACGGTGCAGCTGCTCGGAACGGTCGGCGGCGAGGCGCTCGAGATCATGGCCGGCGACACCCGCGTCGCGGCCACGCTCGACGAGCTGCGCACCGCCCACGGCGCCCTCGCGCCGCTGTTTGCCTAGCCCAGCCGGGGCGCATTGCGAGCTTCGTCGGTGCGCCAGACGGCGTACCGTACGCCCCGGCTTCGACCCGGTGACGCTCTGCGCCCGACGAACGGTTCGGATCTCGGACGTCGCGGTCATCGCCGTCACCTCGGTCGCCGCGAACTGTCGACGATCCTCGCCGGCTTGGCGGTCTTCCGAGACCGCTTGGGCTACATCCGTAACGGGGTGTCTGCGTACATAGACGTCGAAACTCATCGCCGCGGCCACTACGATGCCGGGGAGGCTGAACTCAGGCGTTTAGTGGGAAGGAGCACCTGTATGGCAGGGCTGCGCACGAGAGCCGACACCACGCCGCACGCCGCGCTCGCCGCGAACGGCAACCTCGAGCACCGTCTCGAGCAGCACCGGCGCGAGCTCACCGGCTACTGCTACCGCATGCTCGGCTCGTCGTTCGAGGCCGAGGACGCCGTGCAGGAGACGATGCTGCGCGCATGGCGCAACTACGACCGCTTCGAGGGCCGCTCGGCGCTGAAGTCCTGGCTGTACCGGATCGCCACGAACGTCTGCATGGACATGCTCAACGGCCGCAAGCGCCGCGCCCGGCCGATGGAGCTCACCGAGGTCGGCACGCCCGCCAGCACGCTGCACACGCTGCCCGAGGTCACCTGGCTGGAGCCGATCCCCGACGCCCACGTGCTGCCGCACGCCAGCGACGCCGATCCCGCCGAGCTCGCGCAGGCCCAGGAGACGCTGCGCCTGGCGTTCGTCGCCGCGCTGCAGCATCTGCCGGCGCGCCAGCGCGCGGTGCTGATCCTGCGCGAGGTGCTGCGCTGGAGCGCCGCCGAGACGGCCGAGCTGCTGGACTCGAGCGTCGCCTCGGTCAACAGCGCGCTGCAGCGCGCGCGGGCGACGATCGCCGACACCGCGCCGACGACCGACGACGCGCCGGCCACCCTGGAGAGAACCGACGCCGAGCTGCTCGACCGCTACGTCACCGCCTTCGAGGCCTACGACATGGACGCGCTCGTCACCCTGCTGCACGAGGACGCGACGCTCTCGATGCCGCCCTTCGACCTCTGGTTGCGCGGCCCCGAGCACATCGTGGCGTGGAATCTCGGCACCGGCCACGGTTGTCGTGGCTCGCGGCTCATCGCGACCAGCGCCAACGGCCTGCCGGCCTTCGGTCAGTACCGCCCGAGCGGGCCCGGCGGCAGCTTCCAGCCGTGGGCGCTGCAGGTCATCGAGCACTCAAACGGGCAGATCACGGGCCTCAACGCCTTCCTCGACACGGCGCGGTTGTTCCCGCTCTTCGGGCTGCCGCCCGTGCCACCCGATACCGCCTAGCTCCCCCTCCAAGGGCAGCACGTCGCACAGCCCGCAGAGGGCGAGCATCTGCTCCAGCGCCCGTGGGGCACCCCGCAACCGCAGCCCGCAGCCCAGCCGGCGGGCGGTGAGCCGCAGGCGCGCCAGCGCCTCCACCGCCGCGAGGTCGGCGGCGAGATCGCGCACGTCGCATACGACCACGTCGGCGTCCGATGCCCCCACAAGGGCCCGTAGACGCTCGCACAGGGCGGGCACGTCGGCGCGCGTGATCGCCGCGAGGGGCATGACGGCGGTGTCGGTCTGGGAAGGGGGTCGCGGTGGCAGCACGGCTCCTTGGTCTCCTTGCACACCAAAGACCGCGCCGACCGGGGAAACTCATCGCCGCCCGTGAGCACGCCGATGCGCTGGGTATTCTTGACGTCGTGACGACCCTCGACGAGCGCGAGGGGCCACGCGACGAGTGCGGGGTGTTCGGGATCTACGCTCCCGGCCACGACGTCTCGCGATTGGCCTACTTCGCGCTCTACGCCCTCCAGCACCGTGGTCAGGAGTCGGCCGGCATCGCCGCCGCCGACGTCAACGGGCACATCATGACCCTGCGCGAGCTGGGGCTCGTCAACCAGGTCTTCGACGAGCAGAAGCTGCGCGCGCTGGGCGGCGACATCGCCGTCGGCCACGTCCGCTACTCGACGACGGGCTCCAACGGCTGGGACAACGCCCAGCCCGTGCACCGTTCCGACCGCCGCGAGCTGGCGCTCGGCCACAACGGCAACCTCATCAACGCCGTCGAGCTGCACACCGAGCTGCGCGAGCAGGGCGTCTCGTTTCGCTCGACATCGGACTCGGAGATCATCGCCGCGCTGCTGGCCTCCCACGAGGCCGAGCGCATCGAGGACGCCGCGACCGAGGTGCTGCCGCGCCTGCAGGGCGCCTTCTCGACCGTCCTGATGACGAAGGACAGCCTCGTCGCATTCCGCGATCCCGCCGGCCTGCGCCCGATGGTCCTCGGCCGCATCGACGGCCGGTACTGCGTCGCCAGCGAGTCCTGCGCGATGGACATCATCGGCGCCGAACGCCTGCGCGACGTCGCGCCCGGCGAGCTCATCTGGGTCGACGATGCCGGCCTGCATTCACGCCAGGTGGTCGCCGGCGGGCGGGAGGCGTTCTGCGTCTTCGAGTACATCTACTTCGCCCGGCCGGACTCGCGCATGAACGGCGACGTCCTGCAGGCGGCGCGCGGGCGAATGGGCGAGATCCTCGCCCGCGAGGCGCCGGCGCCGAACGCCGACCTCGTCATCCCGGTGCCCGACTCCGGCGCGCCCGCGGCCCGCGGCTACGCCCGCGCCAGCGGCCTGCCGCAGGACGACGGGCTCATCAAGAACCGCTACGTCGGGCGGACGTTCATCGAGCCCGGCCAGGAACTGCGCAAGCACGGCCTGCGGATGAAGTTCAACCCGCTGCCGGAGATCGTCGGCGGCACGTCGCTCGTCGTCGTCGACGACTCGATCGTGCGCGGCAACACGACGCGCCACCTCGTCCAGATGCTGCGCGAGGCCGGCGCGCGCGAGGTGCACCTGCGGATCTCGGCGCCGCCGATCAAGCATCCCTGCCACTACGGGATCGACATGTCCACGCGCGAGGAGATGATCGCCCACGAGCGGACGGTCGAGGAGGTCGCGGCCGAGCTGGGCTGCGACTCGCTGGCCTACCTGTCGCTGCAGGGCGTCTACGAGGCCGTGCGCGGCGATCGCGAGCGCCACTGCGACGCGTGCTTCAGCGGCCGCTACCCGCTCGAGGGCACCGGCGACGCGCAGCGCAAGGACGCCTTCGAGCTGCCGCTGGTCGGCGCTCGCGTGCTCTGAGATCCAGCCGGCGCGAGCGAGCCCGGCCGGCTAGGCGGGCTACTTGACCTGGGGGCCGTAGCCCCACTTCGGCATCGACGAGCGGCCACCGGCGGCGATCGAGCGCTCCTTGTCGGGATTGCGCAGGTTCGTCGGGTACGGCGGGCGCTTCCAGGGGTGAAAGCCGATCGAGCCGTAGTGGTGGCGCAGGTAGGCGACGAGGTCGCCGCGGTGCGCGTTGCAGGCATAGCGCGCCGGGCCGTAGAGCCCGCGGCCGTGCCAGATCAGCCACTGCTGGGGCATCGCGTCCTCGTATTGGCCCCACATGAGCTCGGGCACGCTCTTCTCCAGGCTGATCTGCGTCAGCGGATCAGGCCGCGCATCGCAGAACTGGCAGCGGAAGATGAGGCGCACCGACATCTCTGCGTTCACACTACCCCTTAAGCGCGATCGCGCCACCCTTCTTTGACCGCGCGCGACGCGCGTGCGTGACTCAGAAGCCGCCGGTGATCCCGCGGCGCGTCGCGATGTCCCACGCGTGATCGGTGTCGTCGGACGCCAGGCTGTGGGGATACGGCGGGCGCTTCCAGGGGTGAAAGCCGATCGTGCCGTAGTGCTGGCGCAGGTATGCCACGAGGTCGCCGCGGTGGTCCGGGCAGGCGTAGCGCGCCGGCCCGTAGAGCCCGCGCCCGTGCCAGATGAGCCAGCGCCCGGGCAGCGCGTTCTGGTAGGCGCCCCAGA
Source organism: uncultured Actinomycetes bacterium (assembly GCA_963825485.1). Classification (GTDB taxonomy): domain Bacteria; phylum Actinomycetota; class Thermoleophilia; order Solirubrobacterales; family Solirubrobacteraceae; genus CADCVQ01. The sequence goes on from CAWGTK010000001.1 coordinate 103,661, forward strand.
CGAACTCGCGCATCGCGCCCTGCAGCCTCAGCTGCGTCAGCGGATCAGGCTGCGCATCGCAGTACTGACAACGGAAGATGAAGCTGACAGGCACCTGAAACGAGCGTAGCGCTGCGTGCAAGCAAGCAAGCCTCCCGGATACCCGAGCCCGCGCGCACGTACAACCGGGTTCTTCGCGCCGGACCGGCCGGCCATCCCTGCAAATTGCGGCACATCCGTGCCGTCTTCGCGCCAGCCGGTGGTGCGCGCCGCAGCGCCCGCTAAGGTCGAACGTCGCCATGGATCCGTCCAATCCGTCCGCCGCCCTGCGCGAGACCTTCGGCTTCGACGCCTTCCGCCCCGGCCAGGAGGACGCCGTGCGCGCCGCGATCGGGCCGCCCGCGCGCGACGTGCTCGTCGTCATGCCGACCGGTGCCGGCAAGTCGCTGTGCTACCAGCTGCCCGCGCTCGTGCGCGACGACGTGACGCTCGTCGTCTCGCCGCTCGTCTCGCTCATGCAAGACCAGGTCGAGGCGCTGGCGAAGATCGCGCCCGGCCGCGTCGCGCTCGTCAACTCCCAGCGCGACGCCGCCGAGAACCGCGCGGCGCTGCAGGCCGCCGCCGACGGCGAGCTGCGCCTGCTCTACGTCGCGCCCGAGCGCTTCTCCTCGGCGCCGTTCCTGCAGGCGATGAAGGACATCAAGATCGGCCTCTTCGTCGTCGACGAGGCGCACTGCGTGTCGCAGTGGGGCCACGACTTCCGGCCCGACTACTTCCGTCTCGCCGACGCCGCGCGCTGGCTGCAGGCCGAGGCGATCATCGCCTCGACGGCGACCGCCACGCCGCAGGTCGCCAACGACATCGCCCAGCGCCTGGGTCTGCGCGACCCCGTCCGCGTCGCGACCGGCTTCGACCGCCCGAACCTCTCCTTCGGCGTCATCCCGTGCGCGTCGGCGCAGGCCAAGCAGCGCCACATCGCGTCGGCGCTGCAGGAGCCCGACGCGACCCCGGCGATCGTCTACGCCGGCACCCGCAACGGCGCCGAGAAGCTCGCGACCCATCTGTCGGGCAACCTCGACGGCGCCGTCGCCGCCTACCACGCCGGCCTCGGCCGCGAGCAGCGCGCCGACGTGCAGCGCCGCTTCATGGACGGTCGCCTCGACGTCGTCGTCGCAACGAACGCCTTCGGCATGGGGATCGACAAGGCCAACGTGCGCACGGTCTGCCACGAGAGCGTGCCGGGCTCGATCGAGGCCTACTACCAGGAGGCCGGCCGTGCCGGCCGCGACGGCCGGCCGGCCCGCGCGCTGCTGTTCGCCGAGGGCCGCGACAAGGGCCTGCACGTGTTCTTCATCCAGCGCGGCGAGCTGGGCGACGACACGATCGCCACGGTCGCGATGCGGTTGCAGGCGCGCGCGCACGAGGGGCGCTACGACCTCGGCGCCGACGAGCTGGCCGCCGTGCTCGGCGGCGACACGCGCGACAACGACGACAAGGTCCGCGCGGTCATCGGCCATCTCGCGCGCGCCGGCGTCATCCGCCCGGCGCCGTCCTCACCCGACCGGATCCGCGGACGCATCGAAGGGCCGTTCGACGGCCGTGCGCGGGCCGCCTGCCGCACGTCGGCGGGCGAGAGCACGCGGGCCCGCTGGAGCCAGTACCGCTCCGTCTGGAAGTTCGTCGAGAGCGCCGCCTGCCGGCGCATCGCGATCCTGCGCCACTTCGGCGATCGCAGCACCCCCGCGCCGCTGCCGGGCGTGCCGTGCTGCGACGTCTGCGACCCCTCGTGGGTGCCCGCCGCGCCCGCGGCGAAGAGCAGCCGCAAGCGCCCGGCCGGCGCGCCGCCGGTCGCCGCCGGCGATCTCGACGCGGCGATCGTCGAGGTGGTCGAGACCGCCGATCCCGCCGTCGGGCGCACGCGGACGGTGGAGATCCTGCGCGGCGGGCGTTCGCAGGCGCTCGTCAAGAGCGGCCACGACGGGCTGCCCGCCTACGGCACGTTCGACCACCTCACCGCCAAGCAGGTCATGGCACGCGTCGACGAGCTGCTGCAGGCCGGGCGCCTGCGCTCGACCGGCGGGATGTACCCCAAGCTGCAGTCCGCGGGCGATCCCCAGCTCGAGACGGCGGCGTAGCGCCCATGGCGGGCGGGGCGGACGAGCCGCTGCGCGTCGGCGTCCTGGCGTCGGGCGAGGGGACGAACCTGCAGGCGCTGCTGGACACCGTCCACGGCGAGGAGGCGCTGGTCGTCGCTGTCGCCGCGGACAAGCCGGCCGCGGCGGCGCTGGCGCGGGCACGCGACGCCGGGGTCGAGACCGCCGTGTTCGCGATCGGCGACTTCCCCGACCGCGGCGCGCGCGACGCCGCCATCGCCGACTGGCTGGTCGCCCACGACGTGCAACTCGTCGTGCTGGCCGGCTACATGGCGCTGCTGACGAGCCCCTTCCTCAGCCGCTTCCCCGACGCCGTCGTGAACATCCACCCCTCGCTGCTGCCCGCCTTCCCCGGCGTGCGCGCGATCGAGCAGGCGATCGACTACGGCGTGAAGGTCTTCGGCGTGACGGTGCACCTCGTGCTCGACGACGGCGGCGTCGACACCGGGCCGGTGCTCGTGCAGGGCGCGCTCGCGCTCGCCAACGCCAGCGATCCGGTGGCCGTCGCCGAGGCGCTGCGGCCGCTGGAGCACGCGCTGCTGCCCGAGGCCGTACGGCTGATCGCGCGCGGCGCGGTGTCGCGCGACCCGGCTAACCCGCGCCGGATCGTCGTCGCCGGCGGCGGCGCGCCCGCCGAGCCGCGCCCCGCGTAGGGTTCGCCTTCGTGTCAACGCTAGGTGAACGCGAGCGCGTGCGGCGCCCCGCGCCGCCGGCGTCCGAGGAGCGCGCCGCGCCGCAGGCCTCCGCGCGACGAGTCGACGGCGAGATCGTCCCCCTGCGCAGCGTCGTCGCGGTGCCGATCGTCGCCCTCGTGACCGTCATCTTCGCGCTGGTCGCGACCGAGCAGGCGGGAATCGGCTTCCGCGATCCCGACAACGTCGGCGCGCGCCGACTGGCGATGGTGTGGGGCTTCGCCGCGGCGCTCGTGCTCGTCGACATCGCCATCCGCGCGGCCCGTCGCACGGGATCGCTCAAGCCGTCGCTGACCGCGCTGCGCGACGTGCGCCGCGAGCGCTGGACGCGCCATCGCGCGATCGCCGTCACCGGCGGACTGGTCGGCTTCTACGTCACCTACGTCGCCTACCGCAACCTCAAGACCGTCATTCCCCTGCTGAACCCCGACGAGCTCTACGACCAGGAGCTCACGCACATCGACAGCCTCGTCTTCGGCTTCGGCAAGGAACCCTGGGAGATCCTGCACAGCGTCCTGGGCACGGGCATCGCGACGCAGATCCTGTCGAGCGTCTACGTGTCGTTCGTCTTCCTGCTGCCGCTGTCGCTGGCGTTCGCGCTCGTGTTCGCCCCCAACCTGCGCGGCGGCCTGTTCTTCGCGACCGCGCTGGCGATCAACTGGACGATCGGGGCGGTCAGCTACCTGCTGCTGCCGGCGCGCGGGCCGATCTACTACGTGCCGCAGGACTTCGCCGACCTGCCGCACTCGCATGCCGCCTACCTGCAGGAGCGCCTGCTCGTGGAGCGCCGCGAGTTCCTCGCCGATCCGCAGGCCGCGGAGGTGGGACAGAACATCGCGGCGTTCGCCTCGCTGCACTGCTCGCTGCTGTTCACGGCGGCGATGGCGGCCCATCTGCTGGGCCTGAACCGCGTGCTGCGGATCGCGCTGTGGGTCCTGTTCGTCGTCAGCGCGATCTCCACCGTCCACCTCGGCTGGCACTACGTCATCGACGACATCGCGGGCATCGCGATCGGCCTGCTCGCGCTCGGCATCGCCTGCTACATGACCGGCTTTCAGGGCCGCTCCAGGCAGGTTCCCGCCGCGAAGTAGAACATCCGTCCGTTCGTTGTTGCCCGGCGAGCGGCGAGACGCCATGATTACGCGCGTGCGGGGACCCGAGCAGCAGCCTTGAACGTTCGCCTGCTCGTCCTCGTCGCGGCCGTCGCGCTGCTCACCGGCCTGCCGACCGCGCAGGCGATCGTGCGTGACGGCGACAGCCACTCCAACCGCCTGTCGGGCACGAGCATGCGCGACCTGCTGCGCGGCAACCACGGCAACGACACGCTGCGCGGCAAGGCCGGCAACGACGTGCTGATCGGCGGCTTCGGCTCTGACAAGCTGTTCGGCGACACCGGCAACGACCGCCTCGAGGGCGACTCGGGCAACGACAAGCTCACCGGCGGCGCGGGGGTCGACGTGCTCGAGGGCGGCACGGGCAACGACAAGCTCGACGGCGGCGCCGACCACGACCGGATCGACGGCGGCGACGGCGACGACACGCTGTTCGGCGGCGAGGGCGACGACTTCATCCTCGAGAAGGGGTTCGGCAACGAAGTCCTCGTCGACGGCGGTCCCGGCGACGACTACATCAACACCAATCGTGGCAGCGACAAGCAGATCTTCGGCCGCGAGGGCGACGACATCCTCATCGGCGGCTTGGGCGACGACGAGCTCAACGGCGGCGCCGGCCGGGACGTCATCGAGGGCGGCCAGGGGCGCGACGTGCTCGACGGCGAGGGCGAGGACGACAAGCTCCTCGGCGGGACCGGCGTGAACGTCATCCGCGGCGGTGACGGCAACGACACGATCTGGAGCGGCACCGGCGCCGGCGAGATCGACTGCGGTCCCGGCATCGACACCGTCTACGGCGAGTACGTCGGCTTCGCCCGGCTCGAGCGCGGCACCCCCGAGGCGGTGCAGGATCCGCTCGTGCGCGAGCCGTACGTGTTCAAGGACTGCGAGGTGCTCATCCCGGTCGGCGTCAAGGACAACCCGCTCGCGCCGCATCGCCTCAACCCGCAGTTCATCGCCTCCAGCCAGGAGGAGGGCATCGAGACCAACGCCGGCCTGCTGGCCGCGGGCGAGCCGGGCGCCGGGGCCGTCGCGTTCGTCAAGAACAACAACGCCGACCAGCCGATCCCGCGCCTGGGGCGGGCGACGCAGGGCAACGACTCGCTCAGCGTGCGCAAGAAGGGCGCGGTCGACCCCGACGGTGTGCTCTACGGCCTCGGCGGCGACGATCGCCTCGAGGGCGACAGCACCGACGACCGGCTGCACGGCGGGCCCGGCAACGACGGCCTGTACGGGCGTGGGGGCAACGACGAGCTGCTCGGTCAGGGCGGCAACGACACGCTCGAGGGCGGCCGCGGGCAGGATCTGCTCGACGGCGGACCGGGCAGGGACCGGCTCAACGGCGGCTTCGGCAACGACGTCCTCAACGGCGGTCCCGGCAACGACCGCATCGTCTCCGTCGGCGGCGGCAGGGACACGGTCAACTGCGGCTCGGGCACCGACACCGTCATCGCCGACAAGACCGACGTGCTGACGAACTGCGAGAAGCGCGGCTAGCCGGGGCGCGCGAGGCGCGCGGGGAGCGGGCGGGCTGCCGTGGCGTCCGGCCTATATCCTCGGCGCCATCGCCGGCGAGCCAGACACCGAGAGCCCAGGCGCGCTGACCGCGCCCGCGGCGGTCACGATCCGCCGCGCGCTGCTGTCGGTCTCCGACAAGCGTGGCGTCGTCGACTTCGCCCGCGGCCTGGCCGCCCTCGGCGTCGAGCTCGTCTCGACGGGCGGAACCGCGGCGGCCCTCGCCGAAGCGGGGCTGGACGTCCGCGCGATCGAGGACTTCACCGGCTTTCCGGAGATGATGGACGGCCGCGTCAAGACGCTGCACCCGCGCCTCTACGCCGGCCTGCTCGCGGTGCGCGACGACCAGACCCACGTCGACGCCGCCAGCGCGCACGACATCGAGTACGTCGACCTCGTCTGCGTGAACCTCTACCCCTTCGAGCGGGCGGTGGCCAGCCGCCTGCCCCCGGCCCAGATCATCGAGAACATCGACATCGGCGGGCCGACGATGATCCGCGCGGCGGCGAAGAACTTCGCCTTCGCGGCGGTCGTCACGAGCCCCGAGTCCTACGACGCCGTGCTCGACGAGCTGCGCGACTGCGGCGCTCAGCTGTCGATGCCCACGCGCGAGTCGCTGGCGGCGGAGGCGTTCGCCTACACGGCGCGCTACGACACCGCCGTCGCGCGCTGGTTCGCCGAGAAGTCCGAGGACTTCCCGCCGCTGCTCGTGCGCGCCTACGAGAAGGTCACCGACCTGCCCTACGGCGAGAACCCGCACCAGCGTGCCGCCTATTACCAGCAGGTCGGCGCGCGGATGCACCTGCTGTCGATGGTCCAGCAGCACCACGGCAAGCAGCTGTCGTTCAACAACCTGCTCGACCTCGACTCCGCGCGCGACATCGTGCGCGAATTCGACGTGCCGGCGTGCGTGATCCTCAAGCACAACAACCCGTGCGGTGCGGCCGTCGGTGCGAGCGCTCTGGAGGCCTACGAGCGCGCGTTCGCGACCGATCCGCTGAGCGCGTTCGGCGGCGTGATCGCCTTCAACCGGCCGGTCGACGCGGCCACCGCCGAGCGGCTCTCCGAGCAGTTCGTCGAGGTGCTGTTCGCGCCCGCCTACGAGGAGGGCGCACTGGAGATCCTCACGCGCAAGCCGTCGATCCGCATCCTCGAAAACGACGAGCGGCGCGCGACGCCGGCCGTCGAGCCCGACATCAAGCAGGTCATGGGCGGCCTGCTCGTACAGGATCGCGACGTCGAGCTCGCCGACCGCACGGAGATGGAGGTCGTGACGAATCGCCACCCCACCGACGACGAGTGGCGCGACCTCATGTTCGCCTGGAAGATCTGCAAGCCCGTGCGCTCCAACGCGATCGTGCTCGCCAAGAACGAGGCGACGGCGGGGATCGGCGCCGGCCAGATGAGCCGCGTCGACTCCGTGCGCCTGGCGGTCGACAAGTCGCGCCTGCAGTCGCTGGCCGGCGCGGTGCTGGCCTCCGACGCGTTCTTCCCGTTCTCCGACGGGCCGGAGATCGCGATCGGCGCGGGCGTGACGGCGATCATCCAGCCCGGCGGGTCGCGCCGCGATCCCGAGGTCGTCGAGGCGGCCGACGCGGCGGGCATCGCGATGGTCTTCACGAGCCGGCGTCACTTCCGCCACTGACCGCGGCGAGCGGGCGGGCGACGGGCAGGCGGGCGCGGTGGCGGGTGGGATCGAGCGCTTCGGCTCGGGCGGTGCCTGGGAGGCGCGCTTTGGCTATTCCCGCGCCGTGCGTGCCGGCGAGTTCGTGTTCGTCGCGGGCACGACGGCGATCGACGAGGACGGCGTCGTGCACGGGATCGGCGACGCCGGCGCGCAGGCGGCGTACGTGCTCGACCGCATCGCGGCGGCGCTCGCGGAGGCGGGCGCCTCGCTGGACCGGGTCGTGCAGACGCGGATGTTCGTCACCGACATGAGCCGCGCGGAGGAGATCGGCCGCGTCCACGGCGCGCGGTTCGGGGCGCACCCGCCGGTGGCGGCGATGGTGGCCGTCGCGGCGCTGATCGACCCGCGGATGCTCGTCGAGATCGAGGCGGTCGCGTACCTCGGATAGCCCCAAGACGGGGCGGCTGTGGTGAGTTGACCCCGCATGGAGGGGTCAAGTCGCCACGCATCAGCGATGGCCGTTAGGCGACCGCCGTCCGTGGTGAGTTGGCCCCGGATATACGGGGGTGAACTCACCATCGCTCGCCGTACAACCCGTCCCGGCCGGGAGGCGACCGCGCGTTTGCAGGGCTTCTGCGCATCCGTCCGGCCGATGCCGCACACTGCGCCGCTCGTGTTCGTCGCCGCCGCCCCTCCCACCGCCCGTTGACCGTTCTGCGGGAGTGGCAGGAGCGCGCGCTCGAGCGCCTCGCCGAGTGGGATCAGGGCTCGTTCCTGCTGTCCGCCGCCCCCGGAGCCGGGAAGACGATCCCGAGCCTCGCGTTCGCCCGCAAGCTGCTCGACGCCGGGATCGTCACGCGCGTCCACGTCGTCTGCCCGACGACGCCGCTGACGCGCCAGTGGGCCGAGGTCGCCGGGCGCTTGGGCATCCAGCTCGCGCCCGACTGCGAGCAGCTGCACCCGCCGCGCGACTTCCACGGCATCGCCGCGACGTACGCCCGCGTCGCCTCGTCCGCCGCGCGCTGGGCACCGCAGTGCGGTGCGCGCACGCTGGTCATCGCCGACGAGGCGCACCACCTCGGCGACGAGCTCGCCTGGGGTGAGGGCTTCGCCAAGGCGTTCGCGGCGACGCCGCGCTGGCTGCTGCTGTCGGGCACGCCGTTTCGCTCCGACGGCAGCGCGATCGCCGGCGTGCGCTACGACGCGGGGGGCATGTGCATCCCGGACGTGTCCTACACCTACGCCGACGCCGTGCGCGACGGGATCTGCCGCCCCGTCGTCTTCGTCCCCTACGACGGCGTGCTGTCCTGGCAGTCCGGCGACGCGGTCATCGAGTCCTCCTTCGCCGACAGCGAGCTGAGCGGGCGCGAGGCGAGCCGCCGCTACCGCACGGCGATCTCGACCGAGCTCGCCGACGGCCTGCCGCGGATCCTCCGCGCCGCCGACGAGCGCCTCGGCGAGGTCCGCTCGACCGGCGGCCACCGCGACGCCGGCGGCCTCGTCGTCACCGCCGACGGCGGGCACGCGCGCCGCGTCGCGATGGTGCTCAAGGAGATCACCGGCCGCTCGCCGGTGGTCGTCGTGCACACCGACGCCCGCGCCGCGGCCAAGCTGCGGGCGTTCGGCGAGGGCCGCGAGCGCTGGATCGTCGCCGTCAACATGGTCTCCGAGGGCGTCGACATCCCGCGCCTGCGCGTCGGCGTGTACGCCACCGCCGCCAAGACGCCGCTCATGTTCCGCCAGATCGTCGGGCGCTTCGTGCGCACGCTGGCGGGCCGGCCGCCCGAGCACTCCTACCTCTTCCTGCCGGCCGATCGGCTGCTGCGCTCGCACGCGGCCGAGGTCGAGACCGAGCTGCGCCACGTGCTCCGCGCGCCGCCGCAGGAGGGCCTCGGCCTGCTCGACGAGCCGCCCACCCGGCGCGCGAGCGAGCAGACCGAGCCCGAGGCGTTCCTCGCGCTCGACGCCGACGTCGTGCCGCAGCTCGCCCTGTTCAGCGGCGGCCCGCCACCGCCGTTGGCCACGCCGGTCGCCGCCTTCCCGCCCGCCGTCGCGCAGGAGGCGCCCGAGCCCGTCTTCCGCCGCCGGCGGCGCCTGCGCGACAAGCGCACCGGCCTCGTGCGCACCCTCGCCGGCATGGAGGGCCGTACCTACCGCGAGATCAATACGTGGCTGAACCGCCAGACGAAGGTCGACAGCGTCGACGCCGCCACCGTCGAGCAGCTCGAACGCTCGATCGAGCTGCTGCTGGCCGAGCTCGACCGCATCGGCCGCCGCCGCGCGCGCCGCGCCTCCTAGACTGCGAACCCGCAGATCGCCCGCCCCCATGGTGTAGCGGTTAGCACGCCAGCCTTTCACGCTGGTAGCGGGGGTTCGATTCCCCCTGGGGGTACTGCTCAGCGCTCGAGCTCGCGCCGGTCGCCGTAGTCGCGGCGCTGCTTGCGACCGCGACGCACCTCGCCGCCGCCCATCATCGTCCACAGGCGGATGCGGATGAGCGGCGCGCCCGGCGGCGGCGGCTCGCTGCCGAGCTTGACCTCGTGGCCGCCCATGAACGCGAACTTCGAGATCTGGACGTCGACGCCGTCGGGCACGCGGATCTCGAAGCCGCCCATCAGCGTGTAGACGTTGACCACGGTCACCTGATCGGACAGCTCGACGTCATGAAGGTCGAGCTCCGCCCCGCCCATGAAGTTCACGACGTTGCATCGCTCGGCGACGCGCCAGCGGCCCGTGCGCTGGTTGCCGCCCATGATCGAGACGATCCACGACCTTCCCCCGGCGGCGGATGGGACGACGCGGGCACCCGGCGCGCGCGCCTGCTCCGGCGCCGACGCCGCGGCCGCGGCGAGATCGCCCTCGACGGCGCCGCCGACGTCGGCGAGCAGGGTGTCGAGCTCGGCGTGGGTGCGGGCGGCGTAGGCGAGCTGCAGGCGCTCCTCGAGCTCGTCGACGTCGAGGCGTCCGTCACCCGCCGCGCGGCCGAGCGTGATGACCGCCCGTTCGCGGTCGGCATCCGAGGCGCGCAGATCGGGCACGGGGCGGTCGTCCGGTTCGTTCACGAGCCGAAGTCAAGCAGCCGGACGAATAAGCTGGGGCGCGTGCGGGCCGTTAGCTCAATCGGTAGAGCAAGGGACTTCGGTACGGAGCGCCAGTCGGGAGACCGCTGGTTTGTCGGCAGCTGTTTGCTGGGACCCCCTGAGAGCCTGAGGTACCCATCGCGGTGACAATCCTCAGGATTGGGCAATCAGCAGGCAACCCCGCAAGGGAGAGCCCTCAGAGGCCATACGCTGCCCACCCTAACGCGGACCGGCGAGGGTGAAGAGATGGTCCAGACCGCAACGCGACGAGCGGCCGGTGAGAGCCGGTGCGGCAGGTTAATCCCTAGGTTCTGGGTTCGATCCCCAGGCGGCCCATTCGCGCGTTGAACGCGGGCGGTTAGCTCAGCTGGTCAGAGCGCCTGCCTTACAAGCAGGAGGTCCCCGGTTCGAGCCCGGGACCGCCCATCGTCACCGAGGACCAGGCCGCGCAGCTGCGCGAGCGCTGGGCGATCTGGCGCGCCGAGCAGGCGTCGCGTGCGCTCGACGACCGCGGCCACGGCCTCGCCTCGGCCGCTGTGTTGGACGCCATGAACCGCCTCACGCGCGACGACGCGGTGATCGCCGTACATCGGCCGCCGCTCCTGCGCGCACCGCGCGTAGACGTCCAACCGCGCGCGCAGGCTGCCGATCCGCGCGGGCTTGACGTTCACCACCCGCGCGGCGAGCGGCGTCGCACCGATGTCCTCGGCGCCGCGGATCGGCGCGTCCCCCCAGCCAGCGGCCGACCAGCCGGGCAGGTCCTGGGGGCGTGCGACCTACGGCGTGCGTCAGGTCCCGGACGACGACCGAGCCGTCGTGCGGGGACCGCCGGCTCGGCCGGTCGTGACCTGACGGCATGCGGTATAAGGGTGCCCTAACACTTCGTCGGACGGACCTTGGAAGGACGCAACAGTGCACGCAGCGTTGCCGGCGAGGCGCGCCTTGGTCCCCGACCTCGTCGCCGCGATAGACGGTGAGCCCGGCACGGTGCGAGCCCCATGACCGAGATCAAGACCACCACCGCCACCGTCGCGCGCGTCGCGCAGCTCACGCCGCGCGTCCTGCGGATCACGTTCACAGTGCCCGGCTTTCGCGGCATCGGACACGCCGACGAATGGGTGGGGATCTTCTTCGGCGAGCGCGGTGACCACATCCGACGTCGCAACTACACGGTGCGCGCGATCCGTCCCGCCGTCGACGAGGTCGACATGGACGTCGTGCTGCACGAGGCGGGCATCGCCGTCGACTGGGCGCGCTCGGCGACACCGGGCCAGCAACTGGAGTGGTGGGACGAGATCGGCTCAAGCTACGACCCGCCGGCGGACACCGACTGGCGGCTCGTCGTGGGGGACATCGCCGCGCTGCCGGCGATCGGGCGGATCGTCGAAGAGCTGCCCGCGGGTGCACGCGCGATCGTCGTCGCGGAGGTCTACGACGAGGCCGATCGCCAGGAGTGGCAGACCGCCGGCGACGTCGAGGTACGGTGGCTGCACGGCAGCGGCGAGGGTCGCGCGCCGAGCCGGCTGGAGGAGGCCGTTCGCACGTTCCCCGAGCCGGAGGGCCAGGGCTACATCTGGATGGCGGGTGAGACGCGGACCGTCCGCGCGACGCGTCGCTACATCCGCCACGAGCGCGGCATCGCGCGGGAACGCTACTCGCTGACCGGCTACTGGTTGACGAACGCCGACGACTGGGCTGCCCGCTTCGAGCCGATCGCCGCCCGGATGGAGGCGATCTGGGAGCGCGGGGAGGCCGAGGGACGCGACCTCGAGGAGATCATCGACGAGTACGAGACGGCCTTGGATCGCGCCGGCCTCTGACCGGCGTGCGCCGCGATGGCGCGGATCATCTGCCCGCATCGATCGCCTCCCGCCGGCGACGCGTCGTCGTCACGTCGGTCACGCCGGTCACGTCGCCTCGGCGGCCGCGCCGTTCATCCGTTGCGCGCCGCGCGAGGCGTGCCGTCCGATCGGGATGACCATCGGGGTCTCGCTGACGGGATCGAGGATGATCTGCGAGCGCATGCCGAGGATCTGCTCGACGAGCGCCGCCGTGACGATCTCTCGCGGGTGGCCCTGAGCGACGATCGAACCCTCGTGCATCGCGATGAGGTGGTCGGCGTAGCGAGCGGCGTGGTTGAGATCTGGACGACGCGCACGATCGTGCGGGCGTGCTGCTGGTTGAGGTCCTCGAGGGTCTGGGTGGCGACCATCGCCGCGGCGACGCTCGCCTCGTCCTCAGGGGTCCACCGGCCGGCGACGGCGGAGAACCTGGCGAGGCGCAGGGAGCTGACTCCTTGACGTAGTGAACGAACGCCCCGCGAATGCTTCACGGTGAAACGCGCCGACATCGCGCTGGGGCTGTTGATAGGCTCGCCGCAGGCGACGACGTTGCAGTGCTCACGCGCTGGAGCCGGCGTCGCGACATGACCACCCGCGAGTGCGGCCGGGACCGGACCGGGACTGGCAGTGACCGCAGGACGGAGCGAACCATGTTCTCCCGGTCGGCACCACCGACCGAAGCGCCGGCATCCGCCGCCGAACGGCGGAGATCACCGCTGTCGCTGTTTCAGGCCGTCGCGCGCTGCCATCTCACCTTCGCCCAACGGGGCCGAACAGGCCCGCTCGCTGTCCCAGCGACGAGCGTGGCGAAGAGCACCTCGCGGTCCCTCCGGGCCCGCCCCTCCTTCCAGTGCCCGGAGGACCGCGAGGTCAGCGTTCCGAGGACCGGCTCCGCGCTCGCGCGCCACGCCTGATCCGCCGCGCCGGCGGTCGCGCGCGCCGGTCGACGTCTCATAGACGAAACCCGCGTGCCGACTCGCAGCGCCCCTGCTTGCTCTAAGTCGCTAGGATGCTCGCCGTTGATGCTCCGGACCTCGGAGCATCGCCCGTCAACCTCGCCAGGCGGCCACGGGCGCGCGCCAACAGGCGCGAATCGCCTTGTCCACCCTTCGGCGCGGCCGACGAGACAACGGCCTTGGCCAGCGCGGCCATCGCCCATGCCCAGGCCGCGCGCGAGCGCCCGGCGACCTTCACGAAGGAACAGCTCAATCAGAAAACCTCTCCTGCTGCTTGCCGTCCCCTGTGCCCTCAGCCTCGCCCCGGCCACGCCGGCGTTGGCCGGCACCGCCTGTCAGTCCGTGCGCTGCGACGAGCGCGTCGCCGCGAAGCAGTGCTCGCAGAAGCGCGTCCTGCCCTGCATCCGCCGCGCGGCCATCCGCTACGACGTCTCCTACACGATGCTCGTGCGCAAGGCCCGCTGCGAATCCAAGCTCAACCCCCTCGCCGCCAGCGGCCCGCACGCCGGCCTGTTTCAGTTTCGCATCTCCGGAACGTGGGGCACCACCCCCTACGCCCGCCGTTCGCCGTGGCGCGCGAAGTGGAACGCGCTGGCCGCGGCTTGGATGCACCAGGCCGGGCGGGGCAATGAATGGACATGCCGGTAACACCGGCACACCGCCCGTCGCCGCTCCAACCGGACGCGAAGGTTCTTCGGCGGTCGTCGGATCGGCGGGCCCCCCGGCGCGCGCCGCGCTACCGCGGCACGAATCGCTCGCCCGCCGTGATGATGCGATCGATCTCGGTACGGAAGAAGCGGCAGATCTCCGCGCATGCGTTCTGGTCGACGGGCCCGCCGTCTCGACGCGGTAGGTCCGCAAACGGGCTGCCGAGTACGAAGATGTTCTCGTCGTTGAACTCGTTGGCGGGCGCCGTGTAGTTCAGCGACCCTGCAACGAGCACGGTCTCGTCGATGACCATCAGCTTGTGATGGAGCTTGCCGAACCCCGGCTCCTTCTTCGGGAAGCTCACCTCGATGCCGGAGTCGTGCAGCCACGGCGTCGCGGCCCAGGACTGGCGACCCTGTGAGGGATCCAACGCACCGCGAATCGCCACACCGGCTCGACGCAGCATCACCATCGCGTCGTCGATCGCCGATGAGCCTGCGAACGTGAAGATCGCGAAGTCGAGCCGCTGCCGGGCGCGCAGCATCTGCTTGACGATCTCGAGTTCGGGCGTGTGGTCGGGGGCGAAGAGGATCTTGACCGGGATGCCGCCGATGTTCGTCGCGGCGGGTACGTTTCCGTGCTGACGCCGGCCGAACGAGCCGCCGCGGATCTCGTCGAACTCGCGCTGATACTCGGCGCACACCTTGGCGTTGTGGAAGACGATCACGTGGTTGAGGTTCTTGTGGCAATCGGTTTCGGTCCAGTTCGCCGAGCCGGTCAGCAGCGCGCTCGTGCGCGCCGCCCGCCCCCGGTAGTCGCGAATCGCGAACTTCTGGTGAAAGATGGCGGGGTTGTAGTCGGACTTGAAGTCGATGTTCGACCGCAAGAGCGCGGCGGCGATGTCGCGGTTGGTCTTGCGCTCCGGCGGCCGGCGCAGCTCCTCCCATTGCACGCGGCGCAGGGCGTCGGCCTGCGCTTCGTTGCCCCTGGGCGTGGCCGTCGGCAGCTTGGGGCTGAGCAGATAGTCCTGCTCGAGGAACGCACGGATGCTCACGCCGCGCCACCGAGCGTCGATGAGCGCTTGCGCGATCACCTCGGAATCGAGTTCCTGCACGGCGATGTCGAGCGACTCCTTCGCGCCCGCGATGAACGCCACGATCACCTGCTCGAGATCGTCGCCGGCACCCAGCTCACGCGGCCCGACGAAGGCCTCGACCTTGCCTTGCGCGAAGCTCGCCATCAGCTCAGCGCGCGTTGGCAAACCGGGCTCAGCCGCATGTCAGGCAGCTTGCTGAGCAGGCAACGAGAATGCAAGCGAACGTTGGCCTGTACGCAGGCGAGTCGCTAGACCGCGCGCTCCTCGAACGCCTCGCTCATCCCCTCCGCCAGCGAGCCGAGCTCGTCGCGCAGCGCGCGCACATCGCCGGCCAGGCGCTGCTGGTTGGCCACGTCGGTCGAAGCCGAGACGCTCAGCAGCGAGCCGCGGATCGAGTCCAGCTCGACCGCGATGCGCTCCATCTGGTCATAGAAGGACTCGAGCTGGGCCGCCATCTTGCGCTGCACGGTGAGCTGGTGCTCGAGCGCCTCGATGAGCTCGGTCTTGCCGGAGCCCTCGAGCTCGCGCAGCCGGCCCGCCACGCGCGACGGCGGCGAGTCCTCCAGCGCCTCGAAGAGCAGCTGCGCGCGGGAGGCCGACAGCTCCATCAGCGTCACGAGCGCGTCGACCTCGGTGGAGACCTCCTCGTAGGGCAGCTCGGCGCGCTCGATCGCGTCGCGGATGCGCTCCTCGATCGCGCGCGCGTCGAGCAGGTGGCGGCGCACGTCGGGCGCGAGCGTGCGCGGGTCGAGCTGTCGCGTCCCCGACTTGAGCGCGGCGCGGCGCTCGGCGCGCACGCGCGTGAGTACCTCGTCGGCCTCCTCGCTGTCGAAGAACGTCCACGCGACGGCGATCGCGTACACGACGATCGCGACGAGGAGCACGAGCGCCACGCTTGCGCTCGTGAGCAGCACGCCCGCGCCCATCGTCCCGACGAGCAGCGCGACGTTGAACGGCTTGGCGGTCGCGTTGGCGACGAGCGCGCCGGCGAACTCGCCGCGGCTGTAGGGCTGTCTCGCGGGCGAGCTCACCTGCAGCGCACCGCTAGAAGAAGGAGCTGATGCTGCGGTAGACCGATTCGATGTCGTCGGTGTTGCCCTTGTAGGCCTTGCCGCCCGACGCCTGCGCGATCTGCTCGAGCTTCTCCGCGGCGCCCACCGCGCCGGCCGAGTAGGCGATCGTGAACACGCGCACGCGGCGCGACGAGTCGCCCTGCGCGTCGAGCTCGCGCACGACCGACTCGGCGGTCTTCGACGAGTCCGTGTCCTCGCCGTCGGTGAGCAGGACGACGGCGTTGATGCGGCTTGTGTCGGCGAGCTTCTTGACGGTCGCCACGCCCGCGTCGGTCGCGTCGTAGATGGCGGTGCCGCCGTCGGCGATGAGCCGGCCGACGAGGCCCCGCAGCGAGGCGCGGATCTCGCGCACCGGGGTGATCGGCGCCACCTCGGTGACGCGGTCGTTGAAGATCGTCAGGCCGACGCGGTCCTGCGGCGCGACCTCCTTGAGGAAGGTCTGCAGGCCGTCCTTGGCGCTGGCCAGGCGGCCCTCGTCGTTCATCGAGCCCGAGGTGTCGAGCACGAGCAGGACGTTGGCCGGCTTGCGGTCGGCGCGCCAGGCGTCCTTGACGGCGGAGAGCACGCGCGGCGTGGGCAGGCCGAGGACGCGGGTGGGCTGCTTGGGGTCGACGCCGTTGGCGGCGGTGAGCGGGGCCTCGGGCTTGGCCTTGAGGTCGGCGGGGCGGAAGCCGTAACGGGCAGCGGTCCTGGCGTCGACGTTGTGCGAGAGGAAGTCGGCGAACGCGGCGGCGCCGGCGCGCTGGGCGGGCGTGACCCACGGCGCGTCGAGCGTGATGAACGGGTTGTCGGAGTAGAACGTGCCCTCGGAGGGATAGATCGCGACGAGCTTGTCGCGGGTGCCGCGGCGCAGGTTGAAGTCGACGAGCGTCGCCTCCTCCATCGCGACCGCCGAGGCGTAGCCGGGTCCGCGCTTGCGCAGCTCGTCGGAGATGAACAGCGTCGTGTCGCCGTAGTGCACGATCGAGCGCTCGATGTCCTTGACCTGCGCGCGCGCCTGCTTGATGTCGGCGGCCTGCAGGCCCTCCTTCTTGCCGGTCGCCGAGTAGTACTCGGCGACGACGGCCGACAGGCCCGAGGTCGAGAAGTCCGGGTTGGTGTGGACGAGCTTGAACTGGCCGAACTCGGGGCGGCCGAAGGCGGCCCAGCCCTGGTTGGAGCGCGCGAGCTTGAGGATGTCGGCGAAGCCGATCTTGCGCTTGGGGTAGCCGAGCGCCTTGGCCATCGGCTCCCACATCGCGATGACGAGCGGCGTGCGGACGATCGACGGGCTCGTCTCGGGCGCATAGGGCTGGTCGGCCTCGAAGTTCAGCAGGCGACCCCACATCGAGCTCGACGGCGACCAGGCGGTGAGCTTCAGGCGGCCGTTGGCGATCTTCGTCTGCGCGTCGCCGGAGGAGACGTTCTGGGCGTTGACGAAGACCCGCTTGCCGTCGACCGCGGTATTCGAGGCG
Source organism: uncultured Actinomycetes bacterium (assembly GCA_963825485.1). Classification (GTDB taxonomy): domain Bacteria; phylum Actinomycetota; class Thermoleophilia; order Solirubrobacterales; family Solirubrobacteraceae; genus CADCVQ01. The sequence goes on from CAWGTK010000001.1 coordinate 120,887, forward strand.
TTGAACCGGTTGACGAGCGGGACGAGCAGCTTCTCCTTCTCGGGCGAGTAGGCGAAGCTGACGGTCGTCGCGCCGGCCGGGGCCTGCCGGGGCGCAGTGGGCCTGTCTGCGTTGCCGTTGCCGTTGTCGTCGTTGCCGCCTCCGCCGCCGAGGATGGCGATGAGGCCGACCGCGACGACGGCGACGGCGAGCAGGGCGAGCTGGCTGCGCTTCATGGCTCGGACGATAAAGCCCGGCGGGCGGCGGACCTAGCGGCTGGTGGCGGTGGGATGCCGTTCAGCCGCCGCCGGCGGCAGGGTCTGCGGCCGGCGGTGCGGCGGGCGGTGGTGGCGGCGGGGCCGCGGTGAGGTCGGGGGTCGAGCCGCCGGTGCCGGTGTCGGCGGGGGGCTGCGCGGGCGCGGACGGCGCGGGCTGCGCGGAGGCGGCCGGCGCGGGAGCCTGCTGTGCGGGCGTCGGCGCGGGCGCCGGCCGCTGGGTGGTTGCGTCGGCCGGGCGCGAGCCGCCTGCTTGCGTCGTGGTAGGGGCCGGGCGCTTGGTCACGATCGTGGCGTCGATCGGCGGGTCGGGGACGGGATCGTCCGCGTCAGGGCCGGCGCTGGTGTCACCGCTGGCCGTGCTGGTTGCGGCCGGGCCGGGGGGCGCCGCGACCGCGGCCGCGGGTGCGTGTACGACCGGGCCGCTGCCGACCACGCTAGCGGCGCGCGCCGCGACCGGCACCGTGTCGACCATCTTCGGCAGCACCGTCTCGGGGACGTCGCCGGACAGCAGCGGCAGCGGGTCGACGGCGCAGTGCGAGCAGGCGGCGGGACCGCGCCGGACCTCGAAGTGCAGGTGCGGGGCGGTGCTCGAGCCGGTCGAGCCGACGAGCCCGATGACCTGGCCGCGCCGGACGCGCGCACCGGGGCGGATGCTCGCCGCGAAGGCGCTCATGTGGGCGTAGCAGGAGGCGAGCGACGGGCGGTGCTGAACGCAGACGAAGTTGCCATAGCCGCCGGATTCGCCCGCCGACTCGGCGCTCGCGACGATGCCGACGTCGGCGGCGTGGATCGGAACGCCGGTCGGGGCGAGGAAGTCGACGCCGTTGTGCAGGTGGCCGGGGCGCGGGCAGCCGAAGTAGCCGCAGCCGCCGACAACGCCCTTGACGGGGGTTGCGAGCTCGCCGCGGCCGGGCAGGGGCAGGGTACCGAGCAGCTGCCAGGCGCGGGCTCGCTCGAGGACCATGGCGGCCGAGAGGCGGCCTTCCGGGGTGGCGCCGTAGCGCAGGGCGATGGCCCGGGCCGTCTGCTTGCCGAGGCCGCCGCGCGATCCGTTGGCCTTCAGCCCGGCGGCGATCGCCATGACGACGTCGAAGTCGTCGCTCGTGTGCGGATGGCGCTTGGTCTTGTGTGGATAGCGGGTGGGGCGGGGGAGGCCCTGGACGCCCTTGACGGCGTTGCGATGGCGGGTCCAGCGGCGATAGGTCGCGTACTGCTTGGGGGCTTTGCCGAAGCCGGTCTCCTGGTAGTGGACGGCGGCGAGGAGGTAGAGCGAGACGTCGAAGCGGCGCTTGGCGATGGAGTAGAGCTCGAAGTAGGGGTGGGCGAGGAGCAGGCGCCGGCGCTCGCTGAGCGGCTTCTGCGCGCGGCGGATGTCGGCGCGGCTGGGCGTGCCCTCGAGGTCGGTGGTGAGCTGGCGCGCGAGCTCGTCGTGCGAGGGCTGCGGGTGCTTGGCAAGCGGATGGGTCGCCTTCGCGTTCTGCCCGAAGGAGATCGCGACCGCCACGAGCAGGCAGAGCACCGCCACCATCCCCAGCAGCGGAGGCAGCAGTACATGGCGCGCCAGCCTGCCGGCAGGCCGCAGCTTCTTGCGTGTCGACGCCTCCACCCGGTTGGCACTTGGCGGTTTGCCATGCGCGTCCTCCGGCTGCAACGAAAGTCGCATTACGCTGGCGGCCTCGTGATCGGCGTCATCGTCCCCGTGCATGGGTTCGCTCCGTATCTGGCGGAGACGCTGGACTGCGTGCTGTCGCAGGAGCCTTCGCCGGCGGAGGTCGTGGTGGTCGACGACGCGTCGTTGCCGGCGCTCGAGTTGCATCCGGACCATGCGCCGCACTGCCGCCTGGTCCGGCGCGAGGTGTGCGGCGGCCCGGCGGCGGCGCGCGAGAGCGGCCTCGCCGCTCTTGGGGCTGCTGTCTCCCTCGTGGCGCTCTGCGACGCCGACGACGCCTGGCTGCCCGGCAAGCTCGCTTTGCAGGCCGCCGCCTTTTCGGACGCGGCGGACGCGGTGGCCTGCTTCACGCGCGCGTTGATCGTCGGCGCCGACGGGCGAGCGACCGGCGAGCGCTGGGCCGAGCTTCGCCCGGGGCTGCACTCCGGAGATGCGCTGACGACGCTTCTCTACCAAGCCAACCCCATCCCTACGTCGAGCATGGTCCTGCGTCGCTCTGCCCTCGAGGGGGCCGGCGGTTTCACCTCCCCGGTGCGAGTCGCCGAGGACTGGGACCTCTGGCTGCGCCTCGCCGCGCGCGGCGGGGGCTTCGTGTGCTTGGGCGAGACGCTCGTCCGCTACCGCCGCCACCCCGGCGGACTGACGGCCGACGTCGAGGGCCTCGCGCGCTGCCAGCTCGAGATGCACCGCGCGCACGGCGATCTGGTCAGCCCCGAGGTGCGCGAGCGAGCGCTCGCCAGCGACGCCGCCGCGCTGAAGTCATCGCGCCGCACCGGCCTCCGAGCCCTCGTGCCGCGGCGCGACCCCTACCGCCGCTGACGCCGCAGGCGCAGCCGAGGCCGAGGCCGGTTCGGAATCAACCGCCCCAGCTCAAACGCCCACACCGCCGGGCCGTCGAGCAGCCCCAGCAGCGCCGCGTCCCGATCACGGCGCGCCGCCGCGACCACACCCGCCGCCGCTCGCCTTGCGCTCCACCAGGCCAGCCCCGGCCACCGGCGCCGCGGGAGCGCCCCTGGCCAGCGCTCCGAAAGCCAGGCCGCCCCCGCGCCGTGCCGAGCCCGCTGGGCCAGCATCCGCGGAACGGTCTGCCGGTTGCGATGCACCACCGCCGCGTTCCCGCGCCGCTCAAGCTCCCAGCCCGCCGCGCGCACGCGAAAGCAGAGATCGGCGTCGCCGCCCGAGCGAACGCCCGCCTCAAACCCGCCGACCTGCTCGAACGCCTTCCGGCGCACCGCAGCGTTCGCCGTCTGGGCAAACGCCCACTGGTCGTCGGCGAGCGTGATCTCCTGGCTCATCGAAGACTTCAGCCACGCGTACCGAGCGGCCTTGGTGCTGCTGTCGGCCGCGGGCTCCTCATCCAGGACAGCCCCCGCGAGAACGCCGACACGCGCCGCCGGCACCGGCTCGAAGTACCGCGCCAGCAGATCGGGCGCAGGCAGCACATCGGCATCGAGAAAGACCAGCCAATCCGCGTTGCCCTGCGCGGCCGCGCGATTGCGCGCGTGATACGAGGTCTGCCGCTCGCCAGCGCCAAGCACGCGCACGTTGTCGAGCGCCTCACGATCCCGCGCGCCCGGCCGGTTATCCGCCACGGTCAGGCTGTCCCCAGGCGCCAGATCGAGCGCCGCCAGCCGCTCGACGACGAGCGCAAGCTGCGCCTCCGACCCCCGAAACGGAAGCACGACATCAACCGAAGGCCGCCCGCGCACAGCCCCAATCTACGGCGCACGGACAGAAGCCCGCCGCGCCTTCCTATACTGGCGGTCCCCTAGGGGGCGTAGCTCAGTCGGTTAGAGCGCCGGCCTGTCACGCCGGAGGTCGCGGGTTCGAGTCCCGTCGCTCCCGCTCCGCGGAGGCCCTGCAGAGCGGGGCCTTTTCGCATTTTTGGCTTTTCGAAGCAAGTGCTGGCGAGGCCGGACTCGATCTCGAGCAGGTGTCACAGACGCGCATCCACTTCCGCGGCGCAGAACGTCAGTCCGGCATTGCGACGGTCGATGTCGTACGGGCAGATCAGCTCGAAAGGTACGCGCGAGAACGCGCGGACGACACCGTGGCGCTTCTGGCAATACCGTCGTCCGGACTCGTCGAGCTACGTGAGCGGGTGCTCGACGGTCAGCGTGACCGGCTGGTCGTTACGCCAGGGTCGCGCGGTATGACCGGCGTCCCACCATTGTTCGCGGCGTTGGATAGAGCAGCCGCTGTCGGGGAAGGTGTCGCGGCCGCGGATCGTTTGGCTGGCCACCGAACCGAAGGGCCGGTAGAAGCCTCGGATCAGGCACCCGAGGGCTCGGAGGGCTCTGACTAGACCGTATGGCCTGTCGTCTTGAGCGGCAGGTCGCACACATGAGATGCGCGGATTGACCGTCGAGGAGTGGCCTCGGCGGGGACCGCAATCATGGGGGTGCCGACCCGCCGCCTGAGGAAGCGCAGCTACGCGGCGGGCGCCAGCGCCGCTGCCAGCTCGTCGGCCTGCACGTGTCCCGCGGGCCACGTGATCGTCAGCTCACCGTCGCGGTCAAGGAACCAGCGGACGTTGACGAGCGTCATCGCGATCACGTTGTCGGCGTCGTCGTACTCGACGCCGTGACCTTCCGGGCTTGCGTAGGCCCGCGCCGGTGGACCTTGGTATCCGGCCACGCTGAGGTACAGCACGTCTCCGCGCTCGTCGTACTCGTGGTGCTCGAAGCTGATGCCGACGACTGTGAGGCTCATCGTGTCGCCCGCGGATCGCTGTCCTGGACCAGGGCAGTCACGATCCATCCTGGGACGTCGTTGAAGTCTACGACCACGCGCAGCCAGCGGCCGGGGTTGAGCGCGTTCTGGCGATAGAAGCGCTCGCGTCCGGGACGCGGATCGCCGTCACGGTGATCGGGCGCCGCCACCGCGCCCAGGATCAGCTCGATCTCGTCGAGCAGCCAGTCACGCCGGCCCATCGCGAGGTGCAGGTGCGAGCCGGCGTCGAACACGACCTCTCGCCCATCGGGGTCTGTCGTGCGCGCGACTGGCGACTGGCTCACCCGACACGCTCGGCGCTGGCTTCGCCGGCCCCGGCCGGCGCGAGCGCCTGCGTGAACCTGTCGGCGAGCGCGCCCGCCGAGCGCGCGTGCAGGTAGCGCTCGGTCGTCGTGATCCGGGAATGCCCCATGGCCGCCTTCACGGACGCCAGATCGATCCCACCGCCGACGAGCAGCGAACCGTAGGTGTGGCGAAGATCATGGAAGCGAAGCGGACGCAGTCCCGCGCGCTCGCGCGCGCGATCCATTCGCCGACGCACCGCCGAGTCGTCCAGCCGCCGGCCGAGACGATTGACGAAGACGAAGTCGTCCGGGCCCGTGAAGTCGCCGCGCTGCGACAGGCGATCGAGCGCGCCCGCGGCCTGGTCGGGCAGCGGCACCTCGCGCGCGCGGCGCGACTTCGTCGACGTCGACTCGACGTTCGCGCTGATCGTCCGGCTGACGACGAGCTTGCGCAGACCGAAGTACACGTCGCGCCAGCGCAGCGCGACGAGCTCGCCACGACGCAGGCCCGCGTACGCCGCAAGACGGATGATCTCGGCGTCTTGGCGATCCTCTGCCGCGCGTGCCCGGGCCTCCTCGTCGTGACCGGCGGCGCATTGGGATCACGGTGCAGCCCGGCGGCCAGGGCGCGGGCGAGCGCTTCGACCTCCTTGGGCGAGTAGAAGTCCAACAGGTCCGGCTCGGGCTCCAGCCGCCGGTCCGCGGCGAGCCCCGGGTTCCTCGGGAGGGCGAACGTCGCCTCGCGACAGCCGTAGCTGAACACGGCACCGATCAGCTGGCGGTGGCGATTGATCGTGCGCGCGGCGATGCCGCGCGACGCCACGGTCACGAGCAGCTTGTTGATCTCGCGCGTCGTGATCTCGGCCGCCGGCCGATCGCCGAGCGCCTTCATGATCTGGCCGCCATGCGTGCCGGTCCCGCGACGATGCGGCGTTCCCGGCTCGACGAGCAGATAGCGATGGTCAAGCAGCGTCGAGTGCTTGGCGTCGCGCACGTGCTCGAGCCAGTGCAGGTACTCGTAGGCGACCTCCCGGAACGTCACCGGCCGTTGGCATCACGCTCCGCTGCCGCGGCCCGTTCCCCCAGCCGGCTCTCGACCTCGCGCACGAGACGGTCCTTGGCGACGATCGCAGCGTGCTCGTCGAGATAGCCCGGCTTCGGCCGGCCACGGCGACGCCGGTAGCCGTCCGCCCCGTCGCGCTCGAGCCAGGCGCGCCCGAGCCGGCGCTTCATCGTCCGAAGCTCGCCGTCCGCGTCGCGATAGCGCCATCCCGCCTCGTAGACGAGCACGCCGTGGCGGGTGGCTGTGACCACGAGCCAGGAGGGCGGAATCTGGTCTTCAAAGGCGCTCTTGGACACGGTGCTCCGCGGACCATAGCGGAGCGCAGTAGCGCAATAAACGCCCCGGAGTAGCGCAACGGCCGGAGTAGCGCTGCGAGTAGCGCTTGAGGCAGAAATAGCTTGTTTCCGGCACTTTTATGGGCTCGAGACGGCCCCAACTGCGGCAACTGGACACCCGAACGTCGACTGTCACGCCGGAGGTCGCGGGTTCGAGTCCCGTCGCTCCCGCTCCACGAACCGCCTGCTCAGCGCTGCCTCTCGTCGTGACCGTGAAATCGTCCCAGTTTCCTTTGGAGACGTGGTCGACGATCCGCTCGGCGGGATCGCTCGGACGTTCCTCGCCGAGGTCGCGCGCGAGGATCTCATCCGCTGCCCTCGCGTAGACGGTGTTGGCGACGCCCTCGACCTCGAGCACGCGGTCGCACGCAGCGCAGCGCCGGGCCGGGCCGGACGAGATGGGCGCGAGTGCGCCGCTTCTCGGCAGCGACGATCGAGCGCAGGACTTCGTCGATGGCCGCGTAGAGCGCCCTGGCGATGGTTGTCGTTGAGGCCGGACCGATCGACGCATCTACGCGCGCCAGGCGGCGATGAACGCCGCGTCCGGGGCACCAAAGCGCAGCTCGATGCGGCCGTGGCCACGACCGCCGGCGGCGATCGCCGCGCGTCCGCGTTGGTGATCAGCTCGGGCACGATCTGGACGAGACCGATCCCGCCTTGAGCGAAGTTCTCCCGGAGGTACCGGCCGCGTACGGCGCCGACTCGGACTGCGGGGTGCGACAGCATGCCGGTCGAATCCAACGGACGATCGGGACGCTCGGCTATGTGTTCGATCCGGCCGCCGGGACGAGCTCGCCCGATCCGCGCGGTGTACAGGGTGCTGCCTCCCACATTACGTTTGGCTGCATGCGCACCACGGTCGACCTTCCGGACGAGCTGCTTACGCAGGCGCGCAGACTCGCGTCCGACGAGGGCACACCCTCATGACACCCTCACCGCGCTGCTGGCGGACGGACTGCGCCTGCGGCTCGCGCGGCGAGTGCCCCCACCATCCGACCGACGCCCATTGCCCACGTCTCGCAACCGCGGTGGCATGAAGCCCTGGATCGATCACGCGTCCAACGCATCGCTGCTGGATGCCGCGGACGACGGCAGTGCTCCTGCGTGACGTCAACGCCCTGCTCGCCGGATTCGCCCCCGATCGGCCATCGCCTTCGGTTTCTGAAAGAAGCGCGTTCGCACACGGCGACGCTGGCGGTCAGCGACGTCGCACTGACCTCGCTCGTACGCCTTGCGACGAGTCCATGGGTGTTCGCGCCACCCTGGCCTCAGCTGGCGCGAAGGTACTGGCCGATGGCGCGCCGAATCGCCTCGGACACGGTGATGCGCTGTTCGGCGGCGTGCAGCAGCAGATCGCGCTTGAGTTCGGGGTCCAGGCGAACGGACTCCACGGAAGCGGCCGCCGAACCCATCGGGGGACGCCCACCCCGACGACGCCGGATCTCCTCCAAGTCGTAACCGCGCTCGGCCTCGTCAGCCATCGCCTCGACCACCTCATCGGTGATCGGGGTGCCGTCTGCTTTGTTTCCATGTGTCGACGACATCTTCATCCTCCCGGCAGCAGATCCCGGTACTTCGTTCGCATGGGCATGGCGTGTATCACTGCGGGGCCTTGGGGGCGATCCATCACGATCAGTTCGAGAAGCCTTCCCGACTGGTCAGGTCCAAGTACGAGGAACCGAACTGGATCCTCACCGACCGCTTCGACGACGACGGCGTTTCGCAACGCGTGGTGAGTTTGCTCGACGCCAATTCCGTGCCGAAGTGCCGACCGGAGGAGCTTCCACGCGGGTGAATCGTACTACAGAACTCGGCCTTTCGTCCACCACCAGCGACGGTCCTCGCGCGTCGGTTAGTGTCGGCGCACATGCTGGTTGCTGGCCCGTCGCGCCATCCCGTTAGACACTCATCCGACGTGGGTCACGTAACTCGTGACCACCGCGACGCCCGAAGTCCACGCGCCGTCGGCGCCTCCCGAGCCGGGCCAGCTCGCCCGCGTCCGCGGGCGCATGTGGATCGTCGGCGACGTAGTGCGCGACTCGCAGCCATCGCTCGATTTCGTCCTGTTGCACTCGTTCTCGCACGCCCTCATCCGCGAGCTCGCGCTCGAGTGCGGATACACCGCGTCGTCGATCCGCGAGCGGTTGTACGCGGCGTCGGGACCGGACGACGAGCCGATGGCCGGGGTGCTGCTCTACACGGCGGCGCCCGACAGCGAGGGCACCCTCGGGGGGCTCGTGTCGCTCGACGAGCCCCAGCACTTCGGCCCGCTGCTGCGCCAGGCGCTCGAGCGCGCGCAGCTGTGCTCGTCGGATCCGTTGTGCTCCGAGCACGATCCCCGCGCGGATTCGAGTGTGCATGCGGCCGCGTGCCACGCGTGCCAGTTCGCCTCGGAGACATCGTGCGAGCGCGGCAACCGCTATCTCGAGCGCGCCGCGATCGCATCCACGCTGCTGCGCTACGACGTGTCCTACTTCGCGGTGACGTGAGCGTTCAGCACGCGCTCGAGAACGTGCTCGCACGGCTCAGCGACGCGCAGTCGAGGCGCTCGCCGCGACCTGTGACGGGCGCGCGCGTCCGAGCGGCGCGCTCAGCCACGTGACCGCCGGCGGATCACCCGGCGCGCATGACGCGGTCGCCGCGCTCGCCACGGCCTGGGTGAAAGCACCGGCACTGACCGGCGACGGCGTGGCCCTGCGTTACGCGTCGGCCTGCGCGCGCGGCGCGCCGCCGCCGCGCGGCGCTCACGGCCCGTTTGGACCGGGCCCGCAGCGGCCGGCGAGCAGCGTCTCACGGCGGGCGTGCTGCACGATCTCGTCGCCGGTGCGCGTGAGCGCGTGCTGCTCGTGAGCTTCGCAGCACACACGTTGACGGAGCTCGCTGCCGATCTCGACGCTGCGTCCGGTCGCGGCTGCATGGTCGACATCGTCTTCGAGACCGAAGAGGACAGCGCCGGGGCGTATTCCGGCCCGCACGCCACGCCGTTCGGCACGCTGTCTGGCGCCCGGCGCTGGCGCTGGCCCGCCGATCAGCGCACTCCCGGCGCCGTCCTGCACGCCAAGCTCCTCGTCGTCGACGGGCGCCGCGCGCTCGTCGGCTCGGCGAACCTCACCCCTCGGGCGCTGTCGGCGAACCTCGAGGCCGGCGTGCTCGTCGAGGATCCGGACCTCGCCGCGGAGTTCGAGGCTCATGTGCGCACGCTCATCGACCGGGGCACGCTGGTCGCCGCCGAAACGGGGATCGGATGAGCAGCTTCGACCTCGCCTACCGGCTGGTCTACACCGAGTCCTTCATCCGCGATCAGCGGCGATTTGTCAAGGATCCTCGGCTTCTCGCCGACCTGTGTCTCACCGTCGGCGAGCTCTCGCGCCAGCCCTTCAAGAATCCCCAGCTCGAGACGCATCGCGTGCGGGGCGCCCAACCCGGCGTGATGACGAGCTATGTCGGCAACCAGCAGCACCGCGTCATCTGGTTCAAGGCGAACCAGACGGCGCTGCTCGTGCTCTTCGACCGCCACGACGAGGCATACCGGCGCGCGGTGCTGCAGCGAATCGACTTCGATGGCGAGGACGCGATCCGCGTGACCGAGCTGCGGACGGATGAGACACAGGACGTCGCGACGGAGGCTCGGCCGGCGCACGCGACGCCGGCCCCGTTCGATCCGTGGGACAACGCGCTGCTGGCCGACGCGGGCTTTGCGCCGCACGAGATCAACCTCCTGCGCGAGGCGCGTGACGACGACGGCGTCCTCGCCCTGCAGCGCTATCTCGCGCCGGCGAGCTTCGAGCGCGCCCTGCAGGTGGCCGTGGCCGCGTCCGAGGACGATGTTCGTGCGCTGGCCATTGCGGCCGCCGCACCCGACGACCCGGCGCCGGAGGAGACGCGCTTCGCCGAGCAGGTCGAGGAGCGCGTGCTGGGCGGGGGCGACAGCCGCGTGGCGTTCCTAGCCACGGAAGACATCCAGGCCGCGTTGAGCCGTCCGATCGAGGACTGGATGGTGTTCCTGCACCCCGATCAGCGGCGGCTCGTGGAGCGTCGCTTCAACGGGCCGGCTCGTATCACCGGGGGCGCCGGTACCGGCAAGACCGTCGTCGGCGTGCACCGAGCCGCACGGCTGGCCGGCGAGGGCCGCAAGGTGCTGTTCACGACGTACATCCGGACCCTTCCGAAGGTCTTCGAGACGTTGTACCGACGACTCGCGCCCGAGACCGCGGATCGCGTCACGTTCGCCGGCGTTCACTCACACGCGATGAAGATTGCCCGCAAGAGCGGGCTGCGGCTGGACCGCGATCAGGCCCGCGCGGCGTTCGACGACGCATGGAAGATAACTGCGCTGCCCGGAAACCGGCTTCGGCGGCTCGGGCTCGGACCGCAGTACGTCCGCGACGAGATCGCTTGGATCATCAAGGGCAGAGGCCTGACCGTCCACGATCGCGAGTCGTACCTTGCGGCACCGCGAACCGGCCGCGGCACGCCGTTCGCCCAGGACATCAGGGAGCAGATCTGGGAGCTGTTCGTCCTCTATGAGCAGCGGTTGCAAGCGCGCAACACCATCGACTTCGACGACGTCGTACGCATCGCCCGCGACCACGTGCGCGCCCACGGCGATCCTGACGCATTCGACGCCGTCATCGTCGACGAGGCGCAGGACCTCACGCGGGTGGGCCTCGAGTTCGTCGCGGCGGTCGCCGGGCAGCGCGAGGACGGGCTGCTCCTGCTGGGTGACGGCCAGCAGTCGCTCTACCCCGGTGGCCACAGCCTCAGATCCGTCGGCATCGACGTCCGGGGCCGCGCCGCGATCCTTCGCCTGAACTACCGCAATACGAGGGAGATCTTGCTCGCGGCCGACCGGATCGTCGCGGGGCGGCCGTTCGACGATGGCGATGACGAGCTGCAACATGCTGACCCGGCTCTGCGCCTTGACATGGCGCGACGGGGGCCGGAGCCGCTCCTGCGCTCGTTCGCCACCGAGGACGACCACGACGAGGCGCTGACGCTCGCTATCTCCGACCTCTCGACGCGCGCAGACACCGATCTCGGCGACATCGCGGTGCTCGTCCCCAACAACCGGCTCGTGCGCGCCTACGCCGAGAGCATCGCCGGGCTCGGGCTCGCCTGTCGCACGCTCGACAAGTACGACGGAACCCCGTCGAGCGAGGTGAAGGTCGGCACGTTCAAGCGCGCGAAGGGCTTGGAGTTCAAGCACGTCCTTCTGCCGCGCGCTGAGCCTCGCGTGTTGCGGGATGCGGCGCTCGGCGGCGAGGACGATCCAACACACGAGGAGCGCACGGACCGCACGCGCCGCGAGCTGTTCGTCGCCATGACTCGGGCGCGCGACACCGTGTGGGTCGGCTACGTCGGAGAGCCGTCCGTGCTGCTCGGCTCTCCGGCCTCAGCCTCGCCACAGCCGGGACCGCAACGCTGACGCTCGCGCTACGGGTGTCGACACCGCTGCCCGAAGCATCGTCTCGGTTCCGACCACGACGAGCCGCGTACGTGCTCGTGTCGCTGCGGTGTAGAGCAGCTCTCGCGTCAGAATCCGGGAGGTCCTTGCCGGCAGGAGGACCACGGCCGTGTCGAACTGTGAGCCCTGGCTCTTGTGGATCGTCATCGCGAAGGCGGTCTCGATCGCTCCGAGGCGAGTGGGCGTGAACTCGAGCAGGTCGCCGCCCCGTTGGAAGGCGGCGGCCACACGGTCGCGCGGGCCCTTGACGATGACGCCGGTATCGCCGTTGTAGAGGCGTAGTTCGTAGTCGTTCTCGGTGACGAGCAGCGGGCGGCCGACGTAGGCGGGGCCTCCGGGGTCGAAGCCGCCGATCGCCGTGGCGAGCCAGCTCTCGATGCGGGCGGTCCAGGCGGCGACGCCCTGGGGGCCTCGGCGGTGCGCGCAGAGGACGCGGAACGCGCCGAGGGCGGCGATGGCTTCGTTGGCGGCACCGGCTTGCGCGGCCTTGATGACCGCGCGGCCGGCGGCAACGGCTTCGTCGCGAATGGTGTGCAGCGCAGTCTCGGCCCCGAGATCGTCGGCGTCGGCTGGGAGCCAGGTGACGTCGCCGGGTTGGGTCGCGAGCAGCGCCATGACCTCGTCGGGATCGCCGTGGCGGATTGCCTCGGCGAGACGCGCGATACCGCCACCGAAGCGGTGGACTCGGTCGAGAATTACGATGCCGTCTGCGATGCCTGCTCCGGTTGCTGGCTGGTTGCCCGTCGGGACGTCGTGGCCGGTTGCTCGCGCCAGCGCTGCGCGCGCTGGGACGCGCATGGTCGGGCCGGCGGTGGCTGGCCCGACGATGTCGCCGAGGACGGCGCCGGCCTCGATCGATCTGAGCTGGCCGGGATCTCCGACGAGGACGAGGCGGGCGTCGGGACGGACGGACTCGACGAGGCGGGCCATCAGCGACAGCGAGACCATCGACGTCTCGTCGACGATCACGATGTCGTGCGGAAGGCGGTTGGTGCGGTGGTGGCGGAAGCGGCTGTGGCTTCCGGGTTGCCAGCCGAGCAGGCGGTGGAGCGTCGAGGCGCGGAGGTCGAGGAGTTGGTCTCGTGTGGTGTCGTCGACATCGAGGCCGGCAGCCTCGTGGTGGACGGCTTCCTCGAGGCGGGCTGCTGCCTTGCCGGTGGGTGCGGCGAGTGCGATGAGAGGTGGGGGGTCGCCGGCGAACGCTGCCTGCTCGGCGAGGAGGGCGACGATCCTAGCCACCGTCGTCGTCTTGCCGGTGCCCGGGCCGCCGGCGACGACCGCGAAGCGCCGCAGGACGGCGGTGGCGGCGGCCATGCGCTGGCGCTCGTCGGCCTCGCCGGTGAACATCCGTTTCAACCCGTCGGCGAGGATGGCTTCGTCGACGGTCGCGGGCGGTCCGTCGCTGAACGTCAGCAGGTCGGCGGCGACCTGGCGCTCCTCGCGCCAGTAGCGGTCGAGGTAGAGCGCGGTGCCGACGAGGCGCAGGGGGCGGGCGGCGTTGGGTTCGGCGTCCTCGCCAACGCCGACGAGTGGGCTCTCGGCGAGTCGCGCTACCCATGCTGCGGGCTCGGGCCAGGGCAGACCTGACAGGTCGACGGGCTCGTCGGAGTCGACGGCCGCGGTGGAGCGGATCGTGGCGAGGTCGACGAGGACGTGGCCGAGGCGGGGGCCGCGGACGGCGAACGCGGCTCCGAGCGCGACGAGGTCCGTCGGGCTCGCCGGCGAGCGATGCCAGGCGCACCGCTACATGGACGTCGGCGGCCGACAGCACGCCGATGTCGTTGAAGGCGCGGAGCAGGCCGGGCGCTTGGCGGGCGCGGCGGGGGTCATGGGTGTCGATTGCGGGCGCGGGCGGTGACGTGCTCATGGCGTCTCCCCGGAATCGAAGACGTCGCTGAGCGCCTCGACGAGCGCGCCCGGTGGGCGCCAGGCGAACACGCCGCAGGGCTCCGCGTCGACCAGTGGCGTGTCGGCGCCAGTCATTCCGCGGAGGAACAGGTACAGGACGCCGGCGATGTGCCGACCAGCTGAGTAGTCGGGCACTCGCCAGCGCAGGTAGCGATGCAGCGCGACCGTGTACAGCAGCGCCTGCAACCCGTAGTGGCGGTGGCGCATCTCGCCCGTCAGCGCGGACGGGCGGTGGTGCCAGGCCGTCAGCTCCTCGCCGGGCGGCGCGAGCCAGTTCGTCTTGTAGTCGGCGATCGCGAACCGCGGCGTGGCGCCGCCGTCGCCGTCGCCGCGCACGCGCAGGACGAGGTCGATGCTGCCGGTGAGATAGCCGCGCACGTCCGGTCGCAGCGCGGGGTCTTCGAGTCGCACCGCGTAAGCGTGCAGCGGGTCGTCGGCGGACAGGTGCTCGCGGAGGACGGCGGCGATCGTGGCGAGCGTCAGGCGACCGGTCGGCTCGTCGCCGCCGACGAGCGGGAGCTCGAACGTGAGCTCGTCGAGGCGATCGACGCGGGCGAAATCGCACAACCGCGCCCCGTCGAGCAGCGGGCCGAGTGGAGTTTGCAGTGCCGCGGTCAGGCCGGCGGCGGTGATCCGCGAGTCTCCGAGGTCGACGTGGCGCCAGCCCTGGCCCTCGGCGACACGCAGCGCGACCTCCGACTCCAGATCAGGCGCTGTGAAGTCGGCCGCTTCCAGGACCCGGTGGACGAGCGTGCCGACCTGCAACCCGACGGGCATCGCGGCGAGCGCAACCGGGGCGGCCAACGGCGATCCGGCGACAGGGGGATCGCCCAGCGCGCCCGCGGACGCCGGTGGCTCGTCTTCCAGGACACCCTCCTGCTCGGGCTCGCTTCCAACGGAAGCCTCGTACGCCCCCGCGGAGATGTCGCTGAACGACGTCCGCCGCCACCGCGCGTCCAGCCCGCGGTCAAACGCCGCGGCGCAAAGGTCCGACGCAGCCACCCCCATCGGCGACCAGCTCACCGGCAGCCCGGACAGCCGCGAGCGCTCCACGGAGATGCAGCCGGCCGCCTCCGACGCCAGCTCCTCGAAGCGCCCAACGGCCACATCGTCCCGAGGCGTGGCGCCCCCAGCAGGCGGCACGACCCCGCCCTCCCCGCGCGCGAACAGAAGCCGCCCCAACGCGGAGTGCCGCGAGTCGTACGTCCCCGCCCACCACACGACCGCCTGATGGCGCGCCCGCGTCAACGCGACGTAGGCCAGCCGCAGGTCTTCCCCCCGCTGCTCCTCCTCGTGGTGGCGAACATGGCGCCCCCAGTCCGGCCCGTCGAGGCCGACGTCGATCGTCCGCGCGTAGTCCTGGGCCGGATCGTGGAAGAACACCGGCTGCGCGTCGCGCGGGATGTAGCCGGGCTCCCACAGGTCCGGGCAGTAGACGATCGGGAACTCCAGCCCTTTCGAACGATGGATCGTCAGCACCTGGACGGCCTCGGCGTCGGACTCCAGCCGCCGCGTGCGCTCCTCGTCGCCCGTCTCGCGCGCCGCCGCTGCGATCCGCTGGCGCAGCCACGCCGTCAGCGCCGCGCCGCCCATCCCCTCGGCCGTCGCCGTCGCATGCAGCAGCTGCCCCACGTGGCGCAGGTCGGTCAACGAGCGTTCGCCGTCGACCCGCGCCAGCACGCGCCCGGGCAACCCCTCCGCCCGCGTGATCGTCTCCATCAGCGCCGCCACGCCGCTCGTACGCAGCACCCGAGCCCAGCGATGCAGCCGCCGGTGGATCTCCTCCCACTCGACCTCCCCCGCACACGCGACGCGCTCCGCCGTCCATCCGAGAAACGGCGTCAGCGCCGCCGACCGCGCGCGCGGCGAGGCGGCCGGCCGCTCGATCGCCTCCAGCAACCGCAGCCAATCGCGCGCCGGGACGGTGCCAAAGACGCTGCCCGCGCCGTTGATGACCGCCGGAATTCCCGCCGCGTCCAGCGCCTCGCGGACCAGCGCGGCGTTGCGGTGCGTGCGCACGAGCACCGCGACGTGGCCGGGGCGGATCGGCTCACGTCGCGACGGCGCATCGGACGCGCGGATCTCGACCTGCGCCCCCGACGACAGCAGCCCGACCAGGTCGGCGGCGAGGTCGCGGGCGATGTGCGAACGCACGGACGCCGTCCCCGCGTACCCCCCGCGCGTGCGCGTGATCGAAGGCTCGTCGCGGTGCACGACCCGCACCCGCACCGCCTCGCCCACCGGCGCGCCCGAAAGCCCCGGCAGCTGGTTGACCGGCGCCGCCCGCACCCGCCGGTAGACGATCCCCTCGTGACCCAAGGTCGCCCCGCCGAACATCACGTCGTACGCATCGATGAGCGCCTGGTCGCTGCGCCAGTTGACCTCGAGCGTCGCCTCCGCGCCGGCCCCCGACCGCGCCGTCAAATAGGCGTAGACGTCGGCCCCGCGGAAGGCGTAGATCGCCTGCTTTGGATCGCCGATCAGAATCAGAGCAACGCCGCCGCCGCCGAACGCGAGGCGCATGATGTCCCACTGGACCGGGTCGGTGTCCTGAAACTCGTCGACGAGCACCACCCGGTAGCGAGCCCGCAGCCGCTCCGCCGCGGCCTCGCCACCCGGTCCGTCCAGCGTGTCCTTCAACCGCGTGAGCAGATCCTCGTACGTGATCAGCGACATGCGCCGCTTGCGCCGCTCGAACTCCTCGCAGACCACGTGCGCGAAGCGGACGCGCATCGCGGCGATGCTGGTCTCCGGCGCGCCGTCGGGCTCGATCCGCGCCGCCGGATTGTCGACCGCGATCCGCGCGATCCGCAGCGCCTCCGCGCGCGTGAACTGCGGGTCGCCGTGGCGATGAAAGCGCCGCACGAAGAGGTCGTCGACGACCTCCTGCACCACATCGGCAGGATCCTCCACGAACGTCATGTCGGTCTCGACGTCGCCGACGATCCCGAGGCCGCCGAGCACCTCCTGGCAGAAGCCGTGCGTCGTGGCGATCGTCGCCGCGTCGAAGCGGGCGATCGCTCGCACGAGCCGCTGGTGGCGCACGCGGATCTCCTCGTCCGAACCGCGCACGAGCAGCGCCACCACCTCGTCGCCGTCGGTCGGCAGGGCGCCCGCCCGGTACCGCGCGAGCCCCTGCTCGGTGTGCACGAGGCGCTCGCGCACGCGGTCGCGCAGCTCACCGGTCGCCATGCGCGTGAAGGTCACGAGCAGGATCTGATCCAGCGGCGTGCCCTCGGCGACGTAGCGCGCCGCGAGCGCGGCGATCGTGAACGTCTTGCCCGTGCCCGCGCTTGCTTCCAGCACGGTGACGCCGGTCGGCAGCGGTCCGCAGACGTCAAACGGCAGTGGCGCGGCGATCCGCAAGCCGCTCATCCGTCGACGACCTCCTCGCACGAGAGCAGTTCGTCCCACACGCGCCGCGCGTAGCGCCCGAACCTTGTCGTCTCGCCCGCGTCCCAGCCATCGCCGGCCTCGTCGGGCCGCGGCGGCTCGTCGAGCAGCTCGTCGATCGTGCGCTCGCCGCCGAGCACGAGCAGGTGATCGGGCTCGCGGTCCTCGCGGTCGAAGTTCCAGGACGACTCCCATGCGCCGCGGGCCGCCGCCACGGCATTCGCCCCCCGCGCCGCTGCGGCCGCGTAGGCCGCCGAGCTCATGCACGCGATCGGCAGCGCCTCGCGCATCCCGCGGTCGTAGACGTCGACCAACGTGCGCAGGCTGCGCAGCGCCCGCTCGCGGCGCGCCTCACCGTCCTCCCCGAGCACGGCGATCCGCGCCACCGTCACCCGCGCCCCGTCGGCACCCGACCGCGCCCGGCCGATCGTCACTGCCTGAAACGGCCGCTGCGGATGCGACGCGGTCAGCGCGAGCAGCCGCACCCACGCGGCCAGCCGATGGCGCGGGCTCACGCGCGAGTAGGTGACCGCGCCGAGCACGTCGCCGCGCACCCCCGGCGCCGTCCCGCGCAGGAACCGTCGCTCGCCGATCAGCGCGTTGACCTCCACCGAGCCCGGGTCGCCCGCGACCACCAACAACGTGGTCGCCGCAGCCGCGATGTCCGTCACCGTCGGCCGCACGCGCTCGATGACGCCCGCGCTCAACGCCCCCGGCGGCAGCGTCCCGCGCGCGACCTCGGCCTCGACGCACGCGTCGAGCTCCGCTCCGCCGAGCACACCGTCGACGAGCCGCTGCCCGACCGCCCACACCCCGAGCCCGTCGAGCTCGACCGGCAGCGCATCCGCGACATCCTCGTCGTAGTCGGCGACGCTGATCCCCAGCCGCTGGCGCAGGAACGCGCGCACCGGGCGCTCGACGAACCTCACGAGCCCGTCGAGCTCGACCACCGGCCCGGCCGCATCCGCCAGCGGCGCGGGCAGAAACGGCTCTTCGCCGGCGCGCGGGCCGACGATCGCGCGCGCCCCGTCCAGCGCGACCCGATCGAAGCTCCACGCCCGCTCGCGCGCCACCACCCGCCCCGCGGCGAAGTTGCGCGCGTCGAAGGGCTGCAGCGGGTGGC
Organism: uncultured Actinomycetes bacterium; assembly: GCA_963825485.1. GTDB lineage: Bacteria > Actinomycetota > Thermoleophilia > Solirubrobacterales > Solirubrobacteraceae > CADCVQ01. Next base: position 139,116 of record CAWGTK010000001.1, read on the forward strand.
GCACGACGACATGCGAACGAGCGTCGGCGCCGCCGCCGCGCAGGCGCACCGTGCGATCGACCACGTCGAGCAGCTCGCCGACCGGAACCGCCGGCGGCCGCGCCACGTTCGTCCGCTCGTCCCTGCCGGTGTACGTGACGATGAGCCGGTCGGTCGCCGCCAGCAGTGCGTCGAGCAGCATCTGACGATCCTCGGTGCGCGTGTCGCGATCGCCGACGTGCGGGTCGGCGAGCATGAGGTCATCGCCATCGCGGTGCGCCTTGCGCGGGAACGCGCCGTCGTCGAGGCCGAGCAGAACCACGACGCGATGGGGCACCGAGCGCATCGGCACGAGCGTGCAGATCGTCAGATGGCCGGTGCGGAAGTTCGCGCGCGTCGGCCGGCCCTGAAGGCGCTCGGCGAACAGCGAGCGCACCTCGGCCGGGAGCAGGCTCGTCGTATCGGCGCGGCCGCCGGCGCGCGCCTGATCGACGACGTCGTCGAGCAGCCGCTGCAGCTCGGCGCGCTGCCAGGCGTCGCGCGAGCTGGTCAGGGTGAGCGCGTCGGTCGCCTCCGCGATCGCCGCCGCCCAGCCGGCGACCGACTTGCCGCCGCTCAGCGCGTCGAGCGCGGCGCCCAGCCGGTCGACGAGCTCGGCGAACCGGCCGGCGAGGTCGATCGCGCCGCTCTCGACGTCGTCGAGCGCCAGCACGCCTTCGAACAGCCGGTGCCCGTCCTCGGTCATCGCGACCCCGAGGAGCACGCGGTCCAGGCCGGCGCGCCACGTCCCTGCCGCGAGCGACTCGAGCTTGTACGGCGCGCGGTGAGCCGCATCCAGGCCCCAGCGGATGCCGGCCTCGGCGATCCATTGCTGGATGCGCGCGAGGTCGTCGTCGTCGAAGCCGAAGCGCCGGCGGACGGGCTCGCGATCGGCGAGGTCGAGCACCTGCGAGGCGGTCAGCCGCGCGCCCGAGAGGTCGAGCAGCTGCGCGACGACGCCGAGGACGGGGTTGGTCTGGCGCAGCGCCCGGTCGGCGAGCCGCACGCGCAGGTCGGGCAGCCCGCTGTCGACCGGCGCGTCGTCCGGATCGTGGTCGTCGTCGGCGAGCAGCGCGCCGACGCCGAACGTCGCGTGGATGAGCGGCGCGAACGTCTCGATGTCGGGGCACATGACGATGACGTCGCGCGGCTCGAGGCTGGGGTCGTCCTGGAGCATGTGCAGGATCGCGTCGCGCGCGACCTCGACCTGGCGCGCGCGGCCGTGGCAGGCGTGGACCTGGACGCTGCGATCGTCGCGGTCCAGCAGCGGGCGGGCGTCGTCGCTGCCGGGCAGCGGCTCGCCGGGCGGAGCGCGATCGGCGCGAAGGTCGGCCTGGATGCGCGCGAGCAACGTCGCGCCGCCGTGCTCGACCGGGTGATGGTGATCTACGGATTGGTCCTCATCCCAGGCCCCGACGACGAGCTGCAGCTCGCGGGCGTCCTGGCCCCAGGACGCGAGCAGGCTGTTGGCCGGCAGCATCGCGGTGATGTCGTCGGTGCGGCGCACGATCGGCGCCGGCAGCGCTGTGGCGGCGGCGACCTCCTCCCAGAGGACCGGTGAGGGATGCAGCAGAAACAGGTGCACGTCGCGGGCGGCGGCGAGCGCGCGCAGCACGGCGAGCCGCCCGGCGGGCAGTCGCGTGAGGCCGAACAGCGACAGCCGCGGCGGCAGATCGACCAGCTCGAAATCGGCGCGCAGGCGAGCGCACGCGTCGTCGAGTCGCTCGGCCGGCCCGGGGGTCGCGATGCGCTCGCGCAGGCGGCGCCACAGCTCGGCCTGCCAGAGCGCCTCGTCGGGAAGGGGGCGGCCCGTGCCGTCGGTGTCCTGCGAGCGCGCCCAGGCGCGGACCATCTCCGGCCGGTGCAGCGCGTAGCGATCGAAGAGCTCGGCGATGTGGCGGACCGCGCTGAGGCGCCGCGAGCGACGTGCGTCGTCGGGCTGGTCGGCGTCGGCGCCGAGGTGGGTGGCGAGGCTCTGCAGCCACGCCTCGCCCAGGCAGTCCTCGAGGACGTCGAGCAGCGGCCACACCGCGTGCTCGACCAGCCACGGATCGCCGTCGGGATCGATGCCCGACGCCGCCGCCACCGCATCCGCGACCAGCCGGCGCGGCGACGGGAAGTCGACGTTCGCGCAGACGCCGTCGGCGCGGCCGGGCGTGACGCCGAGGACGCCCGACATGCGCTGCGTCAGCCAGCGCTCCATCCCGCGCGTCGGCACGGCGATGACCTCGGGCGCGAACGGGTCGGCGAGCGGCCTGCTGAGCAGCCCGCCGAGCGCCTGCACCAGACCGTCCGCGCGCTCGGCGCGATGCACGTGCAGCATCCCGCGGCTCAATTCCCGTCGGCGGATCGAACTCGGTTCGCGGCACGCGCCATCGACATCGAGTATCGCGCTGCCGGGAACGGCGCGTCCGCGTCGGCGGCTGCGTCGGCGGGCGGCGGTGGTGAGGTCGGCGGCGCTCGGGCCGGTCGACGTCCAGGCGGCTGAGCCACGAGACTGACGGCACGTGACTGCCGGCGACGGCCGCGCGCCCGCAGCGTTCAAGAGCGCGACCCCCGCGTTGCCGGTCAAGGGCAGCCTGCGCTGCTGCGTGTGTCCAAACAAGACGCAGGTGTTGCGGGAGCTCAGCGATTCTGTGCGTTCATGAGCAGCGACCAGCTGTCGATGCTCCATGTCGCTCGCGCCGGATGCGCGCGCCCTGCGCGCTCGCCTCTCGCAGATCGCGAACCCGCTCGCGGCGAGTGTCTTGGAGCGCTTCTCGCATGTCGGTCCAGCCATAATGCGGCGGCACAGGAATCCCGAATGGACGATTTGCAAGCCAAAGCGCGCGTACTGCAGGAGCGAGGTGAATGGAGTGCCGCTGCCCTCGCGATCAACGAGGCCATCCTGCGGGCCAATCCGGAGGATGAGGCAGCGGCGGTGGCCCGGGCGCGCTGCCTGCGGGCCCTCGGTCGCCTGCAGGAGTCGCTGACCGCGCTCGAGGAGCTCATCGAGCGGCGGCCGGACAACTCCGTCGCCAAGTCACAGGCCCAGAAGACACGGCGCCGTCTGAAGGCCAGAGAGCGGGCCGAGAAGATGCTCGCCGAGAATCCGCGAACGCTCTTCGACGCCCTCGAGCAGGCGAAGGGGCAGGAACGCGACTATGAGTTTCAGGTCGAGGGCCGGCGGTTGCTGGCGCGCCGGGATCGAACGACTGAAGCGGCCTGCGCGCTGGGTGCCGCGCAGAGACGTGGTCGCGACCTCGAAGGCGCGTTGAACACGTACCGCTGGGCGTGGCAGCAGGACGATTCCGCGCGCTCCAATGCCATGGCGCACGTCGGCCTCGCTGCCGTGTTGCGTGAGCTGGGCCGGTTCACCGAGGCCGAGAAGATCCTCCGCGGCGTCCTCGACGCCGACCGGCGAGACCGCTTTGCCTGCATCGGCTTGGCCGCGGTGCTGATGGACCGCGTCGAGCAGCAGGGCCACCGCGCGAAGCTGGCCGAAGCGAAGCGACTGCTCGACGCGGCGTTTGCCGCCGGGGCCCGCGACGCAGCGATCGATGCGGCGTACGGGAGGCTGAGGTCGCTCGAGTGACGGCGACCGGGCCTGCTCAGCCCTGGAGCATCCCGCCGAGCTCGCCCCGCAGCGTCGCCATCTCGGTGACGACGGCCCCGACGTACGCCTCCTTCAGCGAGTCGATGTCGTCGAGCAGGTCGTTCATGTAGCTGGGGTCGGTACCGAGCCCCTCGAGGTCGGCGAGGGCGCGCTCGGCGTAGAGGAGGCGCAGGTCGGCGCGGATCTTGGCAGCGGTGAGGTTGGCTTCGGTCTGCATGACGATGGTGTTCGGTCGTTGAACTCTGGGCGTGAAAAACGACCGAACAGTGTTCAGCCTCGCCGCACCGGCGGGGCCGTGGCGGTCAAGCTCACGAAGTTCTCACCCAAGCGGCGTGCATCGGCGTAGGCTCGCGCCCGTGTCATCCCGAATCCGTCTGCCGGCCGCGCTCGTGGCCGTCACGACCGCGGCCGTGATCGCGGCCGGTGCAATCGCCACCGCCGCCCCGGCCACCGCCGCCGTCCCGTTCAAGGAGATCGTCTCCGCGGCCGGCCCGCTGACGAGCGTCGCGCTCGGCGACGAGCTCAGCTGCCAGGTCGCCTACCGCGGCGACGCCGGCTTCGAGCTCTACCCCTCCACCGCCAAGCCCGGCGATTGCGGAACGCTCGTCTACACCGCCGGCACGCTGTACGCGCCGAACTTCTCCGCGCACGACGGCACCGCGACGAGCAGCCTCGGCCCCACCACCGCGTGGACCCCCGTCTCGCAAACAGCGGTCAGCGGCGCGGGCACCGCCGCGACGCCGTTCCGGGTCACGACCGTCGCCGACGCCGGCGCCAGCGGCGTCCGCGTCACCCAGGTCGACTCCTACGTCGCCGGCCAGGAGTCCTACCGCACCGACACCACAGTGCAGAACACCGGCGCCGCGGCCGCCGCCGGCATCCTCTACCGCGGCGGTGACTGCTATCTGCAGGAGTCCGACACCGGCTTCGGCTTCCTCGACGCCGCGCGGGGCGCCGTCGGCTGCTCGATCAACGCCAACAACGCCCCGGCCGGCCGGATCGAGCAGTGGTATCCGATCACCGGCGGCAACCAGTACATGCAGGGCCGCTACGGCGACGTCTGGGCGGCCATCGCCACGCACGCGCCGCTGCCGAACACGACGCAGGCAACCACGTCGCTCGACAACGGCGCCGCGATCAGCTGGAGCTTCTCCCTCGCCCCCGGCGCCCAGGCGACCTACGCGCACTTCACGACGTTCTCGCCGACCGGCGTCGCCGGCCCGCCGCCCGCGGCCCCCGCCACCGTCCCGACACCCTCGATCGCCTTCGGCCCCAACGGCCTGCTCTCCACCCCCACGAACCTGCGCTGCGTCAGCAAGCGCTACTTCCCGATCCGCCTGCGCAGGAAGTTCTGGCCGAACATCGCCGCCGTGACGGTCAGGATGCCGCGCACGACCAAGGTTCTGCGGCGCCGGCCGTGGGGGACGAACGTCGACCTGCGCGGCCTGCCGAAAGGCACGTTCTTCGTCCGCATCACGGCCCTCACGACGACCGGCAAGACGATCCGGGGCACGCGCAGGTACCGCACCTGCCGCGGGCGCCTGCGCGGCGGCGTTCCTCCGCTGTAGCCGACCGCGCGCGCCGCGCAGCCGGCGCGCGACAATGACGCCGTGCCCGAGCTGAACCCAGGCGAGCTGCTCGGCGGCTGCCGCGTCGAGGGCGTCATCGCCCGCGGCGGCATGGGCGTCGTCTACCGCGCCGTGCAGCTCGACCTCCAACGTCCCGTCGCGCTGAAGGTCATCACCGCCGAACGCGCCGGCGACCCCGAGTTTCGCGAGCGCTTCACGCGCGAGTCGCGGATGGCGGCCGCCATCGACCATCCCAACGTCGTGCCGGTCTACGCGGCGGGTGAAGAGAACGGCGCGCTGTACATCGTCATGCGCTACGTGCCCGGCCGCGACCTGCACGCGCTCATCAAGGCCGACGGCCCGCTGCCGGCCCCGCGCGCAGCGGCGATCGTGGCGCAGGTCGCCGCGGCCCTCGACGTCGCCCACGCCGCCGGCCTCGTGCACCGCGACGTCAAGCCCGCCAACGTGCTCCTCGCCGCCGGCTCCGGCGACCACGCCTACCTCAGCGACTTCGGCCTCATGCGCACGCTCGACCCGCTCGAGCCGCTGACCGACAGCGGCAGCTGGATCGGCACCGTCGACTTCGCCTCCCCCGAACAGCTCGCGGGCGACCGCGTCGACGCACGCTCGGACGTCTACTCGCTGGGCTGCGTGCTCTACGCCGCGCTGACCGGCGTGCCCCCGTACCCGCGCGAGACCGTGCCGGCCACGCTGCTGGCTCACCTGCGCGACCCGATCCCGCGCCCGTCGATGAAGGGCGCCGACCGGCACTTCGACCGCATCGTCGCGCGCGCGCTGGCCAAGGCGCCCGACGACCGCTACCCGTCGGCCGGCGACGTCGGCCGCGCCGCGCTGGCGGCCGCGCGCGGCGAGCCGGTGACGGAGACCGAGCGCACGGTGGCGATCGGCTCCGCCGCGCCCGGCGGCGTGGCGGCGAGCGAGGTCACCGCGCCGACGTCGATCGCGCCGCCGCGCACCGCGCGCCCGCCGCGGGCGGTGCGCAGCGCGCCGCCGGACGCGGAGCCGGCCGCCCCGCAGCGGCTGTGGTCCGGCGATCCGGCGCCACCGCGACGCACCTCTCCGCCGCCGCCACCGCCAGCCCCGCCACGCGCCGGCGTCCCCGGACACACCCGCGCGCGCACCGTCCGCAACGCACCCCTGCCCGCGTCCGCCAGGCCGGCGTCAGCCGCCGCGCCCGCGCCCGCGGCGACGCCGCCCGTTGCCAGCCCTCGCCGCCGACGCCGACGCCCCCGCCGCCTCGCCCTCCTCGCCGCCGTCGCCCTCCCGCTCGCGGGCATCATCACCGTCGCGCTGCTCATGCTCGACGGCGACGAGCGCGATGTCGCCACCGCCCAGACGCGCCCGCTCGCCGAAGGCGAGGTGCGCGCCGTCGCCGAGGCGTTCGCGGACGCCTACGAGACCGAGGACGGCCGCGCGCTCGGCCAACTGCTCACGAGCGACGTACGCCGCGTGCTGCCGGAGGGAACCGTCCGCGGCCGGCAGGCCGTCGTCACGCAGTACGAGACGCAGTTCCGCGAGAACGCGACGCGCAGCTACGAGCTCGACGACCTCGAGGTCAGCGGCGGGCCGGCCGGCCGCGCGAGCGGCAACTACCGCGTGCGCCGCGCGGCGGGCTCCTCGATCGAGGGCCGGATCGTGCTCGGCGTCGTGCGCGACCGCGGCCGCACGCGGATCGCCCTCATCGCCGTGACACCGCGCAGCTGAGCAACCCCGCTCCTCAGCAGCGCTTCGCCACCACCACAAGCACCTCGCGGCCGCGCCGCACCCGCGTCCCTGCGTCCGGCTCCTGCTCGCACACCCGCGGCTCGCCCGAGCGCAGCACGTCGAACAGCCCGCCGCTGCGCTCGACGTCGACCTCCAGCCCCAGCGCCTCCAGCCGCGGCGTCACCTCGTCCTCCAGCAGGCCCGTCAGCGCCGGCACCGTCACGAGGATGTCGCGCGTGACCCGCAGCGCCGTCATGGCCGGCACGCGACGCGGCGCGGTCGCGATGACGTCGATGACGTTCACGCCCGGCTCGAGCGGGACGACGACCGTGAAGCGCCCGTCGGTCACGAGCGCCGGCCGGCCGAGCACCGTCACCGCCGACGACCGCGGCGCGACGCTGCCGCGCACGTCGGCCGTCCCGCGCCGCAGCGTCGACCCGTCCGCCGGCCCGCTGATCTGCAGCCGCACCCGCTCGGTCGGCGGTGCCGGCGGCGGCTCCTCGCCGCAACCAGGCAGCGCCGCCGCGCACGCCGCGCCGACCACAACGACCAGAAGCCCAGAGCGCCGCACGGAGCTGAGGCTAACCGGCCTCACCCACGCGCGAAGCGCACGCTGAAGCGCGCCCCGCCCAGCGGCGACTCGCCCACGTCGATCGTCGCCTCGTGCGCGCGCACCTGCTGGCTGACGAGCGCCAGACCGAGCCCCGACCCCGGCGCCGTCACCCCCTCGGCGCGCACGAACGGCTCGAAGATCCGCTCGCGGTCGTCCTGCGCCACGCCCGCCCCGTCGTCGTCGACGCACAGCACGGGCCCGTCCGCCGACAGCGTCACCGCCACCGCCCCGCCCCCGTGGCGAGCCGCGTTCTGCACGAGGTTGTCGACGATCATCCGCACCCCCGGCTCCCACCCGCGCACGACGACCGGCTCGTCCGGCAGCTCGCAGGTCCAGCGGATACCGGGCTGACGCGAGCGCGCGGCCGCCACCGCCACGGCGACGAGGTCGGCGAGCTCGACGTCGCCCAGCTCGGGCGGCGTGGCGGCCCCGCGAGCCAGCCACTGCAGCCCGTCGAGCAGCGCCACGAGGCGGCGGTTCTCCGCCAGGGCATCCTCGACCATCTCCGCGCGCTGCGCCACCGGCATGTCGGGGTGGCGGCTGAGCGCCGACAGGTTGGCCTGCACGCTCGTCAGCGGCGTGCGCAGCTCGTGCCCGGCGTCGGCCGTGAAGCGCCGCGTCGCCGCGAGCGCGCGCTCGCGATCGGCCGCCGAGCGCCCGAGCCGCGCGAGCATCTCGTTGAAGCTCGCCGCCAGCGAGCGCAGCTCGGCTGGCCCGTCGTCGCCGGCGACGCGGCGGTCGAGGTCCTCGGTGCCGGCGATCCCGGCCGTCGCCCGGCGCAGGCGGCGCAGCGGGCGCAGCGTCACCTCCGCCGCGAACCACGCGCCCAGCGCCGCGACCAGCAACGCGGCGGCGCCGAAGCCCAGCAGGCGCCGGTTGAGCTCGGAGAGCTTGCGTTCGACCGGCGCCAGCCGGGTCGTCACCTGCACCCGCGCGAGCCCGTCCAGCGCCGCCAGCCGGATCGTGTACGAGCGAAAGCGCTCGCCGCCCGCCTCGAACGTCTGAAAGCCGACGCGAGCCGCCGGCCCGCCGGTCGGCGGGGGCTGCCCGAACGCGGGCAGCTCGCGCCCGTCGAGCAGCAGGCGCAGCGACGTGCCGGTCGCCGACAGGATGTTGTCCAGGCGCTTGTCGGCCGAGGGCAGCTCTTGCTCGATCGCCGACAGCGCCGTCTCGCGCGAGAGCTCGACGAGGCTCTTGAGCCGCTCGTCGAGCGCGTCGCGCTCGGAGCGATCGACGTACTGCGACACGACGAGCCCTGCCCCCGCCAGCACGACGGCGAGCATGAGCGTGATGCCGAGCGTCAGGCGACCGCGAAGGCTGCGCACGCCAACCAGCGAATCAGACCTGAAGGATGAAGCCGATCCCGCGCACGGTCTGCAGGACCCGCGGCTCGCCCTCGGCCTCGAGCTTGCGGCGCAGGTACCCGACGAAGACGTCGGCGATGTTCGTTCCCGGATCGAAGGTGTAGCCCCACACGTCCTCGTGCAGGCGCGCGCGGTCGAGCACCTCGCTGGGGTGACGCATGAACAGGTGCAGCAGGTCGAACTCGCGCCGCGTCAGCCCGAGATCGCGCTCACCGCGGCAGGCGACGTGCGAGCGCGGGTCGAGCGTGATGTCGCCGACTCCCAGCACGGCCTCGGGCGTCGCGGGGCGGCGGCGCAGCAGGGCCTGCAGCCGCGCGGTCACCTCCTCGAGGGCGAACGGCTTGACGACGTAGTCGTCGGCGCCCGCCTGCAGCCCGCGGACGCGGTCCTCGACCTCGTCGCGGGCGGAGAGCACGCAGACCGGAACGTCGTCGCCGGCGGCGCGCAGCCGGCGCAGCACCTCGAGGCCGTCGAGGTCGGGCATCGACAGGTCGAGCAGGATGACCGCCGGCGCGACCGACTCGACCGCCGCCAGCGCGGCGCGCCCGCCGGACGCGCGCACGACGCGAAAACCCTCGAGCTCGAGGCCGGCGCCGACGGCGCGGCGAATCGCGGCATCGTCGTCGACGAGCAGGACGACGGGCCCGCCGCCGTCCTCATCCACGCTTGACAGACTCGCAGTCACGGGCCACGGAGTCGACCCTATCGGCGCGCACCCTGTCGCGCCCGCCGCTGCAGCTGATCTTGTCGGGAGCGCCGTCGACGGCGTTGATCGTGTCGCGCCCGTTGCCGCCGACGACGACGTCGCCGGGTCCGCCGCGCGCGTCGATGCGGTCGTTGCCCGAGCCGCCGAGCAGCGAGTCGGCGCCGGAGCCGCCGGTGAGCGAGTCGTTGCCCGCGTCACCGGAGACGATGTCGCTGCCGGGTCCGCCGTTGAGCTTGTCGTTGCCGGCGCCACCGAGCAGCGTGTCGTTGCCGCCGCGGCCGTTGATCTTGTCGGCCCTGGCCGATCCCGTGAGCCGGTCGTTGCCGGCGGTGCCCTTCGGCGACGCGGCGAGCGCGGTGGCCGAGCCGGCCACGAGGACGAACGCGAGCCAGCAGATCACGAGTCGGCGGGGCATGGCACACACCTTGACGCAGGTGCGCCCGGCGCGGGGCTGCCACGCCCGTGTCTCAGAGAGTTCTCACCAGGGGTGAAAGGTGCGTGAGAGCCGCCACACAGCCCATCACGGGTCGCGCACGATGCGTTCAGGACACCCCACGAGAGGACGAGGACATGCACTTCACGAGGACGCAGATCACGGGCGCAGTCGCCGCCGTCAGCCTCATCGTCCCCGCCGCGGCCTTCGCCGCGACGATCGACGGCGGCCCGACCGGCGAGCGCCTGCGCGGCACGAACCTGGCCGACACGATCAGGGGCAACGGCGGCAACGACCGCATCCTCGGCCTCGCCGGAGCCGACCAGATCAACGGTGGCACCGGCAACGATCGCGCCTTCGGCCACGGCGGCAACGACACCATGGCCGGCGTGCAGGGCAACGACTGGCTCAACGGCGGCGCCGGCGACGACACCGTCACGGGCGACGCCAACGCCGTCGGCGACCTCACCTCGTTCGATCGCATTTACGGCGCTTCAGGCAACGACACGCTGCGCGGCGGCGACTCGGCCGACCGCATCTACGGCGGCACCGGCAACGACACCTCCTACGGCGAGAACGGCCACGACCGCATGGCCGGCGGCACCGGCGACGACGGCCAGGACGGCGGACCGGGCAACGACACGATCTACGCCAATCGCGGCGTCGACGTCTCGCTCGGCGGCGACGGCAACGACGTCCTCTGGGCGATGGCCCGTGCCGACGTCAGCGGTCCCGGCGACATCGTCGGCGACACGCTCGAGGGCGGCAACGGCGACGACGTGCTGCGCACCCGCGACGGCGAGGCCGACCGCATCACGTGCGGCGCAGGCAACGACCGCGCGCTGCTCGACGTGGTCGACGTGATCGCCGACGCCACCCCGGAGAACCTCAACGGCTCCTGCGAGACGGTCCAGCGCAAGGCGCCGAAGGCCAACGAGGCCCGCTCGGAGGATGCGCAGGAGAAGCCGGCCGCCGAGCGCATCGCGAGCTGATCGACCCGTCCCCAGCCAAGGACGCCCATCGCGGCCGGCCGCCGAGCCCCCGCGGCGGTCGGCTGCGGTGGTTGGACTGGCCGGGACTTGGCGCGTTGGCGCTCACGTGTTCACAACCATTGAACACCGTTCGCTTGCGCCTAACGCCAAGCTGGTGACGACAGGCAGGGACAAGCCACCCGAATCACCGAGGTTTCAGTTGCATCTCCCGGGACCTCGACCTACCGGAGAAAGGGCGCCTCTTCCCCGTGGCGCCCTTTCTTCGTGGTAGGCCCAGGTCGTCGCCGGCGACGGAGCGCGACCGCGCAGATCCGCGGCCGCCGCACGAGATCGTTCACGCCGCCGCGGCGAACAGCGCCAGCGGCGCCGTCACGTTCTTGAAGCTGCGCGCGCCGCGATCGGCGGTCGCCACGCCCGCGCGCGCGATCCGCTCGCACGTCGTGCGGCTCAGCAGGATCTCGCCGGCCCCGGCCGCGTCGGCGACCCGCGCCGCGACGTTCACGGTGGCGCCGTACCAGTCGCCGTCACGCTCCACGGCGGGACCGGAGTGCACGCCCATCCGCAGCGGCGGCGAGCCGCCCTCGGCGGCGACCTCGCGGCGCAGGCGCAGCGCGAGCGCGACGACGCGGGCGGCGTCGTCGCCGTGGATCATCACGGCGTCGCCGAGCCGCTTGATGACGTCGCAGTCGTACGTGACGGCCATCTGCTCGGCGCGGTCCTGGAAGGCGACGGCGACGTCGGCCGCGGCATCGTCGCCGACCTGCTCGGTGAAGGACGTGTAGCCGACGAGGTCGGCGAAGAGGAAGGTATGTTCGTTGCGCGCGTCCATCTGCCCTCTCGGCGTGACGAACGCGTGAACGTCGTACATCCGCACCGGACACGCCGTTCCCGACCGCGGAACGGACGGCGGGCCCGCGCCGTCAGCCGCGCTCCACGCTCCAGGCGAGCGGGTGCAGCGGGTCGGGGCGGTAGACGCAGAACGTGCCCGTCTTCAACCCCGCCTCGAGCTCCGCGCCCAGCTGCGCGTCGTAGCCGGCGATCCGCTTCAGCGTCGAGCGTACGGCGCGCGTCACGTTGATCCGCGCCCGCTCGGCGTGCGAGCCGGTCTCGCGGTCGCGGCCGCCCATCCCCATTGCCGACGCCAGCTCGCGGCGGACGAACTCGAGCTCCTTGCGCGCGTCCAGGGCGCGCCCGTCGTCGCGCCGCGCCTCGGCGCTGGCCACCTGCGCCTCGAGCAGGGCAACCCGCGCGCGGTAGTGGTCCTTGGCCTCGGCATCCAGCGCCGGGCCCGCGCCGCCCTGCACGCCGAAGCGCCCCGCCGTCTCCTGGCCTCCGGAGCGCTCGACCTGCGGGCCCGCTGCCGCGCCGCCCTCCACCGCCGCGACGAGGTCGAGGCTGTGCATCTCCACGCCGGGTCGCTCCAGCAGCAGCGCCAGCAGGCGCACGCCGCGCCCGTCGTTGAGGTGGATCGAGCGTCCGTGGCTCGTGATCGTCCACACGTCGCCGACCCGGCGCAGGCTCGCGGCGCCGGCCGGGCCCGCCATCCCCGGCGCCGCTGCGGCCGCCTCCGCGTCGCGGTCGCCGCGGTCGCCGGCGCTAGCTGTCCACGCAGCGCCTCGATCTCGCTCGCCAGCCGCGGCAGGCCGATCTGCTGCGTCGCCTCGGCCGTGCTCGCCAGCAGCTCCGCCGCGCGCGCTCGCGCCTCCGTGCCGCCGTCGCGCACGAGCACCCCCGCCTCCTCGACGAGGATCCGCATCAGGCTCGTGCGGGCGCCGTCGCGCGTGGCCTGCAACCGGGCGGAGGCGAACTGCTCGAGCGCTTCTCCATCGCGTCCCGCCACGCGCGCGAGGATGCCGAGCCACATCTGCACCGGACCGACGAAGGCGACCGTCGGGAGCACGACGTTGCGTCCGGCGAACGGGGCGAGCTGGGCGAAGAGCGCGGTCGCCTGCTCGGGCAGCTCCAGCGCCAGGACCGCCTCGGTGAGCAGGGCCATCGCGGCCAGCCAGAGCGCGTCGCGCGGGATCGCGGCGAAGTCGTCGGCGGCGAGCCGCTCGAGCTCCAGCAGGGCCTCCTCGCGCCGGCCGGCGTCGGCGAGCGCGGCGGCCAGGGCCGCGCGCCAGATCGGCATCGCCGGCGCGCCGGCGGCCTGGGCACGCGCCGCCTCGCACATCGCGGCCGGCCCGTGCTCCAGCCAGGTGAGCACCACCCCCTGCGAGGCGACCGTGATCGGGATCGTCGAGGCCGTCAGCTCGCCTGCGATCGCCGCGACCTCGGCGAGCATGCGGCGTGCCTCCTCGATGCGTCCCTCGAGCGCCGCGCGACGCGCCCGGTGCAGCGGCGCGAACGCGGCGCCGCGCCGGTCGCGGGCCTCGCGCGACAGCCGCTCGAGCGTCTCGATCGCGATGTCGGCGCCGGCGATGTCGTCGAGCTCGAGCAGGATGTCGACGTGGCGGCTGCGCGCTGCGAGCGACATGACTGTCTCGCCACAGCGGTCGGTCAGCGCGAAGAGCTCGTTGAGCCAGACCAGCCCCTGCTTCGTGCAGTCGGGCCCGGAGGTCGCCAGCTGCGACGAGCACAGCGCGATCGCCAGCGTCGCGTCGTCGCCCAACCGCCGCGCGACCTGCAGCGCCTCGCGGGCGAGCTGCGCGCGTGCGCCGGCGTTGTCGGACCAGTACAGCGCCACCGCGAGCGTGCCCAGCAGCCGCACGCGCAGCGCAGGATCGCGATCGCCGGTGCGCTCCAGGGCCTCGCCGAGCAGCGCGACATGCGCCTCGTCGACGTAGCCCGGCGTCAGCGCGGCCGGCGCGAATCCGAGCGCCGCGCGCGCGAGCACGTCGTCGGCCTCGATCGACCGGGCGGCCACGACCGCGCTCTCGAACGTCTCCCGGGACGTGGGCCGGCCGGCGCGCGACTGCGCCGTGCCGAGGCCGAGCAGCAGGTTCGCGCGGCGGCGCACGTCGGGGTCCATCCGCTCGAGCGCCTCGAGCGCGCGGGCGAACAGGTCGGCCGCCTGCTCGTAGGCGAGCGTCTGCAGCGCACGCTGTGCGGCGCGCTCGGCGTAGTCGACGGCCTTGGCGCCGTCCCCGCGCGGCGCAGCGCTGAGGAAGTGGTGGGCGAGCTCGGGCAGATGCGTCTCGATCGCGCCGCGGTAGACGCGCTCGAGCGCCTCCCCGACGGCGCGATGGCCGTTCATCCGCGCGGCGACCGGCATCCCGGTCATGAGCGTGTCGCGGATCAGGCCGTGGCCGAAGCGGTAGTCGCCGAGGCTCTCGGGCACGGGCTCGGCGAGCCCCAGCGCGGCGGCGGCGTCCAGCGCCGCGAGCACGCTGTTGCGATCCAGCGGCGAGGCGGTCTCGAGCGTCGCGAGGCTGAACGTACGGCCGATGATCGAGGCCAGCTCGAGCGTGGCGAACTGGTCTGCGTCCAGCGGCTCCAGGCGGCGGCGGATCGTCTCGCGCACGCCGTCGGGCAACGGCAGTGCGCCGGGCGGATCGTCCAGCCGGTCCTCGGCGAGCAGGAGCGCGAGCACCTCGCGCGCGAAGAACGGATTGCCCTCGGTGGCGTGGTGCACGGCGTCCACCAGGCCGGCCCGCGCCGGAACGCCGCTCGTGATCTCGATGAGCCGGCCGATGTCCTCGCGCGACAGGCCGCCGAGCACGAGCCGGCGCCCGGAGCGCACGATGTTCTGCAGCGCGAGCTGGGCGTCCCGAGTACGGTGCGGGACGCGCTCGTGCATCGTCACGACGAGCAGCACGGCGGCATCGCGCAGCATTCGCGAGACGAAGTCCAGGGCGACGAGCGAGCCTTCGTCGACGGCCTGCAGATCGTCCATCAGGACCACGACGGGACCCTTGGAGCTGCGCACGCGCAGCAGGGCGACGAGGGCGTCGAAGAGCGCGAAGCGCGCGACGTCGGAGTCGTCGTCCTCGGGCGGGTGGGCGCGCGGGGACGGCAGCCGGTCGGCCAGCTCCGGGGCCAGGCGCAGCAGCTGCTCGGCGGCCGAGCCGAGCTCGCGACGCAGCGTCTCGCCGTCGAGATCCTGGGCCAGCCCGCGCACGACCTCGACCCAGGGCCAGTAGGGCGGCGCGGCGCGGCCCCACCCACGCGTCCAGATCACGCGGGCGCCGCCGGTGTGGGCATGCTCGGCGAGCGCGGCGGCGAGGCGCGTCTTGCCGACGCCCGGGTCACCGAGCACGAGGTGCACGCCGCCCCGGCCGTGGCTGGCGTCCTCGAAGGCGTCACAGAGCTCGCGCAGCTCGCGCACGCGACCGACCAGCGGACCTTCGCCCGTCACCTCCACCCTTGTAATCACCCTCTTGCCGGGCAGGATTCACCTAATACTGTGCCACCCTACCCCCTGGCCCACCCCCGGGGCTTCACTTGCCCGTCCCCACGGCGACGCGACCGTCGATCAGCGCTGGACCTCCCACGTCAGCGCAATACCCGGATCGGGCTCGTAGCGGCACGAGGCTCCGGTGCGGACGGTGCCGCGCAGCAGATGGCCAAGCTCGGGCTCCTGCTCGGCGATGCGCCGGACCGTCGCCTTGATCGCACGCGTGACGTTGATCCGGGCCCGCTCGCCGGCGGCGCTCGTCGCGTCGTCGGCCCGCTCGACGCCGGCCGCGATCTGCTCCAGCCGCTCGCGCGCCCGCGACACGCGCTCGGGATCGTTGAACGCCTGCGCCTCGGCCAGCTCCTCGCGCAGGTCGCGGGCCTGCGCGCGGTAGGCGACGAGCGCCGCGGCGTGACGCTCGCGCCGGTCGTCCGTGGCGGTCGCCAGCGCGAGCGCCGGCACCGGCTCGCCGGGGTGCTCGAACAGCGTCGCGAGGTGATGCAGGCCCTTGGCGTCGTGCAGGCAGATGCTGCGCCCGTCGTACTCCAGCAGCCAGACGTCCTGCTCGCGGCGCAGCGCCGCGCGCAGCGGCCGCGCCCCGCTGCGATGCCGCGCCGGTCGGGCGGCCTCCTCGAGGCGCGCGAGCAGGTGGTCGGCGCGCGTCACCGCGCGCTGCATGCCCATCTGCGCGGCATCGCGGGCGACGCGCTGCACGAGCGCGCGGCCGCGCGGCGCGTCGTTGGGCGCGGCGCGGCGCGCGAGCACCTCGGCGGCGTCGAGCGCCGCCAGCACGACCATCGGCCGCGCGCCCATCCGCTCGGCGGCCGAGCGCGCGGTCTCGAGGTGGCCGAGCGCCCGCTCGTCCTCGCCGGTCGTCATCGCCAGCAGGCCGAGATAGCGAGCGACGGGACCGAGGTAGACGGCGCCCATCGACACGACGTTGCGTCCCTCGTAGGCGATCAACAGCTCGTACAGGCGTCGCGCGCGCGGCCGGTCGTCGAGCAGCGCGCACAGCTCGGCCAGCAGCGCCATCGCGACGAGCCAGAGCGCGTCGCGCGGGACGTCCTCGAAGTCGGCCGCCGCGAGATGCTCGAGCTCACGGCGCGCCTCGTCCTCGCGGCCCAGCTCGGCGAGCGTCAGCGCCAGGCCGCAGCGCCAGCGCCGCATCGCCGGCAGGCGGTCGGCATTGCGGCGCGCGAGCGGCTCGAGCTCGGCGTGGCGGCCCTGCATGCGCAGCGAGAAGAACGTCTGGGCGTCGGCGACGATCGGCGCGATCGAGCCGGGCACGCCGCGCGACTGCTCGACGGCCTCGTCGGTGAACCGGCCGGCCGCCGCGAAGTCGCCGCGCAGCTGCGCGGCCATCGCCCGGTGCAGCGGGTCGTAGACGAGCATCCGCGGCTGGCCGAGCCGCCGGGCGGTCGAGCCGAAGGCCTCGATCTCCTCGTCGGCGCGCACCGGGTCGTCGAGCTCGAGCAGCAGGCTGATGCGCCACAGCCGCACCTGCATGCCCAGCTCGGCGTCGTTCGTGCGCTGGCAGAGCTCGAGCGCCTCGAGGGAGATCGGCAGCCCGCGCGTGACCGTGTCCGGTCCCCAGACCGCGACGAAGCCCTGCGCGAGCGCGAAGGCCAGCGTCCGGTCGGCGAGCGCGCGGTGCTCCGGCGAGCTGCGCGCGGCCTCTCCGCTGTAGATCGCGCGCGCGAGGCCGAGCGCCTCGTCGACGAGCCGTTCGCGCTGCTCGCGGCGGGGCGACCAGTACAGCGCCAGCGCGAGCTGGACGCGCAGCCGGCAGCGCAGGCCGTCGATCGTCGCGCCCGCCAGCGGCTCCGGCGGCTCGAGCGCATCGAGGCGCGCGAGCGCCTCCTCGAGCGTGGCGACGAGCTCGGGCTCGACGAGGCCCGGCGAGAACGCGCCGAGCGTGCAGGCCAGCGCCGTCTGCGCGAGGCGCTCGGGGTCGTCGAGGCGGCGGGCGTGCTGGCCGGCCGCGCGCAGCGCCTGCAGCGCGCCGTCGACGTCGCCGGCGCGCATGCGCGCTTCGCCGAGGCCCTGGGCGAGCTGCCAGGCGCGCGGCTCGTCGGCGGGCAGCGAGGCGGCGACGTCGAGCGCGCGCTCGTACAGCCGCGCCGCCTCGTCGTAGGCGAACTGGACCACCGCGCGCTGCGCGGCGCGCGCCGCGTAGGCGACCGCCCGCGCGGCGCCGCCCTCCGTCGCACCGTGCAGGAAGTGATGGGCGATCTCCGCCAGGTGCGCCTCGAGCTCGTCGCCGTAGCCCTCGACGAGCGCGTCGGCCACGACGAGGTGCAGCGCCGCGCGGCGCGTCGCACCGAGGCTGCCGAGCAGCGTGTCGCGCACGAGCGCGTGGGCGAAGCCGAAGCGGCCCGGGTCCGGCCGCGCGACGACGATGCCGCCGCGCAGCGGCTGCTCGAGCAGCGCGAGCACCGCGGTCGGTGTCTCGCCCAGCACGCTGGCCAGCGTCTGCAGGCGAAACTCGCCGCCGATCACCGCGGCGGCGCTGAGCGCCTCCATGACCGCCGGCTCGAGCGGGGTCAGGCGTCGGCGGATCGCATCGCGCACGCCGTCGGGCAGCGGCAGCGGCAGCCCGGCGGCGCGCGGGTCGTGCAGGCGACCCTGCGCCGCGAGCAGCTGCACGAGCTCGTCGACGAAGAACGGGTTGCCGGCGCTCGCGGTGTGGACGGCCGACACAAGCTGCGGCGCGATCCGTTCGGCCGCGCCTGCGCCCAGGCCGCGTGCGCGGACGGCGGCGAGCTGGCCGACCTCGTCACGACCGAGCCCCTCCAACGGCAGGCGCGTCGCGGCCCGCGCGAGGCCGCCCAGCGGGCCCGCGAGCTCGGGGCGCGCGTGCGCCTCGGCGTGGCGGTAGGCGGCGATCGCCAGCAGCGGGACGTCGGGCAGCGCGCGGGCGACGAACTCGAGCGCCAGCAGAGACGACGCATCGGCCCAGTGCAGGTCGTCGAGCACGACGACGAGCGGCTGCTGCTCGGCGACCGCGGACAGCAGCGTCGCCAGCGCGTCGAAGAGCCGGAAGCGGGCCTGGTCGGAGTCCAGCTCCGAGGGGCGCGCGGCCTCGCCGAGCGTCCCGCTCAGCTCGGGCAGCAGGCCGGCGATCCAGGGCGCGCCGGCGCCGAGCGCGTCGCGCAGCAGCGCCTTGTCGGCGCTGCGCACCAAGGTCCGGCCGACCTGCACCCAGGGCCAGTAGGCGGGGGCGCCGCCGCCGTCCCAGCACGTGCCCCAGGCCCACGCGGCGCCGCGCGTGCCGACGTCCTCGACGAACTCGCGCGCGAGCGCCGTCTTGCCGATACCCGGCTCGCCGGTGAGCAGGACCAGGCCGCCGCGGCCGGCGAGCGCGCTGTCGAGGGCGCTGTCGAGCTGCGCGAGCTCACGGCCGCGCCCCACGAGGCGCGGACCCCGACCGTCGCTCAGTCCTGCCGCATCCACCGCAATCGCCCCGCACGGGAGATTAGAGCACTGTTTTCCGGCGCATCACGCCAAACGGTGGAGCGACCGCGCGAGGCGCTACCAGCCGGTCGTCCCGGGCGCGCCCTTGAACGGCCCGCGCAGCTCCGCCGTGATCCAGCCGCCGTAGAAGTCGCCGGCCTGAGACTTGACGAGTTCGTCGCCGAGCCGGCAGGCGTCCATCCGGCTCGGATAGAAGGCGACGTGATCGCGCAGCGCCGCGTACGCGGGCACCGGATCGCGGTACGTCCAGGCCGCGCGCGGCTCATGGCGCGACCCGGCGACGACGTCGAGGTAGGCGGCGATGCCCTTCCATTCACAGAAGGAGCGCCCAGCGCCCGGCCTGATGCACCCGACTTCGATGTCCTGCGGCGGGACGTAGATCGTCGGCGGGTGGCTCGTCTCGAGCACGCGCAGGGCGGCCGTCGAGTCGACGATCGTCACGCCGCCGAGCTCGATGCGCACGCGCCGTCCGCACGGCTGGAGCGCCGGGGGCCGCGGGTAGTCCCAGACCGACTCGGCCGACGGGTCGTCAGCCACGCCGGACATGCGGCGTTGGCGCCGGTGCTGCCACACTCATGGATTCGTCCCCCGCGCGCGCCCAGATCACCAGCGCGGCGGCCACAGAACCGTTCCACCCCCCGGAGACCCGCTTCTTGTCCACGAACAGCTTCGATGCCCGCAGCACGCTCACGGTCGGTGAGCGCACGGTCGGCCTCTTCCGCCTCGACGCGCTGGCGCCTCGCTTCGACGTCGCGCGCCTGCCGTTCTCGTTGAAGATCCTGCTCGAGAACCTGCTGCGCACCGAGGGCAACGGATCGGTCGACGCGGCGGACATCGAGGCGCTGGCCAGCTGGGAGCCGACCGCGGCGCCCTCCAAGGAGATCGCCTTCACGCCGGCGCGCGTGGTCATGCAGGACTTCACGGGCGTGCCGGCGGTCGTCGACCTGGCGGCGATGCGCGACGCGATGGCGGCGATGGGCGGCGACCCGGCGCTGATCAACCCGCTGGTGCCGGCCGAGCTCGTCATCGACCACTCCGTGCAGGTCGACGCCTTCGGCAGCCGCGATGCGTTCACGCGCAACGCCGAGCGCGAGTTCGAGCGCAACGAGGAGCGCTACGCGTTCCTGCGCTGGGGCCAGACGGCGTTTGACAACTTCGCGGTCGTCCCGCCCGACACGGGCATCGTGCACCAGGTGAACCTCGAGTACCTGGCCCGCGTCGTGTTCGTCGACGGCGACGGGCTCGCGTATCCCGACACGCTGGTCGGGACCGACTCGCACACGACGATGATCAACGGGCTGGGCGTCCTGGGCTGGGGCGTCGGCGGCATCGAGGCCGAGGCGGCGATGCTCGGCCAGCCGATGCCGATGCTCATCCCCGAGGTCGTCGGCTTCAAGCTGCGCGGCTCGCTGCCGGAGGGCGCGACGGCGACCGACCTCGTGCTGACCGTCACCGAGATGCTGCGCGAGCGCGGCGTCGTGGGCACGTTCGTCGAGTTCTACGGCCAGGGGCTGGCGTCGCTGCCGTTGGCCGATCGCGCGACGATCGGCAACATGAGCCCGGAGTTCGGCTCGACCTGCGCGATCTTCCCGATCGACGCCGAGACGATCCGCTATCTGCGCTTCTCCGGCCGGCCGGAGGAGCTCATCGAGCTCGTCGAGGCATATGCCCGCGAGCAGGGCCTGTGGCACGACGAATCCTCGCCCGAGCCGATCTACTCCGACACGATCGCGTTGGATCTGGGCGAGGTCGTGCCGTCGTTGGCCGGCCCGAAGCGCCCGCAGGATCGCGTGGCGCTGAGCGAGGCGCAGGCGGCGTTTCGGATCGCGCTGCAGGACTTCATGCCCGACGGTGACGATCGCGAGGCCGCGCTGGGCGACACGATCGAGTTCGACGCGCTGTCGTTTCCGGCCTCCGACCCGCCGGCGTACACCGCCGGACGCGGCGTGCGTCCGCCCGAGCACGCGACCGACGCCGACCACGCGGAGGCGATCGCCGCGGCGCGCGAGGCGGGCCACGTCGACAACAGCGTGCCGATCGTCGTCGACGGCACGCCGACGCGGTTGGACAACGGCCACGTGGTCATCGCCGCGATCACGTCGTGCACGAACACCTCCAACCCGTCGGTCATGCTCGCGGCGGGGCTCGTGGCGCGCAACGCAGTCGCGCGCGGGCTGAGCTCCAAGCCGTGGGTGAAGACATCGCTGGCGCCCGGCTCGAAGGTCGTGACCAAGTACCTCGACCACGCCGGGTTGACCGACGACCTCGAGGCGCTGGGCTTTCATCTCGTCGGCTACGGCTGCACGACGTGCATCGGCAACTCGGGGCCGCTGCCGCCCGCGATCTCGGAGGCCGTGAGCCAGAATGACCTGGCGGTCGTGTCGGTGCTGTCGGGCAACCGCAACTTCGAGGGCCGCATCAACCCCGACGTGAAGATGAACTACCTGGCGTCGCCGCCGCTGGTGGTCGCCTATGCGCTGGCGGGTTCGATGGACGCCGACATCGTCAACGACCCGATCGGCGTCGATCGCGATGGCGTCGATGTGTATCTGCGCGATCTGTGGCCGTCGGGCCAGGAGGTAGGTGAGACGGTCGAGCGGGCGGTGCGCTCGGAGATGTTTCGCTCCTCCTACGACGACGTGTTCGCCGGCGACGAGCGCTGGAACTCGCTCGACGTGCCGACCGGCGATCGCTTCGCCTGGGACGAGGGCTCGACGTACGTCCACCTGCCGCCGTACTTCGAGGGGATGCCGGCCGAGCCGGCAGCGGTGTCGGACATCGAGGGTGCGCGCGTGCTCGCGATGCTCGGCGACTCGGTCACGACCGACCACATCTCGCCGGCGGGGTCGATCAAGCCCGACTCGCCCGCGGGGCTGTACCTGCAGGAGCACGGCGTCTCGGTGCGCGACTTCAACTCCTACGGCGCGCGGCGCGGCAACCACGAGGTGATGGTGCGCGGGACCTTCGCGAACATCCGCCTGCGCAACCAGCTCGCGCCGGGCACCGAGGGCGGCGTTACGCTGAAGTTCTCCGACCACACCTCGCCCGAGCAGATGCCGATCTACGAGGCGGCGCTGAAGTACCTGGAGGAGGGCACGCCGCTGGTCGTCCTTGCGGGCCAGGAGTACGGGTCGGGCTCGTCGCGCGACTGGGCGGCGAAGGGCACGCGGCTGCTGGGCGTGCGGGCGGTGCTGGCACAGTCCTTCGAGCGCATCCACCGCTCGAACCTCATCGGCATGGGCGTGCTGCCGCTGCAGCTGCCGGCCGCGGCGGCGGCGGACATGGGGCTGACGGGCGAGGAGGTCTTCTCGATCACCGGCCTGGCCGAGCCGATGAACGCCGGCTCGGCGATCCCCGACGAGGTCCTCGTGCGCGCCGGCGAGCGCGAGTTCAAGGCGCGCGTGCGGATCGACACCCCCAAGGAAGCCGAGTACTTCCGTCACGGCGGGATCCTGCAGTACGTGCTGCGCCAGCTCCGCGACCGCTGAGCGGCCGGCCCCGCCGCGCGCGAGGCCGCGCTGCGGCGTTCTGCGCGTATTGGCACGGTGATGTGTCACACCCGCGTGTTGTCTTGTCGCGTTTGGGGTGCCGGCATCGGTTGCCATGGAGGGGTCTGCTCGAAAGTCGTCCGTATCGGGGGCGAAGTCGAGAAATCGCCGGATCGCCGGATCGCCGGATCGCGGATCTCGCGGCGTGCCGTGCTCGCCGAGCATCGCGTCGGCGGCACGCTGACGCGCAGCGACCTCGAGATGGCGGCGCCCAGGCGATCGCGATAGCCTCAGCCGCGGTGCGCCGGGAAGACTGGTCGGCACGGACTCCCGCTGGCCAGACCGAGAGGAACCGCCCGTGTCCCCCATCGCCGCCTCCGCCGGTGTCGCCGACGTCCTGACGGACCTCTTCGTCGTCCTGCTCGCCGCGAAGCTCGGCGACGAGCTGTTTCGCCGCCTGCACCAGCCGACGATCGTCGGCGAGATCGTCGCCGGCCTGCTCGTCGGCCCGGCTGTCTTCGGCCTCGTCGAGCCCAGCGAGGTGCTTCAGGTTTTCGCCGAGCTCGGCGTCGTGTTCCTGCTGTTCTGGGTCGGCCTCGAGACGAAGCTGTCCGACCTGCGCGAGGTCGGCTCGACCGCACTGTCCGTCGGGATCCTCGGCGTCGCGATCCCCTTCGCGGGCGGCATCGGCATCGGCGTGGCGCTCGGCGAAGGCACCGCGACGTCGCTGTTCATCGGCGCCGCGCTCACCGCGACGAGCGTCGGGATCACGTCGGCCGTGCTCATCGAGCTCGGCGTCCTCGAGCGCCGCACGAGCCGCACGATCCTCGGCGCGGCGATCGTCGACGACATCCTGGCGCTGCTGCTCGTCGCGGTTGCGGCGGGCGTGGCGGCCGAAGGCGGTGTCGACATCGGGGCGATCGCGGTGACGGCCGGGATCGCCGTCTTGTTCGTCGGCTTCATCGCGCTCGGCGGGACGCAGCTTCTGGCACGGCGGCCCGCGCTGCTGCACGCGCCGCGTTTCTCGGAGTCGCCGCTGCTGCCGGCCGTGATCATCTGCCTGGGTCTTGCGGCGTTCGCCTCACAGATTGGCCTGGCCGCGATCATCGGAGCGTTCCTCGCCGGCATGGTCGTCGCCGAGACGCGCGACCAGCATCCGATCGAGGAGGAGGTGGCGCCGCTCTACGCCTTCTTTCCGCCGTTCTTCTTCGCGTTCATCGGCCTGGAGATGTCGCTCGCGGCGTTCGGCGACCTCGACACCGTGCTGCTGCTGGCCGGCGTAACACTGCTCGCCGTAGTGACGAAGTTCGCCGGTGCGTACCTCGGTGCGATGGGCATGGGCCGCCGGGACGCGACGTTCGTCGGTGTCGGGATGGTGCCGCGCGGCGAGGTCGGGATCATCGTCGCCGGGATCGGCAACGCCACGGGCACGATCGACGGCGAGCTGTTCGCGATCATCGTCGGGATGTCGGTGATCACGACCCTGCTCGTGCCGCCGGTCCTACGGCGGCTCACGACGTACGATCCCGCGCCCGCCTGACCGCCGCGCGCCCTGACTCACCGCCGGTGGCTGCGCAGGTGCACCACGCGATCGCCCGCCTCGACGGCGGCGGCGCGCGGGTCGTCGAAGCGCATGAGGGTTTCGCCGCGGACGACCGCAACCACCGGCCCGGCGATGTTCAGCCCCCGGATCGGCCCGGCCTCGTCCTCGCCGACGGCGTACTCGGCGATGTCAAGGCCCTGGCCCACCCGCATGAGGTCCTCGAGCACCTCGGTGACCTGCGGCTGCTGCACGGCGAAGCCCAGCAGCCGCCCCGCCGCATCGGCCGAGGTGATGACCGACGTCGCCCCGCTCTGGCGCAGCAGATGCACGTTCTCGGCCTCGCGCACCGCGGCGACGATCGTCGCCTTGGGGTTGAGCTCACGCGCGGTGAGCGTCACGAGCACCGCCGTGTCGTCGCGGTTGACGGCGACGATGATCGAGCGCGCGTCCGCGATCCCGGCGTGGCGCAGAACGCCCGTGGACGCGGCGTTGCCACAGACCACCGTCAGCCCAGTCCCCGTGGCGTGCTCGCGCGCCTCCGGAGACTCGTCGATGACGACGACCTCCTCAGGCGTCACGCCCTTGTCGAGCAGCGTGCGCAACGCGCTGCGTCCCTTCACGCCGAAGCCGCAGATGATGATGTGGTCGTTCAAGGTTCGCTTCCAGCGTGCGCGGCGGTATGCGTCGCGGCTGCGCTGCGCAAGGATCTCAAGTGTCGTGCCGACGAGCAGGATGAGGAAGAGCACCCGCGCCGGCGTCACAAGTATCGTCGTTACCAGCCTGGCGCCGTCGCTGACCGGCCGGACGTCGCCGTAGCCCGTCGTCGTGATGCTGACCGTCGAGTAATAGAACGCATCGAGCAGGCCGACGGCGTCGTCCTCGGGGTCGACGTAGCCGTCGCGCCCGACGTAGGTCAGCAGCGCGACGAACAGGATGAGCCCAGCGGCGATGCCGATGCGCACGATGATGTTGCGCACCGGCCCGTGCGGTCGCCCCGGGAACTCGACCGCGATGCCGTCGCGCGGCGTCAGCGGGCTATTGGGCGATGCGCGGCCCGCGCGATCTGCGCGTCGCTGCCCGGCGCGGGTCACGGCGGCGCGACCAGGCGTTCGGCGAGCGCACGCGTGAAGTCCTCGCGGGTCACGATGCCCGTCACCCGGCCGCCGTCGACGATCGGGATGATGAGCACGCGGTGGTGCAGGAAGATCTCGGCGAGCTGCGTGTCCGAGAAGTCCTCGCCCACGTCGATGTGCTCGGTGTTCGTGTGCTTGCCGACCGGCTCGTCGGTGCAGTTCGCGCGCTTCTCGAGCGCCTCGTCGAGCGAGCGCGGCACGAAGCCCGCGTAGCCGAGCGTCTTCAGGTAGCCGGGAAACAGCGCGCCGATGAACTCGCGCTCACCGAAGATCCCGAGCAGCTTGCCGCGGCGGTCGACGACCGGCAGCGCCGGCACGTCGACATCGGTCAGCCGCCGAACGGCATCGGCCAAGCGCTCGTCCTCGCGCAGCGCGGTGACCTCGCGACGAATGGTGCTGGCGATTCTCTGCGGGCTCATCCCAAGCTCCTCCCGGTTAGAGATACCTCACGCCGACATACCCCGTGGCCAGCAGCATCGAGACGAGCGTCGCCGGTACGCCGACCTTCAGGAACGTCAGAAAGCCGATTGGGCGGCCGGCGCGGTCGGCCATGCCGGCCGCGGCGACGTTGGCGGCCGCCGCGATGAGCGTGAAGTTGCCGCCGAAGCAGGCACCCAGAGACAGCGCCCACCAGTACGCGTCGTCGGCGCCGGCGCCGCCCTGCAGCTGCTCGACGACCGGGATCATCGTCGCGGTGAAGGGGATGTTGTCGATGACCCCCGATCCGATCGCCGAGACCCACATGATCCCCATGAGCTCTGCCGTGCGGTCGCCGTTGGTGACGTCGGCGATCGCATCGGCGACCTCCTTGATCGCGCCGGTCTCCTCGAGCGCGCCGACCATCACGAAGAGCCCGACGAAGAAGAACAGGGTCGGCCACTCGATCCCGCGCAGGGCGTCCTCGACGGACTGGCGGGTGAGCAGCAGCATGACGGTCGCACCGGTCAGCGCGACGGTCGCGGGCTCGACGCCGATCGCGCCGTGGACGAAGAACGCGAAGATCGTGACGACGAGCACGGGCAGCGTGCGCTTGAGCTCGGCCATATCCTCGATCGAGCGGCGCGCGTCGAGTTCCAGCACGCGCTCGCGCGCCTCGGGCGCGATCTGCAGGCGCTTGCGGAAGAAGAGGTACAGCAGCCCGGTGACCACGACGAAGGCCAGCGCGGAGATCGGCGCCAGGTTGACGACGAAGTCGGCGAACGAGAGATCTGTGGCCCCCGCGATGAGGATGTTCGGCGGGTCTCCGATCAGCGTCGCGGTGCCGCCGATGTTCGAGGCGATGATCTCGATGAGCACGAGCGGGATCGGGTCGATGTCAAGCGCGTCGGCGAGCAGGAAGGTGATCGGCACCATCAGCAGGACGGTGGTGAGGTTGTCGAGAAACGCCGACAGCAGCGCAGTCGACAGGGCGAGCGACACGACCACCGCGAACGGACGCCCACGTGCGAGCTGCCCGGCGCGGATCGCGAGGAACGTGTAGATCCCCGTCGGCTCAGTCACCTTGACGATGAGCATCATCCCGGCGAGCAGCCCGATCGTCTCCCAGTCGACCGCCTCGATCGCGTGCTCCTGGTCGATCGTCTGCGAGAGCACGACGAGCATCGCGCCGACGAGCGCGACCTTCGTGCGGTCCACGCGCTCGGTCGCGATGACGATGAGCGCCGTGGCGAAGATGGCGACCGCGATCGTCACGGGCGCGCCCCGCAGGCCGTGGCGGCGACGGCGAGCCGGCCACCGGCAAGGGCGCAGCGCGGTGCGGCGGTGAGAGCGATGGGCACGGGGCGGGCCTCGATTTCGGGCAGGAATCGGGATGTCGCCGACCAGGCTTCCCGGCACACCGCCCATCACGGTAGCGCGGCCGGCCGGCTGGGAGTGGCCCGCTGCGTGCGAGTGCGTGACGGACGCCGCTAGCCTGCTGCTCATGCCGCTACCCGACGTCCTTCGCAAGCTGCTCACCGCCGCCGGGCCCTCCGGCTACGAGACCGCCCCCGCCGCCGTCTTCGCCGAGGCGGGCCGCGCGTTCACCGACGACGTCGAGGTCGACGTCATGGGCTCCGTCACGGCGCGCGTGAAGGGCACTACTCCCGGCGCCCCCTTCCTCGCCGTCGTCGGGCACATCGACGAGATCGGCCTGATCGTCACGCACATCGACGACAACGGCTTCCTGCGGTTCATGGGCGTCGGCGGCTGGGACCCGCAGATCCTCGTCGGCCAGCGCATCGAGCTGACGACGCGCAACGGCGTCATCTGCGGCGTGGCCGGCCGCAAGGCGATCCACCTGCTCAAGGAGGAGGAGCGCGACAAGGTCCCCAAGCTGCGCGACCTGCACCTCGACATCGGCGCCAAGGACGGCGACGAGGCGCGCGAGCTCGTGCGGATCGGCGACGTCGCGGTCATCGCCGGCGAGCCGCTGGAGCTGCGCAACGACCGCGTCGTGTCGCGCTCGATGGACAACCGGCTGGGCAGCTTCATCGCGCTGGAGGCCGCGCGGCTCGTCGCCGAGGCCGGTGGCGCGCCCGGCGACGTGGCGGCCTGCGGCGTCGTCCAGGAGGAGATCACGTTCGGCGGCGCGCGGACGTCGTCCTACCGCCTCGAGCCCGACCTCGCGATCGTCGTCGACGTCACGCACGAGACCGGCTCGCCGGGCGTCGAGGTCAACGAGATCGGCAAGCACGAGTTCGGCTCGGGACCCGTCATCGAGCGCGGCTCGGTCCTCAACCCGGTGATCTACGAGCTGCTGCACGCCGCCGCCGAGCGCGAGGAGATCCCCTTCACCGTGCAGGCCTCGGCGCGCTCGACGGGCACCGATGCCGACGCCATCCACCTGCAGCGCGCGGGCATCCCGACCGGCGGCATCTCGGTCGCCCTGCGCTACATGCACTCCTCGGTGGAGATGGTCCAGCTCGACGACGTGCACGCCTGCGCGCGGCTGATCGCCGCGTTCGCACAGTCGCTGAGCCCCGAGACGTCGTTTCAGCGCGGCTGACACCACGCCCGCGCCCGCGGGAGTACTGGGGCGGCCACCAGCAGGGCGGCCTGTACCACTTCGGCGGCTCGGACTCGAACCTCCACGACGACATCTTCGAGTGCGACCACACCACCAGGTCGTCGGCAACCTCACACTTGCCCGCCTTCCGGGTCGTCGCCTCCGGCGCCGGCGATCCGCCATGCTCAGGTCGTGCTGCTGCTCTTCGACATCGACGGGACGTTGCTGCTGCGGGCCGCCGACGCACATCGCGACGCGATCCACGAGGCGCTGCGCGTGGTCCACGGCATCACCGAGCCGCAGCGGCACCGGATCGAGGTGGCCGGCCGCACCGACGCCGACATCGCGCGCACGCTGCTCGTCCACGCGGGGGTCTCCGCCGAGCGGATCGACGCGCGGGCCGACGACGTGCGGGTCGCCGCCTGCGCGGCCTACGGACGGCTGTGCCCCGACGATCTGTCGGCCTGCGTCGCGCCGGGCATGCCCGCGCTGCTCGAACGGCTGGCCGGGCGCAACGACGCGCTGCTGGCGCTCGTGACCGGCAACTACGAGCCGATCGCGCGGCTGAAGCTGCGGCGAGCCGGCATCGGGCACTTCTTCGCCACCGGCCAGGGCGGCTTCGGCTCCGACCACGAGGATCGCGCGATGCTGCCCGCGATCGCGCGGCGGCGGGCGGGCCGCGCGGGGGCGGACGGCGAGCCGTGGCCGCAGGCCCGCACCGCGGTGATCGGCGACACGCCGCGCGACATCGCCTGCGCGCGCGCCGACGGCGTCCGCGTCGCGGCGATCGCGACCGGCCCGTTCGAGCCGTCCGAGCTCGGCGCCGCCGATGCCGTCGCGCGGGACGCCGAGCAGCTGGGCGCCGTGCTGGAGCGTTGGCTGGGCGCGGGAACTAGGCTGAAGACATGAGCAACGGGGCACGGATCGGAGCGGCGGTGGCGGCGGTGGTCGTCCTCGTGCTGGCGTTCGTGCTGCTGTCGCCCGAGGCCGACGACGACTCGAACACCGCGAACACGCCGACGACGACCGCCCCCGCCACCGCGAGCGATGCGCCGGCCACGACGACCACGTCCCCGCCGCCGCCTCCCCCGCCCGCACCCACCTTCGAACGCATCCGCGTGCGCGGCGGCAAGCCCGTCGGGGAGATCAGGAAGATCACCGTCAAGAAGGGCGAGCGAGCGCGCATCGAGGTCACCTCGACGGACACGAGCGACGAAGTTCACCTGCACGGCTACGACGTCACCCGCAACGTCGCGCCCGGACGCCGCGCGCGCTTCTCGTTCGAGGCGAACGCCGAGGGCATCTTCGAGATCGAGCTGCACGCCACGCACACGCAGATCGGCCAGCTCACCGTCGAGCCGTAGCGGTCGCCGGTCGCGCGCCGCGACCCGCCGGGCGAGGGTTCGCGTCGTGACGACCCGCGCCGCCCGGTCGCGCGGCTGTACTTCGGCCTGCTGCTGCTGACCGCGCCTGCGGCGGCGCGCGCGCTGCGCTATCCGCATGGCGAGGAGAGCGACGCCCGGCTCGTCGGCGCTGCGGCGCCGGAGCGTCAGGCGGTCGCGCTCCAGAGGCCGTCGGCACCGACGTGCTCCTCGTCGGCGACGCGCCCGAGCTGCTCGCGCGCCGCGGCGTGGTCGATGTCCATGACCACGGCGACCTCGCGGGAGGCGAGCGGCTCGCCGGCCCAGTCGAGCACCTCGAGGACCGAGGACGGCGGGTCGCGACGCTCGGTGCCCGGCACGAGGTTGGCGAGCACGACGTCGTAGGCGGCGAACGGCTGAAAGCCGGGCACCGCGATCTGCACGCCGTCGCTCTGGCGGACGATCTCGTAGGAGGGGCAGGTGTAGCGCCGGCCGCCCGACCAGTTGGCCAGCCGCTCGTCGAGCACGCGCGCAGCGCGGCTCGGCTCGCGCGCGTGGGCCATGTCCGCGCGCATGGCCTGCTCGACGTCGTCGCCCGCGCTCCAGCGGTCGACATCGGCGGGATCGAGGCCGACGTCGGCGGCGGCGCCGTGCACGGTCGACTCCTCGTCGAGCAGCTCGCCGCGCATCGCCCGCAGGCGAAAGGCGCGCAGCAGCGCCACCTCGGCCGCGGGCGCGTGCAGGCGAGCGGCGACGACGGCGCGGCAGGCCGGCGCGGTGGCCGCCACCCGCGGGCGCAGCGACGTGTCGATCGGCATGCCGTGGTCGCGGGCGATCTTGAAGAAGGCCTTGGACATCAGCTCGGGGGTGAAGCCCTTGTCGATGTACTCCTGCGGGCTCTCGGCGAGCACGACCATGCGCCGCGCCCATTCGATCGAGTCGCCGTAGAGCCACATGATCCGGCGGCGAAACGGCTCGGCGGAGTAGGCCCACGGGCAGCCCGGATCGGTGTACTCGGTGATGACGACGTCGGCCATGCTCGCTCCTGTATGGCTGCGCCCGCGGAGGGCTAGGTACGCGTCAGGCGCTTGTACGTGATGCGGTGCGGGCGGTCGGCCTCGTCGCCGAGGAGTGCGCGGCGGTGCTCCTCGTAGGCCTCGAAGTTGCCCTCGAACCAGCGCACCTGCGAATCGCCCTCGAAGGCGAGCACGTGCGTGGCGACCCGATCGAGAAACCAGCGATCATGCGAGATGACCACGGCGCAGCCGGCGAACGCGAGCAGCGCCTCTTCCAGCGCGCGCAGCGTGTCGACGTCGAGGTCGTTCGTCGGCTCGTCGAGCAGCAGGACGTTGCCGCCGGCGCGCAGCAGCTTGGCGAGATGCAGGCGGTTGCGCTCGCCGCCGGAGAGCTTGCCGACCTTCTTCTGCTGGCTTGAGCCCTTGAAGTTCCACGACGAGCAGTAGGCGCGCGAGTTCATCGTCTGCTCGCCGACCTTGATCGAGTCCATGCCGCCGGAGATCTCCTCCCAGACGGACTTGTCGTCGTCGAGCGCGTCGCGCGACTGGTCGACGTAGGCCAGCTCGACGGTCTCGCCGACGGTCAGCGTGCCGGCGTCGGGCTGCTCCTGGCCGGTGATCATCCGAAAGAGGGTCGTCTTGCCGGCGCCGTTGGGCCCGATGACGCCGACGATCCCGCCACGCGGCAGCTTGAAGGTCAGATCCTCGATGAGCAGGCGGTCGCCGAAGCCCTTGCGCAGGCCCTCGGACTCGACGACGACGTCGCCCAGGCGCGGGCCCGCGGGTATGTGGATCTGCACCTGGTCGAGCTTGACGTTGCGCTCCTCGGCGAGCAGCGCCTCGTAGTTGTTCAGGCGTGCCTTGGCCTTCTTGCGCCGGCCCTTGGGGTTCTGGCGGACCCACTCGAGCTCCTGCTCGATCGTCTTCTGGCGGACCTTGTCGCCCTTCTCCTCCATCTCCAGGCGCCTGCGCTTCTGCTCCAGCCAGGAGGAGTAGTTGCCCTCGTAGGGCAGGCCGCGTGCGCGGTCGAGCTCCAGGATCCAGCCGGCGACGTTGTCGAGGAAGTAGCGATCGTGGGTGACCGCGACGATCGTGCCCTTGTACTCGGCGAGGTGGCGCTCGAGCCAGTCGACCGACTCGGCGTCGAGGTGGTTCGTCGGCTCGTCGAGCAGCAGCAGGTCGGGCGCGCGCAGCAGCAGGCGGCAGAGCGCGACGCGGCGGCGCTCGCCGCCGGAGAGCCTCGTGACGTCGGCGTCGGCGGGCGGCAGGCGCAGCGCGTCCATCGCGTACTCGATCGCCGTGTCGAGGTTCCAGGCGTCGGCGGCGTCGATCTGGTCCTGGAGGCGGGCGAACTCGTCGGCCGTCTCCTCGGAGTAGTTGGCGGCCAGCTCGTCGAAGCGCGCCAGCAGCGCCTTCGTCTCGGTGACCGCCTCCTCGACGTTGCCCTTGACGTCCTTGGTCTCGTCGAGCTGCGGCTCCTGCTCGAGCAGGCCGACCGTCGCGCCCGGCGCAAGCATCGCGTCGCCGCGGTACTCGGTTTCGATGCCGGCCATGATCTTCAGGACCGTCGACTTGCCGGCGCCGTTGTAGCCGAGCACGCCGATCTTCGCGCCGGGCATGAACGCGAGCGTCACGTCCTTGAGCACCGTCTTGTCGGGCGGATAGTCCTTCGACAGGCGGTGCATCGTGTAGACGTACTGGGCAGACATCGTCGGCCCAGGGTAGCCCGGCGGCGCTTGTCCTTGTCTAGCCGCGGTCAGGAAGCTCCTGCAGCGCCCACGCGTTGCCGTCGGGGTCGCGGAAGAAGACGAACTTGCCCCACGGCATCGGGTCGACGTCGGACACCTCGACGCCGCGCGCGGCGAGCTCGTCGTGCGCCGCCTGCGCGTCGGCGACGACCATCTGCATTCCCTTGACCGAACCGGGCTCGGCGTCGGTGAGGCCCTTGCCGATGCAGATCGAGCAGGCCGAGCCGGGCGGCGTGAGCTGGACGAAGCGCATGTCCTCGTCGACGACGTGGTCGTGGTCGTCATTGAAGCCGCACTGGTCGACGTAGAAGGCCTTTGCGCGATCGACATCGCTGACGGGGATCGTGATGAGCTCGATCTTGTAGTCCATGAAACGGCCGTCCTCTCGCTCGTGGTGGAGCGCGAAGGCTAATTCGCGTTTAGGCCAGATCCTGTCCTCGATGTGGCGGAAGGTTCGGCTTGCGATGAGTTCGAACCCACACGACGGTCGTAGCCGGCGTGACTAGCCTCCCTGGGATGCCCGACCTCGCGATCTCCCTGCGCGGCATCGTCAAGCGCTACGGCGACATCGTCGCCGTCGACGGCCTCGACCTCGACGTGCCGGCCGGCACGTGCGTCGGCCTGCTCGGCCCCAACGGCGCCGGCAAGTCGACGACGATGAAGATGCTCACCGCCCAGGTCATGGCCACCGCCGGCACGATCGAGGTGCTCGGCTTCACGCTGCCCGAGCATTCGAAGGTCGCGCGCGCCGAGATGGGGGTCGTGCCGCAGCTCGACAACCTCGACACGACGCTGACCGTCGAGCAGAACCTGCGCGTCTTCGCCCACCTCTACCGGATCGGCCGCGCCGACCGGCACGCGGCGGTCGACCGCGCGCTGGAGATCGCCCATCTGACCGGCCGCCGCAAGGCGAAGGTCGACGAGCTCTCGGGCGGCATGCGCCGGCGCCTGCTGATCGCCCGCGCGCTCGTCCACAAGCCGCGCCTGCTGCTGCTCGACGAGCCGACGGTCGGCCTCGATCCCCAGATCCGCCAGGAGCTGTGGGCGCTGATCGACGCGCTGCGCAGCGAGGGCACGTCGATCCTCATGTCGACGCACTACATCGAGGAGGCCCAGCGACTCGCCGACACGGTGACGATCATGTCGCACGGCAAGGCCGTCGCCAGCGGGCGCCCGAAGGAGCTAGTCATGGCGCACGCCGGCACCGAGGTGCTTGAGGTCTACGGCCCGCCCGCACGGCTGGCCGAGGTCGAGGCCGACGCGGTCGCCGCGGGGATCCGCAAGCGGCGCACCGGCACGAGCATCGCGCTCATGGGCATCGAGGGCCGCAACGGCGATCTGCCCGAGGGCGTGCGCCGGCCGTCGAACCTCGAGGACGTCTTCGTGATGCTGACCGGAGAGGACATCGGATGAGCCCCGCCGCCGCCGTCCAATCCGTCCGCGCCGCCCGCATCGGACGCCTCGAGGGCTCGGCCCTGCGTGGCGTGCTCGTGCGCGAGTTCACGAACTTCACGTCGTACTGGCGCTCGACGACCTTCTCCTCGACGATCGACCCGACGATCTACCTGCTCGCGTTCGGCTTCGGCTTCGGGACGCTCGTCAGCCAGATCAACGGGATGGACTACGTCGACTTCGTCGGCACCGGCGTCGTCGCCACCGCGGTGCTCTTCTCCTCGGTCTTCCCGTCGATGTTCGGGACGTTCGTCAAGTACGCGTTCCAGCACACCTACGACGCGATCCTCGCCGCGCCGGTCGACACCGAGGAGCTCGTCACGGCCGAGGCGCTGTGGATGGCGCTGCGCGCCGGCACCTACGGCTGCGTCCCGCTGCTCGTGGCGATGGTCTTCGGCCTCGACCCGTCGATCGGGATGCTGCTCGTACCGCCGATCGCCTTCATCTCGGGCTTCGGCTGGTCGTGCTTCGGGATCATGATCGCCGGCCTGCTGAAGTCGATCGACAACTTCAACTACGTCACGAGCACGGTCATCACGCCGACGTTCCTCGTCGCGGGCACGTTCTTCCCGCTCAGCGGCCTGCCCGAGTGGGCGCAGATCCTGGGCAACTTCAACCCGCTGCACCACACGGTCGAGCTCGTGCGCCACGCCGCGTTCGGCTGGGACGTCGGCGCCGATCTCGGTCACCTCGGCGCGCTCGTGCTGTTCGCGATCGTGATGTGGCGGCTGGCGATCCGGGCGATGGAGCGCAAGCTGATCACGTAGGTGCGCAAAGCGCCACAAACGACGCGCTGCGAAACGTCGGACACCCTCTCTACCATCGCGTACAGATGTCGGCGTCAATCGTGTGGACCGTGGGCCATTCGAATCTCGAGCTCGATGAGTTCGTCGACCTCGTGACCCGCGAACGCATCGACTTCCTGGTCGACGTCCGATCCTTTCCGTTCTCGCGGTTTGCGGCGCAGTTCAACCGAGACGTCCTGCAACCCGCGATCTCGGACCGAGGCATCGCGTACCTCTTTCTCGGCAAGGCGCTGGGGGGCCGTCCAGCGCGCGACGATCATTACGATGCCAGCGGGCACGCGCTCTACGGTCCGATGGCCGAGGAACCGCGGTTTCAAGCCGCGGTCGCCAAGCTCCTGCACGGGGCGCAGCGCCATCGACTGGCGCTGATGTGCAGTTGCGGCGAGCCGCTGGACTGCCATCGTCGCCTGCTCGTCGGCAAGGTTCTCTGCGAGCGCGGAGCCGAACTGCGGCACATTCGTCGCGACGGCTCAATCGAGGTCGAGCGCTCGGTCGCCGCGTGCGCTGCGCACGATCATCCTTCGCTCTTCGAGGAAGATGAGGGCTCGTGGAGATCTACACAATCGGTTTCACACAGACGACGGCTGAGCACTTCTTCAAGCGGCTAGCCGATGCGCGCGTAGAGCGACTGCTCGACGTCAGGCTGAACAACTCCTCGCAACTGGCGGGATTCGCGAAGGCCAAGGATCTGCCGTACTTCCTGCGGGAACTGGTCGGTGCGAGCTACGAGCACGAACCGGTCCTGGCGCCGACGCAAGAGCTGCTCGACGCGTACAAGAAGCGCAAGGGGGACTGGGCCCGTTATGAGGAGGGCTTCCTCGCTTTGCTGCAGAGCCGGCGGATCGAATGCTGTCTGGAACCATCGGACTTCGTACGCCCAACGGCGCTGCTCTGCAGCGAGGCTACGGCGGACCGATGCCACCGGAGACTTGTCTGCGAGTACCTTGCCATCCATTGGCCGTCGATCCGAGCCGTTCACCTCTGACTACCTGATCCCGTGCGCATCGTGGTCAACCACATCACGAGGATGACGGCGCCGCGAATCTGCATCGCCGGGATTGACGTCGAGACACTTGAACACGTTCGTCCGACCACGCCACCGACCGACCTCATCACGCGGCAGCTCATGCGGGAGCACGGAGGACCGTTCAGGGTCGGGGCGATGGTTGAGCTGGGCGCCGTCCGAGCAGTCCCCGCCCGCCCCGAGAGCGAGGACCACCGGTTCCGTACGACTGACGCGCGGCACGTGAGAGACCTGGACGGCGATGAGTTCGTCGCACTGCTGGACAGCGTGAGCTGTACCGATCTTGATGCGGGCTTCGGTCCAGGGCTGGATCGGGTCGGTTGGAAGTACGCGGTCGAGGTTGGTGGAGGTCTGCGCTCGCTCGCCGTCGTGAAGGCGCGTCGTCGACCAGTTTTCGAGGTCGACGACACGTACGGTCGGCTTCAACTTCGTTACAACGATGCGGAACCTCCGGCGTACCTGCCCGTCACGGACATTCGATTTTACGAGGCTGATCACCGAACGATTCGACGTGGCATCGTCGACGACGTTGCCCGTCGTGTGAGGTCGGGGATCGATGTCTTTCTGATGCTCGGACTGGCGCGCGCCTACCAAGCGCCCAGCGATGACCGCAAGCGTCATTGGCTGCAGCTCAACGGGCTGGTTCTCGCAGACCAGCCGGTCGCCGAGACTCCGTAGACGCGCCCGCCCAGCGCTACTCTCGTGGGTTCATGCCAGGCGTCCTCGACATCGAGCAATCGCTCCTTCTCCTGGAGCTCCGGCCTCCGTTCGACAAGCGCGAGGTGCAGCTCGCACGGCGCCGGCAGGCGAAGATCTGGCATCCCGACATCGCCCCGCCGGGCAAGCAGTTCGAGCACGAGCGCCACCTCAAGGCGATCAACGAGGCGGCCGACCAGCTCGAGCGCCTAGCCGAGGGATCGCGCGGCGGCAGGGTGTCGCGCAACGCGGTCAAGGTCAGCGCCGCGGCGGCCCGCGAGGCGCGCGCCGAGGACGGCCGCCGCGCCTACGAGGCCCAGCAGCGCGCCCGCGCGCACGCCGCCGACCGCCAGGCCAACGACCCGTTCGGCTCGCAGGTCCCCGACCACTCGGTCGTGCACCGCTACGCGCGCTGCGTCGCCTACCCCGAATGGGGCGTCGGCAGCGTGACGGGGATCTACTTCACGGGCGGCGGCGACGACGTCCAGCAGTGGGCGCGCGTGCGCTTCAACATCGGCGTGCGAACCGTCCCGGCCGGCACGCTGCGGTTCGTCGACTTCTCAAAGCCCGACGCGGCGGCCGATCGCGTCGAGCGCTTCCTCACCGCCGCCCAGCACGCGACGTTCGAGGGCAACCACGCGCTCGCCGCGCAGCGGCTCATCTACGCCCGCGACGCGGACCCGACGAACACGACCGTGCTGCGGCTCTTGACGCTCGCCTTCTGGCAGGCGGGCGAGCTCAACGCCGCCGGGCGCTCCGTGCGCGACTGGGCGCGCAACGAGGACGACCGCCCGGCCCCGCACCGGTTCGCCGCCCGCATCTACGAGGACATGGGCGCGATCGACCTCGCCGCCGAGGCCGCGCAGCGCGCGGTCGATCGCGGCACCGGCGATGCCGACGCCTGGGAGCGGCTCGGGCGCCTGCGCCTGCGGCTGATGGACCGCGAGGCCGCGATCGCCGCGCTCGAGCGCGCCCGCGAGCTGCTGCCCTCGGTCGACGGACTGCTCGACCTCGCGCTCGCCTACCACCTCGCCGGCGACCTCGGCGCCGAGCTGACGGCCTGCGAGCAGGCGACGCTGATCGACGGCGAGAGTGCCACCGCGTGGTCGCGCTACGCCCACGCGCTGGCGCGCACGGACCGCATCAGCGACGCGATCGACGCGTGCGACCAAGCGCTGCGGCTGGCGGTCGACGAAGAGGTCGCCGGGCTGCTGGAACGCCTGCGCGACGAGCTGCCGCGCGTGCTGCCCGCCGCCTGATTCAAGGGCGATCTACCCGACGAAGGCCTCGTGCGCGGCCATGCGGGACTGCTCGCGCAGGCCGTCGAGCTGCTTCTGCGCCTTGGCCTGCAGCTCGGCCATCTGCTCGGGATCGAGGCGGTCGTCGTGCTCGGCGACCTCGCGCAGCGAGTCCCACAGGCCCAGCTTGGCCTGGACGCCGCCGCGCAGGCCCTCGAGCTCGAGCACGCGGCTGAGCGGGGAGTAGCCCGTGAGCTGCTCGTTGGGCTTCAGCCGGCCGAGCTTCTCGCCGACCTTGGCGCCGGCGATCTTCAGCGCCGGCGTGGAGATGCCGAAGCGGCCCATGACCTGCTCGAGCATCTCTACATCGCCGTCGATCTCCTGGGCCAGGCCGACGAGGAAGTCCTCGTAGGGTGTGCCGGCGTTCTCTTCGGCGAGCCGGTGGGCGAGGTCTGAGCCCATCGCCGCGCCGGCGCGGTGGTCCTGCAGGTACGTCTCGAGGTAGTCCGTCGTCGTCGCGGTCATGCCGGTCGCCCTACCCGACGGCGCAACGCGCTACGCGACGTCGCGCGGTCCGGCGCGCGCGGTACGGTCCCGAACGATGCGATTGATCGTCGCCCGCTGCGAGGTCCGCTACAGCGGCCGCCTGAACGCCGTCCTGCCCGAGGCGCTGCGGCTGCTCATGGTCAAGGCCGACGGCTCGTTCATGGTCCACGCCGACAGCGGCGGCTTCAAGCCGAGCAACTGGATGACGGCGCCGACGGTGATCGAGGAGGAGGGCGACCCGCTCGCTCGGATCGTCGTGCGCAAGCGAGCCGGCGCGACCGAGGATCGCCTGGAGATCGACATCGCGGAAGTCGTCAGCGACGTCGTTCACGACATGGGCGAAGCCGCGGCGCTCGAGAAGGACGGCGTCGAGCGCGACCTGCAGGAGGCGCTGGCCGCCTCGCCGCAGTTCTGCGGCGAGGGCTTTCGGCTCGTGCGCCGCGAGTGGCCGACCGACATCGGCCCCGTCGACCTCATGTGCCGCGATGGCGAGGACGCCTGGATCGCGGTCGAGATCAAGCGCGTCGCCACGATCGACGCCGTCGA
Organism: uncultured Actinomycetes bacterium; assembly: GCA_963825485.1. GTDB lineage: Bacteria > Actinomycetota > Thermoleophilia > Solirubrobacterales > Solirubrobacteraceae > CADCVQ01. The sequence goes on from CAWGTK010000001.1 coordinate 177,523, forward strand.
GCAGCTCACGCGCTACCTCGAGCGCATCCGTCACGACCCGGCGATGGCGTCCTGTCGCGGCATCCTCGCGGCGCAGGCGATCAAGCCGCAGGCGCGGGTCCTCGCGGAGGCGCGCGGGCTGACCTGCGTGGAGATCGACCTCGCCGTGCTGCGCGGCGAGCGCGAGCCCGATCTCACGCTGTTCGCCGCGTAGGCATGACGCCACCGCCACCGGGCTGGCGCGGCAGCGTTGTACACCTGGTCCAGGCCCGCTTGGCCCTGGCGCGCAAATCTGAGCGGATCGGCGAATCGCGCCATATGCTGGGACGATGGATCGCCTTCCGCCCCAGATCGTCGCGTTCGGGGGAGGCGGGTTCTCGATGGAGGCGGGCAACGGACTGCTCGACGAGTACGTGCTGGCGTGCACCGGCGCCGAGCATCCGAAGGTCTGCTTTCTCCCCTCGGCGTCGGGCGATGCCGACCACTACATCGTGCGCTTCTACCGCGCCTTCTCGCCCAGCCGCTGCGAGCCGTCGCACGTCTCGCTCTTTCGCCGCGACAAGGGGGCCGGCCTGGGCTGCGACCTGGCCGAGCACCTGCTCGACCAGGACCTCATCTACGTCGGCGGCGGCAGCGTCGTGTCGCTGATCGGCGTCTGGCGGGCGCACGGCCTCGACGAGGTGCTGTACGAGTGCTGGCGGCGCGGCGTCGTGCTGTGCGGTCTCAGCGCGGGATCGCTGTGCTGGTTCAGCGAGTCGGTGACGGCCTTTCACGGCCCGCCGCAGCGGGTGACCGGGCTGGGGCTGCTGCCATACTCCAACTGCGTGCACTACGACGGCGAACCGGCCCGGCGCGAGAGCTATCACCGCTTCCTGAGCGAGGGTATGGCCCCCGGTTACGCAGCCGGCGACGGGGCGGCGCTGCACTTCCGCGGCGAGTCGCTCGCCCACGTCGTCTCGTCGCGGCCCGACTCGTCGGCGTACTGGGTCGAGGAGGTCGGCGATCGACCCTCGGAGGTCGCGCTGCAGGTCCGCTGGCTGGGCGGGTCGCGGTCGCTATCCGCCGCGTAGTGCCACCGCCGCCACGGAGGATCTTCGCGATGGGAGGGGGCGGCTTCACGTCTGAGCCCCACAATCCCGCGCTGGATGACTTCATCGTCTCGCTGGCGCCGCGCCGCGAGCCGAGGATCCTCTTCCTGCCCACCGCCAGCGGCGATCCCAACGGGCAGATCGCCGCGTTTCGCTCGACGTTCGGCGAGCGCTCCTGCCAGGCACGCCACCTCTCGCTGTTTCGCCTCGAGCAGGATCCTCACGACCTGCGGGCGCTCATCCTCGGGCAGGACATCATCTACGTCGGTGGCGGCTCGATGCGCAACCTGCTGGCGATCTGGCGTGAGCATGGGCTCGACGCGATCATGCGCGAGGCATGGGAGTCGGGCGTGGTGCTGGCCGGCATCAGCGCGGGAGCGATGTGCTGGTTCGAGCACGGCATCACGCGCTCGACGGGACGCCCGGAGCCGGCCCCCGCGCTCGGCTTGTTGCCGGGCAGCCTGTCGGTGCACTACGACGGCGACCCGATCCGCCGGCCCGCGTACCTCGACGCGGTGGCCCGTGGCGCGATCCCCGACGGCTACGGCGCCGACGACGGCGTCGGCCTGCTCTTCGAGGAGACGCAGCTCGTGAAGATCGTCGCCTCGCGGCCGGGCACCCAGGCCTACCGCGTCGAGCGCCAGACCGGCGAGGGCGGCCAGACGGTGCTCGAGACGCGGCTCGAGCCGCAGCTGCTCGCGGCCACGCCGAGCGTCCGCTCGCGCGACGTCCCCGAGGACATCCGAGAGTTTCGCGCCGAGCGCTACGGCGCCGGCGCCGCGGCGCGCCGGCGCTGACGCGGCGGGCGAACCGCGGCCGCCTACTCGCCCGACAGCGTCGCCAGCAGCGTGCGCGAGCCGCCGCGGTCGCGGTGCTCGCAGAGGTAGATCCCCTGCCAGGTGCCGAGCGCCAGGCGCCCGCCGGAGATCGGCAGCGTCAGCGACGAGCCCATCAGGGCGGCCTTGACGTGGGCCGGCATGTCGTCGGCGCCCTCGAGCGTGTGCGTCCACGCGAAGTCCTCCGGCACCGCGGCGTTCAACCACGTCTCGAAGTCGCGGCGCACGTCGGGCGAGGCGTTCTCGTTGAGCGTCAGCGACGCCGATGTGTGCCGGATGAACAGGTGCGCAAGCCCGATCTGCAGATCCTCGAGCTCGGGCAGCGCGTCGACGATCTCCGCGGTGACGAGGTGTACGCCGCGGGGGCGCGGCTGCAGGGTGATCTCGCGCTGGCTCCAGGACATCCCCGTCAGGCTAACGGGTGAAAGTGTGGACGAGGCTTATGCGGGTAAGGTCAACCTATGTCAATTCCCGAAGGAACGCACACCATTGGACCCAGCAACGGATCGCTGAAGGTCAAGACCGGCAAGGAGGGCGCGGCCGCGAAGATGGGGCACGACCTCGTTCTCGTCGTCAATTCCTGGGAGGCGACGGTCGAGGGCGGCGACAGCGCCTCGATCCAGCTCACCGCCGATCCCAGCTCGGTCGAGGTCGAGTCCGGCGCCGGCGGCGCCAAGCCGCTCGGCGACAAGGACAAGAAGGACATCAAGAAGAGCATCGACGGCAAGGTTCTCGGCTCGTCGCAGATCTCGTTCACCTCCTCGGAGGTCACCGACAGCGAGGCCAAGGGCGAGCTCTCGATCGCCGGCAAAAGCTCGAACGTCTCCGTGCCGATCAACGTCAGCGGCGACAAGATCAGCGGCAGCCACACGCTCAGCCAGAAGGACTTCGGGATCAAGCAGTTCTCGGCCATGATGGGCGCGCTGAAGGTCAAGGACCAGGTCACCGTCGAGTTCGAGGGCAGCCTCTAGCCAGCGGCGCCGGCCGACGCAGGGAGCGGGCGGCCTCCGCCCGCCCCTGCGCTCACCGGTCGGGCGCGCGTCTACGCTGCCCGCATGGCCCGGACGCCGCGCGTGTTGTGGGAGCCCGGCGCGCCGTTCGCCGCGCGCACCCGCCTGCGCGCGTACGAGGACTGGCTGGCCGCCCACCACGGCGTCGACGTCGCGGACTACGGCGAGCTGTGGCGCTGGTCGGTCGGTGACCTCGAGGGCTTCTGGTCCTCGATCGCGGAGTACTTCGAGGTGCGCTTCCACGCGCCGCCTCGTACCGTGCTCGCGCGTCGCGAGATGCCCGGCGCGCAGTGGTTTGCGGGCGCGACGCTCTCCTACCCCGAGCACATCTTCCGCCGGCGCGACGACGACGCGGTGGCGATCCGCCACGCCTCCGAGCTGAGGCCGCTGGAGGAGCTGACCTGGGGCCGGCTGCGGTCCGACACGGCGCGCATCCAGGCCGGTCTGCGCGCGCTCGGCGTCGGTCCCGGCGACCGCGTGGCGGCGTACATGCCGAACATCGCCGAGACGGTGGCGGCGTTCCTGGCCACCGCCGGCCTGGGCGCGGTCTGGTCGAGCTGCTCGCCGGACTTCGGGGCGCGCTCGGTGATCGACCGCTTCGCGCAGATCGAGCCGACCGTGCTGCTGGCGGTCGACGGCTACCGCTACGGCGGGCGCGACTTCGACCGCGCGGACGTCGTGGCCGAGATCCACGAGCGCGTCGGCGGGCGGCTCGTGCGCCTGGGCTACCTCGACGCCAGCGGCTGGCAGGCGGGCTTCCTCGGCGACCGCGACGCCGCCGACGCGTCGCTCGTGCTCGAGCCGGTCGCCTTCGACCACCCGCTGTGGATCCTGTACTCCAGCGGCACGACCGGGCTGCCGAAGGCGATCGTCCAGGGCCACGGCGGCATCCTGCTCGAGCAGCTCAAGCACCAGAACCTGCACCTCGACATGCACGCCGACGACCGCGCGTTCTGGTTCACCACGACCGGCTGGATGATGTGGAACTTCCTCGTCGGGGTGCTGCTCACACCGGCCTCGATCGTCCTCTACGACGGCAGTCCGGCGGCGCCGGCGCTCGACCGTCTGTGGGACCTGGCGGCGGAGGCCCGGGTCACGTCCTTCGGCACGAGCGCGGCGTACATCGCGGGCTGCCTGAAGGCCGGCGTCTGCCCGGCCGGCGGCGGTCGTGACCTCGGGGCGCTGCGCAGCGTCGGCTCGACCGGCTCGCCGCTGTCGCCGGAGGGTTTTCGCTGGATCTACGACGAGCTCGGCGCCGACACGTGGCTGTTCTCGACGAGCGGCGGCACCGACGTCTGCACGGCGTTCGTCGGCGGCGTGCCGCTGCTGCCCGTCTACGAGGGTGAGCTGCAGGCGCGCTCGCTGGGCTGCGACGTGCAGTCCTTCGACGCGGACGGGCGCCCGCTGATCGACGAGGTCGGGGAGCTCGTCATCACGCAGCCGATGCCATCGATGCCGACGGGGTTCTGGAACGACGACGACGGGGAGCGCCTGCGCGAGGCGTACTTCGCGATGTTCCCGGGGATCTGGCGCCATGGCGACTGGATCGAGATCACGTCGCGCGGCACCGCGGTCATCTACGGCCGCAGCGACTCGACGATCAACCGCGGCGGCGTGCGGATGGGGACGAGCGAGATCTACAGCGCCGTGCTCGCGCTCGACGAGGTGGTCGATGCGCTCGTCGTCGACGTCGACGGCTGGATGGCGCTGTTCGTCGTGCTGCGCGACGCATCCGAGCTCGACGACGTTCTACGCGACGCCCTGGCGCGGCGCATCCGCGCGGACTGCTCGCCACGCCACGTGCCCGATGAGGTCTTCGCCGTCACCGAGGTCCCGCGCACGCTGTCGGGCAAGCTGCTCGAGGTGCCCGTCAAGCGGATCCTCGCCGGCGCCGACCCCGAGCGCGTGGCGAGCCGCGACTCGCTGGCCAACCCCGCGGCGCTGGACTGGTTCGCGGCGTTCGCGCGGGAGCGAGCGCAATGGCCGGGCGGCCGGTCGTGAGCAGGAGCCGGGCGAAGAAGAAGCGGCGTCAGCGTGCGCGGGCGAGCGGCGGGGGCGGCGGCGGCGCACGACGTGCCGCGGGCTCGGCGGTGCGGCCGGTGCCGCCGCCCACGCCAAGTGCGCCAGTGGATCGGCCTTCGGCCCGGCGGCCCTCCCGCCTGGAGATCCGCGACGGCGTGCCCCGCCCCGACGCGATCTGGGCGCCGTTTGCGCTGACCGAGATCGGCATGGGCGTGGGCCTCGTGCTCTTCGCGCTCGGCTTCGCCGGGTCGCCGGCGGTGCTGCTGGCCGGCGTCGGCGTGCTCGTCGTCGCCGTGGCCGAGCTGTGCCTGCGCGAGCACTTCGCGGGCTTTCGCTCGCACAGCATCCTGCTCGGGATGCTGCCGGTCACGTCCGTCCACCTCGGCGTCGTGGTGGTCGGCGACGTGACGTGGCGCGGGCCGCTCGCGCTGGCGGTCGACCTGGTGATCGCCGGGGCGCTGGCCTGGTGGCTGCAGCAGCGCTTTCGCGTCGCGCAGGGGCGGGCGCGCCTGCGCGCGACCTGAGCAACGCGAGGTCGGGGCGCGCACGGTGCGATATCCGCACCCGGCGCGCCACGAACGACCCCGGGCCGCCGATCCGGGCGCGCAAGGTGCGATATCCGCACTCGGCGCGTCACGACCGTGCTCGCCCGGCGCGCTACAGCACGATCTCGCAGTTGCGCGTGCGGTCGCGCTTGTCTCGCTCGACGCGGTCGGTGGCGTCGCCGCAGTCGATGATGTCGGTGCCGCCGCCGACCGCGTGGATCGTGTCCGCGCCCGGCCCGCCGACGAGGCGGTCGCCTATCGCTCGCCGGGCGTCTTGCGCGGATACAGAGAGACCGGGATCGAGAGATCGAGGGCGGTCTCGACGATCCGTGACTGCTCGGCGATGTGCGCGGCCGGATAGCCCTCGCCCGGCGACGCGCGCTCGGGGCGGCCGATGTAGCCGAACTTCAGCCGCTCGGGGAGGATCTGCATGAGGCGCGGGAACATGTGCGCGCGGGCGCCCATGTTGCGCGGCTCCTCCTGGACCCAGACGACCTCGCGCAGGTTCGGGTAGCTCTCCATGAGCTCGAGGATCTGCGCCTGCGGGAAGGGATAGAGCAGCTCGACGCGGCCGACGGCGACCTGCGGGACCTCCGCCCGGCGGGGATGGCCGACGATGTCGTAGTAGACCTTGCCCGTGCACAGCACGAGCCGCGTGACCTGCTCGACCGGCACGCGCGGCTCGGCGAGCACCGTGAAGAACTTCGTCTCGGACAGGTGCTCGATGCGGTTGGTCGCCTGCGGCAGGCGCAGCAGCGACTTCGGCGTCATGATGATGAGCGGGCGCTGCTTGGCGATCCGCGCCTGGCGGCGGATGAGGTGGAAGTACTGCGCCGGCGTCGTGACGTTCGCGACGCGGATGTTGCCCTCGGACGCGAGCGTCAGGAAGCGCTCCAGCCGGCCGCTGGAGTGCTCCGGCCCGGAGCCCTCGTAGCCGTGCGGCAGCAGCAGGACCAGGCGCGAGGTCTGCCCCCACTTCGCGAGCCCGCTCACGATGAACTGGTCGACGATGACCTGCGCGCAGTTGACGAAGTCGCCGAACTGCGCCTCCCAGAGCACGAGCGTCTCGGGCGCCTCGGCGCTGTAGCCGTACTCGAAGCCCAGGCAGGCGACCTCGCTCAGCGGCGAGTTGTGCAGCTCGAACGGCGCCAGCGCCCCGGGCAGCGACTGGATCGGGCAGATCGTCTGGCCGGTCTTGGCGTCGTGCAGAACCGCGTGACGCTGGGAGAACGTGCCGCGTTCGACGTCCTGGCCGGTCAGGCGAATCGGCGTGCCCTCGGTCAGCAGCGTGGCGAACGCCAGCGACTCGGCGTGTGCCCAGTCGATCCCGCCGTCGGGACCGAGCGCCTCGCGGCGGCGCTCGAGCTGCTTGATGAGCTTGGGATGGACGGTGAAGCCCTCGGGGATCGCCAGCAGCTCGTTGTTGAGGATCCGCAGCCGCTCGGCGCCGACCGCGGTCTTGACATCCGGTGAGGGGGTGCGGTCCAGCGTGTACTCGCCGGTCGGCTGCTCGACCTGGCCGACCTCCTCGGCGTGGCGGATCTGCGCCTTCAGGCGCTGGTGCAGGCGCGTGAGCTCGTCCCAGACCTCCTCGGTCTGCTGCTCGACGTCCTGCTTGGAGACGACGCGCTGCGCGACGAGTCGCTCGGCCCAGATCTCCGCGACCCGCGGGTGCTTGCGGATGCCCGCGGCCTGCTCGGGCTGCGTGTAGGCGGGCTCGTCGGCCTCGTTGTGGCCGAAGCGGCGGTAGCCGATGAGGTCGATCACCACGTCGTGGCCGAACTCCTGGCGGAAGGCGAACGCCAGGCGCACCGCCGAGATGCACGCCGCGACGTCGTCGGCGTTGACGTGGACGATCGGCACGTCGAAGCCCTTGGCGACGTCCGACGCCCACCGGGTCGAGCGCGCGTCGTCGGGATCGGTCGTGAAGCCGACCTGGTTGTTCTGGACGAGGTGCAGCGTGCCGCCGACCGAGTAGCCGTCCAGCGCCTGCAGGTTGAGCGTCTCGGGGACGACGCCCTGCGCCGGCATGGCGGCGTCGCCGTGCAGCACGATCGGCACGGCGCTGGCCACGTCGCGCCGCGCGCGGGGCCCGAGGCGCGTCGTCTGCGCGGCGCGCGTGGCGCCCGTGACGACCGGGCCGACGTACTCCAGGTGCGAGGGGTTGGACTCGAGGTTGACGAGGATCGAGGAGCCGTCGGGCAGCTGGTAGGAGCCCTGCGCGCCGTGGTGGTACTTCACGTCGCCCGTGCCGCCCTGCGGAATCGTCGTGACGGCCTCGAGCGTCGAGGCGCCCTCGAACTCGGCGAAGATCGTGTCGTAGGGGCGGCCGAGGTTGTGCGCCAGCACGTTGAGCCGCCCGCGGTGCGCCATGCCGAGCACGACCTCGCGCCCGCCGTTGCCCGCGCAGAGCTGGATGAGCTCGTCGAGCATCGGCACCGTCATGTCCAGGCCCTCGATCGAGAACTGCTTCTGACCGATGTAGGCCTTGTGCATGAAGCGCTCGAGCGCGTCGACCTCGATGAGGCGCTTGAGCAGCGCCTTCTGCTCGTCGGCGGTCAGCGGCGTGCGGAACTCGCCCGACTCGATCTTCGCCCGCAGCCAGGTGCGCTGGCGGTGCGAGGCGATGTGCTCGATCTCGTAGGCGATCGTGCCGCAGTACGTCTCGCGCAGGTGCGGCAGCGCGTCGGCCAGCGTGGCGCCGGGGACCTGGATGCGCAGGATCCGCGCCGGGATCCGGGCCATGACGTCGGGGGTCAGGCCGAGCGGGCCGGGGTCGAGCGCCGGGTCGCCCTCGGGCTCGCGGCCGAGCGGATCCAGGCGCGCGGCGAGGTGGCCGTGCGTGCGGTGGGCCTTCAGCAGCGAGACGGCGGCCTGGACGGCGCGCAGAAGCTCCTCGTCGGGCTCGGCGGCGGCGGGCTCGGCCGGCTTGGCGACGTCGCGCGCGACGGCCGCCGCGGCGGCGGGCGCGGGCGGCGCGGACAGCCGCGCGAGGTCGGAGCCGAGCTCGTGGAAGAGCTGGTCGTAGAAGCCGTGCTCGCCCTGCAGGTACTCCTCGACGACCTTCAGGAAGCGGCCCGATTCGGCGCCCTGGATGACGCGATGGTCGTACGTCGAGGTCATCGTCATGACCTTCTCGGCGCCGATCATCTGCCCGACGGCGCCCAGGCCGACGGGGTAGCCGATCGCGCCCGTCGCAACGATCGTGCCCTGGCCGGCCATGAGCCGCGGGACGGAGGCGATCGTGCCGATCGCGCCGGGGTTCGTCAGCGAGATGTTCGCGCCGGTGAGGTCGTCGGCGGTGAGCTGGTTGGCGCGCGCGCGGGCGACGAGGCCGCCGAAGGCGTCCAGGAACTCGGGGAACGTCAGGCGGCCCGCGTCGCGGATCACCGGCACCATCAGCGTGCGGCTGCCGTCCTTCTTCTCGACGTCGACCGCGATGCCGAGGTTCACCGCGCCGTCGTCGACGCGGTGCGGCCGGCCGTCGATCTCGGCGAAGTGGTGGGCCATGACCGGCATCTGCTCGGTCGCCGCGCGCGCGACCGCGTAGGCGATGAGATGCGTGAAGGAGATCTTGTGGCCGGCGTTCTTCAGCTCGCCGCGGCGCAGGGTCATCGCCGTGACGGTGACCGTGCGCAGCGAGGTCGCGGTCGGGACCTCGCGCGAGGCCTCCATGTAGCGGGCGAGCATCGCCGCGCCGCCCTTGAGCTCGGTGGCGCCGGCGGGGGCGGCCGGGGCGGGCCTCGGCGTCGGCGGGGCCGGCTGCGGCGGGGCCGGGGCGGCCTTGGCGGCGAGCACGTCGGCCTTCGTGATGCGCCCGGCGGGTCCGCTGCCCTCCAGCGCGGAGATGTCGATCCCCTCGGCGGCCGCGATGCGGCGGGCGACCGGCGAGGCGAGCGCGCCGTTGCCGTCGTGGGCGGGCGCGGACGGCGGGGCGGAGGCGGCGTCGGTGGGCGTGACGATGTCGACGAGGGCCGCCTGGCCCTCGCGCGAAGCGGTGCGGTCGCCGTCTGCGACCGGCGGCTGAGCGGCGGGAGCGGGCCGCGCGGCGGCGGCCGGGGCGGGTGCGTCGCCGTCAGCGGACGACGGGCTCGTCGCCGGCCCGCCGTTACGCGGGGCGATCTCGGCGAGGACGGCGCCGACGGCCACCGTCTCGCCCTCGGCGGCGAGGATCTTCACCAGCGTTCCAGCGGCGGGAGCGGGGACCTCCGCGTCGACCTTGTCCGTCGAGACGTCGACGAGCGGCTCGTCGGCCTCGACGGCGTCGCCCTCCTGCTTGTGCCATTCGAGGACCGTTCCCTCGCGGACGGACTCCCCCATCGCCGGAAGCGTTACTTGAACTGTGGTGTTCACCGCCATGCCGAAGGTCCACTCTAGAAGGTCTCGCGGCCGGCGCTGCCGGTGCGACGCAGGCGGCCGCGGAGGGTGGCGAACGTGACCATCGCACAGGACTACCCCGGGCCGCGAGGCAGGTTGCACGACGGCGCCGCGGCGCCGCGCCGGGTTGCGTGAGCGCCGTGGCGGGCCAGCCGGTAGCGTGCTCGGCGAGGCACCGTGACCACCGCCGGCTCGATCGACGTCGTCCTGGACCAGCTGGCGCTCGCGCCGCCGGCGGCCGTCGACGCCAACGGCGAGCCGGGCCCCCACGTCGCGCTGCTGCCGGCCCTCGAGCACCTGCTCGATGAGGCCGCGCTGATGCACGTGCCGGTGCGCCTGGCGCTGCTCGCCCCGCTGGCCGGCGACGCGCTGCTCGCGCTCCGCGCCCTCCTGCCCCCGACCGGCGAGGTCGCGCCGCTCGAGGAGCTCGACCTGCCCGACGAGCCCGGACCGCACGTCTTCGTCGCCGCCGATCGCGTCCTGCGCGACGAGGCCGCCCGCGACGGTTGGGACGCCGTCGCCCACCCCGCGATGGCGCCGGCCGTCCTGCTCGGCCAGCGCTTCGTCTTCGCCCGCCTCGCCGGCGACATCGACGCGCTGCGCGACACGCCCGGCGTGGTCCCGTACTGGATCGAGCGCGACCTCGACGGCGACTGGGCCTTCGCCCTGCTCTCGCCGACCGGTCTCGCGAAGGCCCTCGACGCGGGCCTGCAGATCGACCGCCTGGCGCTGCGCCCCGACGTCCAGGACGCGCTGCTCGTCCAGCTCGACGAGGGGATGCGCGCCGGTGAGCTGGCCGGCTACGACGTGCTCTGGTCGCGCGGCAGCCGCCTGCTGCTGGCGCTCGGCGCGCAGACCCGCACCGACGAGATCCCCGCGCACGGCGCGCACGGGCACTTCCGCCTGCTCACGCCGAGCCCGGAGCTCCTGCGCCCGGCGCGCGTGACGTCCGCCGCCACGGCGCAGATCCGGGCCGGCGAGCTCGGCCTCGGGCTGGCGCTCGCCGAACCGCCCGAACCGGCGCCTGTCACGCCCGAGTCCTACGCCGCCGACGTCGCGCGCTACGCCGGCGGGGCGCCGCTGGCGGGCGGTCCGCCCGTGCGCTCACGCCACAGCTCGCACGCCGACAACGCCCGCGTCGTCGACGCGCTGCTCGCCGACCTGCGCGCGCTCGGCCTCACGCCCGTCGCCCACCAGTTCGCCTTCGGCGGGCGGGTCCTGCGCAACGTGATCGCCGACGTGCCGGGCGAGGCGCCCAGCCTCGTCGTCGTCGGCTGCCACCTGGACTCGACGGCGGCCCGCGATCCGGGCTTCACGCCGGCCCGCGACCCGGCCCTCGGCGCCGACGACGACGCCTCCGGCATGGCCGCCGTGCTCGCCATCGGCCGCCACGTCGCGAGCCTCGCGGCGCCGACCCACCACACCGTGCGCCTGTGCTTCTTCAACGCCGAGGAGTCCGGACTCGTCGGCAGCCGTGCCTACGCCGCGTCGCTGAAGGCCCGCGGCGCCGAGATCGCGGCCGTCGTCTGCTGCGACATGATCGGCTTCAACTCCGACAGCCTGCGCACGTGGGAGGTCCACGCGGGCTTCACCGATCCCGCCGTGCGCGACCTCAGCGCGCCGCTCGCGCAGGTCGTCGCACGCGCCGCCGCACAGCTGGGCGTCCTGCCGGCGGCCCAGGTCTACACGGGCACGACCCCGACCGGCGGCACCGACCCGGCCCGCTTCGACGGCGCGATCAACCGCTCCGATCATGCCTCGTTTCAGGAGCAGGGCTATCCGGCCGTGCTCGTCAGCGAGGACTTCTTCCCCAACAAGCCCGGCGACCCGCCCGCCGACCCCAACCCCAACTACCACTCGAACACCGACGCGGCGGTCGACGCCGCCTACGGCGCGGACATCACCCGCGCCGTCAGCGTCGCGGTGCTCGAGCTCGCGGCCGGCTGAGTCGCCGGGCGGTCCCGTCAGATCGTCTCGACGCCGCCCGGATAGCAGAAGCCCGCGCGCGGGCTGTAGAAGCCCCACGTCACGTTCAGCGGGTCGGCGGGGGCCAGCACGCTGACCGGGTGGTCGGGCTCGAGGAACTCCAGCGAGAGAACCTCCCACGGGTCGACCGGCTCGGAGATGAACGGGTACAGCCCGCTGACGAGCGCGCCGTCGACCTCGGTGATGTAGCGCAGCTGGCCGCGCGCGAACGCGCCGCTCGTCTCGCCGACGCGGACCGTCGAGCGGATGACGTCGACCCCGTCGGCGGCGGTCGTCGCGACGAGCCGGTCGCCGTCGATCTCCAGCGTCGTCGTGCCCGGGGTCGCCGGAACGCCGCGGGCCTGCGCGTAATCGCGCACCTCTTCGCTGGAGTTGAAGTAGTGCGTCCACCAGCGTCCGGGCACGTTGCCGTCGGGCGTGTCCTGGTCGACGAGGTCGGCGCCGAGGTAGGTCAGCGAGTACGTCGGAAAGCCGGAGGTCTGACGCTCGGCGTCGTCGACGACGTACTGGTTCATGAAGACCTGGCCGTCGTCGGCCGCGGTCAATCCGGCGGGCAGCAGCGCAGCCACCGCGGCCGGATCGGCCGCAATCCACGTGAAATAGAGCATCCGGCTGTTGATCACCATCTGCGGAGCCTCGAGCACCGTCATCCCCACCCTCCTTGCGTACGGTCGTTGTCGGCGCGCAGCGATCGCCGGACCGCAGCGCGGCGCGATCCTACCCGCCGCGCGGGGATTCAGCGACCGGTCGGCGCGGGCGTGGCCGCGGCGGGCGGACGCGCGTCGCGGCGGCGGCTCTGGCGCACGAACTCCAGCGAGCCGATGAACGGCCCGACGCCGCCGAGCACCGCGACGGCCGCGGCGAGCCGGAGGTCGATGACGCGCAGACGCAGCGCGACGACGCATGTCAGCGACATCGCGATCCAGCCGATGCCGTGCCCCCAGCCGAGGATCGTCTTCAGGTCATCAGGGCCCGTGAGGACCGTGACGAGCAGCGCCGTGTAGACGGCGGAGTGCGTGAACGACGCCCACTTCAGGCGGTCGAACGTCAGCACGCTCGTCATCCGCTGTGGGCCGCCAGCAGCGATGCCATCCGGCGCAGCGGCTCGTCGGCCTCGTCGGGCCAGTCGGCGACGTCGGCCGGCCACCAGGCGCAGGCGTCGTGCTCGTCGTCCATCTCGATCTCGGCACCCTCGGGCAGCCAGGCGAGGCCGACGACCATCACGAGCTGGTGCGGCAGTCGGACGAGCGCCTCGACGGTCAGCCGCTCGGGCGCCACCGCCCACTCCTCGTCGAGCTCGCGCACGAGCGTGTGCGCCGGGCTCTCGCCGACGTCGACCGCGCCGCCGGCGCCCAGCGCCCAGCGCCCCGCCCAGGACGACAGCCAGGCGGCCCGCCGGCCGGCGAGCCAGCGCCCGTCGGCGGAGCGCGTCACCGCCAGCGCGGCCATCGAGTGCGAGGCGTCGCCGTCGACGAGGCGCAGCGCCCAGCGCGCGGGCTGCAGCTCGAGCACGAGGTCCGCGCCCTGCTCGGCGTGGGCCACGAGTCGCCCGGAGAGGCCGTCGTGGCTCGGCGAGCCACGGTCGCGCAGCGCGGCGATCGCCGCGTCGGCGGCCTGGGCCATCGGCGCGGGCGGCTCGTAGTGCTCCTCGTGCCAGCGCGCGTGCACGCGCTCGGCCGGCCAGTGGCCGCGGGCGAGGATGGCCGGCTGCTGCATGCCCTTCACGATAGTTCGCGGCCGGGCGCGCGGACGCGCCGGGCCGTTGGGCCGCTCAGGCGGCGTGCGCGGGCTCGCGGGCCGCCAGCTCGAGCACGAGGTCGGCCGCGGCCGGCAGCTCGGGCAGCGGCTGCTCGAGCGGTGGCGCGGCGAGCGCGTGGACGAGCGCGTGCGCAAGCTGAGGCCGGTTCCTCGCGACGGCAACCATGTCGAGACGCTCGTAGGCGCGGTTGTTCTCGCGGATGTGCCCGCGCGGCCAGCCGTAGGAGATGACCCGGCAGTCGCACATGAGCGCCTCGAGCACCGTCAGCCCGGCGGTCGCGTGGATGAGCACGTCGGCGGCGCAGAGCAGCAGCAGCATGCGGTCGGTGAAGCCCCAGACCTGCACGCGCTCGTCGGCGGCGTAGGCCGCCTGCATCCGCGCACGCACGTCCTCGTTGTGGCCGACGAGCACGACGACCGTGTTGGCGCCGTAGTGCAGTGCCGTATCCGTGGCGCCGGTCAGGTCGCCGACGCCCCAGCCGCCACCGGAGACGACGACGAGCGAGCCGCGCGTCGGCAGGCCGAGCTCCTCGCGGGCCACGTTGCGCTCCGGTGGATCGGTGAAGCGCGGATCCGAGGTCAGGCCGTGGACGGCTTCGATGCGGGTGCGCGGCCCGGCGATCGCGCGCGCCTCGGCGAGGGACTCGGGGTGGGTCAGCAGGTGCAGGTCGATCCCCGGGTGCGCCCAGCGCTGCAGCGCGGCGAGGTCGGTGATCGCGCTCACCGCCGGGCCGGCCAGCGCGCCGCTGAGGCGCATCCGGCCGAGCAGCTCGCTCCACAGCGGATAGGTCGAGACGACGACATCGGCGGGGTGGGCGGCGAGGTGCTCCTCGAAGCGCGCGCGGGTGAGCCGGTCGACCGCGCCCGAGGCCGCTGCGCGCAGCGGGGCGACGCGCGTGCCGAGCAGGTAGCCGGCGTCGAACGCCAGCGCGCCGAGGGTGGAGTCCGGCGAGGAGACGCCGCCGATGATCGCGCGGGCGGCGGGACCGGCGAGCGCGAGCCCGTCGACGACGTCGGCGCTGGCGCCACGCTCGCGCAGGCCGGCGGCGAGGACCTGGGCCGGCACGTCGTGCCCGGCGCCGATCGAGGCGGTGAAGATGGTGACGGTCGTAGGCATGGTTGCGGATATCTTCGCGTACCACTGATGCATCGGCGCAAGCATTGGGGGTGGGGCTACGAGGACGACGGCTGGTCGGTGGCTCAGCTGCGCGCGATCGCGCCCGGCCTGGAGGAGCACCTGCGCATCGCCGGCGACGGCGAGGTGCGCGAGCCGGTCGCGCTCGACGACGTGGTGCTGCCCGCGCCGCGCGTGGCGCCGCCCGCCGCGCTGGCCGCGATCTGCGCCGACGACGTCCACGCCCGCGCCTCGCACGCCTGGGGCAAGTCCTACAGCGACGTCGTGCGCGGCTTCGACGGGCGCTTCGACTTCCCGCCGGACGTCGTCGCGCGCCCGCGCGGGGAGCGCGACGTCGAGGCCGTGCTCGAGTGGGCGGCGGGCGCGAACGTCGCCGTCGTGCCCTACGGCGGCGGGACGAGCGTGTCCGGCGGCGTGCAGTGCGAGGTGCCCGCGCGCTTCGACGGCGTCGTGTCGCTGGACCTCGGCGCGATGGACCGCGTCTTGCAGATCGACGACGTCGCGCGCGCAGCGCTCATCCAGGCGGGCGCGGCCGGGCCCGTGATCGAGAAGCAGCTGCGCGCGCTGGAGCTGACGCTGCGCTTCTATCCGCAGTCCTTCGAGCTGTCCACGCTCGGCGGCTGGATCGCGACGCGCGCGGCCGGGCACTTCGCGACCGCCGAGACGCACGTCGACGACCTCGTCGAGTCGGTGCGCGCGATCACGCCGAGCGGCGCGTGGGAGTCGCGGCGCGTGCCCGGCTCGGGCGCGGGCGTCTCGCCCGACCGCATGCTGCTCGGCTCGGAGGGGATCCTCGGCGTGGTGACCGAGTCGTGGGTGCGCGTGCGCCCGCGCCCGCGGGCCAACTCGCTGGCGGCCGTGCGCTTCGCCTCCTTCTTCGACGGCGTCGACGCGCTGCGGGCGATCGCGCAGTCCGGCCTGCGGCCCTCCAACTGCCGCCTCATCGACGCCGAGGAGGCGCGCATGACGGGCGCCGCCGACGGCACCGCGGCGCTGCTCGTGCTCGGCTTCGAGGGGGCGTCGGAGGCGGAGATGCCGGTCGGCGAGCTGCTCGACCGCGCGCTGCACATCTGCGCCGAGGCGGGCGGCGAGTGGGACGAGAGCGCGGTGCGCCGGCCGCGCTTTGCCGGCGACCCGGCGGGTGGCGGCGATGCCGTCGGCGCCTGGCGCGCCGCGTTCTTCCGCGCGCCGTACCTGCGCGACGCGTTCGTCGCGATGGGGATCCTGAGCGAGACCTTCGAGACGGCCGTGACGTGGGAGCGCTTCGCCGCGCTGCACGCCGCGGTGACCGCGGCCGCCGAAGCGGCGATCGGGCCGGGCGGCGGACGGAGTGAACGGAGCGCAAAGACTGGACGGATCACCTGCCGCATCTCGCACGTCTATCCCGACGGTGCGGCGCCGTACTTCACGGTGCTGGCGCCGGCGCGGCGGGGCGAAGAGGTCGAGCAGTGGGCGGCGATCAAGGCTGTCGTGAGCGACGCGCTGCTGCGCGCCGGCGGCACGATCACCCACCATCACGCCGTCGGCCGCGATCACCGGCCCTGGTATGACCGCCAGCGCCCGGACGTCTTCGCGGCCGCGCTGCGCGCGGCGAAGGCCAGCGTCGACCCGGCCGGCCTGCTGAACCCCGGCGTCCTGATCGACGCCTGAGCGGTTCTACCGCGGCGTCGACGAGGCCGGCGTGCTGCGCGCCGCGCTTGCCGGGCCGGCCGATGCCGAGCTCGACGGCGAGGTCCGGCTCCTGGGCGGCGATGCGCTGGCCCTCGCCGCCACCCACAGCGCGCGCTTGCGCTGCCTGCCGGGGACGATCGGCGCCCACGCGGCGAGCCCCATCGGCGTGGCCGAAACCCATACCCACCACGGGACGCCTTTCATGGCGGCGGAGCATATGAGGCGCTACGGTTCAGGGCGAGATGCCGACGCCGACCGAGAAGATCGCCGCCAACCTGCGCGCCTTTCAGATCGCGCTGAACTCGCACGACCGCGAGAACCCGACGCACACCGCGCACGGGATCGGGCTGGCGCACTTCGACATGGAGCGGCTCGGCTTCGACGAGGGCGAGGAGATCCTGCCCGGCATCACGATCCACGGCGACGACGGCGTGACCGGCAACTTCCGCATCCTCTGCGACGGCGATCACCTCGAGGAGCTCGAGGCGCAGGAGGCCGAGACGGTCGACGCCGTCTCCACGCAGGCGATGCCGGTGCCGATCGGCACGCCGCGCGAGGACGAGCGCTCCTCCTAGGCGCGCCGCCCGGCCCGGCGCCTCAGACGTCCAGCTCGACCTCGATCCCGTCGCCGGTGAAGCAGACCAGCCCGGCGATCTTCATCGCCTCCGCGCGCGGCAGCTCGTAGCTGTGCGCCGCGTCGCGCAGCAGCTCGTCGCCTGCGTGGACGTGCCAGTAGATCGCGTCGCCCATGTAGGGATCGGTCGTCGTCGTGTCGCTCGGGCGCAGGTGGCCGGCCGCGACGTCGCCGCGCGGCAGGTAGGCGCGTACGGGCAGGCTCGTCTCGAAGACGAGCGTCGGGTGCGTGCTCTGCGCGATCAGCTCGCCGGCCGCGGTCACGCGGACCGGGCGCGAGCTCGTGTGCACGTCGACGCGGTGGTAGGGGTCGCGCAGGCCGCCGGCGACGGGCTCGTCCTCGACGAGCCAGCGATCGGCCTTGCCGGGATACAGCGCCGCGAAGCCGCGCAGCCAGGGCGCGTCCTCCAGCGGCGCCTCGTAGCCCCAGACGGCGTCCTCGCGCACGTCGTCTCCGACGCGCAGCGACCAGTAGGAGGCGTCGCCCTTGAACGGGCAGTGCGAGGTGGTGGCGGTCTTCTCCAGCAGCGCCGCGTCGAAGTCCTCCAGCGGAACGTAGGCGACCGGCCGGATGCCGGTCTCGTGCAGCAGGTGCGCGCGGCGCGTGTCGAGCACGAGCGTGTCGCCGACGAACGCGCGCAGGCGGCGCGCGTCGGGCTCGAAGAGGATCCGGTGCGCGGGTGACCGGATCGTGTAGTTCGCGGGGGCGGGCTTGCCGCCGAGCGGCCCGCTGCCCCGGGTGAGGCTCATGACGCCGGCTCGACCTTCAGCTCGCGCCCGAAGGCGCGGTCGAACAGCTCGACCTCACGCTGGGCCGCCCAGCGCTCGACGGACGCGCTGCCGTCGGCCTCGAGCTCCAGGCGGATCGTCCCGTTCTCGGCGGCGACGTGCGCGGCGCGGACGCTCTGGTCACGGCTGCGCTCGAGGTCCTCGGCGAGCCTGAGCAGGATCGAGAGGCGGTCCAGGCGCTCGGCGTCGCCGTCCTCGGCAAGCGGGGAGAGCTCGCCGAAGTCCGGCATGCCCTTGCGGTGGTAGCGCGCGGCCTGCGCGACGAGCGCGACCTCGCGGGGATCGAAGCCCGGCAGTCCGGCGTTGAGAATGAGATACCTCGAGTGCTTGTGGTGGTCGTCGTAGTCGACGGACATGCCGATGTCGTGCAGCACGCAGGCCGAGAAGAGCAGCTCGCGCTCCCAGCGGTCGCCGGGGTGCAGCCCCTGCTCGGCGAGCTCGTCGAAGAGGGTCAGCGCCAGCGTGGCCACGTGCGCGGTGTGCTTGGGGCCGACGCGGTAGCGGGCGGCGAGGTTCGCGACGCTCGAGCGGCGCACGTCGTCGAACAGCGGCGGCTCGCCGTCGAGCAGCTCGCTGAAGAAGACGCCCTCGCGCAGGCCCGCCTCGGTGACGGTGATCGACTCCAAGCCGCCGTGCTCGAGCACCGCCTGGACGACCATCGCGCCGGCCAGGATGAGGTCGGCGCGGGCATACTTGATGCCCTTGACGTTGCCGCGCTCGGCGGCCGGCATGTCCGCGAGGTGCTCGACGAGGTCGTCGAGCGCGCCCGCCGTGATCTCGAAGCCCTGGATGCCGCCGAGCGAGGGGCGGCCCGCCTGGGCCTGGATCGCCGCGGCGAGGTTGCGCATCGTGCCGCCGATGCCGACGAGCTGGCGGCCGGTGCGCGCCAGCCACGGCGCCTCTTCTGCGAGCGTCTCGAGGACGTGCGCGCGCATCGCCTTGCGCGCCTTCTTCGCCGGCGGATCGTCCTCGGCGAGGAAGTGCTCGGTCATCCGCACCGCGCCCAGCGGCCAGGAGCCGAGCCGGCCGGGGTGGCGGCTGAGGACCTCGACGAGCTGCAGCGAGCCGCCACCGAGATCGAGCACCGCGCCGTCGGCCAGGGTCGTCGAGTTGACCGCGGCCAGGTAGCCGAAGTAGGCCTCCTCGTCGCGGCTGAGCACGCGGACCTCGAGCCCGGTCTCGTCGCAGACGCGGTCGAGGAAGACCTGCTGGTTGGACGCGTCGCGGATCGCGCTCGTGGCGACGGCCTTGATCTGCGCGCTGGACAGGCCGGTGGCCGCGCAGAAGTGGGCGAACACCTCGGCCGCCGCGCGCGCGCGCTTCACCGGCGCCTTGCCGAGCTTGCCGGTCGACTCCAGGCCCTCGCCGATGCGGACCGGCAGGTAGATCTCGTCCGTGCGCTTCCACCACCCGTCGGCGGCGGTGAAGACGACGAGCCGAAACGAGTTCGAGCCCATGTCGATGACCGCTGTGCGCTGCTCGGCCACGATCCTGGTTCAGCTCGGAGCCGGTTCGGTCATGGTTGCAGGCAGCTTAGAGGCGTGGCCGGTGGGGCTTGCGCCAGCGAAACGGGAGGTTGCTCAGATGACGGACACGCGCGCTCGCCTGATCGGGATCAACCACGTGGCGCTCGAGGTCGGCGACGTCGACGAGGCGGTGGCGTTCTACGGCGGGCTGTTCGGCTTCGAGATTCGTGGTCGGGTCGGGCGGCGGATGGCGTTCCTCGATGCCGGCGACCAGTTCGTGGCGCTGTCGGCGCCGCGCCGGGCGGCGGCGGACGAGGACCGCCACGTCGGCTTCGTCGTCGACTCCCGGGAGGCCTTCGTGGCCGCGGCGGGCGCGGCCGGCGCCGCGCTGCTGCCCGGTCGCGGCACGCGGTTGCGCGATCCGTGGGGCAATCAGATCGAGGTCGTCCAGTACGACGAGGTGCAGTTCGCCAAGACGGCCGGCGTGCTGCGCGGCATGGGGCTGGAGGGTCTGAGCAAGACGGCGGCGGCGGTGGAGGAGCTGCGCGAGAAGGGCATGGCCGACGAGGAAGGCTGAACGACAGCGGGGTTGTCGGTTTGTTCATGTGCTGCATGAACAAACCGACACAGCTCCGGGCGAATCGGTCGACATGGGGGCGAGCTTCGGGCCCCGGTCGACTTGTACATGTGGTGGATGAACAAACCGACCCGCTCCGTCCGGACGCACGCATCGCCGCGCTCGCCGCGCGCCAACACGGCGTCGTCAGTTGGGGCCAGCTCCTCGATGCCGGCTTCGGCCGCGGTGCAATCGAGCACCGCGTCCGCACGTGCCTGCTGCATCGCATGCACCGCGGCGTGTTCGCCGTCGGTCATCGGCCGCTCACGCGGGAGGCGCGCTGGATGGGCGCGGTCCTCGCCTGCGGCGACGGCGCCGGTCTCAGCTACGCGTGTGCCACCGCGCTGTGGGAGGTCCGGCCCTACACCGGCGAATGGATCGACGTGACGGTCCCGACGCGCGCCGGCCGCGTCCGCCGCGACCGCATTCGCCTGCACCGCTCCGCGACCCTCGCAGCCGAGGACGTGACCACGCGTTGCGGCATCCCGGTCACGACCGTCGCCCGCACGCTGCTCGACGTCGCCGCCACGCTCACGTCGCCGGCCCTCGCCCGCACCATCGAGCAGACCGAGATCCGCCGGCTGTTCGATCTCAACGCGGTCGACGCGGTGCTCGCGCGCAACCCCAACCACCCGGGTGCCAAGCGGTTGACCAGAGCGCTCGCCCTCTACCGCGACGACGAGTTCACGCGCTCGGAGCTCGAGCGGGCCTTCCTCGCCCTCTGCGATGCGCACGGCATCCCGCGCCCGCTGGTCAACCACATCGTGGAGGGCCACGAGGTGGACTTCTTCTGGCCCGACCAGCGCGTCGTCGTCGAGACCGACGGGCGCGAAACGCACTTCACGCTGACCGCCTACGAAGGCGACCGCGCGCGCGACGCGCGCATGCTCGCGCTCGGGTACCGGACGATGCGCGCGAGCGAACGGCAGGTCCGGCGAGACCCGGCGACCGTCGCGAACACGCTCAGCGCGGTGCTCCGCACCGCCCCTACATCCGCTTCTGGATGATCTCCACGCGGTAGCCGTCCGGGTCGCGCACGAAGCACAACAGCGAGCCGCCCTCGCGCACGGAGTAGGGCGGCTTCTCGGGCTCGATGCCCTGCTCGGCCAGCGACGCGAGCGTCTCGTCGATGTCGGAGACCGTGATCGCGATGTGGTTGTAGCCGGTCCCCTGGGTGTAATGCGACACGCCGTGGTTGTACGTCAGCTCGAGGCGGTCGCCGTCGCCGGGCAGGCCCATGAAGACGTTGGTCGCCTCGTCGCGGATCGGCTTACGGGAGCGCTCCTCGAAGCCGAGCGCCTCGTAGAAGGCCACGGATCGGTCGATGTCGCCGATGCGATAGCACGTATGTATGAGCTCCAAAGCGGGCATGGATCACACAGTACCCTGGGCCTCATGCTGATCGAACGCTCCATGTCTGACGGCTTTCTGACGAACACGTACCTCGTCGCGAGCGGGCCTGGGGCGGCGGGCTTCCTCGTCGACGCCGGCGGGCCGATGACGCCGCTCTTCGAGGCCGCCGAGCGCAACGACATCGACGTCACGCACCTGCTGCTGACCCATCACCACCACGATCACGTCTGTGATCTGGATGCGGTCGCCCAACGCTATCCCGACATCGTGATCCTCGCGCACCCCGACGAGCCGCTCGACGCCGAGCCCTTCGCCCCGTTGGAGATCGGCGGCCTCGAAGTCGACGCGGTCCACACGCCGGGCCACACGAAGGGGATGCTGAACTTCACGGTCCCCGGCCACGTGTTCACCGGCGACACGCTCTTCAAGAACTCGGTCGGCGGCGTCAACGCGCCCGGCAGCACGTCCTACGCCGACATCAAGGCCTCGATCATGGACACGCTCATGGGCCTCGACCACGCGACCGAGGTGCACCCCGGCCACACCGATCCGACGACGATCGGCGACGAGTGGGAGCACAACTCCTTCGTCCGCGTGTGGCGCGGCCTGGACCCCGAGGGTGAGGAGCCGGTCACGGTGCAGGGCGAGCCGGCGACGCTCGTCGTCTGGGGCGACGACTACGACGGCGGCCACAAGGCCTGGGTCCGCTGGGCCGACGGACGCGACGACATCGTGCCCGGCTCGCGCGTAGAACGCACGGCGGGATAACCGCCGTCCGAGCCCCGGCCGGAGCGTCGCTCGACATGGCCAAGAAGGACGCCATCCCCACCTCCCGGCTGAGCCGCTCGTCGAAGGTCGGCAAGCTCGCCGCCACGCAGGCGGCCAAGCAGATGGGCACCCGCGCGACGAACGTCGCGCGCGGCGAGGCCGGCAAGGAGCAGGCGCTCGCCAAGCGCCAGCTCGAGACGGCCGAGCAGATCGTCGCCGCGCTGGGGACGATGAAGGGCGCCGCGATGAAGCTCGGCCAGGTGATGTCCTTCCTCGACGTCGGCCTCGTCCCCGAGGAGTACCGCGAGGAATTCCAGGCCAAGCTCGCCGAGCTGCGCGACGCCGCGCCGAAGGTCGGCTTCAGGGACATGAAGAAGGTCATCGAGGGCGAGTACGACGACACGATCGAGAACGTCTTTCAGACCTTCGACCCGGTGCCGATCGCCGCCGCCTCGATCGGGCAGGTCTACAAGGCGCGCCTGCACGACGGCCGCCAGGTCGCGGTCAAGGTGCAGTACCCGGGGGTCGCGCAGGCCGTCCGCGCCGACATGCAGAACCTCGGGATCATCCTGCGGCTCATGAAGATGGTCGCGCCGGGCCTGGACCCGAAGGCGATGGGCGACGAGATCCGCTCGCGCATCGACGAGGAGCTCGACTACGAGCTCGAGGCGCAGAACCAGCGCACGGTCGCGCGGCTGTACCGCGGCCACCCGTTCATCGTCGTGCCCCAGGTCGTCACGCAGCTCTCGCACGAGAAGGTCATCGTCAGCGAGTTCGTGCAGGGCATGGGCTTCGAGGAGCTCAAGCAGCTGCCGCAGGCCGAGCGCGACCGCCTCGGCGAGATCGTCTACCGCTTCTACTTCGGCTGCATGTACCGCCACCACCAGTTCTCCGGCGACCCGCATCCGGGCAACTCGCTGCTGCTCGACGACGGCCGGATGGCCTTCTTCGACTTCGGGCTGTTCAAGCGCATCCCGCGCGAGATCGCCGAGTTCGAGCTGAAGATCCAGCGCATCGCCGCGGCCGGCGACGGCGAGGCGCTCATCGAGCACCTGCACGAGGGCGGCTTCATCGCCAAGCCCGAGCTCTACACCGCGCAGGGCATCCTCGACCAGGTCCACGACATGACGTGGTGGTACCTCGAGGACGCCGAGGTCGCGCTCACGCCGGAGATCGCGACCGAGGTGATGATCGAGATGTCCGATCCGCGCTCGTCGCACTTCGCGAAGATGCGCCACGAGACGCTGCCGCCCGACCACCTCTTCGGCCGGCGCCTGGAGATGCTCACGCTCGCCGTGATGAGCCAGCTGCGCTCGAGCGGCAACTGGCACCGGATCGCGCGCGAGTGGATCTACGGCGACGAGCCGGTCACGGAGCTCGGCCGCCAGGAGGCCGAGTTCTACGCCGCCCACCCGCCGGCGGCGGTCCTGCGCGGCGCCGCGTGACGCGCGGCGCACCCGCTCGCCGCGAGGCTCACAGGGCACAGGCAGCCCGCTGGCGCGTCGCCGCGCTCGTCGTGCTCGTGGGCGGGGTCTGGCTGCTCGTGGCCAGCGGCGGCCTCTCCGCCGACCGCGTGCGCGACCAGATCGACCCGCTCGGCGTGGCCGCGGTGCCGGCGTTCATCGCCCTGAGCGCGCTGCTGACCTGCGCCCTCTTCCCCGGCCCGCTGCTGGCCGGTGCCAGCGGCCTGCTGTTCGGCACCGCGCTCGGCACTCCGGTCTCGATCGCGGCGGCCACGCTCGGCGCGGCGATCGCGTTCTGCATCGCGCGCTTCGTCGCGCACGACGCGGTGCAGACGCTGACGCCGCAGCGGCTGGCGCCGGTGCAGGACTGGATCGAGCGGCGCGGCTTCTGGGCCGTGCTCTACGCGCGGATCGTTCCGGGTGTCCCGTACTCGCTGCTGAACTACGCGGCCGGCCTGACGCGCGTCGGGCTGCCGGTGTTCGCAGCGGCGACGGCGATCGGCGTGGCGCCGCGCGCCTTTGCCTACACGGCGCTCGGCGGCTCGCTGGACAACCTCGCCTCGCCCGAGGCGATCATCGCGTACGCGGCGCTGGTCGTCATGGCGCTGACCGGCCTCGTGCTTCTGCGCGCCGAGCGCGCGCGGGGGCGGACCGGTCGCATCGAAAGTGCCCCCACCGCCGGCGGCAGCTAGCTCGTCAGAGCTCCTGCACCTGAAACAGCGACGTCGAGCCCGGCACGCCGCTGGGCAGGCCCGCCGTCACCGCCACGCGCATGCCGCGCTGGCACCAGCCCAGCTCGACCACGCGGCGGCAGGCGTCGAGCAGCAGCTCCTCGGTGACCTTGTGCTTGCGCAGGAACTCGCCGCGCACGCCCCACATGAGCGCGCAGCGCCGGACCGTCTCGCGGCCCGGCGAGAGGGCGTAGATCGGCACCGTCGGGCGGTGGGCGGAGACGAGGCGCGCCGAGCGGCCCGACAGCGTCGGCACGACGATCGCGTCGAGCTCGAGCTCGCGGGCGGCCATGCAGACCGAGTAGGCGACGGTGTAGGAGGGATCGCGCGCGTCGCGGTGGACGCGGTGCTCGTTCCAGCGTCGGTAGGGCGCCGCGCGCTCGGTCTCCCGCGCGATCGCATCCATCATCGCGATCGCCTCGACCGGGTAGGCGCCGATCGCCGTCTCCTGGGAGAGCATGACGGAGTCGGTGCCGTCGAGGATCGCGTTGGCGACGTCGGCCACCTCGGCCCGCGTCGGGCGCGTGGAGGCGACCATCGAGTCGAGCATCTGGGTGGCCGTGATCGACGGGCGGGCCAGCCGTCCGGCGGTGGCGAGCAGCTCCTTCTGGACGATCGGCACGCGCTCGATCGGCAGCTCGATGCCGAGGTCGCCGCGCGCGACCATGACGCAGTCGGCGGCGCGGATGATCTCTTCGGCGCGGTCGACCGCCTGCGGCTTCTCGATCTTCGCGATGAGCGGCAGGCGCGTGCGCTCGCGCACGAAGGCGATGTCCTCCGGCGAGCGCACGAACGACAGCGCGACCATGTCGACGCCGATCCTCTCGCCGACCGCGAGGTGCAGGAGATCCTCCTCGGGCACCGACGCGAGCTCGGTGAGCGGGCCCGGGATGTTAAGGCCCTGGCGCGAGGCGACCGAGCCGCCGGCCTCGACCTCGGCCTCGATCTCCAGCGCCTCGGCGCGGACGGCGCGCACGCGCAGCCGGACGCTGCCGTCGGCGAGGTACATGACGTCGCCGGCCCCCAGCGCGTTCATCAGCTCGGGCCGCGCGACCGACATCCGCTCGGCGGTGCCGACTCCCTCCTCGCCGCAGGCGAACACGACGCGGTCGCCCGGCTTGAGGTCGACGTGATCGCCCTCCAGCGCGCCGATCCGCAGCTTCGGGCCGGGCAGATCCTGGAGGATCGCGACCGGCCGGCCGACCCGGCCGGCGGCGGTGCGCACGCGCTGCGCGGTCTCGGCGTGCTGCTCGGGCGTGCCGTGCGAGAAGTTCAGCCGTGCTACGTCCAGGCCCGCCGCAACCATCCGCTCGAGCGTCTGGGGATCCCGCGAGGCGGGGCCGATCGTGGCGACGATCTTCGTGTGGCGCAACACCCGCCCGAGCGTACTCAGCGGGTGGTTTCCGGCCGGTTGCCGGCGACGGCTAGCCTCGCGCGAGATGGCGCCGACCGAAACCGAGATCCTGGCCGCAGTCCGGGCGATCCCGCGCGGCCGCGTGACGACCTACGGCGACCTCAGCCCCGGCGCGCCGCGGCGCGCCGGCGCCCTGCTCGCGGCGAACTCCGACCCGGATCTGCCGTGGCAGCGCGTCGTGCGCGCCGACGGGTCGCTGGCGAAGGGCGAGCGCCAGCGCACGCTGCTGGAGGGAGAGGGCGTCGCGTTTCGCGGGGCGCGGGTGGACATGACCACGGCGTGGGCGCCCGTGTCGCCGGGCTGACCTCGAGCCCGCGACGGATGCGACGTTTTCGGGGCATCCGCGCGGGCAGCCGGACGATGCGACGGGATGCCCTCGGCGGCTCCCGCGCACCCGAGCTTGGAGGAGGTCTGCAATGGGCACGTGCGACGGGCAGTTCTTCTGCTGCGCGAACTGCGCCCGACACGCCGGCGTGGAGCAGTTCACCGATCGCTCCTCGTGATGGGCCACGGACCGTCCCGGTCGGTGATCCCGCCGACGCCGACGCCGACGTCGCGGCCCGGGGTTCAGCCTCAACCCGCCCGCTCAACGGAACTTCGTGCGCTGAAACTGCAGGTTGTACGTCGCGTTGAGCCCGCCGCCGACGCTGCTCCCCAGCGAGATCGTCACGTAGAAGCGCCGCGCCGAGCGGCTGGCGTTGCGGATCGTCACGGCGTCGGTCTTCAGCGTGGCCTTGCGCGAGCGAGCGACGATCTTGTCGTCGTCGTTGATCGACGTCGCGTTCGAGCCGAAGATGGTGAGGTCGGGGTTGCCGAAGGTCGGGCGCAGGCGAATCCGCGCGCGCGACCGCGGGGCCAGGCGGATGCGGTAGACGTCGAACGGGTCCTCCACCCGGTCGGCGCTGCCGGCCAGCGTGCGCCGGCCGCTGCCGCGCCAGATGTACGGGTCGGGTCGTGAGAACACCGAGCCGTTGACGAACGTGATGCCGTCATTGGGCTCGAGCACGTCGCGCGGGGGCGCCGGCAGCGCCAGCGCGGCGCCCATCGAGACGAGCCCGAAGCCCGTGTTCGTGTCGTAGCCGGGCTTGTCGACGTCGCGCGCCGAGCGGCGCAGGACATCCGCGAGCTGCCCGTTGGACAGGTCACCGCGCGCGGTCGCCAGCCAGGCCGCCGCGCCCGACACGATCGGCGCGGAGAAGCTCGTCCCGCTGGCCAGCGTCACGCCGTCGACGACCCCGTCGTCGTCGAACGCACCCGGCGTCGCGACGGGAACGTTGACCCCGGGCGCGGCAAGGTCGACGGCGGCGTTCGCGCTGCTGAACGCCGACGACTTCAGATCCGGGTTCAGCGAGGCGACCGACAGGACATGCGGGTAGGCCGCCGGAAAGATGACGGGGTTGCCCTGGGCGAACTCGTTGCCGGTCGCCGCCACGACGAGGCTGCCCTTGGCAAAGGCGATCTGCACCGCGCCGAACAGCGTCGCGCAGTCGACCGGCGTGCCGAAGCTCAGGTTGAGCACCTTCGCACCGGCGTTGGCGGCGGCGACGATGGCGTTGGCGGCCTCGCCGCACGACGGATCGAGCGAGAGGCCGACCGACAGGACCGGCGCGCCCGGGAACACGCCCAGCACGCCGAATCCGTTGAAGGCGCCCGCCGCGGCCGAGGCCACCTCGGTGCCGTGCGAGCCCAAGATCGGCCCGGGGTTGAGCTGGCGGCTGTGGCCGGCGAGGTCGGGATGGGAGATGTCGGCCAGCTCGTCGACGACGGCGATCGCGACGTTGGCCGGCGCCGGCGGCGCGAGCCCCGGCGCGACGACGTAGCCGCGGGCGTAGCCGCCCGGGTCGGTGTCCCGCGCGCTCTGCCGGGCGAGCTTCACGTCGGGCTCCGCGTAGCGCAGCGCAGCGGCGTCGCGCAGCGCCGCGGCGAACGCCCGCGCCCGCCCGGTCGCCACGCGATAGACCGCGCCGCTGCGCAGCCGGCTCGCGCCGAAGCGCCGCGCGGCGGCGGCGACCGGCCCGGCCCGCACGCCGGGCTGTGCCGCCACGAGCCACGTCGACGGCTGCGCAGAGGAGGCCGCGACGACGCCCGAACCCGGCGCCGGCAGGCGCATGGGGCGCTCGTCGTAGGCCTCGGCGGCCGGCGCGGCGAGCGCGACGCAGTACAGCAGCAGCGCGAGCAGCACGACGCGGAGCACGAAGGGCGGTCGCATGAACGCAGCCGCTGTACCCGGGGGGAGCGATCTACAGCGCAAAGCGCCCGTCCTGCACGACGACCTCGCCGTCCGCCGTCAGGCGCCCGCCGCCGCGCAGGTCGCAGATGAGGTCCCAGTGCAGGGCAGACTCGTTCTTGGCGCCGGTCTCGGGATACGAGCGTCCGAGCGCCAGATGCACCGTGCCGCCGATCTTCTCGTCGAACAGCGTCGCGCCGATCGCCCGGTCGATGCCGAAGTTCGTGCCGATCCCGATCTCCCCGAGGCGGCGCGCGCCCGCGTCGGTGGCGAGCGCGCGCTGCAGGTACTGCTCGCCGCGTTCGGCGGCCGCGGCGACGACGAGCCCGTCGCGGAATTCGAGGTCGACGCCGGCCACGTCGACGCCGGCCGGCGAGGAGGGCACGCCGAAGCGGATACGCCCGTTGGCGCTCGCCTCGTGCGGCCCGGTGAAGACCTCGCCGCTGGGCATGTTGCGCTTGCCGTCGGAGTTGACCCACGTGCGGCCCTTGACGCTCAGCGTCACGTCGGTGCCGGGCGCCTCGATGCGCAGCTCGCGCACGCCCTTGCACCGCTCGATCAGCCCCGCCTGGAACTCGCGCAGCTCACCCCACGAGCGCACCGGATCGGGCTGGTCGAGAAACAGCGCGCGGCTGACGAAGGCCTCGAAATCGACCAGGCTCATGCCTGCCTGCTGCGCACCGGCCTGCGTCGGCCAGAGCGTCGAGCACCAGCGCTTGCGCATCGTCTGCTCGCGCAGCGGCTTGCGGGCGCGGGCCGCCCGCGCGAGACGCTCGGGGTCGATGCCGACGAGCGCGCGCGTGTTCTCCGGCGCCTGGATGGCGAGCTGCGCGTGCGCCTTCTTGGCCTCGGCGTAGGAGACCTCCGAGAACGTGTCGAGGTGGCGATCGCGCGCGTGGCGGTGAAAGGCCGCCGTCGCGCCGGGCAGCTCGGCACGCAGCAGCGGCCAGGCGTCGCGGCCGAGGATCGCGCGCTGGACCTCCAGCAGCAAGGGCGCGGCGAGCGTCGTCGAGCGCACGAGCACCTCCTGGCCGGGCTCGACCTCCAGGCAGTAGCCGGCCAGCAGGTCGGCGAACGCCGCCGCGTCGATCATGTAGCTCGCGTCTCCGACCCGCCGGATCCCCGCGGCTACGCTCGCCAGCCCTCGGCGAGCGCGGCGAGCGGTTCGGCGGGATCGGCGTGCAGCAGCGTGGCGAGCGCCGCGACGAGGCGCTCCTGGGGCTCGCGCTGCGCGCCCATGCCCATCACGCCGATCCGCCACAGCCTGCCCGCCAGCGGGCCGAGCCCGCCGGAGATCTCGATGCCGTGGTCGAGCAGCAGCCCCCTGCGGACGGCGGCCTCGTCGATGTCCGGCGGCGGCGAGACCGCGAGCAGCGGGTGCAGCTGCTCGCCGTCCGGCGCGAGACGCTCGCAGCCGAACACCGACAGCGCGTCGTTCAGCGCGTGATGGGCGCGGCGGTGGCGCTCCCACGTCGTCGGCAGCCACTCGTCGACGACGACGATCCGCAGCGCCTCGCGCAGCGCGTAGACCATGTTGATCGGCGCGGTGTGGTGATAGCTGCGTGTGCCGGGTCCGCCGGACGTCGCGTCCGGGCTCCAGTAGTCGAGCACGAGCGAGAGGTCGAAGTACCACGAGCGGCCCGGCTTCTCGCGCGCCTTGAGCTTGGCGATCGCCCGCTCGCCGGCGGTGAACGGCGCCAGCCCCGGCGGGCAGTTCAGGCACTTCTGCGTGCCGGAGAAGGCCGCGTCGATGCCGGCCTCGTCGATGCGCAGCGGGTGGCCGCCCAGCGACGTGACGCAGTCGACCAGCAGCAGCGCGTCGCGCTCGCGGCAGGCGTCGGCCAGACCCTCCAGCGGCTGGGCGACGCCGGTCGAGGTCTCGCCGTGCACGACGACGATCGCCGCGGTGTCACCACTCCGTCCACTCCGTCCGCCGTCGGCGGCCTCGACGAGCTGCTCGACGGGGACCGCGCGGCCCCACTCGGCCGTGACCGGCACGACGTCGGCGCCGGCGCGGGCGAGCTCGTCGGCCATGCGCGCGCCGAACAGGCCGTTGACGGCGCACACGACGCGATCGCCGGGATCGACGAAGTTCGCCACCATCGCCTCCATGCCGGCGCTGCCGGTGCCGGAGATCGGCAGCGTCGCCAGGTTCTCGGTCCCGAACGCCTCGCGCATGAGCGCGATCGTCTCGCCCATGATGTCGGCGAAGGCCGGATCCATGTGGCCGATCGTGGGCTGCGCGAGCGCCGACAGGACGCGCTGCGAGACCGGGCTCGGGCCCGAGCCGAGCAGCAGCCGGTCGGGGATGTCGGTCATCGGCGGGGCGTCGGTCTCGGTGCTCATGGGGCCTCCACGTCGGGAAAGTGCTCGGCAAGGTGCTGACGCAGGACGTCGCGGATCCAGCGACGCTCCTGCGGGGTGGCGATGCGGTAGCGCTGCAGCAGCTCGGCCTGTCCCTCGGTCGGGACGCCGTAGACCTCCCAGCGCTCGACGAGCCGCTCGAAGAGGAGCTCGACCGCGCGGTGCCAGGAGTCGTCGGTCGAGACCTTCTGGTTGTGCAGCGTGGAGGCGTACTTGCGCCGCGTGAGCGGCGACATCGAGCCGCGCAGCGTGAGCACGTTGCCGTCGGCGTCGCGGTAGTCCGTACTCGGCGCGGCGATCCGTCCTGCTCCTCGGTTGCGCTTGCCCATCCTGATTTCACCCTACCGTGGGCCGCGGTGCAGTTCGGCGCCATCGGGGTCGCCCGGTGCGTCGTATCGTCCGGCGCCATGAGCTCCACGACGAGGCGGCGCGAGCTCGGCCGCGGCGAGCGCGTCGTGCCTGGCATCTGGCGCCTGCGCCTGCCGCTGCCCTGGCCGGGCGTGCCGCATTGCAACGCCTATGCGGTCGCCGCCGGTGACGGCATCGTCCTGCTGGACTGCGGCCTGCACGAGCCCGGCTCGCTCGCGCAGCTCGAGCGCGCGATGGCGCAGGTCGGGCTGGCGCTGGCCGACGTGCGCCTGCTCGTCTGCACGCACGCGCACGCCGATCACTACGGGCAGGCGGCAAGCGTCGTCGATATCAGCGGCTGCGAGCTGTGGATGCATCCCGCCGACGCGCACATGCGGGCGAGCATCGAGGACCCCGAGGCGCGCCTCGCCCGTCGCTTCGAGGTCGCGCGCCAGAGCGGCGTGCCCGTCGAGCCGCTGCGCGAGTGGTCGCAGTCGGCGCGCGAGCGCGGCAGCGGGATCGCCCGGCTCGTCGAGCCCGACCGCGCGCTGGTCGCAGGCGTCGTCGTCGACACCGACCTCGGCCCGTGGACGGTCGTCGAGACGCCGGGCCACGCGCCCTCGCACGTCTGCCTGCACCAGCCCGCGCACCGCATGCTCATCTCCGGCGACCACCTGCTCGGGCGCGTCTCGCTGTACTTCGACTACGGCTGGACGCCGGACCCGGTCGGCGAGTTCCTCTCGTCCCTGGATGCGGTCGAGGCGCTCGACGCGCGCCTGTGCCTGGCCGGCCACGGCCGCACGTTCACCGACGTTCACGCCCACATCGACGCCAACCGCGCGCTGATCGCCGAGCGCCTGGAGCGCGTGCGCGCCGCGGTCGCCGAGCACGGCCCGATCACGGCGTACGACGTCGTGCCGCCGCTGCACGGCGAGGAGCTGACGCAGCTCACGGCGGGCTGGTGGCTGCCCGAGACGCTCTGCTACCTGCGCCGTCTCGAAAGGACCGGCGTGGTCGTTCGCGTGCAGGACGGCGCGACCGAGCGCTGGGCGCTCGCATGAACGTCATGGCCGCCTCGGCGGCACCCAGGTGCTCAACGGCCGGGCGACGCGGGCAGCGTAGCCCGGCTCAGCCGGCGGTCTCGCCGCGCTCGGCGTGCTCGTGGCTGGCGTCGGCGGCGCCGCCCACGATGTGGGGCGGCAGCGCAGCGCTCGGCGTGCGCGCGAGCACGAGCGCGATGACCAGCAGCCGTCCCGCGTCGGAGAAGCGGCGCCCGGGCGGCGGCGGCGCGTCGTGCTCCTCGAAGACGTCGAGCAGCCAGAGGATCGCCGCGCACACATCGGCGTGCGGATGCTCGTCGCCGACGCCGGCGGCCAGGCGCGCGAGGCCGAGCGGCTCGGTCGGGTCGGCACCGCCGATCGCGCGACCGAGCGCCGTCGTGAGGTTCGCCACCACGCGCTCGAGCAGGAGGTCCAGCGCAGCCGGGGCCCCGGGCGGCGGACCGAGGTCGAGCGCGTCCTCACCGCGTAGCAGGCGCTGCACCTGCGCGCCGAAGACGCCCGCAAGCTGCTCCTGCGTGAGCCGCGCCTCCCGCGCGCAGCGCAGGACGGCGATCGCGCTGTGCAGCGGCAGGCCGTAGGGCGAGTCGCTGGCCCAGAGGACCTGGCCGGGCGGCGCGAGGCAGAAGAGCGCGAGGATGTCGGCGGGGTGCCACCACGACGTGTCGATGTAGACGCTGGGGTGCGACGGCAGCTCGCGCACGAGCCACGCGAGGTCGGAGATCGCGCAGTGCGCGAGGATCAGCCGCGCATCCGGGAAGCGCTCGGCGTACTTGATCGTGTTGGCGCCCAGCGCGGGGATCCCCCGGCCCGCGTGCATGAGGACGACCGCCCGGCGCTCGTGGGCGAGCGCCATCAGGTCCCCCACGACGGGCTCCTCCATGCCGAAGGCCTCGGCGCGCGGGTGCAGCTTGATCCCGGCGGCGCCCGCGTCCATGCAGCGGCGCGCCTCGGCGAGCGCGCCGTCGTCGCGCGGCTGGACGCGGCACAGCGCGGTCAGCCTTCCGCCGGACGCAGCCGCCGCCTCGAGCACGGCGTCGTTGGCCGCGGTGTAGCCGTCGGGCTCGTGCATCGGGAAGACGAGCCCGCGCGCGCCGATGAGATCGAGGCCGGCGAGCAGCTCCTCCGGGGTCTGGCGAAAGGTGTCCGGGTCGTTCTGACCGAAGTGCGTGTGGGCATCGAAGAGCGCCGGCCGACCGGCTTCGTCCATGAGCGCCTGAAACCACGGGTCGAGGATCGTCTCGAGGTCGGCGGCCACGCGCGGCACCCTACCCGGCGCGTGGCGGGGCGGGGATGTTGCGAGGTGCGTCCGTCCTGCGGACGCAGGACTCGCACGACCCCTTGTCACTCCGGCACCAGCAGCCCGATGATCCCCAGCAGCCCGCCGTTCTTCAGGCCCACCCGCAGCGCGGTCGCGCCGAGCGCGCTGACCTCGCGCTCGTCGCGCGCACGGTCGATGCCCGCGCCGAACGCATCGACGAGCTCGTCCTCCGAGACGCCGTTTGGCCGCTCGCCGCCGAGCAGGTCGAGCAGGAGGTCCTCGCGTGGCGTCTCGAGCTGGCAGGCCGTCCCGTCGAGCACTGCGAGCGCGACCCGCTGGGTGCGCTCGACGCCCGCCGGCCGCTCGCGCGCAGCGCACGGGTCGGCGACGTCGCGCGGGCCGAAGCCGCCTCCGCCCAGCGCGACGTAGACGGCGACGAGCAGCGCGGCGACGGTGGTCGCGCCCGGCACGGCGACCGCCAGGCGAGCGCCGACGCTGCCGTTCGACGACGGCGCCCCGCCGGCCGCGCGCCCGCCGCCCCCGCCGCCCCCGCCGGACCTGCGCCCGACGAACGCCGCCCCCGCCGCCAGCAGCGCGAGCAGCGCCGCGACGAGAAACGAGCGGCTGAAGGCCTCGGTCGCGCCGCGGTCGAGCTCCTCGTCGAGCTGATCGTGCAACCGCTCCACCGCCGGCCGCTCGGCGGCTGGTACCGCGACCGCCGCGAACGCCGCGTCGAGATCGGGCAGTTCCTCGTCGGCGGCCCGCTGCACCTCGCTGTCGAGCTCGCGGGCGAGGTCGATCTTCACCGGCAGCGGCAGGGGCGCGTCGAGCACGTGCGACAGGCCCGCGCGCTCGGCGGGCGGGCGCACGTTCTCCAGATCGGCGGTGAAGATCGGCGTCAGCAGCAGCAGGCCGACGACGATGCCGGCGTGGCGGGCGGCCACCGTCCACGCCGCCGGGCCGGCCACCGCGCCCGCCGCCCCGCGGGGGGCGCCCGCGCCGGCGTCGCCGACGCTGGCCCCGATCAGCGTCGCCAACGCGAGCCCGAGGCCCGTGCCGATCGCCAGCTGGGGAGCCAGCGTCCAGTAGGCGTGCGCGCCCGGCATCAGGCCGAGCGCCGCCAGGCCTCCGGCGACGAGCAGCGACCCGGCGATCGCCGGCACGAGGCCGTGGCGCGCGCGGGCCCACTGCCCCGCGACGAGCGCCGCGATCGGCATCACGGTCACCGTCAGGGCGGCCTCGGCGGGTGAGTGGCGCCAGCCCTCGATGAGCAGGATCACGAGCAAGAAGAGCGCCGCCGACAACGCCGCCGACGCCAGCGTCAGCGCGATCAGCGGAGCCAACGCCGGGCGCGAGCTCGCGTCGGCCGCATCCGTGCCCGCCGCCGCGCCGGCGGGCGCGGGTATCCCGCGCGCCCCCAGCAGCCCGAGCAATGCGACCGGCGCCTGCAGCGCGAACATTGCCTCCCACGACAGCCACTCGGTGAGAAAGCCGCCCAGCGCGGGCCCGACCGCCGCCCCCAGCACGCCAGCCGCCGCCCACAGGAGCACGGCCCGGTCGCGTCCGGTCGACAGCACGAGCAGCTCCAGCGCGGCCGCCACGACGACCGCCCCGATCAGGCCCTGCGCCGCACGCGCGCCGATCAGGAAGCCCAGTGACGGCGCCAGCGCGCAGGCGATGCAGGCGACGACGAACAGCGGTACCGCGATGAAGAACGCGCGCTGGGCGCGCCCGCGGGCCAGGCGCGCGCCGCTCAGCGCCACGAGCGCGAGGGCGAGGTTGAACGAGATCAGCACCCACGCGACCGCGTCGACGCTCGCGTCGAAGTCGCGCAGGATCGCCGGCAGCGCCAGCGTGACGACCGAGGAGTCGGCCAGGACGAGCCCGACCGTGAGGGCCAGCAGCAGCGCGCGCAGGCGACTGCCCCGGCTCATCTACCTACCGGCGGGTTCGATGTCCAGCCCCTCCAGCAGCATCGGGTGGCCGTTGCGTTCGTAGGAGACGTCGACGGAGTCATTCTGGCGGTATGTGCCCACTCCCCAGGCACCGAGAAACCAGCGCCAGAAGCCGAGCTTGCCCTCCTTCTTCAATTCGGCGCGCAAACGCAACGCGCCATCGGCGATCTCGTAGTCGGTCCCGAGCTCTTGGCGCACGCCGTTGACGTAGACCTCAAACGGCGGCCGGACGCCCGGCGGGAGTGCGACGATCGATCTGGCCTCCACGGGCGCCATTATGGTCGTCGCGCTCGCGCCGGTCGCTCGCCCGACCGCAGGGCAGCGGCGGCCGAGCGCGAATCCGCAGGGCATGGCCATGACCGAGGATCTCCCCTACCGCATCCGACGCTCCGATCGCGCGCGGCGCGTGCGCGTGAGCGTCGATGCGCAAGGCGCCGTCGAGGTCGTCCTGCCGCGGCGCAGCCCGGCGAGCGCGGCGCCCGCCGCCATCGAGGAGCTGCGTCCGTGGATCGAGCGGCGCCGGCACCTGGCCGGCGAGCTGCGCGCGACGATCGCCGCGCGCGGCGCCACCCTGCCCTACCTCGGGCAGCAGCTCACGCTTGCCCCGCAGCCGGGCCGCACGCGCGCGCACCGCGCCGGCGACACGCTGCTCGTGCCCGCCGAGGCCGACCAGGCCCGGCTGGCGATCGAGCGCTGGTATCGCCGCGCCGCCGCGCGTGAGATCGCGCCCCGGCTGGAGGCCGCGGCCGCCGCCCTCGGCGCGAGCTACACGACGCTGTCGATCCGCGGCCAGCGCACACGCTGGGGCTCGTGCTCGTCGTCGGGCGCGATGAGCTTCAACTGGCGCCTGCTGCTCGCCCCCGCGGAGGTGCTCGACTACGTCGTCTGGCACGAGGCGTGTCACCTGAAGGTGATGGACCACTCGCCGCGCTTCTGGGCGCTCGTCGGCCGGCACTGCCCCGACTACCAGCAGCAGCGCCGCTGGCTGCGCCGCCAGGGAGCGACGTTGGTGCTGTGACCCGACGCGCAACCGGTCGTCCCTGGGCCGCGACCCTGGCAGGATGACGCCAGTGTTTCCTAAGGATGGGAGGGGGCCGGTGCTCGCCGCGGTCGTCGCGCTTGCGGCGGTCGTCGTGGTCGCGCTCGTGCTCGTCGTGGCCGGTGGCAGTCCATACACCGTAAAAGCGGACTTCGTGACCGCCAGCCAGCTCGTCAAGGGCAACGCGGTGAAGGTCAGCGGCCACACGATCGGCTCGGTCGGCGACATCAGCCTGACCGACGACGGCCAGGCGCGAGTCACGTTGGAGATCGACGGCGAGGGCTACCACCCGCTGCGCCGCGGCACGCGCGCGACGATCCGCCAGACGTCGCTGTCGGGCGTCGCCAACCGCTACGTCGACCTGCAGCTCGGCGGCGCCGACGGCGCGGACATCGTCGACGGCGGCACGCTGGCGACCGAGAACACGGCGGCCGCGGTCGACCTCGACCAGATCTTCGACACGTTCGATCCCGAGGCCCGCCAGGGGGTGCAGAAGAGCGTCGAGTTCCTGCGCGACTTCCAGGCCGGCAACGAGGAGGAGGCCAACGAGGCGCTGCGCTACCTCAACCCGGCGCTGTCGTCGTCCGCCCGCCTGTTCAGAGAGCTCGACCGCAGCACGCCCGACTTCCAGCGCTTCATCGTCGAGACCGCGCGCCTCGTGACCGACGTCTCGGCACAGGACGGCGTGCTCGCCGACCTGACGCGCAACCTCGCACGCACGTCGAGCGCGCTGACCTCCAACGGCGAGGCGCTCGGCGAGTCCGTCGGCCTGCTGCCCGACGTCATGCGCAAGGCGAACACGACGTTCGTCAACCTGCGCTCGGCGCTCGACGACCTCGACCCGCTCGTCGACGACGCCAAGCCCGTCGTGCGCACGAAGCTCATCCCGCTGCTCGACGAGCTGCGCCCGTTCGCGCGCGACGCGCGGCCGGCGGTGCGCGAGCTCTCGCAGACCGTGCGCCGGCCGGGCGCCGACAACGACCTCGTCGAGCTGCTGCGCCGCCAGCCCGCACTGGACAGGATCGCCAACCAGAGCGCCGAGCGCAACGGCCAGGACCGCCCCGGTGCCTTCCCGACGACGATCAAGGCGCTGGAGGGAGTCACGAAGCAGGTCGCGTTCCTGCGCCCGTACGCGCCCGACCTCGTCGGCTGGTTCGACGACTTCTCGACGACCGGCGCCTACGACGCGCTGGGCAACTTCTCGCGCGCGGGGCTGCAGCTCAACGGCTTCACCGCCGGACCGGCGCTCAACGCGCTGCCGATCCCCGCTGAGCTGCGCACGCTGATCCTCGCCGCCGGCACGCACCCCGGTCGCAACAACCGCTGCCCGGGATCGATCGAGCGCCGCGCGCCCGACGGCTCGAATCCCTACAAGCCGTCGCCGGACTTCAACTGCGACGACACCCAGGTGCCGATCGGGCCATGATCCGCGCGCCGCGCATCCCGTCGCGCGTCATGGCGCTGCTCGTCGTGCTCGCGGCCGCCGCAGCCACGGCCACCGCCTGGCTCGCCGTCAGCCCTGCCGGCGCGGCCGACGAGCAGCGCCATACGGTCGTGCTCGACAACGCCTTCGGGCTGACCGAGGGCTCGGACCTGCGCTCCTCCGGGGTGACGGTCGGCACGGTCGAGAAGCTCGCCGTGCAGCGCTCGACGGCGCGCGCGCTGGCGACGATCGTCGTGACGAAGCCGAGCTTCGCGGGCTTTCGCTCCGACGTCTTCTGCGAGGTCAAGCCGCAGTCGCTGATCGGGGAGTACTACCTCGACTGCGACCCGGGCGACGAGGACGGTCCCGCACCGGACACGATCCCCGTCCAGCAGACCGCCGGCACGATCCCGCCCGACGTCGTCCTGGACATCCTGCGCCGCCCCGCCCGCGAGCGCTTCGGCCTGATCCTCACCGAGCTCGGCGTCGGCCTGACCGGGCGCGGCGAGGATCTCAACACGACGCTGCGCCGGGCGGTCCCCGCGCTGCGCGAGACCGACCGGGTGCTGGAGATCCTCGCCGCCAACCGGCGCACGATCAACGCCCTCACCCGCGACGCCGATCGCACGCTCGTCGAGATCGCCGGCAACCGCCGCGACGTCGGGCGCTTCGTGCGCGAGGCGGGGGACACGACGCAGGCATCGGCGAGCCGCGCCGGCGCGCTGAAGTCGACCGTCAACCGGCTGCCGGGCTTCCTGCGCGAGCTGCGCCCGACGCTCGCCGAGCTCGGTACCACCGCGCGCACGGCGACCCCGGCGCTGCGCGACCTGCGCCGCGCGGCGCCCGACCTCACCGAGTTCCTCCAGCGCCTCGGCCCCTTCGCCGACTCGGCGCGGCCCGCCGTCCGCGGCCTCGGCCGCGCCTCGCAGACCGGGATCGGCGCGGTCGCCGAGGCGCGCTCGACCGTCAGGCAGCTGCGCGCGCTCGGCTCGACCACGACCGAGCCGATGCGCAACCTGCGCTTCGTGCTCGAGGATCTCAACGACCGCAGCCGGGCGGTCGAGCCCAACCGCCTCAGCCCGACCGGCGGCGGCTTCACCGGTCTCGAGGCGTTCATGCAGTTCTTCGTCGTCCAGTCGCAGGCGATCAACATCTACGACTCCAGGGGCTACATCCTCAAGATCAACGTCCTGCTCAACGAGTGCTCGCAGTACACGAACGCGCAGACGGCGATCGAGCACCCCGAGCGCACCGCGCGCTGCAAGCAGTGGCTCGGGCCCAACCAGCCGGGCGTCACGACCGACGCCGTGGCGCGCACGACGCCGAGCAGGCCGCGCAGCGAAGCGCCCGAGGATGAGCCGGCGCCGGCCGGCCCGACGCCCGCGGCCCCCGACCCCGGGCAATCCGCGACCCCGCCTTCGCCACCGCCACCGCCGTCGGGCCCCGGCTCCAGCAAGCTCGATCCGCGCG
Organism: uncultured Actinomycetes bacterium; assembly: GCA_963825485.1. GTDB lineage: Bacteria > Actinomycetota > Thermoleophilia > Solirubrobacterales > Solirubrobacteraceae > CADCVQ01. Next base: position 216,308 of record CAWGTK010000001.1, read on the forward strand.
ACCTGCTCGACAGGCTCCTGCCGCCCGGCCTCGGCGACAACCTGCCGCCCGCGCTGCGCCCGAAGTACGGCTCGAGCTCGAACTCGAGCTCGAGCGCCCGGAGCGAGCGCGACCTCCTCGACTACCTGCTCGGGCCATGAGAGGCCGCCGCCCGCCCGCGGTCGCATCCAACCCGGTGTTCGTCGGCGCCGTCACGGTGCTCGTCGTCCTCGTCGCGGTGCTGCTCGCCTACCAGGCCAACCGGGGCCTGCCGTTCGTGCCCGCCTTCGAGCTGAAGGTCGACACGCCGAACGCCGCCCGCCTCGTCGTCGGCAACGAAGTCCGCGAGGGCGGCTTCCGCGTCGGCCAGGTCGCGAGGATCGAGCCGATCGCGGGCCGGCCGCGCGGCGCGCAGCTGACCCTGCGCCTCGACACGTCCGCGACACCGATCCCGACCGACTCGACCGTCCGCATCCGACCGCGCTCGGCGCTCGGGCTGAAGTACGTCGAGCTACAGCGCGGGACGTCGCGCGAGGCGCTGGCGGAGGGCGCGACGATCGCCACGCGCGCCGGCGCCGTCGGCCCCGAGCTCGACGACTTCTTCTCGATCTTCGACGAGCCCACGCGCGACGACATCGACCGCAACCTCGAGTACTTCGGCACCGCGCTGGCGGGCCGCGGCGCGGCGATCAACCGCACGCTCGGCGCCACGCCGCAGCTGCTCGGCGACCTGCCGCCGGTCATGCGCACGCTGGCCAACCCCGACACGCGCCTCGTGCGGCTGCTCGACGAGACCGCCGACGTCAGCCGCGTCCTGGCCCCGCTGTCGGACCCGCTCGCGCGCGGCTTCACCGGCATGGCCGACACGTTCGCGGCGCTGTCGCGCGACCCGCGGGCGCTGCGCGAGACGATCGCGCGCTCGCCGGCCACGCTGCAGGCGGGGATCGACGCCCTGCCCGCGACCCGACCCTTCCTGACCCGCCTCGCCGGGATCTCCGACGAGGTCCAGGGCACGGCACGGGAGCTGCGCGCCAGCCTGCCGGCCGTCAACCGTGCGCTCGCCGCCGGCACGCCGGTGCTGCGCCGCGCGCCGCAGTTCACCGAGGACCTGGAGGGCACGCTGCGCTCGCTGCGCGCGCTGGCGAAGTCGCCGACCACCGACATCACGCTGGCCGGCCTGACCGACACGATGCACACCCTGAACCCGACGCTGCGCTACGTCGGCCCCCACGTGACGGTCTGCAACTACCTCACGTACTTCTGGACGCACTTCGCCGACCACATCTCCGACGAGGACGCGACCGGCACCGTGCAGCGCGTCCAGGTCAAGCTGGCGCCGCTCGAACAGGAGAACTCGCTGCTGTCGTTCGGCGCGACGGAGCCGGCCCACGCCGACCACATCGATCCGGTCCAGAAGGCGCTGTTCGGCGACGCCGTCGAGTTCCACGACCAGCTCTACAACGCAGCCGTCGACCCGCAGGGCAACGCCGACTGCGAGTCCGGCCAGCGCGGCTACCTCAAGCGCCTGGCGACGGGCTTTCCGGCGAACATGAACATCGTCCTGGACTCGAGCACGCCCGGCTCCCAGGGCCCGACCTACAAGGGCCGCGCCCGGATCCCCGAGGGCCAGACCTACTCCGCCGATCCGACCGGCATCGCGCCGCGGGTGGACCCGTGAAGCGCGACCGCGGAGTCAGCGCCTTCGCCGTCGGCATCGGTGTCATCGTCGTCGCGGTCGTCGCGACCTACCTCGGGTTCACGAAGGACGTGCCGTTCGTCGACAACCCGTACGAGGTCAGGGCCGCCTTCCGCGACACGAGCGCGATCAACGCCGGCTCGCCGGTGCGGATCGCCGGCGTCCAGGTCGGCGAGGTGACCGCCGTGGAGGCGACGCGCCCCGGCGCACGGTCGGCGACGCTGACGCTGGCGATCCGCGACAACGGCCTGCCGCTCTACGACGACGCGACGGCGAAGATCCGCCCGCGGATCTTCCTCGAGGGCAACTTCTTCGTCGAGCTGACCCCGGGCACCGCGCGCGCCGGCGAGCTCGACGAGGGCGAGACGCTCGCCGTCGACCGCACCGGCAGCCCGGTCCAGTTCGACCAGGTCCTCAGCGCCCTGAAGAGCGACACGCGCAACGACCTGCGCCAGGTCTTCCTGGAGGTCGGCCAGGCCCAGGACGCCGGCGGCGCGAAGGCCTTCAACGCGTCGCTGCCCTACCAGCCGGCCGCCTACAGGTTCACCGCGATCGTCTCCGAGGCGCTGCTGGGCAAGCGGCCGAGCGACCTCGGCGACTTCGTGCGCGACGCCGGCGCCACCGCCGCCGCGATCAACCGGCCGCGCCGCCTGGCCGGCCTGATCGCCGACTTCAACGCGACCGCCGCCGCCCTCGCCGCCCGCGAGGACGCGCTGACGACCGCCGTCGGCGAGCTGCCGCGCACGCTGCGCGCGGCGACGCCGGCCTTGGACTCCCTCAACGCCGCCTTCCCCGACGTGCAGGCCTTCGCCCGCGACGCGCGGCCGGGCGTCCGCTCCCTCGGGCCGACGGTCGACGCGACGCTGCCGCTCGTCAAGCAGCTGCGCGGGCTCGTCGGAGAGTCCGAGCTCGGTCCGCTGGCGCGCAACCTGCGCAGCGCGACGCCGCCGCTGGCGCAGGTCGCGCAGACCGGCGTCTCCGTGCTGGGCCGGCTGCGCGAGCTGGCGAGCTGCGCGACGAACGTGCTCGTCCCGTTCGGCGACGACCAGATCCAGGACAAGGCGTTCCCGACGCACGGACCGGTCTATCAGGATCTCGCCAAGTTCCTGCCCGGCCTGGCCGGCGAGAGCCGCTCGTTCGACGCCAACGGGCCGTGGTTCAAGGTGCTGGGCACGGGCGGCGCCGAGACGGTGAACCTCGGCAACGGCCTCTTCGGCTCGGTGGTCGAGCCGATCGTCGGCAACAACCCGCCGCCGATCCGCCGGCGCCCGCCGCTGGAGCCGGGCGTCCCCTGCGAGACGCAGCAACCGCCCGATCTGCGCTCGATTGCGAAGGGCCCGCCGCCGACCCTCGACACGAACACCGCCGTCGCGCGGCAGCGCGAGGCCAAGGCCCAGACGGCGGCGGTCGCCGTCCTGCGCCGCGAGCTGAAGGCCAAAGGCAGCGACGTGAAGGTGCTCGACCGCGCGATCACCGTCGACGAGATCCGCAAGATCGCCGCGCGCAACGGGCTCACCGCCCAGCTGCAACGCGCGCTGAAGCGGACGGGCCTCAAGTGAGCCGGATCGTTCGCCAGAACCGCGGGCCGTTCAGCGCGATCATCGTGCTGATCCTCATCGCGATCGTCGTCGGCGGCTACATCCTCGACAACCAGCGCTTGCGCTTCCCGCTCGCCGAGCAGACGCCGATGCGCATCAACGTCGAGCTCGACACGGCGCAGGCCGTGACGCCGGGCCAGGGGCAGACCGTCCAGGTCGCCGGCGTGGAGATCGGCGACATCGCCAGCGTCGAGCTCGACGACGGCCGCGCGCTCGTCGGCCTGGACATCAAGCCGGAGTACGAGACGCTCATCCGCCGCGACGCGACCGCGGCGCTGCGGCCGCGCACCGGGCTGAAGGACATGTACGTGCAGGTCTTCCCCGGCAGGGACCGCGTGCCGGTGAAGGAGGGCTTCACGATCCCGATCGCCAGCTCGCTGACCGACGTCGACCTCGACGAGATCCTCTCCGAGCTCGATGCCCGCACGCGCGACTACATCACGCTGCTGGCCAACGGCGGCGGCGAGGGGCTGCGCGGCAAGGGCGACGACCTCGCGCGCGCGCTGGAGCGCTACGGGCCGACGGTGCGCGACCTAGGACAGGTCGCCCGCGAGGTGGCCAAGGAGCGCGTCGCGCTGCGCCGCCTCGTCACGTCGCTGGCGCAGATCAACGGCGAGCTGGCCAAGCGCCCACAGGATCTGTCGCGCCTCGTCTCCGGCGCGTCGACCACCCTGGACGCGATCGCGAGCGAGGACGACGACCTGCGCGACGCCGCCGGCGAGCTCGCACCGACGCTGCAGACAGCGACCGCCACGCTCGCGGCCGTCGCGCCGTTCGCCGACGAGCTCGGGCCGACGACGAAGGCCCTGCTGCCCGCCGTGCGCGAGCTCGAGGACGTCAACGCCGCGGTCAGCCCGTTCGCCCGTGAGGCGACGCCGATCGTGCGCGAGAGGATCCGGCCGTTCGTCCGCCGCGCCGTGCCGCTCGTCAAGGACCTCGCGCCGGCGGCGCGCGGCCTGGCCCGGACGTTCCCCGAGCTCGACCGCAACGCGCAGGTGCTCAACGACTTCACGAACATGCTCGGCCACAACCCGGCCGGCCGCGAGGCCCCGGACAAGGAGGGCCGCGACGAGGGCTACCTCTTCCACCTCGGCTGGCTCGCGCATCAGACGACCAACCTGCAGAGCGTCGACGACGCCAACGGCCCGCTGCGCCCGATCTTCCTGACCGGCACCTGCACGACGCTGACCAGCCTCGTCAACGACGTGCCGCAGCTCGAGTTCGCCCTCGGCCTCTCACCGCTGCTGGCGACCGTCTGCAAGAACCCCACGACACGTTCGCTGAGCGTCAACCGCGCGCTGCGCGCCAACGGCGGATGAACACCGAAGCCCCGACACCCGGCCGGATCATCGTCATCGCGGGCTTCGCGCTGACGTGCTTCGGGCTGCTGCTGTACCTCTGGCTGGCCTTCGGCGGCGCGATCGCGCTCAAGCCGCAGGGCTACCGCGTGCAGATCGCGTTCACCGACGCGGCGACGCTCGCCGACCAGGCCGACGTGCGCACCGCGGGCGTGAAGATCGGCAGGGTCGTCAAGAAGGAGCTCGCGCCCGGCGGCGGCAAGCTGCTGACGACGATCGAGCTCGATGCGAAATACGCGCCGATGAAGGCCGACGCGCGCGCGATCCTGCGCCAGAAGACGCTGCTCGGCGAGACGTACGTCGAGGTGACGACGGGCAGCCGGGACGCGCCGGACGTCAAGGAGGGCGGGCGCCTGCCCGACGGCCGGGTCCGGGCGGCCGTCGAGTTCGACGAGCTGTTCTCGATCTTCGACGCGCCGACGCGCACGGCGTTTCGCGAGTGGCAGGCGAGCGCCGCCAAGGCCGGCGCCGGTCGCGGGCGCGACCTCGGCGACGCGCTCGGCAACCTCCCGGTGTTCGCCGAGAACGCCGAGGACGCCGTCGGCGTGCTCGAACGCCGCCGCGAGGCGCTGCGCAACCTCGTCGCCAACGCCGGCCGCACGTTCGAGCAGCTCACGGCCGACGAGCAGGCGCTGGCGACGTTCGTGCAGCGCAACACGGAGCTCTTCGGCGAGCTCGCGCAGCGGCGCGAGGCGCTCGCCGACTCGATTCAGATCCTGCCGACGTTCCTCGCCGAGACGAAGGCCACGCTGCAGCGCGTGCGGACGTTCGCGGTGAACACCGAACCGCTCATCCGCGACCTCGACCCGGTGCTCGACGACCTGCAGCCCACGCTGGTCTCGCTGCGGCGCTTGTCGCCCGACCTCGAGAATCTCTTCGAGAACATCGACCCGCTCATCTCCGCGGGCGACGACGGGCTGCCCGCGCTCTCGCGCATCCTGCGCGGGCTGGATCCGACGCTCGCCGCAACCGGCCCGTTCCTCCAGCAGCTCAACCCGCTGCTGCGCTACCTGGAGTTCAACCAGACGAAGGTGTCCGACTTCCTGGCGATCGGAGGATCGGCGATCGGCGGCATCCGCTCGGCGCCGGCCGGCTCCAAGAGCAACGGCCACGTGCTGCCGCAGATCATCGTCACCGGCGCGGAATCGCTGCCCGCCCTGACGCGGTCGAAGACCAACCGCGGCAACGCCTACATCCGGCCCGACGCGGCGCGCGACGGCGAGAAGTTCACCCTGCCGAGCTTCGACTGCGACCACGTGGGCGTGAAGGGCCCGACGAACACCCCGGGCTGCCGCGTCCAGGAAGACGTCCCGTTCGAGGGGCTCAGCCAGCGCTTCCCGCAGGTGCAGCCCGGCCTGCCCGGCGGCCGTCTGAAGTCGCTCGGCGGCTGAGCGCCGGAATGGTCCGGGTCGGAGTCGTCGGCCACGTCGAGTGGGTGCAGTTCGCGGTCGTCGAGCGGGTGCCCGTCGCCGGCGAGATCGTCCACGCGCGCGAGACTTTCGCCGAGCCCGCGGGCGGCGGGGCGGTCGCGGCGGTGCAGCTGGCCCGGCTCGCGGGGTCGTGCATGTTCGTGACGGCGATCGGTGACGACGACACGGCGGCGGCCGCGGAACGGCGGCTGCGCGAGGGCTTCGGCGTCGATGTCCATGCGGCTGCGCGCCCGAGCCCCCAGCGCCGCTGCTTCACCTACCTCGACGACGCCGGCGAGCGCACGATCACCGTCCTCGGCGAGCGGATCGTGCCGCTGCGCTCGGACCCGCTGGCGTGGGAGGCGCTCGCCGACCTGGACGGGATCTACCTGACCGGCGGTGACGCCGCCGCCGTCCGCGCGGCGCGCGCGGCGCGCGTGCTCGTCGCCACGCCGCGCGCGATGGGCGCGCTGGCCGCGTCGGGCGTGGAGCTCGACGTGCTCGTGCGCAGCGCGAGCGACCCGGGCGAGCGCTACGAGCCCGGCATGCTCGACCCCGCGCCGCGCTGGGTGGTCAGCACGCGCGGCGCCGACGGCGGCGCCTGGACCGGCGAGACGACCGGCGAGTGGCAGGCCACGCCCCTGCCCGGCCCGCCGGTCGACGCCTACGGCTGCGGCGACTCGTTCGCCGCCGCGCTCGCCTACGGCCTCGGCGCCGCGATGGAGCTGCCCGCGGCGATCGACCTCGCCGCGCGCTGCGGAGCGGCCTGCCGCACCGGCCGCGGCCCGTACGGAGCACAGCTCACGCTCGCCTAGCCACCGGCCCGGTCGACTTATGCCGCCACCCACGCGCAGCGCACAAACGCCGGCCCGAACCGCGTCAGCCGCCCGCGCGCACCCGAAACGGCTTGGAGTCATCCCAGCGCTCGAACCAATGCGCGCCCTCGCGAATCGAGAGGAAGAGCTCGGCCTCCAGCCCGAGCGCGTCGAGGAAGTCCGCCCGCGCCTGCGCCGGGTTCTCACGCTGGGGCGCCTCGAGCGCGACGCCGCGCTCGGGGTGCAGGTCGGAGGCGATCAGCGCGTAGCGCGAGCGACCGTCGTAGGCCAGGCCGACGTACGACATCGGTCCGAGCCCCTCCTCCTCGCCCTGCGCCCACGTCCAGCCGAACATCGCCGTGAGGTCCGCGGCACCGCGGTCGATGACGGCGATGTACTCCATGACGACGGGAATCCACTCGTCGGCGGTCTGCTGCGTCAGTCGCTCGGAAGCCATGCTCACGCCCCCAGCGTACGACGCAGGGCATCGAACGGGCGCTCCCGCCGCTCGGGCACGATGAGCGCTCGCCGGACCTTGCCGCGGTAGACCTCGATCGATCCGTCGCCGTGCAGGTCGGCGCCCGCGCGCACCCGCGGGCGCAGCCGCGACGGCCCGGAGAGCTCGCCGCGCGCGGAGACCTGGACCTCCGGCCCGTACTCGCGCGACAGCGCCTTGCGCGTCGTGCGGCGCCCGGCCGGGCCGAGGGTGGTCAGCTCGATCTCCAGCGCGTCGATCGCCTCGCCCAGGTCCGCGTGGCGCGAGCGCGTGATCTTCGGCCCCACGCGGATCGTCACGGTGTACGGCATCGGCGGGCGATGGTAGTGCTCACCACCGCCCCGGCGCCGCCGCCGGCGAGGACCTCCTCAGCGCTGGTCGATCGGGACGTAGTCGCGGGCGCGCTCGCCGGTGTAGATCTGCCGCGGGCGCGAGATCTTCTGCTCGGAATCCTCGACCATCTCGCGCCACTGGGCGATCCAGCCGCTCGTGCGCCCGATGGCGAACATCACCGGGAACATCGCCACGGGCAGCCGCAGCGCCTCGTAGATGAGCCCGGAGTAGAAGTCGACGTTCGGGTACAGCTTGCGCTCGATGAAGTACTCGTCCTCGAGCGCGATCTGCTCGAGCTCGAGCGCGAGGTCGAGCAGGGGGTTGCGGCCGGTGACCTCGAAGACGTCCTCGGCGGCCTTCTTGATGATCCGCGCCCGCGGGTCGTAGTTCTTGTAGACGCGGTGGCCGAAGCCCATCAGGCGCTGCTTGCCCTCCTTCACGCCCTTGACGAAGTCCGGGATGTTGTCGCGGTGCTTGATGCGCCGCAGCATCCGCAGCACGGACTCGTTGGCGCCGCCGTGCAGCGGGCCGTACAGCGCGGCGATGCCGCCGGCGACCGCCGAGTACGGATCGGGCTTGGCCGAGCCGATCGAGCGCACGGCGCTCGTCGAGCAGTTCTGCTCGTGGTCGGCGTGCAGGATGAACAGGACGTCGAGCGCCCGCTCCAGCCGCGGATCGGGCTCGTACTTCAGCTCGGTCATCTTGTACATCATGTTCAGGAAGTTGCCCGAGTACGCGAGGTCGTTGTCGGGATAGACGTACGGCTGGCCCTGCACGTGGCGGTAGGCGAAGGCGGCCAGCGTCGGCATCTTGGAGATCAGCCGGACCGTCTGGATGTCGCGGTTCTCGGCGTCGTCGATGTCGTTGGCGTCGGGGTAGAACGTCGACAGCGCGCCGGTCGCACCGAGCAGCATCCCCATCGGGTGAGCGTCATGGCGAAAGCCGCCCATGAACTCCTTGATGTTCTCGTGCACGAACGTGTGGATCGTGATCTTGTGGCGCCAGTCGGCCAGCTGGGCGGCCGTCGGCAACTCGCCGTACACGAGCAGGTAGGCGACCTCGAGGTAGGAGGACTTCTCGGCCAGCTGCTCGATCGGATAGCCGCGGTACTCCAGCACGCCGTTGGTTCCGTCGAGGTACGTGATCGAGGATCGGCAGGAGGCCGTGTTCATGAAGGCCGGGTCGTACGTCATGAGGCCGAAGTCGTCCTCGGCGACGCGGATCGCCCGGAAGTCGAGCGCACGAACCGTGCCGTCGACGATCGGGATCTCGTAGCTGCGACCGGTGCGATTGTCGACGACGCTCAGCGTGTCCTCGCCGCTCGGCGCGTCCGCCCCGTTGCTGCCGGGGCTGCTGGCGGTGCTCGTCGTGGTGTCGTTCTCTGAACTCATCTGCCTCCGATTATGCACCCCAGGCGACCGTTCAAAGCACGAACGCTGTGTGAACTTCCCGCTACGCGAGAATCATTCGCGTTTCCAGCCGCCGCCGAGGAACCGGCTGAGCTTTCCCCCGCGAGCGTTCGCGCGAAACCGCGGACCGCCGGCCGAATCCTTCTCGGGCAGCGCCGCGGCACCCTGCGCATCGAGCGTCAGCGTCACCGCCCGGGCGGTGATCCGCGCCACCTCGGGAGCATCGACGAAGCGCTGCCCGTCCGGCGTGTCGAGCACGAGGCCGTCGAAGATGTGCTCGGCCGCGTTCTCGAGCACCTCGCGGACGGTGCCGATCTTGCCGCCGTCGCGGTCGACGACCGCCGTCCCCCGCTCGAGGACCTTGTAGGAGATCGCGTGGTCGCCGTCGTCTGCGTCAGAGGGCGACATAGACGGCGCTGAACAGCGTGGCCGCGACGAGCGTGGCGCTGAGCGCCATCACGCCACGTGCTGCGCTCGCGGTGCCCGGGAAATCGGGCTTCTTGAAGCCGACGACGCTGATCAGGATCGCGAACGTGACGAGCAGCGCGCCCGTGATGAAGAACGGCGCCTCGGACTTGTGGTGCTCCTCGGCGGCGTGCTCGCCGGCCGCGGCGGCGCCGTGCTCGGCGGCGGCGAGGATCGTGCTCAAGGTCAGGCTCATGGCGGCGGCGAGCCTATCAATTCAAGCCCGCCCGCCCGGGCTCGGACGCGACGCGCCGGGACCGCCCTCGTAGCGGCTCTCGGTCGCCTCGACCTGGCTTTGATAGTGGCTGCCGAGCTCGGGGTGGCCGTAGGGGCGCAGCGCCGGCGCATCGAGCGTCATGAACGACAGCTGGGCGATCGGCTTGGTCGCCCACAGCTTGATCGGCACGCGCGTGAGGTTCGTGATCTCCAGGGTCAGCGTGCCCTGCCAGCCCGGGTCGACGAAGCCCGCCGTGGCGTGCACGATCAGGCCGAGCCGGCCGAGCGAGGACTTGCCCTCGATCCGGGCGACGATGTCGTCGGGCAGCTCGACCCACTCCAGCGTGCGCCCGAGGACGAACTCGCCCGGGTGGATGACGAACGGCTCGTCGTCGCCGATCGTGATCTGCTCGGTGAGGTTCTGCGGCGGCGCGGCGAGGTCGATGGCCGCCGTGCGGTGGTTGTGGAAGACGCGAAACGTGTTGCCCAGGCGCAGGTCGACGCTCGCGGGCTGGACCATCGCCGGGTCCCACGGCTCGATGGCGATCGTGCCGGCCGCGACGAGGCGCAGGATCGTGCCGTCCGACAGGACGGAGCTCGGGGCGCTCATCGCGCCCACGAGATTAGTGGTGGCGCTCGACGGAGCGCGCGCGGGCGACGACGGTCCGCACGCGCGGCGGGGGCGCCAGCTGCGGGGCGCCGTGGGGGCCGCGGCGCGGGTTGCGCGGGTGGCGCGGCAGCGCGGGCCGCGGGTGTGGATTGCGCGGACGCGGGCTGAGTGGACGCTTCGTGCCGCCGTCCTCGCCGGGCACGGGCTCCTGCTCGGGCTTGGCGTGGATGGCCCACCACACGATGTAGAACAGGGCGAAGATCGGGATCTTCAGGATCACCATGAGGAAGATGAAGGTCGCGCTCATGCCAGTTGTGAGCGTACCCACATGTGCAAGCGCGAGCCCCGCCCTGCGCGCCAAGTGTGATCCGCCCAGCGGGCCAGCCCCGTTCTACCGGGCATGCGGCCCCGCGCGACACGCCTGCCCGGCCGCATCACCGTCCGCTGACATCCCCACTCCAGGAGACCTCCCTTGTCCGATCTGAACCTTGCCATGGTCGACGCCGATGGCGCCATCCGCGAATCCGCCGAGACCGCCGGCCTGGATCGCAGCGACTTCCTCAGGAAGGGCGCCCTCGCCGGCGGCGGCCTGCTCGTCGGCAGCGCGATGTTCAGCGGGATCCTCAGCAGCGCCGAGGCCGCGATCTCGACGACGAAGAAGTCCAGCCGCAACGACGTCGCGATCCTCAACTACGCGCTCACCCTCGAGTTCCTCGAGGCGGCCTTCTACGAGCAGGCCGTCGCCAACCGGGCCTACGGCACGAGCGCGGCGCTGAAGCAGTTCGCCGAGATCGTCGCCGTCCACGAGCGCAAGCACGTCAACTTCCTCAAGCGCGCTCTCGGCTCGAAGGCGATCAAGTCGCCGACGTTCGACTTCGGCAACGCGGTGACCGACACGGCGACGTTCGCCGCCACGGCCCAGGTGCTCGAGGATACGGGCGTCAACGCCTACCTCGGCCAGGTCGGCAACATCTCCGCCAAGGGCACGCTCGCGGCCGCCGCCACGATCACGACCGTCGAGGCGCGCCACGCCGGCTGGATTCGCAACATCAACGGCGTGCTGCCCGCGCCGCTGAGCTTCGACAAGCGCAGGTCCGAGGCCACGATCCTCAAGGCCGTCGGCGACACGGGCTTCATCAAGTAGGCCAGGCGCTGAGCGCCCGGCTGCCGTGAGAACGCGGGGCCCGAGCGGGCCCCGCGTCGCTGCTCAGCCCTTCAGGGCGACGTCCGGCGTCTCGAAGGCGGTGATTCGCTTGAGCTCCTGCACGCGCTCGACGATCTCCGGGCCGGTCAGCCGCGCGACGCGCTCGGTCCCGAACTCCTCGACGTTGTAGGACGCCACCGCGGTGCCGTAGGCCATCGCGAGCTTGAGGACCTCCGGCGTCGCCTCGCCGCCGTGGGCGGCGATGGCGCCGACGAAGCCGCCGGCGAAGCTGTCGCCGGCGCCGGTCGGGTCGGCCACGAACTCGACCGGGAAGGCGGGGATCCAGAACGAGTCGTCGCCGGTGACGAGCGCGGCGCCGTACTTGCCGAGCTTGACGACCATCGACGAGGGCCCGTGCTGCATGATCGTCCGCGCCCCCGCGACGACCTCGCGCTCGCCGGTGAAGAGCGCCACCTCGGCGTCGTTGAGGATCACGCAGTCGACCGCGGAGATCGCCGCGACGAGCGCCTCGCGGGCGATGTTGACCCAGAGATCCATCGAGTCCAGGGCGACGAACTTCGCGCGCTCGCACTGCTGGCGGACGTTGAGCTGCAGCGCCGGGAAGATGTTCGCCAGAAAGAGGACGTCGCAGTCCTTGGATGCCTGCGAGAGCTTCGGGTCGAAGTGCTCGAAGACGTTGAGGTCGGTCTCGAGCGTGTCGCGCGAGTTCATGTTCTCGTGGTAGACGCCCTTCCAGAAGAACGTCTTGCCGCCGGCGACGTGCTCGATGTCGTCGGTGTTGACGTGGCGACCGTGCAGGACGGCGTACTCCTCGTCGCCGAAGTCGTCGCCGACCGGGCCGACGACCCGAACCTCGTCGAAGAACGACGCGGCGAGCGAGAAGTGCGTGGCGGCGCCGCCGAGCATGCGCTCGCGGCCGCCGTGCGGTGTCTGAACCGCGTCGAACGCGATCGATCCAACAACAGTGAGGCTCATGGCGGGCGACCCTAGCGAGATGATCGATTTCGTGGCCGCGTGTAGCCTCGCCGCAGTGCGCGCGATTCAGATGTCGGAGTACGGCGGCCCGGAGGTCCTGCAGCTCGTCGAGCTGCCGGTGCCCGAGCCGGCTGACGGCGAGGTGCTCGTGCGCGTCACGCGCGCCGGGCTGAACTTCGCCGACACGCACCGGCGCACGAACACCTACCTCGCCAAGGACGATCTGCCGCTCGTGCCCGGCTCGGAGGTCGCGGGCGTGCGCGAGGACACCGGCGAGCGCGTCGTCGCGCTGACCGGCTCAGGCGGCTATGCCGAGTACGCGGTGGCGCCCGGGGCACTGACGTTCCCGATCCCCGACGGCGTCGACGACGAGACGGCGCTCGCGCTGGTCCTGCAGGGCCTGACGGCGTGGCATCTGTACCGCACGTCCGGACGCGTCGCGACCGGCGAGAGCGTCGTCGTGCACAGCGCGGCCGGCGGCGTCGGCTCGCTCGCCGTGCAGCTCGGCAAGCCGCTCGGAGCCGGCCGCGTGATCGCCACCGCCTCGACGCCGAGCAAGCGCGCGCTGGCGCTCGAGCTCGGTGCCGACGCGGCCATCGACGGCGCCGCGGAGGGTCTCACCGAGCGGCTCGTCGAGGCGAACCTCGGCCGGCCCGTCGACGTCGTGTTCGAGATGGCGGGCGGTGCGGTGTTCGACGCGTCGCTCGCCGCGCTCGCGCCGTTCGGACGGCTCGTGATCTACGGCATCGCCTCGGGCGAGGGCAACACGGTCCGCAGCGGCTCGCTCATGCGCCACTCGAGCGCGGTCGTCGGCTTCTGGTTCGCGCACTGCCTCGGCCGGCCGGCGATGATCGACGACGCGCTCGCCGATCTCTTCGAGCGCGTGCGCCGCGGGGAGCTGCGCGTCGTCACGGGTCCGGCCTATCCGCTCGACCAGGCGGCCCAGGCCCAGACCGATCTCGCCGCCCGGCGCACGACCGGCAAGGTCACGCTCGACCCGACGCCGTAGCCCCGTGCGCCGGGCGCCGGGCGCCCGTGGGTCAGGGCGTGCCCGTGCGCGTCATGGCGCCGCTGTAGAGCACGCTTACTCGGTTAACCCACGAAGGCCCGCGTGGGTCGCGGGCCTTCGCTTCGGAGGAGGAGCACTGCTTGGGGGAGGTGCTACTGGGGGGAGGTGCTGCGGGGGGTAGGGGGTTGAGGAGACGGTTTCCAGAGGAGAGGGGAGGTTCCTTTCGAGGTTCCTATCGGCGCCACCGGACCAGGACTTGAGCCCTCTCGCCGCACTTTCTGCTCAGGGCAGCAGGCCGCCCTTCTCCGCCCCCAAGCCGGTCTCCGAGCGCACGCGCAGCTCGGCGAACTCGCGCTCGTTGCCGCGCTCGGTGGAGAGCATCGTGCCAAGCCAGCAGCCGATGAAGCCCAGCGGAATCGAGATGATCCCGGGGTTGGCGAGGTCGTAGAACGACAGCAGGCCACCCTCCCCGTCGGGGCCGGGCCAGACCTTCGGCGAGATGATCACGAGCAGGACCGAGCTCAGGACGCCGAACAGCACGCCGGTTACCGCGCCGGCCGTGTTGAAGCGCTTCCACGTCAGCGCCAGCAGCAGGGCCGGGAAGTTCGCGCTGGCCGCGACCGCGAACGCGAGGCCGACCATGAACGAGACGTTCAGCCCCTCCCCGCCGATGATCGCGATGGTGATCGCCAGCGCGCCGATCGACGCGGCGGCGATCCGCGCGACGAGCACCTCCTCGTGCTCGGACTCGTGGCCCTTGCGGATCACGTTGGACCAGATGTCGTGCGCGACCGCGCCCGAGGCCGACAGCACGAGGCCCGCCACGACCGCGAGGATCGTCGCGAACGCCACCGCCGCGACGACCGCCAGGAACAGGTCGCCGCCGAACGTGCCCTCGCCCCCGCCGAGGAACTGCGCGAGGTTCGGGGCGGCGAGGTTGCCGCCCGCACCGGCCGCCGCGACGCCCTCCTCGCCGAGCAGCGCGCGAGCGCCGAAGCCGACGAACGTCGTCAGCACGTAGAACGTGCCGATGATGAAGATCGCCCATACGACGGACGAGCGCGCGGCCTTCGAGTCCGGCACGGTGAAGAAGCGCATGAGGATGTGCGGCAGGCCGGCGGTGCCGAGCACGAGCGCGACGCCGAGCGAGAGGGTGTCGATCGGGCTGGCCAGGAACGTGCCCGGCCCGAGGCTGAACGTCGACTCGTCGGTGACGTTCGCGGCCGCGCGATTGAACAGCTCGATCGGGTTGAAGCCGACGCGTTCGAGCACGAACAGCGACATCACGGCGATGGCGATCATCAGCAGGACGGCCTTGATGATCTGCACCCACGTCGTGGCGAGCATCCCGCCGAAGATGACGTAGCAGAGCATCATCACGCCGGTGATGAGCACGGCGAGCGAGAAGTCGATGCCGACGAGCGCCTGGATGAGCACGCCCGCGCCGACCATCTGCGCGATGAGGTAGAAGGCCGCGACGCTCAGCGTGCCGAGCGCGGCGGCGACGCGGGCCGGGCGCTCTCGCAGCCGGAAGGAGAGCACGTCGGCGATCGTGTACTTGCCGGCGTTTCGCATCCGCTCGGCGAGCAGGAACATCACCGTGAGAAACGCGACGAGGAAGCCGACGGAGTACAGGAAGCCGTCGAAGCCGAAGATGAAGATCAGGCCGGCGATGCCGAGAAACGACGCCGCGGAGAGGTAGTCGCCGGAGATCGCGAGGCCGTTCTGCACGCCGCTGATCGAGCGGCCGGCGGCCCAGAAGACGTTGGCCCCGGTCATGCGCTTGGAGGCCCAGTAGGTGACGACGAGCGTGATCGACAGGACGATCGCGAAGATGACGAGCGCTTCGACGTTGACGTCGGCGGCGATGATGGTCATCGGTCGGCCTCCGGCTCGGCGCCCGGCATGGTCCCGGTACCGCCGGGATTCGCCGGCGGCGGCGGCGCCGGCGGCGCGGCGGGAGCACCGCCGAGGGCCTGCTGGACGACGCTCGCGGCCAGCGGGTCGAACACGCGGTCGGCGCGGCGCAGGTACATGTAGCCGAGCGTGAAGACCATGACGAACTGCGTCAGCGCGAGGCAGTAGCCGACGGTCAGCCCCTCGTAGACCGACTCCGCCATGAAGTCCGGCGCGTAGCCCGTCAGCAGGATGAAGCCGGCGTACCAAGCGAGATAGAAGATCGTCGCCGGCAGGACGAACCGCCTGCGCGCCGCGACCAGCTCCTGGAACTCAGGCGATTGCTCGATCGCGTTCCAATCGACTCGTTCTTCCGGCGTCGACATCGTCCTCCCCGTTTCCGTATGGGCTTGTGTCGATGCGCACCTACCCTGCGCCCTGCGCCACCAAGCCCATGCATGAACGGTGTCGTTTCGCGGCTCGCGGGTAGGTCTGCGTCAGATCTGCAACGGCAAGTTTCGAGGGGAGCGAGTCATGGCTGAAGAGACCTGCGCAGGAGCCGGCTGCACGTGCGACGCGCGCGAGGACGGCTTCTGCTCGGACCACTGCAAGCAGCACGCCGGGCATGGCGAGGCCGAAGGGCACGTGTGCCACTGCGGGCACGCCGACTGCGCGGCTGCCCCGTCGACGTAGCGAGCGCGGTGAGCGGGCGCGCGCGGGCCGGCGCGCGTTCGCCGCGAGCCACCGCCTCATGACGCGCCGGGTGCGCTATCCGCACTCGCCGCGTCAACGCCCGCGCGCGACGGCCGGTGCTGACGCGCCCGGTGCGATATCCGCGCTCGGCGCGTCAAGACCTACCCCTGCGCCAGCACCCGCCGGATCTGCTTCGCCGACGCCGCACCGCGCGTTCCCAGCCCCTGCGCGAACTGCGCGACGCGCAGCTCCTGCAGCATCCAGTGCACCGCGGGCGCGGCGGCGCGGCCGCCGCGGGCGCGGTACTCGCGCTCGAGCTCCCCGATCGCGTTCATGCGGTCGCGGTCGGCGGCGACGGCGTCGGGCAGGCGTTCGAGGCGGCGGGCCGCGGCGCGCAGGTAGCGGACGACATCGGGAAGGCGGTCGGTGCCGGTGGCGGCGATGAAGCCGGGGTGGACGAGGCTGCCGAGCTGGCCGGCGACGTCGAGGCGGGCGGGCTGCAACGCCGCGTCGGCGGACAGCGCGTCCAGGCGCGCGCGCAACTCGGCGGCGGCGTCGAGCACGGCGACCGCTGCGCTGACGATCGCCGAGGTGGTCGGCGCCAGCCGGTCCGCGACGTGGGCGCGCAACGCGGCGAACCCGGCGTCGTCCCAGGCCGGGCCTCCGCCGGACGCGATCAGCTCGTCGAAGGCGGCGTCGAGCGCGTCGTCGAGGACGGCGGCCGCTCCGCCGTGGGGCGCGCCGGCCAGCGTCAGCGCGGCACTGCCGGCCAGCCTGCGCTGCACCGTGCGCAGCGGCGAGGCCACGACGAAGCGCAGCAGCGCGCGCGTGCCCGCGCGCATCGCCGCCGCCTGCGCGCCGGCTGTCTCGAAGGCGCGCACGGCGACGCTGTCGCCCTCGTCCACCAGCGCCGGGTAGGCGCGCACGCTCTCGCCGCTGCCGGGCAGCGCGATGAAACGCGGCAGCTCGCCGATCGTCCAGTCGCGCAGCCCGCTGCGCTCCAACGGCGCCGTCGCCGCGGCGAGCCGGGCGCGCAGGCGGGGGCGCAGCTGCGCGCGCAGCGCGTCGAGATCCTCACCCGCGGCGAGCACCTCGCCGGCCGCGTCCTGCACGGCGAAGCGCACGCGCAGGTAGGCGGGCAGCCGCGCCACGTCGAACTGCTGCGGCCCGACGTACACCCCGCGCACGGCCTCGATCTCGCGCGCGAGGGCCGCCACCAGCGCACCCCGGCGCGGCCGCAGCCCGGCCACGACCTGCGCCGCCGTCTCCGGGATCGGCACGAGCGGCCGGCGCAGGTCCTTGGGCAGCGAGCGGATCAGCGCGGTGACGAGCTCCTCGCGCAGGCCCGGCACGAGCCAGTCGAACCCCGCGGGCTTCATCGCCTCCAGCGCGTGCAGCGGGACGTGGACGGTGATCCCGTCGTCCGCGGTGCCCGGCTCGAAGCGGTACGTCAGCGCCAGCTCCACGTCGCCCTGACGCCACACGTCCGGGAAGGCCGACTCGTCGATCCCCGCGTCACCGACGAGCAGCTCGCGGGTGAAGCGCAGCAGCTCGGGCTCGCGCCGGCGCGCGTCCTTCCACCAGCGGTCGAAGTGCGCGCCCGACACGACGCGCTCCGGGATCCGCGCGTCGTAGAAGTCGTAGAGCTCGGCGTCGGTGACGACGATGTCGCGCCGGCGCGCGCGGTGCTCGAGCTCCTCGACCTCCTCGAGCAGGTGGCGGTTGTCCTGCAGGAAGCGATGGCTCGCGGCCCAGTCGCCTGCGAGCAGCGCATGGCGGATGAACAGCGAGCGCGACAGCTCGGGATCGATCGGCCCGTACGGCACGGTCCGCGCGCCGACCACCGGCACGCCATACAGCGTCGCGCGCTCGGTCGCCACCACCGACGCGCGCTTGCGTTCCCAGTGCGGCTCGGCGTACGTGCGCTTGAGCAGGTGCCCGGCCAGCGGCTCGATCCAGCGCGGCTGGATCTGCGCGGCCGTGTGGCCGTACAGACGGGCCGTCTCGACGAGCTCGGCGACCATCACCCAGACCGGCGGCTTGCGCGCCAGCGCCGAGCCCGGCGACAGCGTGAAGCGCGCGCCGCGCGCGCCGTCGTACTCGCGCGACGCGCCGTTGCGCAGGCCGACGTGCGAGAGCAGGCCCGCGAGCAGCGCGCGGTGCACGGCGTCGGGCGCCGCCGGCTGCTCGTTGATCGTCACGCCGAGGTTGCGCGCGGCCTGGCGCAGCTGCCCGGCGAGGTCCTGCCACTCGCGCACGCGCATGTAGTGCAGGTACTCGGCGTGGCACATCTTGCGAAAGCCGTTGCGCGACAGCTCCTGTTGGCGCGCGCGCAGGTGGCGCCATAGGTTGAGGTAGGCGAGGAAGTCCGAGCGGGCGTCGGGATCGACGAACCGGGCGTGTTGCTCGTTGGCCTCCGCCCGCTTCTCGGTGGGACGGATGCGCGGGTCCTGGATCGACAGCGCCGCGGCGATGACCACGACCTCGTCGGCGCAGCCGACCCGGTCGGCCTCGATCACCATCCGCCCGATCCGCGGGTCGACGGGGAGCTGGGCGAGCTTGCGCCCCAGCGCTGTCAGCCGCTTGCGCGGGTCCTTCGCGTCGGGATCGAGCGCGCCGAGCTCGTGCAGCAGCGCCTTGCCGTCGCGGATCTGGCGGCGGTCGGGGGGATCGAGGAAGCCGAAGTCCTCCACCTCGCCGAGCCCGAGCGACGCCATCTGCAAGATCACCGACGCGAGGCTCGTGCGCAGGATCTCCGGGTCGGTGAACGCCGGCCGCTCGTCGAAGTCCGCCTCGGAGTACAGCCGCACGCAGATGCCGTCCGAGGTGCGCCCGCAGCGGCCCTTGCGCTGATTGGCCGAGGCTTGCGAGACCGGCTCGATCGGCAGGCGCTGGACCTTCAGCCGCGCGCTGTAGCGGCTGATCCGCGCGGTGCCCGGGTCGACCACCGCGCCGACCCCCGGCACGGTCAGCGACGTCTCCGCGACGTTCGTCGCCAAGACGACCCGGCGCTCCGAGTGCGCCTTGAAGACCTTCTGCTGCTCGGCCGGCGACAGCCGCGCGTACAGCGCCAGGATGCCGACCTCCGGCGGGAGGCGCGCCGCCAGCGCCTCGGCCGTGTCGCGGATCTCGCGCTCCCCGGAGAGGAAGACGAGCACGTCGCCGGGCGCGTCGTCGAGCAGCTCCTCGACGGCGTCGCCGATCGCGTCGACGGGGTCGTCCTCCTCGGCGGCCGGGCGGTAGCGCACCTGCACCGGATACGTGCGACCGGAGACCTCGACGACGGGCGCGCCGCCGAAGTGCTCGCTGAAGCGGGCCGTGTCGATCGTGGCGCTCGTGATGACGAGCTTGAGGTCGGGGCGGCGCGGCAGCAGCTGCCTGAGGAAGCCGAGCAGGAAGTCGATGTTCAGGCTGCGCTCGTGCGCCTCGTCGAGGATGATCGTGTCGTAGCGGCGCAGGAACCGGTCACGCTGGATCTCGGCCAGCAGCAGGCCGTCGGTGACGAGCCGGACGAGGGTGTTCTTGCCGGTCTTGTCGTCGAAGCGCACCGCATAGCCGACGGCCCCGCCGAGCTGGACGCCGAGCTCCTCGGCGATCCGCGTCGCCACCGTGCGCGCGGCGATCCGGCGCGGCTGGGTGTGGGCGATCGAGGTGCGGCCGAGCTCGAGGCAGATCTTCGGCAGCTGCGTCGTCTTGCCGGAGCCGGTCTCGCCGGCGACGATCACGACCTGGTTGGCGCCGATCGCCGCGAGCAGGTCGTCGCGGCGCTCGCTGACCGGCAGCTCGGGCGGATAGGTGATCTTCAGGTCCGCATCCGCCGTGGTCGCCATCGCATCGAGGATACGGCGGCCGGTGTGGCGGACCGGAGCGGCCGCTTCGCCGGCACGAGCGCGTGAGTTCTGCTCGCCGTCGGCGGGTCGCGGTACTGTCTGCACGTCGCCATCCAGTGCGGGAGCGAGCTTGCCTGACGAGTTGTCCAAGCAGGAGATTTTCAAGCTCGGTTACGACGAGGTGCTGGCCGCACTCAAGCACCAGGACGACAAGATCAACCGCACGTTGACGGCGCTCGCGTTCCTCACCGCGGCAGGCGTGACGTTGTACATCCAGCTTCGGCCCGGCGCCCAGGACCCGCCGGCCGATCCAGTGCGGTTCAACGACGTCGGGCCAGAGGTCCCGGCGGTGATGTTCGTGATCTTTCTCGCGGCCGTTACGCTCGCCCTGCTAAGCGCGCTCGCAGCGATCGGTCCGGGCCGACCGCTGCGATTCCGGAGGAATCCGTCGGACGAGAAGAAGACGTCGCTGATCTACCACGGCTCCATTGCCAACGACTGCCACTGGTGGAAGCGCCGCGACTTGCCGGTGGCGGAGCTCAGAAGAGACCTTGAGCGGAACTTTCATGACGAAACGCAGTTGCTCGCCTACCGAGTCGAATACAAGATCGCACGGTCGCGTGAATCGGGGGCGTTCGTCCAGATCGCGATCGTTGCGCTGACGCTGCTGGGCATCTTCCAGGCCGAAGGGCTGGGCGACGAACGAACGCGATGGTGGGTCGCCGTCGCGCTGGTGTTCGCCGTGCTCTTGGTGCCGCGATGGGAGTTGCGCCAGAGCGACAGGTACAACTACGACGGCTTGGAGAAGCACCGGGATCCGAAAAGGATGCGTCCATACGTCGTTCTTCGGCTGATCGTCGTCGCATGTAGCAGCATGCTCTTCTTCGCACCGGAGACGTGGACGGCGCTCGGCTACGCGCTTGTCGCGTTCCTGCTCTCGCGGCTCGCGGTCGTCAACATCGAGGCCGCGAAGCCGATTCTGTTAGCGACCGCGGCTGTCGGCATCGTGTTGGCGCCGATCACGGTGTTATGAGACCCATCGCCCGCTGCGCGACGCCAGATCAAGCGCCCTGGAACGGACGGGTCCACGGCCCAAGCGGTGGCTCCGAGATCCGCTCGGCGTACTCCATCGACCGCGACCGAGTGATCCACAGCGACACGTTTCGCGAGCTGCAGCACAAGACGCAGGTGCAGAGCGTGGCGACGGCGAGCCGGGAGATCGGCTTCTTCCGCACCCGGCTCAACCACGTCATCGAGGTGGCGCAGATCGCGCGCGGCGTGGCCGAGGAGATCGGCGCCAATCCGGACCTGAGCGAGGCGATCGCCCTCGCGCACGATCTAGGACATCCGCCGTTCGGGCACGCCGGAGAACGCGGCCTCGCCCAAGCGCTGGCCCAACACGGCGAGACCGGGTGGAACGCCAACGTCCATTCGCTTGTCGTCGTCGACGAGACGGAAACGGCCTTTGTCACGTTCGCCGGCCTTGACCTGACGTGGGCGGCGAGGGAGGGCATCGCGCGCCACTCCACGCCCTTCGATGAGCCTGTGGGATTCGGAGAGTTCGCAGGCTCGCCTAATGCGGGCCTCGAAGCGCAGATCGTCGATGCCGCCGACGTGATGGCATATCTCTCCCACGACCTCGATGACGCGCTCGCGGGCGGCTACATCGACAACGCCGATCTCGATGCCGTCTCGCCCGTGCTCGCGGAGATCGCGACGGTACCAGCGGCGGACTGGGTGGGCTCACCCTGGAAGCCCGAGGAGCGTGAGCTCGTAGCCCGGCGTCGACTCGTCGCCAAGCTAATTCGGCAGCTGATTGCCGATCTCGCGACCACGACATCCGCGCGACTCGCCGAGTTCGCGCTGGACGGCCCCCATGAGGTGCGGGCCTGCCCGGACCGGGTCGTCGCGCACTCGGAAAACTTCCAGGCGTTGACAACATCCTTGCTTGCGCTCCTGAAGGAGCGCTACTACCGCAGCGATGTGGTGCGTGAGAGCGATCGCCTGGCCATCGAAATTGTCAAGGGGCTGTTCGAGCACCTCATGCGCGAGCCCTCGCCGGTTCCTGCGCGGTTCAACCAGACGGACCTGCCGCTGCGCGTGGCTGCCTACATCGCGTCGTTGAACGATCTGTCCGCGCGCCGGCTCGCGGAATCGGCCAGCGTCATAGACCGCGCACCAGATCGCGCGCCCAGTTGACCACCGCCTGCGACAGCCCGGGCGGAAGCGACGGTCCCTCCTCCGGAAGCCTGCCGGCGTAGATCGCGGCTCCACCTGGCGCCGCTTCGACGGAGAGCCAGTCTCCTTCTGCGACAACGACATCCCCGAACGCGGCCGCGCGTTCGGCGCGAATGACCTCGAGGCTGCGACAACCGACCACGGCCACGATCCCGGCGTCGAGGGCGACGACCGACGCGTGCGACGTGATCCCCCCGCGGGTCGAGACTACGGCTGCGGAGCGGCGCAGCAGCGGATAGTCGGAGGGGCTCGGGATCCGGCATAAGAAGATGGCGCCGTCGCCGTTGCCAAGGATGCGTTCGACGCCAGCGGCATCGAATGCCGCGCGCCCCACCGCCACCCCCGGGGACGCCGTGCGGCCGACTCCCACCGCGACCGCCCCATCGCTGGCGAGATGGCGTTCGACGACATCTGCCGCATCCCATAGCAGCAGTGCCTCTCTGGCCTGCCGGAGATCGATCACGCCATCTTGGACGAGGTCATGAGCGATCCGCACGGCCGCGACGGCAGTGCGTTTCGCGCGCCGCGTCTGCAGCAGGCAGCCGCGCCCGCACTCGAACGTGAACTCGAACTCCTGGGCGTCGCCCTGGATCCGTTCGAGGACCGGGCACCATTCGAGGAGTTGCCCGAACAGGTCGGGCCAGCGATCACTGAACTCCCTGGTGGCGAGCGGCAGCGCATCTCCCCCGACGAGCCCGTGGCCCTGCTCGCCCTCGACGTACTCGACCTCCGGATAGGGGTCTCCGCGCGTTGGATGCCGGGTGAATCCGACGCCGCTGCCTGCGCGATCGCCGCCGGTCGCGTCGACCATCGGCTGAAGGACCACCGCCAGGCCGCTGTGCTCGGAGATCGCGTGCGTGCGGCGGTACTCGCGGGCGCGATCGGAGTTCCACGAGCTCAGGACACGGCGCACGGCAGTGGCGACCGCCGCGCCGTTGGGCTCGACCTGCAGGACGGTGTCGAGCATGCCGGGCATCGAGACCGCTGGCGACGACCGCACGGCGAGGCGGCGCGCCGAGCGATCCCGATCGCCGAAGAAATCGTCGGCAGCAGCGGTCAGCGCACGCAGAGCGCGGTCGAGCTCGACGCGCCGGTCCGGATGCAGAGGACCTGGCGACATGGGATCGGTCGCGTCAAGCACGAGGAAGGGCGGGACGGGCAGCCCGGCGGCGAACGCCCGCGCCAAGCCGGCGCCCTTTCCTCCCAGCGTCGGCTCGAACGACGCCTCGTCGGGGGGCGGCGGTAGACCGGGCACGCCGACGCCGATCACGCCGCCGTGCTGCCGGCCCATTACTACGCGGGTCGCTTGACCGTACCCGCCCGTCGGCGACGGAAGCGGGCGCCATTCCCAGAACAGAAGCAGCTCATGGCGGCGCCCGACCGGCTCGCTCTGGGCGTTGAGCTCCAGGAGGATTTGTCCCCTCGGTGCGACCGCTGCGACCACCCCCGAATCGAGCACACGCTGGACGGCATCCCGGACCTGCGGTTCGTCGATCTCGGCCGGATGGGCGAACTCGCCCGAGCGAATGTCGGCCTCGGCGCCCACCGGAGGGTCCTCGACCTCACGCACGCGATACCTCCCCGCGAGTGCCTCGAAGGCACCTGCGCCATCGGCCGACAGCGCGACGTTGCCGGCTAACAGCGTCGCGTCGACATCGATCGCCTCTTGGAACAGCACGTTCCACTCGCCAGCGAACTCCTCAGCCAGGAGCATCGCGTCCTCGATCGGCACCTCCGGGGCAAACGGGCCCTTCGCGTACGTGATCTCGTCGCTCGGGTGATACGTGCGGACAGTCATCCGCGCGTCGCCCGCAGCGAGCTCGCGCATACGTGTGCGCAGCTCATCGTCGAACGGCGATCCGAGCGGGATGAGCATGATCCGGGGCGTATTGAGGCCGTGCCGAGCGAGCTGGTCGATCCGTTCGAGCTTCCCCGCCACGGCGGAGCGTCGCGGCATCACCGAGGTCACAGCGCCTAGCTTACGCGGCGACGCGGCTGGAGCCCGTGAGCGCGCCCGCCTCGGTCCTGGACGCCTCTCGATGCGAGCCATGCATCCATCTTGGGCGGCCGGACGTCACAGCGCAACGCCGCTTCGCAACGAAAGACGCGCAGGATGGACCGTCGGCACATTGGTCAGCTGTGGGCTTCCGGAGCGTCGGATGCTTCGGGGGTCGTTCGGCTGCGATCATCGCCTCCATGGACGGCGTGCGGATCGACAAGTGGCTGTGGGCGGCGCGCTTCTTCAAGACCCGGACGCTCGCCGCGGATGCCGTCAAGGGCGGGCGCGTCGAGCTCGACGGCGCGCGCGTGAAGCCCAGCAGGGAGGTCACGGCCGGCGACGAGCTGAAGATCACGATCGGCCAGACGCGGCGGACCGTGATCGTGCGCGAGATATCCGACCAGCGCGGGCCCGCGAAGGTGGCCCAGACCCTCTACGAGGAGACGCCGGAGAGCATCGCCGCGCGCGAGGCCGCGGCCGAGGTGCGCCGGCTGCAGTCACCGCCGCCCGGCGCCGACCTGGGCATGCGCCCGACCAAGCGCGACCGGCGCCGGCTGGACTCGGCGCGCCGCGGCCGGCGTTAGGCGCGGCTGGCAAGCTGCGGGCTCGCCTCGAGCCTGGCCGCCCCTCCGAAGACGGCTCCGTGCGCTCGATCGTCGCGTCCCGAGCCTGTTCAGCCTCGTTGCCGGGACTCGCGATGCTCATGGTGGTCGCGATCGGCGACC
Source organism: uncultured Actinomycetes bacterium (assembly GCA_963825485.1). Lineage (GTDB taxonomy): Bacteria > Actinomycetota > Thermoleophilia > Solirubrobacterales > Solirubrobacteraceae > CADCVQ01. The sequence continues at coordinate 241,222 of CAWGTK010000001.1, forward strand.
TCGTCGTGGACGACTGGCCGCTGCTCGTCCTCGTTGGCTGCGCCGTCGCCGGCACGTTGGCCGCCGACGCGCTCCTGTCTCGCACGGCAGCCGGGACGGCCCGGCGCGGAGCCCATGTGCGGATGACCGAGTCGCCGGACGCCGTCGAGACCAGGGTGCACAACGTCGCGCGCTGGTTGCCGATCGCAGTCGCGCTCGTGGTGTTCACCGGGCTGGACTCCAGCGGCGGGGGTGTCGCGCTCGCCCTCGTCGTCGGCTACTCGCTGGCGCAGCTCGCGTTTCGCCGTCTGGCGGCGCAGCCGCCGCGATGAGTTTCCCCCCGCTTCGACGTCGTAGGAGCATTCGCTTCCACGTAATGCGTTGGCGCCACGGCGCCGGAGGGAGATCACCATGGGACAGCCGGTCGTGCATTTCGAGATCGTCGGCGCCGACGGCCCGGCGCTGCACAGCTACTACTCGCAGCTCTTCGGCTGGGAGATCGACGCGAGCAACCCGATGAACTACGGCATCGTCACCCGTGAGGGCAACACCAACGCCGACGGCGTCGGGATCGGCGGCGGCGTCGCGGGCTACGAGGGCTTCACCGGGCACGTCACGTTCTACGTCGAGGTCCCCGACGTCGAGGCCGCGCTGGCGCAGGCCGAGAGCCTCGGCGGCAAGCGCGTGATGGGTCCCGACGAGGTCGTGCCGGGCACGACCATCGGCCAGTTCACCGATCCGGAGGGACACCTGATCGGCCTCACGAGCGCCGCCTGAGCGGTTCCTGGCTGTGGTGTGTCGGATGCAGCTCGCCGGGCGAGGGGTCATTCGACACACCCTGGCTCACTCCACGGCGCGCGCCACCGCCCGCACGAACGGGGCCGCCAGCGGCTCCGCGCGCCGCACGATCTCCGCGATCGCCAGGCCGACGACGATGTCGGCGACGTAGTGCTCGCCGAGGTAGACGATCGCGAACGATGCCGCGGCGACGTACGTCCAGCCGATGACGCCGTAGACCGTCCCGACCTCGGAGAGCCCCATCGCCGTGATCGCGGCCGACGAGACGTGGTCCGACGGCATCGCGCCCCACGGGTTGCCGGGCACCCCGCCCTCCTTCGGCGGCGGGCGCTTGAGCACGTCGCAGACGACGAGCCGCGCGACGCGCTCGATCTCACCGCCCATCCGGTCCGCCTTCTCCGAGGCCCACCACGGCGGTGCCTCGGGCGCCAAGAAGTAGAACGGGCAGGTCAGGTGGTAGGCCGCCGCCAGCCGCGCGCCCGCCCGCGGCACGAACTCCTCGTGGCGCGCCATGAGGTAGACGAGCAGGATGTGCGGCAGAAACCAGGAGCCGTAGACGACGGTGACGGCCTTGTCGAAGAGCGTCACCTCGCCGGGCCGGCGCAGCGCGCGCTGCAGGCGCAGGCCCGGCGGTACGCCGAGACCGACGACCGTGTCGAAGCGGATCGGCTGATCGATCCACAGCCGCCGGCGCAGCTTCTCGGGCTCGTCGTAGGGCAGCTCCCAGCCGAGCTTGAAGAGGTGCATGTAGCCCGCCGCCACCGCCGCGTAGCGCTTGCGCCCCTTGGGGACCGCGATCGCGAGGCCCAGCGGCGGGGCACAGCCGAGCACCAGCGTCAGCGCGGGGTGCATGCCCGTCCGCTTGCGCGCGGCGATCAGCCCGACGGCGACCGGTACGGTGGCTGCGGCGATCACCGTCGGCGCGCGGCCTGAACGAATGACGCGGTGGGCGACCCGCGCGGCGCTGTCGAGCACGGGCTGCAGCGGCGACGGGCCGTCGGGGCCACGGCGTCGGTACCACGCTGGCCGGGTCGACATGCACGGCAGACTGCCACACACCGCGTACGGCCGTCCCCGCCGCGCCAGCGTCTGCGCGCCATGCACGCGGCGACCCCATCCCTGGCACGATCGTCGGGTGCGACCCGCGGTGCCGACGCTCGCCGATGCCTCCGACCCGCTCGGCAAGCTGCAGCGCGGTCTGGGCACCGGTTACCTCTGGGCGCTCGACGCCGACCGCACGGTCGCCCATGCCCTGCTCATGCACTGCGTCTTCAACGACCCGCGCTGGGACCGTCAGCTCGACGACCGCGACGACTACCACGCGACGCTGGCGCTGGACTTGCAGCTGCACACCGGCGCGCTCGAGCTGTGGCTGCGCGACAGCGACGAGGACATTCCCGACACGACGTACGACGTGCTCGGCATGCTCGGCCGGATGGCCATCCGCGGCCACGCCGAGGCCCGCCGCGTGCTGCGCGAGTACGTCGCCTACGGGCGCTACTGGCAGCGCGCCCTCGACCGGCTCATCGGCGACTACGACGACGCGCCGCGCTCGGCGACGCCGTGGCCGGAGGTGGTCGGCGGCCTCGACGCGGTGCTCGTCGAGCGTTTCGCCACCGACGACGCGCTCGCCGAGGCGCTCGCCGGGCTGGACCCGCGCGAGCGCCCGTGGACGATGTGGTCGGTCGAGAACCGGCGCATCGCGCAGGCCTTCGCGCTCGAGCAGAAGGGCGCCGCCGGGGCCGTGGCCACGCAGTCGCAGTCGCAGACGCAGACGCAGGCGCCGGCGTCGAAGCGGCGCACGCCGCGCGAACGGACCCTCTCCCGCGCGCACGCGCCCGCGCGAGATGAGCACCGCGGAGCTGCTGCACATCGCCGAGGACTCCCGCTGGACGCAGATCGCCGACGAGCTCGCGTCGCGCGCGGCGCCCGCGGACGTCGAGCTGCTGCTCGCGGCGGCCAACGATCCCGCGGTGCCGATGCGCCGCGCCGCCATCCTCGCCCTCGGCCGGCAGGGTCGCCGCGAGCTGCTGGCGATCGCCGAGCAGCACACGAAGGCCGAGCGCAACAAGCTGCAGGGCGCGATCGCGCTCGCGCTGGAGGCGATGCCGATCTCGCAGACGCGCACGCTCGCGCACGACTGGCTGACCTCGTCGGACTGGGCCCGGCGGCGCAAGGCCGCCGGGATGCTCGCCACGTGGTCGGAGGACGAGGATCTGGCGCCGGCGCGCCGGGCGCTCGAGCGCGAGCTCGACGCCGGCCTCGAGGGCGACGTCTACGTCATCTGCTCGCTGGCCCAGACGCTGGGCCGCAGCGCCATCCACGGTCCCTTCGTCGAGCTGCAGCAGGCCTACGAGCAGATCCCCTATTCCTACGGTCGGCGCTACATCGTCGACGCGCTCGCCGCGTCCGATCCGACGTTCGGCGGCGATGTCGCCGTGGAGTGCCTGTGGGACTGCGAAGCCGAGACGCGCCGCCTCGCGGCGATCCACGTCGACTACCGCGTGCGGCTTGCCGCCCAGCGTCTGGAGGAGCTGGCCGCCGACGAGGTACAGGCGGCGTCCGTGCGGGCCGCCACGGCCGCGCGGTTGCGGGCGTGAACGTTCGTCGCAGTTGCGTCGCAGATTTGTGACACAGCCGTCTTGAGCCGTTGCACGGGCCTGCGGAGAATCGGCCCCATGATCGACCACGAGCCCATCCACGTGACCGTGCCCGGCTACACCGGCGACCCGCGGTCCTATCCCGAGCCGCCGCCCGGCGTCGTGATCCACCACGTCCCCGAGCTGCACCCCGACGACCTCGCCGTCGTCCACGGCATCCCGTGTACCTCCGTCGCGCGCACCCTCGTCGACCTCGCCGAGGTGATGTCACGTGCGGAGCTGCGCGCAACCTTCGCGCGCGCCCGCGATCTCGGGATGCTCGACATCGAAGCCGTCAAGGCGTCGGCCGCCCGCGTCGAGTGGCGCCCGTCGCTGAAGATGCTCTACGAGGTGATCGCCGAGTTCGGGGGATGACGTCGGCATCCGGCGGGACACGCGCTGAGAGGCCACGGCAAAGGGAGGGTGGCAGATGACTGGTAGCGTTCTACCAGTGAAGACGTCGATCGATTCCGCCGGCAGGATTGTCGTGCCCAAGGCTCTCCGCGACGCGCTCGGGCTCACGCCGGGTGCGGAGCTCGATATCTCCCGCTACGGCTCGGGCCTACAGGTGATCCCGGCAGGGCGGACAGCGCGGCTGGTGGATGAGGACGGAAGGCTCGTCGCGACCGGAGACACGTCGATTGACGATGACGTTGTCTTCGCGCTGATCGACAGCGGACGACGGTGACGGCTCTCGCGCTGGACACGAGCGTCGCTATCGCGCTGCTGGTGCAGACGCACCGAGAGCATGCGGCCGTCGTTCGCTGGTGGGACGGCCGGGACGTCGTCCTCAGCGGGCACGCGCTGGCGGAGACCTACTCCGTGCTCACGCGCTTGCCGGGCGATCTGCGGCTGGCGCCCGCCGACGCCGCCCGCCTGCTCCGGGAGCGCTTCGGCATCCCCCTGGTCCTTCGAACACCGACGGCTCGGCGGATCCCCGAGGTGCTCGCTGAGCTGGACATCGCAGGGGGCGCCGTGTACGACGCGATCATGGCGCTCGCGGCGGTCGAGCACGGCGCTCAGCTCGCTACCCGCGACGTACGCGCAAAGGCCACCTACGAGGCCGTCGGAGCGCGTGTCGTCGTCGCGGCCTGAGGCCAGGTACGGACGGCGGTTTGCGCGCCATCGGAGCCCGCGCGGCACCGACTAAGCTGGGCGCGTGATCACATTCGCCGATCTTGGACTTTCAGAGAGCACGCTAGAGGCACTCGAGGACGTCGGCTACGAGAAGCCGAGCCCCATCCAGGAGCAGGCGATTCCGCCGATGCTCGAGGGCCGCGACGTCATCGGGCAGGCGCAGACGGGGTCCGGCAAGACCGCGGCCTTCGGCCTGCCGATCATCGAGTACATCGACCCCACCGAGCCCGAGGTGCAGGCGCTCGTCCTGACGCCGACGCGCGAGCTGTGCATTCAGGTGACGCAGGCGCTGCGCACGTACGCGCGCCGCAAGGGCGCCGACGTCGTCGCCGTCTTCGGCGGCGCGCCGATCCGCACGCAGCAGGCCCAGCTCAAGGCCGGCGGGCACATCGTCGTCGGCACCGTGGGCCGCGTGCTGGACCTCATCGGCCGCCACTCGCTCGTGCTCGACCACTGCCGCTTCGTCGTGCTCGACGAGGCCGACGAGATGCTCGACCTCGGCTTTCTGGAGGACGTCGAGAAGATCCTGCGCCTGACGCCCAACAGCCGCCAGACCGCGCTGTTCAGCGCGACGATGCCGCCGCCGATCCGCAGGCTCGCCGACAACTACCTCTACGACCCCGAGCACGTCAAGGTGCAGTCCGCGACGCTCACGGTCGATTCGGTCGAGCAGTTCCAGCTCACGGTGAAGACCGCCGACAAGGCCGACAAGCTCGTCGAGGTGCTCGAGGCCGAGAGGCCCGACCAGGCGATCGTCTTCGCGCGCACGAAGATCCGCACCGACCAGCTCTACAAGAAGATGAAGGACCGCGGCTTCAACGTGAAGGCGTTGCACGGGGACATGTCGCAGGGCTCGCGTGACGGCGTGATGCTCGGCTTCAAGGGCGGCCGTGTGCCGATCCTCGTCGCCACCGACGTCGCCGCCCGCGGGCTGGACATCTCGACCGTGACGCACGTCGTGAACTTCGACGTCCCGCGCTCGCCCGACGTCTACGTGCACCGCATCGGCCGCACCGGCCGCGTCGGTCGCGCGGGCCGGGCGATCACGTTCGTCGAGCCCAAGCAGGCGAAGGAGCTCGAGGCGATCGAGCGCCACACCGGCGTCAAGGTGACGCCCTGGGAGGCCGGCGTGCACGTCGACCCCGCCCCGATCGTCGAGAAGCCGCGCCGCCACACCAAGCCGCACGTGACGCGCAACGGCGACGAGGCGTACGCCAAGCTCATCGTCGCCGGGGGCCGGGCGGCCGGCATCGAGGTCGCCGACCTCGTCAGCGCCGTCACGCACGCCGCGTCGATCGACGGTGAGGCCGTACGCGACGTCAAGGTGCTCGAGCACTTCGCGTTCCTCTCGGTCCCCGCGGCCGAGGCCGAACGGATCGCCGCGGCGGTCGACGGCGAGCGCGTGCGCGGCCGGCGCATCCGCGTCGAGCCCGCGAAGGTCTGACGGTCCGGCGCCCCCGCCCGCGCGCGCGAACGCCCGGCGGACCCACTAAGGTCGCCGTCGATGGCCGAACGCAACGTCCTCGGCGAGCCGCTCGAGCCCTGCGGCACCGATCCGATGACCGGCTTCTACCGGGACGGGTGCTGCAGCACGGGCCCGGAGGACCTCGGCAGCCACACGATCTGCGCCGTCGTGACGGCCGAGTTCCTCGAGCACCAGCGCAGCATCGGCAACGACCTCTCGACGCCCATGCCGATGTACCGCTTCCCCGGCCTCGTGCCCGGCGACCGCTGGTGCGTGACGGCCGTCAACTGGCTGCGTGCCTACGAGGAGGGCGCCGCCTCATTCGTCGTGCTCGCCTCGACGCACGAGCGCGCGCTGGACGTCGTGCCGCTCACCGCACTGCGCGAGCAGGCCGTAGACGTGCCGGCCGACCCCGGCATGCTCGAGAGCTGACGCCCACCCACGCTGGCGGCGAATGTCCGCTACCGAAACTCGCCGCGCGCGGGCGCGTTACCCTGTGCTGACGTGGCGTTGCTTCTGAGAGACCGCGGGGCGCCCCCCGAGGCCGCCCCCCCGCCGCCCGACGGCGCCGTCCTGCCGACCGTGCCCGACTTCGCCTGCGAGACGTGCGGGGCGGCGATGCAGCGCGGCCAGGATTGGTGCTTGGAGTGCGGCACGGCCGCGCCCGGACGACTCGGCGCGAAGCCCGGCTGGCGGGCGGCGTTCACGGTCGTCGGCCTGACCACCCTGCTGCTGTGCTGCGCGCTCATCGCCACCTACGCCGCCCTGACGAGCGATGCCGAGCGCACGGCCGCCGCCGCGCCCGCCGGTTCGGGCGATCCGATCACCGCGCAAGTCCCGGGCACGGCCGATCCGGACACGGTGCCCCCGCTCGTCCAGCCCGGCGTGACCGGGCCCGGCGTGACCCCGCCCGCGACACCGCCCGCCGCTGGGACGCCGATCATTCCGACGACCAAGCCGCCCGTGGCGACCCCGAACACGCCGATCATCCCGACCCCGCCGCCCCCGGCCGCCGCACAGAGCAACACGCAGCCCCAGGCCGGCACGGCGGGTGACGACCCGGCGGGTGGCACTGCCGGCACCGACTCCAGCGGCACCGCGGACGCGGCCCAGGCGAATACGCCGGTGACGATCGAGTTCAAGAAGGACGCCGCCCAGACCTACGATCCGATCAAGCGCGCCGGCGCCGAGTTCGGCCCCGCCGCCAACGCGATCGACGCCAAGCCCGACACGGTCTGGGACGTCACCGTGCCCGCCGACGGCCAGCCGATCGCGGCCGGCCTCGTGATCGACCTCGGCAAGCCCTACGCGCTGCGCTCGCTGCGCCTCGACACGCCGACCGACGGCTTCACGGTCGAGATCTACGGCGCCAAGAGCGCCAAGGATCTGCCGGCGGACGTCATCGACAAGCGCTGGATCCACCTGACCGACAAGAAGTTCGTGCTCGACGACGAGCCGATCCTCCTGAAGGGCAAGGGCGACAACGCGAAGGTCCAGCTGCTGCTGCTGCATTTCACGACGCCCGCCGAGCCCGACGACCCGCGGGTCGCGATCGGCAACGTCAAGCTGCGCGGGACGCTCTAGCCAAGCCGACTGGCTAAGCTCCGCGGCATGTCAGCTGCTGCCATGAGAACGACCGAGGGCGTGATCGTCTTCGAGCTCTTCGACGAAGACGCGCCCGACACGGTGGAGAACTTTCGCAAGCTCGCGAAGCAGGGCTTCTACGACGGCCTGATCTTCCACCGCATCATCAAGGACTTCATGATCCAGGGCGGGTGCCCCTACGGCACCGGCACCGGTGACGCCGGCTACAAGTTCGACGACGAGATCAACGAGCACAAGGTCGTGCGCGGCGCGCTCGCGATGGCCAACTCCGGGCCGAACACCAACGGCTCGCAGTTCTTCATCGTCACCAAAGACGCCGCACCGTGGCTCGATGGCCTGCACACCGTGTTCGGCCAGGTGACCGACGGCATGGACGTCGTCGACCGGATCGAGAACTCGCCGACGAAGGGCGCCGACCGCCCCGTCGAGCCGATCCACATCGCGAACATCGATCTCGGCGAATCCGCCGGACCCGCCGCCTAGCTTCACCGAGGCTTGGACCTCCTCCAAGCCGTCGTCCTGGGGATCGTCCAGGGACTCACCGAGTTCCTGCCGATCTCCAGCAGCGGTCATCTGCGCATCGTCCCCGCGATGGTCGGCTGGGAGGACCCCGGCGCGGCCTTCTCGGCCGTCATCCAGCTCGGGACGATGGCCGCCGTCGTCCTGTACTTCTGGGCTGACCTGATCCGCATCGCCCGCGCCTGGCTGGCCTCCCTGCGCGACCCCGCGCGACGCTCGGAGCTCGATGCGCGCATGGGCTGGTACCTCATCTGGGGCACCGTCCCGATCGTGATCTTCGGCTTCACGTTCTCCCACCAGATCGAAACCGGCGCCCGCAGCCTCTACCTCATCGGCACGACGCTGATCCTGCTCGGCCTGCTGCTGCTCGTCGCCGAGAAGGTCTCGCGGCGCGAGCGCGACGTGCAGAGCGTCACGATCAAGGACGCGATCGTCATCGGCTTCGCCCAGGCGGCGGCGCTGATCCCCGGCGTCTCGCGCTCGGGCGCGACGATCACCGCCGGCCTCTTCCTCGGCCTCGACCGCGTGGCCGCGGCGCGCTTCTCGTTTCTGCTGTCGATCCCGGCGGTGGTGCTCTCCGGCGCCTACGAGCTGAGCGACGTCGTCTCCGGCAGCGCCGAGGGCGGCGTCGGGATCGCGCCGACCGCGGTCGCGACGCTGCTGGCGTTCGTCAGCGGCTACATCTCGATCGCGTTCCTGCTGCGCTTCCTCACCACGCACACGACGGCGGTCTTCGTCGCCTACCGCGTCGCGCTCGGCGCGCTCGTGCTCGTGCTCGCCGGGACCGGCGTCATCGCCTGACGCCGCGCCGGACTGGCTCGTGGGTCTCGCGTGTGCGCGGGCCCACTAGGGTTTGACGCGACGTCGAGACTCCAGGAGCTACGCACACATGGCCAGCATCGACACAACCGTCGCCCAGAGCACGCACGGCCACGATCCGGCCCGCCCGCCCGAGATCGCGGTCGAGAACCCCGCCACCGGCGAGATCATCGCCCACGTCGCCGACCTCTCCGCGGCGCGCGTCGCCGAGCTGGCCCGCATCGGCCGCTCCGCCCAGGTCGGTTGGCAGGCGCTCGGATTCGCCGGCCGCGTGCGCGTCATGAAGCGCATGCAGAAGTGGGTCATGGACAACGCCGACCGGCTCGTGGCGACGATCGTCTCGGAGACCGGCAAGACCTACGAGGACGCCTACATTGCGGAGATCAACTACGCCGGCGGGGCAATCGTGTACTGGGCCCGGCACGCCGAGAAGTTCCTCGCCGACGAGAAGGTCCGCGCGACGACGCTCGCCGTCATCGGCAAGAAGCTCGTCGTGCGCTACGAGGCGCTCGGCCTGATCGGTGTCATCGGGCCGTGGAACTACCCGCTGACGAACTCCTTCGGCGACTGCATCCCGGCCATGCTCGCGGGCAACAGCGTGATCCTCAAGCCCTCGGAGGTCACGCCGCTGACCTCGCTGCTGCTCGCCGAGGGCCTTGCCGAGAGCGGCCTGCCCGACGGTGTCTTCCAGGTCGCGACGGGCCGCGGCGAGACCGGCGCGGCGCTCGTCGACGAGGTCGACATGATCATGTTCACCGGCTCCACGGAGACCGGCAAGAAGGTCGCCGCGCGCGCCGCGCAGACGCTGACGCCCGTCGCGCTGGAGCTCGGCGGCAAGGACCCGATGATCGTCATGTCCGACGCCGATCTCGATCGCGCCGCGAACCTCGCGGTCTACTACTCGATGCTCAACGGCGGCCAGACCTGCATCTCGATCGAGCGCGTCTACGTCGAGGAGCCCGCCTACGACGAGTTCGTGCAGAAGGTCGTCGACAAGGTCGGCAAGCTGCGCCAGGGCCCGTCGACCGGCCCGGCGACCGCCGAGGTCGGGGCGATGACGTTCCCCAGGCAGCTGGAGATCGTCGAGGAGCACGTGCGCGACGCGCTCGCCAAGGGCGCGCGCGCCCTGACCGGCGGCCGGCGGCGCCCGGGCAAGGGGATGTTCTACGAGCCGACCGTGCTCGTCGACGTCGACCACACGATGAAGGCGATGACCGAGGAGACGTTCGGCCCGACGCTGCCGATCATGATGGTCGCCGACGCCGAGCAGGCGCTGGAGCTGGCCAACGACTCGCCGTATGGCCTGGGCGGCGCGGTGTTCGGCGGCGACCGCAAGCGCGCCGAGCGCCTCGCGCGGCGGATGCAGGCCGGCGCGGTGTGCGTCAACGACGCGCTGCTGAACTACGTCGCGGTCGAGCTGCCGATGGGCGGCTGGAAGGCGTCGGGCCTGGGCACCCGCCACGGCGCCGCCGGGATCCGCAAGTTCACCAAGCAGCAGTCGATCTTCATCAGCCGGGTGCACCTCAAGAACGACGTCTACATGTTCCCTTACCGGCCGGCGGTCTCCAAGCTCCTGTTCCGCGGCGTGCGGCTCTTCTACGGGCGCGGCTCGCGCCGCTGACCCGTCGGCGCGTGCGTTGAAGATCGCGGCCTGAGGGCACCGCATGGTCGCGATCGCGTTCGCGCTGAGCTCGTCGCTGCTCTGGGGGCTGTCGGACTACGCCGGCGGCTTCAAGAGCCGCACGTACGCTGTGCCGGTCGTCCTGGCGGCGATGTACCTGTCGTCGCTGCTCGTGATGCTCGTCTTCGTCGGCGCCCGCGCCGAGGGGCCGCCGTCGTCGTCGTACGTGCTCGCCGGATTGGGCGCCGGCATCGTCGGGATCATGGCGCTGGGGTGCTTCTACACCGCCCTGTCGATCGGGACGATGAGCATCGTCGCGCCGATCTCCGCGACCGGCGTCGCGCTGCCGGTCATCGTCGGGCTCATCGAGGGCGACCAGCCGGGCGCGCTGCGCTCGGCCGGCCTGGCGCTGGCCGTCGTCGGGATCGTGCTCGCCTCGCGCGAGGCCCCCGGCGGACCGATCGGCCCGCGCGAGCAGCGGCTGAGCATCGTCCTGGCGATCCTCGCGGGCCTGGGGTTCGGCTCGTACTTCGTGCTCGCCGGCTACGGCTCGAAGGGCGACGTCGCGTGGACGCTGCTGCTCTCACGCGTCGCGGGCTTCCCGGTTGTCGCGCTCATCGCGGTGCTCGCGCTGCGCCGCGGCGGCGCGGTCCGGCCCAGCCTGAGAGCGGCGGCCGCGCTCGGCGGCATCGGCCTGCTCGATCTCGGCGCCAACGCGGCCTACAACCACGCATCGACGATCGGCGAGCTGTCGAGCGTCGCCGTCGCCAGCTCGCTGTATCCCGTCGTGACGGTGATGCTCGCCGCGCTGCTGCTCGGCGAGCGCGTGTTGGGCGTGCAGCGCGCGGGGGTCGTCGTGGCGCTGGCGGGCGTGGTGATGATCGCGGCGGGCGCGTAGGCCCCGCGCTTGGTCGAACCGACTGAGCAGCAGGCACACTGTTCTCGATCAACCTCGCGACGGCAACGCCCGCAAGCTCGGGATCGTCCGCAGGGCCCCGGATCCGGTGGCGTTCGCCACGCTGTCCAAGCGGCGCACGTAGGAGCGCAGCGGGGTCGGGGGATGACCGCCTGCGCGTAGCCTTCGCTCGATGCTGCCGCTGGCCACCGCGCTGATCTCGATCGAGCCGCTGCAGATCGCGCCGGCGCTCGCGTTCGGCGTCATGTACCACGTCCGCGCGCGGCGCCTGGCGGCGAACGGCAAGCCGCTGCCCGGCTGGCGGCAGGCGTGCTTCCACAGCGGCCTGGGCCTCGTCGTCCTCACGCTGGTCTCGCCCCTCGGGGGCCTCGCCGACGAGCTGTTCGCCGCGCACATGGCCGAGCACCTGCTGATCGCCGACCTCGGCGCGCTGCTGCTCGTGCTCGGGCTGACCGGGCCGCTGCTGGCACCGCTGCTGCGCACGACGGCGCTGGGCTGGATGCGCCATCTCGCCCATCCCGTCCCGGCCTTCGGGCTGTGGGCGGCGGACCTGTTCTTCTGGCACCTCGTCGGGCCGCACGAGGCGGCGGTCGACGACGAGGCCGTCCACGCGTTGCAGCACATGCTGTTCGTCGGCCTCGGAATCAACATGTGGATGGCGCTGTTCGGCCCCCTGCCCAAGCCGGCCTGGTTTGGCAACTTCGCCAAGCTCGTCTACATCGTCGTCGTGCGTCTGACCTCGACGGTGCTGGCCAACGTCTTCGTCTGGAGCAACGACGTCTTCTTCGACGTCTACGCGGACGGCGAGCGGGCCCACGACATCTCGCCGCACACCGACCAGGTGATCGCCGGCTCGACGATGATGGTCGAGGGGTCGATCCTCACGATCTGCCTGTTCGGCTGGCTGTTCATGCGCAGCGCGCGTGAGGGCGAGGAGCGCCAGGATCTGATCGAGCTCGCGGCGGCGGGCGGCGTCGCCCTCGACGAGCGGCGCGCGGCGCGGGCGGTCGCGGCTGGGCGCGGCGACGAGCTGAGACGGCGCATAGAGGATGACCGCACGCGGTAACTTGGTTGGTATGTCCCTCATGAACAAACTCAGCACGCTCGCGAAGTCACAGCAGGGCAAGGACCTTCTGGCGAAGGCCAAGACGATCGCGAACGATCCCAAGACGCGCGAGAAGATCGACGAGGCTCGCGACAAGTTCAGCGGGCACGTCGACACGGCCAAGCAGAAGATGGCCGAGAAGAAGGCCAAGGACGCCGGCGCGCCCGCGACCTATGGCGAGGCGGGTGCGCCCGGTGACTCGCCGGCCTACGGCGAGTCCGCCGAGCCCGCGACGCAGCCGGCCTCCGGCGGCCAGGACACGCCGGCCGGCACCGACGGCCGCTCCTCCGACGGCCCGACCTACGGCGAGGAAGGCGCGCCGCAAACACCGAAGTACGGCGAAGAGGACGGCCCGAAGGCCGCATAGTCCTGCCTAGTCGCCTGAGAGCGCCATGCGCTCGGCACGCTCGGCGAGGGCCACCACGCCCTCGCCGAAGCCGTGCAGCCACGGATCGTCGGTGCTGCCGGCCAGCGCGCGGCGGTAGTTGCCCTCCATGAAGACGACCGCCTTCCAGAGGGCGAGCGTGCGGTACCAGCGGATGTCGCCGGCCGCCCGTCCGCTCAGACGCTCATAGCGCTCCACCAGCTCGGCGCGCGTCGGGAAGCCGTCCCCGCGCGTCACCCCGGAGAGCTCGAAGACCTCAGCCGGGTCGTCGCGCTGCACCCACATCGCGCAGAGGTAGCCGACGTCGGCCAGCGGATCGCCGATCGTCGCCATCTCCCAGTCGAACACCGCCGCGATCCGGGCGCCGCCGTCCGCGCCGGGCGCGAGCATGACGTTGCCCAGCCGGTAGTCGCCGTGCACGATCGTCGGCGCCGGCGACACCGGCACGTGCTGCGCCAGCCACGCCGCGACCCGCTCGACCGCCGCGATGTCGCGCGTGCGGTTGTGCTCCCACAGCCCGCCGAAGCGCCGCAGCTGACGCTCGAGGTAGCCCTCCGGGCGCGTCGAGAAGCCCTCCAGGCCGCAGGCCCGCCAGTCGACGGCGTGCACCTCGACGAGCGCGTCGACGAGTTCCTCGCCGATCTGCCGGTGGCCCGCGGGCGTGTCCAGCGCGGGCGGGACGGTCGACGTCACGACGTCCCCCGCGACCCGCTCCATGACGTAGAACGGCGCGCCGATCAGCGCTGGGTCGTCGCCGACGGCGAGCACGCGCGGCACGCGCGCGGCGGTCGGCTCGAGCGCGCGCAGCAGCCGCGCCTCGCGCAGCACGTCGTGCGCGCTGGGCGGCAGCGGGCCGCGCGGCGGGCGGCGCAGCACGAGCTCGCGCCCGCCGCAGCGCAGCAGGAAGGTGACGTTGGAGTGGCCCTCGCCGAGCGGCTCGGCCCGCAGCTCGGTGTCGCCGCCGCCGGCCGCCACGAGCCCGTGCTCGGCGAGGAACGCGCGCAGCGGCTCGAGGACGAGCAGCGGCTCGCGCCGGTTGGCCGCCGCCGCGGCATGCGTCGCGACGACGTCGTCTGCGGCCTGCGGCGGGCTCATCAGCGGCGCACGCTAATGGGTCGCCACCACCGGCTGCAGCGCTGCCCCCGCGCGGCGGTGGGGCGCAACCTTGCGCCACTAGGCTGGTTGGAGTTCCCGATGCGCCGATCTCTGCTTCCCCTCACCGTCCTCTTCGTCTTGGCGCTCGCCGCGCCGGCCGGCGCCTCGCGCACGCAGGCGCTGACCTTCGAAGCGCCGCGCGACCTCATGAACCCCGGCCTGCGCGCCGGCGCACTGGACGAGATCGGCTCCTTCGGCGTGCGCTCCGTGCGCGTGATCGTCACGTGGAAGACGGTCGCCCCCGGCCAGAACGACGCGCAGCGCCCGGACTTCGAGCCGACCGATCCCGACGCCTACGAGTGGGGCGAGTACGAGCCGCTCATGGCGGCGATCAAGGCGCGCGGCTGGTCGGTGCTCATGACGATCTCCGGGCCGGTGCCGGTCTGGGCGACCCAGCACAAGCGCGACGACAAGACGCGGCCGAGCCCATCGGCCTTTGCGGCGTTCGTCACCGCCGTCGGGCGCAAGTTCGGCGACCAGGTCGACACGTGGGCGATCTGGAACGAGCCCAACCAGCCGCAGTTCTTGCGCCCGCAGTACGCACGCGGCGGGAAGGCGGCCTCGCCGGCGATCTACCGCAACCTCTACCTCGCCGGCGTCCGCGGCCTGCGCAAGTCCGGCCAGGGCGACGAGCGGATCCTGATCGGCGAGACCTCGCCGCGCGGCAACAGCAACGTCGTGCATCCGTTGCGCTTCATGCGCGCCATGCTCTGCCTGGACTCGAAGTACAAGAAGCGTTCGAAGTGCAGCGCGCTGCCGGCCGACGGCTACGCCCACCATGCCTACACGACGCGGCAGGGGCCGTCCTTCAAGCCGCCCAACCCGGACGACGTGACGATCGGCGCGCTGTCGCGCCTGACGAGCGCGCTGGACCGCGCCCGCCGCGCCGGCGCGTTCGCGAAGCGCCTGCCGATCTACCTCACCGAGTTCGGCATCCAGTCCACGCCCGACCTGCAGCAGGGCGTGTCGCTCAAGCAGCAGGTCCAGTACCGCGCGATCTCCGAGCGGATCGCCTGGAACAACCCGCGCGTCGTGGCGTTCTCGCAGTACCTGCTGACCGACAGCGAGCCGACCGGCCCCAACCAGTACGGCGGCTTCGAGTCGGGCCTGCGGCACTCGAGCGGCAAGGCCAAGCCATCGCTGGCCGGCTTCCGCCTGCCGATCGCCGTCAAGCGCACGACCCCCGCGAAGGTGTCGATCTGGGGCCTCGTACGGCCGGCGAAGGGCGCCACGACGGCGACGATCACGTATGCCGACCGCGGTGGCTCGTTCAAGAAGCTACGCACCGTCAGAACGAACGCGCGCGGCTATTTCACGGTCAGCTCCACGTGGCGCAAGGGGCGGCGCTGGAACCTCACGTGGGAGGGCCGGTCCGGCTATCCCGTCGAGTCCTACCAGCGCTAGGCGGCCGGCGACCGCTCGGTCACAGGCTCGTCAGCAGTTGCACCTCGCGCTCGGTGGCGAGTGCGCTCAGGCCGCGGTCGAACGTAACCAATCGCTCGCCGCGACGGCGCGCGAGCGTCAGCAGCTGCGCGTCCGTCACCTGGCGGTAACCCGTGATCGGCGGGATGTCGTCATCTGCCAACGAGACGTCGTCGGTCAAGAACCGGTGCCCCTCGGCGGCGCGCAGTGACATGAGGACGGCGCGCGCGGCCTCGACTCCGACGGCATGCGGCAGCACCTTCGGGTTCGACGACACACGGACGAAACCGCTCTCGGTGATCGGGCAGGTCGCCCATCCAGCGGCGCTGTTGGCCGCGAACCACGATGCGGATCGCGGCGTGATGGACATGCGAGTCCCACGCCAGGGCGACGAGCGCGTTGACGTCGAGCAGCGCCACGTCGCAGCTCAGTCCTCGTCGAGCGCTCGCCGCACCATCTCCGGCGTGATCGCGGGCGTGCCCGGCGGTACCCGAATGACGGGCAGCCCGCCGGCCACCTCGACCCGTGCCGGCGTCAGCCCGCGGCGCGCAAGCTGCGAGATGACGGCACCCAGGGGACGATGCTCCGCGGCCGCCAGTTCGCGGGCGGCGGCGACGATGTCGTCGTCGATGTTGAGCGTCGTCCGCACCGGACTGATGCTAACGCATCACCGCATCAACTGGTACTGGGCGGTGAGAGCGTCACCCCGTCAGCGCCGGGCGATGAGCATGAACGTGTGTCCGAACCAGCGCAGCCCGGGCCGGGAGCCGAGGCGGTCCAGCGCGCCGACGGCCCGCTGGGCGCGCACGGGCAGCCGGCGCCAGGAGTAGGTGACGGCGTGCAGCTCGGGCTCGAGGCCGGCCGCGCGCGCGGCGGCGGCGAGACGCCGCGGCGACAGCGGGATGTCGTCGGGCGTGCCGTGGATGCGCACGCCCAGCCCGGCGCGGTTGGCGAGCGCGAGGCCGGCGCCCACCGGATGCAAGAGGTTGGGCTCGATCGCGACGAGCGCGCCGCCGGGGCGCAGCAGCCGGTAGGCCTCGTGCAGGACCGGCTCGAGCGGGCCACCGTAGACGACGTGGTGCAGGACGAGGCGGTGCAGGACGACGTCGAAGGAGCCGTCGGCCAGCGTGTCCAGGCGGCCGGCGACGCCCTGGAGCCCCGCGTCGGCCTCGCCGGACTCGACCGCGTGGCGCGGCCGCGCGGGATCGAGGTCGGCGGCGACGAGCCGCCAGGCGGGCTTGGGCAGCAGGTGGCGGCCGGGATGCCAGCCGCAGCCGACCGACAGCGCGTCGCCGCCGTCGAGGCCGAGGTGGCGGTCGAGCAGCTGGCGCTCGCGCCGCTTGCCGCGCTCGTACTGCTCGGCGAGGGTGGCGGGGTCGCTGACCCGGTCGAGCAGGTTGTCGGGCGTGTAGATCTCGCTCATGCCGGGCCCGGCCGTAGGCTAGCGGCGGTGCCCCGCCGGTCCTCAGAGAAGAACCTGTACGCGACGGCGAAGCAGGGCTGGCGAGCCCGCGCCGCCTCCGGCGTGGCGCTGCGCGCTCGCGGCCGGCGGCACGAGCGTTTCTTCGCGCTCACCGGTGCGACCCGGGAGAGCCGGATCGTCGACATCGGCTGTGGCACGCTCGGCCTGCGCCGCCACGCCCCCGACCACGACATCACCGGCGTCGACCGCGTCGCGCGCCCGCAGTACCCGGGTCCGCTCGTCGTCGCCGACGTCCTGGCGGGGCTGCCGTTCGCCGACGGCGAGTTCGACCTCGCCTACTGCTCGAGCGTCGTCGAGCACATCTTGCCCGCCGACCGCGGCGCCTTCGCCGCCGAGCTGCGCCGGGTCGCGCGCGGCTGGTACGTGCAGACGCCGGCCTTCTCCTTTCCCGTCGAGCCGCACGCGCTGCTGCCGTTCGCACACTGGCTGCCCGTGGCGCTGCGGCGCCCGTACTGGCGGCTCGGCGTCGCCGGCGAGTGGGAGCCGATCGAGCTGCTGCGGCGCGCCGAGATGGCGGCGCTGTTCGGCGAGCCGCTGGCCGAGCGCGCCGGGCCGCTCGTGAAGAGCTGGGTCAGCGTGCGGCCGGTCTGAGCCGGCTCAAGCGCCGCGGCGGCGCAGCGCGGCGGCGAGCGGCGCGTTGGCGTACGGACCGGGCGCCGCGGTGTCGCCCGTCCGCTCCAGCGACCAGGGCTGCTCGACGGCGGCCTCGAAGTGCTCGACCGTGCGCCGCAGCACCGGCAGCGCGTCGTCGAGCAGCTCCGGTGTGCCCCTGACGTGCAGTCCGAGCGCAACGTGCGCCACGTCGCTGCCGCAGCGGCCGAAGCCCTAGATTCCCCGGCATGGCACAGCAGCTTTGGTTTCTCCGCCACGGCGAGGCCGAACCGCACGACGCGCGGCCCGACGCCGACCGCCGGCTCACCCCGCGCGGCGAGGAGCAGTCGCGCGCGGCGGGCCGCGCGCTCGCGGCGCTCGAGATCACGTTCCAGCTCGTGCTGACCAGCCCGCGCATCCGCGCGCTGGACACGGCCCGGCTGGCCTGCCAGGCGCTGGGCAACGACGTCGTCGTCGACGACGCCCTGTCGAGCGAATTCGGGCTCGACGACGCGCTCGCGCTGGCGGCCGCGGCGGGTGCGGACACGCGCGTGCTCTTCGTCGGCCACGACCCCGACTTCACCCAGGCCGTCCTCGACCTGACCGGCGCGCGCATCGACCTGAAGAAGGGCGGCGTCGCCGGGGTGCGGATGCGGGCCTCCCGGCGGGGCGAGCTGATGGTGCTGCTGCGCCCGCGCGAGCTGGCGCCGATCGCCGCCGCGTCAGGCTGAGCCCGACCAGCCCGTCCAGTCCGTCCGGCCGCCGCCGCGGTCGGGCGCGGTGGCGGCGGCGGGGCGGCGCGGTCCGCTGCGCTCGTCGAGGCGCCCGGGGATCAGCGCGTCGGCCAGCGCGACGTCCCGCTTGACGACGCGCACGCCGTAGACGTAGGCCAGCGCGCCGCCGAGCGTGCCGCCGAGGATGAGCAGCCCGAACGCGGCGACGCCGAGGATCAGCCCGAGGCTGGTGACCTCGCCGTCGAGGTAGCCCGGGCGCTGTGCCAACCAGGTCCCCGCGAACAGCGCGGTCGCGGTGACCATCACGAGCAGGTGGTAGAGGCCGAGTTTGCGGGCGGCGCTGCCCTTGCGCAGGTCAAGCCAGTCGAGCAGGCCGGTCAGCGACGTCGGCACCGCGACGACGAGGCCGCCCGAGATCGCCAGCAGCGCGCCCGTCGCCATCGCCGCCTCCTCGAGGCCGAAGGCGCCGGCGACGAGCATCGCCACGCCGATCGTGTAGGCGCCGATGCTCACGTCGGTGAGCGGCGCGTGCGACGGCTTGCCGGTGAATCCCTTGATGAGCGTCATCAACATGCTCGCTTCTTCGCCGCCGCCTTCGCGGCCGGATCAGTGCTCGGGCAGCGCCGCTGCGCCCGGTTGGCTACAGCAGCTTCGCAACGGCCCGCGCGGCGATCAGCAGCGGGTCGTAGACGCCGCTGAACGGCGGCGCGTAGGAGAGGTCGAGCAGCGCCAGCTCCTGCACGGCGAGCCCGGTCCAGACGGCGGTGGCGAGCACGTCGATGCGCTTGGCCGCGCCCTCCGTGCCGACGATCTGCCCGCCGAGCAGGCGCCCGCTGCCCGGCTCGGCGAGGAGCTTGACCCAGATCGGCCCGGCGCCCGGGTAGTAGCCGGCGCGGGTGCGGTCCTTGATCGTGGCGGTGACGACCTCGATCCCCGCGTTCGCCGCCTCGCGCTCGGAGATGCCCGTCCGGCCGACCTCGTAGCGGCAGATCTTCGACACCGCCGTGCCGATGACGCCGGGGAAGCGGTCGTCGCCGCCGGTCGCGTTGACGCCGGCGATGCGGCCCTGCTTGTTGGCGTGGGTGCCGAGCTGGATGTTCACCGCCGCGTCGAGCACGCGGTGGTGGCTCTCCGCGCAGTCGCCCGCGGCGAAGACGCCGTCGTGGCCGGGGCAGCGCTGGTGGTCGTCGACGCGCAGCGCGCCGCTGTCGCCGACGGCCAGCCCCGCGTCCTCGGCCAGCTCGACGACCGGCTTGGAGCCCACGCCGACGACGACGTGATCGGCCTCGAACGTCTCGTCGGCCGTGCGCACGGCGACGGGGCGCTCGCCCGCGTCGTCGAGAACGATCTCCTCGACCCCCGCGCCGAGCACGACCCGCACGCCGCGCGCCTCGGCGGCGTCCTGCACGTGCGCGGCCATGTCGGCGTCGAGCGTCGCCATCACCTGCTGCGCCTGCTCGATCATCGTCACGCGCATCCCGCGCTCGACGAACGCCTCGGCCATCTCCAGCCCGATGTAGCCCGCGCCGACCACGACCGCGCTGTCGCCGCCGCGCTCGAGCGCCGCGCGCAGCCGCTCGGCGGCGTCGACCGTCTGCGCCGGCTCGATCGCCTCCGCGCCGGGAATCGGCGGCCGCACCGCCGCGGCGCCGGTGG
This sequence comes from uncultured Actinomycetes bacterium, assembly GCA_963825485.1. Classification (GTDB taxonomy): domain Bacteria; phylum Actinomycetota; class Thermoleophilia; order Solirubrobacterales; family Solirubrobacteraceae; genus CADCVQ01. Next base: position 261,251 of record CAWGTK010000001.1, read on the forward strand.
CCACCACGAGCTGGTCGAACGGCGCCTCGGACTCCTCGCCCGCGGCGCTGCGCACGGTGAGCCGGCGCGCGCCGAGGTCGATGGCGACCACCTCGCAGCGCGTGCGCACGTCGATGCCCTTGGCCCGGTGCTCCTCGGGGCTGCGGCTGATGAGCCGGTCGGCCTCCTCGACGACGCCGCCGACGTAGTACGGGATCCCGCAGGCCGAGTACGACGTGTACGGCCCGCGCTCGAACGCGACGATCTCCAGGTCGCGATCGCGGCGCCGCGCGACGCTCGCCGCGCTCATCCCCGCGGCATCGCCACCCACGATCGCCAGTCGCTGCCTGCCCATGACGCGCCAGAGCGTACGCGGCCGGCGGTCCCGGGGCTACGCTTGATGCCATGCCCGAGCTGCCCGAGGTCGAGATCACGGCGCGCCGGCTCGATGCGGCGCTGCGCGGCGCGACGATCGAGTCCGCGCTCGCCCCCGGCATCAACGCCCTGAAGACGTTCGATCCGCCGCTCTCCGCGCTCGAGGGACGGGCGATCACCGCGGTCGGGCGGCGCGGCAAGCAGTTCGTCATCGAGTTCACCGGCGACCTCGCGCTGCTCGTGCACCTGATGAGCGCCGGGCGCCTGCAGCTCTACGACAAGCGCGCCGGCCCGCGCGACCGCACCTCGCGGCTGCTGCTGCGCATCGCCGATCCCGAATCCGATCCCGCGCGCCTGCGCGAGCTGCGCCTGCGCGAGTTCGGCACCAAGCAGGCGGCCTGGGTCAAGCTCCTGCCCGCCGACGCGGTCGACGCCGAGGAGCTCATCGCCACGCTCGGCCCGGAGGCCTGGCCGCAGCCGCCCGCGGACCTCAGGGCGCGGCTGAAGGCGCCGCGGCCGCTGCACACGCTGCTGCGCGACCAGCGCGTCGTCGCCGGCATCGGGCGCTCGTGGGTCGACGAGATCCTCTGGACGGCGCACCTGTCGCCGTTCAAGCGCGGCAACGACCTGACCGACGACGAGGCGGACGCGCTGCGCGAGGCGATCGCCACCGTGCTCGACGGTGCGATCGAGCACTACGAGAAGGTCATCGCGCTGCCGATCCCCGACAAGCTGCCGCTGCCGCTGCTCGTGCACCGCAAGGCCGGCGAGCCCTGCCCGCGCTGCGGCGCGACGATCGAGGCCGTCCACTACGAGGACTACGTCATGTGCTACTGCCCCGCCGAGCAGACCGCGGGCAAGGTGCTAAAGGACCGGCGTCTGTCGCGGCTGCTGAAGTAGCCTGCGGCGGGCCGCGGCGCGCCGGCGGGCCGCGCGTCGCCGCGTCCGCAGTCGGGTCAGTCGCGGACGCCGTGCAGCGGGTTGGGGATCTGCACGTAGCGATCGACGTCGTTGTGCATGCGCGTGCGCATGTTCGCCCGGCAGGGCCACGTCGGGTCGTCGAGCAGGCGGTCCAGCAGGCCGGTCTCGCCCGTGGCCGCCGTGCGCTCGCGCTCGAGCAGCGCCTTGAGGTCGGCGAGCAGCACGATCTCCTCGACGTGCCCGGCGACGCCGAGCGCGTTGATGACGCTCAGCGCGTTGTCGAGGAACGGGCCCTCGCCGATGCCCGGGCTCGTCGCGGCGAGGTCGTCGTGGGCGGCCGGCTGGGGAGCGCCCTGGGTCTCGCGCAGGACGCAGCGCACCGGCCAGCCGTCCTCGAGCTCGAGCAGCGTGTTGCGCTGGTCGGTCTGCAGCGACAGCCCGAGCCGAGCGTCGAGGTGCAGCAGCGCCAGGACGGCAATCTCGGCGTAGCGGGCGAACCACTCGCGCGCGACGTCCTCCCCGGTGCGGCCGCTGCGCTCGGCCAGGCGAGCGACGATCTGCGCCAAGCGGCTCTCACCGTCGAACGGATGGTCCTGGACGAGCACCTCGACGGCGCTGACGTCGGCCTGCGAGCCGCTGTCCCAGCGGTTGTCGCGCAGCTGCACCGAGAGCCCCGCGATCGGCACGCCGTCGCGCGACACCGCGATGTAGGCGGGGTCCTGCAGGAGCGTGAGCTGCGGCGCGACCTCGCTCGCCGCCGCGGCCTGCGCCTCGAACGCGCGCGCGGCGGCGACGGCGCCCTCGAGCTCGGCGATCGGGGTCAGACGCATCTCGTCGGTCATGTGCGCGTGCAGGCTGAAGGTCAGCTGCCATGGCCAGTCGGCTTGGTAGACCGTGCGCATCGACGTCGTCGGCGAGACGAGGCTGCCGAGCTCGCCGAGGTCGACGACCAGGCCGGCGTCGAGCAGCGCGGAGAGCGGCTCGCGGTCGCGCAGGTGCGTGAACTCCCAGGGGTGCACGGGCAGCAGCACGCGCTCGCCCAGATCGGCCAGCGCGGCATCGAGCGCCGCGCCGTCGACGGCCGCGTCGTCGCGCAGCAGCCGCTCGGTCAGATCGGCCGCGGCGGTGCCCGTCGCGCTGTCCTGCTCGACGAGCGAGGGATCGACGGCCAGCCAGCGCAGCGCGAAGCGGGCCTGGCGCTCGGGCGCGTACGCCGCGAGGTCGGCGGGCTCCATGCCCCAGCGGCTCAGCGACGTGGGATGGGCCATGTGGCCGATCAGGCCGGCCTGCTCGGCGTCGATGAAGCGCAGCGGCTCGGCGTTCCACAGCGCGTCGACCTCGTCGGCGCGGGCATCGAGGGCCGTCCCGATCGCGTTGACGTTCTGGCGGATGCGCGCGAGCAGCAGCGTCGGGTCGGGGCCGCGCATCTCGCGCGAGGTCATCTCCGGGCCGGCGTGGGTCTCGCCGAGCTCGTCGGCGAGCATCGACATCAGCGTCTCCAGCGAGATCGTCCACGGCTCGCCGCCGGCCATGGCGACCTGCGCGGGGGTGCGGAAGCGGTGGCGGTGCGTCGGCGACAGGTGGCGGATGCCGGCGAGGATCGCGGTGCGATCCTCGGGGAACGGCATGACCGCGACGTACTCGTCGCCCTCGCCGGCGAGGTCGGGCAGCGTGGCGGCGGGCAGCGGGCGCCATTGACCCCCCTCGCGGGTGTAGCAGTTCAGCACTGCCTCGGTGACCGCGCGCACGGCGGCGTCGAAGCCGGGGGTCTGCGGCCACTCGCGGACCTTCATCCAGGCCCGGTCCTTCAGATCGTCTTGGCTGTGCATGCTTTCTTCATACCTGCCTTCGGATGCGCGAAATGCGCCGGGCTTACCGCGCTCGATGCTACGCAACTGCGAACATGCTTCCCGTGATCGGCCCAGGCGCACCGGCACCCGACTTCGAGCTGCCCGACCAGGACGGCGAGCCCGTACGCCTGTCGGCGCTGCGCGGCCGCACGATCGTCCTGTACTTCTACCCCAGGGCCGACACGCCGGGCTGCACGACGCAGGCCTGCTCGATCCGCGATCGCGAGGCCGACTACGCGGCGGCCGGCGTCAAGGTCATCGGCGTCTCGCCCGACCCCGTCGGGAAGGTCAAGAAGTTCCACGACAAGAAGGAGCTGAACTTCACGCTGCTCGCCGACGCCGACCATGCCGTCTGCGACCAGTACGGCGTGTGGGTGCAGAAGTCGATGTACGGCAAGACCTACATGGGCGCCCAGCGCGCGACGTTCATCGTCGACGCCGACGGCTGCATCCGCCACGTCATCCCGAAGGCCTCGCCCAAGACGCACGACGACGAGGTCCTCAAGGCCCTCGCCGGCCTGCAGTCCTCCGCGGCGTAGCGTTCCGCACGCAACCTTCAGCGCCCGGGGGCGTTCGAGGACCATGCGCGCGCTGGCCGTATCGCTCCTCGCCCTCCTCGCGCTCGCCGCGCCCGCGGCGGCCCAGGACGTCGCTCGCCTGGACCGCCCCACGCCGATCTCCGCCCACGACGGCTGGCTGGCCTGGAGCGCGCGCGGCGCCGACGGCCTCTTTCACCTCACGCTGCGCGACCCGCAGGGCGTCGTGACCACGCCGGCGATCGCCGGGCGCGCCACGTCCTTCGACGTCGACCTCGGGCCCGGGCTCGACAACCGGCTCGTCGCGGCGTACTCGCGCTGCCGGGTCGAGGTGCAGAGCGCCGGCTCCCACCTGCCGGCCGACTACGACGAGGGACGCGGCTGCGACGCCCACCTGCTCGACGTCTGGAGCGCCACCGAGCTGCGCATCAACGGCGTCAGCACCGGCAGCGCCGACGAGACGTGGCCGACCGTCTGGCGCGACAAGGTCGCCTTCGTGCGCTCCTACGACAACAAGCCGACGCTGCCCTACATCTACGCGCGCCCGCTCGCCGGGGGAAGCAGCGAGCGCCTGCCCGGCGGCACGCGCATGGTGTGCACCCGCACGGGCAGCCGCGAGACCTGCACCGACGAGCGCGTCAGCCGGCCCTACGCGCTGGACCTCTACGGCCGCCGGCTCGCGTTCGGCTGGACCTACGCGGGGCGCTCCGAGGGCCTGGACACGGAGATCCGCCTCGACACGCTGGGCGGCGGTCACGCGCGGATCGCCTATCAGGCCGGCGGCGGCCTGACCGGCCGCGCGCTCGGATGGCCGTCGTTCGAGAGCGGGCGGGTGTACTTCAGCGAGGCCTGCTACGCCGACACCGGCGGCTGCGTCGGCCAGCCCGAGCTGCAGCGCTACCGCATCAGCACCCGGACGACCGAGGGTGCCGACGCCGAGAAGTCGATCCTCGGCCACGAGCGCGACGGCGGCGTGAACTGGCTGCTGATCGACGAGGCCAGCGGCACCGACTGCCAGGGCGATCCGGCGGTGCCCGGCGGCACCTGCGTCCTGCGCGGCGTGCGCCCCGCGTTTCGCTGACGAACTCAGCGCGCAATCGCGCGCGGGCGGCGTATTGTGCGACTCGTGTCGACCTTCGGACCGCCGGACTTCGAGATCGTTGTCAGCCCGCTCGACGCTGGCACGCTCGTCGCGGTGGCGGGCGAGCTCGACCTGGCCACGGCGCCGCAGTTCGAGGCGACGCTGCTCGAGCAGCTCACCGCCGGGTCGGTGCGGCTGGATCTGCGCGGGCTGTCGTTCATGGACTCGACGGGCATCCGCATCCTCGACGCGGTCCTGCGCGACCTGCCGATGATCGGCTCGGCGCTGGTGATCGACCCCGACCTCCAACCGTCCGTGCGTCAGATCCTCACCATGACCGGGATCATCGACGCGCTGCCCTTCGACGGCGCGACCGCGGGCGAAACGCCGACGTGAGCGCCCTCGCGCGCAACAACGTCAACGTCCACGGCCGCGCGGCGGGGAGGCCGATGATGTTCGCCCACGGCTTCGGCTGCGATCAGCACATGTGGCGCCATGTCTGGCCGGAGTTCGCCGACGAGTACCGGATCGTGCTGCTCGACCACGTCGGGGCCGGCGGCTCGGACGCCGCGGCGTTCGACCGCGAGCGCTACGCCTCGCTGCGCGGCTACGCCGACGACATCGTGCAGATCTGCCGCGAGCTCGACCTGCACGACGTCGTGTTCGTCGGCCACTCGGTGAGCGCGATGATCGGCATCCTCGCGGCGGCGGCCGAGCCCGATCGCTTCGGCGCGCTCGTCCTGATCGGACCCTCGCCGCGCTACATCGACGACGGCGACTACGTCGGCGGCTTCACCGAGGCCGACATCGAGGGTCTGCTGGACGCGATGGACTCCAACTACCTCGGCTGGTCGAGCGCGATGGCGCCGGTGATCATGGGCAACGACGATCGCCCCGAGCTCGGCGAGGAGCTGACCAACAGCTTCTGTCGCAGCGACCCCGACATCGCGCGCCAGTTCGCGCGCGTGACGTTTCTCTCCGACAACCGCGACGACCTCGCCGCGGTGCGGGCCCCGTGTCTCGTCCTGCAATGCTCCGACGACCCGATCGCGCCGGAGGCGGTCGGCCGCTACGTCGCCGCCGGCCTGCCGCAGAGCAGCTTCGTGCAGCTCGCGGCGACCGGCCACTGCCCGAACCTCAGCGCGCCACAGGAGACGGTCGAGGCGATCGCCTCCTTCCTCGCCGCGTGACGCAGGACCCCGTTTCCCTCGAGGAGAGCGCGGAGGACCTCTTCGAGCACGCCCCCTGCGGCTATCTCACCTGCGCCCCGGACGGCACGATCCTGCGCGTCAACCGCACGTTCGAGCGGCTCACCGGCCACGACCGCGCGACGCTGCTGGGCACGCGCTTCTGCGACCTGCTCGCGCCGGCCGGGCGCATCTACCACGAGACGCACTACGTGCCGCTGCTGCAGATGCAGGGCGCGGTGCGCGAGATCGCGCTGGACATCGTGCGTGCCGACGGCAGCCGCCTGCCGGCGCTCGTCAACTCCGCCCAGCAGTGCGACGAGGCAGGCGCGCCGCGGTTCGTCCGCACGACGGTCTTCGACGCCACCGACCGCCGCGCCTACGAGCAGGAGCTGCTGCGCGCCCGCCGGCGAGAGCAGGAGATCGCCCAGCTGCTGCAGCGCAGCCTGCTGGCCGGCAACCCGCCGTTCTCGGAGGACGTGTGCGTCGAGGTCTTCTACCGCCCCGCGCAGGCGGGCCACGAGGTCGGCGGCGATTGGCATGACGCCTTCTGGCTCGACGACGAGCAGACGACCGCCGCCCTCGTCGTCGGCGATGTCGTCGGTCGCGGCATCGAGGCGGCGGCGGTCATGGGCCAGCTGCGCAGCGCGCTCCGCGCCCTCGCCTCGACGGGTCTGGCGCCCGGGCCGCTGCTCGACGCGCTCGACGGCTTCGTCGCGCGTCACCGGGTGGGACGGATGGCCACCGTCGCCTACGCGCAGGCCGACGTCGTCAGCGGCGAGCTGCTGTACGCCTGCGCCGGGCATCCGCCCCCGATCCTGCTCACGCCGCAGGCGCCGGCGCGCGCGCTCTGGGAGGGCCGCTCGGTCCCGCTGGACTCGGTCGCGCTGCGCGGGCCGCGGCGCCAGGGCGCGGCGCGGCTCGCCCGCGGCGGCACGTTGCTGCTCTATACCGACGGGCTCGTCGAGCGCCGCGAGCAGTCGCTCGACGTCGGCCTCGAGCACCTGCTCGCCGAGGCATCCCGCCACGCCGGCGACGACATCGCCGGGATGCTGACGAGCGTGGTGCGCGCGATGAACGACGACCACGGCGACGACCTGTGCCTGCTCGCCGCCCACCGCCGGACCTGAGCGCGCGGCAGCTCAGCCCGGGCCGTCGCCTGCCGGCGCGGGCGCGTGGGTGAAGCTGCGCAGGCGCTCGAGCTGCTCCCAGTGGCGAGCGATGCGCGTGCGCCCGCGCGCCGTCAGCGCGACGTTCGTGTTGGGCCGCTTTCGCACGAAGCGCTTCTCGATCGCGATCAGGCCGGCGTCCTCGAGCTTCGTGAGATGGCTGGAGAGGTTGCCCTTCGTCAGCCCGGTCGCGCGCTGCAGGAAGACGAAGTCCGCGTCCCTGACAGACGAGAGCACGGTGAGGATCGCCAGCCGGCCCGGCTCGTGGATGAGCCGGTCCAGGACGAGGGCCTCGTCAGGCGCGGACACCGTCGTCCTCGAGCCCGAAGCGATCCGCGGGGCCGAACGTGCGCACGAGCAGGCGGTGGTCGAAGACCGCCGCCGCCAGCACCGCGACCCCCCCGAGCACGAGGCCGATGTTGCTCGTGTCGCTCAGGCTGACGTCACCCCACAGCGGCACCAGTCCGGCGACCAGCAGCGCGCCCCAGACCGCGAGATGGTGCGCGAGCAGCCCGAGCGCGCTCGCGTAGAGGACGAGCATGAAGAGCGCGATCGTCACGGCGGTGGAGTTGACCGGCAGGTCCAGCGACCAGCCGGCGCGGCTGCGCAGCAAGAGCGAGCCGCCGATCATCAGGGCAACGCCGATGCCCGTCGCCACGGCGACCCGCGTCTGCTGGCGCGCCGACGGCGTGACGCGCCCGAAGTGGTGGTGGTAGTAGCGCGTGATGGCCAGCCAGGCCAGACCGGCGGCGCACAGGCAGGCGACGAACACCCAGGCATGACGCAGTGGGCCCCACTCCCAGTTGCCCAAGGCCGCCACGATCAGCAGCAGGCCGAGCGGAAGCGACATCAGGCCGCGCAGGTAGGTGTAGGTGGCGGCGGCTGATTGGAGCTGCTTGCGTTCCATGATGATGCTCCGACCCTTCAGACTGGTTTGCGCCGCAGACCTTACTGCCCAGAGCTCGGTTTCGTCAACTGGTTTGCCGGGCAGACCGCACTCGCATCGGACGCGATCAGCAGTACGGCAGCAAGTTCATGAGCGCCCCCGGGTCGGCTTCTTGGGAATCGGCGGCCAGGGGGTCAGCGCGTCCGAGCAGGCCGCACTCGACGAGATCGCGGCGATCTTCGACGAGGCGCCGCCGGCCGCCTGCGCCGCCGCTTTCAGTCGCGCCGGCTCGGGCACATCCGCCGCAGCGCGCAGGTGCCGCACGCGGGCCGCTGCGCGTGGCATGTGCGGCGGCCGTGGCGCAGCAGGTTGACGTGCAGTTCCAGCTCGGCGCCCGGCGGCGTGAGCGCGAGCATGCCGTCGTGCAGCTCCTCGAACGGCGCCCCCGGGCGCAGCAGGTGCAGACGCATGCCGACCCGCGAGACGTGCGTGTCGACCGGCACGTCGCGCAGGCCGAAGCTGAACAGAAGCACGCAGGCGGCCGTCTTGCGCCCGACGCCGGGCAGCGCGCAGAGGTAGGCCTGCGACTCGGCGACCGGGGCGTCGGCCATCCAGTCGAGCTCCAGCGGATCGCCGATCGCGCGCAGGATCGCCTGGATGCGGGCGGACTTCACCTTCGAGATGCCGCCCGGGCGGATCGCCTCCTCGATCTCCTCCAGCGGCCCGTCGCGGACGGCCTCCCAGACCGGGAAGCGCTCACGCAGGCGCAGGTAGGCGACATCGCGGTTGCGGTCGTTCGTCGACTGCGAGAGGACGGTCAGGACGAGCTCGGCGATCGGATCGCCGTGCGGGCCGGCGACCGGTACGCCGTACACCTCGGCCAAACGCTCGCGGATGCGCCCGACGCGGGCGCGGCGGGGCCGCACCCAGCCCGCTCGCGTCAGCCGGTCGTCAGCGGGCGAAGCCCTCATCCAGCGCGCCCCAGCGCTCGCAGGCGCGCGCGGCCTGCTCGGCGGCGTCGGGCAGCGCCGCCGCCAGGACCGACGGGTAGTAGTCGGTCCGGCCGAGCTCGCCGATCAGCACGCCGAGGAAGACGTCGCCGGCGCCGATCGTGCTGACGACCCGACCCGCCCGCGCCCCGCGGACGTCGACCTTCATGCCCTTCGCGCGCAGGATCGCCCCGCCCGAGCCGAGCGTGACGATCACGTGCTGCGCGCCGCCGGCCAGCAGCGAGGCGGCGGCGGCCTCGGGATGCGCCTCGCCGGTCATGAGCCGCGCCTCGACGGCGTTGCACTTGACGAGGAACGCATCCGCCACGCAGGCGTTGCACGCGGCGGCCGCGCCGCTGGGACTGCTGCGCCAGCGGTGCAGGCGCACGCTGGGGTCGAAGACGACCGGCCGGCCGAGCTCGAGCGCCCGCTCGCGCGCGGCCATCGTGACCTGCGCGGCGGTCTTGTCGGCGAGCGTGTTGGAGGTAAACAGCAGCGCGTCGGTCGCCTCGACGGCGCCCGGCAGCAGCCCGTCGAGCGCGGCCAGGCTCGCCGCCACGCCATCGCCGTAGAGATCCCACGACGGCTCGCCGTGCTCGTCGACGGTGGTGAACGCGACCGCCGTGGCGTGTCCCTTGGCGAGGTCGAACCAGCGCAGGTCGACGCGCTCGCCGGCCAGCCGCTCGTGCAGCCAGCGCCCCCAGCGGTCGTCGCCGGTGCCGCCGGCGAAGGACACCGCGGCGCCGCGCCGCGCGGCCGTCACGGCGATGTTGGCGATGACGCCGCCGGGCGACGGGACGAGGGCGTCGACCTCGTCGTAGGAGCTGACCGGCCGGTGGCAGATGAGGTCGACGATCACGTCGCCGAAGCAGAGGGTCCGCACTAGCGATCGTCCCCGCGCGTACGTGCCGTGTTCAGGAGGGCGACCACCCGCCGGAGGCTATCGTCCGGCGCCGTGCTGACGGTGACCGAAACGGTGCTCGAGCTCGACGACCAGCCGGTCCTCCTGCGTCGCGCCGGCAACGACCCGGTGCCGACGATCTTCCTGCACGGCATCCCGACGAGCTCGTTCGACTGGCTGACCCCGCTCGCCCTCGGCGGCGGCATCGCCGTCGACCTGCCCGGCTTCGGGCGCAGCGGCAAGCGCGGCGACCTCGATTACTCCCTCGCCGGCCACGTGCGCTTCCTCGACCGCCTGCTCGACGCGCTGGAGCTCGACCGCGTGCGGCTGTGCGGCCACGACTGGGGCGCAGCCGTCGGGCTGGCCTGGGCCGCCGAGCAGCCCGCGCGGGTCAAGCGGCTCGTCATCGTCGACGCGATCCCCCTGCTGGGGGGCTTTCGCTGGCGCGGCCCCGCCCGGCTCGTGCGGATGCCGGTCGTCGGGCCGATCGCCGTCGGCTCGGCGTGGCAGCCGACGCTGCGGCTCATCTCGCGGCGCGCCTCGGCGACGCCCGGGCCGATGCCCGAGCCGTTCGTGGCCAGCGTCGCCGAGAGCTTCGACCTCGGCACGGAGCGCGCGATGCGGCTGCTGCTGCGCAATTCGTCCCCGGCGGTGCTCGCCCGCGCGGGCGCCACGCTCGGCGCGATCACCGCGCCCGCCCTCGTCGTCTGGGGGCAGGCGGACCGCTGGATCCCGGCCCGCTTCGGCTCCGGCTACGCGGCCGCGCTCGGCGACGCGACGCTCGAGGTCGTGCCCGGCGCCGGCCATTGGCCCTGGATCGACCGGCCCGAGGTCGGCAAGCGGATCGTCGAGTTCCTGGCGCAGCGCTGACTCCTGCAAGGGTTGGGCCGTGCTGCGCCGCCTCCTGAGCCCCTGGGTCGTCGCGGCGCTCGGCGCGGCCGTCTACCTGCTCGTCGCGCCGCCCAGCGCCGATCTCGCCGCCCAGGAGTACCGCGCCGAGCTCGGCCTCACGCTGTGGAACAACGGCTGGTTCGCCGGCCATCACACGCCCGGGTACAGCGTGCTGTTCCCGCCGCTTGCCGGGCTGCTCGGCGTGCGCCTGACCGGCGCGCTGGCGGCGGTCGCGGCGGCGGCGCTGTTCGCCCCGCTCGCGCGCCGGCACTGGTCCACGCACCCGCGCGCCGGCGGCGCGGCCGCGCTGTGGTTCGCCGCCGGCACGACCGCGGTCCTGCTGAACGGCCGGCTGACATTCCTGCTCGGGGTGGCGATCGGCCTCGGCGCGCTGCTGGCGCTGGCGCGCGAGCGGCGTGCAGCGGCGGCCGCGCTCGCCGCCGCCACGACGCTGGCCAGCCCGGTCGCCGGGCTCTTTCTCGCGCTCTGTGTCACGGCGTGGGCGCTCGCCGAGCCCGCGCAGCACCGCGCGCGCGCCTGGGGCTGGGGTGCCGTGATCGCCGCCGCGGCGCTCGCCCCGATCGCGATCACCACCGTGCTCTTTCCCGAGGGCGGCACCCACAACCTCGTGGCGTCGTCGTTCTGGCCTGCGCTGGCGGGCAGCCTGGCGCTCGCGGCGCTGTTGCCGGCCGGCGAGCGCGCGTTGCGCGCCGGGGCGCTGCTCTACGCGCTGCTGCTCGCGGTCGCGTTCGTCATCGACTCGCCGCTGGGCGGCAACGCGACCCGCCTCGGAGCGCTGGCGGCCGGCCCGGTCGTGCTCGGCGCGCTGATCGGCCGGCGCAGCCCGTGGCTGATCGCTGCGCTCGCGGTCGCCGCCGCGTACTGGCCGCTGTACCCGGCCGTGCGCGACGTCGTGCGCGCAAGCGGTGATCCCTCGGTGGGCGTCGCGTACTACGCGCCGCTGCTGGACTTCTTGAACGCTCGCCCCCGCGTCGGCAGCTTCCGCGTCGAGATCCCGTACACCGCGAACCACTGGGAGGCGCGCCATATCCCAGCCCGCCCGGATGGCATCCCGCTGGCGCGCGGCTGGGAGCGCCAGCTCGACCGCCGCTACGGCGCGCTCTTCTACGACCGCAGGCTCGATGCCACCGGCTACCGCGCGTGGCTCGACCGCCACGCCGTCGCCTACGTCGCGCTGCCCGACGTGCCGCTCGACGACGCCGGACGCGACGAGGCGCGCCTCGTCGCCGCGGGCCTGCCGTACCTGCGCGACGTCTGGCGCAACGAGCACTGGCGGGTGTTCGCGGTCGCTCGCCCGGCCGCGCTGGCGCAGGCCGCCGGCGCGGCCCGTGCCTCCGCCACGCTGCGCCCCAGCGGCGTCACCGTGCGCACCACAGCCGCCGGCCCCGTGCTCCTGCGCGTGCGCTTCACCCGCTGGTGGCGCGTGACCGGCGGGCGCGGCTGCGTGCGCGAGGCGCGCGGCGGGATGACGCGCGTCGACTTCGCGGCCGCCGGCACGATCACCCTGCAAGCGCGGCTGCCCGGCACGTCCTGCCGGCGCTGAGCCCGGCTGGCGCCGCGCCGTCCGCACGCAGTGCACGGGAAAGCCCTCGGAGCCCGCGGTGATCTTTCGTAACATGACCCTGTCCTCATGCGTTCCCGCCTCAGCACGCTCCAGGCGCGCCTGTTGCCGAACGGCCCGCTCGACGTCGTGCGTCAGGTGGTGCTGTTCGTCGGCGCGTTCCAGCTCTACCGCATCACGCGCGGGGTCGTCGACGACCCCGCGGCGGCGGCGACGGCGTTCTCCAACGCGCGCGACCTCATCCACGTCGAGCAGGCGCTGAACATCTTCGTCGAGCCGTCGCTGCAGGCGTTCGCCGCCGGCCAGCAATGGCTGCTCGACGGCGCCTCCTGGATGTACATCAACACGCAGACCTCGGTCACGCTGGGCGCGCTGACGTGGCTGTACATGTTTCGCAACGACAGCTTCTACTTCGTGCGCAACATGTTCCTCGTCGCGTTCGGCGTCGCGCTGATCGGCTACAGCGTCTTCCCGACCGCGCCGCCGCGCTTCTTTCCCGAGTGGGGCTTCTTCGACGCGGTGTCGGACTTCACCGGCGTCGGGCAGGACAGCGTGACGATCAACGAGCTCTTCAACCCGTACGCGGCGGTTCCGTCGATGCACGTCGCCTTCGCGCTCATGATCAGCGTCCCGCTCGTGCGGCTCGTAAGGTGGCGCGCGCTGAAGGTCTTCTGGTGCTTGTACCCGCTGGTCGTCGTGTTCGTGATCGTCGTCACCGCCAACCACTTCATCGCCGACGCGGTGCTCGGCGCGGCGGCCGCCGGCATCGGCGCGTTCGCGGCGCGGGCGATGGCCCGGGCGCGACCGCACGCGTGGACCTTCCTGCCCGCGCAGGCCCAGGTCCAGATGCAGGCCGCGCAACCGAGCCGGGCGACGGCGGCGCCTTGATGGCGTTCGATACGCAAGCGCCATCGCCGCCGACCGATCCCGAGCCCCGCGAGCGTCCGCGCCGCGAGCGGCCGCGGCCCGGCGCGGAGCGACTCGAGCTGCTGCGCGATCGGCTGATCGCCTCGCGCCTGACGCCCAACCAGATCTCGATGGCCGGCTTCACGCTGAACGTCATCGCCGCCGTGCTCGTCTGGCAGCACGAGTTCTTCTTCGGCGGCGTGGTCTTCATCGTCGGGTCGATCTGCGACACGCTCGACGGCGGCTACTCGCGAATGTCGGGCAAGGGCACGCCGTTCGGCGCTTTTTTGGACTCGACGCTGGACCGGATCGTCGAGGGGATCGTGCTCACCGCGGTCGCCGCGACGTTCGCCCAGGACCAGGACGAGCTGGCGGTCGCGGCGGTCGTCGTCGCGGTCATGGCCTCGCTCGTGGTCTCCTACACGCGCGCCCGCGCCGAGGCGCTCGGCGTCGAGTGCAAGGTCGGGATCGCCGACCGTCTCGTCCGCGTGATCGTCATCTCGGCGGGCCTCGTCTTCGCCGATCTGGGGGCGCTCGAGCCGGCGATCTACCTGCTCGCCGCCCTGACCTCCGTCACCGTCGTTCAACGCATCCTGCACGTCAAGCGCGAGCTGACGCCGGCAGCCACGTTGTAACGAGCCCTCCCTCCCGGGGTTCTAGGACCCGGCGACTCGCTCAGAAAAGGAAACGAACCTGACATGACACCCAGCAACGGCCACGGCAACGGCGCCGCCCACACCAACGGCGCAGCGCGCTACCAGCAGGAGAAGGTCCGCGTCGCGATCGTCGGCGTCGGCAACTGCGCCTCGGCGTTCGTCCAGGGTGTCGAGTACTACCGCAACGCCGACGCGACGCTCGACGTCCCCGGGCTCATGCACGTCGACCTCGGCGGCTACCACATCTCCGACGTCGAGTTCACCGCCGCCTTCGACATCGACGCCGACAAGGTCGGCAAGGACCTCGGCGAGGCCATCTGGGCCGGCCAGAACAACACGATCAAGTTCGCCGAGGTGCCCGAGCAGCTCGGCGTGAAGGTCCACCGCGGCATGACGCACGACGGCCTGGGCAAGTACCTCAAGGAGAAGATCACCAAGGCGGAGGGCGAGACCGCCGACATCGTCCAGATCCTCCAGGACACCCACACCGACGTCGTCGTCTCCTATCTGCCGGTCGGCTCCGAGCAGGCGACGAAGTGGTACGTCGAGCAGGTTCTGGAGGCCGGCTGCGGCTTCGTGAACTGCATCCCGGTCTTCATCGCCCGCGAGGACTACTGGGACAAGCGCTTCAAGAAGGCCGGCCTGCCGATCGTCGGCGACGACATCAAGTCGCAGGTCGGCGCGACGATCGTGCACCGCAACCTCGCCCGCCTGTTCCACGACCGCGGCGTGAAGCTCATGCGCACGTCGCAGCTCAACGTCGGCGGCAACATGGACTTCTACAACATGCTCGAGCGCGAGCGCCTGGAGTCCAAGAAGATCTCCAAGACCAACGCGGTGACGTCGATCATGGGCCACGAGCTGCCGGCCGGCGACGTCCACGTCGGCCCGTCGGACTACGTGCCGTGGCTGACCGACCGCAAGTGGGCGCACATCCGCCTCGAGGGTCAGGCCTTCGGCGACGTGCCGCTGACGGCCGAGCTCAAGCTCGAGGTCTGGGACTCGCCCAACAGCGCCGGGATCGTCATCGACGCCGTGCGCTGCTGCAAGCTCGCGCTCAACCACGGCCTCTCCGGCCAGCTCGACGGGCCGTCGTCGTACCTCATGAAGTCGCCGCACAACCAGCGCCCCGACGAGCAGGCCCACGCCGACACCGAGGCGTTCATCGCGCAGTACGCGCGCCGCCCGGGCAGCGAGCCCGCCTCCGCGCCCGCGACCGCGGCGAAGGCGAAGGCCAGCAAGACCTGACCAGATGAGCCCGGCGCCGCTCGCGGCGGCGCATCGTGCCCTCCACGCTGCACCGCGCCGGGAAGGCGGACCGGCGCCGCCAGCGCCGGCCCGCTCAGCGCCGCCCTCCGCGTCGTGCGGTGAGGCGTCCGCGCTCTGCAGCGGACCGCTGCCGGGTCAAACCGACCATCCGACGCTCCCAGCGCCGTAGGATTCCCCCATGAGCAAGGACGACCCAGCCACCCCCACCGCAGCCGCCACGCCAACCGACACGACCGCTGCGCCCGCCCGGACGCTCGCGTCGCTCGTCCTCGACGCCGCCGCGAAGTACGGCGGCGCGGCGGCGATGCGCTCGCCGGGGCCGAAGGACTGGCAGTCCACCTCCTACGCCGAGCTCGGCCGCGACGTGCGGGCGCTCGCCAAGGGCCTCGTCGCCCTCGGAATCGAGCCCGGCGACCGCGTCGCGATCCTCTCCAACACCCGCGCGGAGTGGACGCTCGCGGACTTCGCCACGTTCCTCACCGGCGCGACCGTGGTGCCGGTCTACCAGACCAACTCACCGCAGGAGTGCGAGTACGTCCTCGACCACAGCGGCGCGACGGCGCTGTTCTGCGAGGACGTCGGCCAGCTCTCCAAGCTCGCCGAGATCCGCGACGCGCTGCCGAACGTCAAGCACGTCTTTCGCTTCGACGGCGAGGGCGAGGGCGACGACGCGATGACGCTGGATGCGCTGCGCGAGGCCGGCGCCGACGTCTGCGACGAGGATCTCGACGCGCGCATCGCGGCGATCCGCCCCGGCGACGTCGCGACGATCGTCTACACCTCCGGCACGACGGGCCCGCCGAAGGGCTGCATGCTGACGCACGGCAACCTCTGCGCGGACATCGACGGCGTTCGCCCGCGCGTCGGCTTCGCGTCCGGCGAGGACGTCGTCTACGTCTTCCTGCCCCTCGCTCACGTGCTGACCCGCATCGTCCAGCTCGTCGCGGTCGACGCCGGCGCCGAGATGGCGTACTGGCGGCGGGACCCGAAGAAGATCGTCGAGGACGTGCAGCTCATCAGGCCGACGCATCTGCCCTCGGTCCCGCGGATCTTCGAGAAGATCCACACCGCGGCGACCGCGAAGGCCGAGGCGGCCGGCGGCGTGAAGGCGAAGCTCTTTCACTGGGCCGTCGGCGTCGGGCGCGCGGCGCGCGCCATCGAGGACCGCGGCGGACAGCCCGGGCCCGTGCTGAAGGCGAAATACGGGCTCGCCGACAAGCTCGTCCTGCACAAGGTCCGCGACCTCTTCGGCGGGCGCGTGAAGCTCGCGTTGTCGGGCGCGGCGCCGATCGACACCGAGATCCTCGAGTTCTTCCACGCCGCGGGCGTCTGGGTGCTCGAGGGCTACGGGATGACCGAGACCTGCGCGGTCGAGACCCTCAACACGATCGAGGAGCACCGCTTCGGCACCGTCGGCCGGCCGCTGCCGGGCGTCTGCGAGGTGTCGATCGCCGACGACGGCGAGGTGCTCATGCGCGGCCCGAACATCTTCAAGGGCTACTACAACAACCCCGAGGCGACGGCCGAGACGCTCAACCGCGACGGCTGGCTGCACTCCGGCGACCTCGGCGAACTCGACGCCGACGGCTACCTGTCGATCACCGGCCGCAAGAAGGACCTCATCATCACCTCCAGCGGCAAGAACATCTCGCCGTCGAACATCGAGCAGGCGCTCAAGCTCTGTCGCTGGATCTCGCAGGCGATCGTCTACGGCGACCGCAAGCCGTACCTCACCGCGCTGCTGACGATCGATCCCGACGAGGCGGCGGCGCTCGCCGAGAAGGTCGGCGCGGACACGAAGGACCCCGCCGAGCTCGCCCAGGATCCTGCCGTGCGCGAGGTGCTGCAGGCCGCCGTCGACGAGACCAACAAGAAGTTTGCCCGCATCGAGCAGGTCAAGAAGTTCACCGTGCTCGACCGCGACCTCTCGCAGGAGCACGACGAGCTGACGCCGACGCTGAAGGTCAAGCGCAACGTCGTCTACAAGAACTACGCGAAGGACTTCGCGGCGTTCTACGACAAGGGGCGCGCGCCCACGCCTTCACGCAAGCCACCCAGACCTCGGGCCTGAACCCGGCGACGCCGCCGGCGTTCGCCCGCAGGTCGCGGGCCGCCACCGCCCTGCTTGGTCTGCGCGCTGCATGCTGTCGGCGGCCCTGTGGGAGCGGCTCGCATCGCATATGCGTCCGCTCCCTATCCTGCACAGGGTGCTGGACACGCCCCTCGCGATCGCCCACGTGACGCCCTATCCGTGGGGCGCCGGCCACCACGAGATCACGACCTACGTCGAGCGGACGACCGCCGAGCTGGCCGCCCGCGGCCACCAGGTGCTGATCGTCGCGCCCTCGCGCTCCAGCGAGGCCGTGCGCGAGACGCGGACCGCGCTCAGCGCCGCGCGCGACGGGCGGGCGGGGTTCGGATCCGTGCTGCCCGAGCCCGGTGCGCCGCCCCGCGTGCTCGCAGTCGGCGACGCCCTGCCGGACCTGCCGGGCAGCGCCCGCCGCGCCCCCGCGCTGCCGGTCGACGTCTCGCGCACGATCGAGAACCTCCTCACGATCCTCCCGCTCGACGTCTGCCACGTCCACGAGCCGTTCGCGCCGTCGACGTCGAGCGCCGCGCTGCGCCACTCGCGCGCGCTGAACGTCGGCACGTTCCACGCGCCGACCGAGCGCCTGCTGTCGACCCAGGTCGCCCGCAGGGTCGTCTCGCTCGTGCTGGGCCGGCTCGACGCGCGGACGGCGAGCTTCGACGCCACGCGCTGTCTCATGCAGCGCTTCTTTCCCGCCGACTACCGCGTGCTGCTGCCCGGCGCCGACGCGCCGCTGCCGCGGGTGCCGTCCGCCGACGGCCGCGTGCGCTTCGGCTTCGTCGACTACGAGGAGCGCCCGGCGCTGCGGCTGTTTCTGCGGGCGCTGCGGCGCCTGGACCCCGCCGGCCCGTGGCGGGCGACGATCCTCTCCGCGCGCGGTCCGTCGAGCAGCGCGCCGCTGCGCGCCGACCTCGAGGCGCGCGTGCGCTACGTCGCGCCGGGCGAGCTCGGCGAAGCCGAGCTGCTCGCGGGCAGCGACATCTTCGTCGCCGCCTCCGACGGAGCGGCCCCCGCGCCGGGGCTGCTGCTGCGCGCGATCAACGCCGGCGCCGTCGGGCTCGCCGCACGGCTTCCGGTCTACGAGGAGGCGCTCGGCGAGGGCGCCTACGGCCTGCTGTTCGAGCCGCGCGACATCGAGACGCTGGCCGCCCAGCTCGAGCGGCTCGTCGCCGACACGCAGCTGCGCGAGCGGCTGCGCGCGGCCGCCGAGCCGGTCCGGGCGCAGCTGACCTGGTCACGCGTGGCGGACGACCTCGAGGGCGTCTACGGCGGTGTGGTCGCCCGCCGCCATCCGATCGAGGGCAACCAGGCCCTGGCCACGCGGCTGGCCCCGCGGCCGCGCATCGACGTCGACCTGCACATGCACACCGACCACTCGCACGACTGCGCGACGCCGGTCGAGGTGCTCCTGGCGACCGCCCGCGAGCAGGGCCTGGGCGCGATCGCCGTGACCGACCACAACGAGGTGTCCGGCGCGCACGAGGCGCGCGCGAAGGCGGCGGAGTACGGCGTGAAGATCATCGTCGCCGAGGAGGTCAAGACCGCCAACCAGGGCGAGGTCATCGGCCTGTTCATCGAGGAGAAGATCCCGCGCGGGCTCACGCTGGCCGAGACCGTCGCCGAGATCAAGCGCCAGGGCGGCCTCGTCTACGTGCCGCATCCGTTCGATCGCATGCACGCGGTACCCGACTACGAGCACCTGCTGACGATCATCGACGACATCGACGCGATCGAGGTCTACAACCCGCGCGTCGCGATCGGCTCCTTCAACGAGGAGGCCCAGCGCTTCGCGGCCAAGTACCGCATCCTCGCGGGCGCCGGCTCGGACTCCCACGTGGCGCCGGGGCTGGGGTCCGTGCGCGTGCGGATGCACGATTTCGACGGCCCGGAGGAGTTCCTCGAGTCGCTGCGCACCGCCGAGATCACGACCAAGCCGTCGTCGCTGCTCTACGTGCAGGCGCTGAAGTTCCTCGAGACGAAGGCCACGCCGCAGAGCGCTCGCCGGGCCGTGCGCGAGCGGCGGGTGCGGCGGGCCACGCGCAAGTCGTGATGCACGCGCAGGGTCGGCCGTCGCAACCGTCGAACTCACCGCCGAGCATGCCGACGACCGATGACGAGATCCGCGAGAAGTACCTCGAGCGCGCGATCCGTGAGCTCAACACGCTGACGCGCGAGCTGCAGGACTGCCACGAGTGCCCGCGCGGGCATCTCATGCCGGTCCTCGGCTCCGGCCATCCGCAGGCCGACATCGTCCTGCTCAAGCACGCGCCGATGCCGCCGGAGATCGAGGAGGGGGTCGCGTTCTACGGCCGCGCGGGCGCCGCGCTCATGAAGGCCTTCAAGCGCCTGGCGATCGATCCGCTCGCGGTCTACGGCACGCTCTGCGTGAAGTGCCCGGTCAGCGACACGTCGCTGGCCGACCCCGCGTGCATCGCCCGGGTCGCCGAGGAGATCGCGATCGTGCAGCCGAAGATGATCGTCGTGATGGGCGAGGACACGCTGGCCGTGCTCAACGACCTCGGCCTGGCGCTGGCCCGCCCGGTCGTCGCGATGGCCGGCGAGGTGCAGCACCTGACCCCCTCGATCGAGGCGCTCTACGTGCCGAACATCGACGAGGCGCTCGACGAGGAGTCCGCCAAGCGCGCGTTCTGGTCGGCCTTCCGGGTGCTCGGCGAGTGGTACGCCGACCTTCCGCCGTACTGAGCCGCCGCTCCCGGCTCGCCACGCTGGCGTTCGCGGCCCCGTTCGCGGCGCTGGCCTACTTCCTCGCCGCGCCGGCGCTGCCCGCGCTGCCGGCGGGGGACACGACGGTCCTCGTGGCCGGGTCGATCGGCCTGTTGCTCGTCGCGGCGAGCACGCTGGCGCTGCTGCCCGCCTACGAGATGCTCGTCGCGCCGCTGCTCGTGGGGCTCGGCGCCGGGCTGCTGATGGCGGCGCTCAACAGCGACGGGGCCAACGGCGTGGGAGCCGGCGCCAACGTCGTGGAGGCGCTGCTGGCGGGCGCGGCGGGGCTGCTGTTCGCGCGCTGGCTGGCGGCTCCGGCGATCGCCGTGGGCGTGGCGCTGTTCGTGGCGGCGATCGACGTCCTGTCGGTCGCCTTCGGTCCGACGTCGCGGCTGCTCGACGACGGCACGGCCCGGGTCGACGCGCTGAGCTTCGACCTGCCCGCCTGGGGCGACGCCGGCAGCGCCGGCCACCTCGGCTTCTCCGATGCCTTCTTCGTCTCGCTGTTCGCCGCGTGGGCCTGGCGCTTCGGCCTGCGCCGCGGCGCCACGATCGCGGGCATGCTGCTCGGCCTGCTCGCCGCGCTCGGGCTCAGCGTCGTGCTCGGCGAGGCGATCCCGGCGCTGCCGTTCGTGGCCGCGGGCTTCCTGGCGCCCAACGCCGGCCGGCTGCGGACGTTGCTCAGGGCTCGAGGATGATCTTGCCGAGCTTGCCGCCGGCGGCGAAGCGCTCGTACGCGGCGGCCACGTCGTCGAGCGCGAACGTGTCGGCGACCGGCACCCGCAGCGCGCCGCGTTCGAAGCCGGGCAGCACCTCGCGCTCCAGCGCGCGCGCCGTCGCCGCCTTCCGCTCCAGCGGGCGGGCGCGCAGCGTCGAGGCCATGATGCGGCCGCGCTTGGCCATCAGCGCGGCGAGGTTGAGCTCGGCCTTGGCGCCGGCGGCGATGCCGATCACGACGATCCGGCCGTCGGTGTTCAGCGCCTTGACGTTCGCGCCGAGGTTCGGCGCGCCGACGAGCTCGAGGATCACGTCGAACGGGCGGTGCTCCTCGAAGCCGTCGGGCTCGAGCACCTCGTCGGCGCCGAGCTGCGCGACGGCGTCGCGCGAAGCGGGGTTACGGACCGTGGCCGTGACGTGCGCGCCGACCGCGTGGGCGAGCTGGATCGCCGCCGTGCCGACGCCGCCCGCGCCGCCGTGGACGAGCAGGCGCTCGCCGGGGCGCAGCCCGCATTGCGTGAAGATCGCGTCGTGCGCGGTCGTGAAGACCTCGGGCAGCCCGCCCGCGTCGGGAAAGCCGACCGCGTCGGGCACCGGCATGAGCTGGCGCTCGTGGACGACCGCGAGCTCGCCCTGGCCGCCTCCGCCGACGATCCCCATGACGCGGTCGCCCTCGGCGAAGCGCGACGCGCCGTCACCGAGCCCGGCGACCTCGCCGGCCAGCTCCAGGCCGGGGATGTCCTGCGGCGATCCGGGCGGCGCGGGGTAGCGTCCGCGCAGTTGCAGCATGTCGGCGCCGTTGAGCCCCGCCGCGCGGACGCGGACGAGCACCTGGCCGGTCCCGGGCTGCGGGTCCGGGTGTTCCTCGACGAGGATCTCGCCGTCGCGGATCGTTGCGGCGCGCATCGCCGCCGAGTCTAGTGATGGTCCACGAGCAGGCCACGGTGCCGTCACGGCCGCGCCGAGCCGAGCCGGTAGCAGTCCTTCGCCAGCGCGGCACCCTGATAGACGCTCGCCGTCTTGCCGAGCGCCGGCGCCGTCATACGGATCTCCGACGAGGCGGCGCGGCTCTGCTGCCACTGCTCGAGGGGTCACGCCGCGCCGGTGCAGCTGGGCGAGCGTTCCTGGGTTGGCGGACGCCCGCCCGGTCTGCGCGGCCGACGGCGAGCCGCCCGAGCGTGGTGCTGTCGTCGCGGCTCATCGGTCTCCGTCGGTTCGAGGCTGGGGGTGGCGATGTGACCGGAGGGCACCGCCCGGCGACGGGGCCCGTCAACTAAGCTCACTGGCGTGTCGACGCCCGCCGAGGCCTACCGGCTGCCCGGCATCTCCCCGAAGGCCTACGAGCATCCGGCCGACCGCGCCGCGACGGCGGCGCTCGGCTCGATCCCGATGCTCGACTACGTCGTGCGCAAGCTCATCGAATTCGGCTACGAGCGGGCGCTGCGCCAGACCTACCTCGGCGCCTCGGTCCGCCTCGGCACCGACCAGCTGCCCGAGATCTGGACGCGCTACCAGCACGTGCTCAGCGTCCTGGACATGCCCGAGGTGTACGACCTCTACCTCACCGCCGAGCCGATCGCCAACGCGATGGCGGTCGGAGCCGGCAAGCCGATCGTCGTGCTCAACAGCGGCACGGTCGAGCTGCTGGACACCGAGCAGCTCGAATCGGTCATCGCGCACGAGGTCGGCCACATCCTCTCCGACCACGTGCTCTACCGCACCGCGCTGCAGATCATCCTGCGGATCGGCAGCCAGCGCCTGCCGATGGTCGCCGGCATGCCGCTGCTGGCCGTCCAGCACGCGCTGCTGGAGTGGTCGCGCGCGACCGAGTTGACGTGCGACCGGGCGGCGGCGATCGTCACCCGCGACCCGCGGGCCGTCTGCCAGATGCTCATGACGATGTCGGCCGGGGCGAAGGCGGCCGACCTCAACCTCGACGCGTTCATGCGCCAGGCGATGGAGTACACCGAGACGGGCGAGGGCCTGGACCGCTTGCAGCGCCTGCTGACCGACATGCGCCAGACGCACTCGCTGCCGGTCAAGCGCGTCCACGAGCTGCTCGCCTGGGTACGCGACGGCGAGTACGACCGTATCGTCAGCGGCGAGTACACGCGGCGCGGCCAGGAGCGGCCGGCGCGCGAGGAGGCCTCCGCGGCCGCCACGCACTACTCCGAGCGCTTCAAGGATCTCTTCCGCGAGACCGGCGAGCACGTCAACTCGGCGGGCAAGCAGCTCTCGGACTGGCTGAAGAAGTACGGCGACGAGGACAAGCCGCCCAAGGGCGGGTCCGCCTCCGAGTAGTGGATCTCACCGCGGCGGAGATCCGCGTCCTGGGCTGCCTGATCGAGAAGCAGCGCACGACGCCGGACACGTACCCCCTCACGCTCAACGCGCTGCGCGCGGCATGCAACCAGTCGACGAACCGCGACCCGGTCGTGGCCTACGACGAGACGACGATCCGCGACGCCGTGGCCCGCCTGCACCGCCGCCGCTGGGCGCGGCTGTCCAGCGGCGCGGGTAGCCGGACCTCGAAGTACCGCCACCTGCTCGACGAGTCGCTCACGCGCGCGCCCGACGAGCTCGCGGTGCTGTGCGTGCTCATGCTGCGCGGCGCGCAGACGCCGGGCGAGCTGAAGGCGCGCTGCGATCGCCTGCATCCCTTCGGCGATCTCGCCGCGGTCCACGCGACGCTCGCCGCGCTCGTCGAGCGCGAGCTCGTCGAGCAACTCCCGCGCCGGCCGGGGCAGAAGGAGGAGCGCTACGCCCACCGCCTCTCCGACGACGCCGCGCCCGTGCCCGCACCCGCGGCGGTGCTGGGCGCTGCCCCCGGCGCCGCGCCCGGGCCGGTGATCCGCGCCCCCGGCCGGCCGATGCCGTCGGCGCCGGAGGTCGCCGCGCCGGCCGAGCTGCCGCTGGCCGAGCGGGTGGCCCGGCTGGAGGCGGAGGTCACGCAGCTGCGGGCGGAACTGCGCGCGCTGCGGGGACGGTAGCTCGGAGCCGCGCGCGCTGCGGGGACGGAAGGCCGTAGGCGCGCGCGTTCTGATACCGGAAACGGTATGGTTCGGCCGTGTCGACCCTTGGAGACCACGTTCGGTCGGTCCGCCTGCGACATGGCGTCAGCCAGCGCTCGCTCGCTCGCCGCGCAGGCACGACGCAGGCGGCGATCAGCCGCATCGAGTCGGGGCTCGAGGCGCCGAGCTTCGAGCGCTTCACGCAACTGCTGCTGGTGCTCGGTGAGCAACCGGTGCTCCACACCGCACCGCTGGAGTGCGGGCTCGATGCGAGCGAGGTGGCGCACGCGCGCCGGTTGACCCCGGCGCAGCGGCTGGCGGAGTCCGCATCCTGGAACCGCGTCGCGACCCAGCTCGAGATCGCCGGCGTGCAGGCGAAGGCCTGACAACCACACCCGCCTGACCGCCGCGCTGGTCGAGCTTCAGGCCAGACCGCGGGACTTCGCGGGCGCCGGCCCTGCGACGGCTGAGCAACTCGCCACCGCAGCCATCGTGCCACCACTGACGACGCGCCACGGCGAGCTGCACATCCTGCGCGACGTCCCAGGCGCCCCCGCCTATGGCGATCTGCGGGCGCGGGCGCTCGTCATCGAGCTCGACGGCATCCCGCTCGCCATCGCCGGCCTCGACGACGTCATCGCGATGAAGCGCGCCAGCGGCCGCCCGGCCGACCTCAGCGACATCGCCGCCCTCACCGCGATCGAAGCGCGCTGACGCTCAGCCACGCTCCAGCAGCGCCACGCACTCGATGTGCGGCGTCTGCGGGAACATGTCGACCGGTGCGACGCGCTTTAGCGCGTAGCCGGCCTCGACGAGCTGCGCGGCGTTGGGCGCGAGCGTCGTCGGGTTGCAGGAGATGTAGACGATCCGCCGCGGCGCGGCCTCGATGAGGCGCCGCACGACCTTTTGCGAGAGCCCCGCGCGGGGCGGGTCGATGACGCAGACGTCCGGCCGGCTCGCCGCCTCGACGAGCTCGCGCAGCGCCAGGCGCACGTCGCCGGCGAAGAACCTCGCGTTGTCGATCCCGTTGCGCTTGGCGTTGGAGATCGCGTTGGCGACCGCCTGCTCGACGATCTCCAGGCCCCACACCTCGCCCGCGCGCGCGGCCAGGCTCAGGCCGACGGTGCCGATCCCGCAGTACAGGTCGTAGACGCGTTCCCAGCCCTTCAGGCCGGCCAGGTCGCCGGCGATGGCGTAGAGCTGCTCGGCCATCTCGGTGTTCGTCTGAAAGAACGCGTTGGGCGCGATCGAGAAGCTCAGCCCGCAGAGCTCCTCCTCGAGGGTGCGGTTGCCGGCGAGCTTGATCGTCTCGCCGCCCTGCGTCGTCTCGGCGAGCGCGTCGGTCGTCGTCCACGACAGCCCCTCACAGTCGACCGCCGCGGCCAGGCTCGGCCCGTCGATGTCGCCCGGACCCGTCACCAGCCGCACCTGCAGCTGGTTCGTGCGCCGCCCTTCGCGCACGACGAGGTTGCGCAGCAGCCCCGTGTGCGTACGCCGGTCGAACGCCTCGAGGCCCTGCTCGCGGCACCAGGCGAGCACCTGCTCGCGGGCGTCGTTGGACCGCACGGAGGCCAGCCGGCAGTCGCTGACGGAGACGATGTCGTGCCACGAGCCGGGCGCGTGGAATCCGCAGATGAGCGTGCCGTCCGCGGCCGTCCCGAACGAGTACTCGAGCTTGTTGCGATAGCGCCACTGCTGCACCGCGGGAACGATGTCGTCGAGCTGGAAGCCCTCCAGCCGGCCGATCCGCGTCAGCGCGTCGCACACCTGCTCCTGCTTGACCTCGAGCTGGCGCGCGTAGGGCAGCACCTGCCACGGCGCGCCCGGGTGGTCGGCGAGCGGCGCGATGCGCTCCGGGCTCGGCTCGAGCACCTCGATCGTGCGCGCCTCGGCGTAGGCGCGCTTGCGCTTCGTGACGACCGCGCGGACGAGATCGCCGGGGATCGCGCCGGCGACGAAGACGACATAGCCCTCGATGCGCGCGATGCCGTTGCCGCCATAGGCGAGTGCGTCGACGCGCAGGTCGATCTCGGCGCCGCGTTCGGGGCGCGTGAAGGTGGAGGCTTCCATGGGCCACCCAGGATAGGTGGCGCCCCCGGACGCCCTACCCCAGGCGCTTCTCGATCGCTGCGAGCACCGACTTGCGGTTGGCGTTGCGCTTCTCGTGGTCGCGAACCTTGCGCAGATCCGCGTCGTCGAGATCGGCGAGGCGCTCCTTGACCTGCGCCGTCGTCAGGTCCTCGTAGCCGATGATCGGAAACGACTGCCCGAGTCCGGCGGCGCGCCGGACGCGGTCGACCGTGCGCAGCGCGCGATCGCTGCCCGGCGCCCGACGGGCCGCATTGCCGACGCTCTTCACGCGCGAGCGCGTCACGCGGCGCGTCTGCTTCGCCGAGCGTCCGATCAGGCTCTCGACCTCGGCGAGCGCGTCCTGCGTCTGGCGGCGGCCGATCTCGACGAGGTTGCCGGCGAGCTCCTCGGCGTCCTGGCGCGTCATGCGGCCGCGCTTGACGGTTTCGTCGATCGCCTCCTGCAGCTTCTCGCCGGTGATGACGACGCCCTTGGACAGCAGGTCGCGCAGCGACGCGAGCGCGGCCGTCAGCTGATCCTCACGACGCTCGTCGGCGGCCGTGCGGGGCGTCTGCGGCGCGGCGGCCGGCGCTTTCGCGGCGCCCGGCTTGGCGCGCCCACCCTGGCCGGCGGGCGCGCTGCGACCGCCCGATCGGCTCGCCCCCGCCTTGCGCGCCGCGGGCTTGCGCGCCGCCGGCTTGCGGCCGGACGACGCTGGCTTTCTGGGCTGCGGCATAGGACGCTCCTCCCCGAGTCGATCTCCCGGTGCGGACGCTAGCGGACCAGGTGCTCCAGCAGGGCTTTTTGCGCGTGGCGGCGGTTCTCGGCCTGATCCCAGATCCGCTGGCGCTCGCCGTAGAGCACCTCGGCCGTGATCTCCTCGCCGGGATGCGCGGGCAGGCAATGCAGCGCGATCGCCCCGGGGGCCGCCCGATCGAGCAGCGCGTCGTCGATCCGGTACGGCGCGAGCGCGGCACGGCGCTCGTCGGCGGTCTCCTCGTCGCCCATGCTCACCCAGACGTCGGCGTACACCGCGTGCGCACCGGCGACCGCCTCCGCGGGGTCGGTGGTGAGCGTCGCGCCGTAGGCGTCGGTCAGCGTGTACTGCGGCGGCGAGCCGACCGCCACCTCGACGCCGGCGATCGCGCCGAGCAGCGCCAACGAGCGCGCGACGTTGTTGCCGTCGCCGACGTAGGCGATCTTCAGTCCCTCCAGCCGGCCGAACTCCTCGCGC
Source organism: uncultured Actinomycetes bacterium (assembly GCA_963825485.1). Classification (GTDB taxonomy): domain Bacteria; phylum Actinomycetota; class Thermoleophilia; order Solirubrobacterales; family Solirubrobacteraceae; genus CADCVQ01. The sequence goes on from CAWGTK010000001.1 coordinate 288,274, forward strand.
AGCGTCATGAGGTCCGCGAGCGCCTGGCAGGGGTGATTGCCGGCGGTGAGCATGTTGAAGACCGGGACGGTGGCGAACTCGGCGAGCTCCGCGAGCATCGCGTCGGGACCGGTGCGCACGCCGATCGCCGCCATGTGGCGCGACAGCACACGGGCCGTGTCGCCGACCGACTCGCCGCGGGACAGCTGCAGCTCGTCGCGGCGCAGCACGACGGGCTGCCCGCCGAGCTCGAAGACCCCCGCTTCGAACGACAGGCGGGTGCGCGTCGAGTGCTTCTCGAAGATGAGCGCGACGCTGCGGCCCAGGAGCGCGCGCGAGGACAGCGGCGCCGCCTTCAGCGCGTCGGCGCGGTCGAGCAGCGCGACGAGCTCGTCGCGGTCGAGCTCGGCACCGGTGAGCAGGTGACGCGTCAAGCCGGGCAGTCTATGGTGACCCGAGCGCGAATGCGGGTCCTGACCTGGAACCTCTTCCACGGCCGAGCGCAGCCGTCGGCCGGCCGCGACCTGCAGGCCGAGTTCGCCCTCACGCTCGCCGGCTGGGACTGGGATGTCGCGCTTTTGCAGGAGGTGCCGCCCTGGTGGGGCCCGGCCCTGGCGCGCGCGTGCGACGCCGACGAGCGTACGGTGCTGACCTCGCGCAACTCGCTGCTGTTCCTGCGCCGCGCGATCGCGCGCCGCGCACCCGACCTGATCGCGTCAAACGGCGGCGGCGCGAACGCCATCCTCGTACGGCGCGGCGGGGCGGCCACCCAGATCACCGACCACCGCAGCGTAGTGCTGCGCCGCTGGCCGGAGCGCCGCGTCTGCCATGCCGTCGCGCTCGCCGGCGGGCCGTGGTGCGCGAACCTGCACGCGCAGGTCCACTCGGCGCAGCGCGCGCGGGCCGACATCGACCGCGCGGCCGCCGCGACGCTGGCCTGGTCCGGCGGCGGGCCTGCCCTGCTCGGGGGCGACCTCAACGTGCGCGAACCCGCGGCCGCCGGCTTCGAGCAAATCGGCGGGCGCGGCGTCGACCACGTCCTCGGTCACCGGCTGCACGCCGCCGGGCCCGCCGAGTTCCCGGAGCGCGGCCGGCTCTCCGACCACGTTGCGGTGATCGTCGTCGTGGCGCCGTACGACGGTGGGTAAGGCTAGTGGTCCATCCCCGATCTTCAGGAGAACCGATGCCCCGTTTGACCATCGCCGTCGTGTGCACCGCGCTCGCGCTCGGCGCCTGCGGCAAGGACGACGAGAGCGAGACCGGCCGCGACGCCGGCGGCAGCGGCACGACCGTCACGACGAGCCCCACGCCCGAGGCCGGAACGAGCACGCAGAGCGAGGCCGAGGAAGCCAACGACATCGTCAGCATCGGGATGAAGGACATCCAGTTCGTTCCGGCCGAGGCGACGGCCAAGGTCGGCCAGAAGATCACCTGGACGAACAACGAGCCGGTCCCGCACAACGTCACCGCCGAGGAGGGCGCCGACTTCAAGTCCGACAACCTCAACGAGGGCGACACGTTCTCGTACACGCCGAGGCAGGCGGGCACGATCGCCTACGTCTGCACGATCCACCCCGGGCAGGACGGCACGATCACCGTCACGAAGTAGCGCGAAAGCCGAAGCCCCGCATGAGCAGCATGGCCTTCTGGCCGAGCGTGCCGGGCTTGGGCAGGACGCCGAGCTGGGTGGCGGCGTCGTAGAGGTCGAAGAACGCCCGGACCCGCCACAGCCGTGTCCGGGCCTCGTCGAGCTCGCAGTACAGGACCGCGTGCACGACGACCGCGCGGCCGGTCGCAGGAAAGCCGTCGAGCTCGCCGGAGTGCGTGCCCAGGAGCTTGACCGGGGCCGCCACGAAGGAGCCGTCGGTCAGCCGCGGGCCGGTGCCCTCGACGCGGGCATCGGGCGCAGCGGTGCGCAGTCGCCCGGCGTGCTCGGCGAGCGCGCCCGGACCGTGCAACGGGCCCTGGAAGGTCAACGGGTCCTCGTAGTGCAGGTCCGCGGAGCACGTGTCGGCGAGCTCCTGCGCCATGTCGGCAGCCGACCAGGCCGCCTCGAAGCGGGCGACGAGCCGTTCGGCCGGGGTCACTCGGCGAACTCCGGCATGCCGGCCAGCGGCGAGCTCGGCCGGGCATGCGTGCGCCGCGGGATGCGGCCGGCGTCGCGCGCGAGCACGCCCGCGAGAACCGCGTGGCGGATCGCGTGTGCCATCGCGACGGGATCGGTCGCGCGCGAGATCGCGCTCGCGCACAGGACCGCGTCGCAGCCGAGCTCCATCGCGAGCGCGGCGTCGGAGGCCGTGCCGACGCCCGCGTCGAGGATCACCGGCACGCCGGCCGCCTCGACGATCAGCGTGAGGTTGGCCGGGTTGGCGATCCCCTGGCCGCTGCCGATCGGCGAGCCGAGCGGCATGACGGCCGCGCAGCCGGCGTCCTCCAGACGCCGGGCGAGGACGGGATCGTCGCTCGTGTAGGGCAGCACGACGAAGCCGTCGTCGACGAGCTGCTCGGCGGCGACGAGCAGCTCGGGCGCGTCGGGCAGCAGCGTGCGCTCGTCGCCGATGACCTCGAGCTTGACCCAGTCGGTGCCCAGCGCCTCGCGGGCGAGCTGTGCGGTGAGCACGGCGTCGCGGGCGGTGAAGCAGCCGGCCGTGTTGGGCAGGACGTCGACGCCGCGGCCGCGGATCACGTCGAGCAGCGAGCCCCCGGCGGAGGCATCGATGCGGCGCATGGCGACGGTCACGAGCTCGGTCTGGCTGGCGTCGATCGCCGCCCCGAGCGTCTGCATCCGCGTGAAGCCGCCCGATCCCAGCAGCAGCCGGGACGTGAAGGTCCGGCCGGCGATCCGCAGCGGCTGGACGCCCGTCCGGCCGTTGACGTGTGGCTGCGCGCTCATCCGCCCTGCACCGCCTGCACGATCTCCACGCGCGCGCCGTCGTCGAGCGCGCGCGTCGGCCAGACGCCGCGCCGCGCGACCTCCGCGTCGACGGCGACCGCGATGCCCGCCGTGTCGGGATCGATCCCGCGCTCGACGAGCACGTCGCGGATCGTCGGCCGAACGCCCGTGTCGACCGGCTCGCCGTTGACGAAGATCACGCGGGCACCCGCCCGAACCGCGCTGCCGCGAAGGCGGGGTCCGCGGCGCCGCCGGCGCGCTCGAACCCGTCGACCACGATGTCGGCGGTGACCGGCGCGAGCAGGATGCCGTTGCGGTGGTGGCCGGTCGCCCAGTGCAGCCCCGCGAGCTCCTCGGCCGCGCCGAGCACCGGCGCGTTGTCCGGCGTCGCCGGTCGCAGCCCGGCGGACATCTCGTCGATGACCATCTCGTGCACGCCCGGGACGAGCTCGCCCGCGTCGCGCAGCAGCTCGTAGAGGCCGCCGGCGGTCACGCTCGTGTCGAAGCCGCGCTCCTCCATCGTCGCGCCGAGCACGTAGCGCCCGTCGCCGCGCGGGACGAGATAGCCGCCCTCGAAACGCAGGATGCGCTCCAGCAGCCCGCCGCCGGCGGGATCGCGCAGACGCAGGATCTGACCCTTGACGGGCCGCAGCGGGATGGGCGGCAGGCCGTCGATCGTCCCGCTCCAGGCGCCCGCAGCGACGACGATGCGCGCGGCGCGCACGACCTCGCCACCGGCCAGCCCCACGCCGCTGACCCGCGCGTCGCGGCTGTGCTCGATGCGCTCCACGACCGTGCCCGTGCGCAGCGTGACGCCCGCGCGGCGCGCCGCCTGCGCGAGCGCGAGGACGAGCGCGCGCGGGTCGGCGGCGTGGTCGCCGGGCACGTCGAGCGCGAGGCGCACCGTCGGCGCCAGCGCCGGCTCCAGGCGCCGTGCGGCGCTCGGCAGCAGGCGCCGCACGTCGAGGCCGAGGTCGAGGCGCAGCGCCAGCTCGCGCTCGAGCGCGCCGGCCTCGTCGGCGTCGCGCGCGACGACGAGCGCGCCGCTGCGGCGCAGGCCCGGGTCGGCGCCCGCCGCCCGCTCGAGCTCGGCGGCGAAGTCCGGCCAGGCGCGGGCGCTGCGCAGGCCGAGCGCGAGCAGCGCGAGCTCGCCCGCGTCGGCCTCGGTGACCGGCGCCAGCATGCCCGCCGCGACGTGCGACGCGCCGGCGCCCAGCGCACCGCGCTCGAGCACGCAGACGCGGTGGCCGCGCTGCGCGGCGCGCCAGGCGATCGCGAGCCCGATCACGCCGCCGCCGATGACGGCGACGTCGGTCGTTGCGGTTGGGTCCTGCGGCACGTGCACCTCGCTTCGCCGGCATGATCCGGATCAGCTGTTGACGGTCGGCATCAACGCCCTCTCAGCCCGCGCGGACGGGCTCCCGTATGCGGTTCAGTGTAGACACCTGCCGATCGCCACAATGGCTGTCATGCCTGTGCTCGACGAACGCCGCGCCCGGCTGCGCGACGCCCGGCTGTACCTCGTCTGCAACCTGCGCCCGGGCGGCCGCGCGCTCGCCGACGTGCTGGCACCGGCGCTGGCCGGCGGCGTCGACATCGTGCAGCTGCGCGACAAGCAGGCCGGCCGCGACGAGCTGCTCGCCGCAGCCGCGGTCGCGCGCGGCCTGTGCGACACGCACGGCGCGCTGCTGATCCTCAACGACCACCCCGAGCTCGTACAGGCGTCCGGCGCCGACGGCTGCCACGTCGGGCAGGACGACATGGAGGCCGCGGCCGCGCGCACGCAGTCCGGCCCGGACGCCCTCGTCGGCCAGTCGACGCACTTCCCCGACGAGGTCGGCGGTGCGACCGACGCCGACTACATCGGCGTCGGCCCGGTGTTCGCCACGCCGACGAAGCCCGGCCGCCACCCGGTCGGCGTGGAGCTCGTGCGCTTCGCCGCCTTCCACGCGCCCGTCCCGTTCTTCGCGATCGGCGGGATCGGCCCGGAGAACCTGGCCGAGGTCGTCACCGCCGGCGCGCGGCGCATCGCCGTCGTGCGAGCGATCACGCAGGCCGCCGATCCGGGCGCCGCCGCTGCCCAGCTGCGCGCGGTGCTCGAGCAGGAGCCGATCGATGGGCGCCCGTAGCCGCAAGCGCAAGCGCTCGGCGACGGGCGCGGGCGACGGCTCCGCTCGGCCGCCGGCACCCGGCCCACCCCCGACACCCGTCGCGCCCGCCGAACCCGCCACCCCCGCCGCGCCCGCGGCGAAGCCGACCGACGACCGGATGGCCCGCGGCTACGCCCGCGGCCGCGCGCGCGACGACGAGATCCGCGCGAACCTCGAGCCGCTGGCGCCCGGCGAGCGCCCGCCGATCGTCACCTTCGCGGCGATCGTCGCCTTCGTCTTCGCGCTCGCCAACGCCGTCACGGCGCTGACCGGCAACGACATCTCCTCGGCCACCGGCGACCCGTTGGTGGCGACCGCGGTCACCACGGCCCTGCTGCTCGTCGCCGGGTTCGGGATGCTCGCGCGCCAGTACTGGGCGGTGCTCGGCTTCGAGACGATCCTCGGGCTGCAGATCGTCTTCTTCTCGCTGTACCTGATCGGCGTGCAGGAGTGGTGGCACGCGATCATCCCGGTGGTGGCGATCGGCCTGCTGGGCTGGCTGTTCTGGAAGCTCGTCAGCGCCATGGCGCGCCTGCAGATGCCCAAGCGCCCATAGCGACATCGCCGCCGGCGACAGCTCCGCTGCCGCCGCCCTCGCACAGTGGAAGGCCTCGCCGCCGCACCGCGCGATCCTCCTGAAGTCCACGCTGGAGGTCATGGGCGTCGGGCGCGCGAGGAACCTCGACTCGACGTTCGGTTGGTACTGGACCGCCGCCTTCGGCGCCACCATCACGAAGACGATGTCGATCTGACCCGCCCGACCGGCGGCGCCGCTGACGCGCAACATGCGCGAAGCGACGGCCGCATGGCGCCCCCGCGCGCGCCGATTGCCTGCGCGAGCGACTCGCTAGGCTCGGACGGCAATGGCCGCCGGCGCGTACGACTGCATCGTCATCGGCTCGGGCCCCGGCGGCTATGTCGCCGCGATCCGCGCCGCCCAGCTCGGGATGAAGACCGCCGTCGTCGAGTCCGACCTGATCGGCGGGCGCTGCCTGAACTACGCCTGCATCCCCGCCAAGGCCGTCCTGCGCGTGGCCGACGTCCTCGGCGAGATCCGCGACGCGGCGAGCTTCGGAATCACCGTCGCGGAGCCCACCGTCGACTTCGCGGCCGTCGGCGAGCGGCGTAGGAAGGTCGTCAAGACGCTGACCGGCGGCGTCGCCGGGCTCATGAAGAAGAACGGCATCGATGTCATCGAGGGCCACGGGGTCGTGACCGACGAGGGCAACGTCAAGGTCGGCAGCAACTTCGACGGCACCGAGTACGAGGCGAGGTTCGTGGTCCTCGCGACCGGCTCCGTCAAGCGCCCGCTGCCCGGCACGCGCTTCGGCGGCCGCGTCATCGGCACCGAGGAGGCGTGGGCGCTCGAGCGGCTGCCCAGGACGCTCGCCGTCGTCGGCGCCGGCGCCTCCGGGACGGAGATCGCTTCCGCCTACGCCCGCCTGGGCAGCGACGTCACGCTCTACGAGGGCCTCGACCGCGTGCTGCCGACCGAGGACGCCGACATCTCCAAGATCGCCGAGCGCGGCTTCAAGAAGCAGGGCATCACCGTCCGCATCGGCGTGTTCGTGCAGAACGTCGTGTCCGGTCCGGACGGCGTGCGCTTCACGGTCGCGGGCGAGCCCGGCGAGGCGGAGTGGCTCGTCATCGCCACCGGCCGCGCGCCGGACATCGAGAACCTCGGCCTCGACGACGCGGGGATCACGCTCACCGAGGCCGGCCTCGTCGCCGTCGACGGCGCCATGCGCACGTCGCTGCCCGGCGTCTACGCGATCGGCGACCTCGTGCCCGGCCCGGCGCTCGCGCACAAGGCCTCCGACGAGGGCATCATCGCCGTCGAGGACGCCGCCGGCCTGGACACGCACCCGCTCGAGCACGTCGACATCCCGCGCGCGACGTTCTGTGAGCCCAACGTCGCGAGCTTCGGGCTCACCGAGCAGCAGGCGCGCGACGCGGGCCATGACGTCGTCGTCGGCAAGATGGGCTTCGGCGCCGTCGGCGCCGGCACCGTCTACGGCGATCGCACGGGCCTCGTGAAGATCGTCGGCGATCGCACCTACGGCGAGCTGCTGGGCGGCCACATCATCGGCTCCAAGGCGACCGAGCTCGTCCAGGAGCTCGTCAACGTGCGCACGCTCGAGGGCGGCTACGGCGAGGTCGCGCGCATGGTGCACGGTCACCCGACGCTATCGGAGGCGGTCATGGAGGCCGCCCGCGACGCCGACGGCTGGCTCATCCACGGCTAGCCGCGAGATGGTGACCGACGCCACGCGCGCCGCGTTCTACTACGACCTGCGCAGCCCGGAGGCCTACCTCGCCGCCGAGCGCGTGCTCGAGCTCGTGCCGGGCGCCGAGTGGATCGGCGTCAGCTCACCGGACCTGCCCGGCGCCGACTCGGTCGAGGGCTTTCGCTGCCAGGCCGACGTCGACGCGTTCCGTGACCGCATCGAGCGCGTCGCCGCGCGCCGCGGGCTGCAACCGCTGCGCTGGCCCGACCCGTTTCCGTCCGACACGGCCTACGCGATGAGGGTCGCGACGTACGCGCGCCAGATCGGGCGCGCCGTCGCCTTCTCGCTCGCGGCGTTTCGGCAGGCGTTCGCCGCCGGCCGCGACCTCGGCGTCGTCGACAACGTGCTCATCGCCGCCGCCGCCTGCGAGCTGCACCCCCACGCGATCGCCAAGGGCGCGGCGCTGGCCTCGGTGGCCCGCGACCTGGAGGAGGCGACGGCGCTCGCGGCGCAGCGGGGCGTGCGCGACGTGCCGGCCGTCTGGCTGCCCGACGGGCAGCTGTTGCACGGTGACGACGCGCTCGACGGCGCGGCCGAAGCGCTGATCGCGTAGCGTCGCGACGTATGCGCGCCAACCGCAGCTACCGCCTGCTGCACACCCGAGCCAGCCGCCGTCCGGCGAGCCTCGACCCGGCGCGCATCGACCATCTCGAGGTCGTCGACGTCGCGTCCGGCGAGGTCGTGCTGTTCTGGGACCTGCCCGCGCCCGAGGCGGCCCGCCGCGCGCGCCGCCTGCGCGAAGAGCTCGCCAGCCTCGAGGTCGAGGAGTTCATCGACCGCTGGGCCGGCACCGAGCAGGACTCGGACTGATTGCACGGGACGGACAGGTGGGCGGTCAGCTCTTCGGCCGGCCGGAGACCGCCAGGCCCGCGCCGAGCCCGACGATGGCCAGGCCCCCGGCGCCGCCGATCGCCGACAGCCGGCGCGGCGACGCGACGAGCCACGACCGCGCCGCGCCCGCGAGCAGCGCCCATGTGCTGTCGCACAGCAACGCGATCGCGCAGAAGATCGCGCCCAGCGTGAGCAGCTGCAGCGAGACCGAGCCGCTGGAGCGGTCGACGAACTGCGGCAGCACGGCCACCAAGAAGACGATGACCTTCGGATTGCACAGCCCGACCACGAAGCCGTCGACGAGGATCCGGCGCAGCGCCTTGCGCTCGACGGCCGCATCGAGCGTGCCGGCCAGCGACCGGCGGTGGCGGAAGGTCTGCACGCCGAGGTAGACGAGGTAGGCGGCGCCCGCGAGCTTGATCGCCGTGTAGGCGGTGATCGACTCCTGCACGAGCGCCCCGAGCCCGAGGGCGACCGCGACGACCTGCACGTAGACGCCGGCGGTGTTGCCGACGACCGTCGCGACGCCGGCCCCGCGTCCGAGCGTGAGCGACCGCGTGATGACGAACAGCACGCTCGGCCCCGGGATGAGGATCAGCACGGCCGCGATGAACACGAACGCGAGCAGGTGGTCGGTCGGCAGCACGACGCGCCGAGCCTATCCGTGGGGCAGTCGCCGCCGCCGGCGGTTCGAACCCGCCGCAAACCCTTGACAGCCGCCGCATCCTGCGCAACACTGAACCATATGGTTCAGTATGGCCAGATCGACCGGGCCCTCGCGGCGCTCGCGGACCCCACTCGCAGGGGGATCCTCGAGCGCCTGGGCCGCGGCAACGCGACGATCACCGAGCTCGCCGAGCCGTTCGGGATCTCGCTGACGGGCTGCAAGAAGCACGTGCAGGTGCTCGAGGACGCCGAGCTCGTCATCACCGAGAAGGTGGGGCGGGTGCGCCGGTGCAGCCTCGGCCCGCGCCGCCTCGACGACGTCGAGCAATGGATCGAGATGTACCGCCGGATGCTGGACGAGCGCCTCGACCGGTTCGGGGAGCTGCTCGAGCGAACACGACAACCACAGCAAGACGGAGACCCACGATGACCAACGACCAGCAGCACGCACCGACCGCCACGATCACCACCCCGAGCGATCGGGAGATCCACATCGAGCGCGTCTTCGCGGCGCCGCGCGACCGCGTCTTCGCGGTCTACACCGATCCAGCGCTCATCCCCGAGTGGTGGGGTCCGCGCGGCTCGACGACGGTCGTCGACAAGATGGACGTCCGCACCGGAGGCGACTGGCGCTTCGTGACGAGCGACTGCGACGGCCGCGAGACCGCCTTCCGCGGCGCCTACCGCGAGGTCAGCCCGCCGGAGCGGATCGTGCAGACCTTCGAGTGGGAGGGCATGCCCGGCTACGTCTGCCTCGAGACCGCCGTGTTCGAGGATCTCGGCGACCGCACCAAGGTCGTCACGACGTCGCTCTTCTACACGACCGAGGAGCGTGACGGGATGCTCGGCTCGGGCATGGAGCACGGCCTGAACGAGACGTACGCGCGGCTCGACGAGCTGCTCGAGCGCCTGGCCGACGACCGGCGGTGATCGCCTGGTGGGTCTCGCGTGCCACGTTCACGCGGGGCCATTAGGTTGCACGGGTGGGACCTCTGACGGCCGCCCGCTCGTATGACGTCGTGTGGGCGATGACGTCTTCACCGCGGCTGCCGTCGCAGCCGTCCCGCTCCGGGGCCGGAGGCGCTCGCTGACGGGTCCGGGCCGCCTGGACGATGCGGCGCTCGTGCGCGCGGCGCAGAAGGGCTCCGAGGCCGCGGTCGCGGAGCTCTTCGCGCGCCACTGGGGCCAGGCCAATCGAGCCGCGCTGCTCGTGACCGGCGACCGCGCCGCGGCGGAGGACATCGCGCAGGAGGCGTTCCTGTCGGCGCTGCGGGCGCTGCCGAGCTTCGACGCGCGGCGCCCTTTGCGGCCGTGGCTGCACCGCATCGTCGTCAACCGAGCGATCGACTTCGCCCGCGCGCGGGCGCTGCGCAAAGAGGTCGGCGCGGAGGCGGTGGGCGAGGCGCCCGCACCCCCGGCCGCCGACCGGCAGGCGGTCGGCGACGACGTCGCCGCCGCGCTTCTCACGCTCGGGCCCGAGCAGCGCGCGGTGGTCGTGCTGCGCTACCTGCTCGATTTCACGCCAGGGGAGATCGGCGCGCTCCTCGACCTGCCGCGCGGCACCGTCAACTCGCGCCTACGACGCGGCCTCGACGCGCTCGGCGACACGATCGCCGGAGGGGGCGACGATGAACGAGCGTGAGCTGCGTGACGCGCTGCGCGGCGCCGTCACCGAGGACGAGGCTGCCCGCCGGCGCGCGTGGCAGATCGTCCAGGCCGCCTACGCCGACCACGAGCCCCAGCGGCGGCGCCCGCGCCGGCGCCTGATAGCGCTCGCGATCGCTGCAGCGCTGGTGCCGGTCGCCGCCGGCGGCGGCGCCGCGGCCAGCGCCCCGGACAGCGCCGTCGGAGGCTGGGTGCGCGACGTCCTCGGCGTCGCCGAACGCGACGCCGAGCCCGCGCTCGGGCAGGTCCCGGGCGGCGGGCGGCTGCTCGTGCAGGGCGGCGACGGGGCCTGGGTCGTGTCGGCCGACGGCTCCAAGCGCCGGCTCGGGGCCTACAGCGGTGCGGCGTGGTCGCCGCACGGGCTCTTCGTCGTCGCCTGGCGTGGCCGCGAGCTCACGGCCCTGGATCCGGGTGGCAGGGTGCGGTGGTCGCTCTCGGCCCCCGCGCCGGTCGCGCTCGCGCGCTGGGCACCCGGCGACGGCTTTCGCATCGCGTACCTCAGCGGCGGCGAGCTGCGCGTCGTCAACGGCGACGGCACCGGCGATCACCGTCTCGCGGCCGCGCCGCGGCGCGACGTCGCGCCCGCCTGGCGCCCGGTCGGCACGCACGTGCTCGCGTACGTCGACGCCCACGACCGGGTGAACGTGGTCGCCGCCGACGCGCGCGAACGGCGGTGGCGCAGCGAGCCGCTGGCCGGCCCGCTGAAGCTGTCGTGGTCGCCGGACGGTGGCGCCCTGATCGCCGCGACCCGGCGCGCGCTCGTCATGTTCGACGCAGCCGGCCGGCGACTGTACGCGCGCCCGGTGCCGGCGGCGGCGATCCTGCAGGACGCCGAGTGGGCGCCGCACGGCGGGCAGGTGGCGGTCGTGCGGCGCTTCGCGGCGGCCGGACGCAGCGACGTGCTGCTGCTGGACGCCTCGCGCGGATTGCGCGGGCGCGTGCTCTTCACGGGACCGGGGCGCTTCGGCGACCCCGCGTGGGCGCCGGGCGGCGAGCGCCTGCTGATCGCCTGGCCGGACGCCGACCAGTGGCTGTTCCTGCGTCCGATCCGCCCGCGCGGTGGCGGACGGCTGGCCGCCGTCGCGAACATCGCGCGCCAGTTCATGCCGGGCGCCACGCAACCGGCGTTTCCGCGGTCGGTGCGGTGGTGTTGCCCCGCCGCACGCCGCGAAGGCCCGTAGGCGGCGCGCCGCCCACGGACCTCTGCGCAGGCCCGCGGCGTATGTCGCGCAGGGGCCGTGGCTGCCACGCCGTCTGGCTCGCGCTGATCACTCCGACCTCGCGGCGTGCGGCTCGTCGGCCCGGCGACAGCGCCCCGCGCGCCGCGCCCGCCGCCGCCAACGCTCGCAACGAGCGGCATCGACGTCGACACGCCACCGGCTGGCACCTCACGCGGCCGCCGATCACCGACGTGACCTTCCCGGCCGAGCGACTGCTGCTGACCTCCGATCCGACGCGGGGCGGCGGCAACTGCGCGCCCGATCGCGCCGTGCGCGACCTCCCGCCGGGCGGCGCCCTCATCTACCTGTTCGAGTACCGCCCGAGCGGGGCGGGGCGGGGCGGGGCGAGGTCTGGGTGAACCTGCGGCGAGGCGCTCGCCGCGCGCGCGATCACGCCGCCGGGACGCCGTCCGCCGCGCGCTGCAGCTCCGCGATGTCGAGCTTGCGCATGCCGAACATCGCCTTCATCGCGCGCTGCGCTCGCGCCGGATCGGCGTCGCCGAAGAGCTCCTCGGCTGCTGTCGGCACGACCTGCCACGACAGCCCGTAGCGGTCCTTCAGCCAGCCGCAGGGGCCTTCGCTGCCGCCCTCGGAGAGCCGGTCCCAGTAGTAGTCGACCTCAGCCTGGTCCGCGCAGGCGATCCCCAGGGAGAGCGCCTCGTTGAACGTGAACTGCGGGCCGCCGTTGATGGCGACGAAGCGCTGGCCGTCGAGCTCGAACTCGACGGTCATCACCTTGCCGGCGGCCTGCGGCCCGGCGCCGGTGTAGTGCGTCGTGCTGACGATGCGCGAGTTCTCGAAGACGGAGACGTAGAAGCTCGCGGCCTCCTCGGCCTGGTCGTCGAGCCACAGATTCGGGGTGATCCGCTGCTGCATGGCGCTGGTCCTCTCTCGTATTCAGAACCGCTCCCGCGATTCCCGGTTGCAGCCGTAGACGGTCCCGGGCGGCCAAACTCATCGCCGGGCGCGCGCGGATTTCGAGCGCCAGGTGGCGCTCGCCGCTGCGCCGCGCCCGGCGCGTCGACGGGAACCTTCAAAGACAGCGAGTTCAGGCGCGGGATCGCCAGCAGCAGGTCGGCGAGCAGCGCGACGTCCGGCGGCGCGCTGCCGGTCGGGCCGGGTCGGAGTACGGCGTCCGGCGCCCGCCCGCGATGCAGACGTTCTGACCCTCGTCGGAGCTCGCGAACGTCGCGATCCCCGAGCTCGGCGACGAGCGCGCGGATGCGGTTCTGCGTCGGGCCGATGAACTCGGCGCCGAGGTAGACCACCTCACCGCCGGCGACGGCGTGGTCGAGCATCCGCCGACCGACGCGATCACGCGCCTCGACCACCGCGACCGGGTGTCCGGCGCGCGGTCTCGCGCGCCGCGACGAGCCCGGACAGTCCCGCGCCGACGACGACGACGTCGTGCTTGCGGCGCGTGCGCGGGCGTCGTGCGGTGCGCCGCCGCGCGGCCTGCGCGCCGGACGCGCCGCTGCCGGTCGCGGCGCCCGCGGCGGCGGCGGCCGCCGCCGCGCCCGTGACGAAGCGACGGCGGTCGAGGCGGTCCGGGGTCCTCGCTCACCCCTGCACGATCACCCGGCCGGCGGCCTCTGTCAAACGTCGACGTTCACGAGAGCGCGCGTGAAATCGCCGCCGAGCGCGGGCGCACGGCCGATACTCTGGAGCTTTCGATGACCGAGCGCGTCGCGCCATCCCCCGAGCAGGCCGAGCTCCCCGAGCCCGCGGTCGCGATCGAATGGCTCGCGACGATGATGCTCATCCGCCGCTTCGAGGAGCGCGCCGGCGAGATGTACGCCAAGGCGAAGGTCGGCGGCTTCCTGCACCTCGCGATCGGCGAGGAGGCGACCATCGTCGGCTCCACCCGCGCGCTGCGCGACCGCGACTACCTCATCTCGACGTACCGCTCGCACGGCCACACGCTCGCCCGCGGCAGCGACCCCAACCAGGTCATGGCCGAGCTGTTCGGCCGCGTCGACGGGCTGTGCAAGGGCCGCGGCGGCTCGATGCACATGTTCGACCTCGAGCGCCGCTTCATGGGCGGCTACGGGATCGTCGGCGGCAACCTGCCGCTCGCGGCGGGCTTCGCGCTGGCGTCGGACTACCTCGGCCACGACGACGCCACGCTGTGCCAGTTCGGCGACGGCGCGTCCAACCAGGGCACGTTCGGCGAGACGATGAACCTCGCCGCGCTGTGGCGCCTGCCGGTCGTCTTCATGGTCACGAACAACCAGTTCGGGATGGGCACGTCGCTCGAACGCCACTCCGCGGTGACCGACCTCATGCGCAAGGGCGAAGGCTTCGGCGTGCCCGGGATGCGCTGCGACGGGATGGACGTGATGGACACCTACAAGGTCACGAGGGAGGCGCTGAGGATCGCGCGCGACGAGCGCCGGCCGGTGCTCGTCGAGGCCGTCACGTATCGCTTCCGCGGGCACTCGATGGCCGACCCGGAGGAGTACCGCACCAAGGAGCAGGTCGACCAGTGGCGCAAGCGCGACCCGCTCGCGGTCTTCGGCGACCAGCTCGTCGCGGCGGGCATCCTCGACGCCGACGAGCGCGCGCGGACCGATCAGCAGACGATCGAGCGCGTCGACGCCGCGGTCGCGTTCGCCGACGCCTCCCCCTACCCCTCGCCGAACGACCTCTACGACGACATCTACGTGCTGGGCGACCAGGTGCGCGGCTGGTACTCCGTCGACGAGCGCACGCCGACCCCGCACCGCGGCGAGGACGAGCGCGGTATGGATCGGGCGGACCTGCCGCGCTCGGCCGAGCACGGCCACGGCGGCACGCACGCGCCCAACGCCGGCGACCTGAAGCCCGCCGACGACGCCCAGCGAGACCAGGACTGAGACGGTGGCCGTCATGCGCTATCGGGAGGCGCTCAATGCGGCGCTGCGCGAGGAGATGGCGCGCGACGAGACCGTCCTGCTGATGGGCGAGGACATCGGCGTCTTCAACGGCGCCTTCAAGGTGACGGCCGGCCTGCTCGACGAGTTCGGCGACAGGCGCGTACGCGACACGCCGATCTCCGAGAACACGATCGTCGGCATGGGCGTCGGCGCCGCGATGACCGGCCTGCGGCCGGTGGTCGAGCTCATGACGATCAACTTCTCGCTGCTGGCGATGGACCAGATCGTCAACCACGCCGCGACGATCCGCTACATGTTCGGCGGCCAGGTCAAGGTGCCGCTCGTGGTGCGCATGCCGCAGGGCGCCGGCCACCAACTCGGCCCGACGCACTCGCACTCGTGGGAGGCGCTGTTCCTCCACGTGCCGGGCCTGCTCGTCGCCGCACCGACGACGGCGGCCGACGCCAAGGGACTCTTGAAGTCGGCGATCCGCGACGACAACCCGGTCGTCTTCATCGAGCACGAGTACCTTTACGGCCAGCGCGGCGAGGTGCCCGACGACGACGACTTCACGGTGCGCTTCGGCGTCGCGGCGATCCGGCGCGAGGGCTCCGACGCGACGATCGTCGGCATCTCGCGCATGGCGCTCACCGCCGCGCGCGCGGCGAAGACGCTCAGCGAGGAGCACGGCGTCGAGGCCGAGGTCATCGACCCGCGCACGCTGCGCCCGCTCGACCTCGACACGATCCTCGCGTCGGTGCGCAAGACCAACCGCTGCGTGATCGTCGAGGAGGGCTGGCCGCACGGCGGCGTCGGCGCCAACCTCGCCGCGCTCATCCAGGAGCAGGCGTTCGACGACCTCGACGCGCCCGTCCAGCGCGTCACCGGGGCGGATGTGCCGATGCCCTACTCCAAGGCGCTCGAACAGCTCGCCTTCCCGCACGAGCCGCAGATCGTCGACGCCGTGCTCGCGACGTTCCGGGACCGCGCGTAGTCATGGCCGAGATCGTCATGCCGCGGCTGTCGGACTCGATGGAGGAGGGCACGATCCTCAAGTGGCTGAAGTCCGACGGCGATACGGTCGCGCGCGGCGAGCCGCTGGCGGAGATCGAGACCGACAAGGCGACCTTGACGTACGAGTCCGACGCGGCCGGGGTGCTGAAGATCGTCGCGGGCGCGGGCGAGACGCTGGCCGATCGGCAGCGTCATCGCGACGCTGGACGCCGGCGGGAACGGCGCGGCGGCCGCGGCGGCTCCCCCCCGCCCCCACGCCCGCGCCGGCCGCGCCGCCCGCCCCCACGGCCGCGCCGGCGGCCGCCCCTCCCGCGCCCGCGGCGGCCCCCCCACCCGCCGAGGCACCGGCCACACCCGCGCCCGCCGCGCCGATCGCCCCCGACCCTGCCGCTCCAGCCGCGCGCCCCGAGGGCCGGCTGAAGGCGTCGCCGCTCGCGCGCCGCCTGGCCCGCGAGCAGGGCATCGACCTGCATGGCGTCACGGGGACGGGCCCCGGGGGACGGATCGTCAAGGACGACGTCCAGCGCGCCGCGAGCGCTCCTCGCCCCGCGCCGGCCGCCGCCGCGCCTCCCCCGTCGCCGCCGCCCGCGCCGTCGGCCCCGGCTGGAGTGCCCGCAGCTCCCGCAGCTCCTGGCGCACCCGCAGCACCGGGAGCTCCCGCCGCACCGCCGCCCTCGCCCTCCGTCGCCGAGACCGGCACCGCCAAGGGCGAGGTCACGACGCAGCAGCTCACCCGCACGCAGGGCCTCATCGCGCGCCGCATGGCCGAGTCGCGGGCGACGATCCCGACCTTCGAGCTGCGCACCGAGATCGACATGGAGGCGTGCGTCGCGCTGCGCGCCGAGCTCAAGGCGCTCGGCGGTGACGGGGCGGGCGCGATTCCATCGTTCAACGACATGGTCGTCAAGGCGTGCGGGATCGCCCTGCGCGAGTTCCCGCGGGCCAACGGCAGCTACCGCGACGCGCGCTTCGAGCTTCACAGCCGGGTGAACGTCGGCATCGCCGTCGCGGCCCGGGATGCGCTCGTCGTGCCGACGGTGTTCGACGCCGATCGCAAGCCGCTGCTCGCGATCGCGCGCGAGACGCGGGTCCTGGCCGAGCGCGTGCGCGCCAACGCGGTCACCCCGCCCGAGCTGAGCGGCGGGACGTTCACCGTCTCGAACCTCGGCATGTACGGCGTGACCGACTTCACCGCGGTCATCAACCCGCCGCAGGCCGCGATCCTCGCGGTCGGCGCCCTGGCTCAGCGCGCCGTCGTCCGCGATGGCGCACTCGTCGCGCGCCACACGATGAACGTCACGCTGGCGTGCGATCACCGCATCCTCTACGGCGCCGACGCGGCGCAGTTGCTCGCGCGCATCCGCGGGCTGCTCGAGCGCCCGCTGGCGCTCGCCTTCGCCGAGTGAGAAGCGCCCGCGCCGCGCGCTACTGCGCGGGCAGGACGCGGTCGACGGTGGTGCCGAGGCCGTCGGTCGTGCGGCGCAGCAGCTCCGCGACGGTGTTGATGATCTTCTGCGTCGCCGCGGTGACCGGCGGCAGGAGCGGATCGGTGATCTGCGCCAGAGCGTCGCCGGTGTCCTGCACCTTGCCGATGATGCCGTCGCCGGTGGTGCGCACGCCGTCGCCGGCGGTCTTCTTCGGCGCGGCCGGGGCCGGCGTGACGGTCTGGGCCTGAGGCGCGCTGACCGGCGGGGGCGGCGAGAACGCGGCCTGCGGGCGGCGGTTCGTCGCCGGCGTGATCGCGGCCTGGTCGGCGGCGCGCGCGGTGTCCCGCGGGACGGGGGCGGTCGCGGCGGCGGTGCGCGAGGCGCGCGCTGTGCTCGTCCGGGACGGCAGCACGAATGCCTTCTGCCGGGCACCCTGGCGGCTGTCGTCCGCGTCGGCCACGAGGACTAGCGCGGTCTGGCGGCCGGAGTCCGCCACCGGGTCCGACCAGCCGCCGAAGGCGAACACGGCGCTGACCGCGAGCAGCGACAGCGCGGCGGCAGCGACGAGGAGGACGCTGGCGCCGATCGAGGCGAAGAGTGCGCGGGTCCCTGTCATCCCTGACGTATCGGCATTCGCGTGCGTTACCTGAAGACCCCGCGCGGATTCTGCGATGCATTGGATTCCCGGCTCGTGTCGCGCTTGACGCGCGGCGGCTCGCGCGACGTGTCGACGATCAGGCACAGCCAGCGCTTCGGATCGCGCTGCGGCACGCACGTCCGAAACAGGTCGCGGTCGACCTGCACGGTGTCGGCGCCGTCGACGTGCGCGCGCGCGAAGTCGTTGGCGTTGGCGTCGACCCACCGCCGCACGGCGAGCGACTGCTCGGCGAACGCCCGGTGCTCGGCGGCAAGCTGGGGCCGGTGCACGAGCCCGGCGACGAGGAAGGCCAGCCCGACGCAGGCGAGGGCCGCGAGGCCCGCGTGGTCGTCGGCCACGACCTTCGGCAGATCGGGCCGCCGGCGGCGCACCCACACCCCGCCGAGCCCGCCGAGCACCGCGATCGCGATGACGTTGAGGCTGCCCGCCAGCAGCAGCGAGGCGACCCAGCCGCTGCCGTCGCCGGCGATCGGCAGCCAGTGCAGCAGCGCCGTCTCCAGCAGCGTCACGGCGACGAAGGCCGGCCACAGCCAGGCCCCGCTCAGGCGCCAGCGCAGGCGCCGCAGTCGACCGCCGGGGTAGCCATCTGCCGACTCGGCCATAGATCCAGCGTACGACCCGGTACCCTCGGCGGAGACGGTTGGCGTCTCGCGCGGAGATCCCGACGAGCGTCGAAAAGGTGAGGCGGAGATCCCGCCTCGACCCGCCGAGTACGAAAGGCGAAGATGGCGACCAGCAGCACGGACGTTCACATCGGTCCCAGTACGCACGCCCCGGAGAGCCCGTCCGCGCATCTGACCCCCGACGACCGCGTCGGCCTGCTGCGCGCGATGCTGCTCATGCGCGCGATCGAGGAGCGCGCCATGAACCTCTACCGGCAGGGCAAGGTACCGGGATCCTTCTACGACGGGTTCGGCCAGGAGGCCGTCTCGGTCGGCGCGACCTGGGCGATGGCGGCGGCCGACCGCCTCTGCGTCCTGCACCGCGACCTCGGCGCGCACCTCGTGCGCGGCGTGCAGCCGTCGGACATCCTGGCCCAGTACATGGGCCGCGCGGCGGGCATCACGAGCGGCCGCGATGGCAACGTGCACTTCGGCGACTACCGGACGGGCTGCGTCGGGATGGTCTCGATGCTGCCCGACATGATGCTCGTCGCCGCCGGCATGGCGATGGCCTTCAAGCTGCGCCGCGAACCGCGCTGCGCGCTGACCTGGTTCGGCGACGGATCGACGTCGCGCGGTGACTTCCACGAAGCGATGAACTGGGCCGGCGTCCAGCACCTGCCGGTGATCTTCATCCTCGAGAACAACCAGTTCGCCTACTCGACGCCGATCAAGCAGCAGTTCGCGGTCAACCCGGTCGAGCGCGCCGCCGGCTACGGCTTCCCGGGCGTCTCGGTGGACGGCAACGACGCCGAGGCCGTCTTCGAGGCGACGCGGGTCGCCCGCGAACGCGCGATCTCGGGCGGCGGGCCGACGCTGATCGAGGCGGTCACGATGCGCATGCACGGCCACGGCGCGCACGACGACATGAAGTACGTGCCCAAGGCGCTCGTCGAGGAGTGGCGCCAGAAGGACCCGATCGATCGCCAGAGCGCGCGTGTCGCGGCGCTCGGCGTCGACGTCGAGGCGTTGCGCGCGGAGGTTCGCGCCGAGGTCGACGCCGCCGCCAAGCAGGCGCTCGCGGGCCCGATGCCCGATCCGGCGACGGCGACCGACCGCCTCTTTGCATCGCGCGAGGCCGAGGAGATCCTGCTGGAGGACGGGCAGGCGCCGTGGAGCGGGTTCAGGGTCCCGTCATGAGCGAGATGACCTACCTGCGCGCGATCTCCGACGGGCTGCGCACGGAGATGCGCGACGACGAGCGCGTCCTGCTCATGGGCGAGGACATCGGCGTCTACGGCGGCGCCTTCAAGGTCACCGACGGCTTCATCGAGGAGTTCGGCGCCGATCGCGTCATGGACACGCCGCTGGCGGAGTCCGGGATCGTCGGCACCGCGGTCGGAGCGGCCGTCGTCGGACTGCGCCCGGTCTGCGAGATGCAGTTCGCCGACTTCGTATCCTGCGGCTTCGACCAGATCATCAACGTCGCGGGCAAGATGCTCTACCGCCAGGGCCTGCCGGTGAACATCACCGTCCGCCTGCCGAGCGGTGGCGGCTTCTGCGGTGGTCCGTTTCACTCCCAGAACCCCGAGGCCTGGTTCATGCACTCGCCGGGCCTGAAGGTCGTGGCACCGAGCACGGCGGAGGACGCCAAGGGCCTGATCATCGCGAGCATCCGCGATCCCAATCCGGTCATCTACATGGAGCACAAGAACCTCTACCGCCGCGTGAAGGGCGAGGTTCCCGAGGGCTCCTACGAGACCCCGTTCAGCGCCCGCGTCGCGCGCGCGGGCACCGACCTCGTCGTGATCACCTACGGCGCGATGGTGCACACGGCGCTCGAGGCGACCGAGGATCTCGACGATGCCTCGGTCATGGTGCTCGACCTGCGTTCGCTCGTCCCGCTCGACGAGGCGGCGATCCTCGCGGCCGTCCACGAGTGCTCGAAGGTCGTCGTCGTCGACGAGGCCAACCAGACCTGCGCGGCCGGCGCCCAGGTCGCGGCGCTGATCGCCGAGTTCGGCTTCGAGGATCTCGACGGGCCGGTCGTGCGCGTCGCCTCACCCGACGTGCCGATCCCGTTCTCGCCGACGCTCGAAGCCGCCGTCCTGCCGTCCGTCGATCGCATCCGGGAGGCCTGCCGTCAGCTCCTCGAGTACTGATCCGGCGACCGTCGTGGACGTCACGATGCCGCAGATGGGCGTCTCCGTCGCGGAGGGCACCGTCGTCGAATGGCGCAAGCAGCGCGGCGACTGGGTCGAGGCCGACGAGACGATCTGCGAGATCTCCACCGACAAGATCGACACCGAGGTCCCGGCACCCGCCGCGGGGCGCGTCGTCGAGGTGCTCGTCGCCGTCGGGACGACCGTCGACGTCGGAGTGACGCTCGCGCGGATCGCCACCGATGCGCGCCCCGGAGAGCCGCACAGCTCCGAGAACGATCGACCGCCGCCCCCGCGTGCCTCCACCGCGCCACCACCGCCGCCGCCCGCACGTCCGGCGGCTGCCGTCGCACCGGTGGCGCCGCCCGCACCGGTGCCACCGCCCGCCCCGGCGCCGCGCCCCACCGGCGGGCGGGCCGTAGCCGCGGCCCGGCGCTACAGCCCCGTCGTGCAGCGGATCGCCGACGAGCACGGCGTCGACCTCGACGAGGTGCAGGGCACCGGTCGTGACGGGCGCGTGCAGAAGAAGGACGTGATGGCCGTCGTCGCCGCGCGCGGCGGTGGACGGAGCGCTGCCACGCGAGCCGCCGACGCCGACCCGAACGAGCCCACGCTGCACATCGAGAGCCCCTACCGGCCCGGTGCCGGAGCCTCCGTGGACGGCCCGTACACGCCGCCCGAGGGGCGACCGCTGTCGCGCATGCGCCAGGCGATCGGCGTGCACATGAAGCGCTCGCAGATGACCGCCGCGACGTGCACGACGTGGATCGAGGTCGACGTGTCGCGCATCGAGATCGCGCGCAAGAAGCTCGCGATCACCGCCCTGCCGCTGATCGCGCGCTGCACGATCGGCGCGCTCGTCGAGTTTCCCCTGCTCAACGCCTGGCTCGAGGACGACGTCCACACCGTCCACGAGCAGGTCAACCTCGGGATCGCCGTCGCGCTCGGCGAAGACGGCCTCATCGTGCCGGTCGTCCGCGGCGCCCAGGATCTCTCGCCCGAGGGCCTCTCGCGCCGCATCCGCGACCTCGCCCGCCGCGCCCGCTCACGCCAGCTCAGCCCCGACGACGTCCACGGCGCGACGTTCACGATCACCAACCCCGGCCAGTTCGGCTCGATGATGGCCACGCCCGTCATCGCCCAGCCGCAGGTGGCGATCCTCGATGTCGAGGCGATCGTCAAGCGCCCGGTCGTCGTCACCGATCAGTTCGGCGACGACGCGATCGCGATCCGCCCGATGGTCATCCTCGGCCTCTCGTGGGACCACCGCGCTCTGGATGGCGCGCTCGCCGCCCGCTTCCTGGCCAGCGTGAAGAAGCGCGTGGAGAGCTACGAGCTCTGAGCGCAGGGACGCGCCGAATCGCGCGCGCCTACAGGTTGGCGTACTGCTCGAAGAAGTACCGCGTGGCGGGGATCAGCAGGATGTCGTGCTCGGCGTCCTCCGGGCGCAGCGCGACGTCGACGCGCGCGCCGATGATGTAGCCGCGCAGATGGTGACCGGCCTTCTCCTGCCAGCGCGTGAGCGCCTGGGGCGCGGTCATGGCCAGGTCGGGGTCGTCGGTCAGGATGCCGACGACGCTCCGAGTGCACTTCTTGCAGTCATACAGCGTGACGACGCCAGCCTCGTCCAGCGCCATCTCGTCGAGGCGCTGTTCGGTGCCGCACGTGCACGTGAGCAGGAAGTCGTGGTCGGTCGTCTCGGGGCGGCCGGCGTCGCGAAACGGATCGGCGTACCTCATCGAGGCAAGCCTAGAGACCGGGACGGGCAGCTGCGAAGGGCGCGCCGGGGAGGAGTCGGCGCGCCCCTCGCGGGAGCTGCGTGGGACTCGGGCATCAGCCGGACCGGCGGCGGGAGGAGAGAGAAAGGCCGGCCCGGCGATGCGCGAGGTGAGTTGCCCGACCATGGTGCATCAACCACATCCAGAAGTCCAATACCAGTTTTCTCCCCAACTCATAAGCTGTGCATATGGAACTGCGCCAGCTTCGCTATCTCGTCGCCCTCGCCGACGAGCGCCATTTCACGCGCGCCGCGGCGCGCGAGCACATCGCCCAGCCTGCGCTCTCGCAGCAGATCAAGCGCCTGGAGGCCGAGGTCGGGCTCGCGCTCGTCGAGCGCACGACGCGGAAGGTCTCGCTCACCGGCGCCGGTGAGCTGCTTGTCGCCAGGGCGCGTCACATCCTCTCCGAGCTCGACGCCGCGCAGGCCGAGCTGCAGACGCTGGCCGGCGTGCAGGGCGGCCGGCTGTCGGTCGGCGCGCTGCACACGATGGGCCCGGTCGACCTGTCGCTGCTGCTCGCGTCCTTTCATCGCAACCATCCGGCGGTCGAGCTGACCGTCCGCGAGCAGTCCAGCGAGGAGCTCGCCGAGATGCTGCGCGAGGACGTCATCGACCTCGCGTTCCTGTCGGTCACCGAGCGCATCCAGCGCCGCGGCCTGCAGCTGCACCCGCTCGTCAGCGAGGAGCTCGTCGTCGCGGTGCCCAACCAGCACCCGCTCGCCGGCCGCGACGTAGTGCGCCTCGCGGAGCTCGCGGACCAGCCCTTCATCGCCTTTCGCATCGGCTCGCGGCTGCGCGAGCTGCTCGACTTCGGCGCCGCCGAGCTCGGCTTCGAGCCGCGCATCACGCTCGAGTCCAACGAGAGCCGGCGCATCCGCAGCCTCGTCTCGGGCGGCCTCGGCGTCGCGATCCTCCCGCGCTCGGACGCGGGCGGGGAGGGGGCGCCCGTCGCGATCGCGCGGCTCGTCGAGCCCGAGATGCGGCGCGACGTCTCGCTCGCGTCGCGCGCGGGCCGGCGCCACTCGCCCGCGGCGACCGCGTTCATCGCGCTCACGCGCCGCGTCTACGAGCCGCGCGACCCGCCTGCGATCATCGAGCAATGACCGACGAGCTCTGGGTCTGCCATCTGCCGGTGATCGAGTACCGCGCGGCGCTGGATCTGCAGGAGCGCGTCCGCGCGGCGCGCCAGGAGGAGCGCATCCCCGACACGCTGCTGCTGCTCGAGCACCCGCCGGTCTATACCCGCGGCCGGCGCTCGGATCCGGGCGAGCTGACGATGGGCGAGGCCTGGTATCGCGAGCAGGGCATCGACATCGTCGACACCAACCGCGGCGGGCGGGTCACCTACCACGGCCCCGGCCAGCTCGTCGGCTATCCGATCATGCGCATCGACGACGTCATCGCATACCTGCGCACGATGGAGCGCGCGATCGTCACGACGCTCGCCGACGCGGGCATCGTCGCCCGGGCGCGCCCCGACGAGGGACCGGACTTCACGGGCGTCTGGGCCGCCGAGCGCAAGATCGCCTCGATCGGGGTGCACGTCGCGCGCGGCGTGACGACGCATGGCTTCGCGATCAACGTCGACAACGACCTCGCGCCGTTCGGCTGGGTCGTGCCCTGCGGGCTGACCGGCGTGCAGATGACCTCGGTGGCGGCGCAACGCGGCCCGGGCGCCGACGGCGACGAGACGCGACTGGCGGTCGTCCGCGAGGCCATGGCCGCGCGCTTCGCACAGGCCTTCGAGCGCCGCGCGGTCACGGTCGACCTCGACCGCGTGACCGCCGCCGCCGCCGGCACCGGCGCGACCGCGGCCGCGCCGGCCGCGTGAGCCGCCTGCTCGACGCCGCCCGCGTCCGCGCCGCGACGGCTCGCCACCGCGGCGACGCGGTGCACTGCCCCGTCTGCGACAACCGCTTCGATCGCTTCAAGGACGACTGGAACCGGCCCAACGCGCTGTGCTGGCGCTGCGGCGCCCAGGAGCGCCACCGTGCGCAATGGCTGCTCTTCGAACGCCGTCCGAAGCTGCTGGCCGAGGCCCGTTCGCTGCTGCACTTCTCGCCGGAGTGGTGCCTGCGCCGGCGCCTGGCCGCGGTCGGTGACCTGCGCTACGTCACGAGCGACCTCGACGTCGATCCAACCCACCCGGCCGACCTGCGCCTCGACGTCACCGCGCTGGCGCTGCCCGACGACGCCTTCGACGCGATCATCTGCTCACACGTGCTCGAGCACGTGCCCGACGATCGCAGCGCGATGCGCGAGCTGCGCCGCATCACCGCGCCCGCCGGCTTCACGCTCGTCATGGTGCCGCTAGCCCTGGACCGCGCGGCGACGTTCGAGGACGCGAGCATCACGGCCCCGGAGGATCGCCGCCGTGCGTTCCTCCAGCACGACCACGTCCGCCTCTACGCGCCGGACATCGCCGACCGGCTGCGCGCGGCGGGCTTCGCCGTGGAGGTCGTCGACCTGATCGGCGAAATCGGACCCGACGGCGCCGCACGCCACCGCCTGCTCGCGTCCGATCTCATCTTCCTCTGCCGGCCCGCCTGACCCTCTACCCTCGAAGAAGGCGCCATGGCCACCGACGAACGCACGCTCTCGACCCGCTCCCGTGCCAATCCCGGTGGGATGGACGTGCTCAGCGTGCTGGGGCCCGACGTGCGGCCGATGCGCGAGCGCAAGCCGCCGTGGTTCAAGGTCCGGGCCCCGGGCGGCGAACGCTACCGCGAGCTCACGCAGCTCATCGCCGACGAGAACCTGCACACGGTCTGCCAGGAGGCGGCCTGCCCCAACGTCGGCGAGTGCTGGGAGCGCGGCACCGCGACGTTCATGATCCTCGGCGACACGTGCACCCGGCGCTGCGGCTTTTGCAACGTGCGGACCGGCAAGCCAACCTGGAACGACCCGCTCGAACCAGCGCGCGTGGCGCGCTCGATCGCCAAGATGGGCCTGCGCCACGCGGTCATCACGTCGGTCGACCGCGACGACCTGCC
Organism: uncultured Actinomycetes bacterium; assembly: GCA_963825485.1. Classification (GTDB taxonomy): domain Bacteria; phylum Actinomycetota; class Thermoleophilia; order Solirubrobacterales; family Solirubrobacteraceae; genus CADCVQ01. Next base: position 313,455 of record CAWGTK010000001.1, read on the forward strand.
CGACTACGGGGCGAGCGCGTTCGTCGGCGTCATCCGCCAGATCCGCCGCCAGGCGCCGCGCTGCAAGGTCGAGGTGCTGACGCCCGACTTCCGCGGCCAGGAGATGCCGCTCGCGAAGGTCATCGCCGAGCGGCCCGACGTCTTCAACCACAACGTCGAGGTCGTGCCCCGGCTGTATCCGGTCGCCCGCCGCGGCTCGCGCTTCGAGCGCTCCTGCCGCGTGCTGCGCAACGCCAAGGAGATGGGCGGCGACGAGGTCACGACGAAGTCGGGCCTCATGGTCGGCCTCGGCGAGACGCACGACGAGATGGTCGACACGTTCGCGGTCCTGCGCGAGCACGGCGTCCAGGTCCTCACGGTCGGGCAGTACCTGCGGCCGACCGAGCGGCATCTGCCCGTCGTGCGCTACTGGCACCCGGACGAGTTCACGGCGCTCGAAGCAGCCGCCTACGCGCTCGGCTTCGAGCACATCGCCGCCGGGCCGCTCGTGCGCTCCAGCTACCACGCCGATCGGCACGTTGCGCAGGAGCAGCCCGGAAGCGGCCCGCTCGCCGCCGTCCCCTGATACCGTCGGTATCGAAGTACCGAGGGTACGGCAAAACGGGCGGGGAGGTCGCGGGTGTCTGACAAGGTCAAGCTGTACGGCTTCACAGGGTCCAACTCGGTCCACACCGGTCGGCTCCTGCTCGAGCACAAGGGCCTGGACTACGACTTCGTCAAGCTCCCGCCGGCCGTGCACGCGCCGACGATGCTCATGCTCGGCTTCCCGACGATGGGCGTGCCGGCGATCAAGGCCGGCGGCGTGCGCGTGCAGGGCACGCGCTGGATCGCCCGCGCGTTGGACGACCTGTATCCCGACAGGCCGCTGCTCTTCCCGACCGACCCCGCCGAGCGCCGCAAGGTCCAGCAGGCCGAGCGCTGGGGCGAGGAGCTGCAGAACGCCGTGCGGCGGATCTTCTACTGCGCCGCCCGCCGCGACCGCAAAGCGTTTCTCAGCGTGCTGGGCTCCGGCCGCGGGCCCGTCATGAGCCTCGGGATGCGCATGCTGGCGCCGATCGTCATCAAGCTCGCGACCGGGCTGCATCGCGCGTCCGACGAGGCCGGCCGCGAGGACATCGAACTGCTGCCCGAGCGCATGGACCAGATCGACGCCTGGATCGCCGACGGCGTCCTCGGCGGCGAGCAGCTCAACGCGGCCGACTACCAGATCGGGGTCAACGTCTCGGCGCTGCTGATGTCCGTGGATCTCGCGCCGTTCGTCGAATGGCGCCCGGCTGCGGAGCTGGCGCGTCGCGTCCTGCCCGAGTACGGCGGCCACATGGGCGCCGTCGTGCCGGCCGACTGGATGGCGCAGCTGCGCTCCGCGGCCGGCGAGGGCGGCGCGATCGAGGCGAGCGCCGCGAACGGACCGCCGCCGCTGGCGCCGGGCGGCGACGCCGTGCGCTTCGCCACGGTCATGCGCTCGAAGCTGTGACATGGCGGCGACCGCCCGCCTGACCCGCGCCGAGCGCAGCGCGCAGACCCGCGGCGAGCTGCTCGACGCCGCCCAGCGGCGCTTCTTCGACGCCGGCTACCACGCCACGACGATCGACGACATCGCCGACGACGCCGGCTACACCAAGGGCGCCGTCTACTCGACGTTCGGCAGCAAGGCCGGACTCTTCCTCGCGCTGTTCGACGACATCGTCGACCAGCGCCTGGCGGCGACCCGCGCGATCATCGACACGGGCGACGCGGACTCGCAGGCGAGCCTGCGGGCGCTGGCCGACCAGCCCGTGGAGGAGCGCAACGCGCGCTTTTTGGTGCTCTCGATCGAGTTCTGGGTCCATGCCGCGCGCGAGCCGGCGCTGCTGGACGCGTTCTCCGAGCGCTACCGGCGCCTGCGGGCGAGCCTTGCCGAGCTCGCCCCGGCGGACAGCCCGCTCGACGCGCAGCGCTGGGCGCTCGTCACGCTCGCGCTCTCCAACGGGTTCGCGCTCGAACGCCTGATCGACCCCGAGGGCGTGCCGAGCGACCTCATGGCCGACGTGCAGACGCGCCTGCTGGCTGGCGCGCGCTGACCGGCGGGCACGCCGGGTAGGGTGCGGCCGGGCGCCCGTGTTCCCGCTCAAGGACAACATCCCGACCGAACGGACGGCGTACGTCACGATCGCGCTGATCGCGCTCAACGTCATCGTCTACTTCGTGCTGCAGTCCAAGGGCGCCATCTTCAGCGGCCCGAGCGACAGCGGCGTCGTCGACTTCGGCGCGATCCCCTACGAGGTCACGAACCTGGGCAAGGAGTGCGGCATCTTCGCCGGACAGATCCTGTGCGAGGGCCAGGCCGGCGTCAGCGGCTCCGCGCCCGACCAGCCGCCGACGATCCTGACCTTGTTCAGCTCGATGTTCATGCACGGCGGCATCCTGCACCTCGCCGGCAACATGCTGTTTCTCTGGATCTTCGGCAACAACGTCGAGGACAGCATGGGGCACGTGAAGTTCGCCGCCTTCTACCTGCTGGCCGGCCTCGTGGCGCTCTTCGGACAGATCGTCATCGAGCCCAACGCCGCCGTTCCGACGATCGGCGCGTCGGGGGCCGTGGCGGGCGTCCTCGGCGGCTACATCCTGCTCTATCCGCGGGCGCGGGTCGTGACGCTGATCTTCATCGTCTTCTTCTTCACGATCCTCGAGTTGCCGGCCCTGCTGATCCTCGGCTTCTGGTTTCTCCAGCAGGTCGCCTTCGGGTACTTCGACCTGGCGAACCCGGCGGGCGGCGGGGGCGGCGTGGCGTACTTCGCGCACATCGGCGGCTTCGTCTTCGGCCTGCTCGCGATCAAGCTGTTCGCCAGCCGGACGAAGGACTACTCGCCGCCGCCCAAGTATCCGGTGTACTGACCGGCCACGGGGCCATCGCAGGCAGCGCAGTGTCCGGCCCCAGCCGAATGATGCGATACGTTTGCAGCAAGGATCGAATGGAAGGCTGCTCGTGACCGTTTCACCTGACCGGCAACCCGTCGTGGTCACCGATCTCAAGGAGGCCATCGACGTCGTTCGCACCAGCGGGCTACGCGTGACGTCGGCGCGACGGCTGGTGCTCGAGGCGCTGATCTCTGCGCGCAAGCCGATCTCGGCCGAGGAGATCGCCGACGGACTCGGCGGCAGGATGACGGAGTCCGACATCGCGTCGGTCTACCGCAACCTGGAGACCCTCGGCGAGCTCGGGCTCGTACGCCATTTCCACGCCGGCCACGGCCCCGGCCGCTACGTCCTCGAAGGCTTTGGCGAACACGAGTACCTCGCCTGCGAGTCCTGCGGGATGCTCGAGTCCGTCGAACCATCATCGCTCGACGGCGTGCGCGCGGAGGTCCGCGAGCTGTCGGGCTTCGAGGCCCGCTTCTCGCATTTCCCGATCGTCGGCCTCTGTCCCCGCTGCGCCAAGAAGCGCAACAGCAAGGCCGGGCGCGCGGCCGCGCACCGCCGCTGACGGTCAGTCCGCGCGCAGGGCCAGCGGGGCGGGAGCGCTGATCCCGGCGGCCCGCCGCCGCCCGGTGACGCCCGTGACGACGAACACGACGGCGAAGAGCGTGGCCGCCACGAGCACGATCGCCGGACCGGACTGGATGTCGAGCTGATAGCTGAGGTTCATCCCGATGAAGCCGCAGACGGCGCCGATCCCCGTTGCCAGTCGCAGCATCCGCGCGAATGAGTGGGTAAGCATCCGCGCCACCGCGGCCGGGATGACGAGCACCGCGGCGACGAGCGTCACGCCGAGGACCTGCATCGTGACGAGGATCGAGCACGCGAGCACCACGGTCAGCAGCGCGTCCATCCGCGCCGTGTTGACCCCCCCGACGTCGGCGACCTCGGGATCGAAGGTCGTGAACAGCAGCGCGCGGTAGTGAAAGAAGATCAGCGCGGACGCCAGCAGGCAGACGACCAGCATCGCGATGACGTCGTCCGTGCCGACGCCGAGGATGCTGCCGAACAGCGCGGCGTCAAAGCTCTGGCCGCGCGTCCCGAAGAGCGCGAACAGCGCCAGCCCGAGGGCGAACGACGCGGTCGTGATGACACCGATCGCCGCGTCGGAGCCGATCACCCGGCGGCGCGTCACGCCGTTGATCATCAGGGCCGACACGATGCCCCAGACGCCGGCGCCGAGCAGGAAGTTGACGCCCAGCAGCGAGCTCGCAGCGAAGCCGCCGAAGATCGCGTGCGAGAGCCCGTGCCCGATGTAGCTCATGCCCTTGAGCACGACGTACACGCCGATCGCGCCGCACAGGGCTCCCGCCATCGTCGCCACGAGCAGGCCGTTGCGAAAGAACTCGAAGTCGAAGGGCCGCAGCAGGTCGGCGATCACGCGTGCGCATCCATGTGCGGGTGCGGGTGCAGGTGCAGATGATCGGCAGGGCGGCGAAAGCCGTCGACGACGACCGGCATCCCGCCGTGCTCGAGCACCTGCATGGTCGCGCCGTACGTCCGCTCGAGCACGTCGGGGGTGAGCACGTCGCGCGGCGCGCCGTCGCCGATAACTCGGCGGTTGATGCAGACGATGCGCGGCAGATGCGCCGCGATGCCGTTGAGATCATGGGTCGTCAGCACGATCGCCAGGCCCAGCGCATTGAGATCGTCGAGCAGATGCAGCACCTCGTGGCGCAGACGCACGTCAACGCCCGACGTCGGCTCGTCCATGAGCAGCAGCTCGGGCTCGCCGAGCAGCGCCCGGGCGATGAACATGCGCTGCTGCTGTCCGCCCGAGAGCTCGCGGATGTGACGATCGGCGAGCCCCCCGATGTCCAGCCGATCGAGCACCTCGGCGACCTGCGCGCGCTCGGCCCGGCTGGCCCAGGGGACGCGTCGGCGTACGACGCGCGACATCAGCACGCATTCGCGGACGGTCACCGGGAAGCTCCAGTTGATCGTCTCGACCTGCGGCACGTACGCCGTTCGCAGGCCGGGGCGGCGCGTGACCGATCCGTGGGCGATGCGCAGCCCGCCCGCGATGACGCGCAGCGCGGTGGTCTTGCCCGCCCCCGACGGCCCGACGATGCCGACGAACTCGCGGCTGTGCACCGCGAGGTCGACGTCGATGAGCACCGCCTCGTCGACGTAGCCGCAGGTGACGCCCGCGAGCGACACGAGTTGCTCGTGGGCGCGGCCTGGGATGGTCACGTCATTGGGGATAGCTCGCCTCGTCCGGCGCGACGTCGCCGGGCTTGAATGCCTTCAGGGCGCTCGCGTCGCCGCCCATCGCCTCGGTCATCGTCACGTAGTCGAAGTGCATCAGGCCCATCCAGGAGTGCTCGGGCTCGCCCGGCGCACCGGGCAGGTCGTCGTCGCGCAGGACATCGACGTACTTCACGCCGGCCTCCTTGCCGATCTGCTCGAGGACCGGGCTGGGAAACACCTCCGAGCCGAAGATCGCCGGAACCTTCGTCGCCTTGACCTGGTCGATCAGGCCGGCGACCTCCTTCGGCGTCGGGTCCTCGAAGTCGGAAACCTGGATCGCGCCGATGATGTCCCAGCCGTAGTCGCGGCCGAAGTACGCGTACGCATCATGGTAGGTCAGCAGCTTGCGCCTGGCGCGCGGGATCGTCGCAAACGACGCCCGCATCGCCGCGTCGAACGCGTCGATCTTCGTCTTGAGCTTGTCGTAGTTGGCGTTGAAGTACGCGGCGTCGTCGGGGTCGCGCGCGGCGAGCGTGTCACGGATGATCGCGGCGTACTTCAAGGCGTACTTCGGGTCGGTCCACAGGTGGGGGTTGGGCTTGCCGCCGGACTTCGGGAACGAGAAGTCGTAGGCGTACTCGCTCTGCGGAATCGACCTCGTCCCGAGCTCGATGATCTCGGCGCCGTCCTTGAGGTTCTCCTCGGCGAGCTCCTTCGTGGGCTCCTCCAACTTGAGGCCGTTGACGAACAGCACGTCGAGCTGGCTGAGCAGTTCGGCCACGCTGGGCTTGGGCTCGAACGTGTGGGAGTTCGTACCCTCCGGGACGATGCCGGTGATCCTCACCTTGTCGCCGCCGATGTTCGCGGCGATGCTCGTGATCGGCGCCACCGTCGTGCCGAGGTTCAGCTCGGTCCCGCTGCCGGTCGAGCCTTCCTCGGAGTTCCCGTCGTCACCGCATCCGCCCGCCGCGGTTGCCAGACAAGCCACGAGGCAGGCGACGACGATACGGCCCGTGCGATCACGCATGTGCAGACGAACCCCCTGATCTCATGGTGCCGAGCGCTGAGCGAATGCACCTGTTGACGCCAGCCTAACGTCATTGCCACTCGGTCGCAATCCAGAGCGATACGTCAGGTGGCCGTGTATCGGCTCCCGCGAACCTCCCGGACGGTAGTCCGGGGTCGACGGTTCCGAGCCCTCCGAGCCGGGTTGACATGCACAGATGCGCATGTAAGCATGTGCGCAGATGGGCCACGCACACGGAGTCAGTTCGAGCACGCCGGTCAGTGCCGACGACGCGCGCCATGTCGCCCGCGTCATGGGTGCGCTGTCGACACCGAGCCGCGTCTTGATCCTCGCGCGCCTGCGCGAGGGCGAGTGCACGGTCGGCGACCTCGCGGCCGCGGTGCAGATGGAGCAGCCGGCCGTCTCGCACCAGCTGCGGATCCTGCGCGACCTCGGGCTGGTGCTTGGCAGCCGCAACGGGCGACACGTGATCTACGGGCTCTACGACCCGCACGTCGCAACGCTGCTCGACGAGGCCCTGCGCCACATCGAGCACCTGCGCAGCGGCTTTGCCGACCCGCCGCGTGCGCCCACGATCGACATCACAGCAACGACGCAAGGAGCAGCATGACCGACGAGCACACGCACGACGCGCCGCACGCCCACGAGCACGAGCACGACGGCGAGACCCACACCCACGCCCACACCGGGCATGACCACGACCACGTCGAGCACGTCCACGAGCACACGCACGACGACGACACCCACGAGCACCCGCACGTCCACGAGGCGGGCCTGGAGGACGTGCACGAGCACGAGCACGCCTGATCGACGTTCGCCGGATCCGGGGCCGGGGCGTTCGCGCCCCGGCCTCTGCGTGCCGGCCACGAAGGTCAGCGATCGCGGGTGCCGGGCCCGCGGCGGCCCGGCACCGCCGACGCGCCGAGCGATGACCCACGGGCCGACCAGCCCCAGCCCGCGGCGGGCACTGTATTGCGTTATCTGCAACGTGATCGCAATAGCAGGTAGCATGCCGACAGCGCCCGCAAAGCACGCCGGCCGGTGCGCTGCCGACCGATACACCCCGGATCGATTCACGTAGAAGGAGAGGCAGACATGCCCGCCCGGTTGCTCGCCGACAGCGCGGCTTACCCGGATCACACGCTCGCGCCCGGCTCGCTGCAGCGGGTACTCCGGATGGCGGCGCTGCGCGCCGACGGCAGGAGCCTCGACGAGATCGCCGCGCGCTTCGGCGTCTCCCGCGAGCGTGTGCGCCAGATCCTGCGTGCACAGGGCCGCGAGCCCGGACCCCATGAGGTCGCTGCGGCACGCCGGCGCCGTGCCGAGGAACAGGCCGAGGATCACGTCGACGAGCTGCTCGTGTCATGGCGGGCGGGCGACGACCCGACGCTCCTCGCTGACAGGCTCGACCTGCACCCCGGGGCCTGTCGCAGCACGATCGAGCGATTCGCGACGGCGGTCGACCGCGCCGCACGGCGGTCGAGTCTCGCCCGGCGCGGCGCCGCGACGACGATCGCCGCCGGGTGGCAGGCAGGCAACGCGACCACCCGGGCGCGACAACGACGCTGGACGGCGGATGCCTGCTGGGAGGCGCTGGTCCGGGCGGCCAACGAGCTCGGGGAGGCGCCTTCCGTGCTCGCCTACGAGCGCTATGCCGCCGGTCGCGACGACCTGCCGTCGTCGGCCACCGTCCGCAACCGGCTCGGCCGCTGGAGCTCGCTGACGGCACGGCTCACCGCCCAGCGCGAGCTTGCTGAGCAATCACAGACGCGGGTCCGCGCTGTTCACCGCGCGCTCGCGCGCGCATAGACATCCCGCGCGTCCCAGATCTCGTGGCTTAGCGGGGCATCATTGCTTTGGCGAAGCAGTTGCAATACCGTCGCGCCAATGCCCGGATCACACCATCGCTCGCATGCGCATAAAGACCATGGGCACGGGCCCCATGACCACAGCCATGCCGCGCATTCGCACGCGCCCTCGGCGAACGCCGACCGGCGCTGGCTGACCGTCGCGCTGGCACTGATCGCCGCGTTCATGGCCGTCGAGGTCATCGCCGGCCTCATCGCCGGCTCGCTGGCGCTGCTCTCCGACGCCGCGCACATGCTCACCGACGCCGCCTCGATCGCCCTCGCCCTGCTCGCCGCCCACCTCGCCGCGCGCCCCGCCAAAGGCCACTACACCTTCGGCTTCGGACGCGCCGAGATCGTCTCCGCCCAGATCAACGGCGTCGCACTGTTCGTCCTGGCCGGCGTCATCGCCGTCGAAGGCATCCGCCGCCTCGACAACCCACACAACATCGACGCCACGATCGTCATCGCCGTCGGCGCACTCGGCGCGCTCGTCAACATCGCCGCCTTCTGGGCCCTCTCCCGCGCCGAGCGCCAGAGCCTGAACATCGCCGGCGCGCGCGCCCACGTACTCGCCGACCTCTACGGCTCCGTCGCCGCGATCAGCGCCGGCAGCATCATCGCGCTCGGCGGCCCCACCCAAATCGACGCGCTCGCCGCGCTCACGGTCGCCGCCCTCATGATCGGCTCGGGCTCATCGCTGCTGCGCGCCGCCACCCGCGTCCTGCTCGAAGCCGCCCCCGCCGGCCTGAACCCCGACGAGATCGGCCAGACCCTCGCCGCCATGACCGGCATCGTCGAGATCCACGACCTCCACGTCTGGGAAGTCACCAGCGGCTTCGTCGCCCTCGCCGCCCACGTCACCGTCGCCCCCGACGACGACTGCCACCTACGCCGCCGCGAGCTGCAGACCCTCCTACACGAACGCTTCGACATCCGCCACACCACCCTGCAGGTCGACCACGAATCCTGGCAGGACCTCGTTCAGATCGACGTGGCTGCTGTGCGGTAGATCCGCGCGCCCTCGTCGTGAGCGGTGAGCTCGCGGATGTCCGCGACGTCCCCACACCACGCATCGGCCAGCACGCGGTCGTGGGTGATCAGCAGCACGCCGAGCTCGCGCTCGTCCTGGATCTCGGCAATCACCTCCAGGAGCGCGGCCTGCGTGGACACGTCGAGCATCGACGACAGCTCGTCGCAGATGAGATAGCGCGGCTTCACGACGAGCGCCCGAGCGAGGCACGCCCGCTGCAGCTGCCCCTCGGAGACTTCGTGCGGGAAGCGCTCGAGCAGGTCGGGGGTGAGGCCAACCCGCAGGGCCCACCCATCCAGCAACGCGGCGCGCTCGGCGTCACCCGGCGGCAGCATGCGGCTCGCCGCGAGCGGCTCGAGGATCGCCGCCCCGACGCGGAGCCGCGGGTCGACCGACACCCGCGGCGCCTGGAAGACGAGCTGCACGCGGTGGCGCAGTCCGCGGCTGCAGCGCACGCCCCAGGCGCTCACGCGCTCTCCGTCCACCGTGATCGAGCCACCGTCGGGCGACAGCAGCATCGCCATGATCTGGGCGAGCGTGCTCTTGCCTGCGCCGCTCGGCCCGACGAGCCCGAGCCGCGTCCCGCACTCCAGCGCGATCGACGCCCGCTCCAGCGCGACGACGCGCCCGCCGCCGCCGCGGTAGGTCTTCGTGATCGAGTCAGCGCTCAGCATGGGCGAAGCAGCGTGCGAGTACACCGCCGTTGACGGGATAGAGATCGGGCACCGACCCGCGACACGGCTCGAAGCGGTCCGGACAGCGGTCGGCGAACGCGCAGTGACCGGGCAGCGCGCTGAGCTCCGGCGACATGCCCGGGATCGACTTGCCCTCGCGCTCGGGCAGCGCGCGCAGCAGCTCGCGTCCGTAGGGATGCGAGGGCGCGCGGAAGAACTCGTCCGTCGGGCCGACTTCGACGATCCGACTCGCGTACAGCAGCGCCAGCCGGCCGCCGAGCCGTTCGGCCAGGCGCAGGTCGTGCGTGATGACGAGCAGCGCCGCACCGCGCGCCGAGATCGCCTGCAGCTGCGCCGCCGTGGTGTCGACGAGGTCTGAGTCCAGGCCGGACGTCGGCTCGTCGGCGATCACGATGTCGGGCTCGCCCACGAGCGCCATCGCGTTGACGACGCGCTGCTGCATGCCTCCCGAGAGCTGATGGACGTAGCGGCCGCTGATGAACTCGAGGTCCAGGCCGAGCTCGGCCAGCAGCTCGCGCAGCCGCGCGCGCGCCTGTCCCTCGCCGAGGCCCCGTGCCTGCGCCGCCTCGATCAGCTGGCCGCCGAGCTTGCGCACGGGGTTCAGCGACGACGCCGGGCTCTGCGGGATGAGCGCCATGCGCCGGGCGCGCACCCGGCGCAGCTCGCGGGGCGCCAGGTCGAGCATGTCCTGGCCGCCGAGGCGCACAGAGCCACTGACGTTGACGTTCTGCGGCAGCAGGCTCAACAGCGCATGGGCGAGGACGGTCTTGCCGCTGCCGCTCTCGCCGACCACCAGCAACAGCTCGCCCGGCGCCACCGTGACGCTCGCCTCCGACAGAGCCTGCACCACCCCGCGCCGGGTGCGAAATCCGACGCTGAGATCCTCGACCTCGAGCAGTGCGGACGTCATAGCTCGAGCTCCGAGCGCCAGCGCGGGTGCAGATGCTCGCGCCAGTACTCCGCCAGGGTCCCGATCGCCATCGCCGCGACGAGGATCGCCAGCCCAGGAAACAGCGCGACCCACCAGCCGCCGGCCAGCAGCGAGCCGCGGCCGTCGGCGAGGATGTTGCCCAGCGACGCACGGTGCGCCTCCAGTCCGAGCCCCAGGAACGAGTACGCCGACTCATGGAAGATCGCGTGCGGCACGGTGAGCACGAACGCGAGGCCGACGGCGGGCATGAGGTGCGGCAGATAGTGACGCCGGGCGAGACGCAGGCGTCCGGCGCCGCCGCCGATCGCCGCCGAGACGAACGGTCGCTCGCGCAGTGACAGCAGCTCGCCGCGCACGATCCGCGCCAGCGACGGCCAGTGCGTGAACCCGACCGCGAGCATGATCGCGCCGGGTCCACCGAGGACCGGCCGGAACAGGACGAGCAGCAGGATCCCGTAGAGCAGGTGGTTCTGGGAGGCGAAGACATCGGTCACGCGCATGACGATCGCGTCGACGCGGCCGCCCATCGTGCCGGCCAGCAGGCCGACGAGCGTCCCGACGGCGACCGCTGCCAGCGACGCCAGTACGGCGATCACCAGCGAGATGCGCACGCCGTGCAGCACCCGCGCGAGCAGATCGCGGCCGACCTCGTCGGTTCCCATCAGATGCGCCCACGACGGCCCTTCGAGCACATGGTCGAGATCGACGGCGGTGTCGTCGAGCGGGGCGATGACGTTGGCCAGCAGCGCGGCGACGACGACCAGCCCGAAGACGCCGGCCGCGACGCGAACCGACGTCGGCCAGCGCGCCACGGCGTCGGCCGAACGCCGCCACAGTCCGCCGCCGAGGCGCGGCGCCGAGCCGAGCGCACCGCTCGCCACGCTCATGCCGCCGCCTGGCGCACGCGCGGATCCATGACGCGATACAGGACGTCGGCCAGGAGGTTGCCGAGCACGACGAGGACCGAGCCGGCGAGCACGATCCCGACGAGCATCGGGATGTCCTCGCCCAGAGCGGCGTCGAGCGTCAGCAGCCCGAGCCCCGGCCACCCGAAGATCGTCTCGACGATGACGGTCCCGCCGATGAGCTCGGCGAGGTGCGTGCCGACGAGCGTGACGAACGGGATCAGCGCGTTGGGCAGCGCGTAGCGCAGCAGCACCGCGACCTCGCCGATCCCCTGCGCGCGGGCGAACTGCACGTGGTCCTCGCGCATGACCTCCAGCAGCGTGTTGCGCACGAACAGCGTGAACCAGGCGTACTGCGTCATCGCCAGGACGAGCATCGGCAGGATCAGGTGCGAGGCGTCGACCCCGCCGTCGAGAGCACGCGGATCGGAGGTCCCGGCGGCCGGCAGCCAGCCGAGCTCGATCGAGAACACGTACAGCGCCAGCAGGCCGATCCAGAACGACGGCGCCGCCGTGTTGAAGTAGCACAGGGTCCGCACGAGCCAGTCGAAGGGCGTGCCGCGAAACGCCGCCGCCAGCACGCCGAAGACGAGCCCGCCGACGAGCACGAGCAGCAGAGCTCCCCCGACGAGCGCGATCGATGCGCTCGCCCGCGAGACGATCTCGGCGGCGACCGGCTGGCCGCCGGACACGATCGAGTGGCCCATGTCGCCCTGGACGACGTTCCACACCCAGCGCCCGAACTGCTCGTACATCGGCTGGTCCAGGCCCCACGCCTGCGCGATCTCGGCCTTGCGTTCCAGACTGACGTTGTTCTCCGCGCCGACGTACGCGTCGACCGGATCGAACGGGGAGATCGCGGTCAGCACGAACGTCATCGCTGCGACGGCGAGCAGGATGGCGGGCAGCAGCGCGAGCCGCCGCACGATGAGCTTCAGCATGACCCCATCAGCTCTTGGGCCCGAGGGTCCAGTCCTCGAGGTTCCACGACGTGCCCCGCGAGAACCCGTGCGCGTGCGGCTCGACTTGTGGGTCGACGCCCCTGACCCGCTTGGAGACCACGGAGATGTGGCGCAGGCGCACGAGCCACAGCCAGCTCGCATCCTGGGCGATGTCGGCCTGCAACCTGGCGAACAGCCGCTTGCGCTCGCCCTGGTCGAGCGTCGCGCGCTCGGCGTCCAGCGAGGCGTCGATCGCGTCGCTGCGCGTGCGCGTGTAGTTCGTGAACGGATCGGCGTCGCCGGTCGCGAACTTCGAGTGGTAGCGCTCGTAGAGCTCGAGGTCGGGGTCGTACGGCGTGCCGTAGCCGAACTCCGTCGCGCCCTGGTCCTGGCGCTTCTCGATGACGTCGAACGTCAGGCCCTGCAGCCTGACCTCGACGCCGATCTTCTTCATGTCCGAGGTGAAGGCCAGCGCGAGATCCTTGCGGACGCTGTCGTTGGAGGGGTACATCAGCGTGAAGGCGAGGTCACGGCCGCCCTTCGTGCGGGTGCCTTCGCCGTCGCGCGTCCAGCCGGCAGCGTCGAGCCGGCGCTCGGCCTCCGCCGGATCGTGGTCGTGCTCGGCGACGTCGCTGTAGGCCCAGTGGCCCTTCATGATCGGACCGAAGGCCGGCTCGCCGGCGCCGGCAAGCGTGACCTCTGCCATCTTCTCGCGATCGACGCCGAACGACAGCGCGCGCCGCACCGCCGGGTCGCGCAGCACCGGGTCGCGGTTGGGTAGGGCGAGGACCCGGGCGTCGGCCGTCGGCACCTCGAAGACGTTGTAGCTGCCGTTGCGGCGCACGCGGTCGGTGAGCTTGGGGACTATGCCGGCGGCGTCGACGGTGCCCTTCTCGAGCAGGGCGACGCGCGCGTTCTCGTCCTCGACCGCCGTCATGACGATCCGCTTGATCTTCGGCGCGCCGCGGAAGTACTGCGCGTTGGCCTCCATGACGATCCGGCCGCCCGGCTCGAACTCCTTGATCACGTACGGTCCCGTGCCGATCGGCCGGCGGTTGAACGAGGCCGTCTTGATGTCCTCGCCCTCGAGCACGGCCGCGGGGACGATGCCGACCTGCAGCTTGTCGTAGAACGCCGGGTCGGCCCGGTTGAGCTCGAAGCGGACAGTGCTGGCGTCGACGGCCGTGGCCTCGTCGAGCGTGTCGAGCAGTGTCGCCAGCGGCGACGCGGAGTCCTTGTCGAGGATCGCGTTGTACGTGAAGGCCACGTCCACGGCCGTCAGCTTCGTGCCGTCGTGGAAGGTGACGTCGTCGCGCAGCTCGACGGTCACCGTCTTGCCGTCGGCGCTGCGTTCGGGCATCGCGCTGGCCAGGTCGGGGCGCGCGTGAAGCGCCTTGTCGTAGCGCAGCAGGCCGTTGAAGAACTTCTCGTTGCCGCCGTAGATGCTGTCCGCGGCGATCGGGTTGAGGTTCTCCGGCTGGCTGGGCAGCGCGATGACCAGCGTGCCGTCGGCCGCGGCCGTCTTCTTGGGATCGTCGTCGGACCCTCCGCAGCCCGCGACGCCGAGCGCAAGAGCCAAGCCGATCGCCACAACGCCATGATGCAACCTCGTCATCCCCGCCCCCCGTTCGGCTCCCCCGCGGCGACCCCGCGGCATAGGTCGAACGTAACATATGTGCCCTCGCTACTGCAACGTCGTCTTGTCTGCGGAGGGCTTACATCAGGTGGAGCGACTGGCGCCGCGGGCCACGCGGGCCTACGCTGTCGGCATGCCGGTTCGCTACTGGTTTCGCTGTGACATCTGCGGCTGCCTGCCCGACGACGACACGCGCGCGGCGATCGGCGCCTCGACCCGGGAGGACCTCTTCGGCGAGCTCATCGACGCGATGCCCGGCAAGTGGCTCGTGTGGCACGCCGGCGGCCTGCTCGGCCCGCGCCGCTACGCCTGCCCGGACCACCGCAAGGCGCTGCTGAAGTCGATTCGCTTCCACTACGCCTACTGCGGCGAGCAGTGGGTCTGGAAGCGGCCGCCCTACCCGCAGCGCTGGCCGCCCGACAACCTGGAAGCCAACGACGACGGCACGCTGACGATCCCCGACTGGTTCGCGCCCGGCGCCGACGCGGCAGGCGCCCCGCCCGCCGAGGACCCGGGCGCGTCTCAGCCCTGAGGCGGGGGCGGCCTGAACCGACCGGCGTCCTTCTCGGTGCGACCCGGGTCCTGATCCTTGACGCCATGGCGGCGGCGCACCTCGGTGACCGTGTCAACCGGCAGCTCCGGCAACCGGAACGTCGTGATGCCGTACTCCAGCGCGAGCTCCACCTGCGCCGCGTTGTAGGCCTGGCGGGCGCGGGTCCAGTCGCTACCGGTGCCGTCGATCTGTACCCAGCGGCCGTTGTAGTCCAGGACGAGGCTGGCCTCCTCCTCGACGACGTGCGCCACGACGATCTGCAGCGACATCGGCTCGGCGCCGCTGCGCAACAGGCCGCCGAGCTCCTCGAGGCTGTGCAGCGTCGTGTCCTCGTCGACGTCCCACTCCAGCGTGACTTCGCAGACGAGCGGATCCAGCGGCCCCGCCGCGACCGCCGCCTGCGCCGCCTGCACGATCACGTCGAGGTTCGTCCAGCCGTTCCAGCGCTCGCTCAGCGCGAAGCCTTCCATCCACAGAGCATACGTCCCGGCGACCGGCGTTTCAGGATGTTGCGGCGATGCGAGCGGCGGCGACCGCGACCTGCCCGAACGCGATCTGGCCGTCGTTGGGCGGCAGCTTCTCGGCAACGAGCACCCGCAGGCCGGCCGCACCGAGCGCATCCAGCGTCAGCTCGAGCAGCAGGCGGTTCTGGAAGACCCCGCCGGAGAGGACCGCGAGCTGCAGGTCGCGCCGCTCGGCGACGATGACGAGCACGTCGGCGGTGGCCCGGGCCAGACCGGCATGGAAGCGCGCTGAGATCTTGGGCACCGGCACGCCGGCGGCGAGATCGTCGAGCACGGCGCGGATGGCAGGGCGCGGGTCCAGCGCAACCGACTCGCCGCGATGCTCGAACTCCATCGGATAGGGGTCGGCGGCGGCGCGGTCGGCGAGCGCCTCGAACTCGACCGCCGCCTGGCCCTCGTAGCTGACGTCCAGGCGCACGCCGCACATCGCGGCGACGGCATCGAACATCCGACCCATGCTCGACGTAAACGGCGAGCCGACGCCCTGGATCGACATCCGCGCGACCATGTTCCAGCGCTGCTGGGCGATGTCCTCGAACGCCGCCGGCAGCGGCGCCTGCATGTCGGTCAGCCACGCGCAGGCCATGCGCCACGGCTCCTTGATCGCGCGCTCGCCGCCGGGCAGGCGGATCGGCCGCAGGCGCCCCGAGCGGCCGATGTGATCCAAGCCGCCGACGAGGATCTCGCCGCCCCAGACCGTGCCGTCGGTGCCGTAGCCGGTGCCGTCGAAGATCGCTCCGACGGCGGGCCCGGTCTCGCCGTGCTCGGCCAGCGTCGCGGCGAGGTGGGCGTGGTGGTGCTGGACGGAGAGCAGCCTGACGTCGTCGCGGCCCATCGCGTAGCGCGTCGAGAGGTACTCGGGGTGCAGGTCGTGGACGACGACCTCGGGCGTGACCTCGAAGAGCGTCTCGAAGTGCGCGATGCCCTTCTCCAGCGACTGCAGGGTCTCGTAGTTCTTCAGGTCGCCGATGTGATGGCTGGGCCAGGCCCGGTCGTCCTTGGCGACGCAGAACGCGTTCTTCTGCTCGGCGCCGGTCCCCAGCACGTGCACGGGCGCCGCGATCGGCAGATCCAGGCTCGTCGGGACGTAGCCGCGCGACCGGCGCAGCATCAGCGGGCGCTCGCGGATCACGCGGACGACGGAGTCGTCGGTGCGCGTGGCGATCGGGCGGTCGTGGACGAGGTAGCGGTCGGCGATTTGCCGCAGCCGCTCGCGCGCGTCCTCGTCGTCGAAGGCGATCGGCTCGTCGGACAGGTTCCCGCTGGTGAACACGAGCGGGACGCCCACGTCGGTCGCCAGCAGCTGGTGCAGCGGCGTGTAGGGCAGCATGAGCCCGAGATCGGGAGCGCCGGGCGCGATCGACGGTGCCACGGCGGCGTCGGCCCGGCGGCGGACGAGCACGATCGGCCGCGCGCGCGAGGTCAGCAGGGCCTCCTCGGCGGCGTCGAGCTCGACCAGCCGGCGGGCGGCGTCGAGGTCGGCGACGAGCAGGGCGAAGGGCCGGTCCTCGCGGTGCTTGCGCGAGCGCAGCGCGGCGACGGCCTCCTCGCTGTCGGCGCGGCAGGCGAGGTGGTAGCCGCCGAGGCCCTTGACCGCCAGGATCTTGCCGTCGAGCAGGTCCTGCGCCGCGGCGCGCACCGGATCCTCGGCACCCTCGACGTCAGAGCCGCTGCGCTCGACGAGCCGCACCTGCGGGCCGCAGACCGGGCAGGCGTTGGGCTGGGCGTGAAAGCGCCGGTCCAGCGGATCCTCGTATTCCGCCTGGCAGGCCTCGCACATCCGAAACCCCGCCATCGTCGTCAGCGGCCGGTCGTAGGGGATGCCCTGGACGATCGTGAAGCGCGGACCGCAGTTCGTGCAGTTCAGGAAGGGGTAGCGGTAGCGGCGGTCCGCCGGATCGGCCAGCTCGGCGAGGCAGTCCCCGCACGTGGCCGAGTCCGGCGTGACCGGCGCGGTCGCCGCGCCACCGCGCTCGGAGGCGACGATCTCAAAGCCGGACGCGCCGACGACGTCGACGGGCTCGGCCTGCACCCCGCGAACCTCGGCCAGCGGCGGCGCGTCGGAGCTCAGCCGCGCGACGAACGCCTCGACCGCAGCGGGCGAGCCCTCGGCCTCGACGAGCACGCCGCGCTCGTCGTTGAGCACCCAGCCCGCGATGCCCAGCTCGTCGGCGAGGCGGTACACGAACGGCCGGTAGCCGACGCCCTGCACGGTCCCGTCGACGCGGGCGCGGACGCGCCGCAGGGACTCCTCGGATTGCATGCTCATCGGTGGTCCGGCGCAGGCCCCGCGAGCTCGACGAGCTCGCGCAGCACGTGGTAGGCGCTCGCGTGCGCCTCCTGGATGCGCGGGATGTTCTGCGAGCTGCTGACGACGATGTGATCGGCGAGGTGGTTCGCGGCCACGTTGCCGCCGTCGTAGCCAACGAAGGCGATCGTCACGAGCTTGCGCTTGCGCGCCTCCTCGAGCGCGAGCAGCACGCTCAGCGAGTTGCCGCTCGTCGACATCGCCAGCAGCACGTCGCCCTCGCGGCCGTAGGCGATGACCTGGCGCTGGAAGATCTCCTCGGTGCCGATGTCGTTGGCGACGGCGGTGATGATGCCCGTGTCCTCGGTGAGGTCCAGCGCGCGCCGCGCCGGGCCGCCGAACATCGGCGTGTGGAAGTCGGCGACGACGTCCATCGCGTCGGTCGCCGATCCGCCGTTGCCGAGGGCGATCAGCCGCCCGCCGGCGTCGAGGCGGTCGCGCAGCACGCGCGCCGCGTCGAGCAGCGTGTCACATCCGTCGTGCAGCGTCTGCGTGCGCAGCGCCGTGATCTCGTCGGCCTTGAGCAGCATCGACGTGCGCACGTCGTCGAGGATCTCGTCGAGGTTGTGCTCCTGCTGGCCGAGGAACGGATAGAGAAAGCTCGATGCGCCGGAGTCGTGGACGGGCTTGGCTCGGCGTCCCTCGAGCAGGCCGCGATGGTCGAGGAAGATGTGGACTAGCTCCCACAACAGGTGGTAGAGCGTCTCGACGATCTCCTGGCGGATGAGCGGATCGGTGACCGCCGAGAGGTCGAACTCCCACTCGGCGCCCGAGCTCGGCTCGAACGCGATCGTCAGGCAGCCGCGCTCGCGCGCCGCGGCGAGCGCCGCGAGCGTGTCGGGGTGGTCGCCGAAGGCCATCGCGATGTCGTCGTGCTCGGCCTCGAGCGCGACCTGGTGGGCGACCGGACCGCCCTCGCCGGCGAGCGCCAGCGCGGGCAGCGCGCTCTTGCCGACGATCACCGGATGGACGAACTCGACCGCCACGTGGCGGGCGTCGGAGCGGTCGGCGGGCGTCGCGCCAAAGGCCACGAGGCGGCCTTCGCGCGCAAAGCGCTCGGCCATCTTGTGGCACAGGCGCGCCAGGCGTTCGGCCTCAGCGGCGAAGAACCGGCCGTTGGCGTCGCTGCGCTCGCGCAGCAGCGCCTCGACCCGCTCGGCTCCGGTGCTGGTGGTCGGTCTCACACCACCGGGGGCCTGCGTCACGCCGTCGCGGGCTGCTGCTCGGCGTGATCGTGGTGCTCGTGGTCGTGATCGCCGTGGCTGTGGTCGTGACCGTGGTCGTGACCGTGGTCGGCAGCCTCCTGCTCGGCGATCCGGGCCGGCAGCGCCTTCAGCCACGCGCGGAACTCGTCGACGCCCTCACCGGTCTTCGCGCTGACGCGCATGACCGTGGCGTCGTGATTGACCTGCTTGATGTTCGCCTCGAGGCGATCGACGTCGAAGTCGAGGTACTGCAGCAGATCGACCTTGTTGATGACGACAAGCTCGCAGGCCCGGAACATGAGCGGATACTTCAGCGGCTTGTCCTCGCCCTCGGTGACCGAGCAGACCATGATCCGCGAGTCCTCGCCGATGCGAAACTCGGCCGGGCAGACGAGGTTGCCGACGTTCTCGACGATGAGCACGTCGATGTCGTCCAGCGGCACCGCCGGCAGCGCCGAGCGGACCATGTTGGCGTCGAGATGGCACTCGCCGCCGAAGCCGTTGTCGGTGTTGAGCTGGACGACCGGGATGTGCAGCACCGACAAGCGGTCGGCGTCGAAGCTGCCCTGGACGTCACCCTCCAGCACGCCGACGCGCAGGCCTTCCTCGGCCATGCCCTCCAGCGCGCGCTCCAGCAGCGTCGTCTTGCCCGCGCCGGGGGCGCTCATGAGGTTCACCACCGTCACATCGGACCGCTCGAAGTCGCCGGCGTTGGCGCCCGCGATCGTGTTGTTCGCGTCGAGCGCGTCCTCGACGACCCTCACCTTGGTGCGGTGCATGCCGCCTCCTCCTCGTCTTCGACCTCGATCGACTCGACCATGAACTCTTCGCCCGTCGCCACCTCGACTGCTCCCGGTCCACAGGTACCGCAGATGAACGCGGGGATCTCGATCTCCCACTCGTTCTTGCACGTGTTGCAGCGCAGGACGGCGGGCACGTCGATGATCTCCAGAGTAGCGCCCTCGCACGGGGTGTCCTTGCCCACGATCGCGAGGTAGAACAGCAGCGTGTCCTTGACGACCTGACGCAGCCGGCCGACGCGCAGCGTGATGTGGGTGACCTTGCGCCCGGCCGCGTGCTTGTTGACCGTCTGGACGATCGCGCTGGACAGGTCGAACTCGTGCATCGGCCGCTACTTGGGCTCGTCGACGGCGTACGCCTCGTCGGTCAAGAGCTCCTTGGCGGTCTCGATGACGAGGTCGACCGCACGATCGACCGCCTCCTCGACGACGGGGCTCAGGCCCACGCCCATCTCCTCGACCGTCTGCGGCTCGCAGGCGACGATGACGACCTTGCCCGGCCAGCCGCCGGTGAGCTTGATGAAGCGCAGGACGGTCTCGGGATCCATGCCGTGCGGGTTGAGGACCTCCCCGTCCTCGACCGACCCGCCGGCCACTTCGTCCTCGTCGACCTCCATGACGTACAGCGTGCCGGGCGATCCGCCCTGGCGGCTGACGTCGATCATCAGCAGGCCGTCGTAGCCGTACATGACCTGGTAGGCGAGATCCAGCCCGCCGGTGCCGAAGTCGATGACCGCGACGCCCTCGGGCAGCTCACGGGCCTCGATGCGCCGCGCGACCTCGCTGCCGAAGCCGTCGTCACGCTGCCAGGAGTTGCCGATGCCGGCGATGAGGACCCGCTTGGGACGGGCGCTGACGTCGGGCTCGTGCAGCTCCAGCGGCGCGTCGGGCGCCGGCGGGCGCCAGGTGTCCGTCGGCGGCGAGAGCGTCTCGCGCTCGCGCTCCTCGTCGTCTCCCGTCATCAGGACACCACCTCGACCTCTTCGGAGAAGAAGAACAGAAACCGGCCGCTCTCGCCGAGGATCTCCTGCATCGGATCGTCATCGATCGTGACGCCGAGGTGCAGACGGTCGTCGACGCGTAGAAACAGCCGGTGGATCGTGGCGGTGCGGCCGTTGAGCATCTTGTCGTACACGTCGGCGTCCTGCGGCGGGTGCAGGATGACCTTCTGACCGCGACGGTACGTGACGCCCTCGTAGGTGACCTCGCGCTCGCCGGGCGGGTCCTCCAGGCGCACGCGCCCGTGCAGATCCATGAGCTGCTGCGGCGTCGTGGCGTCGGCGCGGGCGAGCATCTCGCGGACCTTCGGGTCCTGCGCGCTGATCTCCTCGCGCTCCTGATCGGACAGCGCCTGGATGTGCAGGACCAGCGCCTCCTCGATCTCGGTGCCGTCGAAGAAGTCGTTGACGCTCTCGGGCGCGATCTCGGGGTGGTCGGGCAGCATGATCGTCGGCGCGAGGATCGCGTCGTCGCTGGGCGTCGCGAGCACCGGCCAGGTGTTGACCTGGCAGCAGCCGGCGACGCCGTCGTCGCCGCGCTCCAGCGGCGAGACGATCCTGCCGCGATCGACGTGGCCGACCAGGTGCGTCGACAGCATGCTCTTCAGCAGCGCGTCCTTGCGGTCGCCGGTGGTCTCCTCCTCGGTCAGCGGCGTCGAGTTCTCGACGAGCAGCGTCACGCGGCCGCGGCCGTCGGGCAGCTTGTCGACGAAGATCTCGGCGTGGCCCTCGAGCTCGTCGAACTCGAAGGCGACCCGGCTCGGCGCCGCGCCCAGCTGCACGCGGCGCTCGATCGCCTTGTGCTTCTCGCCCGAAGCCTGCAGGAAGCGCACCTCACCGGTGATCGTCGCGTCGATCTCGGTGGCGATGAACTGGATCTGCATGCGGTCGAACGCATGCGTCTGGGTCTCGGCGTAATCGCGCGGGTAGACGATCCCGAACGGCGTCGGCGTCGCGTTCTTCGTCGCGCCCGGCGTGTACGGGTACAGCGCGTAGCCCTCGAAGAGCAGCGAGTCGACGAGCCGCTCGAGATGCGACTTCGACGACGTGATGCCGACGTCGGACGGGCTCTCCGGGGTGATCGGCTCGATTTCGTTGCGCGTCGCCATCAGATGACTCCTTCCGCGTCGCCGGCCGGGGCGTGCTCGAGCAGGTCGAGCACGACCGCGTCGTAGCTGTGCAGGCCGCGGTTGCGCTTGTGCTTGGTCAGCTCGGCGATCGTGTCGTCGTGCAGCAGGACGAAGCCCGAGTTGCCGTGGTGGGCCTTGATCATGTTCTTCCAGACCGAGACGGGCATCTTGTAGGAGGCCGACAGGCTCCACGGCAGATGGACGACCTGAACCTGGCGCTCGGGGCCCTGGTAGAGGATGCGTCCGGTGAAGTGCATCGTCAGCGGAACGTCGCCGTCGGGCAGCGCCGAGACGTAGCGCGCCGCGACGACCTCGAGGTCCGAGGTGCACGGCACTTCCAGGCCGAACGTCGTCGCGCCGGTGAACGAGTTGACCATCGCGCTGGAGTGACACCACAGGAAGCTGCGCGTCGTCGACGGCCAGCGCTCGGGCGCTCCGAAGATCTCGAAGAGCTTGTCGCGGGTCTCCGCGTCGTATTCGCGGCGCGCGGGATCGAAGTTGATCTGCGCCTTCAGCGCGATCGCGTAGATCGGCCGGTTGCTGGGCTCGAAGACGCTCAGCTCGAAGCGCAGCGTGGGCTGCGCCGCGAACGGCTCGTGCGCCGCGCCGAGGATCTCGATGGTCACCGCGGGACCGTAATCGGTGCGATCGCCCTTCGATCGCGCGGGCTGCTCGCTCCCGTCCGGTTGGATGGTCATGTCACTCCAGCCTGGTCGCGTACGTAGTCAAAGAACCTGGGCACGGCATCCTCTATAGCGCTTCCGCCGGAGATGCCCTGCCAGGTGGACTTGATGAGCCCGACCAGCCGGTAGCACTCGTCGATCGGGACGATCGCGTGCTGGTGCGCGCCGACCATGCGGTTGACGACCAGCGCCTCGGCGTCGGACTCGAGATCGAGCAGGATCGGGTTCATCTCGACGAGCTTGTCCCAGCTCTCGAGATGCAGCTCGCACTCGGTGGCGCCGGCCGGGCTCGGGTAGAGCGCGACGACGCTGTTGGTGCCCGTCGAGCGCATGAAGAACGCCAGGCCGACCGGCAGCTGGAAGGCCGACCACAGCTCGTCGGGGAAGACGAAGTCATCGAGCCACAGCGTGCGGGTGCTCACCGGGCAGTAGTTCTCCAAGCCGGACTTCATGGCCAAGCAGGGCTCGCAGGCGCAGAGGATGCGCCGCTCGTTGAGCTCGAGAAGGTGGCGATGCTCGTCCGACAGGGGCCTGCCGCACAGCTCGCACTCCTCGGTCTGCTGAACTGGCGCGGGCCGCGCGAGGCGGCCCAGGCCAGTCACGAGCGTGGAGGGCAGCCGTCCGCCGGCAGTCACTTACCCACGCCCGAGGGACACTCGGTGTACGGCGAGTCCGCCATCGGCAGCGCTGTGCCACCAACCTGGACCATCGGCAGCGACAAGCCGGGCTTGTCGTCCTGGGAATCTTCAAGACCGACTGCGCCCTCGACTTCGAGGCCCAGCAGGTCCGGAGCGGCAGCGTCGATGGCCTCGCGCAATGCGTGCTCGAGGGTCGCCGCAGAGGACGGGCATCCGTTGCAACTGCCTTGCAGCTGCAGCCGGGCCACGCCGTCCTCGACGCTCAGCAGTTCCACGTTTCCGCCATGGGAGGCGAGGAACGGGCGCACACTGTCCAGCGCCTCGATGACGCGCTCTTCGAGCGGCACGGGGAACAGACCGTGGATCAGCAGCAGGCTGGCGACGATGCCGTCGTCGAGCAATGCGTCGCGGATCGGGAGGCCGGCCTCCCCGGCGTCGCTAACGACGCCGAGGATCCGGTCCAGACCAGCTCCGTACAACTCGAGAACCGCGCCGACGAGCTCCTGCACGCGCTGCTGCGCGACAGGGTCGGCGATTTCGTCGAGCGAGCCCAGGAGATCCTGGACCCGCTCGACCAGCTCTTCAGGAGCTTGGGACGTGGTTGCCACTTAGGCCCCTAGCACATCCCCGTCGGCGTGTGCTGCACCTTCTTGACACGGCCCTTGCCGTTGTACATGTGCACGCCACACGGCAGGCACGGGTCGAAGGAGCGCACAGCGCGCATGATGTCGATCCCCTTGAAGTTGTCCGGCCCGTTCTCCTCGAAGATCGGGGTGTTCTGGACAGCGTCCTCGTAGGGTCCCGGGGTCCCGAACTTGTCGCGCGGGTTCCCGTTCCACGGGGTCGGGGGATACGGCTGGTAGTTGGCGACCTTGCCCTTGCGAATCACCATGTGGTGGCTGATGACGCCGCGAGCGGCCTCATGGAAACCGCAGGAGACTGCCTCCTCCGGCACCGTGAAGCTGTTCCACGACTTCGTGCGGCCGGCGCGGACCTCGACGAGAGCCTTCTCGAGGTTGTACAGACCGATCAGCGCGGAAATCGGCTGATGGTAGGTACGGGCACGGTCACGCTCGACGGCGTTAGACCACGGCGGGATCTTCCACTCGAGCTCCATCTCGGGCATGTTCAGCGACTTCGGCAGCACCATCTGGATGCTGTGACCCGTTGCCTTGAGGTACCCGAGATCGACGAGCCCGGCCTTGGCCGTGCACCAGTTGCGCGCGAACGGGCCGCCACCGGTGTCGGTCGCAACGTAGATGTCGTTGCGCTTGTCGTACATACGCGGGGCAGCCACCCACGAGTACTTGTCGTTGAAATCGCGCTTCTGCGGACGCGGCAGGGTCTGCTTGTTCCACGGGTGACGCTTGTCAACCGGGTTCCCAAGCGGATCGTGCGTGACGAACGTCTCTTCCTGATCCCAATCGTCGAAGTACGAGTGGCCCAGGAGGATGCGCATGGCCAGGTTGATCTCGACCAAGTCGGTCGTGATCAGCTCGCCCTTGAACACGAGGCCAGGCGTGATGAAACGCTTGCGGCCCCAGTCCGTCATGGTCTTGTACTCGTACGTCACGTACTCCGGGTCGTCGAAGGCGCCCCAGCAGATGATGTCCGTGTCGCGGTATCCGACGCGCTCGTAACCGGGCATGGCCTCGTAGAAGAAGTCATACAGGTCGTCGTGCATCGGGACCGTGCGCTTGATGTAGTCCATGTAGCGCATGAGCCGCACGTAGTAGTCGGTCATCGTCTGATGCGTGATGTCCGCGCTGCAACCGCCCGGCAGAATCGTCGAGGGGTGCGTGTGCCGGCCGCCGAAGAGGCAGTACATCTCACGCGTGTACCGGGCGACGCCGAGCGTCTCCAGGTAGAACGAACCCGTGAACGGGTTCAGCGCGCGCATGATGTCCGCGATCGTCTTGTAGCCGTGGATGTCCGAGTGCGGGGCCGAGGTGTTCTCAGCCTTCGCCAGGACGGACGGGTTGGTCTCCTTGACCATCTGCTCGCAGAAGTCCACGTTGGCCATGCAATCGTTGAAGATCGCGTGGTCGAACATGTAGTCCGCGGTCTCGGCCAGGTTGAAGGCATAGTCGCCGAGCTTCGGCGGCTTGACCCCATAGGCCATGTTCTGGTTCAGGCAGGAAACCGTACAGTGGTTATCGCCGCAGATGCCGCAGATACGACTCGTGATGAAGTGCGTATCACGCGGATCGATGCCCTTCATGAAGATGTCGAATCCACGGAAGATCATCGACGTGCTGTAGCACTTGTTGACCTTGCGGTTCGTGAAGTCGATCTCCGTGTGGATGCCGAGCGACCCGACGATACGGGTGATCGGATCCCACGCCATCTCCTTGACGACGACCCCGGAGGTTGTCGACGGTGTCTGAAGTGTGGCCATGTGTGAGTTCTCTCCTCCTCTTTACTGCCAGTGCGGCGTGTAGCCGGTGGTGATCTCGTTCCGCGGGTGGCGCCACTCGGGCTCCTTGTCGCCGATCCTGTTGATCGACTGGTTGCGGAAGTAGCGCAGCAGCGGTCCGTAGGTGAACTTCGCCGTGTTCGACGACAGCTTCGCCTTGGGATCCTCGTCCATGAACGGCATGAACTTGTCGGGGAAGCCCGGCATCGTGCAAGCCATGCAGATGCCACCCACGTTCGGGCAACCGCCTACGCCGCTCTGCCAACCGCGGATCGGAACGTTGCACTTCACGACCGGACCCTTGCACCCGAGCTTGACCAAGCACCGGTGATCGGAGCCGTACTCCGTCGCGAAATTGCCGTGCTCGTAGAAGGCAGCGCGGTTGCAGCCCTCATGCACGGTGCGGCCGAAATGCATCACGAGGCGATGCTGCTCGTCAAGCTCCGGGATCGGCGCAATGCCGGCCAGGGCCATCGTGAGGACGGTCAGCGCCTCGGTCGTGTTGTCCGGCTGCGCAGGGCAACCGGGGATGTTGACGACGGGAATGCCCGCGGCGGAGGTCCAGCCCCAGCCGAGGTAGTCACACAGGCCCATCGCGCCCGTCGGGTTGTTCTTCATCGCCGGGATGCCGCCGTACGTCGCGCAGGTGCCCAGGGCAATCGTTGCGGCGGACTTCGGCGCGAGGCGATCGATCCACTCGTTCGTGGTGATCGGCTGACCGTTGGACGGGTTGACACCCATCCCGGAAAAGTGGCCCTCGCCGTTGATCTTCTCGTTCGGAATCGATCCCTCGACGATGAGGACGAACGGGTCGAGCTTGCCGGCCTCGGCGTCATACCAGGCCTGCATGAACTCGGCACCAACCTCGTACGCGAGCACGGGGGTGTGTGCGACGACCTTCGGGAACCCCGGGATCGCGCCCGTGATGATGTCCTCGAGACTCGGATCGACCGCCGATGTCATGGCGACCGAGTCGCCATCGCAGCTCAGACCTGAGGTCATCCAGATGACGTGAGCAGTGATCTGCTCCGTCTCATGCTGCCTTGGTGCGAACTCGATTGATGCCACGTGAGCTCCTCCCTTTCGACTAACAGATGCGCGGCAACGGATCGCCCACGAGCTGATCCATGACGCGCTTACCTCCGAAGGCGGTTGCCATCAGCACCATGCCTTCGGGTTCGGTCTTGCATTCGCCGATCTCGGCGGCTTCTTCGCCACCCGGCATTGACCGCAACGCGGCCAGCGCTGCGTCCGCCGCCTCTGGGGCGACGATCGCAACGAGCTTCCCCTCGTTCGCCACGTGCATCGGATCGATTCCGAGTATCTCCGCGGCTCCTGCCACTGCCGGGTGCACTGGCACCGCGGCCTCGTTGATGACCATCGCTACGCGCGATGCTCGTGCGAGCTCGTTGAGGACCGAGGCGACGCCGCCGCGGGTCGCGTCGCGCAGGCAGCGCAGCGACGGACCGGCTTGATCGAGCAGCGTGTCGACCATCGGCCAAAGACACATGGTGTCGGACGTGATGTCGGCGTCCAGCTCGAACTCTCCGCGAGCGAGCATGATCGCCGTGCCGTGATCGCCGATCCGGCCGGAGACGAGGATCTTGTCTCCCGGCCGCAGCGATGACGGTGACAGGTTCGAGCGGTCGTCGAGGACGCCGATCCCGGTCGTGCAGACGTACATCTGGTCGCACATCCCGCGGGGGACGACCTTCGTGTCGCCGGCGACGATCGGCACGTCGGCCGCGGCAGCGGCCAGCGCGATCGCGGCAACCTGCTCCTTGAGGATGTCGGCCGGCAGGCCCTCCTCGAGGATCAGCGACAGCGTCAGGGCGATCGGCTTGGCGCCGGCCATCGCGATGTCGTTGATCGTGCCGTTGACCGCCAGGTCGCCGATCGTGCCGCCGGGGAAGACGATCGGGTTGACGACGAAGGAGTCCGTCGTCATCGCGATGTTGCCACCGAGCACGGGGACCGTCCCGGCGTCGGCCAGCGCCTCGAGCGTGGGGTTGGCGAACGCGGGGACGAGCAGGCCCTCGATGAGGCTCGCCGTCGCCTTGCCGCCGGCCCCGTGCGCCATCGTGATCTGCGTGTCGCGGAACTTCTGACGCTTCGCGCGCGCAGTCTCGATGATGTTCAGGACCTTCTGCTCACGCTCCGAGACGGGGCTAGACATGCTTCGGCCTCCGTTGCTCGCAAGCGCGGAACCGCGGACGACGAGTGACGCGGCCCTCGCAGGCTCGGACCCGCGGCCGACGAGTCATACGACCTCGCGCTCACGGGCGAAGCGCCCGTAGTTGTAGTAGGCCGCGCAGGCGCCCTCGCTGGAGACCATGCAGGTGCCGATCGGGCGCTCCGGCGTGCAGCCCGAGCCGAAGACCTTGCACTCCCACGGCTTGATGACGCCCTTGAGGACCTCGCCGCACTGGCAGGCCTTCGGGTCGGCGATGCGGATGCCGGGGACGCTGTACTGGATCTCGGCGTCCATGTCCGCGTAGGCCTCGGAGAGCTTCAGGCCGCTCTGCGAGATGAAGCCCATGCCGCGCCACTCGAAATGCGGGCGCAGCTCGAAGACCTCGGACATGACCTCCAGCGCACGCGGGTTGCCCTCCCACGGCACGACGCGCGAGTACTGGTTCTCGACCTCGCAGCGGCCCTCCTTGAGCTGCGTGAGGATCATGTGGACCGCGTGCAGCACGTCGAGCGGCTCGAAGCCGGCGACGGCGATCGGCTTGCCGTACTCGTCGGGGATGAACTGAAACGGCCGGACGCCGACGACGGTCGAGACGTGACCGGGGCCGATGAAGCCGTCCAGGCGCAGGTCGGGCGAGTCCAGCAGCGCGCGCAGCGGGGGCACGATCGTCACGTGGTTGCACATGCAGAAGAAGTTCTCGACGTTCTCGGCCTTGGCGCGCTTGAGCGTCAGGGCGGTCGACGGGGCCGTCGTCTCGAAGCCGATCGCGAAGAAGATCACCGGGCGCTCGGGGTTGGCCTTCGCGATGCGCAGGGCGTCCAGCGGCGAGTAGACCATCCGGATGTCGGCGCCCTCGGCCTTGGCGTCGAGCAGCGTTCCGCCGGAGCCGGGGACGCGCAGCATGTCGCCGAAGCACGTGAAGATCACGTCGGGCTCATGGGCGAGCGAGATCGCATCGTCGACGCGGCCCATCGGGATCACGCAGACGGGGCAGCCCGGTCCGTGCACGAGCTCGACGTTCGCGGGCAGCAGATCGTCGATGCCGTACTTGTAGATCGAGTGCGTGTGCCCGCCGCACACCTCCATGAACTTGTAATGGCGGCCGGGCTCTACGAGGCCAAGGATCTCCCCGGCGAGCACCTCGCCCAGCGCGGGATCGCGAAACTCGTCGACGTATTTCATTCAGGGGCCTCCTCGGTCAGCCGTGCGATCGCCGTGCCGGCGTGAACAAGGAGTCGGTCCCCCGGCGCCACCGGGGCGACTAGGTCTATCTCGACCGTTTCCGAGTTCCCGTCGTCATCAGCGCAGAGTGCGAGCCCCCTGCCTTCGTCGAGGCGGAGGACCGTGAGCGCAATGGCGACGTCGCCGCATGTGATGCAGCCCGTCGTGTAATCACAGGTCGGTGCCAGTGCGGAAGCCGCGTTGGCGATGAGACGAGTCATTCGATGATGCTCGCCTTCAGCTCTTCGAGCTCGTTCTCGTAGTCCTCGCCCATGCTCTCGAGCATTCGGCGGGTTTCGAGCGCTTCTGCCTCGTCGACCTTCGACATCGCGAAGCCGACGTGGATGAGGACCCAATCGCCGGGGCCGACGCCGATGCCGTCGTCGTCGAGCAGCCCGATGTTGACGTTGCGCTGAACGCCCGCCACATCGACCTTCGCGAGGCGGTTGGCCTCGTCGACGACTTCAACAATCTGACCGGGAATCGCCAAGCACATATTCGGTCGTCAAGCCTCCCGTTGGAACGGCATTGCCACTGCTCTCCTCACCAAGCAAGGGGAGTCGTATCACTCGCGCAACCGCGGCGCTAGATGTGTACGTCACCTTGTGCCCACGCTCGCGACCGTGGTACCAACGGGCGGTCGGGACCAGCAGCTGTGCCGAAGCCCGGAAAAGGGAGGATGAAGCCGCGTGTCAATAGGCCGACGATCGGTGACGCAGGATCCCATTGAGCAGGCGTTGGACAAACTCGGGTCGCTTGGAGTGCCCGTGGCCGAGATCGGAGAGAAGGCCGGAGCACTCTTCGGCCAGTTCGGCTCCTTCGATCTGTTCGACATCGTCGACCAGGTTGGCGCGATCGATCCGACCCAGATCGACGTCGGGGAGATCCTCGGAGAGTTGAAGGCCCGGTTCGACGAGCTGGACCCCGCGGTGAAGGTCCCTGTGGCCGTCGCCGCCGGCTTCGTCGGTGCTCGGGTGGTGAGGTGGATTGTCCGCTAGGCCCGCCCGCGTCGCCGCGGTCGGCCGGACGGCCCGCAGATCGAGTGGGCGCGCGCCTGCCACATATACCCGCGCGCGCGAGAACATGATGGTGAGCCGATGACGGACGAGCCAATCACGAGCGAGGCAACCGCGGGCGAGCAGCACGCGCTCGGCGGCTCCGCGGCGCCCTTGGTACCCACCTCGGGCAAGCCCGGTATGGTCACGGTGCGGGAGGATGTACTGGCCTCGGCGGCAGTGGCGATCGGTTTCGTCGCAGGCGCTGGTGGGGTCGGTGCGGCTGTCGGCATGCCACTCCGGGCGGTCGGCTTTGGACGTCGGACACCAGCGTTGAAAGGGATGCGAATGCGAAACAGGAAGCTGAACGCGCAGCTCGCGCCGGCGATGTACTCGCTTGCCGCGACCAACAGCCAGCTGCTCGGGCTCGTCGGGACACGGCGCCCGATGCTCGCCTTGGCCAAGCTCGGGATCGCGGCGGCAGGCGTCGCGTACCTGACGGCGGACGAGGACACCCGCCAGCAGATGCTCGATCAGGCGACCGGGCTGCTCGAGCAGGGGGCCAACGTCCTCACCAGCTCGGGCCTGCTCGACAAGGTCTTCAAGTAGACCGACCGGCTGCGCCCGCGTGCTCCGGAGCTCCGGGGCACGCGGTGCTATGCCGGCGACACGTCGCCGCGCGGCCGGCGCTCGCTTGCTCCTACTCGCCTTCGCCTTCGCGTCGGCGTGGATGCGACCCTTGCCCTTGGAGTGGCATAGGCGCCCACCCTCTCGCCCGTGGCGCACCGCCGCGAGCTCGGCCATGATCGACAGCGCGGTCTCACGCGCGTTCGTGGCTCCGAGGTCGAGCCCGACGGGAGCGCTGATCCGCGCCTGGTCTGACTCGGACACGCCGGCTGCGACGAGGCGCTCGCGACGATCGGCCTGCGCGCGCTTGGAGCCCATCGCGCCGATGTAGGGCACGTCGCTGGCGAGCACGGTCAGCAGCGTTGCGTCGTCGAGCTTGGGGTCGTGCGTGAGGATCACGACGTAGGTGGCCTTGTCGGGAGCGCCGAGCTCCTCGAATGCCTCCTCGGGCCAGGCCGCGACGACGCCGATCGCGTCGGGAAAGCGCTCGGGCGTCGCGAAGCGGGCGCGCGGGATCGACCACATAGGGCCGCCATCCGCAGACGCGGGCGAGCGCCGACAGGTGCTGGGCGTACTCGACGGCGCCGAAGATGACGATTCGCGGATCGGGGGCGGTCACGTCGATGAAGAGGTCGCCCCGGATCTCGGAGCTCTCCTTCCACATCAGCTCCTCGGCATCGGCCTTGCCCTGGGCGTCGAGCTCGGGGTCGCCGAGCGTTCCCTCCGACGTGCCGTCGGGCCGGACGAGCAGCTTCTCGCCGAGATGCTCTCCGCGCACGACCGTGACGAGTGCGGCGCGGCCGTCCTCGCGGGCGATCTGGGCAAAGTCCTCGTGGACGCTCACGGCTGGAACCGCTCGACCCAGACGTCGATCTCGCCGCCGCAGGGCAGCCCGACGTCCCAGGCCTCCTCGTCGGCGATGCCGAACGTGAGCAGCTCCGGCTCGCCGCCGCTGAGGATCTTGTCGGCGACCTCGATGACGGCGCCCTCGACGCAACCGCCGGACACCATGCCCGAGACCTCGCCGCGATCGTTGACCGCCATCTTCGCGCCCGGGGGGCGCGGGGCCGAGCGACGCGTGGCGGTGATGGTCGCGATCGCGACCTGCGCACCGTCGGCGACCCAGCGATCGACGTCCTCGATTACATCCTTCATTGGCCTCGCTCCTTCCCGCAGAAACCCGAGTCCTGATACTACCCCGGGGTACCCGTCCGACTCGCTTGCGAGGGGTGAATCTGGCGCGCCGGCGGTGCGGCGCGGACGGCCGGGGGCGCGCGTGCGGCGCACCCCGGCCGAGCGGACTCGTTCAGGCCTTGGCGATGTTCGCCGAGAACGACTTGATGAGCTGCGTCAGGACGGCGACGATGGTGCCCTCGCCCATCGACGCGGCCTTGCCGCTGACGTTCGCGACGGCGTTGATCGTGCCCGTTGCCGCCGCTGAGCGAGATCGTGACGTCGCCCGAGGCGTTGCTCTGACCGCCGGCCTCACGGGTGTTCGGCCTTGATCTTGACGGTCTTGCTTCCGGCGTCGGCGGACTCGATCGTGACCGGGCCCGTGAACGTCATGCCCATCGAGCCCATCTTGACCTCGATCGCGGCCTTGGCGGACTCCGGGCTGTCGGCGGACACGACCTTGGCGCCCGGGCACACACGGGATCAGCTTGTTGAGGTCGCTGATGGTGCTCCAGGCGGAGTCGGCGTTGGACACGGAAAACGTCTCGTTCAACGTGGGCATTCTGCGGTCTCTCCTCTGTCGGATCTGAAAACTGGAGCGCTGCCAGGTGGGCGTACCCCGGTCGGGCGCGATGAAGCAACCGTCGCCCGCGCGCGCAGGGGCGCTGAGCAGCGGCGCAGTATTTCAGGTTCCGGCGCCGCTCGCGCGCGCGCGCGCGCCACTCTGACCGCGCCGCGAAAAAAAGAGCTTCTTCATAGAATCGGCGGATGGCTATTCAGACAGGTACATACAAGCTCGGCCCGGACAACGCATCGCTGCATGTCGAGACCGGCCGCAACGGAGCCGCAGCGAAGGCCGGACACGACCTCATCATCGACGTCCGGTCGTGGGAGGCGACGCTCGAGGTCGGCGACACTCCAGCCTGCCGCTCAGCGCCGATCCGACCTCGCTGCACGTGCGCGAGGGCAAGGGCGGCATGCAGGCGCTCAAGGACGACGACAAGGAGGACATCCGCAAGACGATCGACAAGGACGTCCTCAAGAAGAAGAGCATCACGCTTTCAGTCGTCGTCGGTCGAGCAGGCCGGCGACGGCCTGAAGGTCAGCGGCGACCTCGAGATGGGCGGCAAGACCAAGCCCGTCTCGTTCGACCTGAGCGAGACCGACGGCACCCTCACGGGCAGCGCCGCGGTCAAGCAGTCCGACTGGGGCATCAAGCCCTACTCCGCGCTCTTCGGCGCCCTGAAGGTCAACGACGAGGTCAAGGTCGTCGTCGAGGCGAAGCTCGGCTGACCCGGGCCCTGCCGGAAGGTAGGATGACCGGGTGCGCCTGATCGTCGCCCACATCGCGGGCATCCCCCTCGAGGAGACGCTCGCGATGGCCGTGCCCGTGCTCGGCGCCACGTACGTGGCGCTGATGGCGAGCCTGCGCGCGCGCAGGCGCCCCTGGAAGCGCGACTGACGTCCGCGGTCCGCGCCGGCCGTCTCGTACTCGGAGCCCGCCGTCAGGCCGTTAACGACCACCGGCCTGCAACGCAGGCCGGTGTGTCGACGACGATGTGATCCGCGGTCGTCAGTCGCGGAACGTGGTCTGCGCGTCGAGCGAACCCTCGAGCTGGCGCCCATCGGGCCCGGCGGGCAGCTCGATGGCTCCGGCGTGTGCGTACAGCGCGATCTCCTCGATGCGCTTGCCGCCGAAGTTGTCGCCGCTCCAGTTCAGCGACTGCGGCGACGTGCCGAGCATGCCGCCCGCGAGATAGCGCGACTTGTCCTTGATCTTCGCGCACGTCTTGCGCACGGCGTTCTGGACGCCGCCGCTGGAGCTCGTGATGTAGCCGTGGCCACCGCCGAAGCGGTCGAGATCCTGTCCGACGACCTTCACGTCGCCGGCGGGCATGCCGAGCTCATCGCCGACGATCTGCGCGAGCTGGGCCCCCTGGCCGCCGTCGTCGCAGCTCAGGCTCAGCGTGCACTTCCCTGTCGGGTGAACCCGCAGGTAGACACAACGGTACGCACTAGCCATGTACAGCTCCCCTCATATGTGCCGATACCTGCACAGTTTCGCTCCTTCCAAAACGTCGGGCGACCCCGCAGGGCCGCCGGTCAAGCGGGCGCCAGTATGACAGTTCCCGTGGCGCCGCGCCCGTCCCGATCGCGCCTGCGGGTGTCCTGCGTACGTCATATCCCCGAGTTCGATCCGGGGGACGTGTTGCCCTTGAACGCGCCATATCCGCTGGGCATCGCGACGTGCTTCTCGGTCGTCCCGGCAACGCCCCACGTGTCCTCCTCGGGCTCGTCGTCGAGCTTGGGGACCTTCCAGGTGGCGAGCATCGGATCGTGGTCGCGCTCTGCGGCGATCGCGTCGGCGACCTCCTCGAGCGACTTCAGCGTGTGGCCGCTGACGAGCGCGTCGCAGTACGGCAGCGCGGCGACGAGGCCGCCGGCCTTCGGCGCGAAGTTCTGCGCCGCGACGCGCGGGTTGACCCACACGATCCGGTAGGCCAGGCGCGACAGGCGCTGCATCTCGCGGCCGACGAGCTCGGGGTCGCCGCGCTCCCAGCCGTCGGACAGGATCACGATGACCGAGCCGCGCGCCATCCCGCGCCGGCCGTAGCGGTCGTTGAACGTGCTTCAGCGCGTCGCCGATCCGCGTGCCGCTGGACCAGTCCGGCGCCGCCTCCGTGGCGCGGCGGATCGCGCGCTGCGGGTTGCGCCCGGCGAGCTGCTTGGTCAGCCGCGTCAGGCGCGTGGCGAAGACGAACGCCTCGGCGTAGGGGCCCGTCGCGCGGGCGGCGTGCAGGAACTGCAGGTACGCGCGCGCGTAGGGCTCCATCGAGCCCGAGATGTCGCACAGCAGGACGAGCCGGCGCGGGTGCGAGCGCCGGCGCTTGCGGGCGAGCACGATCGGGTCGCCGCCGGTGTGCAGGCTCTTGCGCAGCGTGCGGCGCATGTCCATGTGCTCGCCGTGGCGACCGCGCTGCTTGCGGCGCGACACCCGCTCGGGCGTGGCGAGCTGCAGGCGGACCATGAGCTTGTAGAGCAGGGCGAGCTCCTCGGCGTTGAGCGCCTGGAAGTTCTTGTGGCTGAGCGCCTCCTCCTCGCTGGCCTCCTGCAGCGGGACGAGCTTCTCCTCCTCGGTGTCCTCCTCGTCCTCGCTGTCGCCCTCGCCGGCGTTCATCTGCATGGCATCCTGGCCGCCCTCGCGCTCCATGATGTTCTGCTCGTCCATGTCCTCGGGCGTCTCGCTGTCGACCTGCTCGACGGCGTCGTCCTCGACCTCGACGTCGAAGTCGTCGGGGTTGATCGACCTTCTTGCGACCGCCGAAGACCTGGCCGAAGACCTTGTCGAACGCCGGCACCTGCTGAAAGCCGGTGACGAAGACCGCCCGCGTCGTGCAGTACAGGCGCCGCCGCGAGACCGGCTTGGTCAGCTTCAGCGCGCGCGCGTACTGCTCGGTCTGCGACGGCGTGACGGGAACGCCGGCCTCGTGCAGCCGCTGGCTGAACGCGCTCGCGAGCCCCGGCAGGTCGACGTCGAAGTCGACGACCTTGAACTCGGGACCGGGTCCTTGCCCGTTGCTTGGACTTCTCGGCCACTAGCGCTCCTCGATGAGCTGCTCCAGGCCGGCCGCGCGAACGACCTCCTGGTCCTCGCTGTACTTCAGGACGG
The DNA here is from genome assembly GCA_963825485.1 of uncultured Actinomycetes bacterium. Taxonomy (GTDB): domain Bacteria; phylum Actinomycetota; class Thermoleophilia; order Solirubrobacterales; family Solirubrobacteraceae; genus CADCVQ01. The sequence goes on from CAWGTK010000001.1 coordinate 348,750, forward strand.
AGCCGAGCGTGCGGTCGGCGGACTCGACGTCGAGATGCTCGACGCCGAGCAGGTCCAGCGCGGAGACCCAGTCGATCGCCTCGGCGATGCCCGGCGGCTTCTGGATGTCCGACGCGCGCATGCGCGAAACGGCGTCGGCGACCTGGACGGCGAGCGTCGCGGACGCGCCCTTGACGCGGCGGCGGACGATGTCGACCTCGCGCTGCGGGATCGGGATAGTCGATCCACTGGTACAGGCAGCGGCGCTTGACGGCGTCGTGCAGGTCGCGCGTGCGGTTGGAGGTGAGGATCACGATCGGCGGATGCGTCGCCGTGATCGTGCCGATCTCGGGGATCGTCACCGTCGCCTCGGCGAGCAGCTCGAGCAGGAAGGCCTCGAAGTCGTCGTCGGCGCGGTCGAGCTCGTCGATCAGCAGCACCGCGGGCCGCGGGCCCTTGTGCTCCAGCGCCTCCAGCAGCGGGCGGCGGATGAGGTACTCGGGGCCGAACAGGCCCTTCTCGTCGAGATCCTCGCCCTTGGAGTCGGCGATCCGGATGCTCAGCAGCTGGCGCGGATAGTTCCACTCGTACAGCGCCTCGGAGGCGTCGATGCCCTCGTAGCACTGCAGGCGGATCAGCGGCGTGTCCATGACCTGCGCGAGCGCCTTGGCGAGCTCGGTCTTGCCGACGCCCGCCTCGCCCTCGAGCAGCAGCGGCTGCGGCAGGCGCAGCGCCAGGTAGGCGGAGGTCGCCAGGCCCTCGTCGGCCAGGTAGTCGACGTCGCCCAGCATCTGCCCGAGCTTGTCCACGCTCGGGATGAGGCGGCGCATCTCGTCTTCAAGCTCTTCGCTTCGCTTCAGGCGGCTCATGCCGTCACCTCCGTGTAGCCGGCTGCAGCGAGCACGGCTTTGTAGTCCTCGGGCGTATCAACATCCAGCGGAACGTTGCCTGCGATGGGCACGTCTACGACATCCCCGGCGCGCTCGTCGAGCAAGCGCCAGACGCCCTTGTCGCCGTGCAGGTCGGCGAGTTGGGGGAAGACACTTCGTGCAAAGGCGATCGGATGGCCGCGGCCGTCGTCGTAGCGGCACACCGCCAGCGGCGCGTCGCCACGCGCCCTCGAGCAGCGCCCGGACCGTCTCCGGCGTCACGCCGGGCTGGTCTCCGAGCATGAGTACGAGCACCTCGCAGCGCTGGTTCACCGCGTCGAGCGCCGCGGCGATCGACGAGGAGCAGCCCTCGCCGAAGTTGCGGTTGACGACGACCTCGGTGCCGGTGAAGTCGACGCGCTCGCGGACCTCGCCGGCGGCGCCGCCGATCGGCACGACGATCTGGTCGAAGCCGCGCGTCGCGCGCGGTGTTCAGCGTGTGCTCGAGCAGCGGGCGATCGCCGTAGGGCAGCAGCTGCTTGGGGCGCCCGAGGCGCTTGGAGCCGCCGGCGCCGAGCACGAGCCCGGTCACGAACGTGTCAGCCGGCGGCGACGGCATCCATGTGCTCCTGCTGGTACTTCGGTCTTGCAGCCGTCGCAGCAGAAGTAGACGGTCTCGCCGTCGTGCTCGACGTGCGGCGTGTCGTCGGTGGCGAGGACGGTCATGCCGCAGATCGGGTCGACGGCCGTCTGCGGCGCGGCTTTGGCGGGCGTCGCCGGCTCGCCCGACAGCTGGGCGGCGTACTCGGTCTTGCAGGCCTCGCGACAGAACCAGATCGTCTCGCCGTCGTGCTCGAGATGCGGCGTGCTCTCGGCCATCGTCACCGTCATGCCGCAGATCGGGTCGACGGCGAAGGTCGGGGCGCGGCTCGGCGCTCGGCGAGCGCAGCGGCGCGGAGTACGTGTCGCCGTAGCGCACCTCGATGAGGCGCGCGAGGATCGTGAGCGCCACCTCGGGCGGGGTGCGGGCGCCGATGTCGATGCCGGCGGGGTAGTCGACGCGCGCGAGCTGCTCCTCGGGCACGCCGGCCTCGCGCAGCTCCTCGAGCAGCGCCTTGCCGCGCTTGGGGCTGGCGACGAGCCCGACGTAGGGCAGCTCGGCCTCGAGGGCGGCGCGCAGGGCCTCCAGCTCGCCCTTGCCGTGGGCGGCGACGACGATGCCGAGGTCGCCCTCGCGCAGCTGCGCGGGGTTGTCGCCGACGGCGGCGATGTCCAGGTCGAACTGCGGGCCCGAGCTGCTCGAGCGCCGCCGCGATGGGCTTGGAGCCCACGATGTTCACGCGTGGGGTCGGCAATGTCGGCTCGAGGAAGATCTCGATTGCGCCGCCGGAGAGGCAGCTGTTGAGCACCGTGACGGCGCCGTCCTGCTGTGCGTCCTGGTGTGCCGCGACCTCTTCCTCCGTCGGGAGGATGCGCAGCAGCATCGGCTCACCGGACTTCATCGCGGTCCAGGCGAACAGCCGGACGCTGTGCTCGGCGCAGATGCCGCCGACGAAGCCTTCGATGTTGCCATCGCTGGTGATCAGCGCGACGTCACCTGCGTGCGCGCTCGTCGGGCGCTGTGCGCGCACGACGGTCGCGGTCGCAAACGCCGCGCCCTGCGCGGCGAGCTCTTCAGCTCGCCGCGCCAGCGCGTCGTTTCTCACTGCGGGGGCTGCGCGTTCCCGTTCATCGCCGCCCAGACGCGTGCGGGGAAGCACGGGATGTCCATGTGCTTGATGCCCTTGGCGTGGTACAGCGCGTCGACCACGGCGTTGGCGATGCACGGCGGCGACCCCACGCAGGGGGACTCGCCGACGCCCTTGGCGCCAATCGGGTGGTGCGGACACGGCGTGACCGTCTCGCCGAGCTCGAAGCCGTGCTCCGGGCACTCGAGCGCCGTCGGCAGGAGGTAGTCCATGAACGACGCGTTCAGGCAGTTGCCCTGGTCGTCGAAGGAGATGACCTCCATCAACGCCTGGCCGATGCCCTCGACGAGTCCGCCGTGGATCTGGCCCTCGACGACCATCGGGTTGATCCGCACGCCGCAGTCATCGACTGCGATGAAGCGACGCATGTGGACCTTGCCGGTGCCGGGATCGACGTCGACCACGGCGATGTACGCGCCGAAGGGGTACGTCAGGTTGGGCGGGTCGTACACGGCGTTGGCGTCCAGGCCGCCCTCGAGCCCCTCGGGGAGGTTCGTGGCGCTGTACGCGAACTCCGCGATCGACTCGATCGTGGCACCGCGCTCCGGATCGCCTCGCACGAACCAGCGGCCCTTCTCCCAGGCCAGGTCCTCCGCGCGGGTCTCGAGCATGAGGGCCGCGAACTGGCGAGCCTTGTCGCGCACCTTGCGCGACACGACGGCGACGGCGCCGCCGGAGACCGGGGTCGACCGGCTTCCGTAGGTGCCCAGGCCGTACGGGGTCTTGTCCGTATCGCCATGGCGAACCATGATCTCGTTGGGGGAGATGCCGAGCTCCTCGGCGACGATCTGCGCGAACGTCGTCTCGTGGCCCTGCCCCTGCGTCTGCGCGGAGAGCGACACGACGGCCTTGCCGGACGGATGGACGCGCAGCTCGGCGCCATCGTTCATCGCCAGGCCGAGGATGTCCATGTGACGACGGGGACCGGCGCCGACGCCCTCGGTGAAGAAGGCGACGCCGATGCCCATCATCTCGCCCTTGGCGAGCTTCTCCTGCTGCTCGGCGCGCAGGCCGTCGTAGTCCGCGATCTCCATCGCGAGCTTCATGGCCTTGTGGTAATCGCCCGAGTCGTAGACCCAGCCGGTCGCCGTCTCGTAGGGGAACTGATCGGCCCGGATGAAGCTCTTCATCCGCAGCTCGACCGGATCGACCTTCATCTCCATGGCGAGCTGATCGACCATCCGCTCGACGAGGTAGACGGCCTCGGTGATGCGGAAGGAGCACCGGTAGGCGACGCCGCCCGGAGCCTTGTTCGTGTACACGGCCTTGACCTGGCAGTGCGCGCCCTGCAGGTCGTAGGACCCCGTGACGATGTGGAAGAACCCGGCCGGGAACTTCGTGGCCTGAGCGGTCGAGTCGAATGCGCCGTGATCGGCGATCGTGTCGACGCGCAGCCCGGTGATCTTGCCGCCCTTGGAGCACATCTCGCTGTACATGAGGTAGTCGCGAGCGAACCCGGTCGAGGCGAGGTTCTCCGAGCGGTCCTCCATCCACTTCACCGGAGCGCCGGCGACGATCGAACCGGCGATCGCGCAGACGTAGCCCGGGTAGACCGGCACCTTGTTGCCGAAGCCGCCGCCGATGTCGTTGCACATGATGCGGATGTTCTGCTCGGGCAGACCCGCGACCTGCGCGTACACCGTGCGGTGGGCGTGCGGCGCCTGGTTGGCGTTGTAGATGTTCAGCTGGCCCGTGTTCGGGTTCATGTCGGCGACCATGCCGCACGTCTCCATCGGGCACGGATGCGAGCGAGGATCGAGGATCGTCTGCTTGGCGACGACATCGGCCTCGGCGAAGACGCGGTCACACGTCGCCTTGTCTCCGGCCTCCCACATCGGGCTCGCGAGGTTGTCGGTCTGACCGACCTTGTCGTCGCGAATCAGCGGCGCGTCGGGATCGAGCGCCTTGCGGCAGTTGACGATCGCCGGCAGCACCTCGTAGTCGACCTCGATGAGCTGCAGCGCGTCCTGCGCCGAGTACGCGTCGAGCGCGATGACGAAGGCGACCTCCTGGAGGTGGAAGCGGACCTTGTCGCCTGCGAGCACGGCCTGCGTGTCGTAGGAGATGGTCGGCATCCAGGCGAGGCCGAGCGTCTCGAGGTCCTTGGCGATGACGACCGCCGCGACCTTCGGATGCGCGAGCGCGCCCGACGTGTCGATGGACTTGATCCGGGCGTGGGCGTACGGGGAGCGCAGGATCGCGCCGTGGACCATGCCCGGCAGGCGGACGTCGTCGGTGTAGTCGCCGAGGCCGCGGATGAAGCGCGCGTCCTCCTTGCGCTTCATGTGGCCGAAGCCGATCGGCGCGTCGGCGACCTTGCCGAACGTGTCCCCGTTTGCGTAGCCGAACCAGCCCGGATGACGTCCGGGGCCTGTCTCAACAGTTGCCATGCGTGATTACCTCGCTGTCCTGGCGGACTCGGGATGCTCCTCGATGTAGGCAGCTGCCCACCGAATCGCCTTGACGATGTTGTCGTAGCCCGTGCAGCGGCACAGGTTGCCTGAGATGCCGTCCCGGATCTCGTGGTCCGTCATCTGTGTCGGGTTAGGGTGCTTCTCGATGAGCCAGCGCCCCGTGGACATCATGCCCGGGGTGCAGAAGCCGCACTGAAGTGCGTGCATCTCGTGGAAGCCCATCTGAATCGGATCAAGCGTGCCGTCCGGCTTGCGCCATGCCCTCGACCGTGACGATCTCGTAGCCCTCGGCCATCGCCGCGAGCATCGTGCATGACTTGACGGGATAGGGCGGCTGGTCTGAGTTCGGATCATCCATCAGCACGATGCAGATGCCGCAGTTGGAGGTGTCACAGCCCCAGTGGGTGCCGTGCAGCTCCGCGTACTCGCGGATGTAGTGGACCAACAGCAGGCGCGGCTCGACGTCATGCGAGTGCATCGTGCCGTTGATGGAAATGTTGACGATCATCTATCTCCTCCTAGCGCAGGGCCGTGGCGGCCGCGCGGCTGAGGGCGCGTGTGGTGAGGACGCCCGCGACGTGGCGCTTGTAGTCGGCCGGTCCGCGGCCGTCGCTGTTGGGCGAGCAGTCCGCCGCCGCCATCTGGCCGCACTGTGCGAACAGATCCTCGGACGGCGCCTGACCGACGAGCGCCTCCTCGGCACGCCCGATGTGCATCGTCGTCGGTCCGACGGCGCTGCAGGCGACGCCGGCCCACGTGATCTTGCCGCCCTCGATCGCCAGCGCGGAGGATGCCGCGACGATCGCGAAGTCTCCTGCGCGACGCTCGACCTTCTCGTGCGCTCCGCCGAAGCCCCGGCGCTTGGGGATGCGGACCTCGATGAGCATCTCGGTCGGCTGAATGCAGGTCATGTACGGGCCGATGTGGAACTCGTCCATCTCGACGACGCGCTCAGAACCACCGGGACCACGCAGAACGGCCTGGCCCTTGAGCGCCACGACGACGCCCGAGAGGTCCTCGGCCGGGTCGGACTGGCACAGCGAGCCGCCCATCGAGCCGCGATTGCGGACGACGGGATCGGCGAGGACGGCCTCGGCCTCGCGGAAGATGTCCGGGAAGTGCCGTGCGAGCAGATCGGACTCGAGCATGTTGACGTGCCGCGTGAGCGGGCCGATCTCGATGTGGTCGCCGTCCTCGCGGATGTAGTTGAGCTCGCGCTCAAGCGGGTTGATGTCGATGACGTGACCCGGGTTGGCGAGGCGCAGCTTCATCATCGGGATGAGGCTGTACCCGCCCGCCAGGATGCGCGCGTTGCCGCCTAGCCGGTCAAGCTGGGCTATGGCGTCGTCGACGCTCGTGGCCCGCGAGTACTCGCAGGGCGCTGGGGTCTGCATTGCCAAGGTGTGACGCTCCTCTCCTCCGAAAGTGTCCGGTGGCGACCCTATCCGCGCTACGATCGCTTCGCAACCCATATGAAGCGATCGCTTAATTGACTCTTTCCCAGCTTCGGACGTTCCTGACGGTCGCGCGCCTGGGCACCGTCAAGGCCGCAGCACGGGCGCTGGAGGTCTCCGAGCCGGCGATATCTGGCGCAGTCGGAGCATTGCGACGCGAACTCGGCGATCCGCTCTACGTGCGGGCGGGCGGAGTGATCGAACTGACACCCGGCGGGCGGCGGCTGGCGAGCGCGGCGGGCGCATCCTCGACTTCGAGGACGAGGCGCGCCGGGCGATCGGCGCCGCCGAAGCGAGAAGTCGACGCTGCGCGTGGCGGCGACGCCGCCCGTTCGCCGAGTTCGCCGCCGGCCCGCTGCTCAGCACCTTCAGCCGCCCCCACCGCGACATCGAGGTCGACCTGACCGTGGCGCGCCGCGAGGACTTCGCCGCGCTGCTGGCCAACCGCAGCGTCGGACATCACGCTGGGTCCGCCCGTGACCGACCGTGAGGACGTGCCGGCGATGGTCTCCGAGCCGTTTCTGCGCTACGGGCTGATCGTGGTCTCCGCGCCGAACCACACGCTGGCCACCTCGAAGGGCCTCGCGCCGGCGGCGCTCGTCAGCACGCCGTGGCTGCTGGGGCCGTTCGAGGACGAGCGCTCGACCGATACCGGGGCGTTCCTCGCGCGCCAGTCGATCGCGCCGCGACGCACCCGCGCCTATCCGAACTGCGCCGCGGCGCTCGCTCAGGTGGCGTCGGGCCGCGGCGTGACGCTGGCGATCGCGCACACGGTGCGCGACGAGCTCGAGCGGGGCGCGCTCGTCGAGCTCGACGTGCGCGGGACGCCCATCTCCGGCCTGTGGTTCGTCAGCACGCTGCGCGAGGAACTGCGCACGCCCTCGGCCGAGGAGCTGCGGCGCTTCGTCACGATGCCCGAAGCGACGCGCGCCATGCTCACCCGCGGAGGCGGCGTGCCCGCGGAGCGCTTCGTGCACATGGGCACCCGGTGGAGCTAGTGGCCGCACCCGTACATGGAGACCACGGCTGGGCCGCTCAGCTCGCCGCGCCCTCCTTCTCGAGGCGCTTGATCTCCTGGTACGCCGAGGCCGCGTTGTGGGCCTCGTTCTCGCAGTAGCGCGGCGGCGGGCCCTGCCGCGTCGCAGCGTTGTCCTTGTGCTTGGGATCCATCGCTTCCTTCTCGCAGCCGGGGTAGAGGCAGATGACCTTCTCGCCCGGCGCCTTCTCGCTCCTAGCTGTCTCCATCGTCTTCTCCTCGTCGCAGGTTCCCGTTGTTGTCGCCGCATTCGTAACGTAGCAATCGCTACATCAGCCGCAATGATGGCGCGTCTGCGCTCGCCGATGCGGCGCGGCGGCGCTTGGCGCGGTCATCGCCGTCCGTGCCCGCAAGCGCCCCTTCCGCTACGGTGGAGGCTTCGGGAAAGCCGGAGGACGCAGGCCTGACGGGGACTCTATGAGCAGCGAAGTTCTGACCCATCTCGACGAGGACGGGCGCGCCCGGATGGTCGACGTGGGCGCCAAGCCGGAGACCGATCGCAGGCCGCGGCCGCGCGCGCTCGTGCGCATGACGCCGCAGACGGCGGCCGCCGTCGCCGCCGGCGATGCCCCCAAGGGCGACGTCATCGGAACCGCCCGGCTGGCGGCGATCCAGGCCGCCAAGCGGACCGACCAGTGGATCCCGCTCTGCCACACGCTGCCCCTCAACGCCGTCGACGTCGACATCGACGTCGACGCGCAGGCGGGAACGGTGATCGTCACGGTCACCACGCGCGTACACGCCCGTACGGGCGTCGAGATGGAGGCGATGGTCGGATGCGCCGCCGGCGCGCTCACGATCTACGACATGGTCAAGGGGATCGAGCGCGGGGTAGTCATGGAGCAGGTCGAGCTGCTCAGCAAGAGCGGGGGCCGATCGGGGACTTGGAGGCGTGATGAACAACATTGATAAATCGAGCCGCTGCGCGACGGACACAACCGGCGCATCCGCGACGTACGGGTGTCGGTCACCGACCGCTGCAACTTCCGCTGCCAGTACTGCATGCCCGCCGAGGGACTCCCCTGGCTGGAACGCGATGCGGTCCTCAGCTTCGAGGAGATCGAGCGCCTCGTGACGCTCCTCTCCTCGATGGGCGTGCACGACATCCGCCTGACCGGCGGCGAGCCGCTCGTGCGCCGCGACTTCCCGCGCCTGGCCGCGATGCTGGCCGCCGTGCCCGGCGTCGCGCGATCTCAGCGTGACGACGAACGGCTTTCTGCTCGAGCGCGACGCCGCGGCCCTCGTCGAGGCCGGCATCAACCGCTTCAACGTCTCGCGTCGACTCGCTGCAGCGCGACCGGTTCTTCGAGATGACGCGCCGCGACGCCCTTCCGCGCGTGCTGCGCGGCCTCGAGGTGCTCGCCGGCTTCCCCGACGCGCACCCGATCAAGATCAACGCGGTCGGCATGCGCGGGCTTCACGGAAACCGAGATCCTGCCGATGGCCGAGTTCGCGCGGACGCACCCCTACGAGGTGCGCTTCATCGAGTTCATGCCGCTGGACGCCGACCACTCGTGGGACCGCAGCAAGGTGCTCAGCGGCGAGGAGATCCGCGCCGCGATCGACGCCGTCTACCCGCTCGAGGCCGAGCCCCGCGAGCCCAGCGCCACCGCGCGCGTCTTCCGCTTCGCCGACGGCAAGGGGAAGATCGGCTTCATCAACCCGGTGTCCGAGCCGTTCTGCGGCGACTGCGACCGCATCCGCATCACCGCCGAGGGCAAGCTGCGCACGTGCCTCTTCAGCCTGCACGAGTACGACCTGCGCACGCCGCTGCGCGACGGGGCGTCCGACGAGCAGCTGCGCCAGACGATCCGCGACGCCGTCTGGAAGAAGGAGCTCAAGCACCACGTCAACGATCCGGGCTTCGTCCAGCCGGCGCGGACGATGTCCCAGATCGGCGGTTAACCCGATCTCCCGCCCCCTCGTAGGGGCTAGCACGGGAGGGCCCGCAGGGCGCGTCAGATGGCGCCCGGACGGTGTATCCCCGCAAGTAGTCTCGCTAGCTCATTCAAGGGAGGTGCAGGGATACATGGGAAATAAGAGCCTCGCGGCCGGGGCTTCTCTGCTGATCGGCGCGGCGTACGTCGCCGTCGGCATCGTCGGATTCTTCATCACGGGCTTCGGCGGCTTCCTCGCGGACTACAGGCGACACGCTGCTGTTCGGCTTCGCGAGCATCAACCCGATGCACAACCTCGTCCACATCCTGGTCGGCGCGTTTCTGATCGCGATGACGCAGTTCTCGACGGCGTCGACCGAGGGCGCGCTCATGGGCGTCGGCCTCTTCTACATCACGGCGTTCGTGATCGGCGTCATCGCGCCGGACAACCTCACGATCATCTCGATGAACGGCGCCGGCGACGGGGAGAACCTCGTCCACATCGTCACGGGCATCACGGCGCTGACCGCCGGCCTGCTGTCGGTCGGCGCAGTCCGAGGCGGCGGCGCAGGCGCAGCGGCATCCCGCGTAGCACCGTCCGCGACAGCGCCGGTCTGCAACGACAAACGGCACGCGAGGCCCCAGGGCCTCGCGTGCCGTTTGCGTTTGGCGCGGCTGCGCGGGACCTCGGCCACTCAGGCGGTGACGACCTGGCCGCGGCCGCCCTCCACGAAGCCGTTGATGATCATGATCAGCGGCCGGTCGACGTCGAGCTCCTCGAGCGTCACGCGCAGGTACCACTGCACCTTGGTGAAGGCCTCGTCGGTGATCTTCAGGTTCGCGTGCGAGTCGCCGAGGGCGCGGCCCTCGTAGGCGAGCGTGCCCCCGCCGAGCGCGAACGTCAGAAACTGGCGCTGGTGATGCTTGAGCCGCTCGCGGTCGATGCCTGCGAAGTAGGGCTGCAGCTCCGGGTCCGCCCACAGCTTCTCGTAGAAGAGGTCGACGATCTTGTTGATCCCGGCGGCGCCTCCGACCGTCTGGTACATCGCGTCGTGGGTCTCTGTCGACATAGGACAGTGGTTCCTTTCTGCTCGAACGATCCTCCCGCCCGGCACCTAGGTCGACAGCGTGTCAACGCCGCGTCGAGTCGATGAACGCCGCGTGAAGCGTGCCCCACGCGGAGTCACGGGCGGCAGGGCTGCCTCTCGAAGTTCCGGCGATCTGGTCGAACGTGGGCTGCAGCGTGTCCAGCTGCGCCGCCGGGACCGCCTGCAGCACGAGCTGGACGAGGCGGTCGGTCCTTGAAGAGGTAGTAGTGCACGTGCGCGCCCTTCGGTCCTGTCCTCCGTCTCGTACGTGTACGTCGTAGCGGTAGCCGGGCAGGCCGCCGACGCGTCACCGCGACCGGGTCGCTGATGCGTCTTGATCCGCGTGTCGGCGCGCAGCAGGTCGTCGGTCAGCGTCCGCACGACCGAGCAGCGACTTCTCGGTGACGGGCTCCTGCGAGGCCGGACCTGCGGACGCTGACGCTCACGCCGGCGACGCGTCGGGGGCGGAGGCGAGGAGGCGGACGGCCTGGTCGCGCGGACTGCGCCGGTCCCAGTGCGGCGGGATAGGAGATCGCGACGTCGGTGAGGGTGTCGAAGAAGCGCGTCGTCAGGACGGTGGCTCGCCGGGCGCGGGTGGTCGCCGGCGTGGGGACGATGCTGCCGTCCCACGACGCCGCCCACGACGAGCGCGAGGACGGCGGCGAGTGCGAGCGCCCCGACCACGCCGCCGACGCAGCCATGTGCGGTTCACAGGACGCGCCGGCCAGAGAAAAGAGTCCGGCCGGAGCCGGACTCTTTCTCAGTGTTCAGCGCTCCCAGGGCCGCAGGCCCTTGCCCGAGAGGCGACCAGGGCGGGCTGGCCTCGGCGCGGATGCCGGCGCTGCCGCCGCCGCCGCCGGCGCTGCGGCGCTGGCCGCCGGAGCCTCGGCGCAGCCGCAGGCGCCGGCGGTGGGCTGTCGATCTTCTTGCCCGTAGCGTCACGCGTACGCGCGCCCGGGGTCGAGCCGGCTCGTACGGGCTGTGAACCGGGTCCTTGCCGATGGTCGGCGACTTCGGGATGTTCTGGGTCGGGTCACGACGTCCGGGCGGAGCCGGGTACAGCTTCGCGACCTCGGTCGTGGAGTACTGCGGGTCGCGGACGGCGGCGCCCTTGGCGTGCGCCGCGCCGATCGGCGCCCCGCGGCCGAGGCTGGCGAGGATGCCGACGCCACGGGTGTACACCGTGCCGACGTTCACGACCCTGCCGGCGCGACCGACCCGCTTGAGGAACTTCGCGCCCTCGCCCGGGAAGAGCGACTCGACGAGGCCCGCGGAATCCGGGCCCGCCTTCTTGAGCATGAGGTTCTCAAGCGCGTCGCGCGTGATGACGAGGTTGCGGTTGATGTCGTCGACGACGGGGTTGACCGGTCCCGTCTTGGCCACGATCTGGCCGACCAGCGGCAGGACGACGCTCAGCCCCGCGTTGATCTTGAACAGCTGGAGGATCGTCGCGATCAGGAACACCGCCAGCGCGCCGATGATCACCGCGACCTCAGGATGATGATGGCTACCTGAATCTCCACCGCCGCCCCCTAGTAATCCGGTAGGGCGGCATTCAGCGAGCCGCCGTAGTCGAGGACCGAGTTCTTGATCGACGCCGATGTAGCCCTGCGTCGTCAGCAGGACCGCGACCGCGTCGAGGTCCCTCGACGCCGCCGCTGCCACGCCGGCGATCGCATCGATCTTCGGCGGGATGCTCGTCGCCGCCTTGAGGACGCGCTTGAGCCAGTTAGCGAACGAGCATGACGGCCACCAGCGAGCGACGATGACCATGAGCCAGAGTGCTGCGTCAGCCATCGCTCAGCCCCCCGTTGCCTTGCGGACGACGAGGCGGCCTTGCCCGCGATCACCGGCAGCGTGTCGACGATGATCTTGCAGCGGCCGTTGACGCTCGTGCGACGAGCCCGAACAGCGGCCGCAGGTGCTGCGACTCCACCGTCGCCAGCGCACCGCCGAGCGTGCCGAGGCCGTCGGAGATGATCTCCAGACGCTTGGCCACCATGGAACAGGCCGATGCCGAGAATCACGACCAGCAGCGCCGGCTCGACCATGCTCAGGATCGATCATGAGTTCAGTACTCATACCTTCTCCCCTGCCGCGGTGTATCCGTCGGTCAGCGCGTTCATGTAGCCGTCCTGGATGATCGCCTCTTCGATGATCAGGTTCAGGACCGGCGGCGTGCGCCCGAGCTTCGGGATGTTCGCCGTCTGCGAGGCCACGATGCCGGCTGTCTCCAGCAGGCTCGCGACGCTCGCCTGGATGTCCTTCACGAGGCTCAACAGGAGCATCAGAAGGATGATCACGACGGTCGAGCACGACCGCGCCCATCCCGAGCACGACCTGCCACGCGGCATGGGTGTCATGCTGCAGCGATGGACGTCTCATTTGCCCACCGCGACCTTCCGCAGCGCCCGGGCCATGTGAAGGATCCGGACCGCTGAGTCGTTGACCCGGTCGACACCGTCCGGCAGGCTCACCGACTGCGCCCTGACGATGTCGACACCTGCGTCTGCCGCCGCCGCCTGGTCAGCGATCCGGGCCGCCATCGTGAGGATGATGGCCACGATGATGACGACGACGACGATGATGAAGAACGCCAGCCCGAGACCGATGTACCAGTCGGTGTATGTAGCTCCGATGGTCATCGAGCTACTTCTTACACCGAGCTGCCTGCGGTCTTCGATCGTAAGCGACGCACGGAGCAGTCGATCCTGTTCGCGTGACCGACGACGTGCGAAGCGAAGCGCCGCCGCGACCCTCCTGGCCCACGTTGGCGTCGATGCCGATGAAGTCCTGCTTGATCGTTCTCGAACCCACTGTCATGTCGATGTCAGTCGCCAGCCCGACGATCGTCGCGACGGCCTTGTCGATGCTGTTGACGCGGCTGAGGATCGAACCACCGCTGGAGAGAATGCTCCGCGCGCTGGCGTTGATCGTCCCGCACGTCACCCAGGATCGAGTTGCCGCGACCGGCCGATCGACTAGACCGACTCGTGTTGATCGAGCTCGCGCTGGCGAAGATCTGATCGACGGTGGTGCCGATCTCCAGCACCGTGCCGTTGATCGTCGTCCGCGACCGAGTTGATCCGACCGACCTTGCCGAGGATGGACTTCAGCTTGGGGTCGATCCCCTTGTCTGGCGACCTGAAGCGTCGTAGGCGAGGTGCCCGGACAGCGGCGCTGCCGCTGCCCGGATCTTCGTCGACGTGTCCTGGATCGTCTTCGCCTGGGCGATGAAGCCGGCATCCGTGCCGATCTCATCCACCTCTGGCTTGATGACTGCGACCGAGCGATCGATTGATCGCGCGGCCAGCAGCGTCCCGGTGAGGAACATCACCGAGAGCAGCGCCCACGCGATCAGGATCACGAGCACGACGGGCGACATGCCCCGTGCTCCGCTGAGGATGTCACGCAACATGACGGATCAGCACTTCGTCTCGGTCACCAGCAGGGTTGCAACCGTCGAGTTGCAGATGCTCGTCAGGTGGTTCTCCGCGTCCGACAGGCCGGCGTTGATCTTGTTCGTGTCGGACAGGATGCCGCTGAGGCCCTCGTCGCCGTTGATGCTGGTGACGAGGACCGGGACTGCGCCGACGCCCTGGCTGTCGGCGGACTGCAGCGCGCGCAGGACCTGGTTGATCGTCCGGACGCGACCGTTGACCGTGACGAGAACGCCCGACGTGTCGCGCAGCGAGCTGAGGATCGTCCGCAGGACGCCCGTCGTGCCCGTCAGCGAGCCCGACGTGTTCGACCAGCGAACCGGAGATCGTCTGCAGCGTGCCCGACGTGTCCACGAGGGAGCTCGACGTGCTCAGCAGGGAGCTCGAGGTGTTCTTCAGTGCCGCGTTGACGCGGCCGGTCGAACCGTTGATCGAGGTCAGGCTGTTGAGGATCGAGACGCCCTGGCCGGGGACCGGCTTGAGGGCCTTGTCGATCGCGGTCAGGTTGTCGTTGATCTTGGCGATGTAGCCGGGCAGCGGGTCGGCGTCGCCGCCGACGTCAGTCAGGGTCGTGTCGGTCGTGCCCAGCGCCTTGTCGATGGAGTTCAGCGCGCTCGTGATGCCGGAAAGGAATCCGATCACCACGACGACGACCAGGATCAGGATCGTCCCGAAGATCCAGGTCCAGCGGAGATCAGTTGCTATGCCTCGCTGCACGGGGTCCTCCTAGAGATCGCGACGTTGCTCTATCGGGCGACTCATGGCTTGCCCTGGCAGTCGGTGCGGTTGGCGTTCGTGCTCAGGTTGAGCTTGTTGTCGATGCAGGCCGCGGTGTCCTTGATGACGACCGAGTCGCCGAGGATGTCGCCGGAATCGGACTTGATGCCCTTGGCGAGGCCGAGCGTCGTGGTCGGACCCGTGACGATCGTCGCTGCCTCATTGTCGATGATCCGCGCGATGCCGAGGATGCCGCGCCCGGGCCCGGCGATCGTGTTGATGCTCTTCGCGGTCCGGTTGATCGTGCCGGCGATGCTATTGATGCCACCGGCGATGTCGTCGATCGACCTGGCGGTGCCGTTGATCGTGCCCGCGGTGCCGTTGATGTCGCTGGCGATGCCGCCGATCGTCGTGGCACTCGTGTTGATCGTGCCCGCGGTCGAGAGAATCGTGCTCGCGAGGCTGTCGATCGAGGTCGCGTCGCCGTTGATCGACTTGGCGCGCTGGACGATCTTCGTCAGGACGCCGTCGAGCGGCTGTGCGGTCTTGAGGATCGACGTTGCAGTCTTGTTCGTGCGCTGCAGCTGCGCGATCGAGTCGGTGGCGGTGTTGATGCCGATACCGGTGTCGCGAATGCTCTTCGCCTTCTTGTCGATGGCGCGCGCGGTGTTGACGGTCTCCGCGAGGAGCCCTGCCGCGATCGTGACCGATGCCGCAACGAGCACCAGGATGATGACGTTGACGCCCTGGACGCCGCCTGCTGCGCCGCTTGAGCGCGGCGAGCTGCCGCTGACGGCTCCGCCCATCTGCTGCGGAGACTTGGACTTCTTCCTTTTTAGCGCTGGCACGGAACGCTCCGCCGATGTGGCGCCGATGCGCCTGACCGTATAAGCACTGTGGCTCCCCTCTGTTGATGCTTCCGAAGGCCCTCCACCGCGACTGCCGCGGACGACGCTCGGTTGCTCGCTCCCAATAACTCCGATTCCGGGTCCCGGTACGTCTCCCTCTGGCCCGACCCGGCCGGTTCTTTGCGCGACACTAGTACACCGCGGCGGGGAATGTCCAGTCGTCCGGTCGCCCACGAAGCCTCGATCCGTGCTTCAGGCGCGAAAAGTACCTGATATGCAGGGATTCTTAGCTTAGGTTAAGCGTTTTTGTGGCTCTCGCGGACCTGTGGCCCCGTTTCGCGCCCGCCCGTGGGGCACGCACCCCGGCCGGGGGTGTCGACGCACGACCGACCGCCTCGCTGTCAGGCTGTGGGGCGATGGGGGCGATCCACTTCTCGATGGCCGGACCGGCCGCGCGCCGGGCGGCCGCTCGGCCGCCGCATCCTGACGTCCGCCGCGTGGGCCGCCGCGCGTAGTGCGGACCGATCGCCGCCGCGTGCGGGCGCTGCTGCTCGCCGTCTTCGTCCCCGTCATCCTCCTCATCTGCGTGCTCGCGTCCGCGGTGCTGGGCAGCGACGGAGGACGCGGCGGCGGCGGGCGACGAGTCCTCGCTACGGTCCCTGCGCGCCACCGCGCTCCGCGCCGGCGACAAGCGCCCGACCAGCTCCCGCGTGACGCCGAGCGCGTCGACGTCGGACGCGGCGCCCAGGGCGCCGCGATCTTCCGCCCGCGTGGCCGCAGCCGCGCGGCGGGGCCGGTCGTGATCTTCCTGCACGGGTGGGCGGCGCTCGATCCTGCGCGCTACGGCGCCTGGATCGGCCACCTCGTCGATCGGGGCACGACGGTGATCTATCCCGCCTACCAGGTGCGGCCCGCGCGCGACACGATCTCGACCGCTGAAGGACGCGCTCATCGGCATCCGAAACGCGCTCGCCGTCGTGCGACTGGCGCCGGGTCGGCTCGTCGTCGTGGGGCACTCGGCCGGCGGAGCGCTCGCGGCCGACTACGCCGCCGTCGCCGGCTCCGTCGGCCTGCCCGAGCCCGCGGCGGTCTTCAGCCTCTATCCCGGGCGCAAGCTCAGCTACCTGCCGGTGCCGATCCCGACCGTCGACCTGTCGACGATCTCGCCCCGGACGCGGCTGATCGTCCTCGCCGGCCAGCGCGACACGGCGGTCGGCAGCACCACCGCGCGCGAGATCGCCGCGACGGCGGCGCAGGCCGACGTGACGCTGCAGACGTCACCGACGACGCGATCGACCAGCACAGCGCCCCGCGCAGCGTCTGCCCGGCCGCGCGCCGCGCCTTCTGGCAGACGCTCGACGAGCTGGTCGCGGCGACGGGCCCCGCGGGGGACGACGCGCACCTCCGCGTTCCCGGCCGGTAGTCCCGTATCGTCAGCGGCCCGCCGGGCCGCCCGGGCACGGCGCGGAGCGTGGCGGTCACGAGTGGATCTGAACGACACCCCCGAGCAGGCGCGCTACCGCGCGCGGGTGCGCGCCTGGCTGCAGGAGCATGCGCACGAGGCCCCCGCCGAGCAGGGGTCCGAGGAGGCCGCGTACATCGCCGCGCGGCGGGCGTGGCAGAGCAGGCTCGCGTCGGCCGGGCTGGCCGGCGTCACGTGGCCCGCCGAGGTCGGCGGGCAGGGTCTCGGTGCGGTCGAGCAGGTGATCGCGGGCCAGGAGATCGCGCGGGCCGGCGTCCCCGGGATCCTCGACATGATCGGGATCGGGATGCTCGGCCCGACGCTGATCGCCCACGGCAGCCCCGAGCAGAAGGCCCGCTATCTCGGCCCGATGCTGCACGGCGACGAGGTGTGGTGCCAGCTCTTCTCCGAGCCCGCCGCCGGCTCGGACCTCGCCGCCGTCCAGGCCCGCGCCGTGCTGCAGGAAGACGGGAGCTGGCGCCTCTCCGGGCAGAAGGTCTGGACGACGAACGCGCATCTCGCCGCCCACGGCCTGCTGCTCGCGCGCACCGAGCCCGACGTGCCGAAGCACAAGGGCCTGACGATGTTCATCGTGCCGATGGACGCAGCCGGCGTCACGATCCGTGGCCTGCGCCAGATCTCCGGAGAGGCGGAGTTCAACGAGGTCTTCTTCGACGACGTCGCGCTGCCCGCCGACGCGGTCTGCGGACAGGTCGGCGGCGGCTGGGGCACCGCGCTGACGACGCTCATGTTCGAGCGCCTGACGCTCGGGCTCGGCTCGGAGGGGCTCGGCTACACGCCCGGGCGCTTTGCCGCCGCGATCGCGACGGACGAGCGCGCGCGCGCCGATCCCGAGGCCCGGCGGCGCCTCGGCGAGCTGTGCACCGAGCTGCTCGCGGTGCGCTTCGCCGGCTATCGCATGCTCAGCGCGCTGCAGCAGGGCCAGATCCCGGGGCCCGAGGCCGGGCTGGCGAAGATCACGACGGTCCGAGCGGCGATCGCCGCCGGCGACCTGATCGCCGACGTCCTGGGACCCGATGCGCTCGCCGAGGACAGCGAGTGGGCGTACATGATCTCGTTCCTGCCCGGGCTGAAGTCGGCCGGGGGGACAGAGGAGATCCTGCGCAACACGATCGGCGAGCGCGTGCTCGGCCTGCCCCCCGAGCCGCGGTTGGACAAGGGGATCGCGTTCAGCGAGTTGCGCGCCAGGGAGCGCTCGTGAGCAGGCGTCAGCAGATCTCCGGGCTCGCACGATGAACCTCGAGCTGACCGACGAGCAGCGCTTCCTGCGCGACGCCGCGCGCGAGGCGCTGTCGCGCGTGAGGACCGTCGCGGCCGCCCGCGAAGCGCTCGAGGATCCCGCGGCGCTGCCCGACCTCTGGCCGACCGCGCGCGAGGCGGGGTGGCCGGGGCTGCTCGTCGGCGAGGCGGCCGGCGGCGCCGGGCTCAGCGCGTTCGACGCGATGCTCGTCATGACCGAGGCCGGACGCGTGCTGGCCGGCCTGCCGCTGCTCGGCCACCTGCCGGCCTCCGAGCTGCTGGACCGCGCCGGCGACGCGCGCGTGGCCGCGGTCGCCGAGGGCGACCTGCGGGCCTGCTTCGTGGCCGCGCGCCCGCCCGGTGACCTCGACGCGCGCTGGACCGTCGAGGCGCCGTCCGGCTCGACGCGCGCCGACGCCCCGGTGCTCGCCGTCGACGGCACGCTCACGGGCAGCGTGGCATGGGTGCCCGACTCCCCGGGGGCCGATCTCTACGTCGTCGCGGCGACGCGCGCGGCGGACGCGTCGCCGGTGGCGGTCGTCGTCGACGGCGGCGACGGCGGGCGGACGGTCGAGCGGGTCATGCGCTATGACGCGTCGCGGATGCTCGGGCACGTGCGCTTTCGGCGAGCGGCCTGCGACGTGCTCGAGCGGCATCGGCGCCGCCGAGCTCGCGCGCGCCTGGCACCTCGGGCAGGCGCTGCTCGCAGCGGAGGCCCTCGGCGCGGTCGAGACGGCCCTCGCGGCCTCGGTCGCCTACGCGAAGGAGCGCTTCACGTTCGGTCGCCCGATCGGGTCCTATCAGGCGGTCAAGCACAGCCTCGTCGAGATCCTGCGCCTGCGCGAGAACACGTACGCGCTGCTGCTCTACGCGGGATGGGCGTACGACGACAGGCCCGACGAGTTCGCGCTCGCGGCCAGCGCCGCCCGCACCGCGGGCGGCCACGCACTCGACTACGCGGCACGCGCGATGATCTCCGTGCACGGTGGGATCGGCGCGACCTGGGAGCACGAGGCGCCCCTCTTCTTCCGGCGCGCGCAGCTCTCCCGGCGCCTGCTCGGCGGGACCGGCGACGCCGCCGATCGCGTCGCCGGAGAGCTGCTGCGCGGGCTGTAGGACCCGCCGGCGGCGACTACAATCCGCCGCGAGGGGCCATAGCTCAGCTGGGAGAGCGCCTGCTTTGCAAGCAGGAGGTCGGCGGTTCGAGACCGCCTGGCTCCATCAAGACGGAACTGCTTCGCGCGGTTGAACGGAGCTGATCCGAGGCGGATCGTTTGAGATCGCGATCAGGCTGCGACGCGACCGGCGTCGGGATGCGGCTCGGGCGTGGGCCGCCCCTGATCACGCAGGTACGCCAAATGGGCGGCCAGGGCCTCCGCCATGCGGATCTCCGTCTCCTCGCGCGTCGGCCCCAGCGCGAACACGCCCTCCACATCAGGGCTGTGGGCGCCCCAGCCGCCGTCTTCGGCTCGTTCGTAGATGACGAGATAGTCCTTCATCGCAGATGCTCCAGTCCTGTCGCCCGGCGGATGGCGCCAAGCGTCCCGATCGGAACGTATCGGAGTCCTTGCCCGCCGCCGTGATCGGTATCGCCCCGTCGGGCCTGCGCCACCTCTCGTGCGAGCCAGCCTGCCGCATCTCGTCCAGTCCGCATCCGACAGTGCTCGGCGAACTTCCCTGGGCACCTCGCGAACGACGACGCCGCACGGAAGTCGCGTGGGACAGGCAGCCAGCCCATGCTACGGACTCGAAGTGCCGGCAGCCGGCGGTCCGGCGAGGCCGCGCGCCATGACGATCGTCGCGGCGAGCAGGAGGCCATAGAACTTGAGCGCCCCCCGCACGCCGGCCAGCTGCGCGACGAGCGGCGCGGTCAGGGCGCCGATGCCGGTCGCGGCGACCGCGACCCCCTCGAGGACCGCGAACGTCCGCGCCAGATGCGTCGGCGGGGCGAGCTGCTGCCGCAACGTGTGACCGGGAACGTCGACGAGCGTGTTCGCGATCCCGACGGCGAGCATCAGGACGCAGGCGAGCGCGAGCGTCGGGCCAGCGCGAGCGCGGCCACGCCGAGGCCCCACATCCCGATCCCGATCCTGAACGCCGCGGCGAGTCGCTGCGGCGCGACGTGCCGGATGACGAGCGCCGCGCCGATCAGGCCGCCGATGCCGAGCATCGCGTTCAGCGCTCCGACGGCCCCGCCGCCGGCGTCGAACGTCTCCAAGGCGATCACAACGAGCAGCACGACGAGCGCACCGTCGGTCAGCGTCTGTGCGCCCTGGTAGTTGGACTGCGTCGACCGTACCCCCCCCCGACCGTGCTTATCAAGAGGCGGCTGACCTCCAGCTCCCCTGGAGGTACGGTGCGCCCGTGCTGATCGCAGTCCTGCTGTTCTCCGAGACGACCGTCGCGAAGCTCGCCGGTCACGCGATCACGCCGGATGAGGTGCGTCAGGTCAACGACGGCGACCGCATCGTGATCGGCAACCCGCGGCCGCGCGTCGCAGGATCTGTGCTGGTGGTCGGCCCGACCCATGGCGGACGGGTCATCACGGTCGTCCTGAACCCCGAGCCGCTCGATCCCGGCGCCTGGCACGTCCGGACCGCGTGGGACGCGAGCACCGCGCAGATCAGCCGCTACCACCGCGATCGATCGAGGAGCATGATGTAGCCATGCACGACGACGAGATCACCTCCGATGAACTCGACGGGCTCCTCGGTGAGGCCGAAACGTTGCACGTCGAACGCCCTCCCGACGGTACCCAGGTGCGGCTGTACGTCGCGGTCGACCCCGAGACGCTGCACGAACTCGAACAGCGAGCAGTCGCTCACGGGACCGACCTGATCGCGGCGGCGGCCGACGCTCTGCGAGCCGGCGCCCACGCAGCCTGAACGCAACCCGAGGGACCGTGCCGCCTGGCTCCATCCGCGGAGCTTACGAATCGCTGAAGCCCGGCGAGTCGCCGCATGCGCCAGCCTGCGCGTGGGGATCTGACTGGCAGCACGCCGACCCGATTCGTCCAGGCGCGCACGATCTGATGAGGAGAACGGCACATGCCGACCGTCGCTGAGCTCATCGTCCAGGGCCTCGCCGACCTTGGAGTCACCCACGTCTGGGGCGTCGTCGGCGATGCGTTGAACTCGGTCACCGACGCGATCCGCCGCGAGGACCGCATCGAGTGGGTCGGCGTACGCCACGAGGAGGCGGGCGCGTTCGCCGCCGGCGCACAGGCCCACCTCTCCGGAACGCTCGGCGTGTGCATGGGCACGGTCGGCCCCGGGTCGATCCATCTGCTCAACGGCCTCTACGACGCCAAGAAGTCGCGCCTGCCCGTCCTCGCGCTGTGCGGGCAGGTGCCGCTGGCGGAGATCGGCTCAGACTTCTTTCAGGAGGTCGACAACGACAAGCTCTTCGCGGACGTCGCGGCCTTCGCGCACACCATCACAAGCCCCGCGCAGATGCCGCTGCTGCTCGAGCAGGCCGTCCAGACCGCGCTGTCGCAGCAAGACCGTCACCGTGCTCACGCTGCCCGGCGACATCGGCGCGATGGAGGTTCCCCGCGGGACGCGCGGCGCCGCGCTTCACGCCAGGCCGACCCACCGCTGACCGCCGATCCCGGCGCGCTGCGACGCCGCCGCCGCCGCGATCGACGCCGCCGGCATCGGTCACGATCCTCGCCGGGCAGGGCGCCCGCCACGCCCGCGAGGAGCTGCTCGGCGCTGGCCGAGCGTCTGGCCGCGCCGATGGTCCTGACGCTGAAGGCGAAGGAGGGCCTGGAGCGCGACAACCCCTACGAGCTCGGCCAGACGGGCATGATCGGCAACCCGCGCCGCGCGCAAGGCGCTCGAGGCGGCCGATCTGCTGCTGATGGTCGGCACCGACTTCCCCTACGTCGACTGGTATCCGGAGGGCAAGGTCGTCGTGCAGATCGACATGCGCGGCGAGCACATCGGGCGCCGCACGACGCGTCGAAGTCGGTGTCGTCGGCGACGCCGCGGCTCGCACTCGCCGGCGCTGCTCGCAACGGGTCGCCGCCAAGCCCGACCGCGCGCATGCTCGACGAGCATCGCGCTCGACGTACGAGGACTGGCGCGCGCACCAGCGCAAGCTCGCCGATCCGCGAGCACGACGACCCGCCTCGCCGGCCGCGCCCGCGCGAAGCTCGACAACCCCGAGCACCGCATCCGCCCCGAGGCGCTCGCCGCCGCGATCGACCGCCACGCCGCCGACGACGCGATCTTCACCTCAGACACCGGGATGTCGACCGTCTGGCTGTCGCGCTTCGTCACGATGCGCGGCACGCGCCGTCTGGTCGGCTCCTACAACCTCGGCTCGATGGCCAACGCGATGCCCCAGGCGCTCGGCGCCCAGGCGCTCGACCGCTCGCGCCAGGTGATCGCGTTCTGCGGCGACGGCGGCCTGACGATGCTGCTCGGCGACCTGCTCACGGCCGTCGCCTACGACCTGCCGGCGACGTTCGTCGTCTTCGACAACGGGCGCCTCGGGATGGTCAAGCTCGAGCAGGAGCAGGGCGGCCTGCCCGAGTTCGGCACGAAGCTGCACAACCCCGACCTCGCCGCCGTCGCCCGCGCGATGGGCCTCGCACGGCATCCGCGTGACCGACCCGCGACGAGCTCGACGGCGGCCGTGCGCGACGCGATCGCGCAGCCCGGCCCGGTGCTGCTCGACGTCGCTCACGAACCCCGAGGAGGTCTCGCTGCCGCCGAAGGTCACCGCCGGCGACGCCTGGGGCTTCGCGGTCGCCAAGCTCAAGGAGGCCGTCAAGAGCCGCGAAGCCTGAGCCACGCGCACCATCGCCCTTACGCAGTCGCGAATCGGCGCAGCCCCGCCCACGCGGCGGCGCCGAAGACCGCGATCAGGCCGGCGAGGTGCGCGAGCGACACGGCGAGGCTCGGCGAGGCGTTGTTGATCGCCGCATTGATCGCGTCGAGCGACGGCTTGAACGGGAAGGCCGCCGAGATGACGCGGATCACGTCGTAGAGCGCGGGCGAGACGCCACCGCTCGGCACGAGCGCGAGGAACGCGAGCGGCAGCGCGAGCATGAGCGCCAGCAGCGACGCCGCGCGGACCTCGCGCGCGAGGCTGCCGATCGCGACGCCCAGCGTGCCGAACGCCAGCGCGCTGGCGGCGATCGCGACGAGCCAGAGCCCCACGCGCCCGTAGTCCAGCGGCACGAACGCGCTGATGCCGAACAGCATCACGACCGTCACGGCGAACGCGCAGCCCGCGGCCAGCACGACCTTGCCGGCCAGCAGCCGGCCGCCCGGGACGAGGCCGCGGGCGAGGCGCGAGAACGTGTTCTCCTCACGCTCGAGCGCGAGCAGCCCCGACGCGAGCAGGATGCAGACGAACATCAGCGAGATCGTCACGGCGAGCGCCACCGCGAACGTGTCGAGCGGGGTGCGGCGGCCGCTGAGCACGGTCTCTGAGACCTTGACGGGACGCTCGACGGTGTTCAGCACGTCCTTGAAGCGATCGATGTTCGCGACGCCGAGCGAGGCGAAGTTCTCGACCGGCTTGACGACCCGCTTCACCGAATCCTGGTTGGAGCGATCAAGCGCCTTGTTCAGGAGCTCGCGCGACTTGACAAGCCCGAGCAGGTCGAAGTGCAGGCCCAGGACGTCGATCCGGCCGCCCCTGCCGACGATGTCGATGTAGCCGCTTGCGACCTGGCTGATCTGGCGCGCGAGCGCCGCGTCGGCGAGCGCGAGCTTCGACTGGACCGTCGATCGCACGAACGACTGCTTCAGCGCGTCGCCGTTGTAGACGACCTCGACCTGAGCCGAGGACAGGCCGCCCTGCGACAGCTTGCGGGTGAAGTCGGGCGGGATGATGAGCGCCGCCAAGGCCTTGCCGTCGCGCACCGTCTGCAGCGCCTGCGCCCGGCTCTGGACGTCGACCCGGTCGACCGCGTTGAAGAGCTGGTCGGTGTACGTCTTGACGTCGATCGTCTGGTTGCCGAGCTTGATCGTGGAGTCCTTGGCCGAGAGCTGGTTGAAGAACGCCAGGCGCGGCTTCTCCGGACCGCTGGACAGCGCGAAGCCGATCAGCAGCGCGATCGCGACCGGATAGACGATCAGCAGCCCGACGAGCAGCTTGGAGCGCCGCAGGATCTGCAGGTCCTTGAGCAGCATCCAGCGCATCGCTCAATGACCCCGGTCGCGCAGGAAGGAGACGAAGGCCTGCTCGAGGTCGCCCTCGCCGGCCTCGGAGGCGGTCTTCAGCTCGTCCGCGGTCCCGTTGAAGAGCAGCTCGCCGTCGGCGAGCACGAGGATCCGGTCCGCGTGGCGCTCGGCCTCGGCGATGTCGTGCGTGCAGAAGATCACGGCCGTGCCGCGCTGGGTGAGCGCGGTGATGAAGCCCCACAGGCGCTCGCGCTGGCGCGGGTCGAGCGCGCCGGAGGGCTCGTCGAGCAGCAGCACCGGTGGGTCGGCGAGCAGCCCGACCGCGATGTTCACGCGCTGGCGGTTGCCGCCGGACAGGCGCCCCAGCTCGTCGTCGGCGCGCTCGCCGAGACCCGTCTGGTCGAGCATCCGCTCGACCGTCGCGTCGGGATCGGCGACGCCCTCGAGCCTGGCGAACAGGCGCAGGTTCTGCGCGACCGTCAGCTTGCCGTAGATGGCGGTCTGCTGGGGAACCCAGCCGATGCGCTCGGTGACGCCCGCCGGCTGGGCGACGCTGCCGGCGTCGGGCACCTCGATCCCGGCGAGCATCGACAGCAGCGTGGTCTTGCCGGCCCCGTTGGGGCCGATGATCGCCAGCAGCTCGCCGGAGAGGACCTCGAAGCTGACGTCGCGCACGGCGCGGCGCTCACCAAAGCTCTTGCTCAGCCCCTGAGCCGTCAGCGCGGTCGGGGCGGGGGTAGCCGCCGGAGCCTCGACCTCCATCAACGAAACTCCTTGCGGGCGTTCTCGGCGAGCACGTCGAGCGCGACCTGGAGCTCGGGGTAGGAGCCCTTGCTGGTGGGCCGCTCGACCTTCGGCTTCGTGCCGACGTCGGTCACGTCGAGCTGGCCCTTGATCGTCATGCTCGTGACGCCGCCGAGGATCTTGCGGTCGGCGGCCGACGGCTTGAGCGCGATGTCGATCTTCGCCCGGCGCATGACGTGGTCCTTGGCCCCGGTGTAGATGTCGCCCGTCGCCGAGGTCACCGAGCGCGCCAGCGCCCCCCGCGCCCGCTGTCGATGGCGCGCGGCAGGTTCGTGATGTCCGTGATGCGCAGCGACGTCAGCCGCTTCGTGAGCGTCGCGACGTCGAGGAAGAACTTCTTCGTGTCGATGCGCGCGGTGCCATGGACCGTGTCGACGTCGACGAGCTTCTCGTTGCCGACGACGCGCGGGTTCGTCGCCCAGCGGCGCGGATCGATGTGGAAGACGCGCAGGAGCGAGGCGAGCGAGTTGTTCGAGCCGTTCAGCGGCCCTCGGAGGGGCTTGGCGATCGAGTCGGGGATCGTGTAGCCGGTCGAGCCGAGGCCGATCAGCGCCTCATCGCCCTTGAGGATGAGCTCACCGCCGAGCGCCGTGCCGCGCAGCTCGATGCCGACCGACAGGTTCGCCTCCGGCGTGCCGTCGCTCGCCGTGCCGAACGGGCCCGTCATCGTCAGCGCGACCGGCAGGCGGTAGCGCTTGACGCCCTTGACGTTGATGTCGATCCGGCCGTCGAGCATGCCCGAGTCGGCCTTCGGGTTCGCACCGAACGTCTGCTCGCAGCAGCTTGTCGGCATCCGCCTTGGTCGAGGCGCTCGACGCGCCCGAGGACCCGCCGTCAGACGACGATGAGGAGCCGCCGCCGCACCCGGCGAGGGCGATCATGAGCGCAACAGGCATT
The DNA here is from genome assembly GCA_963825485.1 of uncultured Actinomycetes bacterium. GTDB lineage: Bacteria > Actinomycetota > Thermoleophilia > Solirubrobacterales > Solirubrobacteraceae > CADCVQ01. Next base: position 374,783 of record CAWGTK010000001.1, read on the forward strand.
ACGCCGACAAACGACTTGATTCGCACTGCTCCTCCTTCAGCCGAGACACGTTTCGCCTCGGCGAGTCTACGACTGCGGCGAGTTGGCCTGCGTCTGATGGCGCCGATGCGACGTTCGGCCGCCGCTAGGCTGCGCCGCGTGACGGACCCGACCGTGGCGCCCCCGCGCATGGCAGTCGCGCAGCGGCGCGTGATCTCGGTCGTCGTCCCCACGCGCGACCGGCCAGAGGCGCTCGCGCGCTGCCTCGCCGCGCTTGCCCGCCAGTCCGCCGGGGAGCTCGAGGTCATCGTCGTCGACGACGGCGACGGCGCGATCGCCCCCGGCGCGCGCGTCGTCCGGGCCGCCGGCGCGGGGCCCGCCGCGGCGCGCAACATGGGGGCCCGGGCCGCACACGGCGACGTCATCTGCTTCACCGACGACGACTGCGAGCCCGCTCCCGACTGGGCCCGGCGGCTCGCGGGCGCATGCGTCGAGGGCGCCGCCGCGGCCGCCGCCGGAGCGACCTTCGCGGCGCCGGTCGGCGGGGCGCGCGGCAGCCGCCTCGCAGCTGCTGACGAACACGCTCATGCTCAGCTCGCTCGACGCGCCGAGCGCGCGGCCTGCGCTTTGCGCCGACCTGCAACCTCGCCTGCCGCGCGGAGACGCTGCGCGCGCTGCCCTTCGACGAGACCTTCGTGCTCGCGGCCGGCGAGGACCGCGACTGGTGCGCGCGGCTGATCGCCGGCGGCGCCCTGCTGGCGCACGTGCCCGAGGCGATCGTGGTCCACCGCCCGCAGCTCGGCGTGCGCGCGCTCGTGCGCCAGCAGCTGCGCTACGGCCGCGGCGCGGTCGGCTTCCGTGCCGCCGGCGGCGCGCTCGCCGGCGGCCGCTTCTACGGACGGCTGGCGCGCGACGCGCTGCGCGCCGGGCCGCGCACGGCGGCGCTCGTCGCGTTGTCGCAGACCGCGGTCGCCGCGGGCGCGCTGCTAGAGCTCGCCGAGCAGCGGCTCGCCCGCTAGCCCGTCGCGGTCGACGCCGCAGACCGCCGCCACGGTGCTTGCGACGTCGGCGAGGCGCGGGGCGCGATCGGGGACGCGTGCGGCGCTCGCGCCGGGAACGACGACCGCCCAGGCATCGCCGGGCGTGTGGTTGCCCGAGCGCCCGCTGCCCGTCCCGTGACGCTCGACGTCGCCGAACGCCCGCGAGTGCACGCCCGGCAGTGTCGTCGCGGGCGTCTGGCTCCATTGCACGACGAGATCTGGCAGCGCACTCGTGCGCGCCCCGTCGTGGTGCTCGCGCACCCGGTCGACACGCGCGACCGCGGGCGCGCCATCGGGATCGCAGAACGTCGCCAGGCCGTCGGCGATCGTGCGCATGAGCGCCTCCGCGTCGGCCGGATCGACGATCCCGTCGCGCTCGCGGCCACGCAGGTTCAGGCGGATGTAGCCCTGGTTGTCGGCCGGATGGCAGAACGCGGCGGTCTGCGACCAGTCGATCCCGCGCAGCTCCAGGCGCGCGGTCAGCTCGAGCGCGGTGCGGTCGGGCAGCGCGCGCGCGATCGCCCCGCGCGCGCCGGGCGGGATCGCCGCGCGCAGGCGCCAGATCGCGCCGCCGCCGCCGTCCGGGGGCAGCGGGCCGCCGCTGAGCACCGCGGCCAGCATCTGCGGCAGCAGGTCCGCGCGCGAGCTGTTGACGTCCATCCCGACCGCGGAGGTGACGATGACGTCGGTGTCGGCGGGCAGTGCGTCGATCACGCGGCCGAACGCCATGTCGACCTCCGCGTAGACGGCTTCGAGCGCCGACTGCAGCTGCTCGCGGTCGCGATCGCCGACGTCGCCCGCGAGCTGCGACAGATCCCAGAACTGATGCCCGGCGAGATGCGCGGCGCTGAACGTCAGCCAGGCGAGGTCGTATGACTCCCGCCCGAGGTAGCTCGACGGCGGCGGTCGCGACGCGGCCCGGCGCCGCCACGAGCTTCGCGCGCAGCGCAAGCAGCTCGCGCACCGTGGGGCGGCCGAAGATCTCGGTCGCATGCGGCCCGCCCCCATGACGCCGCGCGAGACGTGCGCCGGCGTCCTCGGGCAGCGACCAGCGCGGCAGCACGACGCGGTCGCGAAAGCCCCAGCCGCAGACGTACGTGCCGTTCCAGTCGGCCGGCGGGCGGCTCTCGTAGGGGTCGATCGCGAGCGTGCGCAGACCGGCGCGCGCGAGGCGCTCCCAGATCGCCGGCGGCGCGGGAAAGGCGGTCATGTAGCGCGCGCGCTGCGCCGTCGCGTCCCACTGAAACGGATAGAAGAGGCCGTGGTCGGCGAGCTCGACACCGCTGTAGAGCGTGTGAAACGCGCCCGCCGCGAAATGGTCGGCGGGGGTCTGCAGCTCGAGCCGGCGGCCGCGGGCGATCAGCCCGGCCAGCACAGGCAGGCGCCCGGCCGCGAGCATGCGGTCGACGACCGCGACGCTCGCGGCGTCGAATTGCAGCACGCAGATCATGCGACGGTGACGCCTTCGACCGCGACGGTGTCGCCGCCGACGTTGTCCGAGCGCCGCGCGGCGTCCATCACGCGCATCACCGCGGCGCCCTCGGCGGCGGTTGCCAGCGGACCGGGATCCTCGCCGCGCAACGCGCGTGCGTAGGCCTCCAGCTGCAGCGCCAGCGAGCGGACGAGCGGATGGGCGGACGGACGCAGGCGTGCGAGCGCGCCGGCGAGCTTGCCGGCGCTCGCGGCGCGACCGACGAGCCCGCCGCCCGCCCGGCGGATCTCGACGAGCTCGCGGTGCTGGCGATCGGTGGCGCACTCGATCTGCACCTTGGCGCGGGCGGTGGCCAGCACGAGGCCGGCCCGGTCGCGCGTCGCGGTCGCGCGCACGGCGAGCGGCGCGAGCCGGTCAGGAATAGCGCGAGGTCGATGAGATGGGGAGCGAGGTCGAGCATGGCGTCGTCGCCGCGCTGCACGCGGCCGCCAGCCGCTGCGCCGGTAGTGCAGCACCATGCGGATCTCGAGATCGCCACCGGCCGGCACACGACCGGCGAGCGCCAGGCCCTGGTCGAAGCGGCGATTGAACGCGATCCACGGCTGCGGATGCAGCGCCGCGATCCGCAGCGCCCCGGCCGCGTCGGGCGCGGGCGGCTTCTCGACGAGCGCCGTCAGCCCGGCCTGCGCGGCCAGCGCGACCGCCTCCTCGTGCTGATCGGCCGGAGGGCAGATGATGATGCCGTGCAGCGGCGTCGCGGCCAGCAGCTCGCCCAGCCGCGCATGGCTGGACGCGCCGAGCTTCGCCGCGACGACAGCCGCGGCGCGCCGATCGGGGTCGGCGACCGCGACGATCTCCATCCCCCGCGCCACCCGCACGCGCCGGGACGTAGCCGAGCTCGGCCAGCCGGCCGCAGCCGACGAGGCCGAGACGAAGCGCGCCGCTCATCGCTTCCGATGCCGGGCCCACAGCACGACGCCGGCAGGAACCGATGCCGCGGCCGCGAGGTGGTGGACGAGATGCAGCGGGACGCCGACCGCCGCGAGGCGGATCCCGCCGAGCCGGGCCAGCAGCGCATAGAAGCGCGCGTTGGGGACGATCATCGCGACCAGTGCCGCGACCGCCGCCCGCCGGTGCCCGGTGACCGCGCCGGCCGCCGCCAGCACGGCCGATCCGGCGCGCCAGCCGCTGGCGCCAGGAGAGGTTGAGCGCGTCCGCGCCGTCCCCGCCGCGCTCGAGGCGCAGTGCGACCCATGGCGCGCCGCGCGCGCCGAAGTCGGTCCGCAGCATCGACGCGAGCGTCCAGCGCTTGAGATGCGTCCCGCGCGCGCTCGGATCCAGCGCGATCCGGTGGCCGGCCGCATGCAGCCGCATGCCGAGCTCGATGTCCTCGATCGACGGGCGCGGGTAGCGCGCTGCGTCGAAGCCGCCGACGCTGTCGAACGCCTCGCGGCGGATCGCGCCCAGCCCGGCCCAGAACGTCGTCGCAGGACCGGCTGAGCTGGCGTGGACGTGGTGATGCAGGAGGTTGCGAAAGCGCGAGACGCTGCGTCGTCACCGCGGGCCGGTCGTCGTAGGAGCCGAAGACGGCGGCGAGCGTGACATCGCGGTCGAGCGCCTCGCGCAGGCGGCGCAGCGCGTCCGGCGCGACGACGACGTCGGCATCGACGAATACGACGATCTCGCCGTCGGTGCCGGCGACGCCCGCGTTGCGCGCCGCCGCCGGGCCGCGATGACGCGGATCGTTGACGACCGTCACCTCATGCGGCTCGCCCGAGCGCCGGAGCCCGGCGAGGCAGGCGTCGAGCGTGTCCGGATTGTCGGTGGCTGGGATGACGACAGACAACATTAGGAGAGCCTAAGTTAGAGTGACCTACCAATGCGCACTGGCAGCGAACCCGTCGTGCTCGGGACGAGCCCGCCGGACCGCAGGGTACGTGCTTGCCCTACCGGGTCGCGCCCACGACGCCGGCGCTGCGTCGCGGCGGAGGCGCTCGCCGTGACCGGGCACGCCAGCGAGTAGACGCGCCACTCGCCGCGCGACGCCACCTCGGTCGCGGTCCGTGCGCATGTAGCGGCGCAGATCGGGCGGGGCCTGCAGCCCGATGACGAACGCGCCCGAGAGGCGCGGCCGTTCGCCGAAGCTGACGACCTCGGCGAGCGGCGCGCCGAGCGTCCCAGGCAAGGCCGGTGCGCACGAGCGCATCGCTCGTCGCCAGACGGCCGCAGGGCAGCAGCCGGTCGCGGCCGATCGCGCCGACGACCGCGCGCAGCCTGTCGTGCGAGCCCGTGATCCGCGCCGCGCTGCGCCACGCGTGCGGCACCTCGTTGATCCGGTCGCGCAGCCCGATCAGCGTGAGGGCGAGCACCGGCGCGACGAGCGCCAGGTGGATCGCGCGCGGGCGCGCGGCGAGCGTCGCGAGGCCGGCGCCGCCGAGCACGCAGACGATCGCCGCAGCGGGCGCCATGAAGCGCGGCAGGCCCGCGAAGCCCGTAAGCGTCATGTCCGATGACGATCGCGATCCAGGCAAGCGCCCCTGCCGCGAGCACCCGCGCCGCACGGTCGCGCAGGGCGACGAGCGCGAGCGGCCACGCGACGGCGAGTGGCAAGACGAGCGCCCAGCCGAGCGCCTCGGCCGGGTTGCTCGTGCCGGTCTGCGCCCGCGCCGCGCCGGCGCTGCCGGCATCCAACAGCCCCGGGGCGATCCATAGGATCGGGCACGACCGAGCGCGACGGCGCGCGACGAGCGGCGCGATCCGGCGGTCCCGGCGCGCGCACCACACGCCGTAGGCGACGAGCAGCGGCCAGACCTCCGGGCGCACGAGCGCGCCGAGCGCGCCGATCACGAGCGCGCTCCGCGAGCGACCCGCGAGGCCGGCGCGCACGGCGCCGAGCGTGCATGCGACGAGCAGCGGCTCTCCCATCCCGCCGGCCACCTGGCGTGCCCAGTGCGTCACGTCGTCGCGCAGCAGCACGATGCCGGCGGCGGCGAACGCACCGGCCGCCAGCCGCAGTCCGCGCGGGCGCCCCGCGGACAGCCGATACGCGAGGTCGAAGGCCAGGACGAGCGCGAGCAGCCATGCCGCCCGGACGAGCACGAGCCAGAGGTCGGGCGCTGCGGCGCCGGTCAGCGAGAGCGGGGCGGCGACGATCACCGGCAGCGGCTTCCAGGCGGGGCCCGACGTCACGTCGAGCGCGAGGTGCGCGATCTCGCGGCCCCACACGAGCCAGGCCCAGGCGTCGTAGACCGGCTCGTCGGCGATCAGCAGCGACGCGACGGCGAGCGCGAGGCAGGCAAGCGCGGCGTAGAGCAGGCGTCGTGGGCAGGCGACGTCGCCCGGCGCGGTTCGCGGCGTCAGCCGTCGAAGTCGAAGTCGCGCGGCGGGCGCTGCTCGAACCAGAGCCGGTCGTGCTCCGGGGTCTCCTCGAGGAAGTCCGGCGTCTCCTCGAGCACGTCGTCGGCGGGCGCGTCGGCGGCGGCGGTCGGCGGCGTGCGCGTCGCGGCGGGGGAGCCGGGCCGCGGGTCGTCGGGGACGCGGGAGCGGGCAGCGGCTCGTCGGGCACCGCGGGCCTGGGCTCCTCGTCCTTGCCCCGGCGGCCGATCCGGAAGCGCGAGATCAGGGAGCCGTGCTCGGGCTCGGGCTCGCTCTCGTGGCCTCCGGCTCGATCTCGATCTCGATCTCGGGCTGCGGCGGCGGGTCGGGCGCGAGCGCGGGCTGCGGGCGCATCCAGGAGTCGGGATCCGGGTCCGGGACCGGCGGCGGTGGGCGGCGGCGGCGGCGGCGGTGCGCGGATCCATCCACGACTTCGCGTCGGACGGGGACCCCAGCGGCGTCTCCATCCATCCATCGGACTCGGGCTCGGCTGAAGGCTCGGCCGCGGGCGGATAGGAGGGAGCCGGCGGCGGCTGGTAGGACGGCGGCTCGTATGACGGCGCGGACGGCGGCTCGTAGATGTGCGCCGGAGGCGGTCGGCGGGCTCGACCCGAACGGCGTGAAGTCGCGCGCGGGCGGCGGCTGGTACGTGGGCCGAAGCGGGGCGGGCGGCTCGTGGACGGCCGTCTGCTCGTCCTCCCAGCGCGGGCTCGGGCGCGGGCGGCGCATGGACCGACGTCTGCTCGTCCTCCCATGGAGTGGAGGGCGCCGAGGCCGCCTCCGCGTGCTGCTCGACTTCGAATGTGTCGGGCAGGTCGACCTTGCCGTCCCGGCAGGCGACGGACCGGGCCGAGCGCGTCGCTTTCCTGCCGGGAGATATCACCGGCGTCAGCGCCGCGCCGCCGTTTGAGCTCGAGATGCTCACGGATGGCGTCGTCCAGCAATCCCATCTCGACGGAAGCCTACCTCGCCCGGACGGACATGTTCTTGCCACCGCGCTTGGCTTCGTACAGCGCGCCGTCGGCGGCCTGCAGCAGAGCCCGTCCATCGATGCCGCTGGTGCGCACGGAGGCGACGCCGCAGCTGGCCGTGACCTGCAGCGTGCCGCGGCCGTCCAGCCGCGCGATGTGCAGGTTCGCGATCTGCTCGCGGACCCGCTCGGCCCGATTGAACGCCCCCTCGAGATCGGTGCCCGGCAGGATCACCGCGAGCTCCTCGCCGCCGTAGCGGGCCGGATGGTCGATCTCGCGCGAGCTCTCGCGCAGGACGCGCGCGACCTCGCGCAGGACGAGGTCGCCCTGGGGATGACCGTACGTGTCGTTGACGACCTTGAAGTCGTCGAGATCGATCAGCACGAGCCCGAGCTCGCCGCCGAAGCGCCGCGCGCGCTCGATCTCGCCCGACAGCGCGTCGTCGAACGCGCGCCGGTTGGAGATGCCCGTCAGCTCGTCGGTGACCGACTGGCGCGTTGTCGTCTCGTGCAGCTCGACATTCTCCATCGAGCGCGCGACCTGGCCGGCGAGGTAGGCGAACAGGTCGCGGTCGCCCGGGGTGAACGGCATCCCGCTGCGAGCCACGGAGACGACCCCGACGACGTCGTGGCCGTCGGCGCCACGCAGCGGATGGGCGATCGCGGTGGTCGCTCCCAGCGTCGCCTCGCGCGCGGTGGCACTGCTGAGCGCATCGGCCTCGACGGACTTCAGCGCCACCTCGAGACCGGCCGATGTTGCCGACGCGCGAGCGCTCGTCGAGCACGCCGCTGCCGTTGGAGCGCACGCAGGCGCGGCCGGCGTCGGCGCCGACGCCGTCGACGGCGGTGCGCACGACGAGCTCCAGCAGCGCATCGCGATCGAGATTCGACGCGACGGCCTCGCCGAGCCGGCGCATCGAGTCCTGCACGCGGCCGCGCTGCTGGCTGACCTCGACCGAGCCTGCCCTCGAGCTCCCGCGACATCTTGTTGAACTCCTCGCCGAGCGCCGCGAACTCGTCACGGCCGACGGTCGGGATCTGGGCCGAGAAGTCACCGGCGGCGAGCTTTCGCGCGGCAGTCAGGAAGCCGTCGATCTCACGCTGCAGGGTGCGCGAGACGAGCATCGCGCAGATGATCGCGAGCAGCAGGAAGCCGGCGAGGATCGCGCCGGCGAACGTCCTGTTGGCTCGTGGCCGACGAGCGTCGTGTCGGTGCGCGCGAACGTCACGATGCGGATCTTCTGGCCCGTGAACGAGCGGCCGTGCCGACGAATCTGCCGCACGCGGTACTCGTCGCCGCCGAGCGTCGACGGTGTCGCGCGTTGGACGCCGCGGTCGCCCGGTCGTTCGCCTTCGGGATGCGTGCTGGCCAGCACGCGCCTGCCGTTGACGACGATCGTCTGCAGCTCGGCGAGGTCGCGCGCCTGGCGGACGTAGTTGTCGGCGGTCGCGACCGACACCTCCAGGCGGCCGAGATCCTTGCGCGCGCTGGACTTCGACGCGCTGGACCGCCGGGGCGATCGCCTCCCTGTCGCCGGCGCGACACGAGCACCTCGTCGCCGCGGACGAACAGGATGCGGGTGATCTCGTCCCGCGGTCGATCAGCTGCTCCGCGCGGTCACCGGCGCGCCCGAGGTCCTCCTCCTGCAGCGCGCTCGAGAAGACGCTGTCGCCGGCGACCCGCTCGAGCGCATCCTGCGCGCGGCGCTGCTGCTCGCCGAAGAGGCTGCCCACGACGCGGTGCTGCGCCGCGGAGGCCGACTCCTGTCTGCCCGACGCATTCTGGTCGATGAGGCGAAAGAGCAGGAAGGCGACCGCGAGCATCGGGACGATGACGATGAGGACGAAGAACAGCGTCAGGCGGCCGCGGAAGCTCACGTGTGCTGAGCGTATCGGCGCATCGGAGCCATTCCCGCACCCCTTGGTGCACAAGGACGCCGGTACACTGTCCGTTCCTCGGGGCTATAGCTCAGTTGGGAGAGCGCCTGGATCGCACCCAGGAGGCCGGGGGTTCGAGTCCCCCTAGCTCCATCGACACGCCGCACGCGCGCTGGCGCCCGGCGTCGAGCCTACCGCGCCGCGCGCACCTCGACGCGACCGTCCTGCAGACGCGTCTCGTAGACCGTCTGCGGGTACGCCGACGGGCCGCGCTCGACGGAGCCGTCGTCGAGCCGGAAGCGCGTGCCATGCAGCGGGCAGGCGATGCAGTCGCCGTCGAGCTCGCCCTCGTGCAGCATGCCGCCGCGGTGCGCGCAGCGGTCGGCGAGCGCGTGGATCGTGCCGTTGCGCTTGACGATGACGAGCGGCAGGTCGCCGACGATCGCGTGCGCGGGGCGGTCGTCGACGAGCATGCTCGCGTCGAGCACCGGCGTCCAGTCCTGCGGCTCGTCGTCGAACAGCACCTGGTTGACCCCGATGCCGCGCGCGAACGCGAGATCGCCGCCGAGCCAGCCGCCGGCGCCGACCGCGCCGGCGCCCGGCGAGGCCGAGCAGGACGCCGGCCGTGTGCGCGCCACGGCGGCGCGCGGCGAGCGACGCGCCGTAGAGCAGCGCCGCCGTGCCGTTGGCCGCCGCGTGGACGATGCCGAGCCGGCGGACCGCGTCGTTGCCGGGCTCGCTGTCGGCCCAGTCCGACCAGCCGGTCCAGGCGGTCGGCGCGGCGGCGGCGAGGCCGATGCCGATCAGCTTCTCGGCGGCGGGCCGGCTCGCGCGGCCGCCGAACAGGTCGAGCAGCGTCGCGCTCGTCCACGTGCCGATCGGCACGTCGGTCAGCAGCGGGTGCAGGGCGTGGCCGAGCCATGTGCCGCTGAGCACGTCCTTGACGCCGCCGCCTGCGGGCAGCAGGTCGCGGATCTTCTCGGCGACGACGCCGGCCGGGCCGTCGAGCGCATCGATCGCGGCGATGCGCTCGCTGAGTGCGTGGGCGAGGTAGTGCATGGCGCCGTGCGTACCCCACCGACCGTGAGCGCCATGCGGCCGCGATCACTCCAGCGCGTAGGCGACCGCGCGCACGACCGGCGCGGCGAGCGGCTCGGCGCGGCGCACGACCTCGGCCACGGCGAGGCCCGCGAGCACGTCGATGAGGTAGTGCTCGCCGAGATAGACGACCGCGAACGCGGCGCCGCCGACGTAGACCCAGCCGATCGCGCCATGCGCGGGCTGATCTCCGACAGCCCCATCGCCGTGATCGCCGCCGAGGAGATGTGGTCGGAGGGCATCGAGCCCCACGGATTGCCCGGCACCTCCTCGTCCTCGCCGGGCGGCGGGCGGTCGAGGATCTTGCAGACGACGCGGCGCACGACGCGCTGCACCTCGCCGTCCATCCGGCCCGCCGACCTCCGACGCCCACCACGGCGGGGCGGTCGGCACGAACCAGTAGAACGGCGTCGTCAGGTGGTAGGACGCGGCGAGCCGGCCGGCGGCGCGCGGGAGGTACTCGCGGATGGCGCAGCAGCGCGTAGCCGAGCAGCACGTGCGGCAGAAACCACGAGCCGTAGACGACGCTGACGGCCACGTCGAGCGCGCGACGACGCGCCCGCCGTCGCGCAGCGCGCGCTGCAGCCGCAGGCCGGGCGGGACGCCGCCGCCGAGCGCGCTGTCGAAGCGGATCGGATAGTCGATGCGCAGCCGCCGGCGATGCGTGCCCTCGTCGTCGGCGGGCAGCTCCCAGCTGATCTTGAAGAGCCACATGTACGTCATGCCGGCGGCCGCGTAGCGCAGGCGGCTGCGCGGCGGCAGCGCGGCGGCGACGGCGAGCGGCGCTCCGCTCGCGATCGTCAGCGCCAGCCACGGCGGCAGGCCGGCGCGCTTGCGCAGCGTCGTCAGCGCGATCGCGACGGGCGCGTAGACGATCGCCGCGAAGTGCAGCCTGGCGCTGCAGCCGGCGCCGGCGCGGTGACGCGCCGGCGGTGATGGCGCGCGTCCTCGATCCAGTGCACGAACGGCGGGCGGCGGCCGGGCCCGCGGCGGCGGTGCGAGGCGGGTCGGCGAGCAGCGGCACATGCGCGGCCATTGCCCGGCGCAGCGTCCTCGCCAAACCCGCCCGGCGGCTAGGTTTGTCCCGCAGCCGTCCTCGGGTACTGGGCTGCGGTTCGGGACGAGCGACGAGGTGGGGGTCACGCAGCATGGCAACTGGCGCAAAGACCGCTGGGCGCAGGGGCGACGACAACCGGCGGCGGTCGGCGCCGAGCCCGACGAACCGCGCGAGGATCCCGCGCTCGAGGAGCTGCTGCGCGTCCTGACCGCCGCCCGCGACGGCGACTTCAGCGTCCGCCTGCGCGCGCGCCGGCGCGACGTGATCGGCGACATCCAGCAGCGCTGCAACGAGCTGATCGCGCTCAACGCGCGCCAGGCCAAGGAGCTCGCGCGCGTGAGCCGGATCATCGGCCGCGAGGGCCGCATGACCGAGCGCGTCTCGCTCGGCACCGTCGACGGCACGTGGAACGACACCGTCGAGTCGGTCAACGCGATGATCGACGACCTCGTCCGCCCGACGACCGAGATCTCGCGCGTCATCGCGGCCGTCGCCAAGGGCGACCTCTCGCAGAAGATGGCGCTGACGATCGAGGGCCAGCCGGTCAAGGGCGAGTTCTCGGCGATCGGCAACACCGTCAACGAGATGGTCGACCAGCTCGGCTCGTTCGCCGACGAGGTCACGCGCGTCGCGCGCGAGGTCGGCACCGACGGCAAGCTCGGCGGCCAGGCGCAGGTCAAGGGCGTCAGCGGCACCTGGCGCGACCTGACCGAGAACGTCAACTCGATGGCCTCCAACCTGACCGACCAGGTGCGCCAGATCGCCGCCGTCACGACCGCCGTCGCCAACGGCGACCTCACCCAGAAGATCACCGTCGACGCGCGCGGCGAGATCCTCGAGCTGAAGAGCACGATCAACACGATGGTCGACCAGCTGTCGTCGTTCGCCGACGAGGTCACGCGCGTCGCGCGCGAGGTCGGCACCGACGGCCAGCTCGGCGGCCAGGCCGAGGTCAAGGGCGTCAGCGGCACCTGGCGCGACCTGACCGAGAACGTGAACTTCATGGCCTCCAACCTGACCGACCAGGTGCGCCAGATCGCCGCCGTGACGACCGCCGTCGCGCAGGGCGACCTGACGCAGAAGGTCACCGTCGAGGCCAAGGGCGAGGTCGCGACGCTCGCCGAGACGATCAACTCGATGACCGACACGCTGCGCGTCTTCGCCGAGCAGGTGACCGGCGTCGCGCGCGAGGTCGGCACCGACGGCGTGCTCGGCGGCCAGGCCGAGGTCTCCGGGCGTCGCCGGCACGTGGAAGGACCTGACCGACAGCGTCAACGTCATGGCCTCCAACCTGACCGACCAGGTGCGCCAGATCGCGGTCGTCACGACCGCCGTCGCCAACGGCGACCTCGTCCAGAAGGTCACCGTCGAGGCCAAGGGCGAGGTCGCGACGCTCGCCGAGACGATCAACTCGATGACCGACCGCCTGCGCGTCTTCGCCGAGCAGGTGACCGGCGTCGCGCGCGAGGTCGGCACCGAGGGCATGCTCGGCGGCCAGGCCGAGGTCGAGGGCGTCAGCGGCACGTGGCGCGACCTGACCGACAACGTGAACCTCATGGCCAACAACCTCACCGGCCAGGTGCGCAACATCGCGCAGGTCACGACCGCGGTCGCCAACGGCGACCTCAGCCAGAAGATCACCGTCGACGCGCGCGGCGAGATCCTCGAGCTCAAGCAGACGATCAACACGATGGTCGACCAGCTGTCGTCGTTCGCCGACGAGGTCACGCGCGTCGCGCGCGAGGTCGGCACCGAGGGCCGGCTCGGCGGCCAGGCCGAGGTCAAGGGCGTCAGCGGCACGTGGCGCGACCTCACCGAGTCCGTGAACTTCCTCGCCTCCAACCTCACCGACCAGGTGCGCAACATCGCCCAGGTCACGACCGCGGTCGCGACCGGCGACCTGACCCAGAAGATCGACGTCGACGCGCAGGGCGAGATCCTCGAGCTGAAGGACACGATCAACACGATGGTCGACCAGCTCTCGCTCGTTCGCGGCCGAGGTCACGCGCGTCGCGCGCGAGGTCGGCACCGAGGGCAAGCTCGGCGGCCAGGCCGAGGTCGAGGGCGTCAGCGGCACGTGGCGCGACCTGACCGAGAACGTCAACCAGCTCGCCGACAACCTCACCGATCAGGTGCGCAACATCGCCCAGGTCACGACCGCGGTCGCGACCGGCGACCTGTCGCAAGAAGATCACCGTCGACGCGCAGGGCGAGATCGCCGAGCTGAAGGACACGATCAACACGATGGTCGACCAGCTCAACTCGTTCGCCGCCGAGGTCACGCGCGTCGCGCGCGAGGTCGGCACCGAGGGCAAGCTCGGCGGCCAGGCGACGGTCGAGGGCGTGTCGGGCACGTGGCGCGGGCTGACCGACAACGTCAACCTCATGGCCGGCAACCTGACCGAGCCAGGTGCGCGCGATCGCGCGCGTCACGACGGCCGTCGCCAACGGCGACCTGTCGCAAGAAGATCGACATCGAGGCCAAGGGCGAGATCCTCGAGCTGTCGGACACGATCAACACGATGGTCGACCAGCTGTCGTCGTTCGCCGACGAGGTCACGCGCGTCGCGCGCGAGGTCGGCACCGAGGGCCAGCTCGGCGGCCAGGCCGAGGTCAAGGGCGTCAGCGGCACGTGGCGCGACCTGACCGAGAACGTGAACTTCATGGCCGCCAACCTGACCGACCAGGTGCGCAACATCGCCCAGGTCGCGACCGCGGTGGCCAACGGCGACCTGTCGCAGAAGATCACCGTCGACGCGCGCGGCGAGATCCTCGAGCTGAAGAAGACGCTGAACACGATGGTCGACCAGCTGTCGCTCGTTCGCCGACGAGGTCACGCGCGTCGCGCGCGAGGTCGGCACCGAGGGCGTGCTCGGCGGCCAGGCCGAGGTCGAGGGCGTCAGCGGCACGTGGCGCGACCTGACCGAGAACGTCAACCAGCTCGCCGGCAACCTGACGACGCAGGTGCGCGCGATCGCCGAGGTCTCGACCGCCGTGACGCAGGGCGACCTCACGCGCCAGATCTCGGTCGAGGCCGAGGGCGAGGTCGCCGAGCTGTCGGACACGATCAACCAGATGATCGCCAACCTGCGCGAGACGACGCAGAAGAACGCCGAGCAGGACTGGCTGAACACGAACCTCGCGCGGATCTCCGGCCTGATGCAGGGCCAGCGCGACCTCGCGACGGTCTCGCGGCTGATCATGTCCGAGATCTCGCCGCTCGTCACCGCCCAGCACGGCGCGTTCTTCCTGACGCGAGGCCGACGACGGCGACGAGCCCGAGCTGCGGCTGATCGCCAGCTACGGCTACAAGAAGCGCAAGTCGGTCTCCAACCGCTTCAAGATCGGCGAGGCGCTCGTCGGCCAGGCGGCGCTGGAGGGCAAGAGCATCCTCATCTCCGAGGCGCCGCGCGGACTACGTCAAGGTCACCTCCGGCCTCGGCGAGGCGACGCCGGTGAACATCATCGTCATGCCGATCCTGTTCGAGGAGCAGGTGCTGGCCGTCGTCGAGCTCGCGTCGCTGCGCGCGTTCTCCGACGTCAACCAGGCGTTCCTCGAGCAGCTCGCCGAGACGCTCGGCGTCGTGCTCAACGCGATCATCGCCAACCGCCGCACGGAGGAGCTGCTCGAGCAGTCCCAGTCGCTCGCCGAGGAGCTGCAGTCGCAGTCCGAGGAGCTGCAGAGCCAGCAGGAGGAGCTCAAGCGCTCCAACTCCGAGCTCGAGCAGCAGACGCTCGTCGCTGCGCGCCTCCGAGGAGCTGCTGCAGACCCAGCAGGAGGAGCTGCAGCAGACCAACGAGGAGCTGCAGGAGAAGGCCGAGCTGCTCAGCCAGCAGAACCGCGACATCGAGATCCAGAACGCCGAGATCGAGCGCGCGCGGCTGGACCTCGAGGAGAAGGCCGCGCAGCTCGCGGTCAGCTCGAAGTACAAGTCGGAGTTCCTGGCGAACATGAGCCACGAGCTGCGCACGCCGCTCAACAGCCTGCTGATCCTCTCCAAGCTGCTGGCCGAGAACCCCGAGCGAGAACCTCACCGACAAGCAGGTCGAGTTCGCCTCGACGATCCACACGGCGGGCGCCGACCTGCTGTCGCTGATCTCCGACATCCTCGACCTGTCGAAGGTCGAGGCCGGCAAGATGGAGATCAACCCGGGCACGACGTCGCTCGCCGACGTCCGCGACTACGTCGAGCGCGCGTTCGGCTCGGTCGCCGAGCAGAAGGGCCTCGAGTTCGCGATCGAGGCCGCCGACGACGCGCCGGCGACGATCTTCACCGACGAGCAGCGCCTGCAGCAGGTGCTGCGCAACCTGCTCTCCAACGCGTTCAAGTTCACCGAGGCCGGGCGCGTCGAGCTCGACGCTCGACGCGCGCGCCGGACGACACGCCGTACGCGCTGAGCGTCACGGTGCGCGACACCGGCATCGGCATCGCCGAGGACAAGCTGCGGCTGATCTTCGAGGCCTTCCAGCAGGCCGACGGCACGACGAGCCGGCGCTTCGGCGGCACCGGGCTCGGGCTGTCGATCAGCCGCGAGATCGCGCGCGTGCTCGGCGGCGAGATCCGCGTGCAGCAGCACGCCCGGCGAGGGCAGCACGTTCGAGCTGCTGCTGCCGGTCTACACCGAGCCCGTCGAGCCGGCCGCAGCCCGCGCGCGCCCGCCGCCGCGAGCCGGCCGAGCCGCGCGGCGCGCGCCGCCGGCGAGGCGCCGCGCCGCGCGCCGACCGCGCCGACGCCGAGGCCGACGCGGCGCCGCCGCGCCGACGACGACCGCGGCCGGATCGCGCCCGGCGACCGCGTCGCGCTCATCGTCGAGGACGACCCCGACGCGGCGCTGCGCGCGCTCGTGCAGGCGCGCGAGCACGGCTTCCGCGCGCGTCGTCGCGCCGCGCGGCAACGTCGGCGCTCGCGCTCGCCCACGAGCTCGGCCCCGACGTCATCGTGCTCGCCGTGCCGGTCACCGGCGGCGCCGGCATCCTCGACCAGCTCAAGCACCACCCGCGCACGCGCCACATCCCCGTGCTACGTCGTCGGCGCGGCCGAGCGAGCGGCATCGCCGCGCTGCGCGCCGGCGCGGCCGGCTTCCTCGAGCGGCCCGCCGAGTCCGACGCGCTCGCGCGCGACGTTCGCCGGCGCCGGCGCGTTCCTCGAGCGCCCGGTGCGGCGGCTGCTCGTCGTCGAGGACGACGAGGCGAGCGGCTGAGCGTCGTCGAGCTCGTCGGCGCCGGCGACGACGTCGAGGTGACCGCCGTCGGCTCCAGCGAGGAGGCGCTCGCCGCGCTGGAGGAGCGAGCGCTTCGACTGCATCGTGCTCGACCTCAAGCTGCCCGAAGACGACGGGCTTCGCGCTGCTCGACCACATCAAGGAGGACGAGCGCCACCGCGAGGTGCCGGTCATCATCCACACCGGCAAGGAGCTCACGCGCCGCGAGGAGACGCGGCTGCGCCGCTACGCGGAGTCGATCATCGTCAAGGACGCCGCTCGCCCGAGCGGCTGCTCGACGAGACGGCGCTGTTCCTGCACCGCCCCGAGGCCGCGCTGCCGGCCGACAGCCGCCGCATGCTCGAGCAGCTGCACAGCGCCGACGCGGTCCTCGCACGGCAAGCGCGTGCTGATCGTCGACGACGACGTGCGCAACGTCTTCGCGCTGACGAGCGCGCTCGAGGCGCGCGGGATGGTCGTGCGCTTCGCCGAGAACGGCCGCGAGGCGATCGAGACGCTCGACGCCGACCCCGACGTCGACCTCGTCCTGATGGACGTGATGATGCCCGAGATGGACGGCCACGAGACGACGCGCGCGCTGCGCGCCGACGAGCGCTTCGCCGAGCTGCCGATCATCGCGCTGACCGCCAAGGCGATGAAGGGCGACCGCGAGAAGTCGATCGCCTCGGGCGCGTCGGACTACATCACCAAGCCGGTCGACATCGAGCAGCTCATCTCGCTCATGCGGGTATGGCTGTACGGGTGACCGCAGCGACGGCCACGAGGCGCGCGAGCGCCTCGAGATCGAGCTGCTGCTGGAGGCGCATCCACCGCCGCTACGGCTACGACTTCCGCGGCTACGCGCTCGCGTCGCTGCGCCGGCGGCTGTGGCATCGCGTCTACGGCGAGGGGCTGGAGACGATCTCGGGCCTGCAGGAGCGCGTGCTGCACGACCCGGCGTGCATGGACCGGCTGCTGCGCGACCTGTCGATCAACGTCACCGAGATGTTCCGCGACCCGAGCTTCCACCGCGCGCTGCGCGAGCAGGTCTTCCCGCTGCTGCGCACCTATCCGTTCATCCGCATCTGGAACGCGGGCTGCTCGACCGGCGAGGAGATCTACTCGCTGGCGATCGCGCTGCGCGAGGAGGGGCTGCTCGAGCGCACGCGGATCTACGCGACCGACATCGACGAGGCCGCGCTGCAGCGCGCGCGCTCGGGCGCCTTCCCGCTGGAGCGGATGCAGCTCTACACCGAGAACTACCTGCGCGCCGGCGGGACCGAGTCGTTCTCGCGCTACTACAGCGCCGACGGCGACGTGGCCCGCTTCGACCCGGCGCTCGCGCGCGGGGATCGTCTTCGCCCAGCACAACCTCGTCACGGACGGCTCGTTCAACGAGTTTCAGCTGATCGTGTGCCGCAACGTGCTGATCTACTTCGGCGCCGAGCTGCAGGAGGAGGTGCTCGGCGCTCTTCGGCGACGAGCATGACGCGCTTCGGCGATCCTCGCGCTCGGGCGCAAGGAGTCGATCCGCCACTCGCGCCACGCCGAGCGAGTACGAGCCGCTCGTCGAGGCCGAGAAGATCTACCGGTAGGCGGCAGTGACGCCGGTGATCGAGCTCGTCGCGGTCGGCGCCTCGTGGGGCGGCCTGCACGCGATCGAGCGCGTGCTCGGCGCGCTGCCGCCGGACTTCGGCGCCGCCGGTCGTCGATCGCCCAGCACCGCCAGAACGACGGACGCGACGGCGATGCTCGAGCGCCTGCTCGACGCGCGCTGCGCGCTGCACGTCGCGAGGCCGAGGACAAGCAGGCGCTCGCGCCGGGCACCGTCGCTCGTGGCGCCGGCCGACTACCACCTGCTCGTCGAGCCGCGGCTCGTCGTCGCTGTCGGTCGACGAGCCGCTGCACTACAGCCGGCCGTCGATCGACGTGCTGCTCGGCTCGGCCGCCGACGCCTACGGCGAGCGCGCGGCCGGCGTCGTGCTGACCGGCGCCAACGCCGACGGCGCCGTCGGCCTGGCGCAGATCGCCGCGCCGCGGCGGCGTGGCGATCGTGCAGGACCCCGAGACGGCCGAGCGCCGCGAGATGCCCGACGCCGCGCTGTGGGCGACGCCCGAGGCGCGCGTCATGGCGCTCGAGAGATCGGCCCGGCGCTCGTCGAGCTCGCCGCGATCCGCTCGGAGCGCTCGGCACGGTGAGCCGACGAGCACCGACACGGCGATCCTGCTCGTCGACGACCACGAGGAGAACCTCCTCGCGCTCGAGGCGGTCCTCGAGCCGACCGGCTACCGGCTCGTGCGCGCCCGCTCCGGCGACGAGGCGCTGCGGGCGCTGCTGCGCGACGAGTTCGCGGCGATCCTGCTCGACGTCCAGATGCCCGGCATCGACGGCTTCGAGACCGCCGAGCTGATCCGCGCCCGCGAGCGCACGCGCAACGTGCCGATCATCTTCGTCACGGCGATCAGCACGACCGCCGAGCACGTCTTCCGCGGCTACGAGACGGGCGCCGTCGACTACCTGTTCAAGCCGTTCGACCCGCGACATGCTGCGCTCGAAGGTCGAGGTCTTCGTCGAGCTCTACGAGCGCGGGCGCGCGCTGGCCGAGAGCGAGGAGCAGCTGCGCGCGACGTTCGAGGACGCGCCGATCGGGATGGCCCGCGCGGACGCCGACGGGCGCATCCGCCACGTCAACCGCGCGCTCGAGGAGACCGTCGGGCGCCCCGCCGCCGAGCTCATCGGGCACACGCTCGACGAGCTCGGCCCGCGCGCCGACGCCGGCATCGACGCCGCGCGCCGCGAGCAGCTCATGGCCGGCGCGATCCGCCACTACGAGGTCGAGCGCCGGCTGACCGGGCCGCGCGGCACGACGATCCCGGTGCTCGTCAGCGCCTCGCTCGCCCGCGCCGCGAACGGCGGCGCGGCCCGACCTCATCCTGCAGCTGCAGGACCTGCGCGAGCGCCGCCGCGCCCAGCGCGACCGCGAGCAGCTCATCCGCGCGCAGTCGGCGCGCGCGCACGCCGAGGCGGCCGCCGAGCGCCTGCAGATCATGCAGTCGATCGCCGCCGCCGCGCTCGGCGCCGAGGGTCTGGAGGAGCTGCTGCGCGAGCTGCTGGACCGCATCCTCGAGGCGCTCGACGTCGACCGCGCCGCGGCCGTGCTGACCGACGAGGCGCGCCCGATCGTCGCGCGCGCGGCGCGCGGCGTCGAGACGATCGTGCGAGCGCGAGCCGCAGGCGGCGATCGACGGCGTCGTCGAGCGCGTCGCGCACGAGCGCGGCCCGGTCACGATCGCCGACGTCGCCCGCGCCGAGCTCGACGCGAGCTCGCTCGGTCCGCGCGATCAGCTCGCTGCTCGCCGTGCCGCTGCTCGACGGCGGCAACGTCGTCGGCTCGATCCAGGTCGGCACGCTGACGCGCCGCGACTTCGACGCCGAGACCATCGGCCTGCTGCGCCTCGCCGCCGACCGCGCCGGGCTGGCGATCGCCCGCACGCGGCTGTTCGAGCGCGAGCGGCGCATCGCGCAGGAGCTGCAGCGCTCGCTGCTGCCCAAGCGCCTGCCCGACGTCGCCGGCGTCGGCCTCGGCGCGCGCTACGAGCCCGGCGAGAACGGCACGGCGGTGGGCGGCGACTGGTACGACGCGGTCGCGCTGCCCAGCGGCCGGATCGCGATCGCGATCGGCGACGTCGTCGGGCGCGGGATCGAGGCCGCGTCGACGATGGGCCAGATGCGCAGCGCGCTGCGCGCGATCCTCATGCAGGCCGACGACACCGGCACGATGGCCGACCGCCTGAACCGCTTCACGCTCGACGCTCGGCTCCGACGAGGCGATCATGACGACCGTCGTGCTCGGGATCCTCGAGCCCGGCACCGGCACCCTGCACTTCACCAACGCCGGCCATCCGCCGCCGCTCGTCATGGGCCCCGACGGCGCGCGCGCAGTTCCTCACGGAGCCGCCCTCGCCGCCGATGGGCGTCCTCGCGACGCCGCGCTACACGCAGCACGACGCGCAAGCTCGAGCCCGGCTCGACGCTCGTGCTCTACACCGACGGCCTCATCGAGGACCCGGCCGAGGTGCTCGACGTCGGCCTCGAGCGCCTGCCGCGTGGCGGCCGAGGCGACCGGCGCCGAGGCCGGCGCGGACGACACCTGCGAGCGGCTGCTCGAGCAGCTCACGAGCGCGGCGACGCAGTCCGACGACGTGACGCTGCTCGTCGTGCGCCTGTCGGAGACGCTCGGGCCGAAGGTCGCGCTCGAGGTGTCCAACGAATCCGGCGGCGCTGTACGCGATGCGCCAGACCCTGCGCCGCTGGCTCGTCGAGCGCGGCGCGGACGAGGACGAGACCGAGGACGTGATCATGGCCTGCAACGAGGCCTGCGAGAACGCCGTCGAGCACGGCTACGCGTTCGGCCACGACCTCTTCGACGTCGAGTTCGCGCGACGCGGACGGCGACCTCGAGCGTCTGCGTGCGCGACCGCGGCACGCTGGCGCGAGCCGCAGGCGACGCCCGATCGCGGGCGCGGCCTGCCGCTCATGCGCAAGCTGATGGACGAGGTCGAGGTTCAGCCGCGGCCCGGCGGCACGACGATCCTCATGCGCCGACGGCTGTCAGCGGCCGCAGCGCCGTAGGCGCCGGCACGACGGCCGCATGCCGGCTCGCCCGCCGCGCGCCTCCTCGCTGACCTCGCGCAGCTTCGCGACGGTCTGGCGCAGGATCCGCGAGACCTGCATCTGGCTGATGCCGACGACGGCGCCGATCTCGGCCTGCGTCATGTCCTCCTCGAAGCGCATCCGCAGCATCGCCCGCGCGCGCGGAGAGACGGACTGCATCAGCCGGTCGAGCTCGGCGCGCTGTCTCGGCGCGCTCGATATCGGGGTCCTCGGCGCCGAGCGTGTCCTCGAGCGAGGTCGCGTCGCCGGGGTTGCCCTGCGGCGCATGCAGCGACAGCGCGCCGCGCGCGCTGCGCGCCTGCATCGCCTCGAGGATCTGCTCGTCGCCGACGCCGACGGCCGCCGCCAGCTCGCTCGTCGTGGGTGAGCGGTCGAGCTGCTGCGTCAGGCGCGCGAGAGCGCCCTCGACGCGCAGCGTCAGCTCCTGGATGCCGCGCGGCGGGCGCACCATCCACGTGTGATCGCGGAAATGGCGCTTGAGCTCGCCGGCGATCGTCGGGACGGCGAACGAGCTGAACGCGTAGCCGCGCGCCGGGTCGTAGCGGTCGATCGCCTTGACGAGCGCGATCGATGCGACCTGGACGAGATCGTCGAGCGGCTCGCTGCCGCGCTGATAGCGGCGCGCGAGCGAGCGCGCCAGGGGCAGGAATCGCTCGATCAGCGGCGCGCGGGCATTGCGATCGCCGTGATCGATCCACGCCTTGAACAGGCGCATGTCCTCGCGCGCACGGCGCTCGTCGTCGAGACCGGTCGTCTGCCGTACTGCCGTCCCACGGTCGCCAGGGGCAACCGCGGTCGCCATCTCCCGTGCAGCCACGTTCTCACCTCATTACCAGATGTGCCTTCGATGACCTGCGGCACCTGTCTGGTGACAGGCGAGCGGTCGTCCCTGCCGACGCCGTACCCATGGTTCCGCGGCCGAAAACCCGGCTTGGCACGCTGTCGATTGGGCTAAGGTTCGCGCGACCTGCGCCCACCGCTGACTTTCGGTCACGACGACCGAGGGGGACTTCTGGGGGGATCCGGCTTTCCGCTGATGGACGACAGCGTCTCCCTGTCCGATGGCGGCCCGATCCCCGGCAGCGGAGACGAGAAAGGCCCGTCCGCGTGGCGAGTCAGGACGCACCGAGTCATCGCGGCGAGGCCGCGCAGGCGATCAGCAACGCCGTCGTGCGGCTGCTGCGCGACTACACCGGTCGCGGGCCGACGCAGGCCTACACGACGATCACCGAGAGCCACGTCATGGTCGTGCTGCGCGACACGCTGCTGAAGGGCGAGCGCATCCTCGTCAAGGACGGGCACGTCGACGCGGTGATCGACATGCGGCGGCGCTTCCAGCAGACGATGCGCGAGGATCTCATCGCCGCGGTCGTCGAGCACACCGGGCGTGAGGTGGTGGCGTTTCTCAGCGACCACCACGTCGACCCGGACATCGCCGCGGAGGTGTTCATCCTCAAGCCGCGCTCAGCGGGTGAGCGCGCGGCGGCGAGCCGCGACCAACGGTGATGGCGCCGGCCCCGCGCGCGGGTTCTGAGGTCGCGGGAGGGTTGCGGGTGGCGCTAGAGTTCGTCACTCGCGATCGTCGCCGCACCCAACCGGGCAGTGGTGACGGGAGCGCACATGACCTGCGGCAGCCGGTGATCTTCACGCAGGACCGCCGGACACCTTGGCAGAACCCCCTTCGCAGTTCCCAGAGGTGCCGCGTGCCCGGAGATCGGCTGTCACAGCAGTACACGCCGTTTCGCGTCGACGTACATCCCGAGCGCGACGTCGTGCGCGTCGTTCCCTCGGCGAACTCGACGTCGCCACCGCTCCCCAGCTCGAGGCGCAGCTTCACGAGCTGCGCCGGTCGGGTTTCGAGCGCTTCGCGCTCGACCTGCGCGAGCTGCAGTTCGTCGACTCGACGGGGATCCGCGTGATCGTCGCCGAGCATCGGTTCGCGACCGCCAACGACCGCGAGTTCTCGCTCATCGGCGGGCGTCCCGCGGTCAGGCGCGCCCTCGAGCTCTGCGGGCTGCTGGAGCACCTGCGCGTCGACCCCGGCTGATCTCGTGCGTGGGGAACTGCACCCCGCGCAGCCGGAGATGCAGGAGAAGGGCCAAGCACGCAGTCCGACTGCGCGGCCGCTCACGAGAGGCGCGCGCAGCGCATCCGCGCGGCTCAGAAGAGCGCCGACGCCGCAGGCCGCAACGGCACAGCCAGGCGCGCGGTGCTGACCGCGATCGCCTCGGGGTTCTCATCCACGAGCACGAAGCGCCGGCCCAACCCCTGACACACCGCCCCCAAGGTCCCCGACCCCGCGAAGGGATCCAGGCACCAACCGCCGGGCCGCGACGACGCCGCCACCATCCGCCGCACGATCCCGGCCGGCTTCTGCGTCGGGTAGCCGGTCTTCTCACGCGAGTTCGTCGGCACGATCGTGTGCCACCAGCAGTCGCTCGGGCGCTTGCCGCGTGCCGCCTTCTCGGGACCGACCAACCCCGGCGCCATGTACGGCTCACGGTCGACCTCGTCGTCGTCGAAGTGGTACAGCGCGCGGTCCTTGACGTAGACGAGGATCGTGTCGTGCTTGGCCGGCCAGCGGCGCTTCGGCCGGCCGCCGTAGTCGTAGATCCAGATCAGCTCGTTGAGGAAGCACTCGGGCCCGAAGAGCTCGTCGAGCAGCAGCTTGCAGCGGTGCGCCTCGCGGTAGTCGAGGTGCAGGTACAGCGTGCCGTGCGGCGCGAGCAGCTCGCGCACCCGCTCCAGACGCGGGGCGAGGAAGCCGGCGTAGTCCTCGAAGGCGTCGGCGTAGTGCAGCGCGCCGCGGCGCTGCTCGGTGCCGGTGTTGAACGGCGGGTCGAGGTAGGCCATGTCGAAGGCGCCGTCGGGCAGCGTCGCCATCGCGGTGAGGTTGTCGCCCGCGATGAGCAGGTCGTCGTCCCCAAGCGCGACCGGGGCGCCTGCCGTGAGCGTGCGCATCGCGACGGCAGGCTACGGCCGGCGACGGTCAGATCCCGACGCGCGGTGCGCCCGGCGTCGTCGACCGCGGACGATCATGAGATTGGTCTGAGATTTCCCCGCCGCGGACCGCCGGCCGGGCAAGACCTCGCCGACGCCCGTTTCCAAAGATCAGGAGGCCCATCGATGTTCGCCGACGCCGGACCCCCGCTTGTTCTCATCGCCATCGGCCTCGTGCTGTGGCTCGCCGTCACCGCGACCGTCGGCAGGCATCTCGATCCAGACGATCGGCATGATCCTGTTCGTCGTCGGCGCCATCTGGCTCGTCATCGAGATGATCCAGGCGCGCACGGTCGGCGTCGATACGCCATGTGGTCGAGGAGCCCGTGACGTACCGCGAACGCCGCTTCTGAGTCGACGGCGCCGGGACGACGCCGTCGATCGACCCAGCGCGCTTCACTGCGCGGGGCCGCGCGAACTCGCGCGGCCCCTCTGCGTGGGCGCGTGCCGGGCGACGCCCGCCGGGACGCCTCAGCGGGTCCGTGAAGCCCCCGGCGGTACCGCGACGGTCTCCGGCCGCGACCGCCGCGCAGCACGCGACGAACTGGTCGGCGAAGCGCCGGTAGCGAGAAGGTCGGTGCCTCGCCGAGCATGAGCGTGAACGCGTACCGCTTGCCGGTCAGCACAACGCCGTGCGGCGGTCCGGCCGCGCGTCACGGTCGCCGCAGAGATCTGCGACCGTCGGCGCCCGACGCGGATCCGCGAGCGCGGAGACGGTCCCGCTGAAGCGCGAGAGGCCGTTCGGCGCTGCTGCGGTGCGCGAACGTCACGCGGCCGTCGGCCACTGCGCCGTCGGTCGTCGCGGCGTGGACGGCGAGGACGCGCGTGTCGCCGGGCAGGCGGCTGACGCCGGCGCCGGACGCGCCGGTCTCGGCGTGGACGGCGGCGGCGAGCGGGCGTCGTCGAGCACGCGGCAGAGCAGCTGGCGAGCAGGGTGCGCCGACGCCCGCGGACGGGAGTCGACGAGCCGCTGTGCCATATGTGAGATGCCTGGGCATGGCAAGCCACCTACCTTCCGCCCGCGCTCGCCAAACCCGGCGGGCGGGCGCGGTCCTCCCGCCCACGCGCCGCGATTTGCGAGCCTAGGGCGGATGAGGTCCCTCGCCCGCCGCGTGCTCATGCTCCTCGTCGTCGCCGTGCTCGCGGTGGTCGCGGTCATCGTGCTCTTCGCCGGCGACACCTGCCGTCCGCGGCTCGTGCCGGGCACCGGCGCCGACAACGACCCGCTCGCCTACACGCCGGGCCGCGAGGCCGCGTTCGTCGCCGCCGCCGCCCGCGGCAACGCCCACGTCATCTACGCCAAGTCGCCGGGCGGCGCGCGCGCGAGCGCCGAGCGCGTCGCGCGCTACCGCCCGCTCGTCGAGGCCGCCGCGCGAGACGGCCGGACTCGACGCCGACACGCTCGAGGCGATCGTCCTGCTCGAGAGCGCCGGGCGCCCGGACGCCGCCGCCGACCCGCAGCTGGAGGGCGCGGTCGGGCTGACGCAGATCCTCGCCGAGACCGGCCGCAACCTGCTGCAGCATGAAGGTCGATCCGGCCGGCGCGCTGCGCATCGGGCGCTCGCTGCGGCGGGCCGCAGCGCAAGGGCGACCGCGCGCTGATGGCCCGGCTGCGCGCGCGGCGCCGGCGCGTCGACGAGCGCTTCGACCCGCCCAAGGCGCTGGCGGCGACAGCGCGCTACCTGCTGATCGCGCGGGAGCGAGCTCGGTCGCGACGACCTGGCGGTCGAGAGCTACCACATGGGAATCGGCAACCTGCAGACCGCGCTGCGCGGCTACGGCGACGACGACATCTCCTACGCGCGAGCTGTACTTCGACTCGACCCCGCTCGAGCACGCCGAGGCGTACGAGCAGCTCGCCGCGCTCGGCGACGACTCGGCGACCTATCTCTGGCGCGTCGCGGCAGCGCGGGAGATCATGCGCCTGTATCGCTCCGACCCCGCCGAGCTGGACCGCGATCTCGCGACTGCAGAACGCGAAGAACTCCGCCGAGGAGGTGCTGCACCCGCGGCGACGCGACGCGAGCAGTTCGCGACGCCCGCGCGACCTGCGCGCGGCCTACGACGACCGGCGCATCGTCGCGCTGCCGCGCGCGCGCGCTCGCCGAGCGCGGCATCGCGATCGACCGCGGGATGGGCGAGCTCGCCGGCCGCCTCGGCGCAGCGCCGCACGACCTACCGCGGCCTGCGCGACCCCGCGCTCGCGCTGCTCGGCTACATCGGCGCGGGCGTCAAGGCGATCTCGGGCGACGAGCCGCTCGTCGTGACGAGCACCGTGCGCGACGAGCGCTACCAGCGGGTGCTGCTCGCGCGCAACCGCCAGGCGACGCCGAACTACTCGCTGCACACGACGGGCTGGGCGTTCGACATCTCGCGCAGCTACCGCTCGCGCGGGCAGGCGCTGGCGTTCGAGTTCATGCTCGGCCGCCTGCAGTCCCACGACCTCATCGCCTGGGTACGCGAGCCCGCCGCGATCCACGTGACCGTGTCGGCCGACGCGAGGGAGCTGGCGCGGGTGCTGGGTCCGTAGCGCGGCGGCGTGAGCGAGCGTCTCGAGCGAGGCGGTGCCGTTCAGCCGCGATCCAGCGCCGCGGGCGGCTCCGCGGCGACCGTCTCTAGCTGAGCAGCTCGCGCACGTGCGCGGCGACGTTCGTCGGGCGTGATCCCGAGCTCCTCGAGGACCTCTCCGCCGGGCGCCGAGGCGCCGAAGCGGTCGATCGAGACGATCGCGTCGGCGTAGCGCTCCCAGCCCATCCGGACGCCCGCCTCGACCGAGACCGTCGGCAGGTCGACCGGCAGGACCGAGTCCTTGTAGTCCTCGTCCTGCTGCTCGAAGAGCTCCCACGACGGCATCGAGACGACGCGCACCGGCACGTCGAGCTGCTCGGCCGCGGCGAGCGCGACCCAGACCTCGCTGCCCGTGCCGATGATCGTCGCCTGCGCGTCGTCGGCGTCGCGCCAGGACGTAGGCGCCCTTGCCGACGCCGCGGCCGCGCCGTACACGCGAGCGGTCGAGGACCGGCAGGTCCTGGCGCGAGAGCACGAGCGCGGCCGGGCCCTCGAGGTCCTCGAGGATCACGCGCCAGGCCTCGGCGGTCTCGTGTGGCGTCGGCGGGGCGCAGCACGACGAGGCCCGGGGATCGCGCGCAGCGCCGCGAGGTGCTCGACGGGCTGATGCGTCGGGCCGTCCTCGCCGAGCGCGACGGAGTCGTGCGTGAAGACCCACGCCGACGGCAGGCCCGTCAGCGCCGACAGGCGGATCGCGCCGCGCATGTAGTCGGCGAACTGCATGAACGTCGAGCCGTACGGGCGCACGATCCCGCCGTGCGCGGCCATGCCGTTGACCGCGCCGCCCATGCCGTGCTCGCGCACGCCGAAGAAGACGTTGCGCCCGGCCTGCTCGGCCGTGAAGCGCTCGGAGTCCGGGAACTCGGTCTTCGTCGACTCCGACAGGTCGGCGGCGCCGCCGACCATCGTCGGCGTGAACGCCTCGAACGCGGCCATGACCTTCGCGCCCGCGCTGCGGGTCGCGATCTTCGGCTTGTCCCAGTCGATCTCGGCAGCGCGTCGGCCGAGGCCCGGCAGCGGCTTGCCCTGCCAGGCGAGGTCCCACTCCGTCGCGCGAGGTCGGCGTTGCGCCGCGTGCCAGGCGTCGAAGCGCTCGTTCCACTCGGCGTGGGCGGCGGCGCCGTCGTCCGTCATCGAGGCGGCCGCGTAGACCTCGTCGGGGACGTAGAACTGCTTGTCGGGATCCCAGCCCATGACCTCCTTGGTCAGCGCGGACCTCGTCCTCGCCGAGCGCGGCGCCGTGCGCCTTGCTCGAGCCCGACTTGTTGGGCGACGGGTAGCCGATGATCGACTTCACGCGGATGAGCGACGGCTTGTCCGTCGACCTTCTGCGCCGCCTTGATCGCCGTCTCGAGCGCGACCATGTCGTTGGCGTCGTGGACGTCGAGACGTCCCAGCCGTAGGCCTCGAAGCGCTTGTCGACGTCCTCGCGGTCGAAGCTCAGCGACGTCGGGCCGTCGAGCGAGATGTCGTTGTCGTCGTAGAGGTAGACGAGCCGGCCGAGGCCGAGCTGGCCGGCGAGCGACGCGGCCTCGGCGGCGATGCCCTCCATGAGGTCGCCGTCGGAGACGATCGCGTAGACGTGGTGGTTCTGGACCTCCTCGCCGTAGTGCTCGCGCAGGAACTTCTCGGCGATCGCCATGCCGACGCCGTTGGCGAAGCCTGCGCCGAGCGGGCCGGTCGTGACCTCGACGCCGGGCGTGACGTGGACGCGGTCGCGCTCGGGGTGGCCCGGGCGTCAGCGAGCCCCACTGGCGGAAGCGCTTGATCTCGTCCATCGGGAGGTCGTAGCCGGTGAGGTGCAGGATGGCGTAGAGCAGCATCGAGCCGTGGCCCGGCGCTGAGCAGGAAGCGGTCGCGGTCGGGCCACTGCGGGTCCGCCGGGTCGTGGCGCATGATGCGGCGGTACAGGACGAACGCGGCCGGCGCCATGGCCATCGGCAGGCCCGGATGACCGGAGTTCGCCTTCTGGATCGCGTCCATCGCGAGGGCGCGGATGGAGTCGACGCAGAGCTGATCAGAATCGGAAGTCATGTCGGGAAGTATCCGAGACTGGCGCGATCGGCGTCGGCTGGACGCTGCGTTCGCACGTCGTCCCGCGCCGCCATCGCGATGTGTCAGGTTGCGCGGCGTGCCCGAGGAGCTGAGCTGGGAGGCGGTGCTGGCCTGGCGCGTCGCCCGCCAGGGCCTCGCGCGAGCGCGCGCGGCCGCCGAGGATTGGCAGGCGGTGGTCTCGCGCATCTGCGGACTGCACGCCCAGGTGCAGTCCTCGGCCGAGCTGACGCTGTGGGCGCGCGTCGACGGGCTGGACCCGGGCGCGGTGAACCGCGCGCTGTGGACGGACCGCACGCTCGTGCGCACGTGGGCGATGCGCGGCACGCTGCATCTGCTGCCCGCCGCCGAGCTCGCGCTCTGGGTCGGGGCGCAGGGCGTCATCAGGCCGCGCTACGAGATGGCGAGCTGGCGCAAGGCGTTCGGCATGACGAGCGCCGAGGCGGCGGCCGTGCTCGACGCGATCCGCGACGTGCTGGACGGCGAGCCGCTGACCCGCGACGAGCTGGCCGACGCGGTCGCGGTCGCGCTCGGCGAGCGCGCGGCTCGGCGAAGCCGTACGCGGGAGCTTCGGGACGATGCCCAAGCTCGCGGCGTTCCGCGGCGACGTCGTCTTCGCGCCGCCGAAGGGCCGAAGGTGCGCTTCACGCCGCCCGGACCGCTGGCTGGACCGCGGGCTGGACGCCGGCCGCGCCGCGCGCCGGCGATGGCGGACGGTCATCCGGCGCCACCTCGCGGTGTACGGGCCGGCGTCGCGCGAGACGTTCGCGCGCTGGTTCGGGATGGCGTCGGCGGCGCAGGCGGGCAGGCTCATCGCCGCGCTCGGCGACGAGGTGGCGGAGGTGAGCGTCGAGGGCTTCGAGGGCTGGATGCTGCGCGCCGACGTCGACGGCGGCGGCGCGCGGCGCAGCCGGCCGGCGTCGTCTCGCTGCTGCCGGCGTTCGACCAGTACGTGGTCGCGGCGCCGCGCGAGGAGACGCCCGGTGCTCGCGGCCGAGCACAAGGACCGCGTCTACCGCCGGCAGGGCTGGCTGTCGCCGGTGCTGCTCGTCGACGGGCGCATCGCCGGCGTCTGGCGCCACGAGGCCAAGCACGGCGAGGTCGAACGTCGTCGATCGAGCCGTTCGGCGCCGTCGGCGACGACGTGCGCGCCGGCGCCGAGCGCGAGGCGGCGCGGCTGGCGGACTACCTCGACGCGGAGCTCGTGCTCAGCTGGGAGTAGGGGGTGTGGAGCCCGGCTCGGCCGCGAGCCGAGTAGACCTCCTCACCCCTCGTCGGTCCCGGACGAGCGCGCGGCGCGCGGCTTCGTAGTCGGCGCGGGCAGCGGCGTCGGGCGCACCGAGCACGCGGTCGAGCGCGAGCAGGCGCGCGAAGCCGTCGCGCACGCGCGTCGGGACGGCGCCGCCGAGCTTCTGCAGCGGCGCGATCCGGCGCGGGACGAAGACCTCGAAGCGCGGGTGTGCGCAGCGCGTCGACGATCGCGTCGGCGACCTGGTCGGGCTCGATGTGCGGCACGAAGCGCGCCTGCGGCGTGCCGGCGGACAGCTCGGTGTTGACGACGCCGGGCATGACGCAGGTGATCTCGATCGCCGGTGCCGCGCAGCTCGGCGCGCACGCGCCTCGCTGACGCCGACGACGAAGTGCTTCGTGCCGGAGTACGTCGCGCCGCCGGCGAAGCCGACCTTGCCCGCCGTCGAGGCGATGTTCACGAGGTGGCCGCGGCCGCGGGCGCGCATGCCGCGGCAGCGCCTCCTTCATCCCGTGCAGCACGCCGTGGACGTTGATGTCGACGAGCCGGCGCGCGGTCGCGTCGGTCTCCTCGACGAACGGCGCCAGCGGCATGATCCCGGCGTTGTTGACGAGCACGTCGAGCGGGCCGAGCTGCGCCTCGGTCGCGTCGAGGAAGCGCTCACCGAGGCGCGGTCGCAGACGTTGAGCTCGAGCGCGAGCGTGCCGTGGCCGAGCTCGTCGGCGGTCTGCTGCGCGGCGGCGACGTCGAGGTCGCCGATCGCGACCTTCATCCCGGCGCGCACGCAGGCCTGCGCCGTCGCGCGGCCGATGCCGCGGCCGCCGCCGGTGATGGCGACGACGCGGCCCTCGAGCGGGCGGGGGGAGCGGGCCATCAGTGTCCGAGGCTACTCGGCCGGCGGTTATCGTTGTCGCCATCGCCAGCTTCCGCCACGCCGGGCAGCGCATCGCCTACACCGAGTACGGCGCGGGGGCGCGCACCGTCGTGCTCATCCACGGCCTGCTGCTCTCCCAGCGCATGCACGAGCCGCTGGCGCGGGCGCTCGCGCGAGCGCGGCAACCGCGTCGTGACGATCGACCTGCTCGGCCACGGCCGCTCGGACCGCCCCGCCGAGCCGGCGCGCTACTCGACGACGCTGTTCGCCGAGCAGGTCGTCGCGCTGCTCGACCACCTCGCGGTCGACGAGGCGGTCGTCGTCGGCACGTCGCTGGGCGCCAACACGGCGCTCGAGGTCGCCGCCTCGCGCCCGAGCGGGTGCGCGGGATGGTCATCGAGATGCCGGTGCTCGACCAGGCGCTCGATCGGCTGCCTCGTGGCGTTCGGCCCGCTCATGATCGGCGCTCGCGGTCGCGCAGCCGCTGTGCCGCGCGCTCGGCGCTCGCCGCGCGCGCGGTGCCCGAGCCGCGTGCTGCCGTTCTACGGCGACGTCGTGCTCGACACGGTGCGCCAGGATCCCGGCCCGAGCAGCGCGGTGCTGCAGGGCCTGTTCTTCGGGCGCACCGCGCCGCAGCCCGGCGGAGCGGCGCGCGATGCTCGCGCCGACGCTCGTCATCGGCCACCGCCGCGACCCGATCCACCCGCTCACCGACGCCGGGATGCTCGCCGACGAGCTGCCCAACGGGCGGCTGCTCGAGGCCAACTCGTTCGTCGAGCTGCGCCTGACGCCCGACCGCCTGACCGAGCGAGATCGCCGAGCTTCCTCGACGAGTGCTGGAAGCCCGCGCGCCGCAGCGGGCGCCGGCGGCGCGCCGCCGCGGCCGCCCTGAGCGCGCGCGCGGTGGCCGGAGCGCTCGTCCAGGCTAGGCTTCGCGCCGATGTCCAGCCGCCAGGAAGAGAAGGAGCGGCGCAAGCAGGAGCGCCTGGAGCGCGAGGCCGCCGCGGCGGCCGCCGCGAAGCGCAAGCGCCTGCTGCAGCTCATCGGCGGCGTCGTCGTCGCCTGCGCGATCGTCGCCGGCGTCGCGTTCGCGCGTCGCGCGGCGGCGGCGGCGACGACGACGACGACATCGACGACGCCGAGCTCACGGCCGCCGCGAAGGCGCCGGCTGCGTGTACCGCGCGTTCCCCGAACGAGGGCCGGGACCACGGCGACAAGAGCTCACCGCGGCCGACTACAAGACCAACCCGCCGACGTCCGGGACGCCACAACCCCGACGCCGGCGCAGCGACGGCATCTACGTCGCCGGCAACGAGCCCGCAGATCGGCGAACTGGGTGCACACGCTCGAGCACGGCCGGATCCTCTCCCAGTACAAGCCCGGCAGCCCGCCGAACGTCGTCGCGCAGCTCGAGACGCTCTTCAACGAGGACGTCAAGGGCAGCGGCGGCGGCTACCACAGCGTGCTGATGCAGAACAACACGAAGATGCCCTACCAGGTCGCCGCGGTCGCCTGGCGCCACTACATGGCTGCAAGGAGTTCACGCCCACGGTCGCTCGACGCGCTTCCGCGACGTTCCGCGACGCGCTCGTCGACAAGGCGCCCCGAGGTCGTCCCGTAGCCGCGTCGGCGCGGAACGCGCAAGACCGCCGTGCGCACCGCACCGCGCCGGCCGCCATCGTGTTCCTCGCATCGATGCGCCGTCTTGCCGCCGTGCTGCTGGCCGCAGGCCTGATCGTCTGGCTCGCCGCGCCCGCGCTCTCCGTCGCGCCCGTTCGTCCCGCGCGCGGTCGAGTTCGAGCAGGCGCTCGGCCACGAGCGACTGGGCGCGCGGCGCCGACGGCGCGCTGGCGCTCGCCGGTGGTGCGCGCGCCCAAGCGCTTCGACCTCGTCGGCCTGCGCTGGCGCGGGCGGCCGCCGACGCGCGACGCGCGCAGATCCGCGTGCGCGACGCCGGCGGGCGCTGGGGCCGCTGGACCGGCGCATGGCCGCCGACCACGCCGGCGGGGCGGGCGCCGAGCCCGTCTGGGCGGGCGGCGCCGACGCCTACCAGCTGCGCCTGCGACCGGCCGCCCGCGCGGCGCTGCGCGCGCGCTTCGTCAACGCGACCGGCAGCGCGACCGCCGCCGACCGCGTGCGGACCGCGCTGCGGCGCGCGCGCGCACACGCGCGCTCGCGGCGCTCGCCGGCGGCCGCGGCGCGCGCGCCCAGTCGCCGCGCGCCCGGCAGCCGCGGCGCGCCGCCGATCATCCCGCGCGAGGCGTGGGGCGCCGACCAGTGCCCGCCGCGCGCGCGCGCCGGCCTACGGCGAGGTGCAGCTCGGCTTCGTGCACCACACGGTCAACGCGAACGCGTACGCGCCGCAGGACAGCGCCGCGATCGTGCTGTCGATCTGCCGCTACCACCGCAACGAGAACGGCTGGCGCGACATCGGCTACAACTTCCTCGTCGACCGCTACGGGCAGATCTTCGAGGGCCGCGCGGGCGGCGTCGACCAGCCCGTGATCGGCGCCCAGGCGCAGGGCTACAACGGCGTCTCGACCGGCGTCGCGAACCTCGGCACGTTCACCGCAGGCGCCGCAGACCGCGGCCGGCGTGCAGGCGACCGCCGAGCTGCTGGCCTGGAAGCTCGTCGCTGCACGGCGCGCCCGTCGAGCGGCACGGTCGACGGTGACGTCCGCGCGGCGGGCCGACGAACCGCTACGCCGACGGCACCGCCGGTCACGCTTCGAGCGCATCGCCGGCCACCGCGACGCCGACAAGACGGCCTGCCCGGGCGACGCGCTCTACGCCCAGCTGCCGGAGATCCGCGCGCAGGCCGCCGAGCTCGCGCCGCAGTACGCGTTCCCGCGCCGCCGGCCGGCGCGGTGTCGCTGCAGACCGCCGACGGCACGCTGGACTTCCCGCAGCCCGCGCAGCTCTCCGGTCGGGCGACCGGCGCCGACGGCGCGGCCGCTCGCCGGCGCGCCGATCTCCGTGCAGATCGCGAGCGGCGACGGGCTTCGCGACGGTCGCGCGCGCGGCGACGCGGCGCCGACGGCACCTGGGCGGCGCAGCTGCAGACGCAGTACTCGCGCTCGCTGCGCGCGGTCGCGCGGCTGCCCGACGGAGCGCTCGATCAGCTCGCCGCGCCTCGACCGTGCAGGTCGCGCCGCGGCTGACGCTGCGCGCGCCCAAGCGGGTGACCGCGCGGCGCCGCTTCACGGTGCGCGGCAGCATGCAGCCCGCGGCGCTCGCGGCTCGTGCTCGGCGATCGCCCGCAAGGGCTCGGACGCGCGCGATGCACCGGTCGCGCGCCTCCCGGTGAGGGTGCGCGCGCGGGCAGTTCACGACGCGTCGTGCGCCTGCGCCGGCCGGCGCTGCATCGCCTGCGCGTCGCGTTCCCCGGCGACGGGCGCAACCGCGCCGCGCGCTCGGCGCGACGTGCTACGTGCGCGCCGTCCGTCCGCGCTGACGCACGCAACGCAACGCGCGGTTCACGCAGCTCGACACAGTTCGCACACAGCGCGGAAATCGGCGAGCTGGAAGCGTGCGGCATTCCGCTTTCGCAGCCGCTCGAGGAGGAGCACGTACATGAGCACGACGATGGAGACGCCCGGCCGACGCGCCGCCGACGGCCGGACGCCGGCGCAGGGGCCGCTGGATCGATGACTGGGAACCCGACGACGAGGCGTTCTGGCAGACGCAGCGGCAAGAAGATCGCCAAGAAGAACCTGATCCTCTCGATCTTCGCCGAGAACCTCGGCTTCTCCATCTGGGTGCTGTGGACGATCATCGTCATCAACCTCGCCAACGCCGGCTTCACGCTCTCGCTGTCCGAGCAGTTCCTGCTCATCGCGCTGCCGAACCTCGTCGGCTCGACGCTGCGGATCCCCTACACGTTCGCGGTGCCGAGGTTCGGCGGGCGCCGTGGACCGGCATCAGCGCGTCGCTGCTGCTCATCCCGTGCCGCTGCTCGCGTTCCTCGTGCCGAGCGGCTGGCTGCTGGAGCAGAGCCACTCGACGCAGGTCTGGGTGCTCGCCCTGTGCGCCGCCTCGGCGGGCCTCGGCGGCGGCAACTTCTCCTCCTCGATGGCGAACATCTCGTTCTTCTATCCCGACCGCCACAAGGGCGCGGCGCTCGGGCCTCAACGCGGCCGGCGGCAACCTCGGCGTCGCGATCACGCAGCTGCTCGTGCCGCTGGTGATCATCATCGGCGTCCCGGTGGCGAGCCACAAGCTGCCGGTGCACGACGTGAACCTCGCCTACGCCGGCCTCGATGTGGATGCCGTTCATCGTGCTCGCCGCGATCCTCGCCTGGCGCTACATGGACAGCATCACGCGACGCGAAGACCGACCCGAGCTCGTACACGAAGTCGCTCAAGCAGAGCCAGACGTGGGTCATGTCGCTGCTCTACATCGGCACGTTCGGCTCGTTCATCGGCTACGCGTTCGCGCTGCCGCTCGTCATCAAGAACACGTTCCCGGAGTTCCTCGCGGCGCATCCGTTCATCGCCACGTACCTCGCCGGCCTGGGCTTCGTGGGCGCGCTGATCGGCTCGCTGGCGCGGCCGCTCGGCGGCTGGATGTCGGACCGGCTCGGCGGCGCGCGGGTGACGCTGGCCGTGTTCCTCGGCGAGGCGGTCTTCACGCTCGTCGGCGATCTACGGCGTCAGCGAGCACAGCTTCCCGATCTTCTTCGGCGTCGTTCATGGCGATCTTCCTGCTCGCCGGCATGGGCAACGGCTCGACGTACCGGATGATCCCGTCGATCTTCGCGACGCTCGGGCGCAAGGAGGCGGCCGAGAAGGGCCTCGACCTCAAGAGGACGATCCTCGACTACAAGCACCAGGCCGCGGCCGTGATCGGCATCGCCGGCGCGATCGGCGCGTTCGGCGGCTTCCTCATCCAGGTGGTCTTCCGCCAGGCGTCGCTCGGCGTGTCGGCCGCGGTGAAGGCCGCCGAGACGCCGGCCGAGAAGCTCGCGATCGCGCAGGCGCAGGCCGACTGGTCGATCCCGGCGCTGTGGGTGTTCCTCGGCGCCTACGTCGTCTTCGCCGGGATGACGTGGTTCTTCTACCTGCGCAAGAGCTTTGCGACCGACAAGGTCCCGAGCTTCGCGCAGGCGTCGGTGTAGCGCGCTCAATCCCCTCCTCAGGGGCGGCGGCCGCCGGCTGACCGGCGGCCGCCCGTAGTTTGCGCAGAGGCGGGCCGGGGGGATCGGCAAGGAAATCACCCGAAGGGCCGGCTCGGTCCGCCCGGCCCCGCCCGGTTACGCTGTCGCCGCGATGCGGCGCGGCCATCCACCGACGACCGCGAGCACGAGGACAGCCGCTCGCCGCTCGTCCGCTTCTGCGCCGACCTGGCGGACTCGTCGGCGTTCAACATCTTCATCTTCGCCGTCATCCTGGCCAACGCCGTCGTGCTCGGCCTGGAGACCTACCACGGCGTCGTGCGCGAGGCGGGCGGGCTGCTGGCCGCGCTCAACGACGTGTTCCTCGGCGATCTTCGTCGTCGAGCTGTGCATCCGGCTGATCGGCTTCGGCTCGCGGCCGCAGGACTTCTTCAAGAGCGGCTGGAACATCTTCGACTTCCTCGTGATGGCGGCGTCGTTCACGCCCGGCCTGCGCGAGAACGCGATGCTGCTGCGGCTCGCGCGGCTGGCGCGGGTGCTGCGGATCGTGCGCCTGCTGCCCGACCTGCGCGTGCTGACGATCGCGATCGGCCGCTCGATCCCGGGCGTCATGTCGCTGGCCATGCTCGCCGTGCTCGTCCTGTTCATCTACGGGATGGTCGGCTGGACGATCTTCGCCGACCACGCCCCGCAGCAGTACGGGACGATCAGCGAGGCGATGCTGACGCTGTTCGTCACGCTGACGCTCGAGAACCTGCCCGAGCAGATCGCGCTGGGCCGCGAGCTGTCGGAGTGGACGCTCGTCTACTTCATCTCCTACGCGCTGCTCGCCGCGTTCCTGATCTTCAACATCCTCATCGGCGTCGTGATCAACTCGCTCGAGGAGGCGCGCGCGATCGAGCACGCGCGCGAGCGGATGGACCGCTCGAGCACGGCGAGACCGCGCCGACCGGCGGAGGAGCGGATCGCGACGGTGCGCGAGGCGCTCGACGAGCTCGAGGCCGACCTCAAGCAGAGACCGGCGCCTTCGGGCTGACCGCAGCGCGTACTTACGCGATCCTCAGCTTTCGCTGAGCCCGCTCAAAGCCGGGCGTGGCAGCCTGGTGTTCATGGCACGCGAGCTCACGATCCGGCAGATGCGCGAGATCGTGCTGCTGCGCCGCCGTCACCCGCGTGCCGACATGCTCGTGCACCAGAAGCCGTGGGGGATCATCGTCGAGGCGCGCCGCCGCGGCCACGTCGTGGAGCTGCGGCGCTTCGACTGGACCGGCGCGGTCATGCCGGACCGTCGGATCTCCCGCGTCGCGTAGCGCCGGGCGCGGCCCAGCAGCACCCCGCGCGGCGTCTGCACATCGTCTCGTTCCCATC
Source organism: uncultured Actinomycetes bacterium (assembly GCA_963825485.1). Lineage (GTDB taxonomy): Bacteria > Actinomycetota > Thermoleophilia > Solirubrobacterales > Solirubrobacteraceae > CADCVQ01. The sequence goes on from CAWGTK010000001.1 coordinate 411,714, forward strand.
GCGGCTCGCCTCGACTCGCCTCGCCGACGGCGTCGGCTGGTGCGTGGTCATGGCGTCGTTCCAGCGGCGGCGCCGACGGGCAGGTGCGGGCGCCGGATCACGATGTCGCCGACGGAGGTGCGCGCACGCACCTCGACGGTCGCCGTCGACGGCGCGGGCGCCGTCCGCGGCATCGAGCCCGTTGTGCACCCGGCCGGCCGTGGCGCGCACGTCGAGCCAGGCGGCGGTGCCTTCGCGGATGCCGAGCTCGAGGTCGCCGATCTGGGTCTCCAGCACGACCGAGCCGCGCACGACCTCGCCCAACCGGACGTCGCCGTTGGCGGTGCGCGGCGACGACGCCGGCGTGCGCCAGGTCGACGACGATGGTGCCGTTGGCCGCCTTGATGCGCAGGTCGCCACCCGCCGCGCCGACCCACGTGTCGCCGTTGGAGTTCTTGATCTCCGCGCCGGCGTCGAGCGCGCGCAGGCGCACGTCGCCCGACCCGGCCGTGACGTCGGCGTGGCCGGTCGCGCGCTCGCACGGCGATGTCGCCGATGCCGGTCTTCAGGTTCAGCGCGTCGGCCTCGTCGATCCGGATGGCGCCGAGCCCGGTCTTGATCCGGCAGTCGCCGAACGGGCCGTCGCAGCGGAAGTCGGCCAGCGCCGCGGAGCCCTGCACGCTCGAGCCGGCGGGCAGCTCGATCGTCACGTCGATCGACCCGCCGGTGCTGCGCGGCAGCCAGGAGCGCAGCTTCGGCGCCTTGACCAGAAGCTGCTCGTTGGCGTACTCGACCCGGGTGAGCTCGGCGGCCCGGACGTCCTCGGGTTGGACGGGTCGCTGGGGCGCACGTCGACGACGGTGGTGTCGCGCTCGCCGGCGCTGATCTGCACGTCGCCGGCGGCGAGGTCGATCGCGGCCGAGATCGGTGCGGGGGTGGTGAAGCTCGGCATGGGAGTGGCCTCCTGCCAGGTCGGGATTGATGTCTGTGTGGGGCGGGAGGTCATCGGACCCACCCGGTGTAGGTCTCGCCGAGCCGGCCGCCGCGCGGGCGCGGACGGCCGTCGTCGGCGCGAGCGCGGCGGCGGCGGCGCGGACGAGCCAGGCGTTGACCGACAGGCGCTCGCGACCGGCGGCCTGCTCGATGCCGGCCTTCAGCTGCTCGGGCAGGCGCAGGTTGATGCGCGCGGTGGCGCCCTCGTCGGCCTCCGGCGGCGCCGGCGGGGCGGCCTCGGGCGCCGGCTCGGCCGGCGGTCGGCCGGTGGCGCCGTGACGACGAACTCGGGGTCGCCGCGGCGCAGGCGCAGGTCGACGGAGCCGGGCGCGAGCTCGCGGGTGATCTCGGCGGCGGCCGCCGACAGCGCGTCGAGCAGCATCAGCCGGATCGCCGATTCCAGCGGAGCGGTCAGGCGCTCGGCGAGCGCGCGGGCCTCCTCGCCGCCGGCGTCGGCCGCGACGGCGAGCTCGCGACGAAGGGTCTCGATGTACTGGGTCAGGTCCATGGCGCCATTGTGACACCATACATGGCACCATGACGAAGCCATGATGGTGCGCCGAGGTAGGGGACCGTCGCCGACCGCGGCGCGGCGGGGCGATGTGGTCGATGATGTACGCCGTGGGCAGCCCTCGGGAGTCACCGCGGCTCGTCGATGCTCCCCGGTCGCGCGGCGTGGGGAGCGGTGCGTCGTCGCGCTCGCAGTCGCGGCGACGACGTTGGTGATCTATCCGCTGCGCGAGGTCGCGCCCGAGGTGTCGCCGGGCGTCGTCTATCTCCTCGCGGTGCTTCTGGTGGCGATGTACTGGGGCCTGGCCTTCGGCCTGCTGACGAGCGTGGCGAGCGGCGGCCGCGTTCAACTTCTTCCATATCCCGCCGACCGGCCGCCTGGTGATCGCCGATTCGGAGCACTGGGTGGCGCTGGCGTGTTCCTCGTCGCGGCGGCGGTGGCGTCGGTGGTCGCGGACCTCGCGCGCACGCGCGCGGTCGAGGCCGAGCGCCGGCGCGGAGAGGCCGATCTCGCGGCGGACACCGCCCGCGTCCTGCTCGGCGGCGCGACGCTCGTCGACGCGCTGCCGGAGGCAGGCGCGCTCGTCGAGGCGGCGCTCGGCATGTCCGGCGTCGAGATCGTGCTCGACCCGGACCGCGATGCGGCCGAGCAGCGCGGCGTCGTGCTCGATCTCGGTTCCGGCCGCGACGGCGCTCCTCGTCCTGGGCGGCGGTGCGGATGATGCGGTGCGCGCGCGCATCCGCGAGCGGGTGGCGCCGGCGCTCGAGGCGCTGTTGCGCGCGGCGCTGGACCGCGACCGGTTGCAGGCCGAGGTCGTCGAGACGCAGGCCCTGCGGCGCTCGGACGTCATCAAGACCGCGCTGCTGCGCGCGGTGTCGCACGATCTGCGCACGCCCCTGACGGCGATCATCACCGCCGGGCACGCGGTGCGCTCGCCGGGCCTGGAGCGCGGCGAGCGCGACGAGCTCGGCCTCGTCGTCGTCGAGGAGGCGCAGCGGCTGTCGGCGCTCGTCGACAAGCTGCTCGATCTGTCCCGGCTGCAGGCGGGGGCGGCGGAGCCGCAGCGCGACTGGTGCTCGCTGGAGGAGGTCGTGCGCACGGCGGCGGGCGACGTCTTCGGCGAGGACGGCGCGGGCTTCGCGCTGTCCTTCGACGAGGACCTGCCGCTCGTGCAGGCCGACGCCGCCCAGCTCGAGCGCGTCTTCGTCAACCTGCTGGAGAACGCGCGCCGCTACAGCGGTGGCCACCCGGTGAAGGTGCGCGCGCGGGTCGTCGGCGGCAAGATGAGCATCCGTGTCATCGATCGCGGACCCGGCATGAGCGCGGCGCAGCTGGCGCGCGCGTTCGAGCCGTTCTATCGCGACAAGGCGAGCGACGCGCATCCCGGCTCCGGGCTGGGACTGGCGATCGTGCGCGGCTTCGTGGAGGCCAACGGCGGACGGGTGCGCGCCGAGTCGCTGCCCGGTCACGGCACGGTGTTCGCGATCGAGCTGCCGCTCGCCGAGCGTCCCGCTCCGGCCACCACCGCTGGAGCCGATCGTGAGCGGCCCGCTCGCGTGTGCTCGTCTGCGACGACGAGCTGCAGATCCTGCGGGGCCTGAGGATCGTGCTGCGCGAGCCGGCTTCGAGGTCGTCGCCACGCAGAGCGCCCAGGAGGCGCTCGACGCCGCCGCGCTGCATCCGCCCGAAGCGGCGATCATCGACCTCGTCCTGCCCGACGGCGACGGCGTCGACGTCTGCCGCCAGCTGCGCAGCTGGAGCCAGGTGCCGATCATCGTCCTGTCGGCGGTCGGCGACGAGGACGTCAAGATCGCCGCGCTCAACGCGGGCGCCGACGACTACGTCACCAAGCCGTTCAATCCCGCGCGAGCTGGTCGCACGCCTCAACGCGGTGCTGCGCCGGGTCGCGAGCAACGTCGACGAGCCGACGATCCGCGTCGACGGCCTGGAGATCGACCTCGCGGCACGCACGGGTGCGCCGCGACGGCCAGGACGTCCATCTGACGCCGATCGAGTACGACCTCCTGCGGATCCTGGCCCGCAACCGCGGCCGGCTGCTGACGCACCGCACGCTGCTCAGCGAGGTGTGGGGCCCGCAGTACGCCGACGACACACAGGCGCTGCGCACGCACATCGCCAACCTGCGGCGCAAGCTCGAGCCCGGCGGGCGAGCCGCACTACATCCGCACCGACGCGCGCGTCGGCTACCGCTTCATCGCCTGATCTGCCGACCTGACCGGCCGCCGCGGGGCGTCCTTCACACCATCCACACAGCGCGACGCGCGATCCACACACGGTCCCGACGGCCGCGCGGCGGATGCTGCGGTGCTCGGATGGCGGAACGCCGGCTTCAAGGTCTGCAGCGGGTACTGGGCGTCAACGCGCTGTTCGCCACCGCCTACGGCAACGTCGGGTCCTCGATCTACTACGCGCTCGGGCTCGTCGCCGGCCTCGCGCTCGGGCTGACGCCGCTCGTCTTCGTCATCACCGGGATCTTCTTCTTCTGCACGGCGGCGACGTACGCCGAGGCGACGGCGATGTTCCCCGAGGCCGGCGGATCGTCGAGCTTCGCGCGCCACGCGTTCAACGAGTTCGTGTCGTTCTTCGCGGCGTGGGCGCAGATGCTCAACTACGTCATCACGGTCGCGATCTCGGCGTTCTTCGTGCCCCACTACCTCGGCGGCCTGTTCTGGGAGCCGCTGCGATCGGCGCCCGGCGACGTCATCTTCGGCGCCGGCGTGATCGTCGCGCTGTCGCTCGTCAACGTCGTCGGGATCAAGGAGTCCGCGGGGCTGAACATCGTCCTGGCGCTCGTCGACTTCGCCACGCAGGTGCTGATGGTCGTCGGCGGCGCGCTGCTCGTCTTCTCGCCGCAGACGCTCGCCGACAACATCCACCTCGGCGTCGCCCCGACGTGGACGGACTTCCTGCTCGCGATCCCGCTGGGGATGATCGCCTACACCGGCATCGAGACGATCTCCAACATGGCCGAGGAGGCCAAGGACGAGGCGGTAACGATCCCCAAGGCGATCGCGCGCGTGCGCACGGCCGTGTACGCGATCTACTTCACACTGCCGGTCGTCGCGCTGTCGGCGCTGCCGGTCGACCCGCGACCCGCGACGGGCGAGTACAGCACGCTGCTCGGTGTGCCCGAGGAGGACGGCGGTTTCGCCGGCGACCCGATCCTCGGCGTCGTCAAGCAGCTCGACCTGGGCTTCCTGCAGCAGCCCGGCGAGCTCTACGTCGGGCTGCTCGCGGCGACGATCCTGCTCATCGCCACGAACGCCGGGATCATCGGCGTGTCGCGCCTCGTCTACTCGATGGGCATCCACCGCCAGGTGCCCGACCGCCTGCGCCAGCTGCACCCGAAGTTCAACACGCCGTGGATCGGGATCCTCGTCTTCGGCGTCATCGCGTGCCTCACGCTGCTGCCCGGGCAGGCCGACGTTCCTGGGCAACATGTACGCCTTCGGCGCGATGCTGTCGTTCACGATCGCGCACGCGGCGGTCATCCGCATGCGCCTGACCGAGCCCGATCGCGAGCGCCCCTACCGCGGCCCCGGGACGCTGCGGATCGCCGGCCGCGAGCTGCCCGGCTTCGCGCGTCTTCGGCGGCCTCGCGACGGCGCTGTCGTTCGTCGTCGTGACGGCGCTGAACCCCGTCGTGGCCGTGTCCGGCACGGTCTGGCTGGCGCTCGGCATCGCGATCTACGCGCTGTACCGGCGCCGCCACGGGCTCGACCTCGTGACGACCGCGAAGATCGCCATCCCGCGGCCCGTCACCGCCAGCGAGGCGGAGTACGAGTCGGTGCTGATCGCGCTCGAGGTCGATCACTTCACCCGCAGATCGTCGCCACCGCTGCCAAGCTCGCCGCGCGCGGCGGCCGCGGGATCTACGTCCTCGTGACGATCACGGTGCCCCAGGCGCTGCCGCTGGACGCCAAGCTGCCTGGAGCAGGAGGCGACCGCCGCAGCCGCCATCGAGCAGGCGCGGCGGCTCGTCGGACGGCGGGTCGCGCGGGCGGGTCATGAAGGTCCGCGCCGGGCAGGGCGGCGCGCGCCATCGTCGACGAGGCGCGCGCGATCCGCGCGCAGGCCATCGTCATGCCGCTGCCACCGCGCACCGGCACCACGATCTTCGGCAAGACCGTCGAGACCGTGCTCGCCGAGCGTCCCTGCCGCGTCATCATCGAGAGCGAGCCGTCGGACACGCCGCGGCCGGCCGCCCGCGATCAGTAGTAGTGGCGCCGGCCGCCGACCCCGCGGCCGATGGCGCCGACCACGGCGAGGACCATGCCGACGAAGATGGCGATGATGCCGATGCCCCAGAGGGCGACGAGCTCGGGGTTCATGACGGCGACGATCAGCAGGAAGATGCCGAAGACGATCATTGAGGTCTCCTGACCTGAGGGGTGTGACGCGCCGGAGGTGCTGTCCGGTCGACGGTCAGGGCCGCGAGCCGCGCGGACGTTGAGGCGGCTCGCACGTCTCCTATCGACAGCGCGGCGGCGCGACTTGAATCGCGCGCCGACGTGGCGCGGCTCAGCGCGGCGTCCAGCCGCCGGTCTCGCCCTTGTAGAGGCCCTCGCCGCGCGACGACCATGCTGCGCGCTGCGCCAGAGGATCTGCAGGTCCAGGCGCCAGCGAGCGGTGCTCGATGTACCAGAGGTCGAGCTCGATGCGCTCGCGCCCACGGCAGCGACGTGCGGCCGTTGACCTGCGCCCAGCCCGTGATGCCGGGCCTGACCGCGAGGCGCCCGCGCTCGCGCTCGGTGTACTGCGCGACCTGCGACGGGACGCGTCGGGCGCGGGCCGACGATCGCCATCTCGCCCTCGAGCACGTTGACGAGGTTGGGCAGCTCGTCGAGCGACGTGCGGCGCAGGAGCGCGCCGACGCGCGTGATGCGCGCGTCGCCCTCGTTGACCGCCAGGCCCGCGCCCATGTGCTCGGCGCCGCGGACCATCGTGCGCAGCTTGAGCACGTCGAACTCGCGGCCGTCGCTGGCCGACGCGGCGCTGGCGGTAGATCGGCGCCGCCGCGCGACTCGAGGCGGATCGCGAGCGATCGCGAGCGCGAGCAGCGGCGCGGTGACGCAGCAGCGCGGCGCCGGCGACGACGACGTCGAAGGCGCGGCGCAGCACTCATCGCGTGCCCTCCGGCGGCGTCCCAGCCCGCCGGCGTGCCGTGGCGCAGCCAGTCCCACAGGCCGGCGGCGACCGAGGCGGTCGTCAGGACGTAGTAGCGGGCGACGAGCAGCGGGCGCAGCGGGCAGCACGCGGCCGAGCAGCGCGGCGGCGAGGAGCGCGAGCTGGAGCGCGAGCGCGACCGCGTAGACCGCGCTGCTGCGCCGAGCAGCGACGCTTGGCGACGAGCGCGCCGACGTGCAGGAACGGCGCGGCGTAGCGCAGCACGCGGTGCGAGGCGATCATCAGCGCGTAGAGCGGCGGGTAGCCGCGCGGGCGACAGCAGCCCGCCGCGCAGGACGATCGGCCAGGCGTGGCTCATCATGCGCCGCTTGCGCGCGAACTCGCCCTCGATCGAGGGCACCATCTTCTCGCGTCGCGCGCGCCTGCGGCACGTAGACGCGCGCGCCAGCCGCGCTTGACCATGTTGAACGGGAACGAGAGGTCGTGGCCCATGATCGGGTCGACCTCGATGTAGGCCTCGCGGCGCGTGGCGTAGATCGCGCCGTTGCCGCGCGGTGACCGAGGCCAGGCGCGACTCGCAGCGCGCGCAGCGCCATCTCGTAGCGCCAGTACAGCCCCTCCTGGTTGGTGCCGCCCGTCGTTGACGAAGCGCACCTGGCCGCAGGCGTAGCCGACCGCCGGGTCGGCGAACGGCGCCGACGAGCGCGCGCAGCGCGTCGGGCTCCCACAGCGCGTTGGCGTCCGAGAAGGCGACGATCTCGGCGCGCGAGCGCGCGCGACCGCCGGCGTCCTGGGCGCGGATCTTGCCGCCGCGCGGCGAGCTCGAGCACGACGTCGGCGCCGGCGCGCGCGCGCCTCGCGCGCCGTGCCGTCGGCCGAGCCGTCGCAGGCGACGACGACCTCCAGCCGCTCGCGCGGGTAGTCGAGCGCCAGCGCGTTGGCGACCTTCGCGCGCGATGACGGCGCCCTCGTCGTAGGCGGCGACGATCAGGCTGACCGTCGGCAGCTCGCGCGGCTGCGGCGCGGGCGGCGCGGGCGCGGCCGCAGCGCGACGCGAGCGCGGCGAGCAGCAGCGGGTAGCCGGCCTGCGCGTAGGCGAGCAGGCCGACGCAGGGCCAGAAGACGATCTCCCAGCGACACGCGCCAGTCATCCGACGCGCGATCAGCCAGCGTCGCGTAGAGCGCGAGGTGGCGCGCGCGGCGATCGCGTCCCACGAGTACGCGCCGGCGGCGGCCGCGCGGGCGCCGGCGGCGAGCCGCTGCGCGCGCCGCCGGGTCGGCCGAGCAGGCGCGCGAGCTCGTGCGCCAGCGCGGCCGGGTCGCCGGGCGCGACGAGCGCCGCGGCGCCCTGCCGCGGCGACCTCGGGGAAGCCGCCGACGTCGCTCAGCACCAGCGGCGCGCCGAACGCCAGCGCGGTGAACAGCACGCCGGACTGGTCGATCTCGCGGTAGGGCAGGACGACGAGGTCGGCGCGGCGGAAGTAGCGCGGCGAGCTCGGCGTCGGTGACGAAGCGCGGCACCCAGCGCACGGCCGGCGGCGCGGCGGCGCGCAGCGGCGCGATGTCCATCCGCGGCATGCCGACGATCCACAGCTCGGCGTCGGGGTCGGCGGCGCGCCAGGCGTCGAGCAGGACGTCGATGCCCTTGTACGGGCGCATCAGGCCGAAGCAGAGGACGACCGGCTTGTCGACGGCGGCGAGCTCGGCGCGGCAGCGGCGCGCTCGCCCGGCACGCGCGTGAGGTGGTCGAACGCGCCGTGCGGCGATGACGTGGACCTTCGCCGGCGCGATGCCCAGCGCGCTCGACGAGCCGCGCGCGGCCGTGCTCGGAGTGCACGACGACGGCGTCGACGCGCTCGTAGAGGCGCCGCTGGGCGGCGAGCTGGCCGCGGCGCGGCTCGCGCGGCAGGACGTCGTGGGCGGTGAGCACGAGCGGGCGCGTCGCGCGGCAGCAGGTGCACGTCGAGCGGCTGCACGGTCAGCCACTGGAAGTGCACGACGTCGGCCGCCGCGCGCCGCGCGGCGGTAGGCGAGCATGTCGGGGACGTGCTGGGCGAGCTTGGCGGCGAAGCGCGCGCGCGAGCCGGCGCGCGCCGGGCGCCGCGCGGTAGAAGCGCTCGCGCGACCTCGTAGCCCGTCGGCGGCGGGCACCGGGCCGTAGCCGAAGCGGCTCGTCTGCAGGCGCGACCTCGGCGCCGGCGCGCGCCAGCGCCGCGCACAGCGCGTGGTCGTAGGGCGGCGTGAAGGCCGAGGGATCGACGACGTGGACGCGCACGGCGCGGCGACAGTATCGTCGGCGCCGCCATGGCGCGTCGAGGTCTCCTACTGCGTCGTGAACACCGAGCAGCGCGAGCTGCTGCTGCGCTGCCTGGACGCGATCGCCGCCGAGCAGCGCGACGCTCGACTTCGCCACCGAGGTGCTCGTGCTCGACAACGCCTCGGGCGACGGCTCGGCCGGAGCGGCGCGCCACCACCCGGCGACGACCGAGGTCGATCGCGCTCGAGCAGCGCCGCGGCAAGGGCGAGAACGACACCGCGCTGCTGCAGCGCGCGCGCGGGCGCTACTGCCTGCTGCTCAACGAGGACTCCGAGCTGCTGCCCGGCGCGACCGCGGCGCTGCGCGACGCGCTCGACGCCGACCCGCGACGCCGGCGCCGCGGGCGCGCTGCTGCTGCGGCCCGACGGCCGCCAGCAGCCGTCGGCGTGGCGCTTCCCGACGCCGCTCACCGCGCTCGTCGGCGCGCTCTTCCTGCACCGCCGCTACACCGTCCAGAGCCGCGGCGACGCGGCCCGCACGGTCGACTGGGCGCAGTCCGCCGCGCTGCTCGTCCGCCGCGACGCCGCCGAGCAGATCGGCTGGTTCGATCCGGCGTTCTTCGTCTACTCCGACGAGGTCGACTTCTGCAAGCGCCTGCGCGACGCGGGCTGGCGCACGCTCTACGTCCCGCAGGCGGCCGCGATCCACCACGAGCAGCTCTCGACCGGCGCGGTGCCCGAGCGGCGGATCGTCGAGCTGTCGCGCAACCGCGACCGCTACATGCGCAAGCACCACACGCGCGCCGGCGGCCTGGGCCGTGCGGCTGCTGACCGCGTGGACCTACGCGCTGCGCGTCGCTCGCCGCGGTCGTGCTGCCCGGCCACGACCCGCGCCGCTACTGGCGCCACGTCACCGCGACGCTGCGCCCCGCGCGGCGAGGGCCTGCGCGAGGCGGCGTCCGAGCACAACCGCGGCAGGCGGCTGTAGCAGCTAGCGCACCGCAGGTCAGCGTCGGATCGGCCGTGAACGTGTGCGTCACGATCCCGGTCCCGGGCACGAGCAGGTAGAGCGTCGCGCCGTCGACGGCGACGTCGGTGGCGAGGAAGCTCTCGGCGTCCGGCGCGCTGATCAGCCGCTCGCGCTGCACGCAGCGTCCGGACTGGCGGAAGAGCAGCGCCTCGTTGGGATCGCCGGCGTGCGGGGCGATCGGTCAGCGTCCAGTGCGTCGCGCTGCTCTGGATCGCCAGGCCGCGGGCGCTCTCGTCGCTGTCGCCCTCCGAGCCGGCGGCGAAGAACGAGCGCAGGTCCTTGCCCGCGAGCGTCTGCGAGAACGAGTACTCGTAGACGTCGGCGACGACCGCGCGACGCTGCGTGCCGCGCAGGTCGACGGACTCGATGCTGCGGATGTTGAACTTCACGGCGTCCTTCGGGAGCGCCAGGCGCCGCGGTGCGCGCCCGTCGGCTTTGACGTACAGCCCGCTGCGCTTGCGGTTGGCGGCCGAGCCGGTGCAGAACAGGCCGTAGGCGAGGTCGCGTGCGCCACTGCGACGGGCCGGCGTTCACCGTGCAGCCCGGCCGCGTGAGCTTGGAGAACGTCGCGCGGCGGCCGGCGAGGTTGTCGGAGATCGGCTTGCACGACGCGCTCGTGTCGCAGCGCAGGTAGGTCAGGCACGAGCGTGTTGGACCGGCTGCGGCCGAGGTCGACCGAGCGGTAGTTGCGCGACTCGCGGCGCGCCCTGCACGGCGGCGATCGTGCCGTCGGGCGTGCGCTGCATGAGCTTCTGGTGGCCGAACGTGCCGCTGACCCAGGCGACCGTCCCGTCCAGCGCGGTGATCTGCTCGGCGGCGGGGTCGGGGACGACGAGGGTGTCGGCGGCGGACGCCGTGGCGGGGAGGGCCAGGAGGGCGGCGGCGAGCAGGGAGGTGAGCAGGAAGCGGGGCATGGGGCCATCCTCGGCGATCGGCCGGCCGCGGCGCCAGTCACCCAGGGCTCGCCTGCCCACACCTGCGCGCCTCCTAGCCTGAGCGGGCATGAGCCTTGCCAGCGCCGTCCTCGCACGGCTCGCCCACCTGCCGCGCGCCGCTGACCGAGGACGTCGTCTGCGAGAAGAACCTGCGCGTCACGATGGACGACGGCGCCGTGCTGCTCGCCGACCGCTGGGTTCCGCGCGCCACGCGCGACGTGCCGCAGCCGACCGTCCTCGTGCGCTCGCCCTACGGCCGCCGCCAGGCGTTCGGGCTCATCTTCGGCCGCACGCTCGCCGAGCGCGGGCTGCAGGTGATCGTCCAGAGCGTGCGCGGGACGTTCGGCTCGGAGGGCGAGTTCAACCCGTTCGACGAGCGCGCCGACGGTCTGGCCACGCTGGACTGGATCCGCGCGCAGCCGTGGCACGGCGAGCGGATCGCGCTGGTCGGGCCGAGCTACCTCGGGCTCGTGCAGTGGGCGGTCGCGCCCGAGGTGGGCGACGACGTCGTGGCGCTGGCGATCCAGGTCTCGGCCTCCCAGTTTCACGGCCAGACCTATCCGGGCGGCAGCCTCGCGCTGGAGACCTCGCTGTCCTGGCTCGTGCTGCTCGCCGCGCAGGAGCGCCGCCTGGCGCCGCTGTCGATCGCCCGCGCGCTCGCGCGGCTGCCGAAGCTATTCACGCAGCTGCCGCTCGGCGAGCTCGACATGCGCGCGACCGGCGCTGAGGTGAAGTGGTTTCGCGAGGCGATGGCCAGCGCCGCTGCGCGAGGACGTCTTCTGGGCCGCGCGCGACTACGCCGAGGGCGTCGCGCAGGTCACCGTGCCCGTCCAGCTCGTCGGCGGCTGGTACGACATCCTGCTGCCCTGGATGCTCGAGGACTTCGCCGCCCTGCAGGCGGCGGGCCGCGAGACGCAGCTCATCGTCGGCGCCTGGGCGCACACCTCGCCGGGGCTCGTCGCGCGCCGGCATGCGCGAGGCGCTGGGCTGGCTGCGCGCGCACCTGCTCGACGACGGCCGGCTCGTGCGGCCCGACGCCGTGCGCGTGCAGATCACCGGCGAGCGCACCGGCGAGGACGGCTGGCGCTCGCTGGAGAGCTGGCCGCCGCCGGGCACCGGCGAGCGGCCGCTGTGGCTCGCCGACGGCGGGCGCCTGCGCAGGACGCGCCGCCGGCCGGCGCGCCCGACGGCGGCGACGCGCTACCGCTACGACCCGGCCGACCCGACGCCCTCGCTCGGCGGGCCGCTGCTGCTCGCCCGCCACCCGGTCGTCGACAACGCGCCGCTCGAGGCGCGCGCCGACGTCCTGACGTACACGACCGAGCCGCTGGCGCAGGCCGTCGAGGCGATCGGCGTCGCCCGCGCCGAGCTGCACGTGCGCTGCAGCGCGCCGTACTTCGACGTCTTCGCGCGCGTCTGCGACGTCGATGCCGAGGGCGTGTCGCGCAACGTCTGCGACGCGCTCGCGCGCGTCGCGCCCGAGCAGTTCGAGCGGGCCGCCGACGGGTCCTGGCTCGTCGCCTTCGACCTGTGGCCGATGGGCCACCGCTTCGCCGCCGGCCACCGCATCCGCCTGCAGGTCTCCTCCGGCGCGCACCCGCGCTACGCGCGCAACCCGGGCACCGGCGAGGATCCGGCCACCGCCACCGAGCTGCGGGCGGTCGACGTCGAGGTGCTGCACGGCGCGCGCGCATCCGTCGCACGTCGTGCTGCCCCGCGCTAGAAGAGGCTGTGGATGCCGTTGATCGCGGCGGCGCCGAGGAAGATGGTCAGCAGCACGCCGGCGACGCCGATGGCGATCGCCACGATCGCCAGCGAGGATGTCCTCGAGCAGCACGGCGAGCGAGAGCAGCACGACGCCGAGCGAGGGCAGCGTGTCCAGGCCGGTGAACGGCGGCGCGAAGAACGCGGCGATGCAGCCGCCGATGACGAGCAGCCCGAAGACGATGTTGCTCAGGCGGTGGTCGAAAGAGGAAGCGCAGCCGCGGCTTGGAGAAGCGCTCCAGGCGGCGGATCATCCGCATCAGCCCGGCAGGAACTTGCGCTGACTTGTCGCCGGCGAGCGGCTTGCTCGCGCCACTTCTCGGGCAGCCAGATCTCGTCGCGGCCGGCGATGAGCTGCAGCGCGAGCAGCGACGGCGATGACCTCGAAGACGTGCGTGGCGCCGCCGGTCGGGATCGGCAGCGCCGGCACGCCGAGCAGGAGCACGAAGAGGATCGCGAAGCTCTTCTCCTCGAAGAGCTCGATCAGGCCGCCGAGCGTCTTGTCGCCGTCGCCGTCGAGCCAGCCCTCGAGCTGGTCGCTGACCTTCGGGGGCTCTGAGGTCGTCGGTCGCAGCGCCCCCAGAGGCTAGAGGACCCTCGGACTACGTACACAGCGCCAGCCGGACCGCGAGGGCGTACCGTTCCGAGGTCATGGCGACGACCCCACCCCGGCGCCACGCCCGAACGCGCGGCCGCCGAGCGCCGCCCCGCGATCGTCGCCGTCGACGACGAGCCCGCGGTGCTCGCCGCCGTCGCGCGCGACCTGCGGCGCGGCTTCGGCGAGCGCTACCGCATCCTGCGCGCGACGCTCCGGCGCCGAGGCGCTCGACCTGCTCGCGCGAGCTGCGCACGCGCGGCGACCAGGTCGCGCTGCTGATCGCCGACCAGCGCATGCCCGGCATGTCCGGCACCGACTACCTCGTCGCAGGCGCGCAAGCTCGTGCCGGACGCCAAGCGCGTGCTGCTCACCGCCTACGCCGACACCGAGGCGGCGATCGCGGCGATCAACGAGGTCGCGCTCGACTACTACCTGCTCAAGCCGTGGGACCCGCCGGAGGAGCAGCTCTACCCGGTCGTCGAGGACCTGCTGACGACCTGGGAGTCCGGCGCCGCGCTCGAGGCCGGCGGCGTGCGCGTCATCGGCCACCGCTTCTCGAAGGACTCGCACGACCTGCGCGACTTCCTCGCCCGCAACCGCGTGCCCGGCGCGCTGGCTCGACGTCGAGCGCGACGGCGAGGCGCGCGAGCTGCTGACGGTCGCCGGCGTCGACGCCGACCGCCTGCCGGTCGCGCTGCTCGAGGACGGCACGGTGCTCGAGCGCCCGACCGTGCTCGAGCTCGCCGAGCGGCTCGGCGTCGCCGGCCAGCCGCCGCAGGACCACTACGACCTCGTGATCGTCGGCGGCGGCCCGGCCGGCCTCGCCGCGGCGGTCTACGGCGCGTCGGAGGGGCTGCGCACGGTGATGGTCGAGCGCGAGGCGCCCGGCGGCCAGGCCGGCCAGTCGAGCCGGATCGAGAACTACCTCGGCTTCCCGGCGGGCCTCAGCGGCTCGGACCTCGCGCGCCGCGCGACCGACCAGGCGCGCCGGCTCGGCGCCGAGCTGCTCGACGGTCCAGGACGCGGTCGGCGCTGCGCGCCGAGGGCGCCGGGCGCATCGTCGAGCTGAGCGGCGGCGGCGACGCTGAGCGCCAACTGCGTGCTCGTCGCCTCCGGCGTCTCCTACCGCCAGCTCGACGCGCCCGGGCTTCGCCGAGCTCACCGGCGCCGGCGTCTACTACGGCGCCGCGATGACCGAGGCGCGCTCGTGCGCCGACCAGCACGTCGTCGATCATCGGCGGCGCGAACTCCGCCGGCCAGGCCGCCGTGCTACTTCACCGGCTACGCGCGCGCAGGTGACGATGCTCGTCCGCGGCGCCGTCGCTGGAGAAGTCGATGTCGCACTACCTGATCGAGCAGATCGCGGCGCTGCCGAACGTCGACGTGCGCACCGGCACGCTCGGCGATCGCGGCGCGACGGCGAGGACGGCCGGCTGCGGCGCGCTGCGCGTCGCGCGGACCGCGACGGCGACGAGTACGACGCTCGACGCCGACGCCTGCTTCGTCTTCATCGGCGCCGTCGCCGCGCACCGACTGGCTCGACGGGCGTCGTCGCGCGCGACGAGCGCGGCTTCATCCTCGCCGGCCCCGACGTCAGCGACGACGGCTGGCCGCTGCAAGCGCGACCCGTACCTGCTCGAGACGAGCGTGCCCGGCGTGTTCGTGGCCGGCGACGTGCGCGCGCGCTCGATCAAGCGCGTGGCCAGCGCGGTCGGCGAGGGCTCGATGGCCGTCTCGCTCATCCACCAGTACCTGGTCGAGGCATGAGCGCCGCGCGCCGCGTCACGCTCGCCGAGCTGCGCGCCGATCGACCTGTTCGACGGCATCGACGACGACGCAGCTCGCCGAGTGGCTCGCGGTCGCGCAGCTGCGCGAGGTCGCAGCCCGGCGAGCTGATCGTCGAGGAGCAGGACCACGTGCCCGGGCTGCATCCTGCTGCTCGAGGGCACGCGCGCTGCACGCAGCTGGTCGAGCGGCGGCCGCCTCGAGCCGGTCGGCCACCAGCACGGCGCCGACCTGGATCGGCGCGATCGCCGTGCTCACCGAGGACCCGCTGCCGTGCGGATGCGTCGCCGAGACGGCGTGCCGCGCTGGCGATCGTCCCGCCCGAGGACTTCCGCGCGCCTCGTGCTTCGCGCAGCCGGCCGTGCACCGACGCGTGATGCGCGCGATCGCGCCGGTGATGAGCCGCCTCACGGCATCGAGCAGAACCGCGAGCGGCTGGCCTCGCTGGGCACGATGGCCGCCGGCCTCGCGCACGAGCTCAACAACCCGGCCGCGGCGGCGCGGCGCGCGGCCGCGCAGCTCGCCGAGGCGCTCGACGATCGTCGCAGACGACGCTCGCGCAGTTCGTCGAGTCGGGCATCGAGCGCGACGACGCCGAGGAGCTCGTCGACGCTGCAGCAGGAGGCGGTCGCGCGCGCGGCGGCGCGCGACCGCGCTCGACGCGCTCGACGCCGCCGACGCCGAGGACGAGCTGCTCGAGCGCCTCGAGGACGCTCGACGTGCCCGAGCCGTGGCGGCTCGCCGAGCCGCTCGCCGGCGCCGGGCATCGACGCAGCGACTGGCTCGACCGCGTCGCCGCGCTCGCCGGGCACGGCGACGCCGGCGCGCTGCGCTGGGTCGCCGCGTCGCTGACGGCCGCGGCGCTCGTCGAACGAGCTGCAGCGAGTCGACCGAGCGCATGTCGGCGCTCGTCGGCGCGGTGAAGACCTACGCCTACATGGACCGCGGCGACCTCGTCGAGGTCGACCTGCACGAGGGCCTCGAGACGACGCTCGACGGTGCTCGGCCACAAGCTCAAGCACACGTCGATCGAGGTCATGCGCGACTACGACCGCACGCTGCCGAAGCTGACCGTGCGCGGCTCCGAGCTCAACCAGGTCTGGACGAACCTGCTCGACAACGCGATCGACGCGCTCGGCGAGAGCGGGCACGATCACGATCCGCACGCGGCTGCGACGGCGGCTGCGCGGTCGTCGAGATCGCCGACGACGGCCCCGGCATCCCGGCCGAGCGTGCGCGAGCGGATCTTCGACCCGTTCTTCACGACCAAGGACGTCGGCGCAGGGCACCGGGCTCGGGCCTGACGACCGCGCGCCGGATCGTCGTCGACCGCCACGACGGCTCGCTCGCCGTCGAGTCCGAGCCCGGCAGCACGACCTTCCGCGTGCCTGCCGTTACCAGACCTGACAGGGACGCCATGGCCACTGCACCACCTCGACGCGTGACGATCACCGAGCTGCCCGACGCGTCGACGGCTGCGAGGACTGCCTCGCGACGGCGGCGTGGCTGCACCTGCGCATCTGCCTGAGCTGCGGCCACGTCGGCTGCTGCGACGACTCGCCGACCGCACGCGACCGCCCACGCCGCGGCAGCGGCCATCCGCTGATCCGCTCGCTCAGCCGGGCGAGGAGTGGTCCTGGTGCTTCGTCGACGAGCTGGCTGCGATCCGCGGATCACGGCGAGACGCGCATCCCGCCGTCGCCGATGGGCTGCCATGAGCGACTTCGTCTCGCGCGGCTTCGGCGGCCGGCGGCGGGTACCGCGAGCTCGCGACCGCTCCCGCCGGCCAGTACCTCGAGCCGGCTTCCCGGTGCTCACCGCCGGGCCGACGCCGCGGGTCGCCGCCGAGGACTGGAGCTTCACGATCGACGGCATGGTCGGCGCGCCGCGCACGTGGAGCGCGGCCGAGTTCGCACGCGCTCCGAGTTCGAGGACGTGCCGTGCGACATCCACTGCGTCACGAAGTGGTCGAAGCTCGGCACGAGCTTCCGCGGCGTCTCGCTCGACACGCTGCTCGAGGAGGTCGAGCCGCTCGACGCCTTCGCGATGGTCCACTCCTACGGCGGCTACACGACGAACCTCGCGCTCGAGGACCTCACCGACGGCAAGGCGTGGGTCGTCACCGAGCACGAGGGCGAGCCGCTGGAGCGCGAGCACGGCGGGCCGGCGCGGCTGCTCGTCCCGCACCTGTACTTCTGGAAGAGCGCGAAGTGGGTGCGCGGCCTGCGGATCATCGACCACGACGAGCCCGGCTTCTGGGAGGCCAACGGCTACCACAACCGCGGCGACCCCTGGAAGGAGGAGCGCTATTGGAACGACTGACGCCGGTCGTGCAGCGCGCGCCGGGCCGCTGGCAGATCGCGACGGTGACGCGCGATCCGCGAGGAGACGCCGAGCGTGAAGTCGTTCCGGCTCGAGCTGCCGATGTGGCTGCCGCACCTGCCCGGCCAGCACTACGACGTCCGCCTCACCGCGCCCGGACGGCTACGCGGCGCAGCGCTCGTACTCGATCGCCTCCTCGCCGCTCGACGAGGGCGAGATCGAGCTGACGATCGACCGCCTCGACGACGGCGAGGTCTCGCCGTACTTCCACGACGTCGTCGAGGTGGGCGACCAGGTCGAGCTGCGCGGGCCGTTCGCCTCCTACTTCGTCTGGCGCGGCAGCGAGCCGGCGCCGGTGCTGCTGGTCGGCGGCGGCTCGGGCGTCGTGCCGCTGATGGCGATGCTGCGCCACCGCCGCCGCACTGCTGCCCGACCTGCCGATGCGGCTCGTCTACTCGGTGCGCACGCGCCGACGACGTGATCTACGCCGACGAGCTCGCGGCGACGGCGACGTCGCGCTCACCTACACGCGCGCGGCGCCGCGACGGCTGGACCGGGCACACGGGCCGGATCGACGCGGCGCTCGTCGCGCGCGGCCGCGACGGGCGCGATGACGGCGTACATCTGCGGCTCCAACGGCTTCGTCGAGGCGGCCTCCGGCCTGCTGCTCGACGCCGGCGTGGCCCCCGACACGATCCGCACGGAGCGCTTCGGACCCACCGGGTGACCTCGCGGATCGCGCCTCAGCGCCTCGTTCTGCTGGCCGCGATCATGGGCTCGTTCGTGGCGGGCCTCGACGCGACGGTCGTCAACGTCGCGCTGCCGGCGATCGAGCAGGAGCTCGGCGGCGGGCTGGCCGGTCAGCAGTGGGTCTCCAACGGCTACCTGCTCGCGCTCGGGTCGCTCATCCTCATCGGCGGCTCGCTGGGCGACGTGCTCGGCGAGCGGCGCGTGTTCTCGATCGGCGTCGCGGGCTTCGGCATCGCGTCGCTGCTGTGCGCGCTGGCGCCGAGCATCGAGGTGCTCGTCGCGGCGCGCGTGCTGCAGGGGATCTTCGGCGCGCTGCTGGCGCCGAGCGCGCTGGCGGTGATCGTGGCGGCGTTTGCGCCCGACGAGCGCGGCGCGGCGATCGGCTCGTGGACGGCGTGGTCGGGGATCGCCACGGTGATCGCGCCGTTTCTCGGCGGCTGGCTCATCGAGAGCGCGTCATGGCGCTGGATCTTCGCGCTCAACGTGCCGTTCGTGCTGCTCACGCTCGCGCTTGTCGAGGTGGCGATCCCGCCGCCCGAGCCCGGCGGCGTGCGGCGGCGGATCGACGTGCTCGGCGCGGCGCTCTGCGCGATCGGGCTGGCCGGCCCGGTCTACGGGCTCATCCAGCAGCCGAGTCCGGCTGGGCGTCGGTCGGCGTGCTCGGGCCGATCCTCGGCGGCGTCGCGGTGCTCGCCGCCTTCCTCTGGCACGAACGCCGCACGCCCGACCCGATGTTGCCGCTGGACCTCTTCCGGCGGCGCAACTTCGCCGTCGGCAACCTGCAGACGCTGGCGATGTACGGCGGGCTGTCGATCACGTTCTTCTTCCTCGTGCTGTTCCTGCAGCAGGTCGCCGGCTACGACGCGCTGCAGGCCGGCATCGCCACGCTGCCGACGACGCTCGTCATGTTCGCCCTGTCCAAGCGCTTCGGCGCGCTCGCCGACCGCATCGGCCCGCGCCTGTTCATGGGGTCGGGCCGCTCCTCGCGGCGGCCGGCCTGGCCTGGTTCATCCGCATGCCGGCGCGGGTCGACTACGCCGTCGACGTCCTGCCCGGCCTGCTGCTGTTCTCGCTCGGCCTGGCGATGACCGTCGCGCCGCTGACGATGACCGTGCTGGCCGACGCCGACGAGCACAACGCCGGGATCGCCTCGGGGATCAACAACGCGGTGGCGCGCGTGGCCGGTCTGATGGCGATCGCGGCGCTCGGCGCGGTGGTGGCGGCGACGTTCGCCTCGTCGCTGGACGGCGCGCTCTGCAGGGCCGCACGCTGTCGCCCGCGGCGGCGCGAACCGTGGCCGATGCCCGCGTCCGCACGCTCACGCGGGCGGACACGCGCGGGCTGGCCGGCGACGAGGCACGCGTGGTGGCGCGCGCCGTCGAGGACGCCTCATTGCAGGCGTTTCGTATGGGCATCGGGATCGCTGCGGCGCTCGTTGCGCTCGGCGGGCTGCTCGGGCTGGTGGGGATCGTCAACGCGCGGCGCGTGGTGTCGGCGGCGGGCTGCGCGGGCGGGCAGCTCGTCGGCACGCCCGAGGAGGTCGCGACGATGTCACAGCGCCGCCCCGAGGCAGTGGTACGGTGAAACGAGGCGACGCGTGCTTCACCTGAGTGGAGAGGGCGTTGCACCATCACCACCTGGCGAACGCGGCCGGGCCCGTCGGGGACTGGCGGTGAGCGCAGGACGGAGCCACCATGTTTCCCCGGTCGGCGGACCGACGAAGTGCCGCCATCCACGCAACGGCGTGGACCGCGACAGGCCGGCAGGACGACCGCTCTCGGCGCTCGCCTACGCGGCGCGCTGCCACGCCGGGCAGGTGCGCGAGAGCGACGGCGCGCCGATCATCGAGCATCTGTCCGAGGTCGCCCGGCTGCTGCGTGATGCCGGCTGCGCGGACGTCGTCATCGCGGCGGGCCTGCTGCACCGCGTGGTGCAGGACGCCGACGTCAGCGCCGCCGCGCTGACCAGGCGCTTCGGCCCGACCGTCGCCGGGCTCGTCGCGACGGCGAGCGTCGACTGCGTCGGCAGCTACCCGCAACGCAAGCACGTGCTGCGCGAGCAGATCCGCAACGCCGACGACGACGACGCGGTGCTGCTGTTCGCCGCCAACGAGATCGCCGAGGTCCGCGATCTGTCCGACGAGGTCAGGCGTGGACGGGCACGCACCGTCGCCGAGCTGTCGGCCGCTCGCGTGTACAGCCCGCTCGAGCGCTACCAGCAGATGCGCCTGCAGGAGTACCGCGCGAGCCTGTCGATGCTGCAGACGGTGGCGCCGCGCCACCGGCTCGTCCGGCAGCTCGCCTCCGAGCTCGACAGCTGCCCGATCTCCGTCCGCCGCGCGCAGCGCCCCGGGATCAACTCCAGCCCGGCGCCGTGAGCATGCGCTGACGCCGGTCGTGCGTGAACCGCTGTCGTCGCGTCGTGCGACAGTGGGTCATGAGGGTTCGAGTGACCGCCGACGGCACCGACGCGCAGCTCCTCGGCGGCAGCGACCGCGACCAGCTGTTCGGCGACGGCGAAGGCGCCAGCGACACCGCGACCGCGGCCTGCGACATCACCACGAGCGTTCCCTGACCACAGCGGTCGTCGAGACGCTCGCCGACCGTGGAGCAGGCCGCCGGGAGCGCCCGATCGCGCCATGGGATTCCCGCGCGCACGGGGTCGAGCTCGTCCCGGTCCGCCTGCTCGTGTCGGTCGCCGTGCCGTCGGCGGTCGCGCGCAGCGTGAACGTTCCTCGCGCCACTCCGGCGGCTCGGGTGGCAGCGGCTGCGGGTTGAGTTTCACCACGTCGATGACCGAGCACAGGATCGCCTCGATGCCGGGTCGGACGCGGCCGATACCCGTCCAGCGCGAGTCAGCGGAGGGGCGGCGGCGAGCTCGCGCGGCGCGCGGGCTACTTGCCGGTGGTGCGGTGCATCGCCGCGCGCGTGTGGCCGGAGCGGCCCCGGCCGGCTCCAGACCCACCGCGGGCCCCGCCGCGGGACGGCGGCGGCGTGCGGCGGATGAGCAGGTTCAGCACGCGATCGTCCGCGCCGGCCTCCGCGCGTTCGCTCAGCGTCCGAGGGTGCACCGTGCGAAACACGGGTCCGCGGCCGCGATCGACCACTGCGACCACGACCTTGGTGTGGCTCGGGGTGTCGAACACGATCCCGTCCAGCTGCGGCCCGGTCTCGGCGGCGACCCTCACGAGTTGTCCTGCGCTGGTGGACTCCATGCGATGAGCCTACTTTGCGGGCACGCGCCGCCGTTCGGCGTAGAGCGACGACCGGTCGCGGCCGACATGGACGACGAGGTCGACGCCGGCTGCGAGGTCGTCGAGCGCGGTTGACGCGGACGAGCCCCGCGGGGCGCGCGGCACCGCGGGGCTCGTGCGGCGGATGGCGCCGATCACTGCGGGAAGAGCTTGCAGCCCTTCTGATTGGCCTGGTTGGCGATGTCGGTGTTGAGGCCCTTCAGATCCGCCATCGTGTTCCCGCCCTGGGGCGTCTGCATGGCGGGCTGGTTGATGAAGTCGGCCTCGCCCTCGCAGAACTTGTCGAGCTCGAGGTTGCCCGTGTCGATCGTCCCCCACAGGCCCGCGGTCTTCGCCTTGGCCGCCTGAACGCTCGTCGTGGGCGCCTGCGTGGGCGTCGAGCCGGACTTCGTCGGGGCGGCGGAAGCGACGGCGCTCATGGCGACCGACAGCGTGGCGGCAACGGCGGCGATCGTGCGGAGCTTCGTGGTGTTCATGGTGATCTCTCCTCTGGCCGGTTGGGCTGATGAACCCAGCCTGCTCGCGGCGGATCGCCCCACATAGCCCCCCAAGGGTCCGCCCGGGGGGACCTACGACTGCGCGCTGGGGTGCATCTCCGGCCGCCAGCCGGCGCGCATGGCGGCGACGACGGACGGCGGCGTGAGCACGGTGACCGGCTGCGGCGGGCACGCTCCGGCGTTCCGTGTAGCCGGCGGGCGTCCACGCGCGCAGACCGCCGGCGGTGACGAGCCATGCGCGCCCGTCGAGGCTCACCATCGCTCCGCCGGGCAGCTCGGTGCACGCGGCCTGGCGGTGCGCTGCCTGAGTGCGCTCGTGGTGCAGGCGCGCGTCGATCTCGGGCAGCCGGCGGTCGCGTGGATGACGCCCCCGCCACGCGTCGGCGAACGCGTTCGCGGCGTCGCGCCGGCACTCGTGGCAGGGCCGGTGGCCCGCGGCGCAGGCGGTCGCCTCGTCGAGGAAGAACAGCTCGGTGTACCGGCCGGGCGCCATGAGCGGATGGCGGCGGCGCCCCTTGAACGCGAGCACGCAGGTGATCCAGCGTTCGAGCTGCCAGCGGCGGTACAGCTCGCCCCGCGCGTTCACGAGGCAGCCGCGGTTGCCCATGAGCGTGCCGCGGGCCGGGTCGGCCTCGAGCACGCCGAACGGTGTGACGCGGTTCTGGAGGGTCATCGACGCGGATCTTGACGCGCCGAGTCCGGTATCCGGACCCGCCGCGTCACGATCGCCGTGTGCTTGGCGTCAGCGTGCCGCGGTTCGGCGCAGCGTCTCGAGCTCCGCACGATCCTGCGCGCAACGTCGGCGGCGCGCTCCAGGCGCGTCGTGCAGCGCCTGGCGCAGCGCGTCGAGGTCCTCGCCGAAGCCACGAGGTAGCGGCTGACGATGCCGCGGTTGAGCAGCCCGCGCGTGCAGACGCTCCTCAACCCGCGACGACACCGGCCACCGCCCACGCCCGCGCGGTCAGCTCGAACGGCTCCCCGCCGGCGCCGAGCCGGCGGCGGTAGGCGTCGTGCAGCGCCGCCCGGCGCTCGTCGTCCAGCGACGCGCAGAAGGCGCCGGCAGGCGCGATGCCGGACGGCAGCGGCGCCCACAGGTCGGCGAAGCTCGCGTAGGCCGCGCGCGCCGTCAGGGCGCCACAGCGCACGTCGCGGCACCCGGCCTCGCGCCACAGCGCGCCGAGCTCGTCCTCGCCGCACCACGGCATGACGACGCCCTCGTCGGCGGCGACGGCGCGCTGGGGCTCCACCTCGCGCGCGGCATCCCAGAACGCGCGCAACAGCGTCATCTCGCCCGCGTAGTCCCACACGCACGAGGCGACGATCCCGCCGTGACGCGCGACGCGGGTCATGTCGCGCACACCCGCAAGCGGATCGCCCATGAAATTCACGACGAGCTGGGAGAGGACGGCGTCGAAGGCGCCGTCCTCGAAGGGCAGCGCCTCCGCGGGTGCCTGCACGACCTCGACGCCGGGCAGGCGCTCACGGCACGCGGCGACGAACGGCTGCGACGGATCCGCCGCGGACACCGAGGCAGCGCCGAGGCGCTGCGCGAGCGCTCCCGCCAGAGCGCCCGGCCCGCAGCCGACGTCCAGCGCGCGCATCCCGGGACCGACGCCCGCGAACTCGATCAGCGCCGCGGCCAGCGAAGGGCCGTAGCGGCC
This sequence comes from uncultured Actinomycetes bacterium, assembly GCA_963825485.1. Classification (GTDB taxonomy): domain Bacteria; phylum Actinomycetota; class Thermoleophilia; order Solirubrobacterales; family Solirubrobacteraceae; genus CADCVQ01. Next base: position 435,196 of record CAWGTK010000001.1, read on the forward strand.
GACGAACCGGTCGTAGGCCTCGGCCGACGTGCGAAACGTTTCGGCACCTGGCATGGCCCAGCGAGCCTAGTACGTATGCCGGAGGCGCCGTGCGTTGCACGCGCCGCGCCCGCGCCGGGGTGGGGCCCCCGGCGCGGGCAGGCGACGTTCGGCTCAGGCGTGCACGAGCGCCGGCTCACCGCCGCCGGCCTCGGCCGGCTGGCCCACCGCGTGGCTGCGCTTCGTCAGCAGCGCCCCGCAGACCACGCCGCCGACGGCGAAGATGCCGGCCGCCCACCAGAACGCGGTCGTGTAGCCGTGCACCGCCGCCGCCTCCAGCACCGCGGCGTACGGGCGCGCGCCCGTGGCGTTGGCGGCAAGCGAGCTCGTCACCGCCGAGGCGGCGAGCGTGCTGAGCAGCGCCGTGCCGATCGAGCCGCCGATCTGCTGCGTCGTGTTGACCATCGCCGAGGCGACGCCCGCGTCGCTGGGCTGCACGCCGAAGGTGGCGGTCGCCATCGCGGAGGCGAACACCATGCCCATGCCGGCGCCGATGACGAGGACGCCGGGCAGGACGTGCGTCGACGTAGGCCGTGTCGACGCCGATGCCGGTCAGCGTCACCATGCCCGCCGCCGCGAGCAGCATGCCGCCGCCGATCAGCGGCCGCGGCCCGATCTTCGGCAGCAGCTTCGTCGAGGGCATCGTGGCCGCGATGACGATCGTGAGCGTCATCGGCAGGAACGCCAGGCCGGACCTGATCGGCGAGAAGCCGAGCGTCTGCTGCAGGTAGTACGTGAGGAACAGGAACACGCCGAACATCCCGGCGCCGGCCAGCGCCATCGCCAGGAACGAGCCGCCGCGGTCGCGATCGAGCACGACGCGCAGCGGCAGCAGCGGGTTGCGGCTGCGCGTCTGGATGAGCGACGAACGCCGCCAGGAGCAGCACGCCGGCGACGAGCATCCCGATCGTCACCGGGTCGGACCAGCTGTCGCGTCTCGGCGTTCGCCAGGCCGTAGACGATCGCGAACAGGCCGGCCGATCGCCGTGACCGCGCCGGGGATGTCGATCTGCGACGTGCAGCTCGGGGATCTCGTTGTGCAGCAGCGGCATCGCCGCCAGCATCGCCGGGACCGCGAACGCGAGGTTGACGTACAGGCACCAGCGCCAGTTGAGGTACTGCGGTCAGCACGCCGCCGAGGATCAGGCCGATCGCCGCGCCGCCGACGGCGACCGCGCCGAAGACGCCGAACGCCTTGCCGCGCTCCTGCGGGTCGGTGAACGTCGTGGTGAGGATCGAGAGCGCGGCGGGGGCCAGCAGCGCGCCGAACGACGCCCTGCAGCGCGCGCGCCGCGACGAGCACCTCGAAGCTCTGGGCCAGGCCGCCGAGCGCGCTGGCGCCGGCGAAGCCGCCGAGCCCGATGACGAACGCCCGCTTGCGGCCGAAGAGATCACCGATGCGGCCGCCGAGCAGCAGCAGGCTGCCGAAGGCCAGCGCGTAGGCGGTGATGATCCACTGGCGCTGGTCGTTGGAGAACTCGAGCGCCTGCTGGGCCGATGGCAGCGCGATGTTCACGACGGTCGCGTCGAGCACGACCATGAGCTGCGCGATGGCGATGACGAACAGGATCAGCCAGCGCCGTTCGTGATGGGGATTGGGGGGGGTCTCAGGCATGTGGGGACCTCGTCGGGGTGGCTAACTGGAGTGCTACGCTCCATGTGGAGGACGGATCTCAACTTCGTGGGCGCACCGTACCACAAGTGGAGGCCCTGTCTCCACTTCTGTGAGCATTTCACATGTCCGTATCGCCCACCCCCTCAGAGCGACCGCTCCGGCGCGACGCCGAGCGCAACCGCCAGCGCATCCTCGCGGCCGCCCGCGAGGCGTTCGCCGAGGACGGGCTGTCGGTCACGCTCGACGAGATCGCGCGCCGCGCGGGCGTCGGCGTCGGCACGATCTACCGGCGCTTCCCCGACAAGGAGCAGCTCATCGACGCGCTGTTCGAGGACCGCATGAACGAGTTCGCCGCCGAGGCCGAGCGCGCGATGCTCGCCGAGGATCCCTGGACCGGCCTCGTGAACTTCATGGAGCGCGCCACCGAGCAGCACGCCTGCGACCGCGGCTTCAAGGAGGTCGCGCTGTCGGGCAGCCACGGTCTCGAGCGCGTCGCCCGCGGCCGCGCGCTCATGTACCCGCTCGTCTCCAAGCTCGTCGAGCGCGCCCAGGCCGACGGCAGCCTGCGCGCCGACGTCGACCCGACCGACATCCCCCTGCTTCAGCTCATGCTCGGCTCGCTGAGCGAGTGCACGCGCCACGTCGATCCCGACGTCTGGCGGCGCTTTCTGGGGATCGTCACCGACGGACTGCGCGCCGAGCGCGCCGAGCCCACCCCGCTGCAGCGCGACGCGCTGACGCCCGAGGAGACGCAGATCACGATGCGCTCCTGGCGGCCCTGCGCGCGCTAGTGGACCCGTCCGCAAGTTCGGCCGGATCCACGCGCCACGCCGCTCGCACAACCGCGTTTCGACCGGTCCGGGGGCTACGTTGCCGGGGTGCTGACGTTCGTCCGCCGCACGCCCTCCGCCGTGCTGCTGTTCGCTCAGCTCGCGGCGGTGCTGCTGTATCCGCACCTGATCTCCAGCGACGTCGGGCGCGCACTGTTCAGCGTCCTCGGCATCGCGTTCCTCGGGCTCGTCGTCATGGCCGTCAGCAGCACGCCGGCGCTGAACTGGGTCACCGTGCTGCTCGGGATCCCGGCCACCGTGCTGCTGCTCATCCAGGCCATCACCGTGACCGACGACCTGCTGGCGTACTCGTCGGCCCTCGAGGCGCTGCTGTACTTCTATGCCGCCGGAGCGATGATCGCCTACCTGAACGAGGACTTCGAGGTCACGCGCGACGAGCTGTTCGCGATCGGCGCGACGTTCACGCTGTTGGCATGGGCGTTCGCCTACACGTTCACCGTCGTCCAGGCGATCGAGCCCGGAAGCTTCGCCGCGGCGGTCGACCCGACCGGCGAGCGGACCTGGATGGATCTGCTGTTTCTCAGCTTCACGACGCTGTCGAGCACCGGCCTGGGGGACGTGATTCCCGTCAAGCCCGTCGCCCGCTCCTTCGTGATGCTCGAGATGGTCTCGGGCCTCGCCTATGTGGCGATCGTCGTGTCGCGGCTCGTCGGTCTGCTGATCATCCGCCGCGCGCCTCGCGAGCAGCCGTAGCCGTGTCCGCTTTCCCGCCGTTCGGGTACTGGTA
>CAWGTK010000002.1:0-6902 GCA_963825485.1 uncultured Actinomycetes bacterium
ATCACCCTGCCCGATCGGTCAGGCTGTGAGGCTCAGCGATCTCAGGAGGTGGGAACGTGGCCGAACCAACGCTCAGGAAGGGCTCCAAGAAGCCCGAGGTGAAGGATCTGCAGGAGGCTCTGAACACGCTCGGCTTCAAGGCGGGCAAGGTCGACGGGGTCTTCGGCGCGGCGACCGAGAAGGCGGTGAAGGCGTTTCAGGCCTCGGTCGGCATCGATGTCGACGGCATCGTCGGCCCGATCACGTGGTTGAACATCGACGAGGCCGATCAGAGCGAGCCGATCCTCAAGAAGGGCTCCAAGGGCCTGCCGGTGCGGCGCCTGCAGAACCGCATGACGCGCGCCGACTTCGACACCGGCGGCGTCGACGGACGCTTCGGCGCGAAGACCGAGGCGGCGGTCAAGGAGCTCCAGGAGCAGGCGGCGCTGGAGGTCGACGGGATCGTCGGCCCGGCGACGTGGGAGGTCGTCAACACGTTCGAGCGCGAGGGCGAGCCGCCCGTGTAGCCCGACGGCGTTCGAGGCCGGCGCCCTCGCCTCCTCCGGCTGGCTGGAATAGATCCGCGCCGGCGGCGGGTACGTTTCTTCGTATGGGTCGCGAGTCGGCGAGCTACTACCTGACGCTTCCGCCGCAGCTCGGCGACGCGGTCCTCGTCGCGCTGCGCGAGGGCGGGGCCGAGGCGATCGGCGCCGAGCACACCTGGGTCGAGCTGCGCCTGCGCGACCCGCACCGCTACTGGATCGACCTGCGCATGCACCGCGCGCCCGAGCCGCTGCTGGAGATCCGCATCGCGCTGACCAACGACGAGTGGTCGATCCGCGCGCCACTGGAGGCCGCGTTCACCGCGCTGCCACCGGGGGCGGCGCAGCGCCCGCTGCGCGACGAGGACGGCGGCGAGCTCGGCGCCCCGGCCGACGACGGCTGGTCGCTGGCGCTGGAGGAGGACTACGGGCGCCGGCGGGCGGGCTTCGTCGGTCGCGTCGGCGACATCAACGCGCCGATCTCCGCCGATCACGTCTACATGTACATCCACCAGCGGGGCATGCGGCGCGACGACGACGCCGAGCTGGAATGGCAGCGCGAGCGCGAGATCATCAGGATCGAGCAGATGTGGGAGGGCGAGCCCGAGCTGCCGCCCGGTCACCCCGACCGTCTGCCCGGCAACGGGTAGCGGTCACTCGAACGCCGCGAGCGCCACGAAGCGCTCGAGACCCGGCCGCCCGACGACCGGGTGACCGTCGACGGTCACCCAGGCATGCGCCGCCGCCTCGGTGGCGCCGGTCACGCCGAGGTGAAGCCGTCCGGCGATGCCCCGCCGGCGCAGCATGCGCTGGACGGCCAGCGCCTGGCGCAGGCACGTCGGATGCCACGGCAGGCGGCGGGCGACGCCCGCCACGATGCGGCCGACGCGCTCGGCTTCGCGCAGCTGCGCGGCGCCGGCGGGCGGCTGCTCGCCGGTCTGGAGCCCGCCGAGCAGGCCGACGGTCCGCGCGCGCGGGACCAGCCGCAGCTCGAGCGTGGCGCGCGTCAGCTGGGCGGTCGCCTCGACGGCGCAGCGCCGGTCGGCGGGCGGCAGGTGGACGGCCTTCATGCCGGCGCCGCTGCTCCCGCCGGTCTGCATCTCAGCTGATGTCGACGAGCTCGGCGTCCGCCAGCTGCTCGAGGAACGCGAGCACGTCGGCGCGGCAGGCCTCCGCGGTCACGTCGAACCGCGCCTCGAGCGCGGCGCACAGCGCACCGACGGACTGGGGGCGTTCGAGCAGCTCCCAGATCCGATGTCCGACCGAGTCCAATCCGAAGTAGCGGCTGTTACGTGGATCGAGCATCACCAGCTCCCCGTCCACCGCTGCGGTGAGGGGCTCGGCGCGCCGGGCGACGACCGTGTCGAGCGACAGCTTGGCCACGGGCGGATGATGACACGGGGCGTGGAGGAGAACATGGATCGACGCGCGCTCGGCCCAGGTAGAGTCGCGAGCGATGCGCTCGGAGGCCAGGACCATGCGGGTGCCCCGCCGTTTCAGCGCCGGGACGATCGCGGTCGCGGTCGCCACCACGATTGCGCTGGCGCCCGCTGCCGAGCAGTTCACCGCGGCCGGGGCCGCGCGGGTCACGGCGCCGAAGTCGGGCGCCAAGTACTCCGGATCCACCGCGGAGTCGCGCAAGCTGACGCTCCACATCTCCGGCAGGTCCATCGAGGTCGTCGCGTTTCGGTTTGACTGCAACAAGCGAAGCTTCGCCAACACGAGCCTGCAGGCCATCGCGCTCGCGCGGACGAGCAAGGGCTACAGGTTCAAGATCAACGCGCACGCCCTCGTCAGCTACGGCGACCAACGGGCCGATCAGAACGCGCCCGTGTTCGTCGAAGGCCGCTTCTCGCGCAGCGCGCGGACGGTCCGCGGCCGCTTCCGGGTCCGTGCGCCGGGGTGCGACACCGGCTACGTCACGTGGCGCGCGCGTCGCTGACGACGGCGCGCCGGCATCGCCGCAGGAGCGCTCCGAGGCAGCATCGGCGAGCAAACTTTTCCCCCGCGCGCACGGCGATCGGCGTACGTTCTCGCCATGTTCACCACGCGACGGAATGCACCAGTCGTTCTCGCCACCCGAGTCGTCCTGCTGATCGCGCTCGTCGCGGTCGTCATCCCGGCGTCAGCATCTGCCCAGGCCAGCCGAACCTGGGTCTCGGGCGTCGGCGACGACGCCAACCCGTGCAGCCGGACCGCCCCCTGCAAGACGTTCGCCGGAGCGATCAGCAAGACGGCGGCGAAGGGGGAGATCAACACGCTCGACCCCGGCGGCTTCGGCACCCTGAACATCACCAAGTCGATCACGGTCGACGGCTCGAACACCCAGGCCGGCGTGCTCGCGGCCGGGACGACCGGCATCTCCGTCAACGCGGCGGCGACCGACAGGATCGTCCTTCGCGGGCTCAACATCAACGGCTTCGGCACCGGCTTGAACGGCATCCGTGTCATTCAGGCGAAGAGCGTCAAGGTCTACGACACGAAGATCTTCGGCTTCACGCAGAACGGATTGAGCTTCGCGCCGACCAACGCCAACGCCAAGGCGCTCATCGAGAACTCCGTGATCGAGGACAACTCCGGCAACGGAGTGCTGGTCGCTCCACCCTCCGCCGCAGGCAACAACGCCCGGGTGACGATCAGCAACAGCACGATCGTCGCCAACGCCTGTGGGGTCACCGCGACCAACCATCTCTTGTCCGGCAACTTCCCGGTCGACTGCGGCACGGCCGCGGGTGTCGGCGGCGGCAGCGCGAACGCGAACGTGTTCGGGAGCACCATCAACGACCACGACGCGACGGTCGGCGCGACCGGGTCGGCGGCGGTCTTCACGAACGGGGGCAGCTCGAGCATCCGGATCGGCGACAACCTCATCACGGGCAACGTCTTCGGACTTCGCGCGCTCGATGTCGGCTTCGGCGGGATCTTCTCGTTCGCAACCAACTCCATCAGCGGCAACGCCACCAACGGAACACCGAACGCTACGATCGGGCCAGCCTGATCACCCATCCGGCGGGTACGTCTGCGAAAGTTCCCCGGCCTCGGGGAACGACGCATCGTCCGCCCAACTCGCAGCCGATTGGAGCTATCAGATGACCGAATCCAACGTTGACGGCACCACCGTCGATCCGCGCCCGGAACCGCAGCTGTGGCAGGCCCCGACGCTGACGCTGCTCGGTGACGCCCGCACCATGACGCAGTCGGGCGGCTTCGCGAGTCCGGATGCGCTGCCGGGAGAGAGCAGCTAGCTCAGGCCGGTACAGACGAGGACCGCTCGGCGGTCGTGGTGGCGATGCGCGCCACCGCGTCGGCGACCGCGTCGATCGTCCAAGCGGTGGCCGGCCGGGTCAGTACATGCACCGCCACCTGCCGGGTGACGGCGCCCGCCCACGCGAACATCGCGTCGCGGTAGAGGTCGCCCAGCAGCTCGGCGCGATAGAGGTTCAGGCCGACGAGCCAGTGCGCCTGTGCGCCGCGGACGCGAGCCGCGTCGAGCGGATCCTCCGCCGCGGCGACCTGCAGCACCACGATCGCGCGGAGCGGGCTCGGCCCGTGCCGGGGCGCCGGGAGCGACAGCTTCGGGTGCTCGGGCAGCACCCGCGGCGCATCGCTGACGTCGATCCCGAGGGCCTGCGCGGTGTGAGCCCACACGTGCAAGGGTCGTTCGTAGGGATGCGTGGTCACCGTGCCGGCCACGTCCAGCGGGCTGACGTCGTCGGTCACGAGCGCGTGCCCCCGCTGCCACAGCCGTAGCGCGGTCGTCGACTTGCCCGCGCCGCGCTGACCGGCGACGGCGACGCCGACGCCGCCGATCTCGACGACGCTGGCGTGCAGGGCAAAGCGGCCGCGCTGGGCGAGCAGCAGCGCGGCCACGCTGCCGTGCAGCCACATCGACACCGCTCGTGCCGCAGCCCCCGGGTCGGGATCGAAGCGGACCGTGCTGCCGTCGGCGATCGCGAACGTGCCGACGTCGCGGACGCGCAGGATCGCTCGGCGAGCGTCGGCGACGATCTGTCCGGCGCCGAACGGGAGCGGGGCGTCGACGGTTGGCTCGTCGATGTGAAAGCCGGCCGGGGCGCGCTCGACCCTCGCGCCCATGAGCTCACGCAGCGGCACGGGCTGATCCTAGGCGCACGGCGCAGACGCCGCGCCGCGGCGCTCGAACCAGCGCAGGTAGCGGCTGACGTACAGCCCGCGCAGCAGCGCGAGCCGGTAGTCGCGCATGACCGCCGGATCGGCGCGCGCGCCGCGGTCCGGCCAGCGCTGCAAGAGCCGCTGGAGGCGGTCGACGTCGATCAGCTCCCGCGAGGTCGGGTGGCTGCGCAGCTCCTCCAGCTCGCCGGCCAGCTCGGTGCGCGAAGCGGTCAGCACGTCCAGCCAGTCGGGCAGCTGCTCGCCACGTCGCGTGCGCTGGACGATGCTCGCCGGCAGCCGGTCGGCCATCGCGCCACGCAGCACCGCCCGCGTGACGCCGTCGTGCCGGCGAGCCCACTCCGGCTGGCGCATCGCGACCTCGATGACGCGGCGGTCAGCGCTGGGGTCGCGCTCCTCGACGCCCGTGTGAGCAGCCAGGGCCGCCTCGGTCTCGGCCTGTCCCGCGGCGGCCATCGCCGACGACAGCGCCTCCTGGCGGCGGTCGAAGGATCGCCGCTGGTCGAGCCGGGGCCTGAGCGCGAGCAGGTCGATGTCCGCGTAGAGCTCCGGCCGCAGCGCCGTCGCGGCGATCCAGTCCGCGCGGGCGTCGTCGCGCCCGACGAGCGCGCGACGGGCCCGCCGCACCGGTGCGGGCAGCTGGGCGTAGACGCCGCGCCGTGCGAGCGTCCCCGCTGCGCTCTCTCCCGAGACGGCGCTCCACGCCGCCGCCTCGCGCACGGCCGCCGGCAGACGACCGGCGCGCACGAGCGCTGCCAGCCACTCGGGCCCGTCTGCGCTGAGGAACATGTTGCCGCGCGATCCGGAGAGCAGCGTCGTCACCCCGTCCTGCGCGCTGCGAGCGCAGATGGCATGCGCCCAGAGCATGTTGCACGGATTGGGGGCGGGCCCGGCACCCAGGCTCCACAGGGGCTCGTGCAGCGCGAACAGGCTCTCTCCCTGTGCGACGTGCACGAAGCTCGGGCGGATGTTCGGGTGCATCGTCGCGAGCTCCCGCACGAGCGCGGATTCGTCGGCGTCCCAGTCCGGCACCGCGCTGCCTCGCCATCCCGGCGGCGGCGCCGACGTGTACGTGCGCAACGGGGCGGGCGCGAGCAGGAGCGCCGCCGTGGCGGTCACCGAGGCCGAGTCGAGGCCGCCGCTCGTCATGGCGCCGACCGCCCCGACGCTGCGCAGTCGCGCGGCGACGGCGCGGTCCAACGCGTCGCGCAGCTCGCGCGCGTGCGCGGCCGGCGAGCCGAGGTCACGGATCTCGTGCGGGTCGGCCTTCCACCAGGTCCAGCGCCGGACGCCGGACGCGCCGATCCACAGCGCGGACGCGGGCGGCACCCAGCGGACGCCCCTGACGAACGTACGCCCGGTGTCGAAGACGCGCGCGAGCACCTCGGTGGCGCGGCGCACGTCGAGCGCGTGCCCGACGCCGTCGAAGGCCGTGAGGGCGAGCGCGGTCGACGCGAACGCCACGACGTCGCGCCGCTCGTGGAAGACGAGCGGGCGTGTGCCGACGTGGTCGCGGGCAAGCAGCACACCGCCGCGCCGGTGGTCCACGATCGCCAGCGCGAACTCGCCCACGATGCGCTGCAGGGCGCCCTCGCCCCAGCGCTCGTAGGCCGCCAGGACGAACGCGCTGTCGGCCACCGGCTGGTGGTCGCGCAAGCCGAGCAGGCCGGCCAGCTCGTCGCGGTTGTCGAGGCGCAGGTCGCCCACGAGCACGAGCGAGCCGTCGCGGCTCTGCGCCGGCTGGCGATCGGCGGCGTCCTGCGGCGTGCTGCGGCGCAACGCGGCGGCGACCGCCACCCCGCAGCGGCCCGCGGTCCCGCTCCAGCGCCCGCCTCCGTCCCGGCCCAGCGGCGCCAGCGTGCGCACCATCCCGTCGAGATCCGCCGCGCCCCACGGCCGTCCGTCCAGGCCGACCGCTCCGCAGATGGCGCTCACGCGCGAAGGATCTACTCGCCCTCGCCGCGCAGCGGCGTGCGCTCGAGCGGCTCCTCGAGCAGCATCTCCTTCGTGAAGACGAGATCCTGGCGGTTGTAGGCCGACATCTCGTAGTCGTGGCCCATCGTGATCGCGTCGAAGGGGCAGGCGACCTCGCAGTAGCCGCAGAAGATGCAGCGCGAGAGGTTGATCTCGTAGACGGCGGCGTAGCGCTCGCCGGCGGAGACGCGGTTCTCCGGCGTGTTCTCGGCCGCGACGACGCGGATGCAGTCCGCCGGGCAGGCGGCGGCGCACAGC
>CAWGTK010000003.1:0-66165 GCA_963825485.1 uncultured Actinomycetes bacterium
CTACCGCTGCGCGTCAGCTCCGGATTCGAACCGGATTCCCTGGCCCACGGGTGGGCGCGGTCGACTCCACCCGGGACGGTAGCGCGCGTCCGGAGGATCACCGCACCCGCTGCGCGGGGTGCGCGCCGCCCGCTCCGCCGGCCGGGCGCGCCGCCGGGACGCGGGCCGCAGGGCCGCCGCCAGCCGCACGAGGGCCTCCTCGCCGACGTAGCGCCCTTGCAGCAGCGATGCAACGAGCATCGTCGCCGGCCACAGGACGAGCACGCCGGTCGCGAGCTCCCGAACCATCGTGGCGAATCCGGTCAGCCCGAGCCCGGCGACCGCGACGATCCGCGAGGTCCGAGACAGGCGGCATCGCGGTGTCACCCGCCGAGACATAGCGGCCAAGCGCCCTGCCGTGTGCGTGATCGCGCGGCTCACGAGTCCACCTGGAGCACGCGCCACACGGTCAGCCCGGCGAGCACCGTCAGCAGCACCGCGCTGGCGACGCACCACTGGCAGATCGCGTCGATGACGAACAGCTCGAGATAGGTCAGATAGGCGCTGAAGCCGAAGCCGCTGACGGCCAGGCCCGCTGCAGCCAGCCGTGCCGGCTCGCCGGCGACGAGCAGCGCAGCGGCGATCGCGAGATACCCGGCGAGACCGAGCACGGCGACCGGGATGCCCGCCAGCTCGGCGTACGACGAGGACTGCACGCGCTCGCAGCCCTGGCCGCCGCCGGCACAGAACGGCTCCAGGCCGGCGTAGTGCACGTACGTCAGATAGCCCGCCACCGCCACGCCGAGCAGCGCGACGACGAGCGCGGCGACGTCGAGGCGACGCCTCCCGGTCATCGCAGCTCGGGCTCGATCGCCGCGCTGAACGAGGCGAAGTCGAGCGCCTGCACCGTAAGCACCTTGCCCGTCCCGCCCTTCGGACCGATGAGAAACGACGGCGTCGACGTCAGCCCGGCGGCCTGGGCCTCGCTCTCGGCCGTGTCCAGCGGCCGTTGCAGCGCCGGCGTCTGCGTTCGCTCGGCGGTCACCAGCGCGGCCGGCACGCCGGCGGCGCGTGCGATGCGCGACAGGAAGGCATCGGTGACATAGCCCGTGTTCTCGGTCCCCTGATTGCGATAGAACAGCTCGGCGAAGTGCCACAGGCGATTGCGGGTCGCCGCAGCTGCGGCTGCACGCGCCGCGGTCGCCGAGTCCTCGCCGAGAAACGAGCGCAGCCGCAGCTCGAGGCGCAGCTTCCCCGTCCGCACGTAGCGCTCGATGATCTGGGGCAGGACGTTGAGCGCGTAGTCGCGGCAGAACGGGCACTGCAGGTCGGCGAACTCCGTCAGCACGACCGGCGCCTTCGGGTCGCCGAGGCGGGTGCCCTGCTGCGGGATGCCCGCGAGCATCGCGCGCGCGTCGCTGACGCCCGCCACCGCCGCGCCGGAGCTCGCATTCGGCCCCTCCTTGCCGCCCTGGCTGACGAGCACGAGCACGACGACGATCGCCGCGGCCACGCCGAGCACGCCGCCGAGCTGCAGCAGCCGCCGGCGCCGCCGCTCCGCCTGGGCCTGCTCACGCTCGCGGGCCTCGCGCTCGGCGCGCGCTCGCGCCTTCTGTTCCTGTCGGCTGCTCATGTGGTCTCCTTCTGCCCGGCCTGCTCGCGGGCGTCGTTGATCAGGGTACGGAGGTCGGTGGCGACCTCGGTCGGGTTCAGCGCAACCCCGGCGGGGTCCTTCGCTCGCAGCCGGCCGCCGGCGTCGACGAGCCAGACGGCTGCGGTCTGGGTGCTCGTCTGCGGTCGTCCAGCCAGCTGAGGCGCCGCGTAGTACGCGTTGCAGACCGGCCTGAGTTGCGCGTCGGATCCGATCGCGTAGTGGAAGTTTGCCGGCAGACGTCCGGACAGGGCGTGTAGAGGAACGTCAGCGCGTACGGGCGCCCGCGCAGCGCCCTCGCGGCGATTCGCCCGCCCCGCGCATCGGCGAGGTCGAACGCCGCGCCCGGGCCGCCCGCCAGGCCGGACGGCAGCCGGCTGGCATGCAACACGCCCGCGACGCCATCAAGCCAGCGCGGCAATGCGAGCAACCTGCGCTCGCGGGCCCGCGCGAGGCGCGGCGACGGCCACAGCACAGCCAGCCCTACGAACGAGATCACGAGCACGGCGCTCGCCGCCCACGCCAACAGCCAACTCGGGAGCGGCAGGCTCTCCCCGCCGGCGATGTCGTGTGCCTGCGCCGCCGCCGGGGAAACCGGCGCGGCCACCAGCGGCGCGCTGCCCGTGGTCAAACGCGATGCGGGGCCGGCCTGCGCGGCCGGCGGCCCGCTCGCGCGCAGGGCGGCGCAGGCGATCTTCGCCGCATGCGAATGCCCACCCGCGGCACCGGCGGCCGCCGTGCCGGAGCCTGCGGCGTGGTGCTCATGCCCGGCGGCGGCGGCTGGCGTCGACGTGCCGGCAGCCGCCGCCGCGGGGTTCGCGGGCGCATCCAGATGCACGACGACCGAGCCTGCTGCGCCGGCGCCGACCCGCCTCGCGCTGTGCACCCGAGCGCTGGCGTGGCGCGTCGCATTGGACGCGAAGCGCAGATGGATCTCGTTGGGCGGCGTGTCGGTCCCGCCGGGGTCGAACTTGAAGTGCGGCCCACCGGGGTCGGGCTGGTTGCACGTGCCCTCGTGGACGTGCGCCAGGTAGCGGACGTTGGGCTTCAGTCCGCTCAGCGCGATCGACACGTCGCTGCCGCCGCCCGCAATGTCGGTCAGCTCGGCAGTGCCGGCGAGATCGGTGAATCCGCCGGGCGCGTCCGGGACGAGTGCGAATACCCCGGGTGGGGCCGCGCCGCTGCCCGGCGTGTCCGCGCCGGCGCCTGCACCGTCGGTCTGTCCGGTGCAGGCGCTCAGCCCGCCGGCCGCGAGCAGGCTCGCCAGCGCGGCGGTGATCGTGTGTCTCGACACGGAGGTTGGCCGGCCGTTCAGGCCGCCAGGGCCCTGTCGTCGGGGCTGCCCTTGCCGCTGGTCATGTACATCGCGTACATCCCGATCAGCCCGACCGCCAGGAACACGACGCCGAGCGGCCGGCTCCAGGCCCACGCCAGGAGGGTCAACGTGGTGTTTACGCCCCACTCCTCGTCGGGGTTGCCGATGCCCGGAGCGACGAGCATGAACAGGCCGAGCGTGGCGGCGATGACGGCCTTGTAGGCCTCCAAGCCGGGCTTCAGCGGCGCGCCCTGCTTGGCCATCCGAGCGGTCGCGCTCTTCGCCTTCGGTGTGCCGCGCGCGATCTGCCACCACAGCATTCCGCGCTCGACGACGAGCCATACGAGGAGCGACAGCGCGAGCGTCGGCAGCGCCCAGGCGAGCACGAGCACGATCGCCAGCAACGCCAGCGGCGCGTTGCGCAGCCAGGCGCGGATCGGCGGTGGCTCGCCCATCCCGCCCTTCGGCCGGCGCTGCCACCACATGCGGTAGCCGAACACGACCAGCGCGATCACGCCGATCGCCAGCAGCGTCATGAAGATCTGCGATCCGACGCCGAACAGCTGAGCCTGGTGGAAGGCGATCCCGGCGGTCGACAGCTGGTTGAACCAGTGCGCCGTCGAATAGTCGAACCGTGACGTCACCTTCCCGGTCGCGCCGTCGACGGCGATCTCGTCGCGGTTGATCGGGAACCGCTGGCGCTCGCTCGTCGCCTTCCACGCCGTCTTGTCATCGGTCGGCAGCGTGATCCGGTACGGCGTCGGCAGGTTCACCTCGCTTGCCCGCCGCTTGACCTTGTCGATGTTCGCCACGGCGCTCGAGCCTGGGGCGGCGCCGGCCAGCGCGGTGTCGGCGCCACCTGCCTGCGGCGGCTGGAGGATCGCCGTCTTCGCCGTCTCGTAACGCGGGCCGGAGTACTTCGTCCACGTCAGCCCCGTCACGACGACGAAGAACATCGGCACGATGAGCGCGACGCCGATGAAGTTGTGCCAGTCCTTGCTCTGGCGCCGGCCCCGCATCCGGCGCCGGAACCCGAACGCCGCGCTGCCGCGCTTGCGCAGGCCGGGCCACCACAGGTACAGGCCGGACATCAGGCTGACGAGAAACCACGCGCCCGCCAGCTCGGTCAGCGGGCGCGGCCCGTCGCCGAGCAGCCAGTTGGAGTGCAGGCCCCTGAAGCGGGTGTCGGAGTTGTTGGTCTCCTTGACCTCGCCGGTGACCTTGCCGGTCGCCTGGTCGACGTAGACGTCGACCGCGTCGGCCGGCGCGCTGAACCCGTCCTCGCCACCCGGCGGGTCCATCACCACCGCCGTGTTCAGGTCGTTGCTGCCCGGCACCGCGTGCCCGGGGATCACCGAATGCACGCCCCAATCGGGATGCTTGGCCTGCGCCGCCCTGACCTGGTCGGCGAGCGGGACGCGTACCTGCCCGGAGGACGGCTTGATCGCGTCGCCGAAGCGCAACCCGTCGATCTGCGCAGACCAGGCGAACAGGATGCCCGTGATCGCCAGCGAGAGCACGACCGGACCGGCGAGAAAGCCCCCGACGAAATGCAGCCGCCACATGATCGGACGCAGCAGCTTGGAGCGCTTCGCGCGGCGGCGATCGGCATCGCCGGCGCCGCTCGCGGCGTCGGCCTGGTCCTGCTCGGCGATCTGATCGCCGACGAACGGGATGTCGCCGACGGGCGGCGTGTCGATGGTTGCCATGGCTACTGGCCGGTGAGGACGAGCGCGATCGTCACGACGGCGAACGCGAACATGGATGCGGTGATCAGCCATGCCGGCGGGGCCTTGGCTCTGGAGCGAGGCGCCTGGGCGGCGGGATTCGGCGAATCGGACTGGGTCATCGAAGCTCTCCTGGGGTTGAGACGCGTGGTCGGCGGTGGTGGCGAAGCACCGCATCCCGAAGCCGTCGCTCGGACGCCTTCGGGATGGTCAGGGCGCGCCCATCGGATGGCGCGTCCTCGTCGGGCGATGCGCGACCATCGGATGGCGCGCACCTTCACCGGTGCGAGGTCGGCGAGCGAGCTTCGGGTCCCTATCGCCGGACTCGCACCGGTCGCCGGCCATCGCGCCCCCGGACGCGGAGGTGCGATCGGCCGCCGGACCTCCAGGCGAAGCGGGTGACCCGGTGGCCGTGGCAGCCTGTGGTCGTAGACGCCCGAGGGCGGCTACGGGTGGAGCAGCACCGGCGGCGGACGGTTGGCGAGGGAGAAGCAGATGACGATCCGGCTCTGCGCCGTGGCCGGACGCGTGTGCGGAGGTTGGAGTCGAGCGCGATCTCGCCGCGGGGATGGGCGCACGCGGCGTGCGCGCAGCCGCTCGATCGTCGCCTCGCCCGGCAGCCAGCCGGTCAGGAGCACGAGCGCAAGGCCGAGCGCAGGGGTGGCCATGAGCAGCACGACCGGCGTCACCAGGACGCTGGCGAGCACGAGCACGAGCACGGCCGCGAGCACCGTCGCGCGCAGCCGGCGTGTGTCGCGTGCCCGCAGGCTCATCGCGCAGGCGGCCGCCGTCGGATGCTGAGCCCGCCGGCCGCGGCCGCCGGCCGTGCCGCGGGCGCGAGGCCGCGGGCGATGCCGGGTCCCGGGTACGTGAACCAGTCCGCTTTCGCCAGCGTCGTGCGGTAGGCGCCCGGCAGGAACTTCAGGTTTCAGCAAGCCGGTAACCGAGGCGGCGCCGGGCGCGAGGGCCACGACGACGGCATGACGAGCGTGCGCGCGGGCGTCCATGACGCCCTCCTTTCGAGGTTCACAACGACAGACGAGGCGGCCTACGCCCCCATCGGTCGACGGAACGCGCGGCTCAGCGGTGCGACAGCACAGCGGCCGCGGCAGGCGGCGGACGCATCGCGAGCGCCGCCGCGAGCAGATAGCCCACACGACGCACGACGACCGTCAGCTCGCGCTGCGGCACACACGACCGGCCCCGCAGATGCGCCACCGCAGAGCGCTGGCGACGCCAGCGATCGATCAGCGCCTCGCCGGGAGCGATGCCGTGCAGCAACAGCAGCGCCAAGACAACGGCCGGCGCCAACAGCAGCGCCACTGCCGAGCCCACGATGAAGATCAGCAACGCGCCGACAACGAAACCCAGAACCGGCAACGAAACCAGGCGCGCACGTGAGATGACCCCCGACAGACCCATACCGCGCGAACTTGTACCACGCCTGACAACGTCACAACACCTCTACGACCTCTCCTCCCACGCACGATCCTGCGAGCCGCGCGGACGAAGCCGGCCCCGCGGCCGGCACGGGGATGCGCTGCGACGCCTCGTCGTTCGGACGTGAAGCACGCGTTGCGCTCGAGCTCGGCGAACGCCAGCGCGATCGCTGCGATCAGGCGCGCGGCGACGTCGCCGGCTCCCGCGCACGGTGCGCAGGTGCGCCGTCGGCGGGATGCTCGCCGGCCGCCACCGTGCGCCGTGCCACGCAGACCGGCCGGCCGTCGACCGGATCGGCGATCATCGTCGCGTGGACGCCGAACACGTCGCGCACGAGGCCGGCGGTGATCACGGCGGCGGGCGGCCCGTCCGCGACGATCAGACCGTCTCGCATCACGACGACCCGGTCGGCGTGACGGGCGGCGTGGTTGAGGTCGTGCAGCACCATGACGATCGTCGTCCCGCGGACGCGGTTGAGCCGTACGACGAGCTCGAGGATCTCCAGCTGGAAGCGCAGGTCGAGGAACGTCGTCGGCTCGTCGAGCAGCAGCAGGTCGGTGTCCTGCGCGAGCGCGAGCGCGATCCACGCGCGCTGGCGTTCGCCGCCCGACAGCTCCGTGAGCGGCCGCTCGGCGAACGCCGTCATCCCGGTGTCGGCGAGCGCGGCACGCACGCTGGCATGGTCCTGGCGCCCGAGCATGCGCAGCCCGCCGACATGCGGGAAGCGGCCCTGCTCGACGAGCGCGCCAACCGTCAGCCCGTCGGGCGCCACGGGTCCCTGCGGCAGGACCGCGAGCCGCCGCGCGATCTGGGCCGACGACAGGGTCGTCAGCGCGCGGCCGTCGATGTACACGGTCCCGCGGTCGGGGGCCACGAGCCTCGCGAGCGCCTTGAGCAGCGTCGACTTGCCGGCGCCGTTGGGCCCGACGACCGCCGTGATGCCCGCGGCCGGAAACGTCAGGTCGACGTCTGACAGCACGTCGCGCCCGCCATACGCATGCCCGATACCGTCGCCGCGAAGGATCTCGCTCATCGGCCCATCCGCGCCTGCGAGCGCAGCAAGAGGACCGTGAAGACCGGCGCGCCGACGATCGCGACCGTGACCCCGACCGGGAGCGTCGGTGACGTGATGAGCCGCGACGGGAGGTTCGCGGCGAGCAGCAGCAGCATCCCGAAGAGGGCGCTGAGCGCAAACAGCCGGCGGCAGTCGGCGCCCGCGAACGGACGCGCCATGTGCGGGGCGACGAGGCCGAGGAACCCGATCGCCCCGACGACCGAGACAGCCCCGGCCGTCAGCGCGACGGCGACGGCGAGCAGCCCCACGCGCGCGCGCCGGACGCCCAGCCCCAGCCCCGCCGAGATCTCGTCGCCGAGTTGCAGCGCGTTCGCGAAGCCCGCGCTCGCCAGGCCGAGTGGCAGGGCGACGAGCGCCCACGGCCAGATCGTGCCCCAGTGCAGCCAGGTCAGGCCGTCGAGCGATCCGATCGTGAACAGCAGCACCGCCCCGATCTGGGTCGGATGCAGCAGCAGCAGCAGCGACGACGCCGAGGTCAGCATCGCGCCCACGAGCACACCGGTGAGCGTGACGCGCAGCGGGTTGCCGCCGCCCGCCCGGCTCAGCAGGTAGACGGTCGCCCCGGCCAGCAGCCCGCCCACGGCGGCCAGCAGCGGCAGCGCGGCGCCGTTCGCGCCGCCGGGTCCGTAGACGTTCCACAGCACGACGAACAGCACGCCGCCCGGGCCGATCCCGATCAGCGTCGGCTCGACGAGCGGGTTGCGCAACACCGACTGCAGCAACGCGCCGGCCAGCCCCAGCATCGCTCCTGCGACGAGCGCGATGAGCGCTCCCGGCAGGCGCAGCTGGACGATGATCAAACCGGCGACGGGGTCGCCCTGGCCGGTCAGCGCGGCCACGGTGCGCGACGGCGAGATCGTCACGCTGCCGAGGCCGACGTTCAGCACGAACAGCAGTCCGACCGCGATCGCGGCGCCGACCCCGGCGAAGGCGGGCCGGCGCAACGACGAGCCGGCGGCGCCCCGGTCGAGCGCCCTGACCGGGGCTGCGGTCGCGGTCGTCATGCGCGCGCCGCCCGCTCCTGCAGGTGCATGACCCACAGGAAGACCGGCACGCCGAGCAGCGTCAGCCAGACGCCGACGGGGACCTCGAGCGGGCTGAACGCCAGCCGCGCCAGCAGGTCCGCCGCCGGCAGCAGCGTCGCGCCGAGCAGCGCGGACGCCGGCAGGACGACGCGGGCGTCGACGGTGCGCAGGGCGCGGCGCACGACGTGCGGGGCCAGCAGCGCGACGTAGGGGATCGGCCCGGCCACGGCGGCGACCGCGCCGACCAGCACAGCCGACAGGGCGAGCAGGAAGACCCGCATGCGCACGACGTTCAGGCCCAGCCCCTCGGCCACGTCGTCGTCGAGGCGCATGAGGTTCAGCCGCCGCCAGGAGGCCATCGCCAGCACGAGCCCGATCGCCGCGAACGGGGCGAGGAGCCGGACGTCGTCCCACGTCTGCCCCGACAGGCTGCCCAGCAGGTAGGAGAACAGCAGCTGGGCCTGGAGATCCTCACCGAGCGCGACGATCCCCGCCACGCCGGCCGACAGCATCGCCGAGACTGCGGCGCCGAGCAGGACCGTGCGCACCGGGTCGCTCGCGCTCAGCGTCACCGCAAGGACGAAGCCGCCGGCGACCAGGCCGCCGAGCAGCGCCGCCCATGGACGCAGGACGTACGGAACGGGGAGCGCGAATACGACGATCGCCGCCATGACGATCCCCGCTCCGGCCGATACGCCGAGCAGTTCGGGTCCGGCCAGGGGATTGCGCAGACCGTCCTGCAGCAGCACGCCCGTGACGCCGAGACAGGCGCCCGCGACGATCGCCAGCACGAGCCGAGGCAGTCGCAGCTCGAGCACGAGGATGTGGTCCAGGCGCGGCCCGCCACCGCCGAGGGTCTCGACGAGCTCACGCGGATCGAGGTTGGGCCCGCCGCGCATAACGCTCGCCGCTGCGACCGCGACCAGCACGACCGCCAGCGCGAGCGTCCAGAGCGCGACACGCGATCGGTCTCTGCGCGGCGGCGTGCCGGTCGCGTCGGCCCGGCTCACGTCAGCGGCGCCGGGATGTCCTCGGGGTACAGCAGCGGCATGAGCTCGTCGAGCGAGAGCCCGACGGCTCGAGTTCCCTGCGCCGTGTGGGCCCTCGCGTCGACCTCGTAGACGCGCTTGTTCTTGACCGCCGAGAGCTTGGACCACAGTGGGTTGGACGTCAGGCCCTTCGTCAGCGACGGATCGCCGGGGAACGTCACCGACAGGATGACGTCGGGATCGTCCTTGAGCACTCGCTCCAGCGAGTATGGGATGTCACCCGCACCATCCTCCTCGACGCCGGCCGGGACCTTCCACGGATACGGGTTGACGGCCGCCAGCGTGGAGCCGGCGACCGACGTGTTCGTCGAGATGCCGAGCTCCTTCGGCGACCCGTAGATGATCAGCGGAATGACGTCGTCGGGCGACGCCTCCCTGTAGGCGGCGATCCTCGCCTCGAGCTTGGAGACGGCCGTCTCGGCCTGCGTCTCGCGGCCCGTCAGCTTCGCGATGTCGCGCAATTGCTTGATCGTGTCGGTGTACGGACCCGGTCCGACGAGGTACAGCGGCGCCCGCGCCTCGATCGCGCTGCGGAACTTGTCCTGGCGCCCGGCGGCCCCGATGACGAGGTCGGGCTGCTCGGAGACGACGTCCTCGACGTTCGGGGCGAACAGCGTCCCGCGGATCCGGCCGAGCGCCTTCGCCTTGTCCGGACCGAAGTACGCCGGCTCGGCGGCGGTCTTGCGACCGATGTCCGTGACCCCCGTCGTGCTCAACCCGAGCTCGGCGACGATGTCGACGCAGGTCACGCTCATGCACGCGATCTTCGTGACGGCCTGGTCGACGGTGACCTTCGTGCCGCTCTTGTCGATCACGGTGACCGGGAACTTCCCGCTCGCCGTCTGCGCGCTCGCCGCGCCGTCCGAGTTCGATTCGTCATCGCCGCACGCGCCGATCGTCAGCGCCAGCGCGGCCGCGGTCGCCGCCGCGACGACCCTCCTTCGTGTGCCCCTCATGGTCTGCACTCCCCCTAGTCGGTTCGCATGCGTCCTTCTGTCCCGCCCTCGCTCATGAGCTGGCGGTATGCCGCGCAGCGCGCCATTAGCTCGCCGTCACTGCCCACGTCGACGACCTCGCCGGCGCGCAGCAGGACGACCTTGTCGGCTGCCCGCACGGTCGAGCGCCGGTGCGCGATGACGAGGCTCGTCCGCCCCTCCCGCGCCCGCCGCATCGCCGTCTCGAGCGCCGCCTCGCTGTCGGCGTCGAGGTTCGAGACCGCCTCGTCGAGCACGAGGATCGGGGCCTCGGTGAGCAGCGCGCGGGCAATTGCGATTCGCTGGCGCTGACCGCCCGACAGCCGGGCGCCGCGCTCGCCGACAACCGTGTCGTAGCCGTCGTCGAGCGCGGCCGTGATGAAGTCGTGGGCGAGCGCGTCGCGCGCGGCGCGCTCGACCATGGCATCGCTCGCGCCGGGCCGAGCCATGCCGATGTTGTCGCCCACCGAGCAGTTGAACAGGTAGGTGTCCTGGGGCACGAAGGCGACGAGCTGCGGCAGGTCGCGCAACGGAAGGTCGGCGACGTCGTGCCCGCCGATCGTGATCCGGCCGCCCGACGGGTCCCACCAGCGCAGCAGCAGGTGCGCGCAGGTCGACTTACCGGCGCCCGACGCGCCGACGAGCGCGACGGTCTCTCCGGCGGCGGCGGCGAAGCTCACGCCGCGGACGGCGGCGGGGAGATGCGGCTCGTAGGCGAACGTGACGTCCTCGAAGCCGACGTCGGGCGCGATGCGCTGCGGCAGCGACGCCGACGCACGGTCGGCCACCGCAGCGGGCTCGGCGAGGAACGCGAGGATCCGCTCGCCGGCGGCGGCCACCGCGCCGAGCTGGTGCAGCGTCTCCCCCAGGGCGACGAGCGGTGCGAACGCGTACGCCGCCAGGACGACGGCGACCGGGAACAGCTCGCGCGGCAGGGCACCGTCGGCGACGAGCGCGCCCGCGGTCGCGACCACGGCGACGAGGCCCAGGGCCATCAGGGCGTCGGTCAGCGCACGTTCGGCCCCCGAGCGACGCGCGTAGCCGCGCTGCGCGCCCGCCAGCCGCCGCGTCGAGCCGGCCAGCCGGCCGAGCTGATGCTCTTCCTGGCCGAACACGACGACCTCGCGCAGGCCCTGCACGCTGTCGACCGTGTCGGCGTTGAGGTCGCCGAGCCGGTCGCGCAGGGCTCGGCCCTGCGCGCCGGCGCGGCGCCGCCACCAGGCCGGCACGCTGGCCACCGCCAGCAGCGGCACGACGAGCACCGCCGCGAGCGCCGGGTCGATCGCGGCGAGGGCGGCGAGCGCGGCGAGCGGCACGACGACGGCCACGATCAGCGGGCTGAGCGTGTGCGCGAAGAACAGCTCGCACTGCTCGACGTCGGCCAGCACCGTCGCCCCGACGTCGCCCGCGCGCCGCTTGAGCATGAAGCCCGGCGTCAGGCGCTCGAACGCGTCGTAGCACTGCACGCGCATCTCGACGAGGCAGCGGTAGGCGAGATCGTGCGCGAACCACGACTCCAGCCAGCCCATCACCGCGCGCGGCAGCACGAGCACGCCCAGCGCGATGAGCCAGGGCCGCAGCTCGCCGACCGATGCACCGGTCGCGGCCAGCCCGACGACGTAGGCGCCGGCGGCCGCGGCGGACAGCGCGAGCGCCTGGTCGACGATCCCGCACGCGATCGTCGCCGCGAGCTTGCGCCGCAAGCCGCGCAGGATGACGAGCAGCGGGCTGAAGCGGCGCAGGCTCGCGCGCGTCGGCGGTGCGGCGACCGTGACCGTCACGCGACCCCGTCCTGGCGCGCGACGAGCTGCGCGTAGGCGCCGCCGGCGGTGATCAGCTGCGCGTGCCCGCCCAGCTCGACGGCCCGGCCGGCGTCGAGCACGACGATCCGGTCGGCCGACCGCACGGTCGACAGGCGGTGCGCGATGACGAGCGTCGTGCGGCCCGCTCGGACGCGCTCGAGCGCCTCCTGCACGATGCCCTCGCCCTCGACGTCGACGCTCGACGTCGCCTCGTCGAGCACGAGGATCGGTGCATCCTTGACGAGGGCGCGGGCGATCGCCAGCCGCTGACGCTGGCCGCCCGACAGCGTCAGGCCACGATCGCCGATGACCGAGTCCGCACCAGCCGGCAGCGCCTCGACGAACTCCGCGGCGTTGGCCAGCCGCAGGGCCCGGCGCACCTCGTCGGGCGTGGCGCCGGGCCGGCCGAAGGCGACGTTGTCGAAGACCGTGCCGTAGAACAGGTAGACGTCCTGGGACACGACGGAGGCAAGCGATCGCAGCCGCGCGAGCCCGATCTCGCGCACGTCCACACCATCGACGCAGACGCGGCCCGCGTCGGGATCGAAGAAGCGCAGCAGCAGCGACAGCACGGTCGTCTTGCCGGCGCCTGAGGGCCCCACGATCGCCACGGTCTCGCGTGGCGAGACGGCGAGTGAGAAGTCGTCCAGCGCCGGGCGGGCGCCGGCGCGGTACGCGAAGCTGACGTGGTCAAAGGACACCGCCGGCGACGAGGTCCCGGCGATCCGGTCGCGCGATGGCCGCGACGCGCCCACCGGATCGGCGATCGCGGGCTCGGCCTCGAGCAGGTCGAAGATGCCGCCCGCCGCGGCCTCCGCCGAGTATGTGGAGTGAAAGGCCGTCTGCAGGTCCTTCAGCGGCCGGAACGCCTCGCGGCTGAGCAGCAGCAGCACGAGCAGCTCGGTGATCGACAGGGCACCGGCCTCGAAGCGCAGCGCGCCGACGCCGATCGCCAGCGCCAAGCCGCCGCTCTCGGCCAGGCCGATCACGCCGACGCTCATGTTCGAGATCGCCGTCAGCCGCAGCGACGCGCGGTAGAAGCCCCACGACCGCTCGCGCAGGTTCTCCCCGTGCGTGCGCGTGGCGCCGAGCGCCTTGAGCGTCGACATCCCCTGCACCGCGTCGAGGTACTCCGCGCCGAGCGTGCGCCAGCGCCGCCAGTAGGTCCGGCTGCTCTCGCTCAGCATCCGCCGCATGACGCGCGGGGCGAACACCACCGAGGCGCCGCACGCGAGCACGACGACGCCCACGACCGGGTCGACGGTGGCGATGATCGCCACGCACGCGAGCGTCCCGACGAGCGACACGAGCAGCTGCGGGACGAACACCGCCGCGTAGCGGTCCAGCGCCTCGACGCCGTTGACGAGCGTCGTCAGCACCATCCCCGTGCGGGTGCGCAACAGGTAACCCGGCCCGAGCGCGAGCAGGTGCTCGTACAGGCGCGCGCGCAGGGCCAGCTTGACCGTCGCGGCGATCTCCGTGGCGGCCTGTTCGCGGGCCCAGATCAGGCCAGCGCGCAGAACGATGAGCACGATCGACGCGAGCAGCAACCCGGTGATGTCGGTGAACGGCCGGCCGTCGAAGATCCGCGCCAGCGCGTGCGCGACGACGAGCCCCTGGCCGATGTACGTGGCGGTGATCGCCAGCCCGATCGCCACGGCGACGAGCACCTGCGCTCGCGCGCAGCGCACGAGCGCCAGCAGGCGACGGTTCAGCATCGCGCCTGCGGCGGCTCAGGCATGGGCGAGCGGGAACAGGTTCAGCTCGTGCTCGCCGAGCGGCCGCTCCCGCCAGCCCAGCTCGACGGCCTCGTCCTGCAGGCGCCGCCGGCCGAGGAACGGAAACGCGGCCGGGAAGTTCGGCACCAGCCCCGGCACGACGATCCGCACGACGCGCAGCCCGCTGGCGGCGACGTCGGGTGTCGTCAGATCGACGCAGAAGACCTCCAGGCCGGCGTGCTCGACGAGTGCGCGGTAGTGGTCGGCCGAGCGCTCCGCGAGGACCGGCAGGTCGTCGCACGTGATCGTCCCGCACGGTTGCAGCCACGGCCGCACGCGCTCGATCGCGCGCGGATCGAGATAGACCTGCGGCTGGCATTCGAGGTCGCCGACGTCGCGGAAGTCGCCGCGGAAGTCGTCGAGATAGGCGCGATCGGAGCGCCACGGCTTGATGAAGCCACCGCTCTTCAGCCCGAGGCGCACGGCATCGCGGAAGAGGCCATGCTCCCGCAGGAGGTCGCGGCTGATCTCCTGGTTGGTCAGGCCTTCGCTCCAGGCCTTCAGCGCCGCCTCGAGCGGATCGGCTCGGGCGGCGAACCCGATGCTCAGCAACTGCTCCTCGACGTTCTCCACGATGCCGGCCACCACCGGCACGCCGAGGCGGTTGGGCAGCGAGAGCAGGCTGCCACGCTGACCGAGCCGCTCGGGCTCCCCCTCCCAGACGGCGGCGAGCCGGTGCGGGAGCTCGATCGACGGCAGGGCGGGCAGGTTCGCCCACCACACCATCGTTGCGTGGCGCTCGATGAGCTCCTCGAGCCCGGCGCAGATCGCGTCGTCGAGCGTCGGCCCCGCGGCGATGCCGGGATAGAGCGGGAAGTTCGTCGGCGGCTCGTCCACGAACTCCGCGACGTGCCAGTTGACGTAGGCGAAGCTCGCCGGCACCCATGCCCCGACGTCGCGGGTGAGCGAACGGCCTCGAATCCATTGCACCGGCAGATCGGCGTCGAAGCGCACGAACGGGAAGCCGGGCGCGTCGTACTGCGCATCGGAGTACAGGACCATTGCCCGCGGGTCGAGCGCGTCCTCGCCCGCCGCGCACAGCTGCGCGTGGCTCGCGCGCCGCAGGCGGTCCGCTTGGACCCAGTTGCCGCAGTAGCGCTCGACGCCCTCGCCGATCGCGCTCTGGCCGACGCGCTCCGGCGTGCCGTACAGCAGGCTGCCGCCGCAGACGGGATTGATCGCCCACGGGGCGAGGCGCAGGGTGTCGCTCACCCGGGCGACGACCGTCGTCAGCACGCGCGGGATGACCGGCGGGTGGGTGATCTGCGACAGCGACGCGATCAACCCGGTGCGCTCGTCGAGCAGCAGCGCGGCACCGGACGTCGACGTGTTGCGGTAGTGAGCCGCGCCGGGCGCGTCGGGCCGCGGGAGCACGGGATGCGGTATCACCGCGAAGGCGCGCGGCTCGAGCTCGATCTCGTTGCCCAGCAGGGCGCTCGTGCCACCGCTGCGCCAGCGCTCGATCTCGACGAACGCGACCGCGAGCATCCAGCGCAGCTCTCGCGCCGGCGGGAGGTAGCCGCGAGGCGCGAGCGTGTCGGAGGCCAGCGCCTCGAACAGCGACTCCTCGAGCATGGCGCAACGGCGGCGATCGAGGACGTCGCGGTAGCGCAACCCGACATCGGCGCCGATCGCCGGACCCAGCCATGCGCTCTCGCGATCGAAATGAAACGGCACCCAGGCAACCCCGGCCGCCGCGCAGCGTTCGTCGACCTCGGTCAGGTACCCGACGTCCAAGCGGTCCCGCAGCACGACGAGCACGGCCTCCTCGACGCCCGCGAGCGCGCCAGGGTCGTCGCTGCATGTCGGCAGCAGCTCGACACCGTCGTCGGCGACGTGCTCGCGCGCGGCCTCGACGAGCGCGGCGTCACCCGCGAGCGCGACGCGCAGCGGACGCGGTGCCGCGGGGCGGCGACCGAAGCGTAGACAGTGCTCCTCGCCCGGCGCGTGCGGCAGATCGGTGATGCAGCCCTGCGCGCCCAGCACCTCGACGATCTCCTCGAAGCCACCGGTCAGGCCGGTCTGCGCCGCGACCTCGAGCGCCGATCGAGTGCCATCGCAGAGGAGCAGCGCCTCGCGCACGACCGCGGCGGGCGACGCGATCTCGAACGCGGCGCCCGTCGGCGTCAGTGCGAGGGTGTGGTCGCCACGCAGTTCACGGAGATCGACGCGGACGAGGCGCGGCCCGATCGTGGTCTGAACTGCCGATGCGTCGTGATCGCTCAACCCATCTCCCAGCCTCTTGGAGAACGCGAGCGACAGGGTCGCCCGCTCGGAGTCCTGCCGCCGTCACGCCACGGCCCGTCGCGCGACCGGCACGGCAGCCGGGGGCCCGCACGAACGTGCCGGCCCCCGCGCTACCGCCGTCACCGGTCGATCGAACGACCGGCGAGCGTCACCGTGCTACCGCGACCAGCGGAAGTGCGCCACCACCGTCGAGTGGTTGTCGGCGGGCAGCACCTTCGTCTTGGGAGAGAGGTCGATGGACTTGATCATGTGCCACTCCTTTTGCGCGTGCATCGATGTCGAGCACGTCGTCGGGGTAC
Organism: uncultured Actinomycetes bacterium; assembly: GCA_963825485.1. Classification (GTDB taxonomy): domain Bacteria; phylum Actinomycetota; class Thermoleophilia; order Solirubrobacterales; family Solirubrobacteraceae; genus CADCVQ01. The sequence goes on from CAWGTK010000003.1 coordinate 16,362, forward strand.
CTGCATTACGAACGCGCGTCCTTATTGCAAGGTAGCATCAATACGGAGTTGCTCGCAATCCGGAGTGCTTCACGTGCCGCGCAAGCCGGAGCATTGGAGCTCGAGTCGCCTACGACCTCCGCGCTATTCGAAGGCGGCGCCGAGGATGCCGAGCAGGTTGCTGCCGTTGAGCAGGGCGTCGAGCGCGCGTTTGCCCCCGCGGGCGATGCTGATGAGCACGTCGAGCGGCAGCCCCTCGGCGGCGGCGCGGGCGATGGCTGCCTGGGGCTCGGTCAGCTCGCCGGCAGTTCGCGCGTCGGCGATGCCGCGGCGCAGTCCGTCGCGCAGCGCTGCGGCGAGCGCGCCGTCGTCGATGTTGTGCTCGCGCAGGAACGTCACGCGCCGGTCGGTGGTGGCGAGCGCGAGGGTGAGCTCCTCGCGGGTGACGCGCAGGTTGCAGGCGGCACCGTCGAGCGCCGAGAGCCCGAGTTGCTCGGCGACCTGGCTGAGGCCCGTCGCGTCGGGCCAGACGCGTGGCTTGCAGGGATCGCGCGCCGACAGCGGCTTGTAGCTGCCGCCGCCGAGCGCGACGTAGGTGCCGCCGAGCGCTCCCGCGAGCGTGAGCGCCGCGAGGAGGCTGGCGGCGGATGCCGCGCCGCCCGTCAGCGCGATCGGAATGAGCGCGAGCAGGGCCAGCGCCGCGGCCACGAGGAACGACGTGCTGAACGCGTGCGTGGCGGCGCGGTGGACCTCGTCGGTGAGGTCGGCCTGCAGCCGTGCGTAGGCGACCCGGTCCTCCGCCGGCGGCTGCTGGGCGGCGAACGCCGGGCGCAGGTCGGGCAGCTGGCCTCCCGCCAGCGCGATGCGCGTGGCGATCGCGTCGGCGAGATCGAGCTTCAGCGCGGGCGAGAGGCGGGCGTCGAGCAGCTTGGCGGTGCCCGCTCGCTCAGCGGCGATCTGCTCGTCCTGCAATGCGGACGCGAACACCGGTGTGAGCACGAGCAGCCCGACGACGACGCCCGCGTGGCGCGCGGTGATCGTCCACGCGCCGCGGCGCGCGAGCTGTGCCGCGTCGACGTCGGCAATCCCCGCCCCGGGCTCACCGAGCGCGCGTCGCGTCAGCGCCCACAGCGTGAGCCCGAGCCCGACGCCGATCAACACCTGCGGCGCGATCGTCCAGCCGGCCTGCGCGCCGGGCAGCAGGCCGAGCGCCGCCAGGCCTCCGGCCAGCGCAACCGTACCGGCGGCGACGAGCCGCTGCTCGGCGGCGAATCTGCGGGCGAGCATCGCGGTCGCCAGCGCGGCCAGCGGCATCACCGAGACGATCGCGGCCGCGCGGAGGGGCGAGTGGCGCAGTCCCTCGGTCAACAGGATCACGAGCAAGAAGAGCGCCGCGGTGAGAGCGGCCGAGACCAGTGCGAGTGCGACCGTCGGCGCCGCCGTGCCGGGGCCAGCGGTCGTCGCCGGCCGCAGGGAGGCCGCACGCGGCATGTCGGCGACGTCGCGCGACAGCGGCCGCAGCAGCGCGACGAGCGCGAGCGGCACCTGCACGGCGAAGATCGCCTGCCAGGAGAACAGCTCCGTCAGCGCGCCGCCGAGCGCCGGACCGATCGCGGCGCCCGCGATCCCCGCGGCGGCCCAGATGCGCGAGCCCGCCGCTTGGCCGCGCTGGGCGACGAGCAGCTCGAGCGCGGCCGCGATGACCGCGGCGCCGCCGACCGCCTGCGCACAGCGCGCGGCGACGAGGACGGCGAGACTCGGAGCCAGCGCGCAGGCCAGCGAGGCCGCCGCGAAGGCGACGATCCCGAGCCGCCAGGCGGCGATCGCACCGCCGCGGCGCACCAGCACCGCGGCGGGCAGCGCGACGAGCGCGAGCACGAGGTTGAACGACGTCAGCACCCAGGCGACATCGGTGACGTCGGCGCGAAACTCGCGCAGGACGGCGGGCAGGCCGAGCGTCACGACCGACGAGTCGGCCAGCACGATCGCGACCGCCAGCGCGACGACCACCGTTCGCGTGCGGCCCTGCTCCTCGCGGGCAGAACCTGGCGGGCGCCCGCTCACGATCTGGATCGTGTCGCTTGCATCTGGGTGCCCAGGCGTGTCACGTCGCGGTGGGGATCCTCACGCGATCGGCGATCAGCGGTCGCAGTCGCTTGCCGGGCCAGCCGCTGCGGTAGCCGACGAGCGCGATGATCGCCGGGACGAGCACGGTGCGGACGAGGAAGGCATCGATCAGCAGGCCGGCGGCCATCACGAACGCCAGCTCGCGAAACGCGGCGATCGGCACGAGCGCCATCGCCCCGAAGGACAGCGCGAGCACGATGCCGGCGGCGGAGATCGCGCGCGCCGCGCCTGCGCCAGCAGCGATGATCGCCTCGTTGAGCGGCCGGCGGCGTGCCTCGTCCCAGACGCGGCCGACCAGGAAGATGTTGTAGTCCGAGCCCAGCGCCACGAGCAGCACGCCGGCCGCGACGGGCACGTAGTACGTGACCTCGTCCTGGCCGAGGATTCCGCGGAAGAACGCGACGGTGAGCCCGAGCGCGGCGAGCGGGCCGAGCGTCGCGGCGGCGACGAGGTAAAGCGGCGCGACGAGCCCGCGCAGGAAGATCACGAGCACGAGCAGCACGGCGAGCAGGACCGCGGGAATCACCCGCAGCAGATCGTCGGTGGTGCCGTCGATCGTCTCCTGAGACAGCGCGGTGTCCCCCGCGAAGCTCGCCTGCGCGCGAGGCAGCCCGGCGCGCGCCAGCAGCCCGGGCGCTGCGCGCTGCAGTCGCCGGATGCGTTCCACCGCGCCAGCTCCGAGCGGGTCGGCCTTCAGCGCGATCACGTAGCGCGCGGCGTCCCCGTTGCGCGCGAGGACCGCCCCCAGCGTCAGGCGCGTGGGATTCGACGCCGGGCCGACGACCTGCGCGACGCCTGGCTGGGCGCCGAGCAGGCTCTGCAGCCGCGCGAGGCTGGCTCGGCGTGACGTGATCGCGGGCTGCTCGACGACCAGGACCGTCGGCGACAGGATGCCCGGGACGAACCCGCGGCTGGCCTCGACGTACGCCACCCGCGCGTTGCTGTCGGCCGGCAGGCCGCGGATCAGCGGATTGCCGAGATCAAGCCAACCGAGCCCGCAGCCCATCGCCGCCAGCACGACCACGCACCCGGCGATCGTCCGGCGCGGTGCGCGGACCGCCGTCGCGACGACGCGGTGCGCGACCCCGGGCCGCGTCCGATCTCGCGCCCCCCGGCTCGCCGGGCTGGGCACATGGGGCCAGAACAACCACCGGCCCAGCAAGGCCAGGGTCGCCGGGATGAACGTCATCGAGACCGCGAGGGCCACGAGGATCGCCATCGCCATCCCGGGCCCGAACGCGCGCAGGAAGCCGAGGTCTGCGACGGCCAGCGCGGCACACGCGGCCGCGACCGCCAGCCCGCAGGTCAGGATGATCGGCGTCAGCTCGGCCGTCGTGCGGCGCGCCGCCGCGGCCGGCGCGTCACCCGCCTCTAGCCGACGGCGAAAGCGCGACAAGAAGAAGAGCGAGTAGTCGGTCACGACGCCGAACAGCAGCGCGACGACGATCGGCTGCACCTCGCTGGGCACCGACACGCCGACGAGCTTGCCGAGCGTCGCGACGAGCCTGATCGAGATCAGATACGCCAGCGCGACCGTCGTGAGGTTGACCAGTGGAGCCAGCAGCGCACGGCAGTACAGGCCAACGGCACCGAGCACGAGCAGCAACGTCGCGATCTCCACGAGCGGCAGGTGCGAGGCGATCACGTCCGCCTGCTGAGCGCGCGCCGCGATCGCCCCGGTGACACCCACGAACGCATCCGGTGCGCCCGGCGCCACATGTACGTCGGCGAAGCGCCGCGCCGCGCCGATCCGCCCGTTCTGCCCGATGCTCGGCGCAAACAGCAGCGGCAACACCATCGTCGTCGAACGCTCGCGCACGAGCGGCGCGACGCCGATCGCGTTGGAGAGCACGTAGCCGCGCGTCTCGCGCAACTGGGGCAGATCGCCCTGGTCGAGCGCGACGACGCTGCGCGCGACGTAGGCCTGCTGAGGCAGCGACAGGCCGTCCGCGTCGCGGGCGACGACGATCGTGCGACTCAGCAGCGGGAAGCTGAACAGCGCAGCGGAGCGCTCCTCGGTCGTGATCGCCCTTGCGCCGGCGGGCACGAGATCGCCGAGCGCTCCCACCTGCGCCTCGCGGATCGACGGCAGCCCCAGCGTGACCGCCAGCGCGAGCGCGATCCACCCGACCACCACCACGAACCGGCCGCGGACGACGAGCGCCGCGAAGCGATCCGCCAGCCCGCCAGGAGCGCCCGCCGCGCGCGACAACCGCCGATCTTCGCCGCCGCTCGCTGCCGCCGGTGCGTCCGCGGCGACGAGCTCGCGCAGCATGGCGACGACGTCGGTCCGCGCGGCCCGGCCGCCAGCGCCCGCGGCCGCCGCCAGCCTCGCCAGCAGCGCCCGACGCCGGCGCCGCACCCGTCGCACCGGCATGCCCGCAGCCGTCGCGATCTCGTCGTCGTCCAGACCGTGACGGAGCGCGAGCTCGAGCAGCGCGCGATCGGCGGGGTCCAACCGTCGGAACTCCGCGTCCAGCGCGGGGGCCGCGACCATCGTCGGGACACTACGGTTTCCGCCCAGCCGCCGCGCGCCCGACTTCGAGCAGCGGCGCATGCGGTTTCAAGCGGCCAGGGACGCCCACCGCGAGGTCGAGTACCCGCGGTCGATCTCGTCCAGGTCGCGCCGGGTACGGGAGCGGGCTCGGCGCGCCGGATCCGACTCGAGGCGGGGCCGGTGTCCGCCGGTGACACACTCGCCCCGTCGGCCGAGGCGCCCGACGCGATCCTGACCGCCCCGTGACGCCGGCGCCGTGTCGGCGAGGGCGGCAATGGCCGGCGCGCGAGCAGCGCGTGGTCAAACGCCGGCGGCGCGCGGTGCCGCGACAGCCACCTTCAGCCGGCTGATCATCCGATCCAGCCGCCGTGAGACGTCGGCCGGCTCGGTCCCGAGCGCAGAGGCCATCTCGCCGATCGGGGTGTCGTCGAGGCGCATGCCGAGGATCGGAAGATCATCCGCGTCCAGCTGTCGGGCGGCCGCATCGAGCAGCTCGCGCGACGTCGCCGGAAGGACGCGTTCGCCGCGCGCGACACGGCGGATCGCGTCGTACAGCTCGCTGGCCGGCACCGACTTGTTGACGAGACCGTCGACGCCGGCGAGGCGTGCTGGGATCGTCAGCGCGGCGTCGGCGTACGCCGAGTACAACAGCACGGCCGGCGCCGGCACCTCGCGCTTGATGCGCCGGCAGACGACAAGACCGTCATCGCCGGGCATGTGGTAGTCCAGCACGACGACATCCGGCCGTGTGCTGTGCAGGGCGGGCCACAGATCCTGCACCGACGAGGCCGAGTCCAGCGGGACGAGGTCGTGCTCGGCCCGCAGCACCGCTACGAGGCCCGCGCGCATGGCCGGGTGATCGTCGACGACCAGGATGCGGATCATGGCGTATGGCTCCATTCGTCGGACTGGGTCGGGACCGTCAGCTGCACGTGCGTGCCATGGCCGTCGGGACGCGCTCCGATCGTCAGCGTGGCACCGATCGTCTCGGCGCGAGCGCGCATCGAGCGTATCCCGTTCGAGCCGGGGCGGCGGACGACGGGCATGCCGCGCCCGTCATCTGCGACGACGATCGTCGCGCAAGTCGCGGTGCGCGACAACGACACGTCGATCCGTCGCGCGGCGCCGTGGCGGACCGCGTTCGTCAGGGCTTCAGCGCCGATCCGGTAGGCGTGCGCCGCGATGTGGGCCGGCAGCTCTCCGACCGTGCCGTGCACCGTGATCTCGGCGTCGCTCGCCGGGGTGAGCTCGGTCGCGCGTTCGCGGAGCATGCGTTCCACCGGGCGTCCCTCCAGCGGCGTCCGCAGCTCGGCAACGCTCGTGTCCATGTCGCCGCCCGCTGCGCGCAGCTCGCGGAGTGCGTGGCCGGCGAGCTCGGCCTGCGGACCGCCGAGCTGGCCGGCGAGCGCGCTCAGGACAAGATGCGCCGCGTGCACGCGCTGCTTGGCGGAGTCGTGCAACTCCCAGGCGATCCGCTGGCGCTCGCTTTCGACCGCGAGCCGCTCCGAGCGCAGCCGCTCGCTGCGCAGGCGTTCGAGGATCTCCGCCGCGTACGCGAGCGCGAGCACTACTACGACGGGAACCATCAGGTGCGTCGCGATCGTCTCCAGGCGGATCGTGCTCCCGAGCGTGTTGGCATCGAGCTCGGTGTAGACGGCGACGCCGAAGTAGGCGAGCGTGAAGCCGGCGCCCCACGCGATCGCCTTGCGGTAAGACAGCCCCGTGGACGGCAGGATCAGTGCCGTCAGCATGAGCACGTAGAACGGACTGCGCCAGTCCTCCGACGCCGCGACGAGCGCCAGCACGGCGACGCTGTCGATCAGCCAGACCGCGGGCGCGAGCGCGAGCCGCGGAACGGCAGATACGGCGCCAAGCGAGAGGGCGGCATAGGCGACGACGGCTACCGTCAGCTCACCGTCGTGCGCGGTCACCCGATGGACGACGAGCAGGAGCACCGCGACGGCCGCGGCGAGCAGCCGCGTCGTCAGCAGCAGCGTGATCCAGCGCGACGTCACGTCCGGTCGGCGAGGCGCCTGGCGGGAGCCCGGAAGGACTCCTCGCGCGTTGCGACACCCGTGAGCTCGGTGTGGTGGACGATCGGGATGATCAGCACGCGGTGATGCAGGAAGATCTCGGCGAGCCGGGTGTCTGAGAAGTCCTCGCCGACGTCGATGTGGTCGGTGTTCGTGTGGTTGCCGACCGGCTCGTCGGCGCCGGTCGCACGCTTCTGAAGCGCCTCGTCGAGCGAGCGTGCAACGAAGCCCGCGTAGCCTAGCGTCGTGAGGCAACCGGGAAACAGAGCGCCGATGAACTCGCGCTCCCCGAAGTTGCCGAGCGGCTGGCCGCCGGCATCGAGGACCGCCGGCGCGGGTACCTCGGCCTCGATCATCGCCGCGACCGCCTCGCTCAGCGGCCCGTCATGGCGCAGCAGCGGGACTTCGCGGCGGATGGTGCTGCTAGCCGTCCAGCGACGCGTCAGGGCTCGACGAGTCCGCGGCGGATCGCGTATTTGGTGAGGGCTACGCGGTCGCGCAGTCCCAGCTTTTCCAGGATGTTGCTGCGGTGGCGCTCGACGGTCTTGTCGCTGATGTGCAGCACGGTGGCGATCTCGCGACTCGTGAGGCCTTCGGCGACGAGCTTGAGAACCTCCGACTCGCGGCCGGACAGCGGATCTTCCGGCATCTCGCCCGGACCGCGCTCGAGGTAGTCGCGCACGAGCGCCGCGACCCCCTTCGGATAGAGAAACGGCTCGCCGCGCATCGCCGACCGGCATGCGCGGATGAGGTCCTCGTGCGCAGCGGACTTGAGGATGTAGCCAGACGCGCCGGCGCGCAGCGCCTCGAAGAAGAACTGCTCGTTGTCATGCATCGAGACGATCAGCACGCGCAGATCGGGTCGCTGCGCGGTCAGCTGGCGGGCGGCCTGGATCCCCGTCAGGCGTGGCATCGCGACGTCGAGCAACGCCAGGTCGATGGGCTGACCGAGCGCTGACGCGACCGCCTCCTGACCATCGCTCGCCTCGGCCACGACCTCGAAGTCCGGCTCGGCGTCGAGGATCATCCGCAGGCCGTGGCGCACGAGCGCATGGTCGTCAGCGAGCAGAACGCGTGTCATCGATCGGCCCACGGTCGAGCGCGGCGGCTGCATGGCGTTGCGCATGGCCCCTGACGGTACGCGGGCCCGGGACTCGTCGCGACGCGTACGTCGTCGCGCCGGGCCCCGGACGCCGGGACCGCCGCTGGCGGCACGTCGTCAGCGCCCTGCCGGCAGGCCCAGGGTCACCCGCGTCCCCCGGCAATCGCGGCGCGCCTCGATGCGCAGCTCGGCGCCGATCGAGAGCGCACGCTCACGCATGCCGAGGATCCCGCCCTGGCGCTCGCCGTTGGCCACATAGCCGATGCCGTCGTCGCAGACGACCAGCTCGACACCATCGTGGTCGCGGCGCAATTGCATCTCGATGCGGGTCGGGGACGCGTGGCGCACCGCGTTGGTGAGGCTCTCCTGGGCGATGCGGTAGATCACGACCGCGCCGTCGTCGGTGATCGTCGGCAGGTCGCGCTCGAGCCGCCGGACGATCTTGATGTCGGTGTGTTGGGTCATGCGCTCCGACAGGTTCGTCAATGCCGCGACGAGCCCGAGCGTGTCGAGCGCCTCGGGGCGCAGCTCGCGGGCGATCCGGCGCACGTCGTCGACGCAGCCGAGGATGCCGTCGCGGACGTCGCGGATCTCGTCCTCGAGGTCCGCCGGCGAGCGCCCGAGGAGGCGGTCGACGTGCAGCCCGAGGGCGGTCAGGGTCTGCCCGACCTGGTCGTGCAGCTCGGCGGCCACCCGGCGGCGCTCTCCCTCGCGCTCGGAGAGCGCGCGCATGCCGGATTCGCGGCGCTCGGTCTCCAGGCGGTCGAGCATGTCGTTGAAGGCGTCCGTCAGGACCGTGAGCTCTGACTGCGCGCGCGGGCCGGGCAGGCGCTGGCCCGGGTGCAGCGGGTCGACCTCGCCCATCAGCTCGGTCAGCCGGACGAGCGGCGTCGTCGCGCGGCGGATGAGCACGACGTTGGCGGCGACCATGATGGCGAATCCCCCGGCGAGGGCGGGGATGCGCCCGTTGGCCGGCTCGATGATGAGGACCAGGCACGCTACGCAGAGCACCGTGACGTTGGGCACGAGCAGGCGCCAGAACAGGGAGACGTAGCGACCTCGCATGGACGCGTACCTACCCGGCCCGGTAGCGGGCGGTCATCGGGATGACGGCGGGCGTGTGGCGCGCAGCGCGAGCGGAGAGTCCGACGAGGAGATGAGGCACGCAGACGTCGTCGGGAGCAGCGGCCGCGGCGGGCGCCTGGGGGGCCCGTTGGCGTACCTCGCCGGCTGGCTGGCGGCCGGCCTCGTCGTGGCCGCGCTGGCGATCACGCTGCTGGGACACTGGGAACAGCCTGCCCGGCACACCATCGCCGTACCGCCGATCCGCGAGATCGCGCTCCCGTCGGCGGCTCGCAAGGCCGGCTGCGACCTCGACGCGCGCCGGCCGCTGCAACGCAGAGCCGTCGCCCACCTGCCGCAACCGAGCGGGACGATCTACCGCCGGCCCGTGAGCCGCGATCTGCGCGAGCGGGCCGTGCGCCGCGGGCTGATCGTGATCGAGTACGGCGCCGGCGGGACGGACGCCTCGCTGGACACGCTCGAGGCCCTGCAGCGGACCGCCCCCGCGGGCACGATCCTCGCGCCGAGCGGATCGGCGCAGCGCGACGAGCTGACGGCGACATCCTTCCGGCGCCGGCTGCGGTGCGCCCGGATACGGCCTGCGACGTATGACGCGCTGCTGCTCTTCCGCGGGCGGTACCTCGGTTCCGTGCCCCCGTCGTAGCCCGATTGGGTGTCTCGCGCCGGTCCAGATGGTGGCGGACCCCCACTTCGGGGGCCGCGTCGCCGGGCAGGAGCAGGAGATGCAGACTCCGAGCAACGATCTCGTCCGCGTCTTCGACGTCGACCCCGATCTGCTGGCCGGGATCGACGAGCCCACGGCCGGGCATCTGCGCGCGCGCATGGCGGCACGGAGGGTTTGGGTCGAGCGCGGACCGTGGCACCCCACGATCGGCGCCGCCGAGCAGAACCGGCATCTCGGGTTGCTCGTGCTCGACGGGCTGCTCGTGCGCACGCTGCGGCTGGTGGGTCGCGAGTGCTCGGAGGTCGTCGGGCCCGGCGACCTCATACGACCCTGGGACGGCGACGACCTCGGCGGATCGGTGCATTGCGTGAGCGAGTGGCGCGCGCTGCAGCCGGCGATGCTCGCGTCGCTCGACGGACACTTCGCCGCACGCATAGCGCGCTGGCCGGCGATCACGTCGGCCCTGCTGGCGCGCAGCACCCGGCGCTCCCGCGCGCTGGTCTATCAGGCGACGATCGCGCATGTGCGCCGCGCCGAGACGCGACTGCTGCTCGCACTCTGGCAGCTCGCCGATCGGTGGGGACGGGTGACCCCGCGCGGCGTCGTCGTCCCGGTACCGCTGACGCACCAGCTGCTCGCGCAGATGACCTGCCTGCGGCGACCGACGGTGAGCGCCGGCCTCGGCCAGCTCGCGCACGCCGGCGAGGTCACGGCGCTGCCGGACGGCGGCTGGCTGCTGCACGGTGCGCCGCCCGGAGTGGCCGGCGTGGACGAGCAGGGCCTCGGATGCGAGCAGCGCCTGCGGCAGGCGACCTGCCCGAGTGTGACGATCGCGTCGTCCCGCCTGCCCGATCGCAGCTCCGCGATCGGTGCCGCCGCCTGACGCAGCCGTTGTCACGCCGCTGACGGCCGGGCCGCCGATCGCGAGCGTCCGGTGTTCGGACCCGTGCGCGCCGGACGACCGGCGCGCCGGACCTGAGGAGACCATGATGACGCCAGGAATCGCACGCGAATGACCCGCAGAACGCGACTGCTCTTCGTTGCCGCCACGCTGGCAGCGGCGCTCGTCCCGGCCGCGGCGCATGCGAGCCCGACGCAGATGTCGATCATGATGGACGACGACCTGCTGCTGTACCGATCCGACGGCGTCGCGGCGCGCGCCCTGACGCAGATGAAGACGATGGGCGTCGACACGGTGCGCGTCACCGTGCTGTGGCGCACCGTCGCCGAGTTCGCGCGGCCGAGCCTGCGCGACATCAAGCGCCTGAAGGGCAGGTCGAAGTCGCGCGCCCGCGCCCAGCGGCGGCGCTTCGAGGCCGACGATCCGCGGACCTACCCGCGCGAGAACTGGGATCGCTACGACAACCTCGTCAAGGCGGCGACCGCCCGCGGCATCCGCGTCTACTTCAACGTCACGGGCCCCGGCCCGATCTGGGCGCAGCGCACACCGCCCAAGCGCCTGCGCCGGCTGCTGGCGACCTACAAGCCCAAGGCGGGCGCGTACAAGCAGTTCGTCAAGGCGGTGGGCCGCCGCTTCGACGGGACCTACCGCGACGAGAACGGCGCGCGCGACGTGCTGCCGCGGGTGAGCATGTGGTCGCTGTGGAACGAGCCCAACCAGGCCGGCTGGCTGTCGCCGCAGTGGGAGAAGCGCGGCAGCCGCTGGGTCCCCGCCGCGCCGGCGATCTTCCGCCAGCTCGTGCAGTTCGGCTACGAGGGCCTCGTCGCGACGGGGCATCGCGCCGACAACGACACCATCCTGCTCGGCGAGACCGCGCCGCTGGGCTCGGGCTCGCGCAGCGAGCGCTCGTCGATGTACCCCAAGCGGTTCTTGCGCGAGCTGTTCTGCGTCAAGGCCAACGGGACCCCGTACACGGGCCGATCGGCGCGCCTGCGCCGCTGCGCCGACTTCGAGAAGAAGGGCGCGCTGAAGGCGACCGGCTTCGCGCACCATCCGTACACGAAGAACGTCTCGCCGACACAGCGCCACCGCGCCAAGGACGCCCTGACGATGGCGAACATCTCCGAGCTGGGCGCGCTGCTCGACGAGCTCGCCGCCAAGACCGGCGATCTGCCGGCCGGCCTGCCGCTCTACATGACCGAGTTCGGCTTCGAGACCAACCCGCCCGACCGGTTCTCCGGCATCCCGCCGAGCGCGCAGGCGTCGTTCAACACGCTCGGCGAGTACCTCGCCTGGAAGGACCCGCGGATCGCGTCGCAGGCGCAGTTCCTGCTGGCCGACGTCGCGCCGCGCAAGCAGCACCGCAAGGGCACGAAGTCCTACTGGTCGACCTACCAGTCGGGGCTGCTGACCGGCACCGGTCAGCCCAAGCTCTCGGCGTACGGATACGCGCTGCCGTTTCTCGCGGCGAAGGCGGCCGCCGATCCGGCCACCGGCCTGCCGGGCTTCGACCTGTGGGGCCAGCTGCGCTTCCTGCCCAACGGGACGCCGGCCGTGGCGCAGCTGCAGTGGCATCCGCTGGACGGCTCGGCGCCCTGGGTCGCCGTGGGCGAGCCGGTCAGCGCCGACCAGTTGGGCTACTTCACCGCGTCGCGCTTCGCGCCGTCGACGCTGCCCGGCGAGTGGCGAGCGGTGTGGACCGCGCCCGACGACGCCAGCACGGCGGTCGGCAGCCTCGGCAGCGGCGGCTGACGCCGCCGCCTGCCGGGGCCTCACCTACAGACCCGCGGGATGCCGCGCGCGATAGCCGCGCCGCGAGGCCGGCTCGGCGCGCCAGCGCGGGCCGTCCTCGCCGCGGCCGGAGGTGTCGAAGCGCAGCCCCGCGATGACGATGTAGGCGTGCTCGCCGTGCGCGTAGGTGGTCATCCAGCTACCGGCGCCGCGCGCGCCGAATCGCATCAGGCCGGTCGAGTCCAGCGGGGACTCGAGCAGGCCGGCGGCGTGCAGGACGAAGGAGACCGCGCCTGAGCAGTCGTAGGCCGTGTCCCGGAAGTCGTCGGTGTGGCCGCCGCCGTAGCGGTAGGGCAGCGAGGTGAGCGAGTTCGCCGCGGCGATCGCCAGCACCACGGGCGCGGGCGCTCCGGCGGGCGCGACGGCGGTGCGGCCGTCGGGGGCCAGGACGGCGCGCGCGACGGCCGGTGCGCCTGCCGCGCCCGCGGCGGCGGCGCTCGCCCGCGTCCGCAGTCCGCGCGCCTGGGCACGCGAGACGCGGCCGTCGACGCGCATGCCGAAGCGGCGCTCGTAGCGGCGCACGCTGCGCGTGGTGCGCGCCCCGAAGACGCCGTCGGCGCGCGTCGGCACGCCGACGCGCGTCATCCAGCGCTGCAGGACGCGGACGTCGCGCCCGTGATCGCCGCGCGCCAGCGAGCGGTCGCCGAAGCGCACGAAGCGCGCATCGGCATCGGAGATCGGCGCAAGCAGGCTCGCACCACAGGACAGCGCCGCCAGGGCGCAGGGAAGAAGTCGTGCTCGCACGTCGGTCGTCCTCGCTTTCCACGTCGCTTACGAGGTGAGCTGACGGGCTCGCGCTGGAAAGTGCGCTACGCCGGCGTACGCCGGTGATTCGCCCCTGCATGCCGATGGCATGCCGTGGTTCCCCCGCCCGCCGGCGCTCCGGGTGCGTCGGCGGTTCAGCCGTTCTCGGTCAAGACAAGCCGGCCGCCGGAAAGTTGCGACGTGCCCGGGCCGCGCGTCAGCGCGCCGGGTACGAGCGCGTCGGCGAGCCGACCCAGACGCGCCCGCTGACGTCGGTCCAGCGCACGCGATAGCGGCGATCGCGCCGCGCCGTCGTCGTCGTCCGCCAGATACCGTCGGCGTCGGTGCGGTCGTGCTTGAGCGTGCGCCAGCGGCCGCGGCCCGTGTTGCGGTACTCGATCGTCACCCGCGTGACGCCCAGCGCGCGGCGTACGAAGCCCCACAGCCGCGTGCGCCCGTGCCCGCGCAGCGCGACGAGCGGGACGGTGAAGGCGCTCCAGGCGCGCTTGCGCTTGCCCGTGCTCGTGCGCAGACCGGTTTCGAAGCCGGGATGGGCGTCGGCCGCGCCCGCCCGCACGACCGGATCGGAGTCGCGCATGAGGTACTGCGAGACGCTCACCACGCGCGGGTTGCGGCGCGCGATCCGCTCCGACAGCGCCAGGTACTCGGCCTGCATCGTCTGCGGCACGCCGAGCTGGCGGTCGGGCAGCGACTGGATGCCGAACTCGGTCAGCCACAGCGGCAGGCCCTTGCGCACCGCGCCCGCCCGGCCGGCGCGGGCCAGCGCGCGGTTCAGCCGCGACAGCGAGCCGATCGTCACGTCGTTGCGACTGGGCGGGCGAAAGAACGGCCCGTCGCGCGTCGTGTAGGGATGGTGGGCGTAGCCGTCGGCGCGCAGCGGGGCGCAGGCGGCCCGCCGGCGGTAGCGGCTGTCGAGGCACATCGCGCGCCGCAGGAACGTCACCGGGGGCACGACGTGCGACGTCCCGCGCGGGGCGGTCTCGCCGAACAGCACCGGGACCGACCCGATCCCGGCCGCCGCCAGGCCGCGCTCGCCGCGCTGGAACAGCCGCCGGTAGACCGCTCCCGAGGTCGGGGTCCGGTAGCCGGTCCACTGCGGCCGCAGGTACTTCGGATGGTTGGGCTCGTTCCAGATCGCGTAGGCGTCGACGACCTTGCCGTAGCGGCGCCCGACGGCCTCTGAGAATCGCCCGAAGCGCGTCGCGTCAGGTCGCGTGACGTGGTCGCGCGCGGCCTTCGTGGCCCACATGGGCACCGGCCCGCTGATCGTCAGCAGAACCTTCAGGCCGCGCGCGTCGGCGCCGGCCACGATCGGGTCATAGCGCGACCAGTCGTACCGGCGCGGGTCGCGCTCGTCGAAACGCGGCGCGACCTGGGCGTCGGGCTGGGGCGCGACGTCGTTCCAGTACAGGACGACGCGCAGCCAGCCGGCGCCGAGATCGCGGATCTCTTCGAGCGTCGCGTCGCGCAGGGCGCGATCGGCGGAGCGCAGCTCGCGCGGCGCCTCGAAGATCGTCGCCGCATCGGGCCGTGCGGCGGCCGGCGCGACGATCGTGGCGAACATGGCGAGCGCGCAGAGCAGGCAGGAGCGCACGGGCAGCGAGCGCCGTCCCGGCGACAGACGCCCTTCGGCCGTCAGCGGGCTCACCGGATGTGCCGAGCCGCGATGTCGCGCCACGGCAGCCCGATCCGGCGATAGATCCCGCAGGCGGGCACGCTGACGCCCGGATCGCCGCCGGCGCATGCGTACGACGAGGGCACGTGGTAGGCCCGGGCGCCCGACCACGCCCAGCCCGACCACGCCTCGTTGGCCCCGGCGAGCTGGTAGTCCCCGGTCGAGATGCGATAGCGGATCGCGCCGGAGTTGCGCGTCGAGCAGCCGCCGCGATCGACCTGGCAGGCGCGGAAGAACGCGACGCGGCCGTTGTCGATCGACGGTCCGAGGTACGTCTGACCGGCGATCCCGGTCCCCATCGCCGCGACCTGGCGGGTATCGGAGCGACCGAGGTTCGTGAGGCGGATCTCGTTCTGGCGAAAGCCGGGGAAGTCATCGGGCTGGTAGCGCGCGCCGTCCCAGCGGCTGAACAGGACCCACCCCGCGTATCCGCGGACCGGCATGTCGCGGGCGAGATCGACGATCCTCATCGCGGAGTCCGCGGCCTGGGCAGACGTGGCCCCGGCGAGGGCGAGCACGAGCGCGAGCAGGGTGGCGAGCCTGGGCTCCGGACGTCGTGTCGCGAGCCGGCGAGGCGGGACGCGGTTTCGTCCGGGAGCGGTGCGGTCAGCCGCCCGGTGCTCGCGTGAAGGCGGCGATTGGATTGGGTTCTCGGAACCGGTCAGCGGGAGTACCGGCGCAGGCGTTGCTTGAAGACGTCGAAGGCGGGACGCGGCGTTCCGTCCGCCTCCAGCAGGCCCGCGTCGAAGCGACACGTCGAGCCGCAGCCGCCGTTCTCGAGGCCGTACGCGTTGTAGTAGTAGACCCGCTGGACCCCGCGCGACCGGTAGCGACTGGCGTACCTGAAGACGTTCTTGACGCGCGCCGCCTGCCGCGACTCGGAATACCTGAACGAGCGGCCGAAGCTCGCGAGGCCCCCGGTCTCGGTGAACCAGAACCTCGCGCGGCGGTTGTAGCGCCGGACCGCGCTGATGATCCGTGCGGTGCCGCGGGAGCGGTTGCGGTTGACGTCGGAGTAGTTGTGTATGCCGACGATCGTCAGGCGCTTGCGCCACGTCGGGCTGAGTCGCCGGTAGAACGAGCGGATGTAGCGTTCCACGCCGGCCTGGTCGAGCACGTCGAGGCCGACGACCGCGCACGAGCGGCAGCGGCGCTTCACCGCCCGGTACATGCTCTTGAAGTACGACGCCGCGTTGCCGATGTGGTTCCAGGTCTCCTGCGTCTTGTGGTTGACCTCGTTCCACGCCCCGAAGTCGCGCACGCCGAGGCGGCGGAAGTAGGCCACGAGGCGGGCGACGTTGCGGCGGTAGCTCGATGTCGAGACGATCCGGCCGCGCTTGGAGCGCAGGTCGGCCGTCGAGATGTGCAGCAGCGTGGATACGCCGGCGCGGCGCGCCGCCTTGACGAACGCCCGCGCCTTCAGGCGCTCGGCGCGATCCTGCATGACGTCGGCCGGCACGAAGTACCGCGTCCGCCGCAGCTTCAGCTCCTGGATCGCCGGCGAGTCGAACATCGCCGGGCTCTGGTCGGCGAGCCCCACGCGGATCGAGCTGCGAGCCGACGCGGGGCTGGCGGGCGCGAGCAGGAGAAGGGCGAGCAGTGAGATGAGCAGCGTTGAGGGCATGGTGAATCGCAACCCGTGCGCCGGGGGCCGAGTTGCGGACGCTGTGCGTCCCAAGGCCGCCGTTGTCATCGCAATGACGGGCGCACGGGCCGGCGCCGCGCAGCGCTTGCCGTCGCGGATGCGAGCAGCAGGACGGCGCCACCGCAGAGCACGAGGTTCCAGGCGGCGGCGCTGCCGACCGCCAGCCAGGCTGCGGACCCGACCAACCAGGCACCGGCAAGTCCGATGATCACCCGCCACGGCGCAGGACCGACCGCCCCTGCGGTACGAGCGAGTGCCATGAGCGCAACGAGCGCGCCCACGCCCATCGGGTTCCACCATGGGTCGCTGCCCGCGTAGCCGAGGGTCACCGGCGACAGCACGAGCCATGCGCCGACCGCGAACGAGAGGCAACTCGCGGGACTGATGACGTGGCGCGCCACCGGGCTCGTCAGGACTCCGATGGTCGGCCGATGGTTCATCATGGTCATACCTCCTGGCCAGGCGGGATTCGCGACTGCCACAGCGGCGATACCGCCGAACTCACCGGCAATCCGGCGCATGGTCAGGGGGCTGACCAATCGGTCATGCGGCGCGCGACCGCGCGACGATCGCGCAGAGGGCGGCCAGGGTCATCATGAGCGGCCCGAAGAAGTAGATGTGCCAGTCGCGAGCGTATGCGTCGGGATCCTGGATCAGGTTGGTCACCCCGGCAAGCGCGAAGACCGCGACGAGCACCCAGGTGCCCACGCGCAGCAGCCACCGCGGCAGCGCCAGCGTGGCGACCCCGATCCGCGCGAGCAGCAGCACGGCTGCGCAGGCGATCAGGACGGCGACGACCGCGCTCGCCGCCGGCGCCGGGATCTCGGGCGACCCGTACGCGACGGCGGCTCCCCACGTCCCGCCGGCGGCCCAGTACGCGTGAAATACGAACGCGAACAGCAGGATCGCGGCGCCGGCGCAGCCCGCGCCAATGGCGATCGGCGTCGGCGCTCGGCCTGTGGCCGGGTCGGTCATGACGGTTCTCCTTGCGTCGTGGGTGCGCGCGGTTTGAGCGGTGGTGGTCATCGGTCCTCCTGTGGATGGGCGAAATGCGGGACAAGACGTGAGCAGCGGCGTGGCCGCGGAACGCTGGCGGCCGGTGCCTCGTTGTGGCGTGTCCGCCATGCCGTGACCGCGAAGCTCAGGCCGAGCACGACGAAGCACGAGTACACGCCGATGTAGATCGGCGGGGTGAGCATTGGATCGGGTCGTCCGGCGACGGCCTCCGCGACGGTCCCCGCGAGGCTGAGCAGCCCGACCGGGGTCATGATCGCGAAGCCCAACCATGCCAGCGACGCGCGTAGGCGCCGCGGTACTTGGCGGCCCCACGGCTGCACGAGCGACTGCAGGATCGCGGCGGCAATCAGGGCGAGCAATACGGTGGCCCACACCGCGATCAGGGGTCCTCCGATCTGAGCCATGAAGTCCTCGAAGACCGCGCTGTCGCGCACGCCGACCGTGCTGCCCAACCCCCATGCGGTCTTGATGGCGGCGTAGCCTGCTGCGGCGGCGCACCCCACGTGGGCGGCCGTGATCGCCTGCTTGTGGGGTGTTGAGGTCATGGTCGTCACTCTCGCGGCGACCGCCGGCGCGTTCGTCCCCCGTGCGAGCGATCTGCCTCACTCCTGCGAGGGATTTGCCAGCCCGCAGGCGTGTGACACGATCGCCAGATGCCGCGAGCGCGTGAACTGCTGGCCATCCCCGTCCGCAGGTCGACATGGCAGCGCTTCGTGTATCTCGGGATCGGCACCGCGTTGATCGCGCCGTTCGGGACACTCGCCGGGTTCCTCGCGCCCGTGCTGGAGGGCGGCCTGGGAGAGCCCGCGGCATGGACGGTCGCAAGCGTGGTGTGCTTCGGTCCGCTGGCGATCGCTACGGGGATGCTGGCGTCCGTGCGCAATCTCGAGATCGCCGCGGTGCGCCGGCTGCTCGGCGTCGAGCTCGCTGATGCTGCTGCGCTCCACGCGCCGATCTCATGGTCGACGCGCTGGCGCTCGGCGGGGTGGTTCGCCGCGCACCTCGTCGCGGGCGGCGTGATCGGTGCGCTGACGCTCGTGCTGCCGCCGGCGGCCGTGTCCGCCTGCCTGGCGCCGTTTGCCTCCGAAGACATCCAGCTCGGTCAGCTGGACGCGACGGTGCCCGGTGGGCCTGCGAGCGCGTGGCTGGTGCCGCTCGCCCTGCTGTCACCGTTCGCACTCGTCTACCTCGTCGCGGCCGCGAGCGCGATCCTCGCGCGCGCGGCGCCGCGCCTGCTCGGCCCGTCGCCGGCCGAGCGGCTCGCCGCCGTGCAGCGCGACGCTGTGCGCCTGGCCGAGCGCAACCGGCTCGCGCGCGAGCTGCACGACTCCGTCGGCCACGCGCTGAGCATCGTGACGGTGCAGGCCGGCGCCGCAGGGCGTGTGCTCGACGACGATCCGGCGTTCGTTCGCGAGGCACTGACGAACATCGAGACCTCCGCGCGCCACGGCCTGCGCGACCTCGATCACGTCCTCGGCCTGCTGCGCGAGGACGGCGCTGACTCGCGCGCTCCGACACCCACCCTGGCTGACCTGCAGCGACTCGTCGAAAGCTCGCGGTCCGCCGGCATCGAAATCACCGCCGAACTGACCGGCGAGATCGACGAGGTACCCCAGGCGGTCTCGCGCGAGGCCTACCGGATCGTCCAGGAGAGCCTGACGAACGCCGCGCGTCATGCGGGCCGCGCGCCGGTCAGCCTGAGCCTCAACGTCGGCGCGGATGAGCTCGAGCTCGAGCTGACCAATCCGCTCGGCGCATCGCGTCCGCGGCGTTCGGGCGGCGGCCGCGGCCTGAACGGCATCCAAGAGCGCGTCACGAGCCTGCGCGGCCAGATGTCCGCCGGCCCCGACGCGGGCCGCTGGCGCGTCTGCGTGCGACTGCCGCTGCACCCCACGCCATGAGCCTCGGCATCGTGCTCGTCGACGACGAACCGCTGATCCGCAGCGGCCTGCGCGCGATCATCAACGCCGAAGCAGACCTCAGCGTCATCGGCGAGGCCGAGGACGGAGCCGGCGTCACCGCGCTCGTGCGCCGCCTGCGCCCCGATGTCGTGCTGATGGACGTCCGCATGCCAGGCGTCGACGGCATCGAGGCGACGCGACGCCTACTCGCCAACCTCGACGACCCGCCCCGCATCCTCGTCCTCACGACCTTCGAGAACGACGATTACGTCTTTGACGCTCTTCACGCTGGAGCGTCCGGATTTCTGCTCAAGCGCGCCCGAGCCGACGAGGTCATCCGTGCGATCCGGCTGCTCGCCGCCGGTGATTCGCTGCTCTTTCCGGCCGCGATCCGCGCACTTGCGGCGCGCAACTCGCCCCCCGCGCCGTCCGCCCGCGGCCTTGATGCGGCAGGGCTCACCGAACGCGAGGCCGAGGTGCTGCGCCTCGTCGCGCGCGGGCTGTCGAACGCCGAGATCGCCGCGCACCTGATCGTCAGCCTCGAAACGGTCAAGACCCACGTCGCGCATCTGCTCACCAAGCTCGAAGCGCGCGATCGCACGCAAGCGGTCATCCGCGCCTACCAGAGCGGATTCATCACGCCCCAATGACGTGCACCGCTCGTCGATCGAAGCCGGCCGCGCGGGCCGACTTCGACGAGGACGCGGCGATCTGCAGCATCCGCCTGGCGTGGCCGCGGGCGGCGCGCGTGACTCGTCATGTTCGACGACGACGACGCCGAGGTCGGGCGCCGCGAGCTCGTGCACGGCGACGACGCCGAACTTCAGACGTTCCTGGCCGGCGGCTAGCACTGGTCCGTGCGCTACCAGCTGCCGTTCGCGGCCCCCACGCGCGGCAACCTCATCCAGGAGCTCCACCCAGCAGGGCTCTGGCGGCGCCCGAGAGCACTTCTGGGAGTACTGGCCGATCGAGGCCAACCAGCGCGAGCCGCTGCCGGCGGAGCGCACCAACACGCCGAGCGTGGGTCACGCCCACCGGCGTCCCGTACGACGACCGCTAGGTCCACGGTGTCGTTCCCAGCGCCCCGCAGGCGCCCGCGGGGTGGCATCGCCATATCGGGATCGCGGTCTCATCCCGGACCGCTGCCGCCGCAGTTCACGGCAGCCAACCGCCAGACCCGGGACATGCCGACCGGCTGGACCGGCACCGGCACGCGCCACGACTGCTACGACGAATGGGGCCGCCGCCCCGGGCGGCCGCGCCGGCTCGGCCGCGTCGCGGGAGCCACTCGGCGCACGTCGTCGACCGGCAGCGGTCCCGGGACGATCAGGCCGACCCGTCCGACCCGGCCATGCGGTCGGCGACGAGCCGGCCGAGCAACCGGCTCAGCTTGGCGTCCTCGCGCTCCCACTCCACAGCGCTGCGCCTCGAAAACAGAAGGTCCGCGACCGCGTTGTCTGGATCATGATCGCCTGCCATCAGGAAATGTCGGTTGCCCTCGAAGAAGGTGTATCTCCCGTCCTCGTGACGATGGTAGTCAAGCGCGATGACATCGGCGTCCAGCGCGCTCGCGGCGCGAACGAGCAGTTCCGGGTGCGGGTCGCCATCCCGACAGAACGCCAGATCCTCGGCCGCGGCCTGTTCATCAGCGATGCACGAATCAACGTTGACGCGCCAGTCTGACCCCAGATTCATCGTTCTCGGCAGAACCCGGCCCCCGACCACGTAGCTGCGCCATTTGCGATAGAGCCTGTCGCTGTGGCGCGTGTCGATGTACTCGATGGCGAGATCCAACGGTCGTTGGCCCTGCAGCTCGCGTGCCGCCACGATCTGCCGCGCCTCGTCGCTGTCGCGCGCCAAGTGCACGTCACGTCCCTGATGCTGCCCGTCGACACGGAGTATCAGCGGGAAGTCGAGCGAGACCTCGTCAACGGAGGTGAAGGCCTCCACTCGAGCGCAGGGCACGCCCGCTGCAGCCCAGCGTGTCAGACATGACCGGTGAGCTGTCATGCAGTATCTGGCTGAGTTGACGACGGGGATGCCCGTGGCGGCCTGGGCGTCTTCGAACCGCCGCGCCCAGAGCGGGAAGTCGTTGGTGCGATACCCGTAGGACCAGCACACGATCACGTCGAAGGGCTCGGCCTCCAGAGCAGTCCACGGCTGATGCAGCGTCCACCGGATCCCGAGCTCGTCGAGTCCTTGCAGAAGCAGGCGGCTCGCAGCCCGCTGCGTGAACTGCGCGGGATCCTTGTAGGGCGTGACGATCAGGGCGTGAGAACCCATGACTAGCGGACGCAGGTCGGCCGGTTCGTTGGTGATCGCTCTGCGAGGTCGACGTCAACGCGTGAGTTCCTGCGATGCACCGCGTATGCCGTTGCGCCGGCCGCCGGTCCAGCTGTCTGGCACCGGGGAGCGCTCGATGCTGCGCGCTCCCCTGCTGTCCCATTCCGGCCCGGCGACCGCTCACCCTCGGCTGGCAGCACGGTCGCGACGCTCACAACGCCGGGCCCGTGATCGACGAGCGGGCGGGCCACGTCGCCAGACACGATCTTCTTCAGGACGGGAACCCATTTCATGCCGGTCTGAGGGTGATGACGTGCTCGGTTGCGTCCTGGACGGCCGCCCGTGAGTAAAGCAGCGGAAAGGACTCACCGCGCATCCAGGGCTCGAAGAGACTCGTGCTCTTGTGCCCGTCGAGTTGCCCAGATTGCCCTGGCGCGTTCATTGCCCGGGATTCGTCCCAGCTACCGACGTCGATCACGACTCGGAAGGTTGCCCCGTGGACCTGTCGAAACCCCGACGCGTAGAGCGTGTTGCAGACCGTGTCGCCACTGCCCTGCTGCGGAAGGGGGCCCGCGGCGAGCTGGTCCCAAGGTAGTGAAGTCAGTACCGGTGAGAGGGGATGGCGCACATGCGCGCTGTGTAGGCGGCCCCAGGACCACCCAGAGCGCGCCGTGCCCAGCAGCCGCTCGATGTCAGCGACTGCGCTGCGTAGTGTCCGTTCGACGATGTCGATCAACCCAGGGTTGTCCGTGCCGATCATCGCACGTGCGTCCTCGACCAGATCGAGGTCGACGCGCGGGTCTCCGCGCGAGTCGCGCGTCGCCATCCGTTTCATGGCCGCATCAACTTCGTGCGCGGGGACGATACGTCGCAGAGCCGTCCGCAGCAGCTCTGGTCGAAGGTGCCGGCGGTACCACACCTCGAACAGCGCGGCCGCAGCAGAGTCCGTCGTTAGGTGTCCGTCCCAACGCAGCAGCATGTCAAGCTCCGGTGTGGCGGGAATGTCCAACTGCCGCACCGCCGTCAGGATGCTCTGCGCTGGAATGCTGAGCACATCTGTCTGCAACGCCAGCATGTCTTCGACGGAGCTATGTTGCCGGGCGGCCAGCACGTCGTCGATGCGTTGTTTGCGGTAGCGCGGCTTCCACTCGTAGCCGATGTTGAGGTGACGCGCACCGTCCTGCGAAATGTTCATCTCATTCGCCGTCGCGATCCAGCCGTTTGGCGGATTGAAACGGACGGGGAACTCTTGGGCCGGATGAAATCCGGCCCACTCGTACTGCCCGTCGCCGGGGACCGGCAGCAAACCGTCCCAATTCGGTCGGATCGGTGCAAGTCCTGCAGCCTTCCAGCCGATATTGCCGGCGATGTCCGCGAAGACGTGGACCTCGGGTGGCGCGCCCCAACCGTCGACCGCGGCAAGGAAGCTCTGCCAGTCTTTAGCCCCCATCACCTCGATTCCGCGCAGGTAGGGGGCCGTGCCGGGTGCAAGCCACGCGGCGCGAACCGCGAACGCCGTGTTGGTTGGGCCGTCCTCGAAGATCACGGGTCCGTGGCGTGTGAAGCGAAGCTCGGCCTCCACCGGTGGGCCGTCCTTGACCGGGATCTGTTCGATGATGACCGTCATGGCTTCCCAGTCGCCGTCGTAGCGATACTCGAGGGGGTTCTCGGGGTTCACTCGGTAGACATACAGGTCCTCTTGGTCGATGGGCCAGAACGTGATCCCGAAGGCGATGGACCCGTTGTGCCCGATCGAGATGCCCGGCCCGACGGGCTCGCCGGCCCCGATCACATCCAGCCCGGGCGCTGACAGGTGCGCGATGTACCGTTCCCCGGGCAGGTTGCCGGTTTCGCGGTGCGGGTCGCTGCAGAGGATGGGCCGCCCGGTCGTCGTGCGAGCTCCAGCTACGGCCCAGCTGTTGCTGCCGCCTGCCGTCTGATCACGTGGCGAGTGCGCCTCGCCGCCGACACCGATCTGGGGCATCAGCGTCGCGAGGTGATAGGTCCTCAGGACGTTATGGGGGATCAACGTCAAGTCGAGCCCGTCCGGCACCGCGATCTCGTGGGGCGGCTCCACGCGAAACCGAAGCGACTCGGCGGCTACCCCGTGGTCGCGTATTGTCAGCGCGCGCGCAACCTCTTGGCGAAGGTTGAGAAAGAAGCCACGGCCGCGGATGGCGGCGAGATCCCCGAGGTCCCAGAAATCGGGCTCGTACTCCAGTTCGCGGAACTCCGCCGGCAGCAGACTCGTGTCCACCCGGGTCAGCTGAATGTACGCGTTGACGCCTTCCACCCACGCGCGTGCCGCATCCGCCGCAGTCGGCCCGTAGTCGCGCCATTCCGCGTCGGTGTCGCCCCGATAGAGGAACAGCCTCGCGGCGCGGTCGCGCTCGACGTGCTCTGGCCCCAGCATCGCTGCGACGCGCCCGAGGCCGCGACGACGCGCATAGTCGATCTGCCACAAGCGCTCTCGCGCGATATTGAACCCTTGCACCCGGAAGGCATCGTCAGTACTTCCGGCGTAGATGTGGGGGACGCCCCAGCGGTCGACGAGGATCTCGGCATCCGCCTCGAGACCGGGCAGCACGAACGCGCTAGAGGTGACGTGGGTTGACATCTGGGAGCCAAGGCGCACGCGGCGCCCGATCCGGGTGTCGAGAGCAAGCAGCCGAGAAGCTCGCCGCTCATCGCCGAGCGGTTGAACCGGCGATCAGTCTCCGCCGATCGTGCTGCTCGCGCGAGCCGGTCTCGCCAGTCCGGGCGCGACCGTGTCACACGATCGAGGCAATGTCAACGCGGCCGCCCGTCAGGCGCTCGAGCCCCGCGGTCGTGCACGGTCTGTGCGCGCTCGCGATCGAGCGCGGGCGGCCGGTCGCGTGCGTGTCGCAGCTGCTGATCGAGCGGTGCGCTCGTCCAGACAGGCGCAGTGTCGCGAACCGTCCGGACCGCTCGCCACGATTGCGGTCATGGACGACGCCGACCTCACCGCACTGCGCATCCCCACCGCACTGCGTGACCGCACCCGCGCGATCCTCTCGGTCACCGACCAGGCATGCACCGACCATCTCGACGGGGATCAGCCCGCGGCGGCGGGCTCGTCTTGCACCTCGACCACCACGGCGCCGCATGACCACGACGGCACGCCTGAGCGGCTCGACGCGCTCATCGACGACCGCACCGTCGACGCCGCCAGCCAGCCCGCGCCGATCGTGGCCGCGTACCGCCGCTGGCAGGGGCGCACGCCATAGCGAGCGCAGCGCCGTGAGCCGGCCCCGGCTCGTGCGTGAGCGAGGCGCGACGCTCGCGCACCCGAGATCCGAACCTGCCTACCAGCTGCCCGGCACCGCATGAGCACCGTCGCGCGGACCTGTCTCGCCCCGCTCGCGGCCGCTGCGCTCGCGGTGGCGGCGCTCATCCCGGCGGGCGCTGACGCCGGCGTCGCGCTGCGCGTCGTCAACGGGACGCCGCTTGCCCCCGGTCAGGTGCCGTGGCAGGTCGCGGTGCGCTGGACGATGGCCCGCACCACCACCACGACCGTCGACCCGGACGGGCGCGTCACCACGACCACGCTGCTGAAGATCGCCGACTGCGGCGGCGCCGTGCTCGACGCCACCCGCATCCTGACCGCGGCGCACTGCTTCCTCGACGAGGCCGACCCGGGGCGCCGGGCCGCGCCCGCGGACGTCGCGGTCAACGCCGGCACCGCACAGAAGAAGCCCGCCGACGACGCCGTGGGCGTCCAGCGGGCTGCGGTGGCCGCGATCGCGATCCATCCCCACTACGCCCCCGCGGCGCGCGAGAAGGCGCCCGACGTCGCGGTCGTCACCTTGGCCGCGCCGCTGGATCTGACCGGACCGTACGTCGGCCCTGCGACGCTGCCGGGAGCGACCGATCGCCGCCCGGGCGCGGGTACGCCGCTCACGGTCTCCGGGTTCGGTGAGGGCACCGCGGTCGGCACGCTGCATGGCGGCGAGGTCCGGACGGTGAAGAGCACCCGCCGAGACTGCCGGCAGCTCGGCGGCCCCTCCCGCGAGGCGCTGACCGTCTGTGCCCGGGCGGCGCCCCCGACGTTCGCGACCACGTGCAACGGAGACAGCGGCGGGCCCGTGACGCTGGTCGGCACGTCGACGCTGGCGGGGATCGTCTCGCGCCGGTCCGGACCCTGCGGCAGCGGGACGATGGCGTTCGTCGACGTCGCGGCGCCGGAGATCCGGGCCTTCGTGGACGGCGCCCGCGTCGTGCCCTACGCGCCGCGCAGCGCCGGCGGCGAGCCGGCCCGGCTGAGCGGCCGCATGTCCCGGGGCCGGCTGATCCGCTGTGCGAGCGGCCGGTGGCGGCACGCCACGCGGACGCGCTACACGTTCGCCTGGGCGGGCACCCCCGGCCGGACCCGCCAGTCGGGAGCGTCGCGCCTGTACCGCCTGACCCGGGCCGACTTCGGCCGGCGGCTGCGCTGCACGGTCACGGTGTCGAGCCCGGGCGGCAGCATCGAGGTGGTCGGCGAGCTCGGGCAGCGCACCCGGAGGTAGGCGAACGCGCCAGCTTCGGCCTGCGCGGAGCACCATCGGCGCACGCGCTGCGAATGGACTGCTGACCACGCACTCAGCGCGCCCGCCGACCTTGTCGAGGCGTGTTCGTCCAAGGAGGACCCACCGATGTCGCCCAAGAACCGCCGCCTGCGCACAAGTGCGGCCCTCGCCGCCGGCGCGCTCGCGCTCGCTGTCGCCGCACCGTCCGCCGCCTCGGCCCAGGCCCCCGCCGCAGCGCCCGCCTACGGCGCGACCGCCAACGGCCGGGTCCTCACCTTCTCGCTCACCAGCCCGCTCGGCGTGAGCTCGCGGACGATCACGGGCCTGGCCGCCGGGGACCGCATCGTGGGCATCGACGAGCGCCCCGTGGGCGGAGCGCTCCACGCGGTGACGAAGGGCTCGGGCGGCGCCGGCCGCGTCTACACGATCAACCCCGCGACAGGACAGGCCACGCTCGCGTTCGCGCTCGTCGCCCCCGGTCGCACCGACGCAAGCCAGGCCGGCACGCCGATCGTCCTGAGCGGCAGCGAGTTCGGCGTCGACTTCAACCCGGCCGCGGACGCGCTGCGGATCATCAGCAACACCGGCCAGGACCTGCGCGCGCTGCCAACCACGCGGGTGGCCGCGGGGGTCCAGCGGTTCGCCGGCGACACGTTCACCGACGGCGCCCTGAGCTACCAGCCGATCACGGCGAACCCGCGCGCGGTCGAGCCGGGCGTGAACGCCGCGGCCTATACGAACAGCGACACGGACCCGGGAACGGGAACCGCCCTGTTCGACATCGACGCGACCACGCAACGCGATCTCGTCGCCCAGAATCCGCCCAACGACGGGACGCTGACCAAGGTCGCCGACCTCGACCTCGGGCTGCGCCAGGTGCAGGGCTTCGACATTCGCGGCGCCAACGAGGCGTTTGCGGTGCTCGGCGGCATCCGGCTGCCGGCGTTCGTCGAGTCGATCCTGCTGGCGCGCCAGATCGTGCCGGCGCTGGTGCCGGTGCGGCTCGTCTCGCTGGACCTCGCGACCGGCGCGATCACCGACCGCGGGCTGATCGCCACCGGCTCGCCGCTGGTCGGCTTCACGATCGGCATTCCGAGCGCCTGACGGCACAGCGCGCGGCGGCCGTCCCCGGGCCGTCGCGCGCAGCCGGGTGTAGGTGTTCAGTCCGGGTCGGCCCGCACGTCGAGCCAGTCGGCGATCTGGTCGACGACCCGGGCCGCGCCGGCCCCCGGCCTGACGGTCAGGATCGCCGTCTCGGGCAGCTCGTCCCAGCCGCTGTGCTGCGCGGCGAGCTGCGCCGCGACCGCCGGTGAGGCGTCCGAGCCGCGGGCCGTCCGCGCACCGCGCTCGCGCGCCCAGCGCTCGCGCAGCGCCGCCGGGACGACGCATTCGAGCGCGCGCAGGTGCGGCGGCCGCTCGCCCAGCCCTGCGACGAATGCGGCGCGCAGCCGCGCGTCGCCGAACGTGGCGTCGACGACGACGCCGTCGCCCGCCGCGATCGCCGCCGCCGCCCGCTCGGCGAGCTCGCGGTAGACCGCCGCGCGCGCATCCAACGCGTACGCCTCGTCCGGCGCGCTGACCTCGAGCTCGACGCCCCGCCGCTGCTTGCGCACCACGTCGGAGGAGAGCGCCGTCCAGCCGCTGCGGCGCGCCAGCTCGGCCGCCAGCGTCGACTTGCCGCTGGCCGGCGGGCCGCCGACGGCGATCACGAGCGGCCCGCGGGCGCGCCAGGCGAGCCGCTCGGCGAGGTCGAGCAGGGTGCCCGCGTCGACCCGCGCCGCGGCGGCGGACTCGCCGGCATCGTCGAGCTGGGCGGCGCGCAGGAGGTCGACCTTGGCGCGCACGAGCGCGCGGTAGGTGCCGAAGAACGCGACGAGCGCGTCGCTGCCCGGGTCGCCGCCGGCGTCGCGGTAGGCGCTGAGCAGCCGCCGCGCGGCGCCCCCGGCACCGAGCGCTTCGAGGTCCATCGCGAGGAAGGCGATGTCGTCGGCGACGTCGATCGCGCGCAGGCCGGCGTCGAACTCGAGGCGGTCGACGATCGCCAAGGGCGCGGAGAGGACGACGTGCTCGGCGCGCAGGTCGCCATGGCCGTCGCGCACGCGGCCCGCCGCGGCCCGCGCCGCCAGCTCGCCGCGATGGGCGACGAGGAAGGCGCCGGTGAAGCGCTCCGCGGCGAGCAGCCTTCGCGCCGTGGCGTCGTCGGAGGCGAGCGCCAGCAGCTCGCGCGCGTTGCGGTCGCAGGCGCGCTTGACGTCGCCGGCGGGATCGGACGGGGAGAGCACGTCCGCCGCCGCGTGGAACTGCGCCAGCCGGCGGGCGACCGCGCGCACGTCGTCCTCGGCCAGCGCCCCGCGGCGCACGAGCGCCGCCATCGTCCGCTCCTCGTCGAAGCGCCGCATCTCGATGGCGTACTCGACGGCGTCGTCGTCGCAATGACCGTCGCCCGTCTTGTCCTCCGTCAGGACATACACCCCGTCGCGCACGACGACCGTCCGCACGCGCATCTCCAGGGCACCGGCGAGCGCGGCGTTGACGCGCACCTCCTCGTGGCAGACGGCGCGGCGGCGCTCAAGGGTGCTGAAGTCCAGAAACGCCATCCGCACGGGCTTCTTGACCTTGTAGGCGCGCTCGCCCGCGAGGAAGACCCAGGCCGAGTGCGTCTCGCGGACCGCCACCTCGGGTGCGCCGGGATAGAAGTCGCTGCGACTCATGGCCTCGGCGACGCTGGGCGTTGGCGACGCGGCGGACACGCGAGGCGACCGTACCCGACGCTCACACAGGGGAACCCGTCGCGGGTCAGGCGGGCGAGCAACTCGGCCTACCCCGGATCGCACGGATCGCGATCCACTACCCGCGCCGTGTCGAGCGCCTGCAGCGCGTGGCGCCACCTCATCGGCGGGCCGCCACGCGCCGGTGTGGGCTCACTGCACCTTGATGGGTGCCGGCGCCGTCTGGGCCTTGCTCTTGCGGGTCAGCACCGATCGTCATCTCGTAGCGCGCTCCGCGCTTCAGGGCCCGGCGCTGCACGCGGTTGACCGAGGTGCCGCGCTTGCCCGACTTCAGGCTGCCCCTGCCATCGCGTAGACCGTCGCGGCGCGCTGCACGCGCAGCGCGACGCTCGCGCGAGCGCCGGCCGTGGCCTGGGTGACCGTGGCCTTGCCCTTCTCGGTCACCTGCGCGCCCGCCGGCGAGTTCGCGTTGCCGGTCGCGTCCTGCTTCGCCGGGCTGGCGCTGCGCACGCGCACGGCGTCGAGTCCGCGGGAATGCTGAAGCAGCTCACGGTGCTGGCCGGGAGGTCGCCCAGAACGCCGGGATGTTCGGCTCGTTGCACACCTGCCACTTCGGATCGGCGTCGCGCTCAGCTCGGGATGCGTCGCCCGGAAGCGGCCGCTCGGCCCGGGAGCGGCGCGCGAACGCGACGGGCGCCGCCGGCAACACCCACGCCGCCGCGGCCACCGTCACGAACCACGCCAGCACGGTGACGCCGCGCCAGGTCCGGGCCCGGGCCGTCAGCGACGCGGCGGGCACTCGGCGGATGGTGGAGCGATCATGCGCCTCCTACCGGCGGTTCACGCAAGACCCTTGGCGCGATTGGCTGTTTGGTTGTGTAACTGCGCTCATCCTCAGGGGCGCAGGTCGAGGCGACTGGTGGGGGCGTTGCGAGCCCTGAGCGCGGAGCTTCCGAGGAAGCGCGTCTCGACGGTGATCGCATCGACGCCGGCCGGCAGCGAGAAGGCCTGGCCGCGCAGCCGGTAGCGGCATCCGGCGGTGGTCGCGACCGTCGCCCGCACGATGTCGCGGCTGTTCGCGAGGATCCGGATCAGCATCCGGCCGCCGCGGCAATTCGCCGTGGACGCGCGGGGGCGGATGATCGTGCCCTGCTCGTCGAGGCGGCAGCTCTGCCCGCCCTCCTGCGTCACATCGCAGCGCGCCTCGCTGCGCGTGGTCACCGCCCGCGGCGTGCGCACCGCGTGGCGATGCTCGCGCAGGCCGAGGCTGAAGTGCGCGTCGCCCGACTCGCGCTTGCCGTCGGCGCCCACCACGTCGCCGTAGCGGATCGAGACCAGCAGCATCGCGCGCGGCCGCGCGGCCGGCAGCGAGACGGTGAAGCGACGGTGGCTCTCGTCGAGCCGGTCGACGCGGAGGGCCGCCCCCGCCGCCGACCCGTCCGCACCCGCGTACCTGGCGACGACCGAGGTGACCGCGACGCCCGTGGCGATCGTCACGTTGCCGCCGCGGTGCACGGCGACGCGTGTCGCCGTCGCGGTGGGAACGCCGTCCGCGCAGAGGCTGGTGCCCGTCCCCTGCGGATCGGTGGTCGTACGGCAGTACGTGAAGAGCTTCGCCCTGACCGACACGCCGTGGCCGGTCGCGACCAGCTGGTGCGCAGGGGACACGGCGTCGGCCTGAGCCGCGGCCGGGCAGGTAAGGGGCAGCAGCGCAAGCGTGAGCGCGAACAGCGTCATGCGATGGCGCCGGCGGGTCGCGTGACGTCCGGCGGGATGCAGCGCGGCGATGGACATGAACGCACCATATGGGCACGCGCCCGGCAGCGCCATCGGGAGCACGGGCGTGTGCCCGACCGCAGCGGGACCATCCGCGAGGCGCTCGCGGTGGCGCCGCGCGCGACCTGCCCGCAGGCTCGCGTGAACAGCGGCGCGCCCTTGTCCTTGACGTCGACGTCGAGAATCGAGATGTTCGTCCCGGCGACCGGGGCGTGGTTGGTCATGAGGATGCGCTCGAGCGCGATCCGTCGGGCGCATGAGCGGTGCTCCAGCGTGAGCGGGCCGAACGCCGGTCGCGCTGCCGGCGGAATAGACGGCCGCTGCGCATGGCGACACGCTCGGGGAAGCCCGGGTCATTCGGGAACCGCGCGAGAACCTCGCCGTCGCCGAGGACGGCAGATGCGCCGGCCGGGGATCGCGAGCGCGGCGACGCCGCCGCGACGCTCAGCACGCGGCGGGCGGTGGGCGTGGCAAAGCATGGTGGCCTCCGTGGGATGGTCCGGCGCGGGGGCCGGCGCAGCATCTCCGAACGCGCGCGATTGCACGTCGGGCAGACCGCGGCGATGGTTCGGCCTCCCCCCGCGGCCGCCGGTCGTCAGGCGACGAGCACGAGCGCGTTGCCCGACGGGTCGCGTACGAGCGGGCCGTCCGGCGTGTCCTCGACGTGCCCCGCGCGATCGGCCCGCGCCAGCACGCGCTCGCGCTCGGCGTCGTCGGGCAGGACGATGGTGGCGTGACGCAGGGCCGCCCGGCCGGGCGGGGGCGGCGGCGCCCCGCGGCTCTCCCATGTGTTCGCGCCGATGTGGTGGTGGTAGCCGCCGGCGGAGAGAAACGCCGCCTGCGAGCCGAGCTGCGCCATCAGCCCGAACCCGAGCACGTCGCGGTAGAAGGCGACGGTGGAAGCGATGTCGGCGACCTTCAGATGCACGTGGCCCATCGCCGTCCGTGCCGTGAGGCCGGCGAAGGGCTCCGTGCGCGGGTCGTCGAGCTCGCCGAGCAGGTCCTCGACGTCGAGCGGGAGCGTGGTCAGGCGCACCGCGACCTGCCCCTCCCAGACCTCGCGCGGGCGGTCCCAGTAGATCTCGATCCCGTGGCCGTCGGGGTCGTCGAGGTACAGGGCCTCGCTGACGAAGTGGTCCGACAGGCCGGTGAGCCCGACCTGATCATGGGCGGCGTGCGCCAGCCAGCGCGCGAGGTCGGCGCGCTCGGCGAGCAGCAGCGCGAAGTGATACAGGCCGGTGTGGCCGGTCGCCGGTCGCGCCCCCCGCTCCTCGACGAGCACGAGCAGCTCGCGCTCACCGGCGCCGAGCGTGGCCCGGCCCGCGCCGATCTCCAGCGTGGCGAGTCCCACCGCGCTGCGGTAGTACTCCAGCGAGCGCTCGAGATCGGACACCGTCAGGTGCACGGCGCCGACCGTCGCCAGCGGCGAGATCTCGCCCGGCACGGCGGTGGCGGTCGCCTCGAGCTGCTCGGGATCACGCGGGCTCATCGGTACCTCCGGCGTCGCAGGTCTGCGCCGTGCGCGGTGCGAAGCGCCCGAACACGTGCGCCAGCGTGTGGATCTCGTCCTCCTCGAGCTGATCGAAGAATGCCGCCTGGACGGAGGCGAAGTGCGTTGCCTGCGCGCTGCGCACGAGCGCGAGTCCCGCGCCGTTGATCTGCGCGTGGACGGCGCGCGCGTCGCTCGGGCAGGCGTGGCGGTCGACGAGGTTGCGCTCCTCGAGCACGCCGATGATCCGCGAGACGCGGCTGAGGCTCAGGCCCGACGCGCCCGCGAGCGCCGTGAGGTGCATCTGGCGATCGTCGGCTGCGGCGAGCCGTGCCAGCAGCTCGAGGCCGCTGAGGCTCAGGCCGTGCTTGGCGATGAGCTCGGCGTCGAGCGCGCGCGTGAGCTGTTTGTGGGTCTCGAGCAGGCCGATCCACGCGTCGGCGTGCGCCTCCGACCAGTGGGCGAGGCCCTGCTCGTCGGTCTCATACGAACAGCTGTGGGGCTTGGGGGTGAGCTTCTCCGGCATGTCTGGCCTCCTGCCACGTCAGGATAGCGCGAAAGGTTGCGCGCGCAACTATCTGTGCTACGGTTGCTCTAGCAAGCAAATCAGGCGCACCTCAGGAGGCACCACGAAAATGAGCACTGCAACGATCGCCCCGACCGGAACCTGGACCGTCGACCCCACGCACTCTCGTGTCGGGTTCTCCGTCAAGCACCTCGGCATCGCCACCGTCCGCGGCACGTTCAATGAGTTCGAGGGCACGCTGGAGATCGGTGATGACCTCACGACCGCCAAGGCCTACGGGACGGTCAAGACGGCATCGGTCGATACGAACGAGTCCAACCGTGACGACCACCTGCGCACCGCCGACTTCTTCGACGCCGAGAACTACCCCGAGATCACGTTCGAATCGACGTCGATCGAGGCGATCGACGAGGACTCGCTGAAGATCCTCGGCAACCTCACGATCAGGGACGCCACGAACGAGGTCGAGCTCCTCGCCGAGATCGGCGGCACCGAGCTCGATCCGTGGGGCAACGACCGCGTCGGCCTCGAGGCCGTCGGCAAGATCTCACGCGACGACTTCGGGATCAAGTTCAACATGGCGCTCGGCAGCGGCAACGTCGCCGTCGGCGACAAGGTCACGCTGAGCCTCGACATCTCGGCCGTCAAGTCGGCGTAGGGACCAGCTCACGCTCGCAACCGGGCCGGCGGTGACTGCTCCCGCCGCCGTCCCGAGCGGCATTTGCGCACTGCCACACTGTTCGAGCCGTGGCCGACCCGCTCGTCATCCAGTGCGCGATCACCGGGTCGATCGATCCTGACCCCGAGCGCCGGCCGAACCTGCCGTCCACGCCGCACGCGATCGTCGACGCGGCGCTCGACGCGTGGCGGGCCGGGGCCGCCGTCCTGCATCTGCACGCGCGGCAGCTCGACGGCACGCCGACGCAGGACCGCGAGGCCTATCGCGTCCTCGTCGAGGCGCTGCGCGAGGCGGGCTGCGAGGCGATCGTCAACCTCTCGTGCGGCAGCGCCGGCGGGCGCGCGGTGCGCGACGAGCGGCTTGGCCCGCTCGAGCTCGCCCCCGAGATGGCGAGCTTCGACTGCGGTTCGATCAACTTCCGCGAGCAGCTCTTCGAAGGCGACCTGCCGTTCCTGCGGCGCATGGCCGCGCGATTTCGCGAGTTCGGCGTGCGCCCCGAGGTCGAGTGCTTCGACACCGGACACGTCGGCCTCGCCCTGCAGCTGCGTGACGAGGGCCTGCTCGACGCGCCGATGGTCATGCAGTTCGTCGTCGGCGTGCCGGGCAGCGGGGTCCCCGCCACCGTCGAGATGATCGAGCACCTGCGGCGGATGATCCCCGCCGACTGGCCCTGGTCGGTGTGCGCGATCGGACGCGCGCAGCTGGCGCTGAACGCCTACTGCATCCTCGCCGGCGGCCACGTGCGCACCGGCTTGGAGGACAACCTCTGGTTTCGCCGCGGCGAGCCGGCGACGAACGCCATGCTCGTCGAGCGGATCGTGCGGATCGCGGGCGAGCTCGACCGGCCGGTCGCCACGCCCGCCGAGGCGCGCACCCTCCTGGGCCTGCCAGGCTGACGCGCGCGCGGCTGGGCCTCCGGCAGCGGTACCGCTAGTGCTAGTCCCTGCGCAGGAGCTGCTTGAACTTTGCGGCGGCGCCGCCGACGGCGTCCTTGACCTTGCCCGAGGCGCGATCGACCTTGCCCTCGTCCTTGAGCTCCTGGTTGCCGGTGAGGTCGCCGAGCGCC
Organism: uncultured Actinomycetes bacterium; assembly: GCA_963825485.1. Classification (GTDB taxonomy): domain Bacteria; phylum Actinomycetota; class Thermoleophilia; order Solirubrobacterales; family Solirubrobacteraceae; genus CADCVQ01. Next base: position 50,619 of record CAWGTK010000003.1, read on the forward strand.
TCCTTCGTGCGGCCCTTGGCCTCGTCCGTCGTTCCGTCAGACATCTGGTCTCCTTCGAGTGGGATACGCCGTCCGTACCCGGTCGGCTGCCGCGCACACTGCGGACACTCGGCCGTGGCGTCCAGCGGCGGGCGCGGCCGCCCCGCGGCCCGCGATCGCGTCGCCGCCACGACTGTGACGGGCATGATCGAGTGACACCTCGAGCCCGCCCACTCGGTGGCCTGTCAGTGCTTCATGGCATACACGAACGAGCGACACCCGGCCGCCGTGCGGTTGCCCAGCTGTCAATCGATCATGCGCCACGGCGCGACGATCGCTCGCCCGGCAGGCGGGAGTCCGCCCGGGCGTAGTCGTCGCACTCCCGGCGCGGTTCGCAGGAACCGCCTCGAGATATTGGCGCTGTGACCAATTCTCTAGGCTGTGCGGTCGATGCGCTGGCTGGCCACCAACAGCGAGGGCTACGCGGCGCCGGCGGCGCTGGCCACCGACGTCGTCGTGCTGACCGTGCGCGCGGAGGGTCTGCTCGCGCTCACCGTCGCCCGCGACGGCGACGCCGACGAGCGCGCGCTGCCCGGCGGCTTCGTCGGCCTCGGCGAGCGGCCCTCGGACACGGCGCTGCGCAAGCTGCACGAGAAGACCGGGCTCGAAGCGCCCTACGTCGAGCAGCTCGGTGCGTTCGCCGACCCGGACCGCGACGCGCGCGGCTGGATCCCCTCGATCGCCTACCTCGCGCCGGTCCCGCCCGCGACCGTCGTGCCCGACCCGAGCGCGCGCTGGATCCCCGCGCACGGCGACACGTCGCTGGCCTTCGACCATCGCGAGGTCCTCGACGCCGCCGTCGAGCGCCTCGAGGGCAAGCTGTGGTGGTCGAACATCACGGTCGGGATGCTGCCCGGCGCGTTCACGCTCAGCGACGCGCGGCGCGTCTACGAGGCGATCGCCCAGACGCGCTATGACCCGGCGACGTTCGGCCGCGACCTCAAGGCCACCGGCCTGATCGAGGCGACCGGCGCGCAGCGGGCGACAGGGCCGGGCCGCCCCGCCGCGATGTACCGCTTCACGTCCAACCGTCCCGAGTGGGGCGCCGGGCGACGCAAGCGCATCGCCGCCGTGTGAGGATGACCGCCGACCCGCGAGGGCCGAACCCCGCGCCAGCGCTCGCCGACATCCGCATCGACCGCTGACGACCGGGGAATCACGGGTTCACGGTCGCCGCGGCGACCGTGAACCCCTCCGCCTACTCGCGCTCGATCGCCAACTGCGGCATCTTGCGCACCAGCCACGCGGGCGCCCACCAGGCCTTGCGCCCGACGACCTGCATGAGGGCCGGCACGAGCAGGCAGCGGATGACGAGCGCGTCGAGCAGGACCGCCATCGCCAGCCCGATGCCGAACTCCTTGATGACCCGCTCGGGCGTCAGGGCGAACGCCACGAACACGACGATCATGATCAGTGCGGCGGCCGTGATCACGCGCCCGGTCGTCGCGACGCCGTTGCGGATCGCCAGCGACGCGTCGCCCGTGCGCAGCCACTCCTCGCGCACCCGCGTCATGAGGAACATCTCGTAGTCCATGCTCAGGCCGAAGACGATCGCGAACGTCATGACCGGCACGAACGACTCGATCGGGCCGGCCCCGACGCCGAGCGCGCCGGCCATGAAGCCGTCCTGGAAGACGAGCGTCAGGAAGCCGAGCGCGGCGCCGATCGACAGCAGGTTCATGATCGCGGCCTTGATCGGGATGAACACGCTGCGGAACACCGCCATCAGCAGCAGCGCGCTGAGCAGCACCACCATTGCGACGAACAGCGGCAGCTTGTCGGCGATGACGCTCGTGAAGTCCTCCTGCGAGGCGACCTGGCCGCCCACGAAGATCTCCGCGCCGGTCTCACGCTCCAGCGGCGGCAGGATCTCGCCGCGCAATCGCTCCAGCAGCCGTGTCGTCTCCTCCTCCCGTGGCCCGCTCTTGGGGAACATCACGATCGTCGCGATCTCGCCGTCCTTCGACAGCTGCGGCGGCGTCACCTGCGCGACGTCGGGATCGCGCGAGACGGCGTCGGCCATGCGCTGCGCGGCCGCCGTGTCGCCCCTGCGCTGCAGGTCGGCCGCGAGCAGGAACGACCCGCTCGTGCCGGCGCCGAAGCCGTCGGCGATGATGTCGTAGGCCTCGCGCGTTGTCGTGCCGGGCGGGTCGAGGCCGGCGTCGGAGGTGCCCAGGCGCATGTGCAGGGCGGGAATCGCGAGGCCGAGCAGGATGATCAGCGCCAGCGCGATCGCTGCCCACGGACGCTTCTGGACGGCCTCCGCCCAGCGTCCCCAGGCCGGGCTGTAGCCGGAGACGCCGATCGCGGTGGCCTTCTCGTTGGCGGCCGCCTGGCGGCGCTTCTGGCCGGGCAACGGCACGTGCAGGCGGTCGATCCACTTGCCCGAGCGGCTCAGCAGCGCGGGCAGCAGCGTCAGTGCGGCGAGCATCGTCAGCCCGACCGCGATCGCCGACGCGACGGCGGCCCCGTGCAGGAACGAGAGGCCGAGCAGCAGCAGCCCGAGCAGCGCGATGATCACCGTGCAGCCGGCGAAGAAGACCGTGCGGCCGGCCGTGTCCATCGCCAGCAGCAGCGCCTCTTCGCGATCGAGGCCGCGGGCGTGCTCGGCGCGGTAGCGCGTGACGACGATCAGCGCGTAGTCGATCCCGACGCCGATGCCGATCAGCGCGGCGAGCTGGCCTGCGAACTCGGGCGTGTCGACGACGTGCGAGATCAACGGCACGAAGCCGAACGTCGCGCCGATCGCGAAGGCGGCGGTGAGCAGCGGGATGCCGGCCGCGATGAGCGACCCGAACATCACGAGCAGGACGAAGAACGCGGCGAGGAAGCCGATGAACTCCGTCGCGCCCTGCTCCTGCTCGCCGTAGCGCACGAACTGCGCTCCGGTGCCGCCATGCTCGACCTGCAGCCCGGCGCCGCGCGCGGTGAACGCCGCCTCCTGGACGCTCTTGAAGTCCTCGGGCTCGAGCTCTTCGAAGTCCTCCTGGTAGGTGACGTCGACGACGCCGGTGCGCCCGTCGGGCGTCAGGCGCGGGGCCGCGACGTCGACGACGATCGGGTCCTGGCGTACGAGCTCGAGCGAGCGGTCGATGCGCGCGCGCAGGGCGGAGTCCTCCAGCGTGCCGTCGCGGGCGACGTAGACGAGCTGGTCGACCAGCCCGTTCTGCTGCGGCGAGTGCTCGGCGAGCACGTCGTAGGCGCGCTGGGACTCCGTGCCGGGGAGGCGGAAGTCATCGATCTTGGCGGTGCCGACGGTCGAGCCGAGCACGCTCACGGCGACGACGAGCAGCACCCATCCGAGGAACGTCTGCCAGCGGTGGTGGGCACACCAGCGGGAGACGCGGATGAAGCGGGAGTGGGAATGTGATGCAGGGGTGGACATTCACCCATCCTGCCCGATGGCGCGGCGTGATGGTGTGTCCGACATCTCACTTCGGCCGCGCCGCCGATGAGCCAAGATGCAGAGCATGGGAGGCGCGATGGAGATCGAGCGGAAGTTCCTGCTGAACGGCGTCCCGCCGACGATGCGCTTCGCCCACCGCCAGCCGATCCGCCAGGGCTACCTCGCGCTCGACGGCGACACCGAGGTGCGGCTGCGCATCACGGCGAAGGGCGCCGTCATGACGATCAAGGCGGGCCGCGGCGGCGTCCGCGTCGAGGAGGAGATCCCCCTGCAAACGCGGCAGGCCGAGGCGCTGTGGGCGCTCACGGAGGGCCGGCGCGTGCAGAAGACGCGGCGCACGGTGCGGCTCGCCGGCCCGGCGGACGGCCCCGACCTGACCGCCGAGGTCGACGAGTACGCCGGTGCGCTGGACGGGCTCGTCGTCGTGGAGGTCGAGTTCCCCGACGAGCAGACGGCGCGCGGATTCGAACCCCCGGCGTGGTTCGGTCGTGAGCTGACCGACGACTGGCGCTACGCCAACCGCAGCCTGGCCAGCGACGGGATGCCCGCGGAATGACCGCCGCGCGCCTGCGGCCGTTCGCCACGACGCTCGTCGGCGAGATGTCCGCGCTCGCCACGCGGACGGACGGGCGGCCGCGCCGGGCGCGCGGGTGCTCGTGCTCAACTCGCCGCCCCACCCGCCCGGGCGCGTGCTGACCCGCGCCGAGCTCGCGGGCGTCGCGCGGGTCTGCGTCGAGCATGACCTCGTCGAGGTCAGCCTACGAGCACCTCGTCTACGACGGCGAGCACGTCCCGCTGGCCCCGCTGCCCGGCTCGGCCGAACGCTCCCTGACGATCCAGCGCCGGCACGTCGTTCTCGTTCATCACCGGCTGGAAGGCTCGTGCGCTTCGCGTTCTGCAAGCGCCCGGAGGTCATCGACGCGGCGGTCGGCCGGCTGCTGCGCGCCGGACGCGCGATGGTCGGTTAGCGTCCGGTTCATGGCGAAGCTCTCCGACAGCGCAAGCACCGAGATATGAGGCCCCGATCGACGCCGTCTGGGCGGTCGTGCAGGACGTGGCGGCATGGCCCGAGTGGCAGGCGACGCTCGGCTCGCTGGACATCCTCGAGACCGACGGTGACGGCCGGGCGACGCTCTGCGCCGTCGAGTTCGACGCAAAGGTCACGAAGATCAAGATGAAGCTCGAGTGCTCCTACTCGTCCCCGGCGAAGATGTCGTTCGAGCGCGTCTCGGGCGACCTGTCGGCGCTGTCGGGCTCGTGGACGCTGTCCGATCTCGGCGCCGCGCACACGGCCGTCACCTACCAGCTCGACGTCAACCCGGGCGGGGTCCTGAACTTCCTGCTCAACGAGGAGCGCATCGGCAAGCTGCGCGAGCTGCTCGTCGACTCGCGGCCGCCGGAGCTCAAGGCGCGGGTCGAGGGGACGTGACGCAAGGAAGGTCCCGAGGTTCCGAACGAGGGGATTAGGCGGTAGGGTGCTGAGCTTGCGGCCCGACGGTTAGGCCGCGAGGAGTGGGCGGGACGCATGAGCGCATGAGCGGCGCGGCGTCGGCCGAGCATCGCCAAGGACGTGCGAGCGACCGACTGTACGCGCGAACCGGAGTGATGGGGCGGGGGGCCAGGCGGATGCGGGAGATCGTGAGCGAGGCAGGGCGCGCAGCGCAGCGCCGCCCGTCCGGCGACCGCTGGCGGCCGACGCACGCAACGCGGCCCTCGTGGCGCCACCGCGTCGCGCTGACGACCTGCGTGGCGCTGGGCATCATCCTGTTCGCGTCAGAAGCCGCGCCGGCGTTCACGCTCAAGCTCGTCTTCCCCGACGGCCAGCCGATGACCTACGGGACGGCGTGCAGCGGCGACGGCTGCCTGCAAGGCGGACAGATCCTCGGGTCCACCGACAGCAAGGGCGAGATCTCGCTGCCGGATGCGCCCGATCGCGTCATCGAGTTTCGCCGCGACGGCATCGATCTCTCGCAGGTGGGCGAAGGCGTCGCCTCTGGCCGCCTGATGCCCACCGGCGCGCGGGCGACGGTCGTCCTGTCGCGGTTGCTGGTCGGCCACACGCCGGCGATCGATGCGGTCGAGACAGACATCGCGGCGCGCATCAACGAGGCGCGCCGCGCTCGCGGACTGCCCGCCGCCGTGCTCGAGGAGCGCCTCTCCCGGGCGGCGGACATGCAGGCCGCGTGGCTTGCCCGCAACAGCCTCGGCCATCCGCTGCCGGTCCTCTCGCACGTGGGCCAGTACGCCACCACGCTGGCGTTCCGCCTGGGCGCGGTCTCGTACGCCGAGCCGGCCGCCGGCTCGGAGCTCGCCGCGGCCGGCGCGTCGCCGACGGTGGCGCTCGAGGACTGGCTGGCTTCCGCGGCGCACCGCGACCCGATGCTGGCGCCCGGTCCGCAGCTGATCGGCGTCGCCCAGGTCGGCAGCGTCATCATCGTCGACATGCACCCGCCGTGCCACGGCTGCCCGCCGGCGACGCCGGCCCCCGGCGCCAGCGGTCCGCCGGCGCGCTCCGGCACCCCGGCGGCGCCGACCAACAGCGCCAGCAGCGGCAGCGGCGGCGGCGGCAACAGCGGCGGCGACGGGTCACGCGCCGCGTCGTGCGGCGCCGAGCAGCTGCGGGTCAAGCGCCTGCGCACCCGCCGGGGGCGCCTGCGCCTGAGCGTAGGTGTCGAATGCCTGCGGTCGGGCGCCAGCTACAAGCTGACGATCATGCAGCGCCCATCGCGTTCGATTCTCAGGACGCGCGCGATTCGGGGTGCCGGGACGATCCTGCTGGCGCTGCGCCCCTCGCGCACGACCCGCACGCTGCGCGTCAAGCTCAAGCGCAACGGCCGTGCCATCGCGGCACGCTCGATCACGCGCCGCTCATCGCGGTGACAGCCACTGCTCGCCGCAGAAGCTCGCCACCGGCTTGGCGTTGAGCGCGGCGGTCTCGTCGCGCATGCCCTGCCCGCGGGTGGCGGCCGGTTCGGCGTCGACGGGGCGAGGGCGAAACCGCAGCATCGGGTGAGATCAGCTTGCCCGCCGCGACGACGTTGCGCGGACTGGGTCGCTACGTCGGGAGCGCGTCGCGCTCGCGCTCCCATTCCGCGCGGGCGCGATCGAAGTCGCTCCACAGCTCGTCCGGCGGGCCCCCGGCGGGCTCCGGCGGCGCGGGCGGGTCGGGACGCTTGCGCGGACCGCCGCCACCGTCCTGGCCGTCGTCGTCATCCTCGCCGCGGCGCGTGAAGCGCGACGTCAGGCCGAGCCACAGGCAGCCGCTCACGACGACGAGCGCGACACATCCGGCGATCCCCGATTCGAACCAGCGGCCCATGAACGACAGCGTGATCGCCAGGCTCATCGTCAGGCCGCCGCCGCACACGAGCGCGCGGCGGGCCAAGCGCAGGCGCCGCGACGCGCCTTGGGCAATCGGCGTGAGGACGGCGAGCGCCAGGCTCAGCGCGACGACGTAGAGGACGGCGTTGAGGACGAGCACGATCACCGTCATTGTGGTTCCCCCGCACGCCGGGCACAAATCCTCAGGACCCACGGCCGGCATGCTCACCGGAGATCGCCGGCGCGCGTCGACGGCCATCGCGTCGATGGCCCCGCCCCGGCTATGGTCGGCGGATGACCGGCGCGGGGATGGAACCCGGCATCGAGCACGCGGCGTCGTCCGCCGTCTGGCTGCGCCACACCCTGGAGGAGATCCTCTCGCAGGTGCGCGTGCTGCTCGACGTCGACGGCTGCGCCTTTCAGACCGTGGACTGGGAGCGCGGCCACATCAGCCCCGCGGCGGCGTGGTTCGAGACGCCGGACATCCGGGCGGCCATGCAGCCCGTCCTCGACCGCCCGTACGACGCCGCCCGCGGCGGTGTGACGGAGGCAGCCATCGAGCGCGGCGAGCCGCTGCTGATCAGCGACATCGAGGCGTGGGAGGGCGCGCCGGCGCTGCGCGCCCGGCTGCACGAGCAGCTCGACGAGGCGGCTGCCGAGACCGCCTGGGCGTGGTACCGGACGTCGACGTTCGTCTCCTGCCCGGTGCAGACGGCGCTCGGGCGCACGCTCGGCGTGCTCGCGATGTCCGCCGCGCCGCCGCGCCCGCCGTTGGGGCCCGAGCAGCTGCGGGTGACCGAGGTCTTCGCCGGGCTGGCGGCGCTCGCCTTGGAGCGCACGGAGCTGCTCGATCGCGAGGCGAGCCGGGCCGAGGTCGAGGAGCGGCTGCACAACGCCGCGCAGCTCATCACCGCCTCGCTGGACCTCGAGGCGGTCTACGGCGCGATCGTCGAACAGGCCGCGCTGCTGGCGAACGTCCCGACGGCGCTGCTGCTGCGCCTCGACGACGTGACGCAGACGCTGCGCTGCGTCGCGAGCACGGGGGCGTCGGACCGCCTCGTCAGCCATCGCTACGCGGTCGCCGAGGGGATGGTCGGCGCCGTCGCCACGCGAGGAGAGTCCTACGTCAGCCGCACCGAGGACCGCGGGCTCTTTCTGCCCTGGATCGAGCGCGAGGGCGTGCGCTCGTTCGCGCACGTCGCCCTCGAGCTCGGGCCGCGGCGCTTCGGGGTGCTGAGCGTCGCCCACCCCGAGGAGGGCGCGCTCGGCGACGAGAGCGTGGCGCTGCTGGAGTCGCTGGCCCGGCCGGCCGCCGCGGCGATCGCCAACGCGCTCGAGTTCCAGCACGAGCGGCGGATCGCCAGCGCGCTGACGCGCGGGTTCATCCCCGACGCGCCGCCCGAGCTCGAGGGCTTCTCGCTCGGCCTCGTCTACGCGCCGGTCGGCCAGGAGGTCTCCGGCGGCGACGTCTTCGGTGTGTGGCGCCAGCCCGACGGCGCGCTGGCCGTGCTCGTCGGCGACGTCAGCGGCAAGGGCATCGAGGTCGCGGCGATCAGCGCGATGGTGCGCTTCTTCATCGAGGCGCGCACGTGGGATGCCGACTGCCCGGCCGAGGTGCTCGCCCAGGCCAACGCGATCCTGCGCCGGCGCCTGCCGGGCGGCGTGGCGATGGTGACGGCGTTTCTCGGCGTCATCGACGGCGGCGTCCTGCGCTACGCCAACGCCGGCCACGTGCCGCCGCTCGTCGACGGCGGCGATGGCGATGGCGGCGGCGAGCTGCGCGAGCTACCCACCACCGGTCTGCCGCTGGGGGTCGACGACGACGTCGTCTACGAGGTGTGCGAGCTGGCGTTCGGACCCGGCGCGCTGCTCTTCGCGAGCACCGACGGGCTCGTCGAGGCACGCCGCGCCGGCGAGCTGTTCGGCCAGCAGCGCGTGTCGGCGCTGGTGAGCGCAAACGCCGGGACGCTCAGCACGCAGGCGCTCGTCGAGCTCGCCTACGCCGAGGCCGCGGCGTTCGCCGACGAGCTGACCGACGACATCGCGATCATCGCGCTGCGGCCGACCGCCTAGCGGGCCCCGCCGCGTCAGCGGCGCGGGTCGGGCTGCGCGCGCGCCCACCACGGCAGCGCCGGCGCCGGGAACTGCTCGAGCACCCACTCCGGTCCCAGCACCGGGCGCCGGTAGGAGCGACCGCCGACCCGCACGTAGTCGCCGGTGCGCGGATTCAGGGGCAGGTCGCGCTCGACGGGATACCAGTCGTTGTGCTGCTCGATGAGCAGGTTCAGATCGTCGAAGCGCCACGTCCCCGCCAGCTCGCGCCAGCGCGCGCCGAAGCGCTCGTCGTCGCCATCGCACTCGGCCTGCAGGGCGCGGTACGCGCGCTCCAGGCGGCGGCGTTCGCTGGCGATCCCGGCGTCGATGTCCGCCACGCGCTCCATCCAGCGCGGTCGCACGCCGGACTTCAGGTAGGCGTCGATCGACCGCTGGGTCTGGGCCGCGCGGCTCGACAGCGGCTTGCCCCTGCCGGTCGTCTCGTCGAGATCGCGCGCCACGATGCGCTCCACCTGGGAGCGCTGGTCGTCGTCGTACTGACGCATCGCCCGTTAAGGCTAGCTGCCGCTATTCGTAGACGACGAGGTCCGGCGGCGGGCGCAGCGCGAGCACCTGGGCCGGCGTCATGAGGTTCGTGTCCTCCTCGTAGAAGAGCTTGAAGCCGTTGTGAAAGCGGGTCAGCTCCGACGTGAACTGGTCGTACTTGGATTCCTTGTTGGAGCGGTCGCCGAAGCCGTCGACGTTCATCGTCAGGGCCAGCCCGAGGCGCTGCTGCACGCGATCCTTGCCCGCGATCATCGAGCTCGTGAACTGATGCACGACGAAGAGCTTGTCGGGCAGGTCGTGGTCGCTGACGAACGCCGACACGTAGGCCGACACCGCGTTGACCTCGTCGGCGGTCACCGAGCCGATGACCTTGCCGGGGACCTCGCCGGGCCCGACGTGCCACTCCGGATCGAGCGCGATGCCGACGTCGGGCTCCCGCAGCCAGCGCTCCAGGCGCCGTGCCTCGCTGAGGAAGTCCCCGCGGCCGGGCTGGATGTCGAGGATCAGCAGCGCCTTGGCGCGGCGCGCGGCGGCCAGGTAGCGGCCGATGACCTCGTCGGACTGGTGGATGCGGTACATGCCGTCGTCGCCTGGCGCCTCGGCGGCGATCGTCGAGATGAGCTCGAAGGCCGGCAGCACGGGCCGCGTCCGGCGCGCGTAGTCGCGCGCGACCCGGCGCAGCCGGGCGGCCGCCTCGGCGGGCGTGCCGATGCCCAGCGCGCCGAGCTGCCGGTCCTGCGGGGCGCCATAGAAGGCCACGACCCGGTAGTCGGGGAAGATCCGCCGCCCGCCACCGGGCAGCGCGGCGGTGCTGGCCGCGGCGGCGGGCTCGGCCTCGCCGTCGCCGCCGCCGACCGGGAGGTCGTCGGCGCCGCAGGATCTGACGGCCAGCACGCAGGCGAGCGCGACGCACGCGAGCACCGCGATCGCGGCCAGGCGCCGCCGGCGATAGGTCTCGATCGACTCGCCCATCGCCCCATCCTGCCCACTGCGCCGGAGGACAAATGTGTGAGCGTCCTCCAGTATGGGTGCCGACCTGCCGAAGGAGGCCTTGTGCAGCACCGCTTCGAGCGCATCTCCATCCAGACTCCGCGCCACCGGATCGTCGGCGTCGCGACCCTCGCCAGCGACGGCTATCGCAGCCGGCTGTCCGATCTGCTCAACGCTCCCGAGCGCGACTTCATCCCGCTCACCGACGCGACCGTGACCGAGCTCGACGGCGATCACGAGGTAACCCAGCACGAGTTCATCGCCGTGCACCGCCAGCACGTCGTGTTCGCAGTGCCGCTCGGCGAGGTCGCCGAGCCCGCGGGCGGCGCCGTCGTCTGACGAACCGCGGGCGCCGCGCCTCTTCAGCCCACGCGCACCTCCGGCGCGAGCCGGAAGGGCGCCACGAGCTCGAGCCGGTCGCCGCTCCAGAACGCACCGGGGTCATAGAAGCTCGCCGGACGCTTGGCCGGTAGCAGGCCCATCTGCTGGTAGGTCGTCGCGACGAGCTCCGCGCAGTAGATCGTCTCCAGCGGCGCGTTGGGCCGGCGCCGCACGCGGCCGGTCACCCAGCGTCCGGCCAGGCTGAGCATCGTCGGAAAGGCCCGGCCGTCGAAGCGCTCGATGACCTCCATGAGCCGATCCTCGTGCTCGCGTTCGAGCGTGCCGCCGGTCAGCTGGCGCACCCAGCCGCGCTGGCCGTACTTCTGCGACCAGGTGGTGACCGCGTCCTCGAGGCGGTGCAGCTGCACGCCGCGCTGGCGCTCGCCGGTCCACACGTCGGGCAGCGAGCGGCCGAGCTCCGCGTGCCACAGCAGCGGCGGGAGATCGTCGATCGCGACGACCATGCCGACGTGGTTGACGGGGCTGTTGGTCACCGTCTGGATCGCGCGGTCGGCGATCGAGCGCCCGCGAAAGAGCCAGACGTCACCGGTCTGCGCGGCGGCGACCGCCTCGGCGAGGGAGAGCGAGCTGTCGGGCGCGGCGGGCTTGGGGGGCACGGCCCCTAACCTACGCGTCGATGCGGCCACGCTGGAAGCTGCTGGGTCTGGCCGGTGCGGCGGGCGTCGCCGCCACCGGCGTCGTCGTCGCGCGCAAGCGCCGCGCCCACGTCGAGCTCGAGCCCGACGAGCTGCGCGAGCGGCTGCGGGCGCGCCTGGCCGAGGTGCCGCGTTTGGATGACGGCCCGGGCGCGGGCCCGCCGCCGTCGGTCGGCGTCTGACGCGCACCGGCGGCCCGGCTACGCTTCCGGGTATGTGCCGAAACATCCGCACCCTCCACAACTTCGAGCCGCCGGCGACCGAGGACGAGGTCCGCGCCGCCGCGCTGCAGTACGTCCGCAAGATCAGCGGCTCCGCGAAGCCGTCGGCGGCCAACGCCGAGGCGTTCGCGCTCGCCGTCGACGCCGTGACGGCGGCGTCGGCGCAGTTGCTCGACGCGCTCGTGACGACGGCGCCGCCGAAGGACCGCGAGGTCGAGGCCGCCAAGGCGCGGGCCCGCGCCGCGCAGCGGTACGCGGCGTAGCCGAGTCCGCTCGCACCGGTCGGCGCTTGCGGGGGCGCCGCGGCGCGACGCCCCTGGGCTTTCCCTTTCCCTGCAGCCTCTGCGACGCCGTCGCCGGGACGGCCTGGATGGAGAGCGACCGGCAGGTCGCGCGCGTGCGCTTCAACTGCCGCCTGTGGCTCGCCGTGGAGCGCCGCCAGCTGCGCCCGCTGCGGGCGGCGCTGCGCGAGGCCGACCCCGCCGCGCTGTACGCCGTCGACGTGGAGCTCGCGCCGTTCTGGTGCCCGCGATGCGAGGCGTCGTACGACGGCGCGTCCTGGCCGCGCTGGTCGGTCTTCCACGATGACGTCTGGCACGACTCGTCCCGCGGCCGCTGCCCGCACGGCCACGAGCGGATGCTCATGGGCTGACGGCTTCAGTCCTGCTCCTCGCTGAGCCGCAGCGCCGCGTGCAGGTCGGCCAGCACGCGGTCGCTCATCGCGCCGAGCAGCGCCGTCGCCGCGCGGACCTCAGCGATGCCCGCCGCGGCGGCGACCGGAGCTACCGTGCCGACGAGCATCTCGAAGAGCACCTCGACCTGGTCTTCGCCCGCGAACGCATTCTCCGGCAGCTCGTCGAGCAGGTCGCCGACGAGCGTGCTGAGCATCACCCCCGTGCGCAGCGCCTGCTCGGTGAGAGCGCGGACAGCGTCGGCATCCATGCCCTCCCAAGTGCGCGGCGCACGCAGATTCGCCCCCCGCGGACCCCACGAGCGCGCCGCAGCACGTCGCCTTCGGCCCCGGTGCGGCGTACGTGGCCAGCGGGGAGGGGCGCTCGCTGACGGTCCACGCGCTCGACGACGGGCGCGTGCGGCGGCGCGCCGCCGTCCCGCCGGGCTCCTACAACGTCGCGCGCGGGCCGGCGGGCGTGCTCACGCCGTCGCTCGGCTCCGGCGCGCTGACCGTGCTCGACGGCGCCGGGCGCGTGCGCTGGGCGGTGACGATCGCCGGCGCCGCGCACGACGCCTGCCTGCTCTGAGTCGCGCCTCGGGGGCGGGGCGGCCTGCGAGGATCGGGGGATGAGCCGGCGCGATCTCGCCCATGTCCTCGACGTCCTGTGGCAGCGCTCGGGCGGCGAGGCGGGCGTCGGCGTGATCGTGGCCGACATCGACGCCGCGATCGGCCGCGGGCACGACGACATGCGCACGCCGCTGAACCTGCAGTCGCTGGCGGCCGACGGGCGCGCCGTCCGCCTCGACGACGGCCGCTGGGCGCTCACGCCCGATGGCGTCGCGTGGGTCGAGCAGGACCGCGACCTCTCCGATCGCTAGTGGTCGTCGCCGGGGGTGGTGATGGTTCGCGGCCCGCGCGAATGATTCGCCACACCGCTGCCGAAACGTGCACCAGCACGCCGCGTCGGGTCGTGTCGGGGGAACCGTCAGCCGGTCGGCGGCTCCCCGTCGCGCCGGCGGTCGGCCTCCGCGACGAACGCCTCGACGCGGGCGCCGCGAGGGAGGTTCTGGCGCACGCTGGGCGTCGCCGCCTCCTCGATCGTTCGTGATCGGCCGGTCGTCCTCCATGCGCAGCGGCGCCATCAGCCGCGGCCCGGCGCGTCGGTGCGCTCGTCGACGGCCTCCTTGACGTGGCTCACCGCCCGCCCGGCGTTCGCCGCGGCGACCGCCTTGGCCCTCTCGGCCGCCTCGAGCGCTTCGCGCGCACTCTGTCGGACAGGCTCATGGGCGGCCGCTCGAGCTGTCGCGGGGCGTCATCCGTACGGCAGCGGCCCGGGTGGGCCGCCTCGATCATCCGTGCCGTGCCGGGGAGATCGGGCGCGAGCGCCGCAACTAGCGACGCGAGCGTCTCGTGCAGCCGCTCGCCCGTGGTCACGCTCTGCGCGGCGGTTCTCCTCGACGAGGATGATCCAGCCGGCGACCGGACGTGACGCGAGCAGCCCCTCCACGCCCGACAGCGCCGGCGGCTCGCCGTCCAACTACGCGAGGGTCGACCGGACCGCGGGCTCGATTGGATCGAAACCAGTTCCAACCTCATCCGCAACGCGACTGCCACGACCGACGACCGCCTCTCGGCTATCCGAAACGCCCTTGCCGATACGGCCTCCAACGGCTCACCTCTGCCGTGGAGGCTTGGGTACGATCAGGCATCCCGTGCTCGTGCGGCGCTCGGCTTGGCCCCGGCCGAGCTGATGAACCCTGCGGAGCTCATGTCCGTGCGTAGATCGGCCGTCTCAGATCGGGGATTGCAGGGGCTCGGGGGCGGATCGGAGACGCACTCGCCGACATTGGTTCTCGGGCGGTCGCCGCCTCTCGAGTCTACGACGCGATTCGCATCAGCCCGGGCACTCTGGCATTTCGTTAGCCATCCGCAACGCGAGCGATTCCTGCTGACGCCAACTCGCACCGACGTCCCCCGCATCGAACGCGCGTTTGCAGCAGAACTGCTCGCTCCCGCCGCGGGGTTGCGAGAGCAGTTCATCGACGCGCCGGGTGCTGCCACGGACGACGACCTCGACGCTGCTGCCGCGCACTACCACGTCTCGCCACTGCTGATCCGGCATCAGATCGACAACCAACTGCTCGCTACGTAGTGGGTATCGTGGTCGACTCAGGTTTCTGGGCCGAGCCTTGGAAATGGGCCTTGCGGATACCGGCCCGCTGAGCTCCGACGGGCCTCTGGCGGGGGGCGCCGGCGGCCAGCGGACGCGGGTTCGAAGACGGTCAGAATCCTCGTGTCCGATCGCTTGCCCGAAAATCGTCGTGCAACGGGGGGACGAGCGTAAAGACAGCGGCAGCGGGGCGGGAAGGACGTCATGCGAACCCTCGACCCACGATCCAACTCCTGATCGAGCGTCTCGTGGATCCAGCAGGGCGCCGATCGCGATCACAGGCAGCGATGGCTCTGCGTCGGGTGAATCAGTCCCGGTCGATACGGACGCTGACGAAGCCCAGCGCTGACGCGAGCGTGTCGTAGTGCGCATCGAGATGCAGGACACCGAAGCCACGCTCGGCCGCAGCCGCCGCGATCAGATAGTCCGCGGCTGGAAGTCGTCGGCTGCCGCGTAGCTCTCGCGCGGCGCCCAGCGCCGCGGCACACACCGACATGGTCACCGGGGCCTGCGGAAGCGCGCCGAGGGCGCGATCCAACGCCTCGAATCCCTCCTCGTCGCGCGCGCTGGCCAAGATCTCCAGTGCGGCAACGGGGCAGACGGCCACGAGCCCGGCAGACAGCGTCGCCTTCCAGCGCTCGATGACACCGGGGTCTCGTTGGCGAACCCAAGCCGACGTGTCGACGACGAGCGGAACTCCGGGGCCGAACGGGGTCACTTCAGGCGTTCGTCACGACGTGAGGCGATCTCGCCAGCAGCAGCGAGGTCGTAGTCTCGCTTGCCGTCGGCGATCTCGAGCAAGATCGTCAGCGCCTCGCCGGCCCGGGCGCGCTCGACCTCGACGGCCTGTGCACCGCGCAACGCGAGGTCGCGCACGAGCCTCGAGCGGCTCGCAGGTGCCGGATCAATCCGCGCCATCGCAGACGCCAGCTCGTCGTCAACCGTAACTTGGATGCGGGAGCCTGAGGTGGCGATCGAATTCAGCGTACCACCCAGGTGGTACACCACCGCAGTGGTCCGAGGCACCGCGGCGGCGGGCCGGCAGGCCGTCGCAGCTCGGATCGAGGTTCGCGTAGACCGCGTCAGCGG
>CAWGTK010000004.1:0-4715 GCA_963825485.1 uncultured Actinomycetes bacterium
CGCCCTGCTCGACGACGTCGCAGCGCTCACCCGCGTCGCCGCGGCGTCGCTCGACGACGTCGCCGCCGGTGCGGGTCGGGCGAGCATGAAGGCCGCCGGCGTGATCGTCGACGACGCAGCGGTCACGCCGCGCTACGTGCAGGGCTTCCGGCCCGAGCGCGAGCTGCCGATGATCAAGCGAATCGCCGCGGGCTCGCTGCGCAACAAGCTGCTGTTCATTTTGCCCGCCGCGCTGCTGCTCAGCGAGCTTCTGCCCTGGCTGCTCACCCCGATTCTCATGCTCGGCGGCACGTACCTCTGCTACGAGGGCGCCGAGAAGATCTGGGAGAAGATCAGCCCGCGTCACGACGACGTCCAGACGTCGGTCAGCGCGCAGGGACCGGAGCACGAGGAGAAGCTCGTCGGCGGAGCGATCCGCACGGACTTCATCCTCTCGGCGGAGATAATGGTGATCTCGCTCAACGAGGTCGCGGACGAGGCGTTCCTCTCGCGCGCCCTGATCCTCGTGGTGGTCGCTTTCGCCATCACCGCGGTCGTCTACGGCGCCGTCGCCGTGATCGTGAAGATGGACGACGTCGGCCTGCGGCTCGCGCAGGCGCGCGCGGGGGCCGGCGCGTCGTTCGGGCGTGCGCTGGTCCGCGCCATGCCGGTCGTCCTGTCGGTGCTCTCGACGGTGGGGATCGCCGCGATGCTCTGGGTCGGTGGGCACATCCTGCTGGTCGGTCTCGACGAGCTCGGCCTCTCGTGGCTCTACGACGCCGTCCACCACCTCGAGGAGGACGTCGAGCACGCGCTCGGCGCGGTGGGCGGTGTCGGCGCCTGGGTGACCAACACCGCCGCGTCGGCGGTCCTGGGGCTCGCCGTCGGCGCGGTCGTCGTGGCGGTCATGCACCGGCTGCAGGGCGGCAAGCGGCACTAGCTCGATTCACCGGTGTTCATGGCCGGTACCGTGCCGGGCGTGGTGCTCGCGACCGACGTCCAGATGATCATCGGCTCCGGCATGCCGCTCGTTCTGGCGATCGGCTTCGGGGCGATCCTGGTGCTGCGGCGCCGCGATCGCCGGCGCAGCGACGCCGGCGACGACTGAGCGACGGCGCGCCGGCCGCTCCCTTCCTGCCGCTTTGCCGCGATCGATCCCGCCCGCGACCCGCGCGGCGCCGCGTGGGAGCAGCGCCTGCGGTGATCGGGGCGGCGCTTCTCGCCCTGCCGGCCGTCGGGCTTTACGTCATCGCCGACGGGGGCTGGCCGGCCGTGGTCGCCGTGGTCCTCTCATGGGCGGTCTGGCTCGTCTTCGCGGCCGGGGCGGCGATCATGCTCCGCGTCACGCGCGACAAGCTCGCGTGGGCCAGGGGCCACTGGCTGAGCCTGGCGATCGTGGCGCCCTCGTTTCCGCTGCTCGTCGAGATGGCCAAAGGGCTGCTCGCTGCCCGCGCCGTGAACACGGTCTTCGCCGCGCGCCTCCTGCAGGCGCTGTACTTCGTCAAGCTCGCGAAGGTCGGCAAGTCGATCTGGGTTCTGCACCAGCACCTCGACGGTCGCGCGCGGCTGGCGGTCGGTGGCGCGTCGCTGGCGGCGGTCCCGATCGGCTACCTCGTGGTGAGAGCGGCGCTGAGCAGCTGACTGCGCCGCTCTGCGCCGCAGCTCGGCGGGGGGCGACCGCCATGCCTAATCGCACGGCGGCGAGGGCGAGGTCGCGCTCCCAGGGCGATGCCCGGTCACGCGCGTCAGCGAGTGCTGTGGCTGCAGCGGGCGTGGATCGTGCTGCCGTGAATGCGCAATACGTGCTGGCCGGCGCGCAGCGGGTCGCCGCACAGCACGCACACTCGCAACCGCGGTCCGCTCATGGATATCGGCTCGGCAGCGATCGGCGGCGGCACCGGCGACCCAAACTGAGCGTCCGCGCTCGACGTTGCGGACGTGACGTGACGGGTGAGGTGATCATCCGCGCTCGGGGCGCTGCGGGTGGGCGGGGTCTGATGGCCATGGGTCTGCGGCATGGTCGCTCCCGAAATTCCGTGGTGGCAACCTGCTGTCGTGAACGCCGCCCCGGACGCCCGCCGCGTACAGGTGATACGCGCCTGCGACGCGCGCCTCGCCGGACGCGCCTCGCCTCGCCTCGGTGTTACCGGACGACCAAGGATTTCATGCGCGACCGGGCGCTCCGTATTCGCGGCCAGGCGGCAGGTTGGCACATGCCCGCTCGCATGCCCAGGCAGCGGCGCAGCCACAGCTTGCTCGGCGCTGGCCCCGGACACATCGCCGGGGAACGGTGTGTCGGCCCGGTCCCGTTTCGGGTATCCCGTGGTCGGCAAGACACGTCGACGGGAGCGATCAGATGACCAAGGATCACGGTTCCAGCGTGAAGGACGACAAGCAGTACGAAGGCCTGCGAAAGAAGGGGATGAGCAAGTCGCGGGCCGCTCGGATCGCGAACGATCCGGACTCGTCGAGCAAGGGTGGCAAGGCGTCGGGCAGCGGGAAGCGCAACACCGATTCCAGCCAGGGCGGCACGAAAGCACAGAAGGCCGCGGCTGGCCGCAAGGGCGGCAAGAAGAGCAGCTCCTGACGGGCCGGCGGGCGATCATCCGCGCCGCGGTGAGCGCGGCTGCGACAAGCGGCGGTTGGTGTGCGCGCGCGATGGGAACGCCGCGCGCCATGACCACATCACTCTCCACACGTGATCTCGCTGTCGTCACCGGCGCCTCCAGCGGCATCGGCTTCGAGCTCGCCAAGCAGTTCGCCGAACACGACTTCGATCTCGTCGTCGCCGCTGAGGACGAGGCGATCCACACCGCCGCGGCCGAGCTCGAGCAGCTCGGCGTCAGCGTGCAGGCCGTGCAGGTCGACCTCAGCGCCGACGGCGGCGTCGACGAGCTCTACCGCTGCGTGACCGCGACGGGCCGGCCGGTGCAGGCCGTCGCGCTGAACGCCGGGATCGGTGCAGGCGGCGCGTTCGCCACCGACACGAGCCTCGAGGACGAGCTGCGGCTGATCGACCTCAACGTGCGGTCCACGGTCCACCTCGCCAAGCACGTCGTGCGCGACATGGTGGCCCGCGACGAGGGCCGGATCCTGTTTACCTCCTCGATCGCATCGACGATGCCCGGCGCGTTTCAGGCGGTCTACAACGCGTCGAAGTCCTTCGTGCAGTCCTTCGCGCTGGCGCTGCGCAACGAGCTGAAGGACACCAACGTGACGGTCACCTCGCTCATGCCGGGCCCGACCGAGACCGAGTTCTTCGAGCGCGCCGGCATGCTCGACACGAAGGTCGGCGCAAACGACAAGGACGATCCCGCCGACGTCGCGCGTCAGGGCTTCGAGGCACTCATGGACGGCGACGAGCGCGTCGTCGCGGCGTCGCTGGCGACGAAGCTGCAGGGCCACGGCAGCCGGCTGCTGCCCGACAGCGCCAAGGCCGCGATGCACCGCAAGATGGCCGAGCCGGGATCGGGCGACTGAACCCGATAGGCGCCAACCCGCGCCTGAACTCGGTTCCGTCCGCCGATCGGGGGTACACGGCGGGCCATGCGTGCACTCACCTACCACGGCACCCGCGACGTCCGCGTCGACACCGTGCCCGATCCGACCATCCAAGCGCCGACCGACGCGATCATCCGCGTGACGACGAGCGGCATCTGCGGCTCGGACCTGCACCTCTACGAGATCCTCGGCCCGTTCATCGACAAGGGCGACATCCTCGGCCACGAGCCGATGGGAATCGTCGAGGAGGTCGGCTCGGACGTCACCGACATCGCGCCGGGCGACCGCGTCGTCATCCCGTTCAACATCTCGTGCGGGCACTGCTACATGTGCGACAAGGGACTGCAGTCGCAGTGCGAGACGACCCAGGTCCACGAACAGGACACCGGCGCGTCGCTGTTCGGTTACACGAAGCTCTACGGTCAGGTGCCCGGCGGCCAGGCCGAGTTCCTGCGCGTCCCGCAGGCCCACTACGGGCCGATCGCGGTGCCCGAGGGCCCGCCCGACGACCGCTTCGTCTACCTGTCCGACGTCCTGCCGACCGCGTGGCAGGCCGTCGAATACGCCGACATCCCCGAGGGCGAGACGCTGCTCGTGCTCGGCCTCGGCCCGATCGGCGAGATGAGCACCCGAGTCGCTCAGCATCGCGGCGCGGGCCGGGTCATCGCGATCGACCTCGTGCCCGAGCGTCTGGAGCGTGCCCGCGCCCACGGTGTCGAGTCGCTCGACCTCACCCAGTACGAGAACGGCGACCTCGCGGAGGCCGTACGCGAGATGACCGACGGCCGCGGGCCGATCTCGGTCATCGACGCCGTCGGCATGGAGGCGCACGGCGCGCCGGTCGGCAAGATGGCGCACAAGATCGCCGGCATGCTGCCCGACGCGATCGCCGCTCCGATGACCGAGAAGATCGGCGTCGACCGGCTCAACGCGCTGCACACGGCGATCGAGCTCGTCCAGCGCGGCGGCACGGTCTCGCTGTCGGGCGTCTATGGCGGCGCGGCCAGCCCGATGCCGCTCATCCAGATGTTCGACAAGCAGATCAACCTGCGCATGGGCCAGGCCAACGTCCGGCGCTGGGTGCCGGAGATCCTGCCGCTCGTCTGCGGCGACGACGACCCGCTCGGCGTCGAGGACTTCGCCACCCACCACGTCGCGCTCGACGACGCGCCGCGGGCCTACGAGACCTTCCAGAAGAAGCAGGACGGCGCGTTCAAGATCCTGATCACGCCATA
>CAWGTK010000005.1:0-70716 GCA_963825485.1 uncultured Actinomycetes bacterium
TCTGGCATGACTTCATGGTCTCGGTCATCCAGGCCGAGCAGGACCGCGTCAAGCGCCAGTGCGACCGCGAGGCGGCCAAGCGCAAGCCCGGCGAGGTGCCGACGACGAAGTGCATCGAGGCGGGGTTCGCGGTGGATCCGACCGCCCCGGACCCGGAGGCCGGCAGCGAGGCGCCGGCCACGACGACACCGGCCACGCCGGCGCCCGGCGACGGCGAGAACGACGCCGACGGCGGCGCCCTCGTCGACGACGGCCCGGCGACCGGCGGCGGCGCGGAGACGCCGGCGCCGCCGCCCCCGGCCCCCGTCG
The DNA here is from genome assembly GCA_963825485.1 of uncultured Actinomycetes bacterium. Lineage (GTDB taxonomy): Bacteria > Actinomycetota > Thermoleophilia > Solirubrobacterales > Solirubrobacteraceae > CADCVQ01. The sequence goes on from CAWGTK010000005.1 coordinate 310, forward strand.
CGCCGGTGCCGCCGCCGACGCCCGCCACGCCGCCGCCCGCCGCGCCGCCCGATCCCGTCGGGCCCGCCGGTGGGATCACGCCCCAGCCCTGACGAGCAGGCCGGGCGGCCACGGCCGCGAGACGTTGCGGTTGCCCGCGGCGCAGAAGCGCCAGGGCAGCTCGACGGCGCGCGTGATGCCGATCCGCGGTCCGGCGACGAGCTGCGGCGGATCGGTCGCTGCGGGCGGCGGCGGACCGAGCTCGATCGGCCCCCCGAGCAGCGGCGTCGCGTCGAGCTGCAGGCCGACGCCGAGCGCCTGTGTGAGCTTGCCCGGGCCGGAGCACAGGTCGGTCAGGGCCTCGCGGTCGCGGCGCTTGACCATGTGATGGATGCCGGTGAGCGGCTCCAGCGCGCGGATCAGCACCGCCGCGCCCACGCCGGCCGGCTCGACGACGACGTTCAGCAGCGCGTGGATGCCGTAGGAGCGGTAGACGTAGGCGATCCCCGGCGCCTCGAAGAGCGGCCACGTACGCGGCGTCCGGCCGGCGAAGGCGTGGCAGGCGGGCTCGGCCTCGTGGTAGGCCTCGGTCTCGACGATCATGCCGCTGCACTCCCCATGGGTGATCGTGCAGCCGACGAGCGCCGCAGCGGCCTCGACGACCGGCAGCTCGAGCGCGCGCACGTGGCGGTCGGCGGCTGCCGTCACCCTGCGCCGGCGCGCAGCGCCGCGCGTGCGGCGGCGAGCTGCTCGCGCACCCGCGCCAGCGACGTGCCGCCCTCGCTGACCTTCGACTCCAGCCACGAGCTCTGCGCCAGCAGCGCGCGGAAGGCGTTGGGGTCGAGCCGATCCGACGCCGCCGCCAGCTCGTCGTCGGACAGCGCGCCGAGCGAACGGCCGGAGTCGACGGCGACCCGTACGAGGCCGGCCACGATGCCGTGGCAGCGGCGAAACGGGACGCCCTGCTTGACCAGGTGGTCGGCGACGTCGGTCGCCGCGACGAGGTCGTCGGAGGCGGCGGACGACATGCGATCGCGGTTGAAGCGGGCGCTCGAGATCATTCCCGTCGCCGCGGCGAGGCAGAGGTCGAGCGTGTCGACCGCGTCGAAGAGGTGCTCCTTGTCCTCCTGCATGTCCTTGTTGTAGGTCAGCGGCAGGGCGTGCATCACGCCGTGCAGGGCGCCGAGGTGCGCGACGGTGCGCGGCGCCTTGGCACGCAGCAGCTCGGCGGCGTCGGGATTCTTCTTCTGGGGCATGATCGACGACCCCGACGTCCAGGCGTCCGCCAGCGTGACGAAGCCGAACTCCTCGCTGGACCACAGCACGAGCTCGGCGCCGAGGCGGCTGAGGTGCGTCGCGCACGTCGCCGCGGCGCCGAGGTAGTCGAGCACGAAGTCGCGGTTGGAGACGGCGTCGATCGAGTTCGGCGTCACCCGCTCGAAGCCGAGCTCGGCGGCGACGGCCGCGCGGTCGGTGTCGAAGTTCACGCCCGCCAGCGCGCCGGCGCCGAGCGGCAGGGCCGCCGTCTGCGACGCGGCGAAGACGAAGCGCTCGCGGTCGCGCAGCAGCATCCAGACGTAGGCGAGCAGGTGGTGCGAGAGGTAGACGGGCTGCGCGCGCTGGAGGTGCGTGTAGCCGGGCAGCGGCCAGTCGAGGTGGCCCTCGGCGGCTTCGAGCAGGGTGAGCGCGAGCGCGTCGATGGCCCGCGTCGCGTGGCCGGCGGCGTCGCGGGTGAACAGCGCGACGTCGGTGGCGACCTGGTCGTTGCGCGAGCGCGCGGTGTGCAGCGTGCCGCCGGCGGGCCCGCCGATCTCGGTGACGCGGCGCTCGATCGCCATGTGGATGTCCTCGTCGTTCTCCTCGAACGGGAACGTCCCGTCGGCGAGCTCGGCCTCGACGGCGTCCAGGGCCCGCAGCAGCGCGTCGCGGTCGTCGTCGCCGATGATGTCCTGCGCGGCGAGCATGCGCGCGTGCGCCCGGGACTGCTGGATGTCGTAGGGCCACAGCCGCTGGTCGAACGCGAGCGACGTGTTCAGGCGCCGGAAGATCGGGTCCTGCGGTTCGGAGAAGCGCGACATTCGCGGCGAGTCTAGGCGTCCAGCCTGAGCCGCGTGGCCGCGAAGCGCTACCCCCAGGAGGACTGCTCGCGCCCGGCCGATGCGATCGAGGTCGTGCTGATCGGCGACGGCGCGGCGGAGGCGGCCGTCGAGTCCGCGAGCTCGACGGCGCCGCGCCGGCGCGTTCGGGCTGCTGCCGGAGGGCGCTGGTGGATGCGCTCGTTCGACGACGGCGGGCACCTGCGCGGTCGACCGAACGCGCCGGGTGTCGCGTGGTCGCCCGAGCCGGCGCACTGCAGCGCTGAGGGTGTGAGTTGAGCGCGCGTCGGCCACGGGCCGGGGCCGGCGTCTGCTCGGCAGCGTGGCGCGAAAGTGTTCGTAGCCAACAGAAAGCCGCCACGGTCCCGCCGGAACACCGCCGGGGGAACCCGGTCGAAACTACGCGCGTGGTCGGTGCATACGTCGACCCGGCCCAGGCAGGCCCCGGCCGAATCACCGACACCCCGCCGATTCACGCCCTCAGATGCTGCGCGCCCGGCCCGTCCCCACGCTGCGACGCAGCACGACTAGCGCCCGAGCACCTCGCGCAGCGCGGCGGCGACCCGCTCGACCTGTCCCTCGGTCAGCGCGGGATGAAACGGCAGCGCGACCGAGCGCGCGGCGACGTCCTCGCAGACCGGGAACTCGCCCTCGCGATGGCCGAACGTCTCGCGGTAGAAGGTCATGAGGTGGATCGCCGGGAGGTAGGGCTTGGACTGCACGCCGCGCTCGCGCAGCGCGCGGATCGTCGCGTCGCGGTCCGTGCCGCGCGGCAGCTGCACGACGAAGACGAACCAGCCGCGCCGGTCGCCGCCGCTGTCCTCGCAGGGCAGCTCGAGGCCCTCGATCGCGGTGAGCGCCTCACGGTACAGCGCCGCCGCGCGGGCGCGGTCGGCGAGCATCGCGTCGAGGCGCTCGAGCTGAACGAGGCCGATCGCGCAGGCGATGTCGCTGAGGCGATAGTTGAAGCCCAGGCGGTCGAAGTCCAGCCACTCCATGTTCGCCGCGCGGCCCTGGTTACGCTCGGAGTCGATGCGCGCCTTGACCGCTTCGTCGGCGGTCGTGACCATGCCGCCCTCGCCGGTCGTGAGCTGCTTGTTGGCGTAGAAGCCGAAGACCGACGGATGGCCGCGGCCGCCGACCGGGGTGCCGTCGGCGTGGATCGCGCCGAGCGCCTCGCAGGCGTCCTCGACGATCGGCAGGCCGAGCGCCTCGAAGGCCGGCAGGTCGGCGGGGTAGCCGAAGATGTGGACGGGCAGCAGCGCGGTCGTGCGGTCGGTGATCGCCGCCGCGGCGGCTGCGGGATCGAGGTTCAGCGTGCGCGCGTCGATATCGGCGAACACCGGCCGCGCGCGCTCCAACAGCGGGGCGTTCGCGCTGGCCGGAAACGAGAACGGCGATGTGACGACCTCGTCGCCGTCGCGCACGCCCGCGGCGCGCAGGGCGAGGTGCAGCCCGGAGGTGCCGCTGGAGACCGCGCACGCGTGGGCCACGCCGAGGCGCGCCGCGAACGCCTGCTCGAACCGCGGCACGCGCGGGCCGAGCGAGAGCTGGCCGGAGCGCAGCACCTCGATCACGGCCAGCTCCTCGGCCTCGCCGAGCACCGGCCGCGCCAGCGGGACCTCCTCCTGCCCCACGGTCACGTCGACATCGACGTCCACGGAGCTACGGCGCCGCGGCGCCGTGCACGCGGCTGGGCTGCTCGGCGTACTCCAGCGAGTCGACGAGCGCGACCCAGGACGCGGCGATGAGGTTCGTCGAGACGCCGATCGAACCCCATGTGTCGACCCCGTCGGTGGCGTCGATGAGGACTCTGATGGACGCGTCCGAGCCCTTCGTCTCGTCGAGGATGCGGACCTTGAAGTTCGTCAGCCAGGTGTCGGCCAGGTGCGGGTGCGCCTCGGTGATGACCGCACGCAGGGCCGCGTCGAGGGCGTGCACGGGGCCGTTGCCCTCGGCGTAGCTGACGAAGCGCTCGCCGTCGACCCAGATCTTGATCGTGGCCTCGGTCCTGACCTCCCCGTCGGCGTGCTGCTCGACGCTGACGCGCCAGGACTCCAGGCGGAAGAGGGGCTGGTACTCGCCGCTCTCCTTGCGCAGGAGCAGTTCGAACGAGCCGTCGGCGGCCTCGAACTGGTAGCCGTCGTGCTCGAGGGTCTTCATCCGCTCGAGCACGCGCGCGGTCGTCGCGTCGTCGAGCTGCAGGCCCGCGCGCTCGGCCTTGTCGGTGACCGTGCCCCGGCCCGAGAGCTCGGAGACGAGCAGGTCGCGGTGGTTGCCGACGAGCGCGGGGTCGATGTGCTCGAACGTCGTGGCGTCGGCGCGGATGCCGGCCGCGTGCAGCCCCGCCTTGTGCGCGAAGGCGTTCTTTCCGACGTAGGGCTGGTGGGCGTCGGGCTGGCGGTTGAGCAGCTCGTCGGCGAAGTGCGCGACGTCGGTGAGCAGGCGCAGCTGCTCGTCGGAGACCACCCGCCGGCCCTGCTTCAGCTGGAGGTTGGCGATGATCGTGATGAGGTTCGCGTTGCCCGTCCGCTCGCCGATGCCGTTCATCGTGCCCTGCACCTGCGTGGCGCCGGCCTCGACGGCCATGAGCGTGTTGGCGACCGCGCAGCCGCCGTCGTCGTGGCAGTGGATGCCGATCGCGACGCCGGGCAGCGCCGCGCGCACGGCGCCCACCGCGCGGGCGACGTCGCTCGGCAGCGATGGCCCGTTCGTGTCGCACAGCACGAGGCGCTCGGCACCCGCGTCGGCCGCGGCGCGCAGGCACGCGATCGTGTAGGCGCGGTCCTCGCGGAGCCCGTCGAAGAGGTGCTCGGCGTCGAAGATCACGCGCTTGCCCTGCGCCACGAGGAAGGCGACGGACCCGGCGATCATCGCGAGGTTCTCCTCGCGCGAGACGCGGACGACCTTCTCGACGTGGTTGATCGAGGTCTTGCCGACGATCGTGCAGACCGGCGCGAAGCAGCCGGCGAGCGTGCGCAGGCCGGCGTCGTCGGCCGCCGCCACGCCGCGGCGGCGGGTCATGCCGAAGGCGGCGATCGTCGCGTGGGCGAGCTCCTCGTGCTCGAGCAGCGCGAACAGCTCGGCCTCCTTGGGGTTGGAGGCCGGAAAGCCGGCTTCGATGATGTCGATGCCGAGCGTGTCGAGGCGCCGTACGAGGCGCACCTTCTCCTCGGCGGTCAGCGACATGCCGCCGCCGCCCATGCCGTCGCGCAGCGTGGCGTCGTAGAGCTCGACGCGCGTCATGGCGGGGTCGGGCGCGATCTCAACCCACCTTGGCCCCGGCGCGGGCGGGGACCGGGTCCAGCCATTCCCGGTAGCGCTCGTCGCGGCCGTGCAGCGCATCCTCGAACACCGTCTGGACGGCGCGCGTGATCTCGCCCAGCGTGCCGCTGCCGATCGCGTGATCGTCGATCTCGCGGACGGGCACGAGCTCGGCCGCGGTGCCGGTCATGAAGACCTCGTCGGCGAGGTACAGCTCGGCGCGGGCGATGTCGCGCTCGATGACCTCGATGCCGAGGTCGCGCGCGATCTGCACCGCGGACTTGCGGGTGATGCCGTCGAGGATCGACGACGCGGCCGGCGGCGTGACGATGCGGCCGTCCCAGACGACGAAGATGTTCTCGCCCGTGCCCTCGCAGACGCGGCCGTGGTCGTCGAGCAGGATCGCCTCCTCGTAGCCGGCCTTCATCGACTCGATCTTCGCCAGCACGCTGTTGAGGTACTGACCGGAGGCCTTGGCGCTGGGGATCAGCGACTCGGGGCTGATGCGCCGCCAGCTGGAGACCTTCGCGCGGATCCCCGTGCTCTTGGCCTCCTCGCCGAGGTAGGCGCCCCACTCCCAGACGGCGATCGTCACGTCGACCGGCGCGTCGAGCGGGTTGAGGCCCATCGGCCCGTAGCCGCGATAGGCGAGCGGGCGGATGTAGCAGGAGCGCAGGCCGTTGCGGCCGATCAGCTCGTGCGTCGCCGAACGCAGCGCCTCGAGCTCGAAGGGCAGCGGCATGTAGTACAGCTCGGCCGACCGCACGAGGCGCTGGAGGTGCTCGCGGTGGCGGAAGACGGCCGGACCGATCTCGCTGTCGTAGCAGCGGATGCCCTCGAACACGCCCGTGCCGTAGTGCAGTCCGTGGGTGAGCACGTGGACCTTCGCGTCCTCCCAGGCGACGAACTCTCCGTTCATCCAGATGAGGTCCGCTTGCTTCACTGAAGGCTCCTAGAGGTTGTCGAGTACGGCACGCGTGGCCTCGGCCGTGGTCGCGTCGCCGCCGAGATCGCGGGTCCGCAGACCGGCGTCGAGGGCGCGGTCCACCGCCGATTCTACGGCGGCGGCCTCCGTTTCCCAACCCAGTCCGCTGCGCAGCATGAGCGCGACCGAGAGGAACATCGCCAGCGGATTGGCGGCGCCGGTGCCCGCGATGTCCGGCGCGGAGCCGTGGACGGGCTCGAACAGCCCGGGCGTGCCATGCTCGCCGAGGCTGGCCGAGGGGAGCATCCCGATCGAGCCGGTGATCATCGCCGCCTCGTCGCTGAGGATGTCGCCGAAGAGGTTCTCGGTCACGATCACGTCGAACTCCGACGGGCGCGCGACGAGCTGCATGGCGCAGTTGTCGACGAGCACGTCGGTCAGCTCGATGTCGTTGTACTTCGCCCGGTGGACGACGTGGACGACCTCGCGCCACTGCCGCGAGGTCTCCAGCACGTTGGCCTTGTCGACGCTGGCGACTTTCCTGCGCCGGCCGCGCGCGGCGTCGAAGGCGACCCGCGCGATGCGGTCGACCTCGTCGACGGAGTACTCGCACAGGTCGCTGGCGCTGCGCGCGGTGCGCGTCTTCTCGCCGAAGTAGATGCCCCCGGTGAGCTCGCGCACGACGAGCAGGTCGGTGCCCTCGATGCGCTCGCGCTTGAGGGGGCTGGCGTCGTAGAGCGCAGGCACGGGCCGGACGGGGCGCAGGTTGGCGAACAGGCCCAAGCCCTTGCGCAGCCCGAGCAGGCCCTGCTCGGGGCGCGGCGCGTCGGGATCGGTCGTGTCCCACCTGGGCCCGCCGACCGCGGCCAGCAGGACGGCGTCGGCCCGCTTGCAGGCGGCGAGCGTCTCGTCGGTGAGGGCGACGCCGTGGACGTCGATCGCGGCGCCGCCGAAGACGTGCTCCTCGAACGAGAACGCCTCGCTGATCGTGCGCAGCAGCTCGAGTGCCGGCGCCATGATCTCGGGCCCGATGCCGTCGCCGGGCAGGGTGACGATGGTTGGCATGGCGCGGCAGGCTATCCGAGCGTTGCTCGCGGCCGGTCAGACGAAGAGGTCGCCGACGCGCGCCGACCAGCCGGGCACGACGTCGGCGAAGTCCAGCTGCTCGTCCTCGGTGAGGATGCGGATGTCGTCGCGGGCGCGGTAGACGGTGGCGCTGCGCAGCCGCGGGTCGAGCACGACGACGGCGCGGGTGCCCGCGGCGAGCCAGTCCAGCGCCTTGCCCTCGACCTGTGAGCGGCGGTCGTTCGGCGAGACGACCTCGACCGCCAGATCCGGTGGGCCGGGCCAGTAGCCGGCGGGCGCGCCGCCGACGGCATCGATGCGAGCCTGCGACACGAACCCGGCATCGGGCGCACGGACCGTATCGGGGTCCGAACGAAGGAGAAAGCCGATCTCGCTGGCGAACGCGAAGCCCAAGCCACGCTCGATCACGTGGGCGGCAAGCAGCATCCCGATCCGCATCGTGACAACGCCGTGCTCGGCTCCGGCAGGCTCCAGCTCCTGGAGGATTCCGTCGACCAGCTCCTGCCGGTACGGCTCGTGCGAGTACGCGAGCAGTTGCTGCGCGGTCATGTGACGAAGCGGCGCCTGCGAGGTCACGAATCGACTGTACCGCGGCCGGTGGGTGCCGCCACCGGGAGTGAGCGCGGTCCCCCCGTTGGGGGCTGCCCGGGCTCCGCGGGCGCGATCAGGATCGCCGCCAGCGGTCTGTTCCGGTCCGCCCACGAACCCAAGGAGCCTCTCATGCACAATCCAGCCTCACCCAGCGGCGCGCGCACGCTCGCGGGCATCGCCGCCGCGCTGATCCTGATCGTCTTCGGCGCCGCCGCGGTCGTGAAGGGCATCGACGGCCACTCCACGGTCCGCGACTCGCTCGCGCTGGAGAACGTGCACGGTGAAGCGGGCATGACGCCTGCCGGCATCGCGGCGAAGGCCAAGGCCGCCGGCCTGACCGGCGTCGACCTACCGACGTGCTCGGTCGAGGGCAAGGCCGTCGACAACGGCAGCGACGCACGCTGCTTCGCCCAGTACATGCGGGTCGATGCGCTCATCGCCACCGGCGGCCGGACGTACGCGGAGATGCCGCGCTTCGCCTCCAAGGACGGCAAGGGCACGAGCATCGAGGCCGCCGCGGTCAAGCTGCCCAACGGCGTCGGCATGCCCAACCCCGCCCGCAACGTGTGGATCACCGAGACGGCGCTGTCGACCGCGCTGAACACGAGCTACATGGCCGAGCAGATCAGCCTGTTCGGGATCGCCGCCGGCGGCGCGTTCCTGCTCGTCGGCCTCGCGTTCGGCGCGGTCGCGCTGGGCGCCGTCCGGCTGCCGAGGCTGGCGCCGGCGACCACCCGCGGCCCGCGTGCTGAGAAGGTCACGCAGCCCGCGTAGGCAGGGTCAGCCGCGCCGGGCGACGATGTTCAGGCGCACGTAGTCGAGCACCGGGCGCTCTCCGAGGCGTGTCATCACCGCGTCGAGGAAGCGCTCGTGCTCGGCGGGCTGCAGTCGCTCCAGGTGCGGCCCGAGACAGACGGTCTGCAGATACGCGCGTGGCTCGTCGGGTTCGACGGGCCACTCCTGCAGCCAGCACCGCACGCCCACGAAGCCGGCCGCCTTCAGGCGGCCTTCGGTCTCCTCGGGGGTCGCGAAGTTCCAGGGTCCTCCCCAGCCGGCGAAGCGGTCCGCCAGGCCCGCGTCGGCTCCGGCCGCCAGTGCCTGCTCGTGCACCGCGGCGACGTTGCCGGCGCCGCCGCACTGCGCGCTGAGGGCGGCGCCGGGGCGCATCGCCGCGGCCAGCGCGACGAACAGCGCGTCGTGGTCGATCACCCAGTGAAAGACGGCGTTGGAGAAGGCGGCGTCGACCTCCTCGCCCTCGGCGAGGCGCAGCGTCGTGAGGTCGGCCTCGCGCACGTCGGCCGCGGGACCGAGCTCCTCGCGGGCGCGGGCGACCATCTGCGGCGAGGCGTCGACGGCGATGACCCGGCCGCGCGGCAGGCGATCGGCGAGCAGGCTCGTGACGCGCCCGGAGCCGCAGCCCGCGTCGAGCACGGTCTCGTCGCCGCGCAGGTCGAGCCGGTCGAGCACCTCCTGCGCCCACTCGACCTGCGGGCCGGAGACCCGGTGGTAGGTGTTCGCGTCCCAGGCCGTACGCGGCGCGCCGCTCATGCTCTCAGCGCCGTCGTGACCGGACCGCCGCGCTCGCGCTCGCGCTCGTAGGCGGCGATCGCGTCCTCCTGGGCGAGCGTCAGCGCGATGTCGTCGAGGCCGTTGAAGAGGCGGTGCTTGGTCTCCGGGTCGATCTCGAAGCGCGCGACTTTGTCGCCGAAGCGGACCTCCTGCGCCTCGAGGTCGATCGTCGCCGGGTGGGTGGGGGCCGCATCCATGAGCGCCTTGACCTCGGCCTCGCTCAGCGTGACCGGCAGCAGCCCGATCTTCGTGCAGTTCGAGGCGAAGATGTCGGCGAACGACGGCGCGACGATCGCCGTGAAGCCGTAGTCCTGCAGGCCCCACGGGGCGTGCTCGCGGCTGGAGCCGCAGCCGAAGTTGCGCCCCGTGACGAGGATCGGGTTGCGCGGCAGGTCCCAGCCGGGCTGCTTGGCCCAGTCGTAGAAGAGGTACTCGCCGAAGCCCGTGCGCTCGACGCGCTTGAGGAACTGCTTGGGCATGATCTGGTCGGTGTCGACGTCGTTGCGGTTCAGCACGCTGACCGCGCCGGTGATCGTCGTGATGGCTTGCATCAGCTCCACTCCCGGATATCGACGAAGCGGCCCTCGATGGCGGCGGCGGCCGCCATCTGCGGCGACACGAGGTGCGTGCGCCCGCCGCGGCCCTGACGGCCCTCGAAGTTGCGGTTGGAGGTCGACGCGCAGCGCTCGCCGGGCTGGAGCGTGTCGGGGTTCATCCCGAGGCACATCGAGCAGCCCGCGCCGCGCCAGTCGAAGCCGGCGGCGCGGAAGATCTCGTCGAGTCCCTCCGCCTCGGCCTGCGCCTTGACCTGCGCCGAGCCGGGAACCACCATCGCGCTCACGGTCGAGGCGACCGTGCGGCCCCTGACCACCTCGGCCGCCACGCGCAGATCGCCGATGCGGCTGTTCGTGCACGAGCCGATGAAGACGCGGTCCAGCGCGATCTGCTGGATCGGCGTGCCGGCCTCGAGGCCCATGTAGGTGAGCGCGCGCTCGTGGCCCTCGGTCGAGGGATCCGGGACGCGACCCGCCACGCCGGCGACCATGTCGGGCGCCGTGCCCCACGTCACCTGCGGGCTGATCGCCGCCGCGTCGACGGTGATCTCGCGGTCGAACGTCGCGCCCTCGTCGCTGCGCAGCGCCCGCCACTCGTCGGGGATGTCGATCCCGGCGTGCTCGGCGACCCAGGCGAACGTCGTCTCGTCCGGGGCGATCATGCCCGCGCGGCCGCCGCCCTCGATCGTCATGTTGCAGACCGTCATGCGGCCCTCCATCGACAGCGCCTCGATCGCCGGGCCGGCGAACTCGACGACGTGACCGGCGGCGCCGGAGACGCCCATCTGGCCGATCGTGGCGAGGATCAGGTCCTTGGCGGTGACGCCGGAGCCCAGCTCGCCGGTGTAGACGATCCGCATCGAGCGTGGCTTGGGCGCGACGAGGCACTGCGTCGCCAGGACGTGCTCGACCTCGCTGGTGCCGATCCCGAACGCCAGCGCGCCGAACGCACCGTGGGTGGCGGTGTGGCTGTCGCCGCAGACGATCGTCATGCCCGGCTGCGTGACGCCGAGCTCGGGCCCGATGACGTGGACGATGCCCTGGCGGTCGGAGCCCAGCGAGTAGACGGGGATGGCGAACTCCTCGCAGTTGGCCTCGAGCGTCTGGACCTGCACGCGGCTGAGCTGATCTTTGATCAGCGCGACGGTCGGCGTGCCGTCGGTCGGCACGTTGTGGTCGGCGGTGGCCAGCGTGCGGTCCGGACGGCGGACGGTGCGGCCGGCGAGCCGGAGCCCGTCGAAGGCCTGCGGGCTCGTGACCTCGTGGACGAGGTGCAGGTCGATCCAGAGCAGACCCGGCGCGACCTCGTGGGCGGCCCAGATCTTCTCGAACAGCGTCGTGGGTGCGGGTGCGGGTGCGGGTTCGGTCATGCGGTGTCAGCTCCTGCGTAGGCCGGCGGAGACGACGGCGAGCAGGACCGCCGCATCGTCGCCGGGGTTCTCGAAGTGGTGGGGCAGGTCGGCGTCGAAGGTCACGCAGTCGCCCTCGGCGAGCTCGTGGCGCTCGCCGTCGATGCGCAGCACGACGCGCCCGGACTGCACGAGCGCGGTCTCGCGGCTGCCCGGCTCGTGCATCGGCGGGTCGCCCGGGCCGCCGGTGCTGGCGTGCGCCGCCAGCACGTGGCGCGACAGCTCGGCGCGCTGGCCGGGCAGCGGCGGCGTGAGGATCTCGGCGCTGTGGCCCGACGCGGGATCGCTGGTGCCCGGGCGGCGCTCGCCGGCGCGGACGATCGCGACCTGACCGCCCTCGTCGAGGCGCAGCAGCTGCGACAGGCGCAGGTCCAGGCCCTTGGCGATCCGCTCGGCGACGGCCAGCGTCGGGCTCGTCTCGCCGCGCTCGACCTGGCTGAGCATCGGCGCGCTCACGCCGCTGCGCCGCGCGAGGTCGCGCAGGCTGAGCTCCATGGCGTCGCGCAGCGCGCGGATGCGCCGGCCGATCGGGTTGGGATGGTCCATCGCGGTCACCATTACGCTTGTACGCTATCACGTACAAGGTCGGCGCGTGTACGGTCCCTGTACTTCAACCGGAGGGGATGGCGGACATGTCCAGACGCGCTCTCGTCGTGGTCGCGGTGGGGCTGGCGTTGCTCGGCGCCGGCTGCGGCGGAGGCGACGGCGACGGGTCCGCAGGCGGACCGACCAGCCCGGTCAGCGGCGAGGCCCGCGCCACCGACGCGGGCGCCCGCCTCACGCCGCTCGTCGTCACGGCGGTCGAGCCGGCCGTGCCGTTCAAGGCCTCCAGCGGCCGGTACCTCGTGTCCTACGAGCTGCGTCTGTTCAACGCGACGCCGCTCACGCTGGCCCCCACCCGCGTCAGCGTTTCGACGCCGGACGGCGTCGTGCTGCGCAAGCTCGACCGCGCGCAGACGAGCGCGGCGCTCGCGCTGCCCGGCGCGCGTTCCGGTGTCCGGCGGCTGACCGAGGGCCAGCTCGCGACGCTCTATCTCACGCTCGACTTCGAGCAGCGCTCGGCGATACCGGACCGGCTCGTGCACCGGATCGCGGCAGACTCGGGGCGCCTGCCCGGCGGCCGCACCGTGACCGCTCCCGCGAGCGTGAAGGTCCTCAGGGACTTCGACGTGCCTGTGCTCAGCCCGCCGATCGAGGCCGGCCGGGGGTACGTCGCGGCCGACAGCTGCTGCTCCTCCGAGCGCCACCGGCGGGCGTTGCTGTCGATCGGCAACCGCCAATGGCTCGCCCAGCGCTTCGCCGTGGACTGGGAGCAGGTCGACGCGACCGGGCGGTTCGTCAAGCGTGGCGGCGATCCCGACCGGCCCGCGGACTACGCGATCTACGGCCGGCGGGCGCTGGCCGCGGCCGACGCGACCGTCAGCCACGTGATCGATGGCCTGGACGAGCAGAAGCCCGGCTCGCTGCCGTCGGCAATCACGCTGCCGGAGGCCGACGGCAACAGCATCGTGGCGAAGCTGGACAGCGGCCTGTACATGCTCTACGCCCACCTGCAGGCCGGTTCGCTGCAGGTCGAGGAGGGCGACAAGATCAAGCGCGGCGATGTGATCGGGCTCGTCGGCAACAGCGGCAACACGAGCGCGCCGCACCTGCACTTCCACGTGATGGACGGGCCATCGCAGCTGACCTCCGAGGGCGTTCCCTACGTGATCGACGCGTTCGCGACGCGCGGGCGGCTGCGCTCCACGGCGGTGTTCGACCGCTACGAGAACACGACCACGCCGTTCGACATCCTCCCCTTCGACGGGGACGCGGCGAACGAGGACGAGCTGCCGCTGGACCTCACGGTCGTGGACTTCGAGTGAACGCCGGCTGAGCGGGGGTACGCTCAACGTCCGTGGCTGACGCTCCGTTCCTGCGCCCCGACGTCCTCGTCCTCGCCAGCGGCGGCACGCTCGGCGAGGCGTGGATGAGCGGGATCCTGGCCGGCATCGAGGACGCCACCGGGCACGACTTCCGCGCCACGGAGTCGGTGGTCGGGACGTCGGCGGGGTCGCTCGTGGCGGCCGCGCTCGTCGCCGGCGAGCGCCCGCGGCGTCCGCGCCCCCCGGACGGGCAGCGCGAGCTGCCCGCCGGCGAGCCGGGCGGCGACGTCGCGCCGGAGGGCTCGACGCGGCTCGTGGCGCAGTGGCCGGCGTTGCCGCGCACGATCCTGCAGACCGTCGTCCGCGACGCCGTGCGCGTGGCCGGCGCGGCGGCGACGCCGCTGGCGCCGATGGCGCTTGCCGCGGGCTCCAACGGCAGCACGGCCCTGCGCGCGGCGCTGCTCGGACGCGCTCCCGGCCGCGACACCTCGCTCACGGCGATGCGCGAGCGCGTCGACAAGGCGGGCGCCCGCTTCGACGGGCGGCTGCGCGTCGTCGCCGTCGATCGCGCCAACGGCCGGCGCGTCGTGTTCGGGTCGCCGGGCGCGCCGGCGGCGAGCGTCGCCGAGGCGGTGCAGGCGTCCTGCTCGGTGCCCTGGATCTTCGCGCCGGTGCAGATCGGCGGCCGCGAGTACGTCGACGGCGGCGTCTGGAGCAACACGAACCTCGACATCGCGCCGGCCGCCCGCGCCACGCAGGTGCTCTGCCTCAACCCGATCGCCAGCCTTGACATCGCGCTCGCCTCCCCGTTCGGGATGCTGCGCGCGATCGCCGGCAGCACGGCCGCGCTGGAGACGCTCGCGCTGCGCAGCCGCGGCGCCAAGGTGCGAATGATCGGCCCGGCCCACGACACCGCCCGCGTGATGGCGCCCAACCTGATGGACGCGCGCCGGCGCGAGGAGGTCCTCACGAGCGCCTATGCGCAGGGGTTGCAGATCGGCGGCGGGCGGGCTGCGGAGACGAAGGCGGTGCCATAGTGCGACCGGACGTGAACGCGCCATCGGACTCCCGCCCCAGGACGATGATCGCGGTGCGCTACGTGCTGCCCGCGGCGATCCTGCTGGCAGGGTTCGTCGCGCTGCTCGTCAGCGACACCCTCACGGGCCTCGAGGGTCTCGCGATGGGGATCGGCGTCGCGGCCTCGGTGCTGCTGCTCAACGTCCTGTACCGCGTCGGCGTCAAGGGCGACCTCGAGCGCGACGACGAGGAGGCCGCGCGCGACTACTTCGACGAGCACGGCCGCTGGCCCGACGAATGAGTTCGGCGGCCTGCGCGGTCTCCGCGCGCCGGCTGACTAGCGCACCCGGTCACAGCTGCGGGGCTCACGCGCCTGTAGTGATGGAGCCCGACCCTTTGTCGCTCGACGCCGATGACATCGCAGATCTCTACGCGCGCCATGCGCGCCAGCTCGTCGCGTTCTTCGCGCGCCGTACCTACGACGCCGAAGCGGCGGTCGAGCTGATGGCCGAGACGTTCGCCGCCGTGGTCGCCGGCCGCGCCCGCTTTCGCGGCCGCGGCGACGAGGCCGCGGTGGCGTGGCTGTACGCGATCGCCCGCCACCGGCTGGCCGACTGGCTGCGCCACGCGAGCGTCGAGCGCAAGGCGCTCGCGCAGCTCGGCCTCGAGCCACCGCAGCTCTCCGACGCCGAGCTCGAGCGCATCGACGAGCTCGCCGGCACGGCCGAGCTGCGCGCCCGGGTGGCCGACCAGCTCGAGGGGCTGGCGCTCGATCATCGCACCGTGCTGCAGCTGCGCGTCGTGCAGGAGTTCTCCTACGAGGACATCGCCGCCCGGCTGGGCATCAGCGAGCAGACCGTGCGGGCGCGCGTGTCGCGGGCGCTGCGCGCGCTGGGGCACGCCGTGACCGAGGCGCAGGCGGGACACCATGCCTGAGCGCGACGACTTCGCCGACCTGCCGGGCCTCGCGCGGTTCGGCGAGGCGCTCGACGCGGCGGCGCGGGGCGAGCCGGCGCGCCGCCTGCGCCTGCGCCTGCGCCGCTGGCTGCGCGGCGCCGCGCTCACGCTCGCGGTCGCGCTCGGCGTGGCCGCGACCGCGGCGGCGACGGTCGCCGCGCTGCGCGGCACGGTGATCCCCGCGCCGGACGCCCGCGTCCTTCCCGCCGAGCAGACCTCGCTCGGCGGCACGAGCGTGCTGACGGCCCCGCGCTCGGCCGACCCGGCGGGCGGGCCGCCCTGGGCGCTGCGCCTCACGCGCAGCCAGACCGGCCAGACCTGCACGACCGTCGGCCAAGTGCGCGACGGGGTGTTCGGCATCGTCGGCGAGGACCGCGTCTTCCGCCAGATCCCGACCGCTGTCGTCGACTCGTGCGGGCGCGGGCTGCTGCTCGGCAGCAGGATCGTGGCAGCGGCCACGAGCCGGGCGACCCGCTCGGTCGTGTTCGGCGTCGCAGGCAGCGCCACCCGGCGCGTCGTGCTCATGGCCGGCGGGGTTGGCCGCCCGCTGCGCCTCGGTGAACGCGGCACCTTCGTGGCGGCGCTGCCCGGCTATCCCGAGGACACGGCCGCCCAGGTCGAGCTGACCGGCGCCGACGGCCGCGTCACGCGGCGGTCGCTCGGCGCCCGGCCCGGCCTCGTGCCCGACCTCGCGGGCGAGCCCGCCTGGCGCCTCGTGCGCTACGAGCTCGGCACGCGCCAGTATTGCGCGCGGCTGGGCGACGCTCGCCGCCCGCCGGTCCGGAGCGCGGCCACGTCAAGCGATCCCCATGGCGGCGGCTCGAGCCTGCCCACCGCGTGCGTCTCACGACGCGGCGCCTTCGCCTGGGCGGCGCAGGCCCTGCGTCTGCGCGCTGGGCAGCGGGGCGCCCCGGGCGTCGATCGCTGGCGGTACGCCGGTCGGCCGCCGCGCACGATCCTGCTCGGCGTCGCGCGCGACTCCGCGCTCGTCACCCGCGTGACCGTCACCGGCGCGGGAGCCCCCCGCGTGCTGAGGCCGACCTCCAACGGGACGTTCGCGCTCGTCCTGCCCGCGAGCGTCGACCCGCGCGCCCTGCGGCTCAGCATCCGGTTGCGCGACGGCACGACGCAGCGCGGCCGGTCCGGCCACGGGATCGTCCCCGACCTCGTCGCGTCGCGGAGGCCACGATGACGGTCCGGCGCGCCATCGCGGTGGTGCTCCTCACGGGCGTCGGTCTCGGCGGCGCGACCGCGCTGCTGAACCGTGTCGACGCGGAGCGCGCGGTCGCCGTGCCCGTGGCCGGGATCAGCCGGACGGCCGTGCAACGCATTCCGATTCCCCCGATCGGGCCCGTCGCGATCGTTGCCCACGCCGACGATCCCGGCGGCGCCGCGACGTGGGCGGTACGACGGTTCGTGACCCGCTCGCGTGGCGACACGTACCCGTGCCTGCAGCTCGGCCGACTCGATCGCGGGCGCTTCGGCTGGACCGCGCCCGGTCGAGCTTTTCGGTCCGCGCGCTTCGATCAAGCCGACGTGCCGACGATCTGCGGCGCGGAGCTTCCCGACGACCTGCCCCAGCTCTCCACGATCACGCTGACCACCGATGCGACGACCGGTCTGCCGCAACCCGATCGCACAATCGTCTGGGGCGCGCTGGCACCCGGGGTCGCGAGCGCGCGCCTGAGCGACGGCACCCGCCTGCGTGCAGAGACGCACAGGGCCGTGCTGGTCGTCCTACCGGGGCGCCCCGTCGACCGCTTGCATCTTGCCGGCACGCAGCGCACGCGCGGCGGGACGACGCGCCCGTTCGCGTTCCCGCAGTTCGACCAGTACGCCGCCGTCGCGAACACCCGCGGAGGCGACGCCGTACGACGCCGCGTTCGCGCGGCGGGCTCGCCGATCACCAGCCGTATCCGGACCGCGATACGCGCGCCGGACCCCGCCGGCGGGGCCGCCTGGGGAATCCTCACCGCTCCCAGCACACGCGGCCGCGCCTGCTTCTCCGAGCCCGGCCGCATCGTCGGCACGAGGCTGGCGAGCGTCGAGCCGCGGCTCGGCATCGCACGGCCTGCCCCGTTCGGCCAGGACCTCGACTGCGTGCAGCGGCGCACGCCGACGGCCGCCCAGCCGCTACGGATGAACGTCCTCGTCTCCTCGATCCCCGACGCCGATCCAGCCGGAACCGCGCAACTGCGGCGACTCAACAACCGCACGGTGCTGCACGGCCGAGTGACCGCCGACGTGACGGCGGTGACGATCACGACCTCCCGAGACATCCGGACGGCTGTGCCGGATGCCCGCACGCACGTCGTGCTCGCCGTCTACGACGGCACGTTCCCCGGGGAGCACGTCAAGGTCACCGCCAAGCTGCGCGACGGCTCGACCCGCACCGTGACGCAGACCCTCGGCAGCTGACCCGGCCAGTAGGCCGGAGGGACACTGAAACACACTCTTACACTCACAGCATCCATTTGAGGTATAGCTGTGCTCGATGCGGTTGCGACGATTCCGCGCAGCGGTCTTCCGAGCCGCTCCGATGGTCCTCTGGAGGCCGCTGCAGTGGCTCGGAAGCCTCATCGGCAGCATCCGGTGGCTCGTGGTCCAGCCGGCGCGCGTCGTGATCGTTGTGGCGCTGCCCGTCGTGACCGTGCTCTCGATCGTGCGCGACTGGTCCACGTTGGCGTATGGCGTGATCGGCGCGGTCTGGTTGGCACTGCTTATCACGCTGGCGATTCGCAACGCGAAGGATCGCCTCATCGTCGGGCAGTTCGAGGCGGGGCAAGCGATTGACGGGGCAGCGCGTGACAGCGGACCGCTGAGTGCGCCGGCCGTCGACGTCGCCGATCTCCTGCGCGTCGAGATCGCGCGACTCGCGGATCTGCTTCGCATCGTGGACGACCAGCGAGCGGTCTCCAGCGGGCTGACCGAAAAGAGCCGGCGCGACATCGCGAGCGACGAGGACCAGCCCGCGGTCGCCAGCGGTGTGACCGAGCAGAGCGCGCTCGACGCCACGCTCAGCGTCGACCAGCTGACCGAGGCGCTGCAGGGCACGATCAGCAGCGATGCCAAGGTCAGTCTCGGCCCGCTGACGATCTCCCTGGCGCCATTCATCTACCTCATCGGACGCGTGCTTCAGTCCCCACGTATTACCGGTCGCCTGCACCGCGACGGCGATCGGCTCATCCTCACCGCGCAGGTGGTGCGCGACCGCCCGCTTAGCTGGCGCGTGCAGCGCGATCTTTCACTGACGCCGCAGCCGCCGTCCGCGAGCTCCGAGGAGCCGGTCATCGATGCGATGGTGCGCGAGCTGGCTCTGCGCATCTACACCGATCTGGCACTCGGCTCCACCGTGCGGTGGGAGGCGAGCGAGCAGTTCGTCGAAGGCTTGCGCCTCTTTCGCTCGTGTCTGCGAACACCCAAAGGCCGCAAGGTGAACCTGCGCCACGCCGAGGATAGTTTCCTCGAGGCGCTCGCCCAGGACGAGAACTATCCCTCGGCCAACTATAACCTCGGCGTGCTGTACACCGAGCTGCTGGGCCTGGCCACGGCCGCCGGCCGCGACGAGGAGTCGCGCATGCACACAAGCGCCGCCGAGGCGTCCTTCGGACGCGCGATCGAGCAGGCGCCGGAGCGCTGGGACTGTCATTTCGCCTTCGCCCAGATTCAGCTGAGTCATGGCCGCCATGACGCAGCGCAAGAGCTGTGCACCTACATGCTGCGGCGCAACCCGTCGCTGGCGCAGGAGATTCGCACCCATGAACTCGCCGCTCGCGCGCTCCTGTCCGCGGGCAGGATCGCCGAGGCGCTGCGCGAGGCGCGCTCCGCCAGCGCGCTCGCGCTGGGTCATGTCGTCGCAGCACGCGCTCGACGACGAACGCTGCGCTCGCGCGCCGATCTGCGGGCCCGGACCAACGGCCGGATCGCCGCTGCGTGCCTGCTGACGTACGGGACGTGTTATCTCTCCGGACAGCGGGCGCCGCCCAGCTCTGACTCGGGGAGTCGCGTAGAACGCCTGCGCCGCGTACGACGCACGATGGCCCGGCTCATCTGGCTGTCGCGGCTGGGTGACTCGCGCGCCGACCTGCAGCACTACTTCGGACACTGGGCGATGGAGATCGGGGAGTGGGACGTGGCCGAGCAGCAACTGAGCGAAGCGGCCGGAAGCCTGCCCACTCGCGCGGCGTTCGCGGCTGATCTGGCGCTCTCCAGGGCACAGCGCGAACTACAGCGCAGAGGCACCGCGACGCCGGACGCGCTCGACACGGCCGAACGCGCCCGCATCACTTCGCCGGCGCTCCGCGCCCTGCAGGCCATGGCCGGCACCTTCTCGCCGACGCACGACGCCAGCGTGTGCGACACGGTGGCCGAGGTCTACCGGATCCTCGGGACGCCCGAGGACATCGCGCTGGCCGAGGAGCTCACCTCGATCGGCGGGCAGATCCATGCCTCGCTCAAGACCAAACCGATGTCTGCATCAGGACTCTTCGTACGCAATGCGCAGCGCCCGGACGGAAAGCTCGCCGGCGAGATCGGGGCCTACGCACAGTCGGCCCAGCGCGCGTTCACCCTCCTCGACCAAGCACGTGAAGAGCGCTCCAACATCCAACTGATGCGAAACGCCCTCAAAGAAGCCGAGCGCGCCACGTCGCTCAATCCGCTCAGCACGTTTGCCTGGGAGACGCTGGGCGACGTGCACGCGGAGTTCGCAGATTTCAGCAATGCCCGAACCGCCTGGGAACACGCCCTGCGGACGGACCCCGACAACGCTCGGCTCTACGACAAGCTCGGCCTGTCGTATTGGAACATCGCCTTCGAAGGCGGGCCCATTCGCCCGCAACCTGAAGATCTCCATCGAGCGGCCAAGCAGCTCGAGGACGCGCTGACCCTCTACGGGAGCGACGATCTCGGTGCTCAGGTGCTGACCCGCTCGCGGCTGGCAAAGCTCTACTCCGCGCTGCGCGAACTCGACGAGGCCAGGCGTCACCTCCAGATCGTCAATACCGTGCGGCTAGATGATCTTCCGCCGCTCGTCGGGTGGGTCGTGTTCGCGTTTGCGTGCCTGGAACGCCGGACCTTCAGCGAATCCGAGCACTACTTTCGCCTGGTGGTCGCCGCCGGCGACGAGTTGGCGAGACCAACGGCGCAAGGCGGGCGGGGGCTCGAGCCCACCGCGATCCTCGGCGAGTATCTCGACGAGCGCCTCTGGCCACTGTCGCTGATTCGGGCGTGGGGGCATCTCGGTCTGTGCCTGAGCTGGCTGGAACGCAGCAACGCGTCCGCCGCGGTGGACGAGCACCTCGAGTTGGCGGCGGCTCGGCTGGACGAGTTGTACGCCGATGGCGTGCCCGCCGCGACGCATCCCAAGTATCCCACCCGCGCGAGAGCGGTTCTCTACGAGGCGCTCGCCCGCAGGGTCCTCGAGAGTGACGTCGACAAGGCGATCGCGCTGTTCGAGCGCGCGATCAGCGAATACCCGTTCAGTCGCACCTACCTCGGGCTGGCCTTGGCACTCGAGCAGCTGGGCGGGCAGGAGGCGGTGCACGCCCAGCAGCACCGGGCTCGGGCCCGGATGCTCATGGCCCACGCTGAGACGCTGGGCCGCTGGAAGCAGCCGCCGGACGAGGCGCAGCGGGTCCTGGACCGCCTGGCGTAGACGTTGCTGACGCAGCTGCGGCTCCGCCTCGCGATCGGCCTACCCCGCCTGCTGGCGCGGCGTCCAGACGAAGAACTTCACGGCGCACAGCAGGCCGGCGACCCCCCAGGCGGCGAGCACCGCAAGGTCGCCGCCGGCGAGGCCGGCGCCGGTCGTGCGCGGGTCGAAGGCGACGAACAGCGCGTCGACGAACGGCTTGACCGGCAGGACGCCGGCCACCGTGGCCAGGCCGTCGGGCAGCTCGCTGACGGGCACGAACACACCGGAGATGAAGTACAGCGGCAGCACGACGGCGTTCGTCATGGCGGGCCCGGCGTCCTCGCTGGAGATCAGCGCCGTGTAGGCGATGCCCAGCGCGCAGAAGGAGGCCGCCCCCACGACGAGCGTGAGCAGCAGCCCCGGCACCGTGTTCGTCGGCAGGGTGACGCCGAAAAGGATCGCGCCGATCGCGCAGAGGATCGTCGTGACGATCGCGGTGCTCACGAGCGCCGTGCCGATCCGTCCGGCGAAGACGATCCACGGCGGCACGGGCGTGCCGCGCACGCGCTTGAGCACGCCGTCCTCGCGAATGCTGACGAGCCCGATCGCGAGGCCGACGAACGACGCCGAGACGACCGCGAGCGCGATGAACGCCGGCACCTGCAGCGTCGAGACGCGCACGTTGCCGTACTCCGGGCCCGCGCGGCCGTTGCCGAAGATCGAGACGAACATCGTCAGGAAGATCACCGGCAGGATCGCCGTGAAGAACAGCGCCGCCGGGTTGCGGACGAAGACCTTCAGATCGGCGCGCAGCTGGACGACGGCGCGTCCCGCGTCGGTCATGCGGCACCAGCCTCGGCCGCCTCAGCGGACTCGGCGGAGCCGATGAGTTCGAGGTAGACGTCCTCGAGCGTCGGGCGCGTCACCGCCAGGCGGTCGAGCTCGAGGCCCTGGCCGGCCGCCCAGCCGCACAGCTCGGCGAGCACGCGGGTCGGCAGCTCCGTGCGCAGGCAGGCGACGCCATCCGCGACGGTGATCGCCGGACCGCCGGGCAGCTCGCCCAGATCGATGCCGGGCGGCGGCACGAACGTGATCTGCGTCAGCGCCGGAGCGGCGCCGAGCTGCGCCGGCGGGCCCTCGGCGACGATCACCCCGTCCTTGATGATCGCCACGCGATCGGCCAGCTCCTGCGCCTCGTCGAGGTAGTGCGTCGTGAGGAACACCGTCTTGCCGAGGTCGCGCAGGCCGGCGATGACCGACCAGGCCGCCCGCCGCGCCACCGGGTCGAAGCCGGTCGTCGGCTCGTCGAGGAAGATCAGCTCGGGGTCGCCGACCAGGGCGAGGCCGACGTCGAGGCGCCGGCGCT
The DNA here is from genome assembly GCA_963825485.1 of uncultured Actinomycetes bacterium. GTDB lineage: Bacteria > Actinomycetota > Thermoleophilia > Solirubrobacterales > Solirubrobacteraceae > CADCVQ01. The sequence goes on from CAWGTK010000005.1 coordinate 22,623, forward strand.
GGCCGCCCGACAGGCGCGCCGCGCGCTCGTCGGCTTTCTCCTCCAGCCCCACGAGCGGGATGATCTCCGCCACCGGCCGGGGGTCCGGGTAGTAGGCCGACCACAGCTCGAGCGTCTCGCGCACCGTGAGGTTGGGCTGCGTGCGGCCCTCCTGCAGCACCATCCCGATCCGCGCGCGCCAGGCGCGGTCGCCGCGGGCGGGGTCGACGCCGAGCACGCGCACGTCGCCCCCGTCGCGCCCGCGAAAGCCCTCGAGGATCTCGACCGTGGTCGTCTTGCCCGCGCCGTTGGGCCCGAGGAACGCGAAGATCTCGCCCCGGCGGACGCGCAGCGATACGCCGCGGACCGCCCACGTGACGTCGTCCGCAGGACGACGCCTGCGGCGACCGGAGGACGAAGCCCCCGGATATGACCTGCGCAGCCCGTCGACCTCGATGGCGAGCTCGCCGCTCGTGCCGTCCTCGGCCACGAGCGCGACGCTACGGTGTCGGAACGGGCTCGTTGGCGGCGACGTCGATGAGCTGCGACGCCGCCTGCGCCTTGCGCACGACGTTCGACAGCGCCCGGACGTAGGCGGTTCCGGCCGCCTCGATGATGTCCGTCGCGACGCCCTGCCCGGAGGCCGACTGGCCCTCGAACTCGAGGACGACCGAGGACTCGCCGAGCGCGTCCTGACCGCCGGTGACCGCATCGACGCGGAACACCCGCAGCTGCGCGTCGATCCCGGTCGCCGCGTTGATCGCCGCGAAGACCGAGTCGATCGGCCCGTCGCCGGTGCCGGTCGCGGTCGCGCTCTCGCCGTCGGGCAGCGTCACGGTGACGTCGGCGTGCGGCTCGCGGCCGGAGGCGGCGGCGACCATGAAGCTGTCGAACGTGTAGCTGCCCAGCTCGTTGCGCAGGTCGTCGGTGACGAGCGCCTCGAGGTCCATCGCCGTGACCTGCTTCTTCTTGTCGGCGATCTCCTTGAAGCGCTTGAAGGCGGTGTTCAACGCCGCGCCCTCGACCGTGAAGCCCAGCTCGGCGAGCGTCTGCTTGAGCGCCGCGCGGCCGGAGTGCTTGCCGAGGACGAGCGAGTTGGCATCGAGGCCGACGGTCGTCGCGTCCATGATCTCGTAGGTCGTGCGCTCCTTGATGACGCCGTCCTGGTGGATGCCCGACTCGTGCGCGAAGGCGTTGCGCCCGACGATCGCCTTGTTGGGCTGCACGACGTAGCCGGTCAGGCGCGAGACGAGCCGCGAGGTGCGCGCGAGCTCGCGCGTCGTGACCGTCGTGTGCAGGCCGCCGACGTCGCCGCGCGTGGCGAGCAGCATCACGACCTCCTCCAGCGACGCGTTGCCGGCCCGCTCGCCGATGCCGTTGATCGCGCACTCGATCTGCCGTGCGCCGGCCAGCGCGCCCGCGTAGGAGTTGGCGACGGCGAGGCCGAGGTCGTCGTGGCAATGCGTCGAGACGATGACGTCCTTCAGGCCCGGGATCAGGCGGTACAGGCCCTCGAGGTAGGCCATGTACTCGTCGGGCGTCGTGTAGCCGACCGTGTCGGGGATGTTGATCGTCGTCGCGCCCTCCTCGATCGCCACGGCGCAGACCTCCGCCGTGTACTCCAGATCGGCGCGCGTGGCGTCCATCGGCGAGAACTCGACGTCCTCGACGAACGAGCGCGCGTGGGCGACGGAGGCGCGCGCCTGGGCGAGGATGTCCTCGCGGGTGGAGCGAAACTGGTGGACGATGTGGATGTCCGATGTCGAGATGAACGTGTGGATCCGAGGTCGCTCCGCGTCGCGTACGGCGCGGGCAGCAGCCTCCACGTCGGGCGCTTGAGCGCGGGCGAGGGCGGCGACGATGGGGCCTTGCACCTCCCGCGAGATCGCCTCGACGGCCTCGAAGTCGCCCGGGGAGGCGATCGGGAAGCCGGCCTCGATGACGTCGACGTTCAGGCGCGCGAGCTGGTGGGCGATCTCGAGCTTCTCGGCGGTGTTCAGCGAGATGCCCGGCGACTGCTCGCCGTCGCGCAGGGTCGTGTCGAAGATCCGGACGTGGCTGGGGTCGGGCTGCAGGCTGCTCATGACGTGTCTTGCTCCCTTGCTGAAGGTTCGAGGCGTGCTGCTTCTCAGTCGGTTTGCGGCAGTGCGGCCGCCACGCAGATAGCTCCCCCTAGCGGGGGAGCAGGAGAAGCTCAGACAGCTCGAACAGGTGCGTCATGCCCGGCGAAGTGTAGGCGATGGCCGGGCAATTGCCCAGCGCACTTGACCAAACCGGCAGACTCTCTGGCGATGGCGTGCAAGGAAGCTCGATGAAGCGCAGCAAGAGCGTGAACCTCGCGGTGGTGCCGCTCATCGCCGCCGCCTTCCTGGCGGGCTGCGGCGAGGACGAGACGGCGTACTGCGTCGACGAGAGCAACCGCGTCACCGAGAACCGCCGCTGCGAGAGCGGCACGAACTCCGGCTTCTTCTGGTTCTTCGGCGCCGCCGGCCTGGGCCGCGGCGCGCTCGCCGGCCCGGGTGAGCGGATCAACTCGACCGACAGGGCGGCGCTCGCGCGGCGCGGCGGCTTCGGCTCGAGCGCGCGGCCGGGCGGCATCGGCCGCCCGACCGGCAAGACCATCGGCGGCGGCTTCTCCGGCGGCGGCTGAGTTGGATCGCCACGACATCGAGCCCCGCCAGGGCTGGCCGGCGATCATCGAGGAGCAGGGCCTGATCTACTGGAAGACCCCCCTGCCCGACGGCGAGGAGATCTCCTACTGGCACGAGGGCGCGCACTACTCGCTGACCAGCGAGGAGGTCTACGACGTCGAGGCCGTCGCGCGGCTCATGCTCGAGATGCTCGTCGAGGCCGGCGACTACATCATCGAGGAGAACCTCTTCGCCCAGATGGGGATCCCCGGCTGGGCCGTGCCGCGGATCAGGGAGACGTGGGAGTCCGAGCCGCCGATGCTCTACGGGCGCTTCGACTTCGCCTACGGCCACGACGGCGTGCCCAGGCTGCTCGAGTACAACGCCGACACGCCGACCGGCCTGCTGGAGTCGGCCGCCGTGCAGTGGTACTGGGCCAGGGACGTCTTCGGCGAGGGCGTCGACCAGTGGAACCTGCTGCACGAGATGCTCGTCGCGCGCTGGCGCGAGCTCGCGCAGGCCGGCCGCCTGCCGGGCGAGCGGCTGCACATGCTGCACACGAACGCCGAGCGGTCCGGCGAGGACTTCATGACGATCGGCTACATGGCCGAGACCGCGCGCGCGGCGAACCTCATGTCCGAGCTCGTGGCGATCGAGAGCCTCGGCTTCGTCGACGGCGAGGGCTTCGTCGACCTCGCGGGCAACGCGGTGCGGACCGCCTTCAAGCTGTATCCGTGGGAGTGGATGATGCGCGAGGACTTCAGCGCGCAGGCGCTCGAGCACATGGGCGACGGCCCCGGCCAGACGACCTGGATCGAGCCGATCTGGAAGATGCTCTGGTCCAACAAGGGCATCCTGCCGGTCCTGCACCGGCTGTTTCCCGAGAACCCGCACGTGCTGCCGGCCTGGTTCGACGGCGAGCAGCCCGACAGCCTGACGTCGTTCGTGCGCAAGCCGCTGCTGGCCCGCGAGGGCGCGAACGCCAGCGCGGTGATCGACGGCAAGGTCGTCGAGGAGGGCCCCGACCAGGACTATGGCGAGGAGGGTTTCGTCGTGCAGGAGTACACCGACCTCGGCGACTACGGCGGCGGCGCGCGCCCGGTGCTCGGGGTCTGGACCGTCGACGTCGAGCCCGCGGGGCTGGGCATCCGCGAGAGCGACGGGCTGCTGACCACCAACACGTCGCGGTTCGTGCCGCACGTGATCAGCTGAGTAGCGTCGCCGGGAGATCGACGACCTGAAATCGCGTTGTCGCGCCGGTAGGGTCGCTGGTCCGGCGATCGTACGGCGAAAGGAGATATCCATGCTGGAACTCGTCGGGCAGGTGCTGGCCTATTCGGGCGTCGGCCTCGTCGTGCTCGTGGCCGGCTTCTTCGTCATCGACCTGCTCACCCCCGGCAAGCTGGGGCAGCTCGTCATGGACGGCAACATCAACGCGGCGGTGATCGCCGCGACGTGGTTGTTCTCGCTCGGGTTGATCCTGTGGTTCGCGATCTACTTCACCGGCGCGGGCTGGAACGGCCTCGACGACGCGCTCGTCTACGGTGCGGTCGGCGTCGGCGCGCAGGCGGTCGGATTCGTCGTGTTGGACGCGCTCACGCCGGGCAAGCTCGGCGTCATATGCGAGGAGAGCAGGCTGCATCCGGCGGTGCTCGTCTCCGCGGCGATCCAGCTCGCGGTGGCGCTGGTGGTGTGCGCGTCGCTGACGTAGCGGTCGAGCGGCAGGCGCGCTACTGGTACCCCGACGACGGCGCGATCGTCTGGCTCGCGGGCTACACGCCGGTCGATCCGCAGTCCGGCCGCTACCTCGCGCGCGACGCGCCGCAGCTGACGGCGCGCGGGCTGATCGTCGCCGCGATCGCGGGAGCGGCGCGCTTCCATGATGACGTCCTGCAGTCCGCGGCGCTCGCGCCCGGCGCCGTGCTGACGCTGCGCCGCGATCCGGGCAACGAGCACGATCCCCACGCGATCGCGGTGCTCACCGCGGGCGGCGCGCAGACCGGCTGGGTGCCGCGCGAGGTCGCCGCCCAGATCGCGCCCGCACTGGATGCCGGCGACCCGTGGGCGGCGGTGGTGCTGCGCGAGCGGCGCGCCTCGCCGCGTGACCCGCGGACCGGGCTGACGATGCTGCTGGCGCCGGCCCAGGAGATCGTCCTGCGCGAGCCGGGTCGGTCCGGGCCCCCCGCCGAGACGTCCGCTGAGGCCTAGCGCAGCATCCCGTCGCGGCGCATGACCCGCTCGACGACCGCGGCCGCCAGGTGGACCCCGGCGTTGTCGAGGTGCAGCCCGTCGGGCGCGCGGATGACCCGCAGCTTCCCGCGGTACATCGCCGTCTCGCGGTACACGCCGCCCGGGGAGATCGCCGGGCCGATGTCGACGACCCGGACGCCGTTGGGGAACGTCGACGCCGCCTGCGCGATGGCGACGTTGACCGCGTCGTAGGCGGCCACGCGCGGGGCGTCGCGGGGCTCGGGGAGCAGCAGCCAGTAGACGAGCGCCGAGCCGTCGCGCAGGTATGCCGCCATCATCCGCCGCACGCGGCCGGCGTACTCGGAGACCCAGGCCGGCCCGCAGCAGTCGGCCGTCGCTCCGGCGCCGCGCTCGAGCGGGAATCCGTCGACGGCGCCGAGGAAGACGACCGTCGCGTCGGATCTCTCCCTGCGCGCGAGCGCGCGGGCATGCTCGGGCCACGCCAGCAGGGCCGGCTTCGTGATGCCCGAGCCGGGGTGCACGTCGCCCTGCGCGACGCCGCCGCTGCGGCGCACGGTGCGCGCGAGCACGTCGAGCATGCCGTAGACCATCGAATCGCCGGAGACGAGGACGCGGTGCCGCGCCGTCGCGGCGACCCGCACCGTGCGCCGCAGCGTCGGCCGCGCTGCCGCCCCCTGCAGCGTGATCGTCCAGCGCCCGGCGCGCGCGAGGCGCACGTGCGTGCGCAGCCTGACCTGTCCGGGCTTCAGGCGCACCTCGCGGCAGGTGGCGGCGCGCGTGCCGGCCCGCGCGCACAGCCGGGCCGAGACGCCACCCACGCCGTGGCGGTCGACGATGCGGACGATCGCGGGGCGGCCGGGGCGGATCCGGGCGGGCGCGACGATCAGCCCGAGCCGGTGGGTCGCGCTCGCCGCCGCGGCGGGGCCCGCGGCCGGCGCCGGCGTCCAGGCGACGGTCGCGCAGAGCGCGGCGAGGAGAAGACAGCCCAGGCTGGCGCGGGCGAGGCGGAAGCGACCGGTCACGAGCGGCCGGACGTTATCCGGCCGCGGTGTCTGCGGTGCGCACCTCGAGGTTGAGGATCGGCGTGCCGGCGGCGCCCCAGAGGCGCAGCCACAGCGCCATGTACATCTCCGCGCCGCGCGCCGCGGTGATGTCACCGAGGTCGAGGATCGATGAGTCGGGCCAGCCGAACTCCTGCAGCAGGTCGGCGGTCTGCGCCTTCGCCGCGGGGTCGTCGCCGGCCACGAAGACCGTGTGCGCGCCGACGACGAGGGTCGGGTCGACCATGACGGCCGCCGTCACGGTGTTGAGCGTCTTGACCACCCGCACGTCGGGCAGCGCGCGCTGGATCTGCTCGCCGAGCGAGTCGTCGTTGCAGACGGTGAGCGTCGGCGGCATGCCGCGTGACGTGTCGAGCGGATTGGCGACGTCGAGCAGCACCTTGCCCGCGAGCTGCTCGACGCCCGCCATCTCCAGCGCCGCGAGCGAGGCCGCGCCGGCCGTCGCGTTGATGAGCAGCTCGCCGAAGCCGGCCGCGTCGGCGAACGTGCCCTCGCTGGCGGGCCCGCCGATCTGCTCGGCCCATGCCACCGCCGCCTCGTTGCCCGCCGTCCGGGAGCCGAGCCGGACCTCGTGGCCGTTGCTCAGCAGCGCGCTCCCCAGCGTCCTACCGACGATGCCGGTGCCGAGGACGCCGATGCGCATCGCGCAACCCTACCCCTGCGCGCCCGAGGCAAACGGGACGCGCGCGTAGAGTGGCCGCAGCGCGATGATCGATCTCGCCGACCGCCTCGTCATCAAGGACGGCAACGTCTTCGCGGTGATCCCGCGCGCGGGCGAGTGGACCGGCGCCGACGGCGTGTGGATGGACGACTGCCGGCACGTCAGCCGCCACGAGCTGCGCATCGACGGCACGACACCGCGGACGCTGTCCGCCGACGACGACGCCGGCCACACCACCGTCCACCACTACGAGGGCGGCGCCCGGCTCGAGCGGCGCGTGCGCGCCGACGGGACGATGGTCGAGCGCGTCGTGGCGCCGGGCACGATCGAGGTCACGACGGAGGGCGACTTCGTCACGATCTTCGGCCTGCGCGGGATCGTTGCGCGCACCCCGCGCAGCGAGCACCGCACCGCCACGCGCCGGTTTGCGGCGCCGGGTGAGCTGCGCCTGGAGTACCGCTTCTCGCCCGCCCCGCCGGCGCCGGCCGCGACCGCCTTCGCGCCGCCGCGCGTCGACTGCGACGACGAGCGTTTCGCTGTCGTTCTGCGGCGCGCCTTCAGCGACCTGCGGATGCTGCTGTCGTGGCTCGACGGCGAGCCGTACTTCGCGGCCGGGATCCCCTGGTACGCGACGCTGTTCGGCCGCGACAGCCTGATCGCGGCGATGCAGGCGATCGCGTTCGCACCCGCCGTGGCCGCGGGCACGCTGCGCCTGCTCGCCGCGCGCATCGGCCGTGCCGAGGACGCCGAGCGCGAGGAGCAGCCGGGCAAGATCCTGCACGAGCTGCGCCCCGGCGAGACCGGGACGCCGCTGGGGCGCTACTACGGCAGCGTCGACGCGACGGCGCTGTTCCTGCTCGCGCTCGAGGCCACGGACGACGCCGCGTTGCAGGCCGAGCTGCGCCCCGCGGCCGAGGCGGCGCGCGCCTGGATCGCGCGCCGCGACCCGATCACGTACACCGCGGGCGTCCTGCGCCACCAGGGTTGGAAGGACTCCGCGGACGGCGTGCCGGTCGCCGATCCCGTGGCGCTCGTCGAGCCGCAGGCCTACGCCGGGCGCGACGTTGAGGCGTTCTGGCTGCCCGCGCGCCGCTGCTACGCGATGGCGCTCGGCACCGACGTCCTGGCCTCCAACCAGGGCCACGTGCTGTGGGCCCCGGGCGTCCCGCTGCCGCCCGCGCGGGTCCGCGCGATCCGCGACGCGCTCATGGGCCGCGCGATGTTCTCGGGCTGGGGGATCCGCACGCTCGCCGCCGGCGAGCCGCGCTACGACCCGCTGAGCTACCACCGCGGGTCGGTGTGGCCGCACGACACCGCGCTGATCGCGGCGGGCCTGCGCCGGCACGGCTTCGACGACGACTTTCGCACGCTGTTCGACGCGCTCGTCGACGCGGCCGCGGCCGCGCCCGGCCACCGCCTCCCCGAGCTCTTCGGCGGCCAGCCGCGCGTCGCGGGCGAGCCGTTCGTCGCCTATCCGGTGGCGTGCCGGCCGCAGGCGTGGGCGGCGGGGGCGATCCCGTTTCTGCTCGCCGAGGGCCTCGGGCTCAACCGCGCCGGCGACGAGCGCCCGCCGACGCTCCCGCCTGGCGTCGGCGAACTGCGGATCGCAGGCGTCGTGAGCGCGACGCGGACGGCGCGCGGCGCGGTGCAGGTGCGGCTATTGACTGACGCGCTGGGGCAGCGGGCAGCCGCCTCGAATGAGTAAGGCAATGGGACTTCGCGTCATGACCTGGCGAGACGCGTCAGCCGACTCTGGGTGCGACGATCGCCAGCCTGACCGCGGGCCAGATCGCCACAGCGCGGTCGAAATCCTGCGCTTGCAGAGCATCCAGAAGTTCATTGAGCCGCGACGAATCGAACGTGTCGCTGAGAATCACAGCTGCGCGGACGACTTGGCTGTGGGCGCGAATCGCGGCCTCGATGCGCGTGCGTGGATCGGTTGCTCCGATGCGGACGATGCCCATCAGCTCGTCGGCTTCCACAAGATGTTCGAGTGCTTCGTCCCGTCGCGCGTCGCGCCGCTTTGCGTGCTCAACCTCGGCGCCGATCTTCGCCTGTTCGATAACGCCGTCCGCGGCTTGCCTCGCCTGCAGGACCGTGCCCTTCCGCGTCTCTCGAGCGACAAGCCAGGATGCCAAGCCGCCGACCGCCGCGCCGGTCATCCCCGACGCGAGCCAATCGCTGAGCGGCACGAGTTAGCCCTCGACGTATCCAGCCAGCACAGGTTCCGGATTCCCGACGATGTGATCTGGGCGTGTACCGCGAGCTTCGGGCTTCTTCGGGATCGCCCGGACACGCACGTCGGCGGCTGGGTCGGTGAGGGAGATCTCGCCCTTGCCGTGGTCCCACGGCTGCACGTCCTCAGGATCGAGAGCGCCGAGCCATTCCTCGACGGTGTCGACAATTCGGGGCAGGTACGCGAAAGATTTCTGCCAGCCAACGGGGCGAACGGTGATCCATACGAAGAAGTCCTTGTTCTCTAGACCCGCGTTCAGCGCGTCCCGCAACTCGTGATGAAGCTCCGGCTCGTCCGGGTGTGAGGGTTCCAGCGGCATGTACGCACTATGCCACCGATCAACCGATGTTTGCCAGGTTCGTCTGTCATGCACCGCGCCGCGCAGTGGCGGATGCTGAATCTCGGCGCCTCCTGTCGGCGCGGCCGCACGTACGGCAACCGTGACGATTACGGGCGGAGCGGGTGCAAGCCGAGGGCTCGCGCGCGACATCCGCACGGTGCACGGCGAGGTGCTGCTACTCCAGCGTTCGGGCGTGGATCGGCGGCAGGTGCCGGCGAAAGCCGCCCTCCGCGTCGATCACCTGCCCGGTGATCTGACCGCTCTGCGGGGAGGCCAGCCAGGCGACGACCGCGGCGATGTCGTCGGGGCGACCCCAGCGTCCCGCGGGGAACTGCGACGACAGTTGCGCGCGCAGCGCGTCGGTCGCCCACCCCGTGTCGACGGGACCGGGGTTGATCGCGTTGAGCGTGACCCCGCGGTCGCCCAGCGCGTCGGCCAGCGAGCGCGTCATCTGGTGCACCGCTCCCTTCGTCACCGCGTAGGCGAGCTCGTCGGCCATCGGCGCCAGGTGCTGGCCGGACGTGAACAGGACGACCCGCCCGTCGCCGCGCCCGTGATCGCGCAGCGCGGCGTAGGCCTGGACGAGCAGGATCACGGCGCGCGCGTTGACCGCCCACGACCGGTCGAGCTCCTCCGCGGTGACGGTCTGAAGCGTCAGCGCCGAGGACCGGGCGTGGTTGGCCACGAGGACGTCGATCGCACCGAAAACCTCCACGGCGTGCGCGACCACGCGAGCCGGCGCCGCCGGATCGGCGAGGTCGGCCGCGACGTGCGCCAGCCGCGGACCGATCCCGCCCAGCTCCGCGAGCAGGGCGTCGACCCCGCCGGCGTCGGCTCCCCACGGCTGCTCGGCGTCGTGCGCCGACCACGAGTGCAGCACGACGCGCAGGCCGTCCGCGAGCAGGCGGCGGGCGACCGCGAAGCCGATGCCCTGGCGGCGACTCACGCCGGTCACGACCGCGACGCGGCTCACAGCCGGCGCTGGCCCTCCGCGATGAAGTCGTACGGGTGCACCGGCGGGGGCGTGCTGACCTCGTCCAGCCGTGCGACCTGCTCGCGCGTCAGGCGCCAGCCGACGGCGCCGAGGTTGTCGTCGAGCTGCTCGACGCGCCGCGCGCCGACGATCGGCGCGGCCACGCCCGGCCGGGTGAGCAGCCAGTTGATCGCGACCTGCGACGGCGTGCGGCCCGCCTCGTCGGCGACCTCGCGCACCGCGTCGACGATGCGCCAGTTGCGCTCCTCGTCGCGGCGCTCCCACGTCTCGACGGCAGACGCATCCGCCTCGGCGATCCGCGTGCCGGCCGCGGGCCCGGACCGCCGGTCGTACTTGCCGGTCAGCAGGCCCTGCGCCAGCGGCGCCCACGGGATCAGGCCGAGACCGAGCGCCTGCGCCGCCGGTCCGATCTCGTACTCCAGGCGCCGTTCGACGAGCGAGTACTGCGGTTGCAGCGAGACGAGGCGCTCCGAGCCGGCCGTGGTCGCCGCCAGCTCGGCGCTCATGAGCTGCCAGCCGGCGAAGTTCGAGGCGCCGATGTAGCGGACCTTGCCCTGGCGGATGAGGTCGGTGAGGGCCGACAGCGTCTCCTCGATCGGCGTCAGCTCGTCCCACATGTGCAGCTGGTAGAGATCGATCCAGTCGGTGCCCAGGCGCCGCAGGGACGCGTCGCACGCCTCGATCACGTGGCGCCGGGAGAGGCCGATGTCGTTGCGCCCCTCCCCCATCGCCCACCGCACCTTCGTCGCGAGGACGATCTGATCGCGGCGGCGGGCGATCGCGCGCCCGGTGATCTGCTCCGAGACGCCCGATCCGTAGATGTCGGCGGTGTCGACGAAGGTCCCGCCGGCCTCCACGAAGCGGTCGACCATCGCCGACGACGCCGCCTCGTCGGCCTCGCGGCCGAAGGTCATGGTGCCGAGGCACAGCCGGGACACCACGAGCCCCGACCGGCCGAGCGTCACGTACTCCATCAGCGGCCTCGCTCAGCTCGCGGCGCGGGCTGGGGCACGCCGCGAAGGGGCGCCATCAGGCGCGGGTCAGCGAGCGCCCGCCGGCGGGATCGAAGAGCTTGATCTCGTTCGTGTCGAGCACCATCTCGAGCACGGCGTCGGGCGCTGCGCGGCTCGCCGGATCGAGGCGGGCGACGACCTGCTGTCCGGTGCCCGCCGACGGCAGGTCCTCCATGCCGGAGTCCTTGGCCAGCTCGCTGAGCTGTTCGGACTCGATGTCCTCGGCCTGCACCGAGAAGTAGGCGTAGAGCTCGGAGCCCATCGACTCGACGACGTCGATCTTCGCCTTGAACCGCAGGCGGTGCGGCGCACCCGAATCCTCGATCGCCGCGTCCTCGAAGTGCTCGGGCCGCATGCCCACGATGACGTCGCCCGACTTGTGGCCGCCGGCCGCGCGCAGCGCCTTGATCATCGCGTCGCTGAGCGGCGCGTCGCCGAACGGCAGCTTGACCTTGTTGCCCTCGAGGTGGCCCATGACGAAGTTCATCGACGGCGAGCCGATGAAGCCTGCGACGAACAGGTTCGCCGGGTCGTCGTAGAGCCGCTTGGGCGTGTCGACCTGCTGGATGATGCCGGCGCGCATGACCGCCACGCGGTCGCCCAGCGTCATCGCCTCGGTCTGGTCGTGCGTCACGTAGACCATCGTGGTGCCGAGCTGGCGCTGCAGGCGCGCGACCTGCGTGCGCATCTGCACGCGCAGCTTGGCGTCGAGGTTCGACAGCGGCTCGTCCATGAGGAAGCACTTCGGATCGCGCACGATCGCCCGCCCCATGGCGACGCGCTGACGCTGGCCGCCGGACAGGTTGGCCGGCTTGCGATCGAGATGTGCATCGAGCTCGAGGATCTCGGAGGCGTGGTTGACCTTCGTGGCGATCTCCGCCGGGTCGACCTTGGCGAGCTTGAGGGCGAAGCCCATGTTCTCGCGCACGGTCATATGCGGATACAGGGCGTAGTTCTGAAAGACCATCGCGATGTCGCGATCGCGCGGCTCGAGGTCGTTGACGCGCTCGCCACCGATGACGAGGTCGCCCTCGCTGATGTCCTCGAGGCCGGCGATCATCCGCAGCGCCGTGGACTTGCCGCACCCCGACGGGCCGACGAGGATCATGAACTCACCGTCGCGGATCTCGAGGTTCATCTCCTTGACGGCCTCGAAGCCGTCGGGGTAGCGCTTCCACACGTCGTTGAACGTGATCTCAGCCACGTCTCACCCCTTCACTGCGCCGGCGGTCAGACCGGCCACGATTCGTTTCTGGAACAGGAGCACAAGCACGATCAGCGGGATCGAGATGACGATCGAGGCCGCCGACTGGGTCCCGAGCGGGACCTCGAACTGCGTGGAGCCCGAGAACTGCTGGATCGCCACGGGGACCGTCCGCGCGCTCGGCGACGACGTCAGCGTGAAGGCGAGCAGGAACTCGTTCCACGCCGCGATGAACGTCAGGATCGCCGTCGTGGCCAGGCCGGGCGCCGCCAGCGGCACCACGACCTTGCGGAAGGCCTGAAAGTGCGTCGCCCCGTCGACCAGCGCCGCCTCCTCGAGATCCTTCGGGATCTCCTTGAAGAACGACACGAGGATGTAGATCGACAGCGGCAGCGCGAACGTCAGGTACGGGATGACGAGCCCGACGAGCGTGTCGTAGAGCCCGATGTCCGACCACAGCCGAAACAGCGGCGCCGCGATCGCGATCTGCGGGAACGTCGTGATCGAGAGCACCAGCGCGAGCAGCGGGAACTTGTAGGACATCTTCAGGCGGGCCAGCGCGTAGGCCGCGAACGAGCCGACGATCACGCCGATGAACGTCGTCGTGAGGCTGACGATGGCGCTGTTGCCCAGCGCCCGGGTGAAGCTCGAGTTCTGGAAGATCGACGTGTAGTTGTCGAGCGTCGGGTTGGGCGGGAACACGGCCGCCGACGAGAGGTCGGGGCCGGTCTTCAGCGAGATGTTCAGCAGCCAGTAGAAGGGAAACAGGCAGAACAGCACGATCGCCGCCACGGACAGCCACAGCCACCACGGCGTCTTGGCGGCCTTGGGCGGCTTGCGCTTGGCGGTGGCGACCTTGTCGGCGGTCTTCGCGGCGGGCACGGATGCGGCTTGCATGTCAGTCCTCCGCCATCGCCTTGAGGTTTCCGCCGACGAGCCGGATGTACGTGAAGGAGACGATCATCACGATCAAGAACGTCAGGATCGAGAGCGTCGCCCCTTCGCCGTAGAGGCGGTTCTCCTGGAACGTCCGTGCCGCCACCAGCGACAGCGTCTCGGTCCCGTTGGCGCCGTTGGTGAGCACCTTCGGCAGGTCGTAGGCGCGCAGCGCGTCCAGCGTGCGGAAGATCAGCGCCACCAGCAGCGCCGGCATCAGCAGCGGGAACGTGATGCGCCGGAAGCGCTGCCAGGCGGTCGCGCCATCGACCTTCGCCGCCTCGTAGACCTCCGACGGGATCACCTGCAGGCCCGCCAGGAGCAGCAGGGCCATGAACGGCGCCGTCTTCCAGACGTCCGCGAAGATCATCACCATCAGCGCCTGCGGCTCCTCGCCGAGCCACACGGTGTTCGTGCTGAGCAGCGTGTTCACGAACCCGAGGTTCGGGTCGAAGATCGTCTTCCACATGATCGCCGTGACGACGGTGAGGACCGCCCACGGGACGAGCACGACGGTCCGCAGCAGCCCCTGGCCCTTGAACGCCGAGTGCATGATCAGCGCCATCGCCAGGCCGAGCAGCGTCTCGAGGAACACCGAGGCGACCGTGAAGATCACCGTGATCCGCGTCGCGCGCCAGAACTCGCTGTCCTTCAGCGCGTCGGTGTAGTTGCCCAGCCCGAACGGCTCCGCCCAGCGCGAGACCCCGGCCTGCACGAGGCTGTACTCGTGCAGCGACAGCCAGATCGCGTAGATGATGGGCCACAGCGCGACGAGCGCGATGAGGCCCAGCGACGGCCCGACCATGAGGGCCGCGAGGCGGCGCTCCGAGAGCCCCCGGGAGCGCCGCCGCGCCGGTGGTCCGGCGGCTGGCACGGACGCGGCCTCCATCGTCAGAAGGTGGCCAGCGCCTTGTCCATCTCAGACTGCGCGGTCTCCAGCGCCTTCTCCGGCGTGACCTTGCCCGACAGGGCCGCGTTGACGTTCTTGTAGATCGCCTGCGAGACCTGCGGGTAGACCGGCGAGACCGGGCGCGACTTGGCCTGCGAGATGGCCTCGCGCAGCTCGGTGGCGAACGCGTACTTCCTCTGGATCTCGGCGTCGTCGTAGGTCGCCTTCAGCGTCGAGGACTGCGAGAAGTCCAGCAGCTGGCGCTTCTGGTGCTCCTTGCCCGTGATGTAGTCGATCCACTTCAGGGCGCCGCCCGGGTTCTCGGAGTAGACCGAGACGACCTGGTTGTGGCCGCCGAGGATGCCGGCCTTGCCGGCGCCCTCGAACTCGGGGAACGGCATGACGTCGAACTTGCCCTTGACGGCGGCGGCCTTCTCGCCGAGCGCGTAGGCGTACGGCCAGTTGCGCATGAACGTCGACCGGCCGCTTTCGAAGTACCGGCGCGACTCCTCCTCCATGTACGTCGTCACGCCCCGGGCCGCGGTGCCCTGCTTGACGGCATCGGCCATGAGCTTGAGCGCCGCGACGTTCTCCGCGGAGTTGATGACGGACTTCTTGCCGTCCTCGGACAGAACCTCGCCACCGGCGGCGTAGGCCAGCTCGAGGAAGTTGCACGTCAGGCCCTCGTAGGGCGCGCCCTGGTAGACGATCCCGTCCTTCTCGTCGGCCTGTGCGTAGACCTCCTGCCAGGTCGTCGGCTGGTCGGTGACCTGGTCGGTGCGGTAGTAGAGAAAGCCCGCGTCGGTCTGCTGCGGCATGCCCCAGACCTTGCCGTCGAACTCGGCGGTGGCGACGGTCGCCTCGATGAGCTCGTCGCGGCGCGAGTCGACGTAGGCCGTGAGGTCGTACAGCCACTTCTGCGACGCGAACTCCGCCGTCCAGATCACGTCGGACGAGAAGACGTCGCACTCGCCGGACTTCGCCTCCTGGCGCTGGACGAACTGCTGGCGCTGCTCGTCGGCCGAGGTCGAGAACTCGAGGATCTTCACGGTCACGCCGTTCTTCAGGGCGTTGAAGGACTTGATCGCCGCGGTGACGTCGCCGCCCGTGTCCTTGCCCATGCAGACGGTGACGTTGCCCGTGGCGCTCTCCATCGTGCTGACGTCGATCGCCTTGGCGCCGTCGGTCTGCCCGGTGGACGCGCCGCCGTCATCGTCGTCGCCGCCGCAGGCCGCGAGGACCACCCCGCCGCCCAGCACCGCAAGACACATCAGAAGCACAAGACGCTTGGACACGTCACTCCCCCTCGATTCGGATCATCCTGAATTAAGCCCGCGCAGTCGGAGGAGGCCCGCTGTGGATGCAACGTGGGGCCACGTCGCCGCACCGTGACCTTGCGGCGTGGACGCCGCGCGCGTCGCGAGATCCGGCGATCATCCTCACAACCTCCTCACCGCTGCGCTTCCTTCCCGATTCACCGGTTTATCGAACCTCTGCAATCGGGATCCACGTGCGCCCTATCCTGCGGCGCCATGACCGATAAGACCGACCCGGCGCCAGGAAGTCAAGTGCCTGCCTCGTGGTGGCGCGACGGGGTGCTCTACCAGATCTATCCGCGCTCGTTCGCGGATGGCGACGGCGACGGGATCGGCGACCTGGCCGGCATCCGCGAGCGGCTCGACCACCTGGCGTGGCTCGGCGTCACGGGCATCTGGCTGAACCCGACGATGCCGTCCCCGAACGACGACTGGGGCTACGACGTCGCGGACTACTGCGCGGTGCATCCGGACCTCGGCACGATGGACGATCTCGACGCCCTCATCGCCGCGGCGGGCGAGCGCGGCATCCGCGTGCTGCTGGACCTCGTGCCCAACCACACGAGCGATCGCCACCCGTGGTTTGCGGACGCGTTGACCGGCCGCGACGCGCGGCACCGCGACGTCTACGTGTGGGCGCCGCCCGGGCCGGACGGCGGCCCCCCGAACAACTGGATCTCGAACTTCGGCGGCTCGGCGTGGACGTTGCACGAGCCCACGGGCGAGTACTACCTCGCCCAGTTTTTGCCGACGCAGCCCGATCTGAACTGGTGGAACGAGGCGGTCCGCGCGCGCTTCGACGACATCCTGCGCTTCTGGTTCGCGCGCGGCGTGGCGGGCTTTCGAATCGACGTCTGCCACGCGATCATCAAGGATCGCGCGCTGCGCGACGACCCGCCGGTGACGCCCGCCGACCACCGCGAGCTGCGCCACCGGACGGTCAAGCCGGTCTACTCGGCCAACCGCCCGGAGGTCCACGATGTCCTGCGCCGCTGGCGCGACGTCGCCGACGCGCACTCCGCGCCGGCCGAGGATGCTTCCTGCGGCCCGGCCGGCGGCGACACGCCGATCCTCGTCGGCGAGACGTACGTCCTCGAGCTCGACGACCTGCTGCCGTTCTACGGCACCGGCCGCGACGAGCTGCACCTCGCCTTCAACTTCCTGTTCGTCCACGCCGACCTCGAGGCCGGCCAGATGCGCGAGATCGTCGAGGGCGTCGAGGCCGGCCTACCGCCCGACGCCTGGCCGGTCTACACCGGCTCCAACCACGACGCCGGCCGCCTGACCACGCGCTGGGCGATGGACGACGAGCGCCGCGCCCGCGCCGCGCTGCTGATCGTGCTGACGCTGCGCGGCACGCCGTTTCTCTACTACGGCGACGAGATCGCCCTCCCGAACGTCGCGCTGGATGCCGAGACGGCGCTCGACCCGGTGGCGCGGCGCACGGGCGACCCGAGCGACAACCGCGACGTCTGCCGGACGCCGATGCCCTGGACGGACGCGCCGGGCGGTGGCTTCACCACCTCGCAGGCGACGCCGTGGCTGCCGTTCGGCGATCTCGCCGCCCACAACGTCGCCGCGCAGCGGGCGGATCCCGCCTCGACGCTGCACTTCGTGCGCGACCTGATCGCGCTGCGACAGCGTACGCCGGACCTGCGGGCGGGCGCCTACGGGACGCTCGCCGCGCCCGCGGGCGCCTGGGCCTACCGGCGCGGCGACGGCCACGCCGTCGCGGTCAACCTCTCGGATGGGGCGGTCACGGTGCCCGGCATCGCCGGTCGGGTGGCGATCGGGACCGACCGCGGCCGTGCGGGCGAAACGCTGGGCGACGCGCTCGAGCTCGGCCCGTGGGAGGGCATCGTCGTCGAGACGGAGTAGGCGTCCGGCGTCAGGGCCGGCGCCGGGCCGGGCCGATCTCGGCCCGCAGCTGGTGCACGAGCGTGTCCTCGTCGCCGGTCGCGGGGTGCTCGATCGCCGCGCGCAGGCGCTCGACCACCGCGTCGTCCCAGGCGTGCGTGCGCAGCAGCAGGTAGCGCAGCGCGCTCACCCGCATGTACGCCTCGGTCGGCGTCCCGCGACCGAGCAGCCCTGCCTCGCTGAGCAACTCGACCACCGGGACGTACTCGTCGCGGTACCAGGCGTCGGCGACCTGCTGGCGGGTCAGGGGCTCGCCGCGGTCCTGCATGTAGCGAAAGCCCCAGGCCTCGACGCCCTCGGCGAGCGCCGCGTAGCGCCACTCGTCGGAGAGCTGGACGCGCGCGCGGGCCTCCGGGACCAGCGGCACGCGCTCGGCGAACAGCCGCTCGTGGCTCTTGAGCGCGAGATCGCCGGCCCGCAGTCCGCCGGGCGGCGGGATCCGCGTGATCACCTCCGTCACGTCGGCCTCGATCGTCCGCCGTCCCTGGGCCCGCGCGACCGAGACGCGGTGATGGCCGTCGCGCACGAAGTGCAGGTCGCCGACGCGGTAGACGTCGATCGGCGCCATCGGCTCGCCGCGTCGCTGGGCGGCCGCGATGCGCTCCCAGCGCTCGCGCGTCCGCGGCGTCGTGGGGCGAAAGTCGCGATCGAAGTCGCGCGTGCGGTCGACGGTCCCGACGATCGAGTCGACGTCCAGGATCGACAGCCCCAGCGGCCGCTCGCCCGCGCGTCCGAGCGCCTCGACGACCTCCTCGAACGGCAGGATCACCGCGACGTCGTCGGGCTCGCCGCGCAGGCGGGCGCAGAGCAGCGCCAGGGCCCGCCGGCGCCGGGCCCGCGCGAAGTCCGACTGAGCGTCCGCTCGCGGTGAGCCGATGTCAGGCGTCACGACCTGAACGCTACTCCCCGCTTGCGGGCGCCTCGATCGCTGCGCTCCGCAGCGGGGCGCGGGTGGGGGGCGGACCTCCGCCCACCCGCGACGGCCGGATCCCGGGTTAGTAGAACTTGTGCGTGTCGTCCGGGATGAACGCCATCCCGAAGATGAGGCCGAGCATCAGCAGGGCGGCGACGATCGCCAGGAAGAGCTTCGCGGGGGTCACCATGTGGTCATCTGCTCCCTTGAGTTTTGATCGGCACGTGCGCCCAAGTACGCACGTCCCCGGCCGCGCAATCTATGCGCCGCGATGGTCCGGGAATGCGCCAGCTTGCACGTGGCGCGCCGCCGCTCGGCCGGGCGTCGGACTCAGCGCAGCGCGACGGTGCGGCCGTCGACGAAGTAGTCCGCCGAGGCGACGAGCTCGTCGATCAGCGTCTGCGGCACCGCGCCGTCGGTGGTGAGGATCATCACCGCGTGCTGCTGGTCGCCGTTGTTCGGCGCATGACCGACGGCGGCCGAGCCGATGTTGAAGCCGCGCTCGCCGAAGAACATGCCGACCTTGCCGATGACGCCCGGCCGGTCGACGTAGCGAAACAGCGTCAAGAACGGCTCGAGCTGGAGGTTGAAGCGCTGTCCCCAGGCCTGCAGCAGGTGCGGCCGGTTGCGGTTGCCGATCGTGGTGCCGGCGACCATCGTGGAGCCTGGGCCGCAGACGACGTTGACGCGCACGAGGTCGGTGAAGTCGTGCGCCGTCGTGCTCGACGTCTCGCTGACGCGGATCCCGCGCTCGTCGGCGATCGCGTGCGCGTTGACCTCGTTGATCGGTTCCTCGGTGTTTCCCTCCAGCGCCCCGAGCAGGACGGCGGTGACGAGCGGGCGGGTGTCGCGCTCGGCGATCCGCCCCAGGCACTCCACCTCGATCGCGTCGACCGAGCCGCACAGCGCGAGCTGCGTGCCGAGCCGGCCCAGGTGGCGGCACAGGGGCAGGAACGGGCCGAGCTCCTCCATGTCCTCGGGCTTGATCGTCGCGGCGTTGACGGCGGTCGTCACGCTGCCGCCCTGGAGCGCGGCGACGATCTGCTCGGCGGCCTGATAGCCGGCACGGTCGGTCGCCTCGGCGGTCGAGGCGCCGAGGTGGGGCGTGACGATGACGTTCCGATAGCCGAACAGCGGGTGGTCGGTCATCGGCTCGCTGCGGAACACGTCGAGCGCGGCGCCGGCGACCTTGCCGCTGTCGAGCGCCGCCTGAAGGTCGTCGTCGACGATGAGCGAGCCGCGCGCGACGTTGAGGATCCGCACGCCGTCGCGCATCTTCGCGAACGCGGCCGCGTCGAGCCAGCCGTTGGTCTCGGGCGTGTTGGGCAGGTGCACGGTGATGAAGTCGGCCTGCGCGTAGAGCGCGTCGGACGTGTCGCACTTCACGACGCCGGCCTTCTCGTAGAGCTCGCTGGCGACGTACGGGTCGTAGGCGACGACGTTCATCCCGAACGCCCGCGCGCGCGTCGCGACGAGCTGGCCGATGCGCCCGAAGCCGAGGACGCCGAGCGTCTTGTCCATGAGCTCGACGCCGGTGAAGCTCTTGCGCTCCCAGCGTCCCGCGGCCAGCGCGCCGTGGGCCTGCGGGATGTTGCGCGCGAGCGCGAGGAGCAGCGCCATCGTGTGCTCGGCGGCCGTGACGATGTTCGAGCGCGGCGCGTTGGCGACGATGATGCCGCGCTTCGTGGCGGCGGTGACGTCGATGTTGTCGATCCCCACGCCGGCGCGGGCGATCGCCCGCAGCTTGCCGGCGCGCGCGATGAGCGGCGCGTCGACCTGCGTCGCCGAGCGCACGAGGATGCCGGCGTAGTCGCCGACGCGCTCCTCGAGCTCCTCCCGCGTCCACGCGCTGCCGACCTCCACGTCGAAGCCGGCGGTCTTCAGCAGCTCGAGGCCCGTCTCCCCCACGTTCTCCGCGACGAGCACGCGATCGCTCATGTCGCGGCCTCCGTGCGCTCGACGACCCAGTCGATGCAGGCGGTCAGCGCGCGCACGTCGTCGGGCTCGATCGCCGGGAACATCGCGACGCGCAGCTGGTTGCGACCGAGCTTGCGGTAGGGCTCGACGTCGACGACGCCGTTGGCGCGCAGCGTCGCGGCGACGCACGCGGCGTCGACCGCGTCGTCGAAGTCGATCGTGCCGACGACGAGCGACCGCTTGGCCGGGTCGGCGACGAACGGCGTGGCGTAGGCCGACGCCTCGGCCCAGCCGTAGAGCGCGTCGGAGGACTCCGTCGTCCGCGCGACGCACCAGTCCAGGCCCCCGTTGGCGTTCATCCATTCCAGCTGGTCGGCCAGCAGGACCAGCGTGGCGAGCGCGGGCGTGTTGAGCGTCTGGTCCAGGCGCGAGTTGTCCAGCGCCGTCTGCAGGCGCAGGAACTCGGGGATCCAGCGGTCGGACGCGTCGATCTCGGCGATCCGCTCGATCGCGGCGGGGCTGAGCAGCGCGAGCCACAGCCCGCCGTCGGAGCCGAGGTTCTTCTGCGGGGCGAAGTAGTACGCGTCGGCCTGCGCGGCGTCGAGCGGCAGGCCGCCGGCGCCGGAGGTCGCGTCGACGAGGACGAGCGCCGCGTCGTTGCCGGGGGGCCGGGTGACCGGCACCATGACGCCGGTCGAGGTCTCGTTGTGCGCCCAGGCGACGGCGTCGGCGGCGGGATCGGCGATCGGCTGCGGCGCATCGCCGGGATCGGCCTGCAGGACGATCGGGGCGCCGAGGAACGGCGCGTTGCGGGTGACGTCGGCGAACTTGCGGCTGAACTCGCCGTAGGTCAGGTGCAGCGCGCGATCGCGCACGAGCGACAGGGCGGCGACGTCCCAGAAGGCGGTCGTGCCACCGTTGCCCAGCGCGACCTCGTAGCCCGCGGGCGCCCCGAGCAGCTCGGCGATCCCGCTCCGCACGCGCCCGACGAGCGCCTTGACGGGCTTCTGACGGTGCGAGGTGCCCAGCAGGCCGGTGTGCTCGGCGGCGAGCCGGGCGACGGCGACGGGGCGGACCTTCGAGGGTCCGCAGCCGAACCGGCCGTCGGCGGGCTTCAGGTCGGCGGGGATCTTCAACTGCGTACTCGTCGTCATGTGGGCAGACGTCCCATTGTTCGCGGGTGCAGGTCAGGCCCAGGCGCGCGGCATTGCTGCTCCGCCGCTCCCCGGTGGTGTGCTCCACCCGAACGCCAGTCGCGACGGCCCGACCGAGTCTAGCGGTCAAGGCCGTCGCGCCGGTTGCTGCGTCTGTGCGCCTACGGGCGCGTCATGCCGAACACGAACGTGCCGCTGCCGCGGTAGGAGTACACGCGCCAGTAGTACGTGCCCGCCGTGCCGCTGTAGGCGATGTTCTCGGTCGAGGTCGTCCCCTGCGAGACGGCCACCCGCGACCACGAGCCCGACGACGTGCGCTTGTAGAGCGCCAGGTCGAAGTCCGACGCCGACGGTCCGGTCAGGCAGCCGCGATGCGTACCGCTCTTGGTGACCGTGTAGCCCGAGGAGGTCGGCATCGGCTGGTAGGCGTTGGTTCCCGACAGGCTGCCGCTGTACGCCTCGACCAGGCCGCAGCCAATCGGCGGTGGCGGTGGCGGCGGCGGGGGCGGCGGGGGCGGCGGGGGCGGCGGAGGCGGCGTCGTGCCGCTCTGCGTGTGGAGCAGCCGGTTGGGAGAGCCGGTTCCCGGGCTCGACACCTTGTTGAGCGTGGCCCCGTCGACGACCGCCGCGTTGACGGCGGAGGGCAGCGCTCCCGGCGTGCCCTGCAGGATCAGCGCGGCGGCGCCGGCGACGTGCGGGGTCGCCATCGACGTGCCGCTGATCGTGCTCGTCGCGGTGTCCGAGGTCCGCCAGGCCGAGGTGATGCTCGAACCCGGTGCGAACAGGTCCAGGCACGTGCCGTAGTTCGAGAACGACGAGCGCGCGTCGGTCGACGTCGTCGATCCGACCGTGAGCGCCTCGGCCGTGCGCGCCGGCGAGGAGTTGCAGGCGTTGGCGTTCTCGTTGCCGGCCGCGAGCGCGTACGTGACGCCGTCGGTGATGGAGTTGCGCACCGCCTGATCCAGCGACGTCGACATGCCGCCGCCGAGGCTCATGTTCGCCACGGCAGGGGCGCCCGCGGCGTGGTTGGCGGTGACCCAGTCGATGCCCTGGATGACGCCGGAGGTCGAGCCGTTGCCCGAGCAGTCCAGGACCCGCACGGCGACGAGGCTGACGCTCTTGGCGACGCCGTACGTGGAGCCGCCGACGGTGCCGGCGACGTGCGTGCCGTGCCCGTTGCAGTCGTCCGCCGCGCCGCCGTCGATCGAGTCGAAGCCGGAGGTCGCCCGACCGCCGAACTGCGCGTGGGTCGTGCGGATGCCGGTGTCGATGACGTACGCCTTCACACCCAGACCGGTCGCGGTGTAGTTGTAGGTCTGGTTCAGCGGCAGGCCGGCCTGGTCGATGCGGTCCAGGCCCCACGTGGCATCGGACTGCGTCGCGCTGATCGAGACGATCGCGTCGGGCTCGACGTAGGCGACGTCGGGATCCGCGCGCACGTCGGCGAGCGCGTCAGCCGAGAGCTGCGCCGTGAAGCCGTTGACCGCATGGCGGTACTGGCGCTGGACGCGGCCGCCGCGGCCGCGGGCGCGGCGCTCGACGCGATCGGCGGCCGCGGCGCCCTTGCCGTTCTTCAGGACGACGATGTACTGGCCCTCGATGACGGCGCGGCCGGCGGCGGGCTGGAGCGGGGCCGGCGCGGACTGCGCGAGCGCGCTGGCCGGGGCGGCCGCCAGCGCGATCGCCGCGATCGTGATGGCACGTGCGCCACGCGCACTGCGGGAAGGCATCCGGTGGTGATCCTCTCGAGAAGGGGTTGACGATGTCCCGGGGATCAATCGACAGATCGCCGGAGAAGCTTGAGGCGGGCGCACGGCCCGATCAGATCCCGGACCAGGACGGGATCGTGACCGTCGCCGACGGTGCCGAGACGACCGTCGCGCACTTCGCGGTCACGAAGGTGGCGTACGACGAGCTGCCGACGAGCCCGAACAGGGTCCGCGGCCGGGAGGGATCGACGGAGTACTCGATCGCCCCGCCCCACTCCGGGCGCGACAGCCACACGCTGTAGCTCGTCGCACCCGCGTGCGACCACGAGACCGTGGCCCGGTCGGCGGCGATGCGGCTGGCCGTGACGCCGGTGGGCGCGGCGCACGTGGGTGGCGGTGGTGGTGGTGGCGGCGGTGGCGGTGGTGGCGGCGGCGGCGGCGGCGGTGGCGGCGGTGGCGGCGGTGGCGGCGGCGGTGGCGGCGGTGGAGCGGCGCTGAACAGCGAGTACAGCAGCCGGTTCGGCGAGCCGCTGCCCGGCGAAGTGACCCGGCCCGTCGTCGCGGTCGAGAGGATCGCGCCGCCGACCGTCGCCGGCGAGGCCGCCGGCGCGCCCTGCAGGTACAGCGCCGCGACGCCCGCCACGTGCGGGCTCGCCATCGACGTGCCGCTGATCGTGTTCGTCGACGTGTTCGACGACCGCCACGCCGAGGTGATGCTCGAGCCCGGCGCGAAGATGTCCATGCACGTGCCGTAGCTCGAGAACGACGAGCGCGCATCGCTCGACGTCGTCGATCCGACCGTCAGCGCCTCGGCCGTGCGGGCGGGTGATCCGTTGCATGCGCTCTCGTTGTCGTTGCCGGCGGAGACCGCGTAGGTCACGCCGTCGCCGATCGAGTTGCCTACCGCCCGGTCCATCGACGAGGAGGTGCTGCCGCCGAGGCTCATGTTGGCCACCGCCGGGGCGCCGGGGGCGTGGTTGCCGGTGACCCAGTCGATGCCCTGGATGACGCCGGAGGTCGACCCGCTGCCCGAGCAGTTGAGCACGCGCACGGCGACGAGGCTGACGCCCTTGGCGACGCCGTAGGTCGCGCCGCCGACCGTGCCCGCGACGTGCGTGCCGTGGCCGTTGCAGTCATCCGCCGCACCGCCGTCGATCACGTCGATGCCCGACACGGCGCGGCCGCCGAACTCGTTGTGCGTCGTGCGGATGCCCGTGTCGATGATGTAGGCCTTGACGCCCGCACCGGTCGGGTTGTACGTGTAGGTCTGGTTCAGCGGCCGGTCGCGCTGGTCGATCCGGTCCAGGCCCCAGGTGGCGTTCGGCTGCGTCGCGTTGATGGAGACGGCCGCGTCGGGCTCGACGAACTCGACGTCGGGGTCGGCGCGCACGTCGGCGAGGGCGCTGTCGGAGAGCTCCGCGCTGAAGCCGTTGAGCACGCGGCGATACTGGCGCTGGACGCGGCCTCCGCGCCCACGGGCGCGGCGCTCGACGCGATCGGCCGCAGCGGCGCCCCTGCCGCTCTTGAGGACGACGATGTACCGGCCCGGGATCTGGCCGGGCTGGCCGGCGCCGACCACCGGCGCAGGCGGGGACTGCGCCTGCGCACCGGCCGGCATGAGCGCGAGCAGCGTGCCCGCCGCCGCCATCGCAAGGACCCGTCGCACCGTCTCAGAACACATCCGTACGTCCTTTAGCCGTGGCTCGCGACCTACCTTAGACGAGCGTCGCCGACCGCGCGGCGGGCGGCGCCCGTTCACCGGTGCGCGGCGCGGCGGGCGGCGCCCGTTCGTCCGTGCGTGGCGCCCTCGGGTCGCTGCACGTCGGCTCAGTCGCTGAACTCGGTGTCGATCCAGTCCATCATCGAGCGCAGCTCCTTGCCGGTCGTCTCGACCTGGCCCGCCGCCTGCTCGGCGCGCATGCGCTTGAAGTTCTCCTGGCCGGCGCGGTTCTCGGCGATCCACTCGCGGGCGAAGTCGCCGCTCTGGATCTCGGCGAGGATCCGCTTCATGTTCGCCCGGGTGTCGTCGGTGATGACGCGCTTGCCGCGCGTGTAGTCGCCGTACTCGGCCGTGTTGGAGATCGAGTAGCGCATCCCGGCCAGGCCCTTCTCGTACATGAGGTCGACGATGAGCTTGAGCTCGTGGAGGCACTCGAAGTACGCCATCTGCGGGTCGTAGCCGGCCTCGACGAGCGTGTCGAATCCGGCCTGGACGAGCTCGGACGCGCCGCCGCAGAGGACGGCCTGCTCGCCGAAGAGGTCGGTCTCGGTCTCGTCCTTGAAGGAGGTCTCGATGACGCCGCCGCGCGTGCAGCCGATCCCCCTGGCGTAGGCCAGCGCGAGCGCCTGGGCGTTGCCGCTGGCGTCCTGCTCGACGGCGATCAGGCCCGGCACGCCCGAGCCCTCGAGGTACTGGCGGCGCACGAGGTGGCCCGGGCCCTTCGGCGCGATGAGCGCCACGTCGACGCCGGCCGGCGGCTGGACCTCGTCGTAGTGGATCGAGAAGCCGTGGCCGAAGAGCAGCATGTTGCCCTCGGCGATGCCGTCGGAGACCTCGCCCTCGTAGACCTCGCGGTGCAGCTCGTCGGGGACGAGCATCATCACGAGATCGCCGCGGCTCGCGGCGTCGGCGATGCCGAGGACCTCGAGGTCGTGCCCGGCAGCCTTGGCGGCTGAGGCGGAGCCCTCGCGCAGGCCGACGACGACGTCGACGCCCGAGTCCTTGAGGTTGAGCGCGTGGGCGTGGCCCTGCGAGCCATAGCCGATGATGGCGACGGTCTTGCCGTCGAGGAGGGTGAGGTCTGCGTCGTCGTCGTAGTACATGGCGCGGGATGCTAATGGCCGCGGGTGCGGCGCTCCGCTCAGGCGCCGGCCGCCGCGACGTGCGTGAGGCCGGGCAGCGCGACCGAGCCGTCGCCGGCCACGTACTGCGCCAGGCGCGCGTCGACGGCGTCGCGCAGATCGTCGCGCTGCGCCGGCGTCAGCGCGACGACGCTGCGCGCGAGGGTCGTGGAGATGTCGAGCTGCGTGTCCCACCAGTCGTCGAGGCTCCGAAAGGCGAAGACGATCGCGACCGAGTCGACGACGATGTCCTCGAAGCCGGTCTCCTCGAGCAGCGCGACGATGCGCTGCGGATCGCGGAAGGCGAACATGTTCGGCTCGTCGAGGTCGGGTGCGTCGATCGCCCCGATCGCGACGAGCTCGGTGACCGGCCCCCACGCCCACGGGTTCTCCTGCGGGTCCGCCCAGGCGGCGAGCGCGAGCCGGCCCCCCGGGCGCAGGACGCGCCGCGTCTCGCGCAGCGCCGTGGCCGGATCGGCCACCAGCATGTAGCCCCAGCGGGCGAGGACGCCGTCGACGTCGGCGGTCGGCAGGTCGATCCACTCGGCGTCGATCGTGCGGAACTCGACGTTCGCGATGCCCAGCTCGGCGGCGCGGGCGCGCGCCTGGTCGACCATCTCCTCGACGGCGTCGGAGCTGATCAGCGTGCCGCCCGGCTCGATCAGCTCGGCGGCGAGAAAACCGGTGTCGCCGGGCCCGGCGGCGAGCTCGAGCACGCGGTGGCCGGGCTGGGCGTCGATCGCGTCGACCATCCACTGCGACACGGGTTCGGCCGCGGCCTGCACGACGCGGCGATGCGCGCCCCAGGCGCCGGCGGCTCGCGCCCAGCGCTCGCGGCTGGTCGCGCGGTACTGCTCGGGATCGGTCGATGGCACGGCGCCGCCAGGCTACTTCAGCGTGAACTGCACGATGCGGCTCTTCGGCGGCGCCGCGTTGCCGAACGCGCCGCCGCTGTCCGTGCCGTAGGCGCTCAGGCGGTAGCGGCCCCTGACGAGCTTGATCGAACGGGCGACCGTGTACGTCCACTTGCCCGACCGCAGCTTGGCGCCGACGAACACGGGCTGGGCGCACGGCGCCCTCACGAGGCCCTGCGCCTTGTCCAGCCAGGTGCACGTCTTCTTCGTCGAGGTGACCTTCTGGATGGTCAACAGGACGCGCTTGACGCCGGCGACCGCCTGCGCCGTGCCGCTGAACGTGATCGTCGCCCGGGCGCGACGCTTGGCGCCCTTGCGCTTCCTGGCCAGCAGCGCCAGCGTCGACCGGTGCTTGGGCTTGGTGATGACGACCGCCGGCGCGCCGCCGGGCACGAGCTTGACCGGCGTCGTCACCGGCTCGCTCGCGGCGCCCTGGCGGTCGACGACGACGAGCTGCGCGACGACCGCGCCCGGCGCGCGGTAGATGTGCTCGACGGTCGGGCCGGCGGTCGTCTGGCTGGTCCCGTCGCCGAAGGTCCAGCGGTACTCGACGATCCCGCCGCCGAGGCCGGCCTCGCGATCGACCGAGCCCGAGCCGTCGAAGGTCACCGGGATCGAGGCCCGCGGGGTCGGGGTCTTCACGGCGACGGCGGCCGTCGGAGCGGTGTTGCCGAACTCGTCGGCGCCGAGGTCGCTCGCCGCGCCGGCGGTGCGCGGCTGGCCGTCGACGTCGGTCTCCGACCCGCCGGCGGTCGGCCGGCCCTTGTCGATCACGGGGGCGTCGGCGCGCAGGTGGTAGTTGCGCCTGGCCGGGTTGACGAACAGCGCGTCGGCGGCGGTCGTCTGATCGGTCCGGGTGAGGGTGAGCGTCGCCGTGTTCGGCGGCAGGATCGGGCCGAGGAGGCCGGCGTTTGACTTCGTCGGCGTCGCCCCTTGGATGATCGAGTCCGTCGCGGTCATCGCGATGTTGCCGTCGGCCGACAGCAGGCCGGTCGTGGCGCTCGAGTCCAGCGAGACGGCCGTCCCCGCACCGGCGATCGTGACGTGGTGCGCCGTGATGGACGCCGAGCCCGCCGACAGCAGCGTGCCGACGCCGGTCTTGACCGCCAGCCCGATGCCGCTCGCGCCGCCGCTGACGATGCTCGAGTCGATCCTCAGGCCGACATCGCCGCTGCCGACCGCGATGTCGACGGCGGTGGCGCCCCCGGCGGCCGCCAGCACCGAGCTGCGAGTCAGTGCGTTCGCCGTCCCCCCGGTGATCGACATGCCCGGGCCCGCGGCGCTGAGCAGCACCGCGTCGCGCACGGCGACGCCGGCGCCGCTCGCCGCGACGGCGGCGCCGGCGGGCGCCGCGACGAGGAGCTTCTGCAGCACGCTCGGCGTGCCGCCGCCGCTGAAGGTCAGCGTGCCGTTGACGACCACGCCGGGCGCCTCGGTCGCGCCGGTCACCGTGACGTTGCCTGCGTCGAAGGCCGCGCTCTCGGTGTAGGCGCCGGGCGCGATCTGCACCGTGTCGCCGGCAGCGGCCGCGTTCGCCGCGGCCGCGATCGTCCCGCAGTCCGTGTCGGCGCCCCCGCACCCGCCACCGCCCGCCGCGACGTCGAAGGTCGCCGCGCTCGCCGCCGCGGGCGCCGCCAACGCGGCGACCACGACCGTGAGGAGAACGAGCCTGCGGCGTGCGGCGATGAGCGGCGCCTCCCTACTTCTTGACCTTGAAGCTCAGCGACGCGCCCTTCGGCGCGGAGTTGCCGAACGACCCGGTCGTGTCGACGCCGTAGGCCGAGACCTTCCAGCTGCCGGGCGACAGCGGCCGGGTCGTCGGCACGTTGTAGGTCCACTCGCCGCCGGCGCTGTTCTTGACGAGCCGGGCCGTGATGAGCTTCGGCCTGCTGCACGAGACGAGGCGCAGCCCCTTCGAGGCGTCGTAGAAGCGGCATTTCGTCTTCGAGCCGCTGGTCGAGTTGAGCTTCTGCAGCGTCACGAGGACCCGCTGCATGTTGCCCGCGGCGGCCTTCGACAGGCCGGCGATCTGGATCTTCGTGCGCTTACGCGTCCTGGTCTTGACCTTCTTGCCGTTGCGCGTGACGGTCTTCGTCGTCGTCGTGAACGTGCGGAAGGTCTGCTTGGACTTCGGCTTGGCGATCGCGACCGCGGGCGGCGTGCCGTTGATGAGCTTGAAGGTCACGGCGACCTCCGGGCTCACGGCGCCGGTGCTGTCGACCACCACGAGCCCGGCCGCCGCGTCGCCCTCGGCGGCGAACGTGTGCTGCACGAAGGGCTGCGTCGTGTTCGTCGCCGTGCCGTCGCTGAAGCGCCAGCGGTACTCGCTGATTGCGCTGCCCTCACGGTCGCTGGAGCCGCGGCCGTCGAACGTCACGGGCTGCGAGGAGCGCGGCGTGGCGGTGGCCAGCTTGATCACCGCGGTCGGGGCGGCGTTGTTGAACTCGTCGGCGCCGAGGTCCGTCGGGTCGCTCGAGCGGTCCTCGCCGTCGATGTCGGTCGTCGACTCGCCCGCGGTCACGCTGCCCTGGTTGATCGCCGCGGAGGCGTCGGGCCGCAGGCGGTAGTTGCCGGCGGTCGGGTTGACGAAGAGCGTGGCCGGATCGGCCGACTCGAGCGTGCGCGTGCGGGTGAGCGTGGCCGTGTTGGCGCCGAGGGGCGGAATGCCGAGCGTCCCCGGGAAGCGCACGACGCGGTTGTTCAGCGCGATCGAGTCGCTCACCGTGGCGTCGATGTTCCCCGCGTTGCCCAGCAGGCTGAGCGAGTTGCTCGAGTCGATGTCGATGCCGTTCGTCGAGCCCGCGGCGGTGATGTGGCGCAGGGTGAGGTCGATGTCGCCGGCCCGACGGCCGGCGAGCGCCTCGACCTCGTTGTTGACCGTGAGGGCGCGGATGCCGGCGCCACCGCCGGAGAGGATCGAGGACTCGACGGTGACCGCCACGGCCGGGTCGTCCGGTCCGGTCTGGACCTGGATCGCACCGGTCGCCTGGCCGCCGGTCGCGACCGCGGTGCGGACGATCTTGTTGCCCTGGCCGGAGGTGATGAAAATGCCGAAGCCGTCCCGGCTGATCACCACCGAGTCGCTGAGCTCCACGCCGCCGCCGCCGCTGACGTAGAGCGCCGGCGCGTTGCCCGCACCGGTCGCCACGGCGACCTTCGACAGCTTCGAGACGCCGCCGCCGGCGAACTCCAGCGTGCCGTCGATCACGAAGCCGAGGTCGCCGGCGATCGTCACGTCGGTGGTGAACGTCGCCGACGCGTAGGTGCCGGCCGCGACCTGGAAGACGTCGCCGGAGGCGGCGGCCGCGGCGGCCTGCACGAGCCCGCCGCAGGCGAGGTCGCCGCCGCCGCAGGGGCCGTCACCGGTCTTGACGGTGTACGTCGCCGCATGCGCCGCGGCCGGGGCGGCGAGCACGGCCACGGCGGTGGCGGCAAGGATCGACGAGCGACGGCTCAGGCGTGACATTCATTCCTCCAAAGATCGGCGCAACAGCTTCCCTGAGACCGTTCTCGGTAGCTCGTGGGTGAATCGGAAGACTCTGGGCACCTTGTAGCCCGCGAGTCGGACACGACAATAACCGTGTAGCTCGTCGACTGTTGCGGTGTGATCGCCGCGAAGGACGACTGTTGCGACCACCCGTTCGCCCCATTCGTCATCCGGCGCGCCGTGGACCGCGGCCTCCGCGACCGCAGGATGGCTCTCGAGGACGGCCTCGACCTCGGCAGGCGCGACGTTCTCGCCGCCGGTGATGATCGTGTCCCCCGCGCGGCCCGTCACGGTCAGGACGCCCGCGGCGTCGAGCGCGCCCTCGTCGCCGGTGTGCAGCCAGCCGTCGGCCGACAGCGCGGCGGGCGCGACCGTCGGACCCGCCACGAGGATCTCCCGCCCCGCGCCGATCCGCACGCGCGTGCAGAAGAGCGGCGGGCCGCCGGTCGTGACCTGCGAGCAGGCCTCGGTCAGGCCGTACGTCGCGACCGTCGGCACGCCCGCGGCGGCTGCGCGCTCGAGCAGGGCCGCCGGGACCGGCGCGCCGCCGACGAGCGCGGCGCGCAGGTGGGGCGGGTGACGCAGGCCGGCGTCGAGCAGGCGTCCGAGCGTCGTCGGGACGACGGAGACGAGCGTCGAGCGGGTGGCCAGTTCGTCGGCGGCGGCCTCGGCTCCGAAGCGCTCGTGCAGGACGACCTTCGTCGCGTAGATCGCGCTGCGCACGAGGATCGAGAGGCCGCCGACGTGCGACAGCGGCAGCGTGCACAGCCAGACGTCGTCGCGCCGGACGCCGAGCGCAACGCTCGAGCCCAGGGCGCTCCACAGCCAGTTGCCGTACGTCAGCGCCACCGGCCGCGGACCGCTCGTCGTGCCCGACGTGTGGACGACGATCGCGGTCGCTCGCAGGTCGTGCGTGCCGGCCAGCGGCGCGGCGGTGTCGGCGAGCCCGTCGAGTGGCCGGCTGACGACGACGGCGCAGCTCGCCGCCTGGGCGCGGCGCTCGTGCGCCTTCAGGCGCCGGTCGATCGGCATCGCCACCGCGCCGAGCAGCAGGCAGCCGTGCAGCGTCTCGACGAACGCGCGCCGTGCCGGCAGCGCGATCGCGACGCGGTCGCCCGGTCGCACGCCGAGCGCACCGAGGCGCTGGGCGGCGAGCGTCGCCGCCGCGTGCAGCTCGGCGTACGTCGCCGCGCCGTCGTCGGCGCGCAGCGCGACGTGGTCGGGCCGGGTCCGGGCGGCCCGGTGCAGCCAAGCTTCGACGAGCATCTGTGCAGGGGAAACTAACCTGCACGCCATGGCGATCGAGTGGACGACCGGCGAGGGCGAGTACAGCGACATCCGCTACGAGCTCAGCGGCGACGGCATCGCGAAGGTCACGATCGCCCGTCCCGAGGTGCGAAACGCCTTCCGGCCGCAGACGATCGTCGAGATCTCACGGGCGCTCGAGCGCGCCCGCGAGGACACGTCGGTCGGCGTGATCGTGCTCACCGGCGAGGGCGAGCTCGCGTTCTGCTCCGGCGGCGACCAGAACGTCCGCGGCGACACCGGCTACCTCATGGATCCGAACCCCGCCCACCCCAAGCCCGGTGCGGTCGGGCGCTTCCACGTCACCGACCTGCACATCCAGATCCGCCGCCTGCCCAAGCCGGTCGTGGCGATGGTCGCCGGCTTCGCGATCGGCGGCGGCCACGTGCTGCACCTCGTCTGCGACCTGACGATCGCGGCCGACAACGCGCGCTTCGGCCAGGTCGGCCCGCGCGTGGGCTCGTTCGACGGCGGCTTCGGCGCCGGGCTGCTGGCCTCGCTCGTCGGGCCGAAGCGGGCCAAGGAGATGTGGTTTCTGTGCCGCCAGTACGACGCGGACGAAGC
Organism: uncultured Actinomycetes bacterium; assembly: GCA_963825485.1. Taxonomy (GTDB): domain Bacteria; phylum Actinomycetota; class Thermoleophilia; order Solirubrobacterales; family Solirubrobacteraceae; genus CADCVQ01. Next base: position 54,814 of record CAWGTK010000005.1, read on the forward strand.
GCTCGCGATGGGGCTCGTCAACACCGTCGTGCCGCTGGCGTCGCTCGAGGCGCAGACCGTCGCCTGGTGTCACGAGATGCTCGCGATGTCGCCGTTCGCTCTGCGCCTCGTGAAGGCGAGCTTCAACGCCACCGAGGACGGCTTCAGCGGCATCCAGCAGCTCGCGCACGACGCGAACCTCCTGTTCTACGAGAACGCCGAGGCGCAGGAGGGCCGCGACGCCTACCGCGAGAAGCGCCGGCCGGACTTCTCGAGGTTCCCCAAGCGTCCGTAAGCGCCGCCCATCAGAGCCGGCCCGCGACCGCGACCGGATCGCCGGACGCCGGCTCAACCTTTGGGGGGTGTCGGGCGCCGGGCTCGGCGTGAGGGAGACCAGAGCGCAGCGTGACGGGAAAGTGTTCGCTACGAACACCTTCGCGCCGCGCTTCTCCGTGGCGACGCCGAGCGCGCCGTCAGCGTGGCGCGTTGATGTTCGCTACGAACACCTTCGCGTCACGCTCGCTGCGGCGAAGCCGAGCGCCGTCAGCGAGGCGCGAAACCGGCCGCTATGAACGGCTTGCCGCCACGCTCGGCGAGCGCTCGTTTCGCTGACGCTCGCGCGCGGCCGAGGCCCAGACCACCTTCCATGAGAGATGCCGGTCGCCGGTGCTCGGGGACACGCCGGCCCGATAGGTTTCTCCGCGGATGGCCGCCACCGCCCCCAGCACATCCTCGCTGCGCATCTGGCTGATGGCCGCGCGCATCCGCACGCTGCCGGCGGCGGTCGCGCCGGTGCTCGTCGGCACGTCGCTGGCCGGCGCCGCGGGGATCTTCCGCGTCGGCCCGTTCATCGCCGCACTGCTGGGCTCGATCCTCATCCAGATCGGGACGAACCTCGCCAACGACTACTCCGACGCGCGCCGCGGCGCCGACAGCGAGGACCGCCTCGGCCCCGTGCGGGTGACCGCGGGCGGGCTCGTGCCGCCGCGCCAGGTGCTGATCGCGACCTACGTGACGTTCGGCCTGGCCGTCGTCTGCGGGCTGTACCTCGTGTTCGCCGCCGGCATCGAGCTGCTGTTCGTCGGCGTCGCTTCGATCGCCGCGGGCGTGCTCTACACGGGCGGACCGAAGCCGTACGGCTACGAGGGCCTCGGCGAGGTCTTCGTGTTCCTGTTCTTCGGCATCGCCGCCGTCAGCGGCTCGACGTTCGCCCAGCTCGAGGCCTGGCCGAGCGAGGCGTTCATGCTCGCCGTCCCGGTCGGGCTGCTGGCCGCCGCGATCCTCGTCGTCAACAACGTGCGCGACATGGACTCCGACAAGCGCGCCGGCAAGCGCACGCTCGCGGTCCGCCTCGGCCGCGAGCGCGCGCGCACGGTGTACGGGGCGATGCTCTACGTCGCCTATCTCGCCGCGCCGCTGCCGTGGCTGCTCGGCGCGCTGTCGCCCTGGGTGCTGGCGCCCTGGCTGACGCTGCCGCTCGCCGTCCGCCTGGCGCGCACGGTGCGCACGCATGCCGACGGCCCCACGCTCAACGAGGCGCTCGCCCAGACGGGCATGCTGCAGCTCGCGTTCTGCGTCCTGCTCAGCGCGGGCGCGCTGGCGAGCTAGCCCGGGCGCGGCGGGACCTCCGCGGATGCGCGTCACGATCCAAGCGCGCACGCTGCGCTTCCGCCGCCCGCTGCCGGCCGCCTACGGCACGACCGATCTGCGCGAGATCTTCGAGCTCGAGATCGTCGGCGCCGACGGCGTTCGCGGCCGCGGTGAGGCGGCGCCCCTGGAGGACTACGACGGCGTCTCCCCCGCCCGCGCGCGCGCCGCGCTCGAGGCCTATCGCGCGGTCATCGAAGACAGCGACGACGCCCTGCCGGGCGGTGATCTGCTCGACGCGTGCCGCGTCGCAGACGAGCTGCCCCAGACGCTCGCCGCGGTCGACATGGCGCTCTGGGACCGCGCCGGACAGCGCGCCGGGTGTCCCGTCGCGCGGCTGCTGACCGACGACGTGCTCGACGAGGTCCAGGTCAACGCGACGATCGGCGCGACCGATCGCGCCGGCGCGGCGGCGAGCGCCGAGGCCGCCCGGCGGGCGGGCTTTCGCTGTGTGAAGCTCAAGGTCGGGATCGGCGACGACGCCGGCCGCGTGGCCGCCGTGCGCGCGGCGCTCGGGCCGCAGGCGCTGCTGCGCCTGGACGCCAACGGCGCCTGGGACGTCGAGCAGGCGGCGCACACGATCCCCGCGCTCGCCGCCGCGAGCCTGGAGCTCGTCGAGGAGCCGGTCCACGGGATCGGCCCGCTGCGCGAGCTGCGCGAGCGTGTCGCCGTGCGCATCGCGATGGACGAGACCGCGGCCGTACCGGGCGCGCTGGCCTCGGGCGCGGCCGATGCCGTCTGCCTCAAGCTCGGGCGCTGCGGCGGGATCTCCGGGCTGCTGGCCTGCGCGACGCTCGTGCGCGCCTCGGGCGCCGAGGCGTACGTCGCGTCGACGTTCGACGGTCCGCTCGGGATCGCCGCGGCCCTGCACGCCGCCGCCGCGCTGCGCATCGACGCGCCCTGCGGTCTGGCCACGCTCGACCTGTTCGCAGACTGCGAGCACGCGCTGGTCGTGCGCGACGGGGCGATCGCCGTGCCGCGCGGGCCGGGGCTGCTGGGATGACCTCGCTCGCGCTGCGGATCGCCGGCGCGGCGCTGCGCCGCCCGGCCGCCCATCACCACTACGGCGAGCATCCGCGCCAGGTCGCCGATCTGCACACGCCGACCGACCCGGGCGCCCACCCCGTCGTCGTCGTGCTGCACGGCGGCTACTGGCAGCCGCCGTACACGCGCCTCGTGATGCGACCGCTGTGCCTGGACCTCGTGCGGCGCGGCTACGCGGCCTACAACGTCGAGTACCGTCGGCTCGGCCGCGACGGAGGCGGCTGGCCGCAGACCTTCCAGGACGTCGCGGCGGCGATCGATCAGCTTCCCGCGCTCGACGATCCGGCGCTCGACCTCGAGCGCGTGACGCTGCTCGGCCACTCGGCCGGCGGTCAGCTCGCGCTGTGGGCGGCCGGGCGTCCCTGGCTGCCGCCGGGCGCCGTCGGCGCGGCACCGGCCGTGCACCCCGTCGGCGTCATGGCGCTGGCCGCCGTCAGCGACCTCGAGCGCGCGGGCGCCCCCGCGCGCGAGCTGCTCGGCGGCGGCCCCACCGCCGTCCCGGGCCGCTGGGCGCAGGCCGATCCGATGCGCCGCCTTCCGCTCGAGGTGCCGGTCGGGCTCGTCCACGCCGTCGACGACGAGACGGTCGAGGTGGAGCGCTCGCGCGAGTACGCGGCGGCCGCGCGCGCGGCCGGGGGCGTCGTCACGCTCACCGAGGCGCCGGGCGGGCATCGCGATCCGATCGACCCGTCGAGCCGCGCGTGGGCGGCCGCCGGCGCCTGGCTGGACGTCAACCTAGCGCGCTATGCGAGCCCGTAGCGCCAGGACGCGGCGCGCGCCGGCGCGCAGCTCGGCGTCGCTCAGGCGGCCGTCGCGCGCCGCCGCCAGGAGCCCCTCGGCGGCCTGCGCGCCGGCCGTGTAGCTCGAGGAGAACAGCGGCAGGTCGACGCCGGCCTCGACCGCGAGCACGGCGCGGCGACGGTTGGAGCCGTAGGCGGCGACCGCCGGGGTGCCGAGGTCGTCGGTGATGCTCACGCCGCGAAAGCCGAGGCGCTCGCGCAGCTCGCCGTCGATCCAGCGGCGCGACAAGGCGGCGGGCCGCTCGTCGAGCGCCGGATAGACGGCGGTCGAGAGCATGACGGCGTCGACGCCGTCCTCGACGAGCCGCTCGAACGGCGCCGCGTCGACGCCGCGCAGCGTCTGAAGCGGCGTCTCGATGCGCTGGGCGGCGTTGTCGGTGTTGATCGCCGCGGCGCCGAAGCCGGGGAAGTGCTTGGCGGTCGCGCGCACGCCGCCCGCGCGCAGGCCGCGGGCGAACGCGCCGGCGCGCGCCGCCACGTCCGCCGGCGCGGTGCCGTAGGTGCGCCGCTCGCGCTGTAGCGCGGCCCCCGCACGGCCCACGTCGGCAACCGGAGCGAGGTCCATGTTCGCGCCGGCGCCGCGCAGCGTGCGCGCCGCGGCGCGGCCGTCGGCACGGGCCTGCGCGGTCGACGTGACGCTCGCCGCCGCGCGCTCGGGAGCGCCCGGGATGCGCCGCACCGGCCCGCCCTCCTGGTCGACCATGACGATCAGCGGCGCCCGCAGGCCCGCCGGCCGGCGGATCGCCTGCAGGCTGCGCATCGCCGCGCGCACCTGCCCGGTCGTGCGCACGTTGCGCGCGAAGAGGATCACCCCGGCCGCCTCGCCGCGGGCGATCCGGCGGCGCAGGGCCGGCGGGGGCTGGAGGCCGTCGTAGGCGAAGATCATGTGCTGGCCGACCGCCTGGCGCAGCGTCAGCGCTGGTTCGGCGGCGCTGCCGGCAACGGTCGGCGGCCCGATCACGCCGAGCGCCAGCATGGTGACCACGAGGAACCTGAGCATGGCGGCGCGGTTAGGTGGACCCGTCCGCGCCCACTAGCCGATGCCGCGACACTGCGGGCAGACGGCGGCTTGATCGTCGAGGTCCCAGCCCGCCGCCTCGAGGTCCTTGCGGCGCTTCTCGACCGGCAGGCGGCCGCAGATCGAGCACGTGCCGTCCCAGCGGCCGCGGCCGCCGCGGGCGCGCAGGACCTTGCCCAGCGTGGCGCGGGCGTGGACCGGCGGGGCCTGGTCCGCGGGATCCTCGACAAACGGGGACGGCGGCGCCGGTGGGGGCGGCGGCAGCGTCGTGGCCGGCCCGTCGGGCCCCGGCCGATCGGTCCGCGGATCGTCGCCGCGCGGGTCGCTCGCGGACGGCTCGAACGGCTCCTCGGAGTCGTCGAAGTCCGTCAGCAGATCCTCCTCCGAGGTGTCCTGCGGATCGTCGCCCGCGGAGGGCGCCTCGGCCGCCGCCCCGGCGGGATCGGGCTGCGCCGTGAGGGCGCTCGGCTGCCACTCGGCGAGGGCGTCCTCGATCCGCTCCACCTCGCCGGGCGGCGCCGCCGGCTTGGTGCCGAGCGGCGGCTCGTCGATGTCGAACTCCGGCGACCCCGCGTCGAGCGGCGCCGGCGCGGCGCCGAGCGGCGGCTCGTCGATGTCCGCCTCGGGCGTGTCTGCGCCGGCGGCGGCGGGCTGGTCGAGCTCGCCCGCGGGCGGCGGCGCGCCGGCTGCGTCGAGGTCAGGGTCGTCCGCCGCGCCGAGCTCTGCCGCGGCGTCCGCGGCGTCCGGCACAGCGGCGAGCGCCGGGCGGGCGGAGGCGCGTCTGTCGGCGGCCGCTGGGCGGCGCTCGCCACGCAACGCCTCTGGGACCCACGCCTCGGCCTCCTCACGGCCGTCCGCGGACTCCGTCCCGCTCAGCGAGGGCTCGGCGGCGGCCTCCTCCTCGCCGGTCGCGACAGCTTCAGCCGGGGGATCTTCGCCGAGCGAGATGTCGGCGGCGAATTGCGCCTCCTCGTCGCCGGGCGAGACGTCGGCGGCCGGCTCCTCCCCGAACGAGAGGTCGTCGACCGGCTCGTCGCCGGCGGGCGAGACGGCGGCGGCGGACTGCGGCTCGTCGAACGAGAACTCGTCGGCGAAGCGGTCGTCGCCGGCCTCGTCGTCGCCGGCCTCGGCGCTCTCTTCGCGCAGCGGCGGCAGCTCGGGCAGCGCCTGCAGCTCGCCGACCGCGCGACGGATCTCGTCACGCGTCTCCGCGAGCGCCTGGCGCGTCTGGTCCAGGGCCGCGGCGAGCTCGGCGATCTGCCGGCTCTGCTCGTCGAGGGCGGTGGCCTGCTCGGCGATGATCGCCTGGGCCTCCGTCTCGAAGTCGGCCCGCGCGGCGATGCGCCGATCGAGCTCGCCGCGCAGGCGCTCGGCCTCGGCGCGGGCGTCCAGGACCTGCTGTTTGAGGTAGGTGACCATCGTCGCCACGTCGGCCGCCGCGGCCGGCTCCGCCATGGGCGCCGGCTCCGCGCCCGGCGCATCGGCCGCGGGCGGCGCCTCCTGTGCAGCCGCGCTGTCGTTGGCGTAGATCGTCACGACCTCGGTGGCGGTCGCATCGCGCAGCGACGGTGCGACCGCGAGCGCGACGCCGGCGAGCCGTGCCTCGATGGCGTCGCCGACCTCAGCGTCGAGCTGGGCGTAGCCGAAGTCGCGCAGCAGCCGGTCGACCTTGAGCTTGGCCGGGCGGTTGCGGCGGTCGACCGTGCGCCGCCAGCGCTGCTCGGGCGCCTCGTCGAGCGGGGTCATCGCTGCCCTGCGCCGCTGACGTCGGAGTCTTCCCTTGGAGAGGTCATACCTGGGCCATCGGCGAGTCTACCCCCCGCTGTCGACGTCACGGCAGCGGTCCGAGCGACCGCTCGCCCGCGCACGCCCGCCGCCGACCCGGGTTCGACGGCTACTCGCGGGGGCGCGGCGCGGGCGGGATCTCGCCCGGTCGGCGGGGACGGCCGTTGCCGCCGGCGGACTTGCGCTTCGCGGCAGCACCGGCCTTGGACCGGGCGCTCACCCGCGGCTTGTCGGGGACGACGACCGTGGGCACGGCACCGATCGCCCCGGTCAGGCGCTCGTCGATCGCGGTGAGGCGGCGGCGCGTGGCGGCCAGCCGCTCGCGCTCCAGCGCCAGGCGCGCCACCTGCTCGCGATCGGGCTCGCTCGGGCGACCGCGCAGCGCCGCGATCTCCCGCGCGAGGCCCTCCCGCGCCTGCTCGGCGCGCTCCGACCGCGCCGTGGCGCTCGTGAGCGCCTGCTCGGTCTCGGCCAGGCGCTGCAGAGCGCCGGCCAGCTCGGCCGCGCGATCGGCGAGCGCCGCTTCGCCGGCGTCGGCGGCGACCTCGTGCCGGGCGAGCACGATCTCGTGCTCGGCGAGCGCCGCGGCGTGGGCGGCGCGCACGGTCTCGAGCTCCTCGGCCGCGCGCTGCTCGCGTTCGGCGCGCTGCTGGCGCTCCTCGTCGAGCGCCGTCTGCAGCTCGGTGATCTTGCGGGCGGCGCGCGGGCGGATCTCCCGGCGCGCCTCCTCGTAGCGCGTCGTCGTCGCCACGAGCTCGGCGTTGGCTGCGGCGAGCGCGCGCTCGAGCTCGGCGGTCCGCTCGGCCATCTCCGTGCGGATCGACGCCAGCTCGTCCTCGAGCCGGCTCGTGCGCAGCTGCGCGTCCTCGCCGTCGCGCGCCCGCTCCTCCTGCTCGATGGCGTAGAGGTCGGCGTACTTCGCCAGCTCGGTCTCGACTCGGGCCAGCTCGTCGCGCGTACCGGCCAGCTCGCCGGCGGTGACCGCGAGGCGCTCGGCAGCCTGCGCACGTTCGCGCTCGGCCTCCGCGCGGGCGGCGGCCAGCTCGCCCTCCAGCGCCTCCCGCGCCGCGACGGCGTCGGCGTTCGCCTGCTCGCGGATGCGGGCGATCTCGCGCTCGGCCTCGTCGCGGGCGGCGGCGAGCTCGGCCGCCAGCGCCTCCCGCGCCTGCTCGGCCTCCGCCGCGGCCTCCTTCGTGCGCCGGCTGAACCCCTTGCGGGCGGTGACGAGCGCGCGGGTGCTCTGCGTCGCCAGGCGCTGCGCCCGCTCGAGCGAGGTGGTCAGCGCAGCGATCTGCGCTGCCGCGGCGGCCTGCTCGGCCGCGTGCTCCTGGCGCTCGGTCTCGAGCTCCGCCGTGAGGCTGCGCCGCACCACGTCGATCTCCCGGCTGGCGGCCTCGCGGGCGTCGTCGAGCTCGGCGGCGGCCTGCGCGCGGGCCTCGGCGAGCACGCGCTCGGCGTCCTCGCGCTGCTCGGCGCTCGTGCGCTCGGCGGCCGCGGCCGCCTCGGCCACGGCCCGCTCCGCCTCCGCGCGCTGCTCGGCCAGCCCGCGCTCGGCCTCGGCCCGCACCTCGGCCAGCTCGACCGCCGCCTGCTCGCGCTGATCGGCCAGCCCGCGCTGCGCCGCGGCCCGCACCTCGGCCAGCTCGGACTCTGCCGCTTCGCGCTGCCCGGCCAGCGCACGCTCGGCCTCCGCCCGCGCCTCGGCCAGCTCGGACTCCGCCACCTCGCGCTGCTCGACCAGCGCACGCTGCGCCGCGGCGAGGTCGAGCTCCGCGGTCTCCCGCTGCTCGGCGAGCGTGCGCTCGGTCTGCTCGCGGACCGCGGCGAGCTCATCCTCGCCCGCCTCGCGCGCTTGCCGTACCGCCAGCTCGAGCTCCGCGACCTGAACAGCGGCGTCCTCGCGCGCCCGCTGCGCGGCACCCTCGAGCTCGGCGACGCGCGCCGCGGATTCCTCCCCCGCGGTGGACAACGCGAGCGCGCCCGACGACCGCGTCTGCTCGACCTCCCGACGCAGCTCGGCCTCGCGCGCCGCGGCCGCCTCCTGCGCCTGGGCCGCCGCGGCCTCCAGCTCGGCCACCTGCGCGTCGAACTCGTCTCGCGCCCGCAGCGCCGCCGACTCCAGCTCCGCCACGCGGGCGGCCAGCGCGTCGCGCGCCGAGGTCGCCTCGGTCTCGAGCGCCGCAAACCGCGCGTCGGCCTGCTCGCGGGCCGTGAGCGCGGCGGATTCGAGCTCCGCCACCCGGGTCGCGGACTCGGTCTGCGCCTGCTTGGCCGCAGCCTTCAGCTCCGCGACCCTGGCCGTGCTCTGCTCGCCCGCGCGCTGCGCCGCGGCCTCCAGCTTCGCGATCCGCGCCTCGGCCCGCTTGCGCACGCGCTCCGCCGCCGCCTCGACCTTGACGACCCGCGCCTCGGACTCCGCCCGAGTCGCGTCGAGCTCCGCCGCCTGCGCTGCGGCTTGCTCCGCCGCCTGCTCGGCGGCCGTCTCCAGCTGCGCCACGCGCGCGGCCGACGCGTCGGCGGCAGCCTCCAGCTGCGCCGCCTGCGCCGCCGCCTCGACGCCGGCCTGCTCGAGCTGCGCCGCGCGCGCGGCCCATTCGTCGCGCGCCCGCTCGGCCGCCGCGACCTGCTTGGCGGACGCCTCGCTCACCGTGCGGGTCTCGGCCTGGGCCGCCGCCACGCGTATGTCGACGTCCTCGCGCGCCAGCTCCGCCGCGGTCTCGAGCTCGGCGATGCGGGCTGCCGATCGGTCGGCGGCGAGCTCCAGCTCGGCGACACGCGCCTCGGACTGCTCGCGCGCCTGCGCGGCAGCCGTCTCGAGCGTCTGCACCCGCGCCGCGGCGGCCTCGGCGGCGGCGGCCGTCTCCTCCTCGGCGTTGCGCGCGGCGCGCCTGGCCTGGGTCAGCTCCTCGCGCAGCTCGGCGAGGCGAGCCCCGGCCTCGGTCTCGTCGCGCTCGCGATCGGCGTGCAGCGTTTCGAGCTCGCCGGCCGCCCGCCGGCGCACCCCGTCGAGCTCCCGGCCGGCCTCCTCGCGCGCGGCGAGCAGCGCCTGCGCGGCCTCCTCCTGGGCTGCGACGACCTGCCGCGACGCCTGCGCCCGTGCCTCGGCGACGGCGACCTCGGCCTGCTCGGCGGATCGCACGACCTCGAGCTCGAGCTCCTCCACGCGCGCACGTGATCGCGCCAGCGCCGCATCGAGCTCGCCCTGAACACCATCGGTCTGCGCCCGGGCCTGCTCGAGCTCCTCGCCCCGCGCCGCCAGCGCGGCCGCGGCCTGCGCCTGCTCCTGCTCGCGCTCCGCGCGCTCGGCTGCCACCGCCGCCGCGAGCGTGCGCGCCGCCTCGTCCTCGCTGCGCCGGCGGTCCGCGCGATGCGCGTCGAGCTCCTCGTGCGTCGCGGCCACCTCGCGCCGCGCCTGCTCGAGCGCCGCGGCGACCTCCCGGCCGGCCTCCTCGCGCGCCTGCACCGCCGCGAGCTCCAGCTCGGCAGCCCGCGCGTCCGCCTCCTCGCGCTCCTGCTCGGCGACACGCTCGAGCTCGGCGACCCGGGCGGCGAGCCGCGCCTCGGTCTGCGCCAGCCGGCCCTCGAGCGTCTCGCGCGCCTGCGCGCCCGCGGTCTCGAGCTCGGCCACGCGCGCCTGCGCCTGCTCGGCCGCCGACCGCAGCTCGGCCACCTGCGCCTGCGCCTCGTCGCGCACCAGCCCGAGCGCCAGCTCGACCTCGCTCGCCCGGCCCTGCGCGATCTCCAGCTCGGCCTCGGCGGCCTGCGCCCGCGCCTCGGACCCCTCACGTGCCCGGTCCGCCTCGAGCTCGAGCTCGGCGATCCGCGTGTCGGACTCCTTGGACACCGTCACGAGCGCGCGCTCGACCTCGCTCGTCCGGCGCCGCGCGCGCTCGAGCTCCTTGCGCAGCTCGCCGGTCGTCGCGCCGAGCTGACCCTGCAGCCGCTCGCGCTCCGCGCCCGCGGCCTCGAGCTGCTCGGCGGCCTGACGGCGCACCTGCTCGACCTCCTCACGCGCCAGCGCGAGCTCCTGCGCCTGCTCGGCCGTCGCCTGCTCGGCCGCGGCCACCCGCGCGGCGGAGTCCTGCCGCGCCCGCACGGCCAGCTGCTCGATCTCCGCGACGCGCTGCTCGCGCTCCTGCCGCGCGGCCTGCAGCGCGCGCTCGGCGTCGCTCGCACGCGCGCGCAGTGCGTCCAGCTCGGCGGTGGTCGCGGATGTCGCGCCGCTGGACTCGTCCGCCGCCCGCTCGGCGTCCGCCAGGCGCCGGCGCAGATCGGCGGTGGCCCGGTCGGCGTCCGCGCGCGCCCGCGCCAGCCGCTCCTCCAGCGCCGCCGCCAGCGTGATCTGCCGGGCGCGCGCCGCCGTCTCCTCGTCCAGGCGTTGGGCAAGCGTCGCCGACTGCGCGCGCTCACGATCGCGTTCGGCGCGTAGCGCGTCGGCCTCACGCGCCAGCCGCTCACGCTCGTCGAGCGCCCCGCGAGTGTCGTGGGGCTCGAACTCGTCCAGATCCCCGACGTGCTTCTGCGTGCGCGCCAGCTCGCGGCCGAGCTCGGCGATCCGCGCCTCGGCCTGAGCGAAGCGCGCCTCGTGCTGCTCGCGCGCGCGGCGCTGGGTCTCGGCGCTGCGCTTGAGCTGCTCGAAGAGATCCTTGCGGACCGCGTCGAACCGATCGCGCTCGGCGCGGGCAGCGTGCAGTTGCTCGCTCAGCTCGGCGACGCGGCCCTCGGCAGCCCCTGACTTGCCTTCGTCCACTCCCGCAGCCTAGTGGTCGCCCTCGCCGATGCGCACCGCCGCAGCGACCGCTGCCGGTGCCTCGAGCGGGAGCGCGTGGCCGGCTCCCGGCACGATCGCGAGCGTGGCGTCGGGCACGGCGGCGGCGAGCCGCTCGGCGAGCGCGACGTACTTCTCGTCGCGCTCGCCGGCCAGCACGACCACCGGCATCGCCAGCTCGCCGAGCCGATCCCACAGCGGGCCCATCGCCCCGGTGCCGATCCCGCGCAGCGCCGCGGCGAGGTGGACCGGTGCGTTGGAGAGACGGTCCGCGCGGGCGGCGGCCGCGACCGCAGGCGATTGCGCGGCGAACAGCGGCTGCGCGCCCCAGCGGTCGGCGACCTCCGTCATGAGCCGCCCGTCGGCCTCCATCCACGCCGCCAGCGCCGCGTCGGCCGCGCGCCGCCGCGCGCGCTCGGCGCGGTCCTCGATGCCGGCCGTGGCGGACACCAGCACGAGCCGCCTGACGAGCTCGGGATGCGCGAGCGCGACGTGCAGCGCAAGGCGGCCGCCCTGGGAGTAGCCCGCCAGCACACCGGGCGCGCGCATCAGGCCGGCCGCGTCCTGCACGCACGCGGCGAAGTCGATCGGCCGGCGCGTCGCCGCCGCCCCGTGGCCGCGGATGTCCGGAGCGAGCGCGCGATAGCGTTCGCCGTCGAGGTGGCGCACCACCTCGTCCCAGCCGCGACCGGTCTGCGTGAAGCCGTGCAGGAGGAGGAGCGGCTCGGGCACCCCCGCCATCATGCCCGCCCGTCCCGACACCCACCTGCTGCTGCGCGCGTTCGCCGACGAGCTCGCCCGCTGCGGCATGCGCGAGGCCTGCACGTCGCCCGGCTCGCGCTCCTCGCCGCTCGTGCTCGCGCTCGTGCGCGAGCCGCGACTGCGCTGCTTCTCGCACATCGACGAGCGCTGCGCGGGCTTCTTCGCCGTCGGCGCCGCCAAGCTCGGCGGCCGGCCGGTGGCGATCACCTGCACCTCGGGCACGGCGGCGGCGAACCTCGCGCCCGCGGTCATCGAGGCCTTCCAGGCGCGTGTTCCGCTCGTCGTGCTGACCGCCGACCGGCCGCCCGAGCTGCGCGAGGTCGGCGCCGGTCAGACGATCGACCAGATCGGCCTGTACGGCAGCGCGGCGAAGTGGTTCTTCGAGGTCGGCACGCACGAGGCGACGCCCGCGACGATGCGGTGGATGCGCGCGCTCGCCTGCCGCGCGTTCTGGACGGCGCTCGACGGGCGTCCCGGCCCCGTGCACCTGAACTTCGCGCTGCGCGAGCCGCTGATCGCGCCCGCCGAGCTCGGCCCCGACCCCCAGCCGGGGCGCAGCGGCGGGCGCCCGTGGGCGCTGCGCTCCACGCCCGGCGAGGACGCCGCCGCGGCCGGGCGCGCGCTCGCCGTCGTCGCGCGCGACGCGCACCGGCCCGTCGTCGTGGCGGGCCGCGCCGAGCCTGGGTTGCCGCAGGTCGCCGCCGCCTGCGAACGGCTCGGCTGGCCGCTGCTCGCCGATCCGCTCGGCGGCGCGCGGCGCGGCGGCGCGGCGATCGCGCACTACGACGCGTTGCTGCGCTGCGAGGGCTTCGCGGCGCAGCGGCGCCCCGACCTCGTCGTGCGCTGCGGCGACCTGCCGACGTCCAAGGCGCTGCGCGCCTGGCTGCACGACCTCGCCGAGGACGTCGCGCAGCTGAGCTTCGATCCGCACGGCGCCTGGCAGGACCCGGGCGCGTCGCTGCACGTCGTGCTCGAAGCCGACGCCGCGCGGACGCTGAGCTCGGCCGCCACGCAGACGCCGACGGCCGACCCCGACTGGCTGGGCGCCTGGCGCGCGGCCGACGAGCGGGCGGCGGCGGCGATCGACGCCGGGCTGGCCGGCGAGGCGCTGTCCGAGCCGCTCGTCGCGCGCACGCTCGTCGCCGACCTGCCGCCCGGCGCGACGCTGTTCGTCGCCTCGTCGATGCCGGTCCGCGACATCGAGTCCTTCGCGCCCGTGCGGGCGGACGCACCCCGGGTGCTGTGCAACCGCGGCGCCAACGGGATCGACGGCACGATCTCCAGCGCCTTCGGCGCCGCCGCGGTGGCGTCGGGTCCGGTCGTCCTGCTGATCGGCGACGTGGCGCTTGCGCACGACATCGGCGGCCTGCTCGCCGCCCGCCGCCTGGGCCTGGCGCTGACCATCGTCCTGCTCGACAACGACGGCGGCGGGATCTTCGAGTTCCTGCCGATCGCCGGGGAGCGCGACGCGTTCGAGGAGCATGTGGCGACGCCGCACGGCCTGGACTTCGCGCACGCGGCCGCGCTGTACGGCTGCGGGTACGCCGACGTCGCTGACCGCACCGGCCTGCGCCGCGCGCTTGACGCCGCGCTCGCCGGCGGCGCCACGACGATCATCCGCGTCGCCGGCGACCGCACCGAGAACGTCGCGCTGCACCGCGCGCTGCAGGCCGCCGTCGCCGCCGCGCTCGCGCGGTGACGCCCCGCGGCCGATGCGCGCCGGCGACCCCAGATCGGCGCCGCCGATCACCGTCGTCGAACACCCCGTCAGCCGTCAGGCCACCGCCGGGGAAGCCGTCCGCGACGGCCTCGAGGCGAGGTTCTCGATTGCGTACCTCTCCGCCTGCGCTCCTGCGCGGCGCACCGGACTTCGACGCCGTCGCCGGGGTCGATGTCGCGCGGTGTAGCTCGCCGCGCAGATCACGGTCCGCACGGACGCCGCGCTCGCGCCCGACGAGGGCGCTGCTGCGGCTCGGCGGCAAGACCACCGCACGCGTCCGCCGGCCGCGCGGCTGCCCCGCCGATCCGATCGCCGTCGCCGCGCTGACGGCCAAGCTTCGCGCGCTGGCCGGCGACGCCGTCGAGGGTCCTCGATCACCCGCGCCGGCCGGCCGGCGACCTCCCGCGGCTCGTCGGCGCGCGCGCCGACATCCCATGAAACGACGGCGGGCGGGACCGCAGGCCCGCCCGCCGCACGGCAGACAGCTTGTCGAGCGCTACGCCAGCCCGCGCTTCTTCGCCTGCTGGGCGCTGGCTGCGCTGGACAGCAACCCGACCAGAAGCAGCGTCACGCCGCTGAGCAGGTGAAAGAAGTTGGCCGGATCGCCCTCGCCGCGCATCCCGATGATCGTCAGGTTGTCGCTGTTCATGACGCCGATGACGAACGCGACGACGTAGAAGAGGCCGACACCCATGACGGCGCCCTCGGCGGCGGCGTCGTTCTTCTGCAGCGAGAGGGCGATCAGGAACGCGCCGATCCCGAGATGGACGATGTTGTGGAACTGGTTGATGCTGATGCCCAAGATCGCATCGCCCTGCTCACCGGTCAGCGCGCCGGCGAATCCGGTGACCATGAAGCCAACGACGCCCAGCACGACGTAGAACGCGCCGAACACCACACCGACCTTTGCCGCGAGGCTGCCAGCCATAGAGATACCTCCCCAACTCGAAATGATTGACCCCGGCGCGACCATCGCACCGCCCTGCTCCCCTGGGTCCGTAGCGCAGACCGTTACGGATATCCGCGCGAATGTCAACGCGCCGGGTTGAACCCTAGCGTGGGCGGGGGCTGGAAGGGTTTTCGGGCGGTTATGGAGCGCCGCCGCGCCGACTCGGTGATCTGACTCAGCCGGCGAGCACAGGCAGCAGCGCGCCGAGCTTGACGTCGGTCTCGGCGAGCTCCAAGGCGGGATCGGAGTCGCGCACGACGCCGACCCCGGCGTAGCAGCGCGCGAGCGGTCCGCGCAGCAGCGCGCAGCGCAGCGCGACGCAGAACTCGCCGTCCTCGTTGGTGTCCGTCCAGCCGACCGGGCCGGCGTACCAGCCGCGATCGAGCCCCTCGAGCGCCGGGATGAGCGGCTCGGCGACCGCGAACGGCTCGCCGCCGACGGCCGGCGTCGGATGCAGCACTCCCGCCAGCCGCACGACCCCCACCGCCCGCGCGAGCTGCGCCCGGATCGGCGTCGCGAGGTGCTGGATGTTCGCCATCTTCACGATCACCGGGTCCTCGGCGGCGGCGACCCAGAGGCTGTGCGGCCGCAGCGCGCGCTCGATGCGGCGCGCGACGATCGCCTGCTCGGCGCGCTCCTTGTCGGAGCGCAGCAGCTGCTCGCCGAGATGGTCGTCGACGGAGGGATCGGCGCTGCGGCGCGCCGAGCCGGCCAGCGCCAGCGTGCTCGCGCGCATCCCCTCGCGGCGGATCAGCAGCTCGGGGCTGGCGGCGACGAACGCCGCGTCGCCGCGGCCCGCGCAGAAGCAGAAGCACGACGGAAAGCCTTCCCGCAGCACGCCGAAGATCGCCGCGGCGTCGTGCGCGGCCGGCGCGTGCACGGAGACCTCGCGCGCGAGCACGATCTTCTCCAGCGCGCCGGCCCGGATGCGCTCGACGGCGCGCGCGACGGCGGCCTCGTAGTGCTCGGGCGGCGTGCTCGCCGCGACCACGTAGCGCCCGACCGGATCGGGATCGAGCAGCGGCAACGGTTGGATGCGCAGCTCGCCGAGACGCGACTCGATTCCCGCGAGCGCGCCATCGGCGGTATCGTCGGCTTGGACGAGCGCGGCAACCGTGAGCTGGACTTCGTCGCCGGTGCGGGCGAGGGACACTTCCGGAACGTGCAGTGAGGCCGGGGCGAAGCCCGCCCAGTGCGGGCTGTCGCCGCCCTGCGGCGCGAACGCGAAGCCGCCGGCCGCGATGAGCCCGGCCCCGCGTCCGTCGGCGCCGTCGGTGAGGGCCGCCGCCGCGAGCGCGCGCCAGCGCGCGGCGACCGCCTCGAAGCGCTGCGGGCCGTGCGCCTCCAGGGCGATGACACACCCCAGGGCCGCCACCGCGGCGCGCTCGCGGTCGGGCTGCTCGATGCAGAACCACGGCTCGCCGGCCCGCC
>CAWGTK010000006.1:0-143519 GCA_963825485.1 uncultured Actinomycetes bacterium
GTCCGCCGCGTTGGGCGCGCGTGGCGAGTTGCAGAGGCTCAGCCTTCCCAACTCGCACCTCCTCGGGCACTGGCGTGAACGCATGGCGCGATCCACCCGCACTCGGCCGGTCCCGACGATGGATGGACAGCACGCAGGCGAGCGCCGTGCGCGCCGCACAGCATCCCCGCGGCGCCTGGCGCGCCGATCGTCGGTCGTGGCGCGCCGAGTGCGGATATCGCACCTTGCGCGCCCGGACCGTCGCCCAGCTGTGCATCGTGGCGCGCCGAGTGCGGATATCGCACCTTGCGCGCCCCGATCTCCTGCCGCCCGGGAGCAGTGAGCCGCGGGTGGACCCGGGGCCCGCCCAGCCGGGTGCGTTACCACCCCACGAAGGAGATTGCCCGTGGCAACGTCGTCGCGGCGCTGCCGCCCGAGGAGCCGGCGAGCGCGCAGCGCAGCCCGGGCGCCGGAGCGACGCCGAGCGGACTGCTCGGCGGTCGGGCCGGGTTCGCTGTCGACCTGCGGACCGCGTGGCGGCCCGCTCGGCGATGCCGCTGTCCCGCAGGCGGCAGGCGGCGCGGTGCATGTTGCGGGGCCTCAGACCCCGAGCTGTGCACCTCGTCGGCGGCGGGTGCGGCGGACCGGCCGGGTTCAGCCGGGCGTCGTCGCGCCCCAGTCCTGCGGCTCGACATCGGCGATCGGCTGCGAGAAGTGCCAGTGGTGGCCCTCGGGGTCGGCGGCGCCGAAGCGCCGCTCGCCGTAGGCCTGGTCGATCGGCTCCTGGGTGATCTGCGCGCCGGCGTCGCGGGCGCGCTCGCAGAGCGCGTCGACGTCCTCGAGGTCGCTGACGCCGACGAGCACCGTCGGCCCGCCGAGCTTGTCCGGGTTGCGATAGTCCTCGCCGGGGTCGCCGAGGTAGATCACGTCGTCGCCGAGGCGCATCTCGGCGTGGTTGACGTAGCCCTGCGGGTCGCTGAAGCGCAGGACCTCCTCGAAGCCGAACGCGCGCGCCAAGAACTCCATCGCGGCGTCGACGTCCTCGTAGAGCAGGTATGGGGTGATGGTCATGGGGCCTCTCCTCGGATGATCCGGTCCAGCTGGTCCAGTCGTCCCTCGAGCGTGATCGGCGGCGCGCCGGCGGCGGTGCCACCCGGCCCGGTCGCGGTGTCGCCGGCGGCGCCCTCGTCGCCGCCGCCGAGCGCCAGGACGAAGGCGACCACCAGCAGGATGACGATCGCGGCGCCGATGACCGGCGCCGCCGCCGGGTTGACGCGCCGCTGCGCTCGCCGTGGCGCCGCCGCCGCGCGGGGCTGCGGCTGTGTCTCGGTCGGCTCCCGCGCGGACCCGTCCCGCGGCTCCTCGGGCGCCGGCCCCGCCGCGCGCACCGCGAGCGCGGCGAGCGCGTCGCTCGCGCTGGCCGGCCGCCGCGCGGGCTCCGGGTCGGTGAGCGCCTCGACGAGCGCGCGCAGATCTCCCTCCAGCGCGTCGCCGGCCAGCTCGCGGACGAGCACTCCGAGCGCGTAGAGGTCGCTGCGCACGCTCGGCGCGTCGCCCTGGACGAGCTCCGGGGCGAGGTAGCGGATCGTCCCGATGAGATGGCCCGTCTGGGTCAGGCGCGTGGCGTCCTCGGGGTGGGCGATGCCGAAGTCCGTCAGGCGCGCGCGGCCGTCGCTGCCGAGCAGGACGTTGGCGGGCTTGATGTCGCGGTGCAGGATGCCCGCGTCGTGGACGCAGCCCAGCGCCGACAGCAGGTCGCGCGCCACCGCCGTCGCCTCCGCGGCCTCGATCGGCCCGCGCTCGATCCGGTCGGCCAGCGTGCCGCCCTCGACGAGCTCCATGACGAGAAACGGCCGCTCGGCTCCGGCCGCGTAGTCGTAGACCGGCACGAGGTTGCGATGCGACAGCCCGGCGGCGGTGCGGGCCTCGCGCGTGAAGCGCTCGAGGTAGGCCGGATCGGCCGCGAGCGTGTCGGCGATGACCTTGATTGCGACCGTGCGGCCGAGGCGCTGGTCGGTCGCGCGCCAGACGATCGCCATCCCGCCGGTGCCGAGGACCTCCACCAGCCGGTAGCGGCCGCCGAGCAGCTCGGTGCCCGGGCCGGGCGGCTCGGTCGCCATCGTCAGTCCTCCGACCCGGCCGCGGGCTCGGCGGCGCGCGGGGCGAGCGTCTGCCGCGCCCGCAGCCGCGTGATGGCGCTGTACTTCAGCAGCCGATCGGCGGCCTCGTCGTCGATCCGGCCCGCCCCCCGCAGCTGGCGGACGCGCGCCCGGAGCGACTCGATCGCGCCCTCCGTGGCGGCCAGGTCGCCGGCCCGCGCCGCGCTGCGCGCGCGGTCGACGAAGCCGTGCAGCTCGTTGCGCTCGATCGGCGCGAGCGGCGGGCTCGTCGAGCCGCCGCATCCGGCGAGCAGGATGGCACCGGCGATCGCGAAGGCCGTGCCGCGCATGGCCACATCATGCCCCCTGCGCGCGGAGGACAAGCCGCCCTCCGGGTGGGCGGTCGCAAGCGTCGCGGGTACAGACCGGTCGTGCCCGGTCGCCCAGCCGAGCGGCTGCACCCCGCAAGGAGGATCTGCGTGCCGCGTGCGGCTGAACTGCTGGACCGCCGGCGCCGGCGCGTCGCTGCTCATCCACGACGCGAGGATGCCCCCGGATCACGCTGCGGGTCGCCAGCGGTCGAGCCGGGGCGCTCAGCCGCGACGCGGCGAGGCGTCACCGCCCGCCCCGGCCGGAGCACGAAGCGAGCACGCATACGGCGTGAGGTCCATGTCGGGATAGATGCCGGCGATCCCGCGGATCGTCTCGTCGGTCCAATACGCGTGCCCGGGCGCAGGAAACCCGAACAGCTGTCGCTGCTTGGGCGTGGACGCGGCCATGAACTGCCGGGCCGCCGGGCCTTCGGGTGCGCCCGGAAGGCTCACGAACGTCCGGCTGCGCTGCCACGTCGCCGCTGCGGCGTGGAAGCTCGCGAAGAGAGCGAAGCGGTCCCCATGCTCTGCGCGCATCGCCGACCCGCGATGGATCGTGCGGCCCATGGTGATCAGCGCGGAGCCGGCGCGCGCCTCGATCGGTCGCTCGGCCTCGTAGAGCCACGGGTACGCGTCGCGTGAGTACGAGGCGAGGCCGTCCTCCGTAACCAGCGGCAGGTCTCCGGCGACCGACCGTGGCACGACGTAGGTCGGGGCGAGATCCTCGCTGACATCGGTGAGGTACACGATCGCGAACACGCGCTGGAAGAGGCCAGCCTCGGCCGGATAGATGAGCGAGCCGCCCTCCCAGCTGTCGTGGTGCAGCGTTTGGTCGCGACCGCCGCCGGCCAGCGTTCCGTACTTCGCCTGCAGAACCGCGTCGCCGATCCGCACGTCGCCGGTGCCCAGCACCCGCTCGACGAGATCGATGAGGACCGGATGCGTGCTTGCCCGGTTGAGCGTGGGCCCGGAGTAGGGGAAGAATGCGGCCCGACCGAGCGTCGCGAACCGGTCCGGATGGGCGAGGAGCTCGTCGCATGTCGGGAAGTGGTCGCGCAGCTCCCGCCGGCACGAGGCGACCTCCTCGGGGCTCAGGAGATCCGTCGCGAGGAGATAGCCGTCTTCCTGCAGCACGCGGATCTCGTCGTCGGTGATCATCTCGACCTGCCTCTCGTTCGAAGTCGTGCCACGGGCGGCGGGCCGGCCGAACGCGCGCCACAGCGCCCTGCGCAGCGCCGCCGGGTGTTCGTGACCGTCGCGGTCCGCCATCCAGATGACGTGGCCGTCCGGGCGCATCAGGAGCGCCGCGAGCGCGTCGGCGGACAGCGCATCGCGCACGCCGTCCGGCGCGGAGGCGGCGGTCGCGACGACCACGTCGACCCGGTCGCTCCACGAGCCGGCGACGTCGGCGGCACGCCGGCCTGCGTCCGACAGGACGAGCAGCAGACCGCGTCCCGCGCGCGCGACCTGCGCGAGCTCGACGACGGTGTTCGCGACGCTCAGCCGCAGCCCGCGCGGCACTCGGCCGAGCAGGTGCGGGTGATCGCCGTCCACACCGTCGACGGCGTACCGCAGATCGGTCATCGCGGTCTTCTCGTGCATGTGCCGGCGCACCGCCTCGAGCCCGCGCAGCTCCGCCACGAGTTCGTGGACGGGCGTCATGCGCGGGTCGGGGTCCATCAACGTCACCGCGGTGCGGACGTTGCGCAGCACCGCTTCGGCGACCGGGCGGCGTTCGTGCTCGTAGCTGTCGAGCAGGCCGGCGGGCGCCCACCCGCGCACCGTCGCGGCGAGCTTCCACCCCAGGTTGACGGCGTCCTGAACGCCGAGGTTCAGCCCCTGTCCGCCGAACGGGGCGTGGACGTGCGCCGCGTCGCCGGCCAGCAGCACCCGCCCGCGCCGGTAGGACTCCGCCAGGCGCGCGCTGTCCGTGAAGCGGGTGAGCGAACGGGCCCCGGTCAGCGTCACGTCGGTCGCACTCGTGCGCCGCAGGCTCGCCTGCACCTCCTCGAGCGTCACCGGCGCGGACCGGTCGGCGGGCGGACCGGTGAACTCGATGCTCACGATCCGGCTCGGGCACAGCTCGTATGCGGCGATGCCGGTCGGGGTGCGCTGCCAGCCGCGGGGCAGCACGCCGGGGTCTTCGAGCTCGACCTGCGCCTGGTAGCCGGTGAGCGTGGCCGGTCGTCCCTCGAAGCCGATGCCGGCGGCGCTGCGCACCGTGCTGTGACCGCCGTCGCATCCGACGACGTAGCGGGCGTGCAGCACCTCCTCGTCGGCCGTGGTCGCGGCGACGGACCCGGCCGCGGCGCCGCGTATCCGCAGCTGCACACCGTCGCCGAGCGGTGTCAGCCCGACGAGCTCGCATCCGCGCCGGACCTCGCCGCCGCGCGCGCGGACGTGCTCGTCGAGGACCCGTTCGACGAGATCCTGGCGGACCGGAAGCGCCCGTACGCCGTCGATTCGCAGATCGGTGGGCAGGGTTGCGGACGTCGCGCCGTGGGCGGCGCGGTAGCGCTGCGCCTCGCCGGCGATGCGCTCGAGCAGGCCGTGGCGCTCGAGCGCCTCGATCGTGCGCTCGGTGATCGCCGGCGCGCGCAGGCGCGTGTCCGCGCTTGTCTCGCGTTCGACGACGAGCACGTCGACGTCGCACGCGCGCAGCTCGGCGGCGAGCACGAGCCCGACGGGTCCGCCGCCGACGATGACGACCTCGCGCGTCACGACGCCGTCGCCGCCGCGACCGGCGAGCGACGCCCGGCCTGTGCCGGGCGCGTCGCCACCGCGCAGCGCAGCACGTTGACGATCGTCGTGTGATAGCGGCGCCGGAACGCCTCGTCGGGGTCGGCGGCCGTCTCGCGCGCGTGCGCTGCCGAGTCGCCGCGTGCCGCCGCGAGCGGGTGCGCCGGCGGCCACGACGCGCAGAACGCCTCCGCGGCGGGTCCGTGCGAGACATCCTCGCGGCCCAGGCAGGTGAGCGCGATCAGCAGCTCGCCGGTGAGATCCCAGCGCCGTCGCGCTACCGACCGCTCGAGCAGCTGCCGCCCATGGCCGGCGAGGCGATCCAGGTCGACGGAGGCGACCGGTGGCGCCCGGTTGCCGAGGTCGGAGATGTAGAAGGCCGCGTGCGTCACGCGATAGGCGTTGTGGTCTGATGTCTCCGGGTGCCGGTTCCACTCCGCCAGCCAGCGCTCGAGGGCGCGGCGCCAGTCCGGCGCACGGCGCATGAGACCCGCCTTCCATAGGACGTTCAGCACGCCCATCGAGGCGGGCCGGACGCCGGCGCAGGCCAGCCCCGCCAACGCGCGCTCCCAGGCGCAGACGCGGTAGCCGGTGGCCCGAAGCCAGAGGTACGGCTGCGCGTGAAACAGGGCATCGCCGGGCTCCCCGAGGGCGCGGCGTTGCAGCGCCGGGTCTTCGCAGCGCCGTCGCAGGCTCGCCTCCCAAGCGTCGAGATGGACGGCGAACGGATCCGCCGGGAGGGAGCCGTCGTGCACCCATTCGCGCAGATAGCAGCACGTCATGGCCAGCTCAGCGCAGCGCTTCGTCATGCCACGCGCGCACACCGACGGAGGTCCCGGCACGAACTGCGCCAGCCTCGCGGTTAGCCACTCCATGTCCGCGCGAGGATCGGTGAGCTCAACGCGCATCGTCGTCCCGCGCGCGGACGCCAGCGTTCCCTTCGATGCGTACGAGCCCCTGCGAGCCGAGCTGACGCAGCATGCCGGCCCGCTGCTCGATGGTGGGATCCGCTGAGCCCGCGCTGATCACCGGCTCATACGGTCCCGCCGCGTCCGCGCCGTGGAGCGCTTGGCGCAGGATGGCGGCGGCTTCCTGGGACAGGCGGTAGACCCGTGAACGCCGTGTGTCGAGCAGGACACCGCAGAACGGGAGCTCGCGGAACACGATGTGTTCGGGCAGCGACACGCACACGCTCACGACGCGAGCCTCCGCAGCCACTGCTCGACGACGCAGAGGCGGGCGATCTCCTCTCCGTTGCGGTGCACGCTCTGGCGCGAGAGGCTCTGTACGAATTCATCGCTCAGCACGCCCGCCTCGCGCAGCACCGCGCCCTTGCCCGCCAGCAGCGCCCGGCAGCGGTCGAAGTTCTGGTTGACGTATACCGCCGGGAAGGCGTCGATGCGCGCCTGCTGCATCCGCCGGCCGATCTGGGGCGCCATCGCGCCGTTGCCGTAGGCCGTTCGCAACGCGAGCTTGTCGATGGTCGCTCCGTGCGCGAGCCCGATCCGGAAGGCGTTCGGCAGCGCGAGCGCGTACTCGACGACGTCGCGATCGGCGTACGGCGTGAAGACGAACGTCTGGCGCGGCAGGAAGTGGTTGAGGATCGCGGACTGCACGTTGGGCGTGTTGAAGGTCTCGTTGATCTGAAAGCGCGATGTCGTGCCCGGCGGGATGCGGCGTCGCCTACCACCGTGCGCCTCGGAGGCAGACATGAGCTGATCGCGGGCGCGATCCGCGGCATCGCGCAGCGCCTCGGTGACGCGAGCGGCGGCGGCGTCGCTGAAGCCGACCGGGTGCACGATCGCATCGCGATGCGGCAGCGCCGCCGTCGGATCGCCGCGCAGGACGGCGCGCGTGTAGCGTGCGTAGCCGCGCACGCCCGGCGACGCGCTACCGTCGAACGAACCGCTGACCGTCCGGCGGATGAGCTGCCACGGCGGCTCGCCGGTGACCAGCGGGTTGAGGATCGACCAGCCGGCCACATCCAATAGCCCGCGGTGCAGGTCGTGCGCGAGGATCTGGTCGGCGAGGATGCCCGAGAAGACAAATCGCGCTCCCCGAGCGCGGGCCTCGCGCGCCGTGGCTGCCGTGCCCTGCAGCGGCACGTGCGTCTGGGGCAGGTTGGCTGCGCGCTGCTCGTCGGTGTAGTCGCCGCCGCGTGTCACGTGCGCGCCCATCTCATACGCCACGAAGTCCAGCCCGCAGGCACCGGCGACGGAGGTTGCGGCTGCGCGGTCCTGAGCGAAGCCGGGGAACCCGTCGAGGGTGAAGTGCATGCCCGCGGCGTGCGGCGTGGCCTCGCCGAGCTCGCGAGCGACGGCGGCCGAGTCGATACCGCCGCTGAGCATGAGCACCGCGGCGTCGCCGGGAGCGAGCGCTCGCCGGCAGGCCTGTCGCAACCGGTGACGCAGGCCGTCGGCGGCCTCCTCGAGGGTCGGCGGCGCGGCCGTCGCGGGGGCGAGCTCGTCGAACCGCTCGACCACCGGTCGCGCTCCGCGGCGCAGCGTGACGCACGATCCCGCCGGCAGGCGATCGACGCCCCGCCACCACGAGCGGTCGTGCGGGAAGCCGCGTTCGGCGATGACCATCGGCAGCAGGTCGAGGGCGACGTCTGAGAGTTGCGGCGCACCGTCGAGCAGCTCGGTGGGGTCAGTGGACCAGCGCAGCGCATCGCCGGTGGTGCGCCAGAAGAGTGGGACCATCGACGTCGGCCCGCGATAGAGGCGCAGCTCGCGGCGATCCTCGGACAGGTGCGCGAGCACGAAGTCGCCGCGCAACCGGCGCACCGCGTGGGCGCCATCGCGGTCCAGCCGCTGCTGAAGCGTCGCGACGTCCTGGTCGCGCGCTCGCTGCGGCTGAGCGATCCAGCCGGCCAGCAGCGTGCGGTCGCCGACGCGGCCGGCGTCAAGTGCAGCGATGGACTGCACGCCGTCAAACAGCGCTCCCTGCGAGAGCCGGCCGTCGCACGCCGAGCGGGTCAGGTCGCGGCCTGCGTAGTCGTAGACGATCTCGGCGCCGGGCAGGTCGAGCGGGACGCCACCGCGCATTTCGAAGGCGCACAGGACCATCGCGTCACACCCCCGCGACGGCGCGCCGGCCGTCAGCGTGCGGATAGCGCGCCAGCTCGACGAAGTTCAGCGGCGCCGCGCCGAGCCGGTCGGTGACGGTCTCGTCGCCGAGTTGCGGCCAGGCGTGAAGCTCCTCCACGCCGCTTGCGGACTCGATCACCGGATATCCGACAGCCGTTTCGGCCGCGAACCCCAGCCGTCGCAGCGCAGCCGTCACCGCCAGCGACTCGTGCAGGCACAGGTGACGCCCGCCGAACGTCCGGGCGAGGCCAAGGATGCGAGCCGCCGCCGAGCGCGCGCAGAATGCGGTCCGGACGTCGCAGGGCAACGTGCTGCGCAGGCCGCGTGCCGCTGGCATGAGCTCCAGCGCGGCCGCGAGGCCGCGACGACGAAAGCGGCGTCCCACGCGCAGATAGGTGGCGACCGCGGGCAGCAACTCGCGGGTGGTCACCCACGCGCCGGGCGGCGTCGCCCCGCCGCCCATCGCGAACGCGCGCACGTCACGGCGCAGGCTCCGTCTGGTCGTCACGCGTGTGGCGGTGGTTGGCATGCGGGCCGGGCTCGGTGAGGCGACGCCCCCGGGTCGCAGCGCCAGCCGCAATCCGGGGAGTCGCGTCGCTCGACCGCCGTCGACACGCGACGGCGCTCCGAGCAGGGTGCCTTACGGAGTCCAGTCCCCGTCCCAGCCGTCGTCGGTCGGGCCGGTCCAACCGGCCGTGACGTCCTCGAGCGTTCCGAGGAACTCGATGTCCAGCTGCGGGGTGTCCTGCTCCTGGTCCAGCATGATGTCCTGGTTGTTCTCCATGACATGCACCTCCTTGGGGCGTCCTGCGTTGTTGACTTCGGCCCCGTTGCAGCTGGCTCATGCACCCGCGGAGGGGCGGTGCCAGCATCGCTTGAGAGCCGACTTCGCAAAGCGGCCTACCGCATGTCGGGACCGACAAACCTTAAATCACTCTTTATTCACCTTCGACACCTGTTCACAACCCGAAATTAATATTCGGCAGTAAAGGTTTAGGGTGTGCCCGAGGAGGTAGTGCGTGGCCGTGACGCCGCAGCTGAGATCGGACGAGCGCAATCCCCGCGATCGCGCTCGTACGGGGGATGTGCTGCGTATCCTGCGCGGGCACGGCAAGCCGGTCGCCGCCGCGGTGGCCCTGTCGCTCGCGGCGTCGGCGGCCGCGATGGCCCAGCCGCTTGCCGCCCGACACGTGATCGACGTCGCCAGCGATCACGCCATTCCGTGGCCGACGGTCGGCCTGCTACTCGCCCTGTTCGGGTGCCAGGCAGTGATCAGCGGCGTCGCCCGCTACGTCCTCGGGCGTACGAGCGAAGGCATCGTGCTGCAGGTGCGCCGCAGGCTGGTCGACCAGCTTCTGCGCCTCGACATGCCGACGCTCGATCGCCACCGCACCGGCGACCTGATCTCGCACGTGAGTTCCGACAGCACGGTGCTGCGCCGCTTCGTGGCGGAGGCCTTCAGCAAGGGTGTCACCGCCGCGATCGGGCTCGTCGGCACCGTCACGCTCATGATCTGGCTGGACTGGCTGTTGTTCCTGATCGTGGCAGCGTTCGTGCTGGTCGGCGCGCTCATGGTGGTGTCGGTGCTGCGGGGCATCGGCAGGGCCTCGCTGCGCAGCCAGTCTGCGATGGGGGAGATGGGGTCTGATCTCGAGCGCGCCCTGAGCGCGATTCGCACGGTCCGGGCGAACCGCGGCGAAGCGCGTGAAGCGGCTCGCATCGGCCGCCACGCCGAGTCGGTCTACGCGTCGAGCGTGCGGATCGCCAAGCTCGATGCGCTGATCGGCCCCGCCGGCCAGATGGCGGTCCACGGCTCGTTTCTCGTGATTCTCATCGTCGGCGGCCTGCGCGTCGCCGGCGGCAGCAGCTCGCTCGGCGATCTGATCGCCTTCATGCTCTACATGACGTACCTCACGATCCCGATCGGCAACGCCTTTCAGGCGATGAGCGCCATCCAGCAGGGCAGGGGCGCGCTGCAGCGCATCAACGACGTGCTCGCCCTGCCGCGCGAGCCGGTGACGGCGCCGGCGGGCGCGACCGGCGCGCGCCGGCACCCGCACGCCGACGGGCGCGAGCGCGAGACGGCGGCGCTCGAGCTGCGCGACGTGTGGTTTGGCTATGGGCCCGACCGACCGGTGCTGCGCAGCCTCTCGCTGCGGGTGCCGCAGCGTTCGCACGTGGCGCTGATCGGCCCGTCGGGCGCAGGCAAGTCGACGGTCCTCGCGCTGGCCGAGCGCTTCTACGAGCCCGATCGTGGACTGATCAGGCTCGACGGCCACGACATCGCCACGCTGACCCGCGAGGAATGCCGCGCCGGGATCGGCCTCGTGGAGCAGGACTGTCCCGTGCTCTACGGGACGCTGCGCGACAACATCGCGTACGGGGCGCCACATGCCGAGGACGCGCAGATCGCGCGCGCCGTGCGACTGGCGAACCTCTCAGATCTCGTCGCCCGCCTGCCGCACGGGCTTGACTCTGAGGTCGGCGAGCACGGCGACATGGTTTCCGGCGGCGAGCGTCAACGCATCGCGATCGCTCGCTCGCTCCTTGCGCGTCCGGCGCTGCTGCTGCTCGACGAGCCGACGGCCCACCTCGACAGCGCCAACGAGCGCGCGTTGGCGGACTCCATCGCCCAGGTCGCTCAGGAGTGCGCGCTGCTGGTCGTCGCCCACCGGCCGTCGACGATCCGCCACGCCGACCGGATCGTCGTCCTCGATGGTGGGACCGTCGCCGACGCCGGTACGCATGACGAGCTGCTTGAGACGAGCGCGTACTACCGCGCCATCGTCGGCGAGCGCCCGC
The DNA here is from genome assembly GCA_963825485.1 of uncultured Actinomycetes bacterium. Taxonomy (GTDB): domain Bacteria; phylum Actinomycetota; class Thermoleophilia; order Solirubrobacterales; family Solirubrobacteraceae; genus CADCVQ01. Next base: position 11,080 of record CAWGTK010000006.1, read on the forward strand.
GGGCGGGCGCGCCTGGCCACCGCGGTGTGCTCGCGGCGGTCCGCTGACCGGCGGTGGCTCAGCGTCACGCCGCGACGCCGCCCGCGCCGACCAGCCGGTGCCGCAGCGTGAACATCGCCGCCCGCACGCGTGCGCCGGTCGCGACCACCGATCGTGGTCGTCACGAGGCGACGCTATCCGGCTCTCCGGGCCCGCGCGCGCGGCGGATGGGTCGGGTTCCGCCCGGACGGCGCTGGGTACCTTGGGCCGGATGCCCGCCGCCCTCTCCGAGCCCTACCCCTGGGAACGCCCCCTCGGGGCGACCGCGCTGGACGACGACGCCGTCGAGTTTCGCGTCTGGGCGCTCGGCGCCGACGACGTCCGCGTCCGCGTCGGCGACGACGAGCACGCGCTGACCCACGTCGGCGCGGGCATCCACGAAGCGCGTGTCGACGCCCGCGGTGGCGAGGACTACGTCTACGTCCTGCAAGAGGGCGGCGAGCGCCACGAGCTGCCCGATCCCGCCTCGCGCCACCAGCCGGTCGGCCTGCGCGGGCCGTCGCGGATCGTCGACACGAAGGCGTTCGCCTGGACCGACGCCGACTTCTCCCCCCGCCCGCTCGGCGAGCACGTCATCTACGAGCTGCACGTCGGCACGTTCACCGGCGAGGGTACGTTCGATGCCGCGATCGAGTACCTACCGGGGCTCGCCGAGCTGGGCGTCACCGCGATCGAGGTCATGCCGATCGCCGAGTTTCCCGGCCACCACGGCTGGGGCTACGACGGCGTCTACATCAGCGCGGCCCACTCGACCTACGGCGGCCCGCTCGGCTTCCAGCGGCTCGTCGACGCCGCCCACGCCAGCGGGCTGAGCGTCATCCTCGACGTCGTCTACAACCACGTCGGCGCGTCCGGCAACCAGGCGCTCGCGGCGTTCGGGCCGTACTTCACCGATCGCTACTCGACGTTCTGGGGCAACGCGATCAACTACGACGACGCGCACTGCGACCCCGTCCGCGAATGGGTCCTGCAGTCCGCCGAGGGCTGGGCGCGCGACTTCCACGTCGACGGGCTGCGCCTCGATGCGATCCACGCGATCTACGACACCGGCGCGGTGCCGATCCTCGCCCGGCTCGCCGACCGCGTGCACGCCGCCCGGCCGGGCGCGCTCGTGATCGCCGAGTCGGGCCTCAACGACCCGACGGTCATCCGCCCGCGCGAACAGGGCGGCCTCGGCCACGACGCGCAGTGGGCCGACGACTTCCACCACGCCCTGCGGGTGCTGCTGACCGGCGACCGCAGCGGCTACTACGAGGAGTTCGGCGCCGTCGCCGACCTCGCCAAGGCGTTCGCGCGGCCGTTCGTCCACGACGGCCGGTACTCGACGTTTCGCAAGCGCCGGTTCGGCGCCCCGGCGCACGACCGCGCACCGCACCAGTTCGTCGTCTTCGACCAGAACCACGACCAGGTCGGCAACCGCGCCTTCGGCGACCGGCTGGCACAGCAGGCCCGCCCGCTGGCCGCCTTCGTGACGCTGCTGTCGCCGTTCACCCCGCTGCTCTTCATGGGCGAGGAGTACGGCGAGCCCGCCCCGTTTCAGTTCTTCTCCGACCACATCGACGAGGAGATCGCGACCGCCACGCGCGACGGGCGCCGGCGGGAGTTCGCCGCGTTCGCCGAGTTCGCCGGCGAGCAGGTCCCCGATCCGCAGGACCCGGCCACGTTCGAGCGCTCCAAGCTCACGCGCGAGCGCGACGAGGCGCTCGCCGGCCTCTTCGCAAGACTGTTGCGCGTTCGCCCCCAACTGCCCGACGAGGAGACCATGACCGAATTCGACGAAGACGCGCGCTGGCTGGCGGTCGATCGCGGCCCGTACCGGCTGGCCTGCAACTTCGCCGCCGAGAAGCGCGCGGTGCCGGCCGGCCCGGCGCACCGTGAGGTGGTGCTCGCGACGCACGACGGCGCGCGGCTGAGCGACGGCACCGTCCGGCTGCCCGCGCTCGCCGGGGCGTTGCTGCGATGACCAACCCCAGCGGCGTCGTGCTGGGCAAGAAGCCCAGCGACCTCGAGGTCTGGCCCGGCCGTCCGTTCCCGCTCGGACCGACCTGGAACGGCCGCGGGACGAACTTCTCGATCTTCAGCGAGAACGCCGAACGCGTGCAGCTGTGCCTCTTCGACGCCGACGACAACGAGACGCGCATCGACCTCGTCGAGCAGACCGCCCACAACTGGCACTGCTACCTGCCCGACGTCAGGCCCGGCCAGCGCTACGGCTACCGCGTCTACGGACCGTACGACCCGGAGTGCGGCAAGCGCTTCAACCCGACCAAGCTGCTGATCGATCCCTACGCCAAGGCGATCGAGGGCGAGGTCCAGTGGCACCGGGCGAGCACGCTGCCCTACATCCCCGACGAGTCCGAGACGGCCGACCTCGAGGCCGACGACGAGGACGACGCCGAGGCGATCCCCAAGGGCCTGGTCGTCGACCCCGGCTTCGACTGGGAGGGCGACCGCCTGCTGCAGACCCCGTGGAACCAGACGGTCATCTACGAGGCGCACGTCAAGGGCTTCACGATGCTGCACCCCGACGTGCGCGAGGACCTGCGCGGCACGTACGGCGGCCTGGCCTCCGAGCCGGCGATCGAGTACCTCAAGGAGCTCGGCGTCACGGCGATCGAGCTGCTGCCGGTGCACCACAACGCCGACGAGCACTTCCTCGTCGCGAAGGGCCTGTCGAACTACTGGGGCTACAGCTCGATCGGCTTCTTCGCCCCGCACGCCGACTACGCCGCGACCGGCTCGACCGGCGAGCAGGTGCGCGAGTTCAAGGGCATGGTCAAGGCGATGCACAAGGCCGGCATCGAGGTGATCCTCGACGTCGTCTACAACCACACCGCCGAGGGCAACCACCTCGGGCCGATGCTCGCCTTCAAGGGCATCGACAACGAGAGCTACTACCGGCTCATGCCCGACGATCTGCGCTTCTACATGGACTTCACGGGCACCGGCAACTCGCTGAACCCGGTCCACCCGAGCGTGCTGCGGCTCATCATGGACTCGCTGCGCTACTGGGTCATCGAGTGCCACGTCGACGGGTTTCGCTTCGACCTGGCGAGCGCGCTCGCGCGCGAGCTCTACGACGTCGACCGCCTCAGCGCGTTCTTCGACACGATCCACCAGGACCCGGTGCTCTCGCAGGTCAAGCTCATCGCCGAGCCCTGGGACGTCGGCCCCGGCGGCTACCAGGTCGGCAACTTCCCGGTGCTGTGGACGGAGTGGAACGGCATCTACCGCGACACGATCCGCGACTTCTGGCGCGGCGAGACGAGCGTCGCCGAGTTCGCCAGCCGCCTCACCGGATCGAGCGACCTCTACGCCCACGACGGGCGCACGCCGTTCGCCTCGATCAACTTCATCACCGCCCACGACGGCTTCACGCTGCGCGACCTCGTCTCCTACAACGAGAAGCACAACGAGGCCAACCTCGAGGACAACCAGGACGGCACCGACGACAACCGCTCCTGGAACCACGGCGTCGAGGGCGAGACCGACGATCCCGAGACCAACGAGCTGCGCGAGCGCCAGCAGCGCAACTTCCTCGCGACGCTGCTGCTCTCCCAGGGCGTCCCGATGCTGCTCGGCGGCGACGAGTTCTCGCGCTCGCAGGGTGGCAACAACAACGCCTGGTGCCAGGACAACGAGCTGTCCTGGTTTGACTGGGACTGGGACGACCGCGGCAGGCGCATGCACGCCTTCGCGCAGCGGATCATCGCCCTGCGCCAGGCCCATCCGGTCTTCCGTCGCCGCCACTTCCTGCTCGGCGAGAGCACCGTCGGCACCGGATTGCCGGACGCGTGGTGGTTTCGGCCCGACGGCCGGCGCATGACGCACAAGGACTGGAACTCCAACGGCCACGTCATCGGCCTGTTCCTCAACGGCCAGGAGTTCCCCTATCCCGACCGCAAGGGCCAGCAGATCACCGACGACTCGTTCCTGCTGCTCTTCAACGGCCATCACGACGACGTGAGGTTCACGCTGCCCTCGCGCCGTTATGGGCGCCGGTGGGAGCTCGAGGTCTGCACGGGCGCCCCCGACCTGGAGCCCGGCGCCTCCACGCACGGCTTCCGCGAGGAGCTCGGGGTCGAGGCGCGCTCGGTGAAGATCCTGCGCCGGGTGGACCCGCCACGTGGGTGAGCTGCGCGCCACCTACCGGCTGCAGCTCGGGCCGCAGATGCGCTTCGCGGACGTCCGTGCGCTCGTTCCCTACCTGGCGTCGCTGGGCGTCAGCCACCTGTACCTGTCGCCGTCGCTGACGGCGCGCTCGGGCTCGACGCACGGCTACGACGTCGTCGATCCGACGCGTGTCTCGGAGTCGCTGGGCGGGGAGGAGGGCCTGCGCGAGCTGGCGCAGGCCGGTCTGGGGATCATCCTCGACGTCGTCCCCAACCACATGGGCACCGGCGACGAGAACCGCTGGTGGGCCGATCCCGAGGAACGCGTGCGCGTGTTCGACGTCGACCCCGAGACCGGCCACTACCGGCGCTTCTTCGACATCGACGACCTCGCCGGCGTGCGCGTCGAGGATCCCGAGGTCTTCGAGCTGACGCACCGCAAGGTTCTGTCGCTGCTGTCCGACGGGGTGATCGAGGGGCTGCGGATCGACCATCCCGACGGGCTGGCCGATCCCGCCGGATACCTGGAGCGGCTGGCCGGCGAAGGCGCATCGCGCGTGTGGGTGGAGAAGATCTTGACCCATTCCCGCCCACCCGAGACGCTGCCCGACTGGCCGGTGAGCGGCACCGTCGGCTACGAGTTCCTCAACGACGTGCAGGGGCTGTTCGTCGACCCGGCGGGCGAGGCGTGCCTGACCGAGCTCGCGTTCGAGCTGACCGGCGAGGGACGTCCGTTCGAGGCGGTCGCCCTGGAGGCCCAGCTCGAGCAGGCTCGCGGGACGTTCGCTCGCGAGGTCCAGCGCCTGCGCGCGATCCACGATCCCGGCGCCCTGGAGGAGGCGCTGGCGCGGCTGCCGGTCTACCGCACCTACGTGCGCGACGGCGTCTTCGCGCAGGCCGACCGCGCGGCGCTGGCGGCGGCCGGACGCCCGGACCTGTTCGACGGCGCGCCGGAGGAGTTCGTCTCGCGCTTTCAGCAGACCTCGCCACCGGTGACGGCGAAGGGGATCGAGGACACGGCGTTCTATCGCTACGTGCGCCTGCTGGCGCTCAACGACGTCGGCGGCGACCCCGGCCGCTGGGGCGTTTCGGTCGACGACTTCCACGCCGGCAACGCCGAGCGCGCGCGCCGCTTCCCCGAGAACCTGCTCGTCACGCAGACGCACGACACGAAGCGCTCGGGCGATGCGCGCGCCCGGATCGGCGCGCTGAGCGCGATGGCCGAGGGCTGGGCGACGTGCGTGCGGCGCTGGTATGAGCTCACCGACGAGCTCGTCGCCGACGGCGCGCCCGACGGCCAGGAGCGCTACCTCATCTTCCAGACGCTCGCCGGCGTCTGGCCGATCTGCGCCGAGCGCCTGGAGGGCTACCTCGAGAAGGCGCTGCGCGAGGCCAAGCGCAACACGAACTGGGTCGACCAGAACCACGGCTGGGAGGAGCGCGTGAAACGATTCGCCGTCGCGCTGCTCACGCACGAGCCGTTCGTCGCGTCCTTCGAGCCGTTCGTCGCGGAGGTGGCGGCACACGGAGAGCGCTCGGCGCTCGGCCAGCTGCTGCTCAAGCTCACCGTGCCCGGCGTGCCCGACATCTACCAGGGCGACGAGCTCGTCGACCTCTCGCTCGTCGACCCCGACAACCGCCGGCCGGTCGACTGGGATGCGCGGCGCGCGGCGCTCGAGGCGTTGCAGGACGGGGCGCAGCCGACGCGCGCGACGATGAAGCTGCACCTCATCTCGCGCGCGCTGGATCTGCGCGCGCGGCGACCGCAGCCGTTCGGCGCCGGGGGCGCGTACGTCCCGATCGAGGCCGGGCGCGACGTGGTCGCGTTCAGCCGGGGTCCGGCCGCCGACGTCGTCGCGGTGGTCGCGCTGCGCGGCGCCGGCGAGGGCGTCGAACTGGACCTTCCGGCCGCGACGTACCGCGACGTGCTGAGCGGGCGCGAGCAGCGCGTGACCGGGTCGACGCCGGTAGCCGAGCTCGTCGGCCCGCACGGGCGCGCGCTGCTCGAGTCCGTCTGACCCACGCCTGAAACCGGCCGGATTGGCAACCCGCGGGGGATGCGGTACGTTCGCGCCGCAGGGTCGCCGCTGCTCATGCTCCGCCCTGCCGGCACGGCGGCGCGCAGACGGTCGCCGGGTCCGGAGCTCGCTCCGCACGACAGCGGGCGCGGTGCTCGCGTTCGCGCTCCTGCTCGCGGCGCCCGCCGCAGCGCAGGCACTCGAGCAGAAGCTCATCGCCGGCGACGGGGTGACGAACGCGCAGGCCGGCAACGCGGTGGCGATCGAGGGTGACACAGCGGTCCTCGGAGCACCCGGTGATGCCGCCGGCCTCGGGGCCGTGTACGACCTGCCCATGGTCTGGCGCTGAGACCGGTCGAGCGTCAGCCGGGCGCGTCGTCGGCCGGCGCGCCCGGCGGCTGCGCGGCGAGCGCCTGCGCGGTGGTGAGCGGGTCACCGGCGGCGTGGTGCACGCCGAGTCGCTCGGCCAGCTCGGCGCTCGCCCCGGCGCCCGCGACGAGCGTGTGGTGCTGGCGGCCGAGCGCGGCGATCGCCTCCGCGCCGGCGGTCAGATGCCGCGCGTCGAGCGCGCAGAGCATGACGACCGCCGGGTTCAGCGCCGCGCTCATGTCGGCGACCTGATCGACCGGCGTGTCGGCGCCGAGGTAGGCGATCCGCCAGCCGCGATCGGCCAGCAGCAGGCCGAAGCAGACGAGGCCGAGCGTGTGGCGCTCGCCGGACGGGCAGGCGAGCAGGGCCAGCGGGCCGGGGCCGGCATCCCAGTCCTTGGCCTGGGTCAGCAGCCGGCGTTCGACGAGGTGGCTGGCGAAGTGCTCCTGGCCGACGGTGAGCTCGTCGCGTTCCCAGCGCCGGCCGATCTCGCCGAGGACGGGCAGGACGACATCGCCGATCGCGGCGACGGTCCCGCCGGCGAAGGCCGCGTCGAGCAGCGTGTAGAAGCGCGTGGCATCGAAGGCTCCGGCGGCGGCGATGAGCTCCTCACGCAGCGCCGCCGGCTCGGCGGGGGCCACGATCTCCCGGGCCGATTCGGCGACCGCCACGGCGGCGGCCTGCGCGGCGGCGATGCCGCGCTCCATGTGCGCCTGCATCGAGCGGATGCGGCGCTCGTCCGCCGGCGAGTAGAGCCGGTAGCCGCCGGCGCTGCGCTCCGGCTCGAGGAGGTGGTAGCGGCGCTCCCAGGCGCGGAGGGTCTCCTCCTGCACGCCCACGAGGGCCGCGAACTCCTTGATTCGCCAGCGGTCCCCGGGGTCGGCCACGGCGGCAGTATCGCAGATTGGACCAACCTTTGACAAACCTTGTGCAAGCCCTGTACAGTGTGGCGCATGTCCACTCCCGCCCCCGCCGCCCCCGCCACTGCCGTACGCAGCTACGCCGTCACTTCGACCGCACCCGACAGCGTGCTCATGGCGCGCGTCGCCGAGGGCGACACCGTCGCGTTCGACGAGCTCTACCGCCGCCACGGTCACCGGGCCATCATGCTCGCCCGCAAGCTCTGCGCCAGCCGCGAGCTCGCCGAGGAGGTCGCCCAGGAGGCGTTCATCTCGCTCTGGCGCGGTGCCCATGCCTACCGGCCGGAGGCGGGCAGCGTCAGCGCCTGGCTGTCGAGCATGGTGCGCAACCGGGCGATCGACGCCTGGCGCCGGGCATCGGTGCGGCCGGTCGAGGTCGAGGCGTTCGACGAGGGGCCCGACCAGCTGCGCGGCGCGGCATATGCGGACCCGCCGGCGCCCGAGCGCGCGGTCGCGCTGTCGCTCATCGCCGAGCTGCCGGCGGGCCAGCGGGAGGCCGTGTTCCTGGCCTACTTCGGCGACATGACCCACTCGGAGATCGCCACCCACGCCGACGCCCCGCTGGGCACCATCAAGGGCCGCATCCGGCTCGGCCTCGAGAAGCTGCGCTGCGGGCTGGAGGACGCCGCGGCCGGTCCCGCGCGAGCCGCGATGTGCTGAGCGGACGGCGCGCGTCGCGGCAGCCGTTCGTCATACTCGCGCCCGTGAAGTTTTCCATCCAGCTCGCATTCGCCACGCTGCTCGTCGCCGCTGCCGTGCTGGCGCCCAGCGCCGCCGCCAGCCCCACCGCCGACCTCGCCGCGATGATCCGCGACCACGCACGTGACAACAAGCTCACGCCCTGCCGGTTCACGAGAAACCAGATCAACAACGCGCGCACGCAGATCTCGGGTGACATCGACGCCTACGGCAAGGGCATCCGCACGGCGCTCAACCGCGAGCTCAAGCGCTGGGCCGACGGCAAGTGCAAGGGCAAGCGCGGTGGCGCGAAGCTGCAGATCTCGAAGGTCAGGGGGACGGGCGCGGCAGGCAAGGAGTACGTCACGATCCGCAACCTCGCCGGCAAGACCGTCAACCTGCGCAACTACGCTCTGCGCGACGCCGGCGACCACGTGCTGAAGTTCCGCTCGACGAAGCTCAAGCGGGGCGCGCGGCTGAAGGTCATCACCGGCTGTCGCAGCGGGCACAAGCAGGCCGTGCGGCGCGGCTCGAGCTACTACGCCTGCCGCTCTGTCGAGGTCTGGGACGACGCCGGCGACCTCGTCGAGCTGCTCGGTCCCGGCGGCGGCCTGCTGTCGCGCAAGCAGTACGGGGAGGTGGCGCCGGCATGAGCGTCGTGAAGATCAACGCGATCACCGTCCCGCGCGAGCGCTTCGAGGACTTCGCGCAGCGCTTTGCCTCGCGCGCCGGCAAGGTGTCGAGCGCCGAGGGCTTCGAGGCGTTCGAGCTGCTGCGTCCCAACGACGACCGCGAGGTCTGCCTCGTCCTGACGCGCTGGCGCTCGGAGGAGGACTTCAGGGGCTGGCTGAACGGGCCGGACTTCAAGGCCGGCCACGCGCAGCACCGCACGGGCGGCCCGGTCGGGACGTCGAGCGAGCTGTGGTCCTTCGACGTGCTCGAGCTCGAGGGCCCGTCCGCGCCGGCCTAGTGAGTCGCCGCGCGGCACTGGCGCTGGCGGCGCTCGCCGTGGCGGCGGCCGTGGGGGCGGCGGTCGTCGTGGCCTCCGCGACGACGTCCGGCGGCGGCGTGCCGGCCGCTGCCCCACCCCCGCCGCCGCCGGAGTTTCGCATCCTCAACGCGCACGTGACCCCGCGCCATGCGTACTTCGCGGGGCGTGAGGTGCAGATCAGCTTTGCGGTCGTGGCACCGGCACCGCTGGTGCTGCAGGTCGACATCGTGCGCGACGCGACCGACGAGCCGGTGCGGCGTCTGAGCATCACGACGGAGGTCGACGAAGTCAGCCTCGTCGCTTGGGACGGGCTGACCGGCGGCGGCAAGGTGGCACCCAACGGCGACTACCGGATCCGCATCCGCGGTCCCGACGGGCGGGTGCGGCGCGGCGGCACGTTGCGCATGCGCAGCCACACGTATCCGATTCGGGGCCGCCACGCCGACCGCGGCGCGGCCGGTCAGTTCGGCGTGGGCCGCAACGGCGGGCGCAGGCACGAGGGCTTCGACGTCAACGCCGCCTGCGGAACGCCGGTCGTCGCTGCCCGCGGCGGGCGCGTGGTGCGCGCGGGCTATGACCCCGTCCTATACGGCAACGTCGTGATCGTCCGCGGCGATCACACGAAGCGCGACTACTGGTACTCGCATCTGAAGAACAAGACGCGGCTGCGCGTCGGCGACCGCGTGCTGACCGGGCAGCGCATCGGCAGCATCGGCGACACGGGCAACGCCCGCACGATCGGCTGCCACCTGCACTTCGAGATCCACTCCCGCGGGCAGGCGATCGACCCGGCGCCTGAGCTGCACGCCTGGGATCGCTGGAGCTAGCTGCGCGAGCGCCGCCGGCGGCGCAACCGCTGCGCACCGGCTCACCGAGACACGCGCAGCAATCCGGTCGGTGACCGACCACGACGCCAGACGGCGATCACGTCTGCCGGGTCGGCGTCTGGCCTCGGCGCGGCGTATCCGCGCGCGCATACGTGGCGTCCGTGCCCGGAGACCTTGCGTGACTCCGAGAAGCACCACTGGCGTGCGCGTGCGGCAATCGTCGTGGTCCCGCAATCGGTGTAGCTGAGGCGGCCCGGCCAAGAAGGGCCTCCGTCGTGCCGCTCAGCGCGCGATCCTTCGGACCGGTGTTGCACCTCGGCGCCGGTCCGGGTCGGCCTCACGGTCACGCACGCTTGGAACCTGACGCTGCCGGTATCCAGGATGTAGCTGCTCAGTGAGATCTGGAGTCCGGCCTGGTGGGCGGATCCAGTGCGTCGCGCCCGCCCTTAGCTCTTCTGAGGTGTCGGCGGCGAACGTGCAGCCGGAGTCGCTGAGGTCCGACTTGCCGTCTTGGTCGTTGTCGCGGCGGTCGGAGCAGACCGCACGCGTTGCGGCGGCATCCTGCCACAGCATCCCAACGACAGGCGGCGCACCGACTGCCAGAATCGCCAGAACAGCTACCGGGACGGCGCGGGGATCACCTCTGTGCCAAGCTCGTGTGAGACGGTCTGCAGGATCGTTTTCTACTGTGTTTGAGGGCGAGAACTGGAGTCTGATCGGATGCCGGAGAACACGAAGGACGGGAACGAGATCGGTTCCCTGGCGCGAGCCGTGAGCGATTGTCAAAGTTGTGGATGAGGCGATGAGAGAACATCAGGCGGCGACCTTCTCGTGTGTCATCTTGTTGTCGTCGTCGGTGACCTTGATGCCGTCCTTGAACTTCACGCCGGCGAGCACGTCAGCGACCAGTTCGTGGCCGTTGAACCTGCGCCATCGCTCCTGCGCGGCGTCCAGCAGCTTGTAGGCCATCGTCAGCGCCGCCTTCTTGCTGCCGGCGCCCTTGGTGACGCGGGTGCGCAGCTTGACGGTCGCGAAGCTGCTCTCGATCGCGTTGCTGGTCCTGAGGTGGCGCCAGTGCTCGGCGGGGAAGTCATAGAACGCCGTCAGGTGCTTGCAGTCGCGGTCGAGCTTCGCCGCCAGCTGGGACGCGCGGTTGGGCCGATGGCGCTGCCGCTTGGCTCAGGCGCGGTCGTGGTCGCCGCGCCCGAGACCTTCGGGACGCGTGCGCGTGTTGCGTGGTTGCAGCTGATCACCGGGCGGCCGCCCCTGGGTGGGGCGGCCCGCCGGCGGCTCACCGACTCGTAGGAGCCGTTGGTGCTGTCGGGTGTTCGGTCAGGCGGTGCAGTTGGGCACCGCGGGGGAGCTGCCCACGCAGTTGTTCAGGAGGTTGGCGCTGATCGGGGAGGTGTTGGTCGTCATCGTGCCGCCGAGGCGGAAGACGCCGCCGGCGCCCAGGATGGCGGTGTTGACGCTGACCGGCGTACTGGTGAGGGATGTCGTCGAGGTGATGGCGGCGATCCCGCCGCCCTGCGCCAGCAGGCTCGTGTTCCTCGTGACAACGCTACTGGTCATCGTCAACGCATCCCTGTTGCCGTTGTAGATGCCGCCGCCTCTGCCGCCGGCGGTGTTGCCTGACACCGTGGCGCCGGTGAAAGTCGCCGCGGGTGCGGTCCCGATGGGAGTATCGGCGTTCGAGAGGCCGCCGCCGGTGCCCAACGCCGTGTTGTTGGTCAGGCCGCTGCCGGCGCTGGTGAACGTCACCGCACCACGGTTCAGGACGCCGCCGCCGGAGCCCAACGTGTTACCCCTGTCCAGGGTGACCCTCGTGAGCGTGAGGTTGCCCGTGCCGCTGACCTCGGCGATCCGGAAGAGCGCGAGCCCGGAGCGGGTGATGATGTTCGGTGTGCCGACCAACGCGATGGTGCTGGTGATGACGGGCAGCCCGACCGGACCATTCCCGGCGTTGCCGTTACTGCCGGTCAGCCCGTACATGCAGCCTGCCGCCAGATTGAGGGTGTCGGACCCGGGGTTCGCGTTGGCGGTGTTGATCGCTCCGACGAGTGCGGTCTCGCTGCAGGGCACGCTGACCGCGGCCGCCTGTGCCGCCACGGGAATGGCGGCGGTGATGCCCGCAGCCACGACGGTGGTTGCAGTCAGCGCGCGCAGCTTACTGGTGCGTGGGCTCGCAGAACGGGGGGTGCGGTCTGCTCGGGCTCGACGGGCCACCGTGCGCGGCCGGAAAGCATGGGACATGAGATCTCCTCTGATGCTCTGCTGCGTGTGGGAACTCCGTCCCCGGCAAAGCGACGGGTCCGGATCAGGGCACCACTCGACGCGATCGAACGAGTGGCTTGAGCAGCTTGTGGCCGTCGCGGTCAGCGTCGGCGTGGCGGGGCCATAGCGCGAACCCTGCGCTCGCGCGGGCCGACCACGTACGTCACCCAATATGGCTCTGTCAGTGGGATTCGAGGCTCCCCACTAGCGTCATACTTAATGTAGCACGAACTGAGAGTCTACTAATGGGGTTCTTGATTTGCCGATCGTCGATTGCGCCTTCCGGCTGGACCTTCTGACGAACCATGCCCAGGTAGGGCTCCTTGGTCATGACTTGCCAGACCAGCCGGTCGAATGACGCGATGGCGCCCATGCGCTCGCTACGGCCGATCACGCCGCCGCGCCTGACGTCCCACGCGTCGAAGTAGCAGACCGAGCCCATGCGCTCGTACTCGTGCTCGACGCGTTGCACGCGGCCCGCTGCGGGCGCCATGCTCGGGTGGATGCGTTCGCGCGCCTGTATCGATGGCTTCGCGTCGGCTCTCATAACCATGTCGCCGGGCTCAAGCAACTTGCCTTCCCAGCGGCCCGCGTAGAGGTCAAGGACCCGGCCGGCCTTCTCCAGGAAGTCGGGGTCACGCGGAAAGATCCACGACTGATAGCGCCACGGGCGGATCGCGTCCTCGGCCAGCCAACGCCCGATCGTTGACGCCGACGCCTCGCTGACGGCCTGCTCGACGACGAAGCGGTGGATCTCCGACCTACTGAACCGCGACAGCGCCAGGCCGTGCTGCTTGGGCAGTTCGCACGCGATCGCCTTGACCTGCGCGACCTCTTGCGGGGGGAAAACGACGCGGGCGACCCGACCGCGCTTTGTCCTCAAGGCCCGTGATGCCTTCCCCGGCGAACCGTTTTCGCCAATCCGCGACACGATCGGCGCTCATGTCGACACGCGCCCCGATCTCCCGATTGGTGTGGCCGTCGGCCGCCAGAAGCACCAATTTCGCGCGAACCACAACGCGATATGGCAACGTCAGACTGCCCGCACGCCGCTCAAGCTCCACGCGGGCCGGCTCGTCAAGCACGATCGCTGTCGCAACGCGTCCCACGCCATAACGTTCGTCAACCTGACGCCGACTCCTTCAACCCGACGGAACTTGCGGCGGGCAGCACTTAGGATCGCTGTTCTTTGTTCATGGAAGCATCTCCCGTCCGTCTGTGAAGGCCGCGACCCGCTGGCACGGCACGTGGTGGCGCGTCGCGACAACTCCGTGACGCCGGTTACCCCGCAGGCTTCGTGTCACCGCGACCTGTCGATGCCAACATCCCAGATCCTGAACCGTCCGCGAATCCTCCTGTGACGCATGTCACACTTGGGTCATGGAGGCAGGCAGACCCCGATGAAGGCGAGTCGGATGTCATGCCATCCCTTGGCCGAGCCGCGCAACTCGGCGAGACGATCCGACGGAGCAGAGGGCGCGCCGGGATCCATGGCCGCGTCGATCGTACGTCGCTGCTTGGCGCCTTCAAATGCGGTGGGGGCGGCCCGCGGGCCTGCCCGACCGCCGGTCCCGGATGGCCGCTGGATCGACCCGACGGAAAGCGCCTACCGCTGCGCCCGTCAGCTCGGCGCGGGCCCGATCGCCAGCATCGCGACGTCGTCTCGCAGCGGCCGGTCGGCGCGGGCGAGCAGACGGCGGATGGCGTCCAGCGGGTTCTCGCCGGGCACCTCGGCACGCGCCTGCGTCAGCGCGTCGACCAGGCCGTCCTCGCCGAGCATCGTGCCGTCGATCGCGGCATCGGTGATCCCGTCCGAGTACAGGACGAGCAGGTCTGCCGCCCGCAGCGTGACCGCCTTCGTCGCGTACGTCGCAGCACGGACGACGCCCGGCATCGGACCGCCGGGCTGCACCAGCTCGACCGAGCCATCGGCGCGCAGCACCAGCGGTGGTGGATGGCCGCCGACGACGAGCGAGATCTCGATCTCCTGCGATGTCGGAAGCACGCGCATGCATCCGTAGATCACCGAGCACATGGGAACGTCGGACTCCATGAGCAGCGCAGCGTTGAGGCTGGCGACGACCCTCGCGGGATCGCCGTCGCTCACCGCTGCGGAGCGCAGCGTGTAGCGCGCCAGCGACGTCCGCGATGCGGCGAACGCACCCTTGCCGCACACGTCGCCGAGAAAGACCCCCCAGTCATCGCCGCCGAGCGCGAAGACATCGTAGAAGTCTCCGGCGACGTCGTCGGTGAAGGGCTCATAGAGCACATCGAGCCCGACCCCCTCGATCTCCGGAAGGCGCGGCGGCGAGAGGCTGCGCTGCAGCGTCGTCGCGAGCCGCTCGAAGCGTGTCCTCTCGTCACGATCGCGGCGTGAGAGCTGGCGCTCCAGCGCGAGCTGGCGCAGCGCGGCGAGCCGCAGCTCGATCTGGTCCATGACGAGCGCGGCGAGATCGTGCAGCGTCTGAAGCTGCTCCTCGCTCGCCTGCCGCACCCGCGTGTCGAGGACGTTGACGGTCCCGAGGCGAAAACCATCGTGCGTTACGATCGGCGCCGCCGCATAGAAGCGCACCCCCCCGCTTTCGACCAGCCCGTTGGCCATGGTCCGCGGGTCGCTCGCCGCATCCTCGACGACGTAGCTGTCGCCCTGCAGGATCGCCGAGGCACAGAGCCCCGGCTCGCGCGGGATCTCCTTCGCGTCGATGCCCTGCAGCGCCTTGAACCAGATGCGGTCCTCATCGACGATCGTCACCGTGGCGATCGGCGTACCGAACGCGCGCGCGGCGATCGCGCAGACGCGATCGAATGCACCGTCGGGCGGGCTGTCGAGGATCTCATAGCGACGCACCGCGGCAAGCCGCTGCGCCTCGTCGGTGGGATCTAGCTGCATCGTCGTCATGTTGCGTCGCCCTGCGGCGAGCGTGAGCAGCTTTGAACGTCCTCCCCCCACCGCAGCGCACGGTGACGCTACGTGACCGGCAGGCGCGTGTCCAGTACGAGCCCGCAGTAGGTCGGGTCGCGCGTCCACCGGCCGCACTTCCCTTCTCAGGCCAAGTCCTGTCTCAGAAGTCTCCGTCAGACCCGGGACGGCTCAGACATGCCCGCCGGGCTGAGCTTCCTCCCGTTCTC
Source organism: uncultured Actinomycetes bacterium (assembly GCA_963825485.1). Classification (GTDB taxonomy): domain Bacteria; phylum Actinomycetota; class Thermoleophilia; order Solirubrobacterales; family Solirubrobacteraceae; genus CADCVQ01. The sequence continues at coordinate 26,437 of CAWGTK010000006.1, forward strand.
ACCGTCGGCGGCGCACGCGTGGCGACGGCCCGGCGAACACTTCAGCGGGTCCCGCAAGGCAACGCTCGACGGGACGCTGCTGCCGCGGCCGGCGCTGCCGCTCCTGCCTTGAAGCGACAGTGAGCGTGGCACTTCGTCTCCAGGTGCCCGCCCTGTCGATCTAAGGAACCGAAGGTCAGAGGTTCGAATGCTCTGGGCGCGTCGCACAGAGACTCAGCGGGGTCCGGCGGGCCCGGCGCGGCAAAGGGTGAACTGTAGGATCGCGGCCGTGCCGTTCACGCTCAGGAACCTCAAGGGGGATCTGGCGGATCTTGGGTCCAACTTCGACGGCTCGCCGGACCTGGAGTTCCGCCTCGCAACCAAGGCGCTCGAGCTCGAGCAGTGCGGCCTCAGCTATCAGCGCGTCCCGCCCCACTATCGCTTCCCGTACGGCCACACGCACAAGGAGCAGGAGGAGGTGTACGTGGTCGTGCGCGGGAGCGGGCGGATGAAGCTCGACGATGAACTCGTCGAGGTCAGGGAGTGGGACGTGGTGCGCGTCCCGCCCGGTACGTGGCGAGGCTACGAGGCCGGGCCGGAGGGCCTCGAGATCCTCGTCTTCGGCGCGCCCAACCTCGGCGAGAATCCGCGCGACGACGTGGAGGGTCAGCGCGACTGGTGGGCCGACTAACGCGCGCTGGGACAAGCTCGTGACCGCCGCTTGCGCCTGAACTCGGTCCGGCGCGAGTTATTCGCCACAGCGTGGGCTCGGGTTAGCAGCGGCCTTCGCGCGCCGTGGGTCATGGCGCGCCAGGTGCGATATGCGCACTCGGCGCGTCATGACCGCGTTCGTCCCCGCGCAGGCGACATGGCGCGCAAGCCGTCCCGATCGCCCCGCCCGAAACCGAATCTCGCTGTGCACGGCCCGCCGCCGGTGGCCCCGGTTGCGTGGCCGCGACGACCGGTCGCGGCCGCACCATGACCACCTCACGCCGTCAGAAGCCCGCCCAGCGCTCCTCCGAGCGCGGCCGCTCGCGCTGGCGGCGGCACAGCGCGCACACGATGTCGGAGTCCTCGGGCGACGGCGCCTCGACGTCGGCGTACTCGTGGCGGCGCTCGCCGGCGAACCAGACGTGGCCGCAGTCGTCGCAGGTGCGCTCGTTGGGATCCGGCCAGCCCTCCGGTCGCGGTGCCGCGGTGCCCGGGCTCATCGGCTCGACGCGGCCCGCGCGGCGCCCTGGCGCGGTGAGAGGTCGCCGCTGGCCACCTTGAAGGCGATCGTGTCGAGGTAGTCGCGCTTGCCGTCGCGCGTGCGGCTGGCCGCCTGGCCCGGCGTCACCCGCAGGTCGGCGAGCTCGCGCGCGGCCTCCGGGTCGAAGCAGCGCGCCTCGAGCCACTTCGCCGTCTGCTCGTCGTCGAAGCCGGCGTCCGTCCACGCCTTCGCGGCCTCGGCGGCATCGCCCACGTGCTCGATGAGCTCGTCGAAGCGGTTGATCGTCTCAGCGGTCGTCCGGGACTTTCCCCAATGGGTCGGCATCACGCTGAATGGTCCCCGATTTGGCGCGTCATTGATAGCGCATCGGCCCGCCTGGTCGACCGATTGCGCCTGCGCCCACCCCGGCGCGCGATCATCCGCCGATGTCCTACCAGGCCGATCTGGCGCGCTGGTTCGCCCAGCTGCACGCCGGCGCGCAGCCGCTGCTGCTGCCCAACCCATGGAACCTCGGCTCCGCGCGCCTGCTGCGCGAGCTGGGCTTTCAGGCCCTCGCGACGACGAGCAGCGGCTTCGCGGCGACCCTCGGGCGCCTCGACGGCCACGTCACCCGCGACGAGGCCCTCGAGCACGCCGCCGCGCTGGCCAGCGCGAGCGACCTGCCGGTCTCCGCCGACCTCGAGAACGGCTTCGCCGACGATCCGGCCGGTGTGGCCGAGACCGTACGCCTGGCCATCGAGGCCGGCCTCGTCGGCTGCTCGATCGAGGACCACACCGGCGACGACGCCGACCCGATCTACGACAGCGCCCTCGCCGTGGAGCGCGTCGCCGCGGCCGCCGAGGCGGCGCACGCCGGCCGGGTCCACCTCGTCCTCACCGCGCGCGCCGAGAACCACCTCCACGGCCGCGACGGCCGCGACGACCTCGATGACACGATCGCCCGCCTGCGCGCCTACGGCGAGGCCGGCGCCGATGTGCTCTACGCGCCCGGCCTGACGCGGATCGAGGACATTCGCCGCGTCGTGGCCGAGGCCGGCCGGCCCGTCAACGTGCTCGTCTATCCGGGCGCGCCGCCCGTCAAAGCGCTGGCCGAGGCGGGCGTCAAGCGCGTCTCGATCGGGGGCAGCTTCGCCTTCGCGGCGATCGATGCCGTCGCACGCGCCGCGCGCGAGCTGCTCGAGGACGGCACCTACGGCTTTCTCGAGCCGGCGCGTGCCGGCTCCGCGCTTGCTCGCCGGGCGTTCGCGCCCGACCGCGCAGCGCCATGAACGAGCCGCTGCACCTCACGCTCGACGCCAAGCACGCCCTGCGCCAACTCGCCGCCGCAGACCTCGACGAGCTCTTCGCGCTGCAGCTTGCCAACCGCGAGCACCTCGCGCCGTGGATGCCCTGGGCCGGGCGGCTGGACCGCGACCAGACCGCCGCCTTCCTCGAACAGGCCGACCAGCAGGCCGCTCGCGAGGACGGCGTGCAGTGCGCGATCACCCGGTCGGGGGAGATCGTCGGCGTCATCGGCTTTCACTACGTCAACCGCATCCACCTCGCGACGAGCATCGGCTACTGGCTGGCGGCTGCCGCCCAGGGCCACGGGACGATGACGCTCGCCGTCACCGCCCTCGTCGACCACGCGTTCGACGCCTGGGGGATGCACCGCGTCGAGCTGCGCGCGGCCGTCGACAATACGCGCAGCCGCGCGGTGGCCACCCGCCTCGGCTTCGTCCACGAGGGCGTGCTGCGCGACGCCGAGCGCTTCGCGACGCGCTACGCCGACCTCGACGTGTTCTCCGTCCTGGAGTCCGACTGGCGCCGGCTCAGGAGCACAGCAGCGCCCGGCCGGTGAGCTCACCGGCCTCGATCTGCGCGTGCGCGGCGGCGGCGTCGGCGACCGCGAAGCGGTGGATCGCCGGCAGGGCCAGCCGCTCGCCGCGCACGAGCTCGGCGATCAGCGCGACGTGCTCGCGCAGCGCGTCGCCGGTCAGGTTCTCCGAGCTCCAGCCGGTGAGCACGAGCTCGTGGATGAGGTCCCACGCCGACAGCGCGAGCTCCGCGCCGGTGAGCGCCCCGACGAGGCACAGCCGCCCGCCGCGGCGCAGGACCGCGGTGCTGTCGGCAAACGTCCGTGCCCCGGTCGTCTCGAGCACGGGGTCGACGCTGCGCGCGCCGAGCGCGTCGAGCAGGCCCGCTTCGTCGAGGTGCACGACGCGGGCGGCGGCGAGCGCGCGCACGTAGTAGTCCTTACCGGCACGCGGCAGGACGGCGATCACCTCGCAGCCACGCGCGTTCGCCAGCGCGACGGCGGCCGAGCCGACGCCGCCGCTCGCGCCGTGCACGACGACGCTCGCACCCGGTGGCAGGTCCAGTCGCGCGAGCCCTTCCGCTGCCGTCACGGCGACGAGCCCGAGCGCCGCCATCTGCTCGGCGTCGACCTCCGGCGGGAAGCTCGCGACCGCGTCGGCGCCTACGACGGCGAACTCGCCGTAGCCGCCGGGCCGCTCGCCCCAGATCCCCCCGTCGCGGGTGAAGGCGGTCAGCGCCTCGGCCGCGGGGTCGGCTGTCCAGTCAGCGGCAGGATCGGGTGCATCGTGTGGCTTGCCGACACGCCGCGCATGTCGCGCCCGTCGACCGCCATGCGCTCGAAACTCGCGCTCGGCCGCGAAGCGGACCTGCTCGACGACGGCCAGCAGCGCCAGCATCGTGTTGGCGTTGTCGTAGTCGGGCGACGTGCCCGGCTGCACCCGGAAGACGGCATCGGAGTGAACGATCTGGGCCATGAGCGCTCTCAGCTTCCCTGGTAGAGAAAGGCGACGAAGCGCAGCGGCTCGCTGCCCGGGTTGCGGATGCCGTGCACGCCGCCGCTCTTGGTGTAGATCACGCTGCCGGCCTTGACCGGCAGCTCGCGGCAGGGGCGCGGGTCGAGGCCGTAGATCGGCCGCTCGACGAGCGGGTACCGGTCGTTCTGCGGGTCGTCGCCGTCCTGCATGTAGGCGATCCCTTCGCCCGCGGGTGATGTAGTAAAGCTCCTCCGAGCCGATGTGGCGGTGCGTGCCCTCGATCGTGCCCGGCCTGATCGTCACCTCGTGGAAGAACACGACGTCGGAGCCGAACTCGCGCTGCAGCACCCAGCGCATCTCGATGACGTTGTCGTCGCCGCGGTCGGGGTCGCCGTCGTCGAGCATCGCGTTGCGGTAGCGCACCGGCGCGACCGCGTGCGCGTCCTCGACGAAGAACCCGCGCTGGAAGTCCAGCAGGTAGCGACTGCTGCTGGGTGCGCAGCAGCGGCCCCTTCTCGAGCATGAGCACGTCGTGGCCGGCTGCACGAGCGTCTGGGCCAGCGGCGAGCCGCCCGCGCCGCTGCCGACGATCACGATCGCGCGGCGCTCGTCAGCCACGGTAGTCGGTGCTCGCGCCCAGCGGCGCCTCGATCGCGACCTGCCACTCGAACGGGTAGCGGTCCTGCAGGTAGGCCCAGCCGGCGGTGCCGGAGTTGCCGCCGTGGCGGGGATGGACGAAGGCGCCGGTCATCGCGTGGCGGCGCAGCGGCAGCAGGAAGAAGCGGGGGCTGGCGTAGCGGCCGGTATTCCAGCCGGCGACCTGGTCGGTCGCCATCTCGCCGTAGAGGTCGGCGATCGCGTCGCGCGGCAGCGTGCTCGGCTCGCGCCCCGGATAGCGGGCGCGCAGCAGCCCGTCGATCAGCTCCCAGGCACGTGCGGTAGTCATCGAGGTAGTGGCGCTCGGCGCGGGCGAGGACCTCGTCGATGTAGTTGACGACGCCGACCTCCTCGTCGAGGCGGTAGGCGAGCGGGAACTGCTGCTCGCGCGACGCCCGGTCGAGCGTCTCGTAGACGGGGCGGATGAACCTCGCGTTCTCCGGCAGGCGGAAGGGCAGCAGGTGCGATGCCAGCCGGCCGAGCAGCTCGCGCTCGCGGCGGCCGAACGTGAGCGGGATGTGGCAGCCCTCGGTGAAGAAGCGCGACCACGACCGGCCGTTGTCGAGCTCGACGACCTGCGGGTTGAGCGGATCGACGAGCCTGGCCCCGTCCCCGCAGCTTGTAGGTGTGGATCTGGCCCCTGGGCACCCGCACGGTGACCGCCCACAGCCCGCTCGGCTCGCCGAGCAAGCGCACCGGCTGGAGCGCCACCGGGTCGTGCAGCTCGGTGAACGTCCCGACGACCGCGACCTCCGACGCGACGGCGGCGCGACCGTCGTAGACGAACGTCACGGCGTTGAACGGATAGGACGCCTGGACCGACGTCCCGTCGAAGTACGAGTCGACGACCGGGTAGCGCCAGGCCTCGCAGACGCGGGCCCGCGGGTCGCCCCGCTCGTACTGGCCGAAGTCGTGCCGGGGCTCCTCACCGTCGCGCGCCAGGAAGCGCGTGCAGTGGTTCAGGACGTACTGGTCGTCCTTCACGACGAGGACGGCGGGTATGGCGGACTACCACCTGGGCAGGATCGACAACATCCTCGGCGGGCGACTGTACCCCCGCTCGCGGGCGCGAGACCGGACCTTCTCCAGATCGAAACGCATGCGTAACGGCGGGCAAGGCGACTACCATTCGCACCGCTACACGCGCGCGACGGCGGGGGATCGCCGCGCAGCGCCTCAAACCGCTCTTGATGCAGGAGGAGAACGCATGGCTTTCGAGGTTGGAGATCGCGTCTACGCAGAGAAGTCCGGCCGCCGGCGGCGCACCGCGCGCCAGCCGATGCGGCCGGGGCGCCACGGCGTCGTCGTGAGGGTGCTGCGCGGCGACCCGAACCCGCGCTATGAGATCAAGTGGGACGAGGGCATCACGACCGTCTTCTCCCCGAGCGGCGCGTCCCTGCACGCCGACGACAACTACGTCGCGCCGGAGGGCTCGTCGCAGAGCTGAGCCGGCGGCGGCGGGGCGGGGTTCGCGGGCGGGCCTCTAGGGCGCGTCGTCCGCGTACGCCTCGCGCACGGCGGCGAGCGCCGGCTTGGCCTTGTCCGCGAAGTCGTACAGGCCCTTCTCGTTGAGGCCCGGCGTGAGCGTCAGCTCGGGCCGCAGGTCGAGCACCGAGCCGCCGCGGAAGTCCGGTCGCAGCGCGTAGTCGCGCAGGTTCCAGACGATCGTGCCGCTCAGGCTCGGCGCGTCGCGCAGCTCGCGCAGGCGCCGGCCGAGCAGGTCGGCCTGGAAGCCCAGGCCGCCGAAGCCGCCGCCGGCGATGCGCGCGCTGCCCGCGGCGCCCAGCTCGGTGATGACGATCGGCTGGTCGGGATAGAGGCGGCGGAGCTTGTCCAGGCGCTCGCGCGTCATCGCCGCCTGGCCGGCGGGGCTGAGGTCGAGGCCCTCGTACCAGCCGACGTAGTCGGTCACGCCGATCGCGTCGACCTCGGCGAAGACGCCGGGCCGGTTGGGCAGCACCCGCCCCCACAGGTCGGCGGCGACCGGGCGTGAGCGATCGAGCGCGTGCAGGCGCCGCACCGTCTGGCGGACGTACTCCTGCTGGCCGGGCTGGCCGTTGCCGGCGACCTCGTTGGTGAGCGTCCAGGCGAGGATCGACGGGTGCGCCTGGCCGGCCTCGGCCGCGCGCAGCGCGCGGTCGCGCGCCGCGGCGATCTTCGCTGGCGTCTTCGCGCGCCAGGCGCCGCCCGGCTCCCAGGGCCCGATCTCCTGCCAGACGAGGATGCCGGCCGCGTCGAGGCGTTCGAGCATGCTCTCGGCCAGCGGCAGCTGCGAGCGCGTGGCGTTTGCGCCGGCGGCGCGCACGCCGTCGACGATGCGCTCCTCGTCGGTGGCGGTGAGCGCGTCGCCGTGGCCCGGGGCGTCGGGGGGCAGTGCGACGCCGCGCAGGACGAGCGGCGCGCCGTTGAGGGCCAGCCCGCCGCCCTCCCAGCCGAGCTCGCGCAGCCCGATGCGCCGGTGCAGCGTCGCCTCGCCGGGCACGACGACGCGCAGGTCGTAGAGCGCGGGCTCCTGCGGCGACCACAGCCGCGGTTGGTCGATGACGACCGCGGTGCTGAGCGCGCGCGACGTGCCGCCGGGGACGCCGGCCGGTCCGAAGTCCAGCGTGCGGACGGTGCGTCCGCCGCGCAAGATGACACCCCGGACGTTCACCGTCCGCGACCCGTCGCGGTTGCGCATGCGTACGCCGATCGTCACCCGCGCGCGCCGGCCGCGCGCCAGCAGGTGCGTGCGGACCGTCAGCGCCCCCAGCTCGCTGCGCCCGAGGCGCATGAGCGTCACCGGCCGGTTCAGCCCGCCGTAGTTGAACCATGCGCGCGCCCAGCCGCTGTCGGCCTGGCGCTCGGGATCGCGCCAGTCGACGCGCACCGCGATCGTGTGGCGGCCGGGCTGCAGGGCGACGCGCGCGGTGAACGGCTCGTAGGCGCCGACGTGCTCGCGCACGCGCTCTCCGTCGACGTAGACGGTCGCCGCGTGATGGGCGGACTCGAAGCGCACCGCGTAGCGGCCGGCCACCGGAGCGTCGATCTCGCGTGCGAACCAGCCGACGGAGCCCTCGTACGCGCGCCGGCCGGCGGCGCCGCGGTAGGCGCGTGCGTTGGGCGAGTGGGGAACCCGCACCGGCCGGCCGCGCCACCGCCCGCGCGCCCAGCCGCGGTCGCGGCCGCGACCGTCGGGATCGGCGCGGTAGCGCCAGTCGCGCAGCGTGACGAGCGCGCTGCCGGCAGGGCCGTCGCCGGTCTGCGCGAGCACGGAGCGCTCGCCCGGGCTCGGGGTGTCCTCACCCTGCAGGGCGACGGCCAGCGCGACCGCGCAGGCGACGACGACGAGCAGCGCGGCTGGAAGGAGGCGACGGAGCATCCGTGGTGCAAACGCGAGGGTAGATGGTTGGTCGCGCGGCGGTGCTCACCGGGCGCGGCGGCGGTCACCCCCATGGATCGCCGCGCGCAATAGGATCGCGGCCGGCCCCGCCGGGCCCGTCCGCGCCCCGTGACCCCGCGCATCCTCATCCTCTCCTGGGAGTACCCGCCGATCGTGGCGGGTGGCCTGGCGCGCCATGTGCACAAGCTCTCCGAGGCGCTCGCCGTCCGCGGCGTCGAGGTCCACGTGCTCACGCGCGGAGGGCGCGACGGGGCCACGCCCGCCGCGGAGCTGCGCGGCGATGTCCACATCCACCGCGTTGCCGAGTCGCCGATGCCGCGCGACCTCGACGCGTTCGTGGCGTGGGTCGAGGGGATGAACTCGCACATGCACGCCGCCGGGCGCCAGCTCGGCAAGCGGCTGCGATTCGACGTCGTGCACGGGCACGACTGGCTCGTCGCCGGCGCCGCGGCCGGGCTGGCCGAGCGCCTGCGCTGCCCGTACCTCACGACGATCCACGCAACCGAGTACGGCCGCCACCAGGGCTGGGTCGACAAGCACCCGCAGTCCTACATCCACGGCATCGAGACCTGGATGGCGCGCCGCGCCGACCACGTCGTGACGTGCTCGCACTACATGCGCGGTCACGTCGCCGACGTCTACGAGATCGACGAGCAGCGCGTGACGGTGATCCCCAACGGGATCGACCCCGCCGACCTGCGGCCCGTCGCCGACCTCGACGAGCTGCGCGCCCGCTTCGCGGCGCCCGACGAGCGTCTCGTACTGCTCGTCGGCCGGCTCGTCTACGAGAAGGGCTTTCAGATCGCTTTGGATGCCCTGCCGCAGGTCATCCGGCGGGCCGGGAAGGTGCGGTTCCTCGTCGCCGGCTCGGGCACGCACGAGGCGGAGCTCAAGCAGCAGGCGCGCCGGCTGGGGCTCATGCGCCACGGGACGTTCATGGGCTGGATCGGCGGCGACGTCCTGCACTCGCTGTACCGGATCGCCGACCTCTGTGTGGTGCCCAGCATCTACGAGCCGTTCGGGCTTGTCGCGCTCGAGGCGATGGCGAGCGGCTGCCCGTGCATCGTGGCCGACACCGGCGGGCTGCGCGAGGTCGTCCCCGACAACGACGCCGGCCTGCGCTTCCGCTCCCGCGATCCGCGCGCGCTCGCGCGCATGATGCAGCGCGTGCTGACCGAGGACGGGCTGCGCGAGCGGCTCGTCGCCGAGGCGTCGGCGCACGTGCTGCGCTTCGACTGGGCCGACGTGGCCGCGCAGACGGCGGCCGTCTACGCCGCGCTGGGCGGGTCGTCCGCGGGTGCTTCGGGGGTGGCCGGGCGGCCGGCCTGACCGGGCGGTCAGGAACTCGAGGGCGGACGCCGCCGCGCCCAGCGGGCGCGGATCTCGTCGTCAGCCTTCTTGTCGCCGCGCCCGGAGACCATCGCGACGACGATGAGCCCGGTCGCGAGCGCCGGCACGAGGATTCCGTATGTGAACAACAGGCCGACGGTGTCGGTCCAGATCCCGCGGGCGGCGCCGTCGGCGGCGGCGAGGATGATGGCGTGCATCGGGCGCAAGCATACCCAGCGACTCACCGGGGCGGCGCGCCGCCCCGGTGCTGGAGGGGCGCCGTCAGCCGGGCGGCGGCGAGACCGATTCGCCGATCCAGCGCAGGTAGTCCGCCGAGCCGCCGGCGACGTCGAGCGCGACGAGCTCGAAGGTGTCGTAGGGGTGCAGCTCGCCGAGCGCCGCAGCGAGCGCCGGGATCGCGACCCGCGTGGTCTTCATGACGAGCAGCGCCTCGTCGTCGTGCTCGACGGCGCCCTGCCAGCGGTAGACCGACCGCACGTGGGCGACGATGTTCACGCACGCGACGAGCTCGCGTGCGACGAGCCCCTCGGCGATCGGCCCCGCCTGGTCGGGGGGCGTCGTGACGAGGCAGACGACCGCGTCCGTCGCGTCGGTCATGGCAGGTAGGGCGCCTTGAGCCGGCGCGCGAACGCCTCGTCGTCGCCGGCCCATCGGTTGAGCGATTTCACCGGATCGAGCCTAGGGGATGCTGAGCCCGATCCGGTGCGTGGGCCGGGCAAGACCTGCATCGGGGGGTGGTCCGGACCTCCGCTTCCTGGTCGGTCTCGCCGGCGGCATCGCTGCGCACGAACGAGTGACACATCGAGCGCGGGGAATGCTCGAGGTGTCGGTGCTTCACGCCATGCATGAACGATCGACACATCGAGGAGGCGTCGCCGTCGAGGTGTCGCTCGTTCATGCCGTAGCGTGCAGCGCGAACAACCGGCTTGGCGCGCCGTACCATCGCGAGCATGGCCTCCGCCACCGAGGCGCTCAGCGACGCGGTCCTCGCGATCGCCGCCGAGCACGCCGTCGAGCCGGTCCTGCAGAAGCTCGTCGATGCCGCGCGGGAGCTGGCGGGGGCGAGGTACGCGGCGATCGGCGTGCCCGACGGCGACGGCGGCTTCGGGCGCTTCATCACCTCGGGCATGAGCGACCGGCTGATCGCCTCGCTCGGCGAGCTGCCGCGCCAGCACGGACTGCTCGGCGCGATGCTCGAGTCGCCCGAGCCCTACCGCACCGCGGACATCCGCGACGACCCGCGCTTTCGCGGCTGGTGGCCGGCCGCGCACCCGTCGATGAGCTCCTTTCTCGGCGTCCCGATCGTCTCGGGCCGGGGCGACATCGCCGGCGCGTTCTACCTCACCGACAAGGAGGGCGCCGCCGAGTTCTCCGACGCCGATCAGGCGCTCATCGAGACGTTCGCCGCGCATGCCGCGCTCGCGCTGGAGAACGCCCGGCTGCACGAGCGCTCGCGCGAGCTGAGCATCGTCGAGGAGCGCAACCGCCTCGCCCGCGAGCTGCACGACGCGGTCACGCAGAAGCTCTTCGGCGTCGTGCTCGCCGCCGAGTCCGGTGCCGCGCTGCTCGAGCGCGACCGGGCGGGGGCGCAGGCGCAGCTCGCGCTCGTGCGCGAGCTTGCCCGGGAGGCGATGGAGGAGCTGCGCTCGGTGATCGTGCACCTCCGTCCGGCGGCGCTCGAGTCCCAGGACGTGGCCGGAGCGCTCGCCAAGCACGTCGAGGTGCTGCGCCGCGTGCACGGCCGCGACATCGGGCTGACGATCGCGGGCGATGCGCCGGTGCCGGCGGCGATCGAGGGCGACGTGTTTCGCATCGCGCAGGAGGCGCTGCACAACGCGCTGCGCCACGCCGGCGCGGCGCGGATCGACGTCGCACTGCGCTGCGAGAGCGGCGGGCGCGTCGAGCTCGAGGTGCGCGACGACGGCGCCGGCTTCGCGCCGGCCGCACCGGGCATGCGGGCGCGCTCGCTGGGGCTGACGACGATGGCCGAGCGGGCCCGCGCGGCCGGTGGCTGCCTGACGATCGACTCCGCGCTCACGGTCGGCACGACGGTCCGCCTCGTGGTCGACCCGGAGGATCGGGTCGCGTGATCCGCGTCCTGATCGCCGACGACCACGCCGTCGTGCGCCAGGGCCTGCGCACGTTCCTCGAGCTGCAGGACGACATCGAGGTCGTGGCGGAGGCGGCCGACGGCGAGCGGGCGCTGGTCTTGGCGGCCGAACTGCAGCCGGACGTCGTGCTCATGGACCTCGTCATGCCGGGCCTCGGCGGGGTCGGCGCGATCGAGGCGCTGCGTGCAAGCGGCTCGGCCGCGCGGGTGATCGTGCTGACGAGCTTCCTCGACGAGGACAAGGTGCTGCCCGCCGTGCGCGCCGGCGCGGCGGGCTACCTGCTCAAGGACGTCCAGCCGGACGACCTCGTCGCCGCGATCCGCACGGTCGACGGCGGCGACGCGCTGCTGCACCCCGCGGTTGCCGCACGCGTCCTGCGCGAGCTGACCAGCGACGGTTCTCGGCGCTCGACGGCCGCGTCGCTGACCGCCCGCGAGCGCGAGGTGCTCGCGCTCGTCGCGCGCGGTCGCGCGAACAAGGCGATCGCGCTGGACCTCGGCGTGGCCGAGAAGACCGTCAAGACGCACGTCGGCAACATCCTCGCCAAGCTGGGCCTGTCGGATCGCACGCAGGCGGCGTTGTATGCCGTGCGCGAGGGGTTGGTCGACGGCTGAGGAACGCTGCGGGGCGTCGTCGTCGAACGGCTCTCTGAGGGTGTGCGCGTGGTTTGGCCTGAGCGTTTGCGCCCCGACCAGCGTGCGTGGTGACTTGACCCCGAATGAAGGGGTCAACTCACCACGCACACGGGAGTGGCGCCAGCAACGGACGAACCTCGTCCGGTGTGGCGACTTGACCCCCATATGAGGGGAAACAACGCCACGCTTGCGCCTGCGTCGCGGGCACGATGCAGGGGCCGGCGCGAAGGGCACGGCGCTCCGACGAGGATCGAGGCTGCGCCGGCAGGATCGTTGCGGTCGAGGCCGAGGGCGCCGCGCGGCGCGAGCCGGTGGCGGTCGGTGAGGGCGTGCCGCACCCCGAGGCGGCGTAGCCGGCCCCGGCCCCGGGCGGGAGGGTCCTAGGACCAATTGCCGATGGCGCTCTCGGCGGCGGCGCACGTAGCGTCGCCGCCATGCACACACCGACACTGACCGAGGCCGTGCGGCACGAGCTGCTCGTCCGCTCGCAGGTCACCGAGACCACGCACCGCTTCGGCGCCGTCGAGTTCCGGCTCGGTCGCCGCGAGCTCGGCCACCTGCACGGCAACCGCATGGCCGACCTCCCGTTTCCCCGCCGCGTCCGCGACCGGCTCATCGCCGAGGGGCGCGCGGAGCCCCATCACGCACTGCCGGACACCGGCTGGGTGACGCGCCGCGTCCATCGCCCCGAGGACGTCGCGGAGATCGTCGCGCTGTTCGCGCTCAGCTACGAGCGGGCCGTGGCAGCGCGCGGCGAGCGCGATCACGAGCGCGATCGGCAGGCGGCGGCATGAGCCCGACCGCGATCATCACCGGTGCCTCGCGCGGCCTCGGCTTCGCGCTGGCCGAGGCGCTCGCCGAGCGAGGCTGGCGCCTCGTCATCGACGCCCGCAACGAGGACGAGCTCGCGGCGGCGCGCGCCGAGCTCGCCACGCGCACCGAGGTCGTGGCGGTAGCCGGCGACGTCGCCGACGCCTGGCATCGCGGCCGGCTGCTGTGGCTCGCCGGCGAGCGGATCGACCTGCTCGTCAACAACGCCAGCACGCTCGGCGCGACCCCGCTGCCGGCGCTCGCCGACTACCCGCTCGCCGCGCTGCAGCGGACCTTCGAAGTCAACGTGCTGGCGCCGCTGGCGCTCGTCCAGCTCGCGCTGCCGCGCATGGCGGCGGGCGCGCGGATCATCAACGTCACCTCCGACGCCGCCGTCGAGGGCTACGAGGGCTGGGGCGGCTACGGCGCCTCGAAGGCCGCGCTCGAGCAGCTCTCCAACGTGCTCGCCGCCGAGCGGCCGGACCTGCGGATCTATTCGGTCGATCCCGGCGACATGAACACGCGCATGCACCAGGAGGCCTTTCCCGGCGAGGACATCTCCGACCGGCCGTCGCCGCGCGCCAGCGTGCCCGGCCTGCTCGCGCTCGTCGAGGGCGACGTGGCGAGCGGGCGCCATCGCGCCGCCGAGCTGGCCGCCGCGGTCCATGCCTAGCGCCGGGCCGGCGCCGCGTGCTCCCGGCCGGAGCCCGGCCGCCGACCGCCGCGAGGCGAGCGAGCCGCCGGAGGCGCGCGGCCTGCCCCGCGATGCGGTGCGCATGCTCGTCGCCACGCCCGGCGAGCTGACGCATGCCCGAGCGCGCGAGCTCCCCGAGCACCTGCGCGCCGGCGACCTGCTCGTCGTCAACGCCTCGGCGACGCTGCCCGCCGCCCTGCCCGCCACCCGCGCCGACGCCACCGCGTTGCGCCTGCATCTCTCGACGCCGTGCGCCGCGCTCGACGGCCCGCGCTGGGTCGTCGAGCTGCGCGCCGGCGGCGAGCGCTTCGACGGCGGCCGGGCGGGCGAGCGCCTCGCGCTGCCGGGTGGCGCGAGCGTCACCCTGCTCGCGCCCTACCTGACCGGCGCGCGCCTCTGGCTGGCAGACCTCGACACCGGCGGCCGGCCGACCACCGACTACCTGAGCCGCCACGGCGCCCCGATCCGCTACGGCTACGTCGGGCGCGGATGGCCGCTGCGCGACTACCAGACCGTCTTCGCCACCCAGCCGGGCAGCGCCGAGATGCCGAGCGCCGGCCGGCCGTTCACCCACGAGCTCGTCACGGCGCTCGTCACGCGCGGGATCGCGATCGCGCCGGTCACCCTGCACACCGGCGTGTCGTCGCAGGAGACCGGCGAGCTGCCCTACCCCGAGCGCTTCGACGTCCCGGCGGCGACCGTGCACCAGGTCGCCGCCGCGCGCGCGGCCGGCGGGCGCGTCATCGCCGTGGGCACGACCGTCGTGCGCGCGCTCGAGACCGCAGCGGCGCGGGCGGACGGCACGCCGCTGGCGACGGCTTCGGGCTGGACGCGCCACGTCGTCACGCCTGCGACCGGCGTGCGCGCGGTCGACGGCCTGCTGACCGGCTGGCACGAGCCCGACGCCACGCACCTGCTCATGCTCGAGGCCATCGGCGGCCGCGAGCTCGTCGAGGCCTCCTACCGCGAGGCGCTGCGCAGCGGCTACCGCTGGCACGAGTTCGGCGACGTGCACCTCATCCTGCCGGGCGACCGCTGATGCGCGCGGCCGGCGCGGGCGTCGACCCGGGGTGGCTCGGACGGCGCGTCGTCACGACGACCGGCGGCACCGGCGGCTACGCCGAGCGGGTCGCCGTCGACGCGACGCTGCCGATCACCGTGCCGGACGGCGTCGAGCTCGCGACCGCCGCGGCGCTGCTCGCCGACGGGCGCACCGCGCTGTCGCTCGTCGCGTCGGCACAGCCCCGCCCCGGCGAGACCGTGCTCGTCGAGGCCGCGGCCGGCGGGGTCGGCGGCCTGCTCGTGCAGCTCGCGCGCGATGCCGGCGCCCGTGTCGCCGCGGCGGCCGGCGGCGCGCGCAAGCTCGCCCACGCGGCGGCCCTCGGCGCCGACGTCACCGTCGACTACTCGCAACCGGGCTGGGCGGCCGCGGCCGGCCCGGCGGACGTCGTCTTCGACGGCGTCGGCGGGGTGATCGCCGCCGACGCCTTCGGGCTCATCCGGCCGGGCGGCCGCTTCGTCGCGTTCGGCATGGCGAGCGGCGCGTTCGTCGCTCCGCAGGACGCCGAGGCCGCGGGTGTCACGCTCGTCCGCGGCGTCCCGCTGACCCCGGAGCGCTCGCACGCGCTCAGCACCGACGCGCTCGCACTGGCCGCCGCGGCCGGCTCGTCGCCACCATCGGCCAGACGTCCTCGCTCGAGGACGCCGCGCGCGCCCACGCTGCGATCGAGTCGCGAGCGACGATCGGCAAGACCCTGCTGCTCACCTGACGGCGCAGATCCATAACCTGCGCAAATATGCGCCTGACGACCTTCCTGCCGCCCGGCTCCGACAAGCCGCGCGCCGGCCAGATCCGCGACGACGAGGTCATCTCGTTCGTCCTCAAGCGTGAGACCGTCCTCGAGCGCCTGCGCACGAGCGACTTCGATCCGGCGCTCGGCGAGCCCTATCCCGTAACCGACGTGACGCTGCTCGCGCCGGTGCCGCGGCCACGCGCGATCTTCGGGATCGGCCTGAACTACGCCGCCCACGCCGAGGAGCAGGGCCAGGAGCTGCCGGAGTTCCCGATCGTCTTCATGAAGCTGCCGAGCTCCAGCGCGCCGCCGAACTCCCCGGTCAGCTGCCCGGACGTCGTCAAGCGCCTGGACTACGAGGGCGAGCTCGCCGTCGTCATCGGTGAGGGCGGCAAGATCGCCGGCTACGCCGTGGCCAACGACGTCAGCGCGCGCGACCTGCAGCGCCGCGAGCCGCAGTGGACGCGGGCCAAGGGCGCCGACGGCTTCTGCCCGTGGGGCCCGTGGATCACCACCGTCGACGAGGTGCCCGACCCGCAGAACCTGCAGATCACGACGCACGTCAACGGCGAGCTGCGCCAGGACTCTTCGACGAGCGACCTCATCTTCGGCCCGCAGAAGGTCGTCGACTTCATCGCGCAGACGTGCACCCTCGAGCCGGGCGACCTCATCCTCACCGGCACCCCGAGCGGCGTCGGGATGTCGCTGGACCCACGGCAGTTCCTCGCGTCGGGCGATGTCGTACGCATCGAGATCGAGTCCCTCGGCGCGATCGAGCACGTCATTGCCTAGCCTCGACCCGCACCTCAGCGAGCGGCTCGGCGAGCTCGTCGACCTGGGCCACGTCGGCCACGTGCTGGCGTGGGATCAGCAGGTCATGATGCCGTCCGCCGGGGCTGCGGCGCGCGGCGAGGCGCTCGCCACGATCAGCCGCCTGGCCCACGACCGGCTCGTCGCGCCCGAGCTCGGCGGGCTGCTCGACGCGGCCGCCGCCACCGAGCCGCTGATCGCGCGCGCGGTCCGCCGCGACCACGATGTCGCCCGGCGCGTCCCCGGCGACCTCACGGCCGAGATGTCGCGCGCCGGATCGGACGGCTACGCCGCCTGGCTGCAGGCGCGCGAGGCCAACGACTACGCGACGTTCGAGCCGGCGCTGCGGCGCAACATCGAGCTCGCGCGCCGCTACTCGGACTGCTTTGCCGAGGCCGAGCATCCCTACGATCCGCTGCTGGACCGCTTCGAGCCCGGCACCACCGCGGCGCAGGTCACCGCGCTGTTCGTGCGCCTGCGCGAGGGGCTCGTGCCGCTGCTGTCGCAGATCGCCATGCAGCCCGCGCGCCAGGCCTTCGCCGGAGACTTCCCCGTGGCGGCCCAGCGCGAGATCGGCCTGGAGATCATCCAGTCGATGGGCTTCGACACCGCGGCCTGGCGCCTGGACGACGCCGTGCACCCGTTCGCCGCCTCGCCCGCCCCGCGCGACATCCGCGTCACCTCGCGCTTTGACGACCACAGCCTGACCGGGCTGTTCGCGCTCATGCACGAGATCGGCCACGGCCTCTACGAGTACGGCATCGACCCGGCCCTGGAGCGCACCACGCTGGGCTCTGGCGTCTCGCTCGGCGTGCACGAGTCGCAGAGCCGGCTGTGGGAGAACCTCGTCGGTCGCAGCCCGACGTTCTGGACGCACTGGCTGCCGCGCATGCGCGACCGCTTCCCGCTCACGCTGCGCGACGTCGATCTCGACGCGTTCATCCGCGCGATCAACATCGTGCGCCCGACGCTCATCCGCGTCGAGGCCGACGAGGTGACCTACTCGCTGCACGTGATCCTGCGCTACGAGCTCGAGCTCGCGCTCGTCGAGGGCACGCTCGGCACCGCCGACCTGCCCGCCGCCTGGGCCGCGAAGATGAAGCAGTTCCTCGGCGTCGACGTGCCCGACGACCTGCAGGGCGTGCTGCAGGACATCCACTGGTCGGAGGGGATCATCGGCTACTTCCCGACATACGCGATCGGCAACGTCCTCGCCGCCCAGCTGTGGCGCGCGCTGCGCGACGACATCCCCGCGCTCGACGACGAGATCGCTCGCGGCGAGCTCGGCGCGCTGCGCGTCTGGCTGCGCGAGAAGATCCATCGCCACGGGCGGCTGCTGTCACCGCCCGAGCTCGTCGAGCAGGCGGTCGGCGGTCCGCTGGACCCCGAGCCGTTGCTCGAGCACCTGCGCACGAAGTACGGGGATCTCTACGAGCTGTAGCCGAGCGAGTCGTTACTCGACAGCATCGGTCGGGGCATCGTCGAGCAGCAGGTCATCGTTCTCGAAGATCAGGAACCCGCCCGCGCCCTCCAGGCGGCGCTCGGCGGCTTCGGAGGTCTTGGGCTTGTACGGGATCATCTGATGCGATGGCGACAACGGATCTGGCGTACATCATGACGTGCGGACGGACGGAACGCCGCTTCATGGCGGGCCGTGGCGTCCCAGCCTCAACCGCGTTGCAGTCGCGCGTGCTCATATCCGCCCGCCAGGGCACCAGCCGCAGCAAACGAGGCCAGACCCGTCAGACCGACGAGGACGCGAACGCCGGACGGCAGCCGCGTGGCCATCGCGGGCTCACCTCGATGAGCGAGCAGCGTCGCGAGGAGCGCGGGGCCGTTCCGAGCGTCGCCCGTGACTGATCGCGGTGGTACAGCTCAACGCGATCACCGCGAACCTTGCCGCGCGCAATCGCGCAGTTGGCGGTCCGATCGCTGACCGGATCGAAGGCGACTGGATGGCCCTCGTCGAGGACTCCCACACGTCGATCGTCGCCGATCGCCAGGACAGACCGGCAGGCGCCGGCGCCGGTTCAGCCGGACGGGAGCACGATCAGTGCTGCTCGAGCACCCGGTCGATGAGGCCGTACTCGACGGCCTCCTCGGGCTTGAAGAACCGGTCGCGCTCCATGTCGTTGCGGACCCGCTCCTCGGTCTGGCCGGTGTGGTGGGAGTAGATCTCGTCCATCCGCTTGCGCGTCTTGAGGATCTCGTTCATGTGAATCTCGATGTCGGTCGACTGGCCGTCGAAGCCGGCTGACGGCTGATGGATCAACACGCGGCTGTTGGGCAGCGAGAAGCGCTTGCCCGCCGCGCCCGCGGTCAGCAGCAGCGAGCCCATCGACATCGCGACGCCCATGCACATCGTCTGGATGTCGGGCTTGACGAAGTTCATCGTGTCGTAGATCGCCAGCCCGGCGTAGATCGAACCGCCCGGCGAGTTGATGTACAGCGAGATGTCCTTCTCGGGATCCTCGGACTCGAGATGCAGCAGCTGAGCGACGATGAGGTTCGCGACCTGGTCGTTGATCGGCGTGCCGAGGAAGATGATGCGCTCGTTGAGCAGGCGCGAGTAGATGTCGTACTCGCGCTCGCCGCGCGCACTGCGCTGAACGACCGAGGGAATCAGAGGCATGCGGCCATCCTAGTGCTCCGTCTGCCCCGGCTAGCCTGGGGTGCGTGACCAACGCGCTCAGCATCCGCGGTCTCACGAAGCGCTACGACGCGACGCGGGCCGGTCGCCGCCCCTGGCCGCTGCGCTCGGGGGAGAACGGGCGGGCCGGAACCGAGACCGGCGGCTTTCTCGCCGTGCAGGACTTCGACCTGGAGATCGAGGCCGGCAGCTTCTTCGGCCTGCTCGGGCCCAACGGGGCGGGCAAGACGACGCTCATCAGCGCCGTCTGCAACCTCATCCGCGTCACGAGCGGCGAGATCGATATCTTCGGCGAGCCGCACGACGCGATGGCCGCGCGGCGGATGGTCGGCCTCGCCGAGCAGGACGTCAACCTCGACCGCTTCCTCGACGTCGAGGAGACGCTGCTCTACCACGGCGGCTACTTCGGCATGAGGCGCCCCGAGGCGCGCCGGCGCGCGGCCGCGATGATGGACGTCTTCGACCTGCGCGCGAAGGCCGGGGTGCGGGCGCCGAAGCTGTCGGGCGGCATGCGCCGCCGGCTGCTGCTCGCGCGCGCGCTCATGCACGAGCCGCGCCTGGTGATCCTCGACGAGCCGACCGCCGGCGTCGACTTCGAGCTGCGCCTGGAGCTGTGGCGCTACATCCACCGGCTGCACGCCGAGGGCACGACGATCCTCCTCACGACGCACTACCTCGAGGAGGCCGACGAGCTGTGCGAGGAGATCGCGCTCATCCGCGGCGGGCGGCTGATCGCGCGCGACTCGGCCGACGGATTGCGCTCCGCCTACGGTGCGGACTCGCTCGCCGACGCCTACGTGCGGGCGATGGGCGCGGCCCCTGCAAGCAGCTGACCGGCGCGACCTTTAGCTTTCCGATACGTTTCGGCTACCTCCACCAGGGTACGGTCGGGGTTGGATCCAGTATCCGCGACAGGGATCGGTGGGCGCGGATGCAACACAAGTGGGAGGGACACGCATGACCCGTAAGAAGCTCGGGGCCTTTGCGCTAGTTATCGGCAGCCTTGTCATCTTTGCCTTGCCGGCAGGCTCGTTCGGCGCCACCAGCGCCGAATTGAAGGCCGCGCGAGAAGCCCTAGTGAAGGCGGGTCAGCAGCTGCAGGCCGGTCTTGAGAGCACCGTCCAGAAGACCGGCGAAGCAACCGCCGGCCTCGTCAACAAGACCAAGCGCGGCGTCCAGAAGGCGACATCGTCGAAATCCCGTGCGACTGCGACCGACCCGCCGACCCAACCGCCGACGCACGGCGCCAACCCGCACGGGCAGGGCTCCGTCGCCGTCGTCGACCTCGACCCGAGCAACGAGCGTCCGCTGGCCGCCGACCCCGACGGCGGGGACTCCGGCGAGGATGTCGTCGTCGGTCGCGCCCGCGGCGAGAAGAACGCCGACGGCACCTATCACGGCCACATCTCGGTCCTGGGCCTCTTCGGCAACGACGTCATCCCGATCGACACCGCCCAGGGCGAGACGAAGCAGGGTCCGCTGCAGCCGCTGCAGGCCAACGTGCTCGATCCGCTGTGCACGTCGACCAACCAGCAGATCTGCCTCAGCGTGCTGACGGCCAACTCCGTGACGACCGCGCAGGGTTCCTCGAACGACTTCGCGGTCGCTCGGGCCTCACTGCTCGGGCTCGGCGTCGGCGCTGCCGACAGCCAGGGCGCGATCGCGCAGGACGCCACGTGCCAGTCCTCGGGCGGCGCCGCCAACACGGCGAACGTCAGCTCCAGCGCCGGCACGGCCATCGCGCAGGTCGCCAAGTCGTCGAGCACCTCGAAGTCCTGCATCGGCGCGGCGCCGGTCGTGACGAACACCTCCGAGGTCATCGGCCTCGGCGGCGCGGGCGTCCCGCTGCCGGCCGCCGGTTGCGCGAACGGCACACCGGACACGCAGACCGGTCTGCCCGGCCTGCTGCCGATCGTCTGCAACGCAGAGGAGATCGCCGGTGCCTCGGCCGTGCGTGAGGCGCTCGACGTCTTCGCGCTGCAGGTCGGCACGAACTCGCTGCTGAAGGAGACGACGGCGGCCTCCGAGTCGCTGAGCGTCGCCCCTGAGGCCGGCACGCAGTGCGTCGACGGCATCGACAACGACGGCGACGGTGTCATCGACACGAACGATCCGGGCTGCCACACCGATGGCGACGCGACGAACCCGGCCTCGTTTGACCCGACCGACAACGACGAGACCAATGCGGGATCCGGCACCGGCGGCTCCGGTGGCACCGGCGACGACGGCGGCGACGCGGAGTGCGCCGACGGCCGCGACAACGACGGCGACGGCGTCATCGACGCCGACGATCCGGGCTGTCACATCGGCAACAACATCAACAACCCCTACGACCCGGACGATGACTCCGAGGGCAGCGACGGCGGCGGCGGCGGCGGCGGCGGCGACGACGGCTCTGGCGACCTCGACAGCGGTGCTCTGCCGTTCACCGGCACCGACGTCATCGGCATCTCGCTCGCCGGTCTGCTCGTGCTGGCGGGCGGTCTGCTGCTGCGCCGCCGGGAGGATGTGCGTACCGTCCGGTAGATGCCGGATCGCATCACCGCAGCGCTGACACGGCGCCGCCTCGGCGGCGCCGTGTTGTTGTTGGCGGGCATCATCATCGCGACGATCGTGCTGTGGCCGGGCGGAGGCGACGGGAAGGCGACGAAGCCGTTGCCCGTCCGGATCGTCTCGGTGCCTCCGCTCGGGCTCGGCTTCGCGCACCCGCGCGAGTGGAAGCGCACGGTCCGCGGCCAGATCATTCGCCTGAGCAGCCCGGACGGCACGCTCGTGCTGCTGTTCTCCTCGCCGCTGGACAAGCCGCAGGCCGGCTTCGCCAAGTCCGAGGCGATGACCTCGCTGCTCAGGCAGTTCGCGCCGGCGAAGGTCGTGCGCGACGCTCGCTCCCCGCTCGGCCGCGCCGGCAAGGTGCAGAGCTTCGAGATCACGGGCGAGCGGGGGGAGCGGCTCGTGCGTGCGCTCGTCTACGTCACCGCCACCCGGTGGCGCACGTACGTCGTCACGATGCTCTCAGGCGAGAACCCGTCCAAACGCCTGCTCACCCAGGCGCGCCGGATCCTCAGCACCGTGAGCTTCAGCAAGCCGCGCAAGATCTAGACGCCCACGGGTGGCCGGAGGGCAGCGACTAGCCTCGAAGCGGTGACCGCCCTGCTCGATCGCCACCGCGGATTGCTCGCGCTCGCAGTTCGCGAGACCGATCGCGTGCTCAAGCTCTGGTCGCAGACGATCGCCGCGCCGGTGCTCGCGTCGTTTCTGTTCATCCTCGTCTTCGGCCTGTCGCTCGGCGGGCGCATCCGCCAGATCGACGGCGTCGAGTACGACGTCTTCATCGTGCCCGGCCTCATCGCGATGGCGATGGCGCAGGCGGCGTACTCCAACAACTCCTCGTCGGTCTTCCAGTCACGCGCCGACCGCTACATCAACGATGTGCTGTCAGCCCCGATGCGCTCATGGGAGGTCAACCTGGGCCTGGCGATCGGCGGCATCGTGCGGGCGCTCGCGATCGGCGGCGCGCTGTTCGGTCTGGCGCTCGCCGTCACCGACGTGCCGGTGCGCGAGCCGTTCGTGCTGATCCTGTCGATGGTGATCCTGCTCGTCCTCTTCGCCGCGCTGGGGGTGGTCGTCGGCGTCTACGCCGAGACGTGGGACCAGGCGGGCTTCGTCAACAACATCGTGATCCTGCCGTTGAGCTTCCTGGGCGGCGTCTTCTACTCCGTCGAGCTGCTGCCCTCGCCGTGGCACGAGATCAGCCATGTCAACCCGCTGTTCTTTCTCATCAACGGGGTGCGTTACGGATTCCTCGGAACGAGCGACGTGCCGATCGGGCTCGCCCTCGGCGTGACCGCGGCGCTCGCACTCGTCTGCATCGCGTGGAGCGTGTCGATGTTCCGCTCCGGCCGGCGGCTGAAGGCGTAGCGCGCGCCGTTCTGACAGGGTTGCGCTGACGTGTTCGCGCTGAACCTGCCGAACATACTGACGGTGATCAGGATCCTGCTCGTGCCCGTGCTCGTCGTCGTGCTGCTCGGCGAGAGCGAGAACGGCGACCTCTGGGCGGCGATCGTCTTCGGCGTGGCCTCGGCGACGGACGCGATGGACGGCTACCTGGCGCGCTCGCGCAACGCGATCACGTCGTTCGGCAAGCTCATGGACCCGATCGCCGACAAGCTGCTGATCATCGCGGCGCTCGTCGCGCTGGTCTCGCTCGATCGCCTCGCCGCGTGGGTGGCGATGGTGATCATCGCGCGCGAGCTGTCGGTGACGGTGACGCGCATGCAGGCCACCCAGCACGGCCTGATCATCGCCTCGAACTGGTGGGGCAAGGCGAAGACGATCGTGCAGGTGGCGGCGATCTTCTTCCTCATCGCGGCTGGCGATCCGTCACCGGGCTGGGTCGACGGCCTGGTCTACGGCGCCGTGGCGATCACGATCGTCAGCGGCGTGGACTACTTCTTCGGGCTGCGGCGGGTGCTGCGCGAGGCCGAGGAGCGGCGCGAGGTGGCGAGCGGCCCGGCGGCGTCCGCGCCGACGAAGACGACGGCGCCGTAGGGCCTGTGACGGGCGCGGGCGTGGGTGCCGGACGCGTCAGCGACCGGCGGCGTCGAGCCAGTCGCGCATCGACAGGTGATGCAGCGCGTGCTCGCCGGTGGCCAGCTCGTGGCGCAGCTCGCCGAGCAGGCCGAAGCGCTCGGCGACGACGTTGTGCTGGTGGATCGTCTCGAGGTTCTCCTGGCGCGCGCTGACGAAGTGCCCGTCGCCGAGGTCGGTGAGCTGCTCGACCACGCCGCCGATCATCTCGCGCACGCAGTCCTCGACGAAGCGCGGGTGGCGGTGGGCCTTCTCGACGACCGCGCCCTCGTCGCTGCGCTTCATGAGCTCGTAGATCTCCGACGACATCGAGCCCTCGACGATGTCCAGCAGCGTGCGGGCCTCGATCTCCTTAGTGCAGCTCTCCGGCATGCCGATGTGCAGCGTGCCCAGCCCGCGCTGGTTGTGCGTCGCGACGGGCACGCGATCGAAGATCCGCTCGACCTCGTCCTCGCTGAAGCCGTCGGCGAGCAGGCGCTCGCGCGACGTGCCCATGACGAGCTGCTGTGCGCACGGGCAGGCGGTCAGGCCCTGGGCGGCGACGCCGACGATCCGGCGCGTCCCGGCCGCCGAGGCCACGGCGACGCCGTAGAGGGTGTAGATCTCCTGCGTCGGGATCCCTGAGACCGGCGCCGGCTTGTGCTCCGGGTAGCGGGCGGCAACGGTCACCTCGGCGCGGGCGGCGTGCTGGCGCTTGCGGACGAGATCGGCGATGCGGGTGGCCAGCGCTTCGGCCTTGAACGTGGCCTCGCCGAGCACGACCTCGCCGATGACCTCGTTGACGACCTCCTCGAAGCGCGACATGTGCGCGCCCTTCTGCCGGGCGCCGAGATCGACGAAGCACTGCAGGCGAGCGGAGAAGAGCTGCTCCTGCCCGTTCTGCCGGATTCGCACGATCTTCTCAATTTCGGTCACTCCGACGCGCGACAGGCTGACGCGCAGGCTCGGCGTCTGGGCCTGGACGTCGGACCCCGGGGCGCTCAGGCTG
The DNA here is from genome assembly GCA_963825485.1 of uncultured Actinomycetes bacterium. GTDB lineage: Bacteria > Actinomycetota > Thermoleophilia > Solirubrobacterales > Solirubrobacteraceae > CADCVQ01. The sequence goes on from CAWGTK010000006.1 coordinate 50,867, forward strand.
TGCGGCATGAGGGCAGCGTATCGAGCGGTCCTCGAAAAACGCGTTTGCGGCGGGCTGTGCATGTGCTATCACTCACAAGCCGCTCCCTCGACGGAACCGAGGGCAAGGGCGCGTGAACGGCGGCATTGGGTCCGAGGGGGGCCGAGCGATCAAGAATGAAGTTCTGCTGGCGGATGAGGCTCCCATCTATGAGCTCGACGAGCTTCGCGGGCTCATCTCGGATGGTCACGAACGTGGCTTCCTGACCTTCGACGAGATCGCCGCGGCGCTCGAAGAGGTCGACGTCACCAAGGAGCAGGTGCACGAGCTGCACGGCTACCTGTCCGAGCAGGGCATCGACGTGGTCGGCGCCGACGGGCGCCAGGTCTCCTCTGAGGGGGCCCGCGTGGAGGCGGCTGCGCAGGCTCGCAAGGAGGGCGCCAACGGCGGCAACCCGGATGCGCCGAAGAAGCCCGAGCTCGACCTCACGGTCGAGCCGTCGCTGGACTCGCTGCGCCTGTACCTGCGCTCGATCGGGCGCGTGCCGCTGCTGACCGCGGACCTCGAGATCGCGCTCGCCAAGCGCATCGAGCGCGGCGACATGGACGCCAAGCAGCACATGGTCGAGGCGAACCTGCGGCTGGTGGTCTCGATCGCCAAGGGCTACCTCGGGCGCGGGCTGACGTTCCTCGATCTGATCCAGGAGGGTTCCTTGGGCCTGATCCGGGCGGTCGAGAAGTTCGACTACCGGCGCGGCTACAAGTTCTCGACCTACGCGACGTGGTGGATCCGCCAGGCCGTCACGCGGGCGATCGCCGACAAGGGCCGCACGATCCGCATCCCGGTGCACATGGTCGAGAAGCTCAACAAGGTCGTGCAGGTCGAACGCCAGCTCGTCCAGTCGCTGGGCCGGGAGCCGACACCCGAGGAGATCGCCGACCACCTCGAGTGCACGCCGCGCGAGGTGCGCGACATCCTGCGCATGTCCCAGCAGCCGATCTCGCTGGAGCGGCCGGTGGGCGAGGAGGACGAGTCCGAGCTGGGCGACTTCGTCGAGGACGAGGCGGCGGTGTCGCCGTTCGAGCAGGCGTCGGACAACCTGCGCTGCGAGAACGTGCGTCGCGCGCTGGCCGCGCTGCCGCAGCGCGAGCGCGAGGTCATCGAGATGCGCTTCGGGCTGACCGGCGGGCGGCCGCGCACGCTGGAGGAGGTCGGGCGCGCGTTCAACGTCACGCGCGAGCGGATCCGCCAGATCGAGAACCACACGCTCAAGAAGCTCGAGTCGTTGCCCGAGGCGCAGACGCTGCGCGACGCATCCTGAACGCACCCGCGCTTCGTGCGTAGCGATGGTCGTATGCGGCGCGCGCTTGCGGCTTCCGGGGCTGTGTGTGGTGTTGGGCGGCTGCGGGTCGTCCGGCGTCGGGTCCGGGGAGCCGGCGGCGGCGCGCGACCGCAGCGTGCAGGTGGCGAAGGGCGCGACGACCTCCGCGTCTGCGCCCGATCGCGTGGTCGCCGAGGCCCAGCGGGCACAGGCCCGGGCGGCGGCGCCGGCGGCCAACGGCGGTGGCGCTGCCAGGAGGGCGAGCTCGGGCAGCGGGCCGGTGGTCCTGGGCGGCGGGTCGTCGCACGCTTCGTCGCGGGGACGGAACCGGACGGTCCGCAGCCGAAGGAGCGCCTCGAGGCGCTGCTGTGATTCCATCCGGAACCGAACGTGTGTTGCGGTGGTGGGCGGGCGCTACGACGTGATGCTCTGTACCCGCGGCGGCAATCACAGCTTGAATGGGTGGTCAAGCACCTCGAACCGGCGCGCAGCGACCACCACTTCGTTTACGCCGGCGACGGGCGTCGGTGGTTCATCCCGTGCGCGTCGCGAGGGGAGGCTCAGGCATCCGCTTGGCTGGACGGAAGTACGACGCCTGCGAAGCGGAGCCTGACCGTCCGCCGAGGGTCCTGGCGGACCGGCGCGTAGGTACACTGGCCGATCCCGGCGGGGTTCCGGAGCGGTCAAACGGGCGTGGCTGTAAACCACGTGGCTCTGCCTTCGCAGGTTCGAATCCTGCCCCCGCCACTGCGGTCCCGGCGGCGCCGATTTCGACGATCGACGCGGTGCCGTCGACGACGCTTGGCGGTGACGCGCCAACCTGACAGGATCCAGCCCGTCCCCGAGCCGAAGGAGTCGCCATGGAATCCTCCGCGCCCGCGCGCGTCCTGGTCGTCGCACACCGGACCGCCGCCACGCCCGCGCTGCTCGACGCCGTTGCCGCGCGCGCCGCGGCCGGCCCGGCAACGTTCACGCTGCTCGTGCCGCGGGCGGCGCATGGGCTGCACCGGCTGGTGGATCCCGAGGACACCGACGAGACGGAGGCCCAGGAGGTGCTCGAGCTCGCGCTGCCGCTCCTCGAGGAGGCTGCCGGCGCGCCCGTGGAGGGCAAGATCGGCGACCCAAACCCGGCCGACGCCATCAACGACGCGGTCAACATCGACGGTTACGACGAGATCATCATCTCCACGCTGCCCGCACGCGTATCGAAGTGGCTGCACATCAACCTTCCGAGCAAGCTCACGACGCTCGGCCTGCCGATCACGACGGTGACGGCGAAGAGCTCGCGCTCGCGGGCGGCTCGCGCGTAGCCGGCCCGGCCAGCGGCGACGCCCCGCTCAAGCCGAGGGCGTCGCGCAGCGCCTGCTCGGTCGACCAGAAGGCCATCTCGTCCCACGGCAGCTCGGCCGGCGCGAAGGCGCGCACCTGTGACGCCTCGTCCGTCACATGGCCGATCCCCAGCGCTCGCGCCGCGAAGACGATCAGCACCGCGCGCGTGTCGGCGCGCGAGTAGACGCCGACGAGCGCGCCGAGCTCGATCTCCATCTCGAGCTCCTCGCGGGTCTCGCGCACCGCGGCGTCCTCGACCGACTCGCCGAGCTCGACGTAGCCGCCGGGGAACGTCCAGCGGCCGGCCCCCTCATGCTGGGTGCGGCGCAGCAGCCAGATCCGGCCCTCGTCGTCGCGCGGGATCGCCGCGGCGACCGGCTCGGGGCTCCACAGGGCGTGGTAGCCGCAGCTCTCGCAGCGCAGCTCGCGCGGGAACGCGACGAGCGCCGGCTGCGCGCAGCGCGGGCAGAAGCGGACGTCCTCGAGCGCGGGATTGAGGCTGGCCATGCCCCGCGACGCTAGCGCGGACCCGGCGTGAGCCGATCCGTGGAGCCCCGAGCGCCCGGGCGCTACGCTTTCGCGTCTCGCCCTCCTAGCTCAGTTGGTAGAGCACTTCCATGGTAAGGAAGGGGTCATCGGTTCGAGTCCGATGGAGGGCTTCTGCAGATTGCAGGGGATTCTTCTTTCGCGCCTTCCGACGCCCGGCCGAGAGGTACCAGACGGGTACGTCCTCGCCAGTCGTAGCGCCGGTGGCGAAGGGGGCCAACTTTCGCGCTCGAGGCTCTTCTCTTATGTGAGGAGCAATTCGCCGACCGCAAGAACCGGGGGCCAGATCGGGCCTTCGTCCCTATTGGGGTCGGACATGTCCACCCAGCGACAAGCGACCTTCCTGAGGCCTTCGGAGGCTGCGGAGATCACGGGGCTGTCGACGAGGACGATCTACCGCGCGATCGAGCGCGGCGAGCTGCGCGCCGCGCGGCTGTGCTCGCGTCTGCGGATCGCGCAGGCCGCCTTCGACGAGTGGGTGGAGCGCTGCTCGGTCCGCGCGCCCGAGCCTGTGCCGAAGGCGTAGCCGCGGGTATCTCCGCCAGCCGCCGGCAGCCTCCGCTCGCTTCTCGCACGTCGAGAGCAGACGCTCGCCGAGTTCGGCGAAAAGTGGTGGAAGTTACGCCGAGCCGAACCTCGCGGCATCCACGCTGAAGGTCTACGCGATCCTGTGGGACACGCACGTGCTCCCGCGCCTCGGGTCGCTGAAGCTCCGCGAGCTGACGCCGTCGCTGATCACGAGGTTCCGGCTCGAGCTCGAGGCCGAGGGAGTCGGCCGCGTGTCGATCCACAGGTCGATGACGCTGCTTCAGGGCGTGCTGCGGCGCGCGTGCGAGTGGGACGGCTCACGTCCAACCCGGCGCGCGCCGTCCGCAAGCCGACCGCCGCGAGGGGCCACTCGCTCACGACGCTCCCCCCAAGTCATCCGCCGTCACGACGTCCATCAGATCGCGCGCAACGTACCGTCGCTGACCGCGCGCGCCTTGAGCCGCTTCTTCGAGGAGGCCGGCGTCCGCGAGCTGGCGCAGTAGCCGCAGCGCGGTTGGGCGCGCGACGCCGAGGCGGGCTTCGACAAGACGGGTCGTCACGACCGGGTTCTCGCACATGAGGTCGACCAACTGCAGCGCGTTGACGCTTCCGAGTTCCGCGGCTTGCGCGCGGTAGCGCTCGCGAAGGTCGACGATCTTCTCAGCTCGTATCACAGCGTCGAGGGATTGGGAGCGTACGGCCTGGAGGAAGAGTTCGATCCACGGCAGCGCGTCTCCTGCGGTACGGGTGGCTCGTAGCGCGGCGTAGTAGCGGTCACGCTGGCGCTCGATGCCGGCACTGAGGTACAGCAACGGCGCCGTCAGCCGACCGCGCACGATGAGAAACAGGACGAGCAGCAGGCGTCCCAGGCGGCCGTTGCCATCGAGAAACGGGTGGATTGTTTCGAACTGGACATGAAGCAGCGCGTCCTGGACGAGCAGCGGCATCTCCGGTTCCTCGTTCGCGAATCGCTCCCAGTCGGCCAACGCAGCGGCGAGCTCGGTGGGTGGGGGAGACACGAAGCTCGCGCTTTCGAGCGTCGAACCTGGCGGCCCGATCCAGTTCTGCGTCGTACGGAAGTCGCCGGGGTGACGCTCGGCGCCGCGCACGCCGCTCAGGAGTCGGCGATGCGTCTCGAGCAACATGCGGTTGCTGAGCGGCAGTCGCGGAGCCTCGGTGACCGCCCACTCCATCGCGTCGACGTACGCGAGAACCTCCTCGATGTCGGCGTTGGGCTGGTCGCCGGCGGCGCCGAGCTCGAAGATCTCGGCGAGCGAGGCCTGCGTGCCCTCGATCATCGTCGAGGCCACAGCCTCACGCAAAAGATACGGCCGGATCAGCAGGTGCGGGTTGGGCAAGAGCTGGCCAATACCTGCAAGCCGACCGAGCGCTGCCTCGGCGTCCGCCAGCAGCGGCACGACACGGGCAGGGAGCGCGAACGATCTCGGCAGTGGCGCTGGGAAGTACGCGACGTAGCCGTGGGTCCCGATGGTTCGCCGTGCCTCACCGAACACGGTCGTTGGGAAGTCCGCAACGTCCATGGCCCCAACCTATGTGACCCTAACGGAAAACGCAATGTACGTTAGGGACGTTGCGGGACTGGAACGTGCGTGTTCGAGTCACGCTCGAATTCGGCGCCGCATCGATCGGCTGCTTGCGTTGCCGTGTCGTTGGTCAGGTCGAGGACACCGACGCATGGCGGGCCGCCATCCGCGCCCAGGCACGGGCGGACCGCATCGAGGTGCGGACCGGTGCTGACGGTGTGCTGTGCACGCGCCGGTCCGTCGGCCCGACGACGACACCGCCGGGGGCGAGTACCTGGCAGCCCTCAAGGAGCTGGCCGCCACGGCCGCCACGCTGCGGCACGAGCCCGCCTTGGTCGCACGCCACCGTTCCGAGATGCTCATCAGCTGCGGTCGCTGCCCGGCGCTCGGCTACGCCGATGCCGGGGACCACGTCATCGGCGCCAGCCTCCTCGACGCAGAAGCGCCAGAGGTGGACGCGCTTGGATCGAGAGGTGGACGGCGTTACGGGTTCCGTCGCCCGCGCTGCCATCCCGCCGGCACGTGGCCGCAGCGGTCGTGTTCTACGCCGCCGCGTCGCGGAGTGCGTCGGCGACGACCTGCTCGATGTCGCGGCCTTCGCGTGCCGCGCGTTCGGTCAGGCGGTCGAGCGTCCCGCCGTCGACGGGAACCGTGACGGTCACCGCGATGTCCGGGTTGCCGGACGTGACGCGGACCTCAGCTCCTGTGAGCGCGTCGTCGAACGCGTCGGGAGCGTTGTCGTGAACGTCGGCCATGTCTTCCATGCTGACGGGTCAGCGGGCCCTCCGGCACGCGCGTCGTGATCGGCGACGCCGTGCTACGCGGCGATCTCGCTGCCGGGCCATGCGCCGGTCTTGACGCGAACGTAGAGCGTGTCGGGCGCGAGGTCAGCGCCGCCTGGCCAGACGACCGTGCCGGTCTCGTTGTCCACGGAGACTTCGACGAAACCCTCGGGCGTTCGCGCCTGCTGAAAGACGGGTCCTCGCATCCGGTCGAGGATGGCGACGTCGGCGCGCAAGCCGTCGGCGAATGTGATGTCGAGAACGCCGTGTGCGACGACGCTCACGTCCGTGATGTCTGGGGTCAGTCCGGTCATTGCAGCGGCTCGATCTCCATCAGTGTTTCACCAGCGCGAGCTCGCCGCCAGTTCTCGGTGAGCTCTTCCTGATGCAGTTCCGCCCACGCGAGGACGAACCGGAGCTGCCGCCGGCCGAGCGTGCTGTCCATGACCTCGAGGGTGTCGATGCGGACCTTTGCCTGGCCGTCAACGTGCGTGGAAGTGCGGGAACCCGTGATCGTCGAAGTACATCGCGATGACGATCCCGAGGAAGCGGCTGATGGTCGGCACGACGTCATGGTGTCGCGCGCGCCGGTCGTCAGCGGCCTCGCAGGTCGACCGTTCCTGGGCGCGGCGGGTTTCGCACCGGCGACGTCTCGCGTGTGACGCGCGCGGTGTGCATCTCGTAAGCGCGAATCGATCGATGCCCGACGGCGCTGTAGATCGGCCGATGCGGTAGCGGCGTTGAGCGGGGCGTCGTTTCAGGTGTCGGTGAGCTTGGCCTTGTCGAGCGTTGCGACGAATGTCGGTCGGCGGCGGTGGACCTCGCGCAGTCGAGCGACGTTGGCCGCGAAGGCGTCGGTCTCGCCCGCGGTCTGCGCTGCCGCGCGGGCATGCTTGAGGATCTGGACGGCGCGCCGGTAGGCGCGGCGATCGGTTTCGACGAGGACCTCGTCGACCACGCGCGTGTAGACCGTGAGTGCTTCGGAAGGGTGGCTCAGCTGGCGGCGGTCGGCCAGCCGCAGCAGCAGATCCTGGCCAAGCTCATCTGATACCGATCTGCCGGCGGCTTGCCAGGCAAGCTCGTCGTCGCCGTCGTCCAGGAGCACCGAGACGAAGGCCCGCCGGTCTGAGAGCTCGAGCGCCTGGCGCGCCGCATCGCGTTCGAGATGCCATGCGTCGCACGCGCCGGCCGCCGATCGCAGGGCACCGTAGGTCGACCCGGAAGGGCTGCGCTCATGGTGGGCGCGGCGCAGCCTGAGCGCCTCGCTGGGCGAGCCGGCCTGGATGTGCAGCCTGCACGCGAGGTCATAGAGCCCGGCGACCTGCCAGCCGCCGGTCTTCTCGATGCCGCGGGTCGCCCAGTCCAGCGCGAGGTCGGGCCGGTCGAGTTCCACCATTGCGTCGGCCACCCGCTGGAACTGGTGCGCTCCGGACTGATCGCCGCCCAGGAGCCGCACGAGCTCGTCGACGTCACCGTCGAGGATGGCCAGCCGCTCGTGCGCGTACCGAGTTGCGAAGGACCGCGGGCTGGCGCTCTCGGCGACGGCCTGGCGGTACGCGCGCAGGCCGCGCTCGCCCAGCGCATCTGCGTAGCGCACCGGGTCGACCTCGAAGAAGTCCTGATCCTCAAACCGGAACCGGATCATCCACCGCGCGAGCTTGACCGGATCGGCGACCCCGGCATCGCACGCCTTGGCATGGACGCACAGCAGTTCGCGCGCGACGTCGCCGATCGATCCTGCGGAGTCGTCGGCATGCATGATCACCTTGACGACATGGCCGACGGCTCGCTGCACGAGCTCGACGAGCTCACGCGACGAGGCATCGACGGCCACCTTGTTCAACTCGGTGACGACCGGTCGCGCGGCATGCGCCCAGGCCATGCTCTCGCGGTAGTCGAGGAAGCGGCGGGTGCGAAGCCCCTGGTCGACCGCGCTGCGCAGCGCAGCAAGGTCTCCGTCGGCGCGTGCCGCGACGAGCCGCACCGCGCGCTCGACGTCATCGTGGCGCTCGGTCGCCGTGCGGATCACCTCGACCAGTTGCGCCTGGTCGAGCCGGGCGATGACGTGCTCGATCGGGGTCTGGGCCGAGCGGCTGCGCTTCGGGGTGGACACGGCGCGAGTGTCGCACAGAGCATCGTCGTCGCCCGCGCGGCCGGCTTGGACGCGGAGAGGAGCGATCGGTGGGGCGTTGGTGGGGCGCGCGCCTGATCCGCGAGCTGCGATCGGGTCCGTCATGACCAGCATCCATCGGACTTCCCGAACTTTGGGGAGACCCGGTGAAGCCCTCCGGCTTCCAAGATGAGGAAGGGGTCATCGGGTCGAGTCCGATGGAGGGCTCTGCTCAGTGGCCGCTGAGGAGGGATTCGCCGCGCTGCTCCGTACGGTGATTCCGCGCCGCCGAATGACATCGCCGCAGCCGAAGGCGATCACCCGGTTCAGCGCCCGGCGCGCCGGGGGGTGGCGCACGTTCTACGCGGATATCGCGAAAAAGGTGCCGAACCCCTACACGATCCGTAGCACGCGGTTCTTCGAAGCGCAGTTCGTGCCCGTGACGATCGTGGGTTCGGCCGCCATGTCCGCCACCCACCGTAGTGACCGGGTGAAATCACCCCGTCCCGGGACGGTCGCGTACGGTGGCGCTCATGCGCCGCGTCCTGCTCGCCGTCATCGTCGTGCTCGTGGCGCTGGTCGCCGCGCAGCTCGTGCTGCCGGGCATCGCGGAACGCTCGCTGCGCTCGGACCTGGAGTCCCGCGGTTCGCAGGTGCACGTCGACGTCGAGGCGCTGCCCGCGGTCAAGCTGCTGTTCAAGCGCGCCGACCGCGTGCAGGTCGAGCTGGCGGACTACCGCTCGACGGGCACCGGCGAGGCCACCTCGCTCTCCGACCTGCTCGCCCGGACGAAGGCGACCGACGACCTCGACGTGCAGGTCGACGTCCTCGAGGACCGGTTGCTGCGCATGCGGGACGTGCGGTTGCGCAAGGACGGCGACGCGCTCATCGCCGAGGTCGCGCTGCGCACCGCCGACATCGACGCCGCGCTGCCGGCGCGCCTGCGCGTGACCGGCTCCGACCCCGACGGCATCACGGTCGCGGGCGCGACCAGCGTGTTCGGCACCGACGTGCGCGCGCAGGCGCGGATCCGCGCCGACGACGAGGGGCGGATCGTGCTGCGCCCCGAGGGGTTCCCGCTGCTGTCGCTCGTCACCGTGCCGATCTTCTCCGACCATGCGATCGCGGTCGAGGCGATCAGTGCGCGCCCCACGGCCGACGGGTTCGCCGTGACGGCGCGCGGCCGGTTGCGCGGCTGAGGCGGGCGACCGCGTCAGGCCTGGTCGCGGCGCAGCAAGAAGAAGATCGCCACGAACGAGACGACGACGAAGATCACGAGCGCGAGCCCCACCCGCCCCGTGGAGATCGCGAAGTAGTCGTTGCCGAAGCGGCTGACCTTCGCGTAGGCGGGGCTGGCCGCGATCCGCCCGTTGAGGTCGATCGCCGACCCCAGGCCGGCGTAGGACCACTTCGCCACGACGGCGTTCGACAGCGCCTGCAGCGGCGCGCTCATCGTCGCCACCGCCACGATCGAGCCGCCGAAGAACAGCTGCGGGACGAGCACGAGCGGGATGAAGCTCGTGGCCTGGTCCTGCGTGCGCACTGCGGCGGACATCAGCAGTCCCATCGCGACGGACGCCAAGCAGGTCAGGATCAGCAGCCCGAGGACCGTCAGATAGGTGCCGCTGCCCTCGTGCAGCCGGTGAAAGAAGAAGACGATGGCCACCATCACGATCGTCTGGACCGCCGCCAGCGTGAACAGCACCGCGGCCTTGGAGAGCAGGTAGGCGCCCGTGCGCACCCCGACCGCCGCCTCGCGGACGTAGACCGATTTCTCCTTGATGATCTCGCGCGCACCGTCGATCGATCCGAACCAGATCACCATCGTCACGACGAGAAAGAGGACGGTGACGGCCTCGCCGGCGTCGGTCGCAGCGGCGAACACGTCGACCTTGTAGAGCCCGACGATCGCCAGCGCCAGCAGCGGCACCTGCGCGAGCAGGATGATGAGGTTGCGCCGGTCGCGCTGAAAGAGCGTCATGTAGCGCTGCGTCAGGACCCACGCCTGGCGCCACAGCGAGCCGCGCCGCTGCCGGCGCGCCGCAGGATCGGGCGCGGGCAGCTGCTGCGGCGACTCGGGCACGACGGGGCGGGCGGTCTCCTGCTCGAGCTTGCGCTGCCACTCCTCGGCCGGGCGGCGGTCGAGCTGGGCGTAGATCTCGTCGAAGCTGTCGGCGCCGAAGAACGTCATCGCGTCGGCCGGTGAGCCGTCGAAGCACAGCCGCCCGCCGCGGCCCATGACGATGATCCGCCCGCAGAGGTCGAGGCTCTTCGTCGCGTGCGTGACGACGACGACGGCCCGCGAGTCGTCGGCCAGGCCGCGCAGCAGCCCCATCATGCGCGACTCCAGGCCCGGATCCAGCCCGGTCGTCGGCTCGTCGAGGAACAACAGGCTTCTCGTTCTGCGTGTGCTCGGGCGCGATGATCTTCAGCGCGACCTGGCGATCGAGGTCGGGGTCGACGGCCTTGTACACGACGCCCATGCCGCCCCGGTCCAGCAGCCGCTCGATGCGGTAGCCGGCGAACATCGCGCCGGGCTCGAGATGCGACAGACGGCGCTTGGGATCGTCGGCCAACGAGGTCACCTGGGCTCAGTAGCGGGTTGCTCGACCAGCGATCCCCATGCGAGCGACCGAACGCGGCGCTGAACCGGGTGACCCCTGCTCGATCGTGTCGGCCGATCGTAGATCGCTCGGCGCTCCCGGCGCAAGAGACGATCGGGCGAGGTTCGGGCGTTGGCGGGCGCCGCTCAGGCCGAGCGGCGGGCGCGTGCCCGGCGGCCCGGCTCGCGCGTCCCGAACTCCGAGTAGCGGGCGAGGAAGACCGCGAGCAGCTCGTTGGTGGCCGCCAGCGCCTGCGCGGACTCGTGCAGGCTCTCGGTGCCGGCGGGGGTCAGCTCGTAGGTGCGGCGGTCGGGGCCGCTGCTGGACTTCTCCCACACCGAGCGCACGAGGCCGTCGTTCTCCAGCGAGCGCAGCGCGCGGTACAGCCGCCCCGGGTCGTCGCGGTTGAACCCCATCGGGCGCAGCCGCTCGAGCAGGTCATAGCCGTGCGCGGGGCGCTCGCGCAGCAGCAGCAGCAGGCAGGGCCGCAGGAAGTTCCTCGGCAGGACCTGCGCTCGTGTCGGGTCGGGCGAGATGGCGTGGTTGGCGTGGTTTGCAGGAGAATCCGAGCCGCCGCGCGCCAATCATGCCAGTCCGCGGCGCGGCTCAGCAGTCGCCCCCGTCGACCGCGCAGGTGTCCTCGCTGCCGGCGCCCGCCACGGTCGCCGCGGCGGCGGGCGGGTTCGCGGCACGGGCCTGGCGCAGCAGCTCGACGAGCTGCGCCGACGGGTGCGCGCCGGAGGCGCCGATCGCGCGATCGACGACGAAGAACGGTACGGCGCTGATCCCGAGCCGGGCGGCCGTGCGCTCGTCCTCGCGAACCTCGGCGGCGAAGCGATCGGAGGCCAGGACGTCGCGCACCGCGTCGCCCGGCAGGCCGACCTCGACGGCCAGGCGCTCGAGCGTCGCGCGGTCGGAGATCAGCTCGCCCTCGGTGAGGTAAGCGCGCATGATGCGCTCCTTCATCGCGTCCTGGGCGCCGTGGGCGGCCGCGAGGTGCACGATGCGGTGCGCGTGAAACGTGTTGCCGCCGCGGGCGATCTCGAAGTGGAAGTCCAGCCCCTCGCCGGCGGCGGTCTCGGTCATGCGGTCGTTCATCTCCAGCGCCTTCTCGCGGGTCATGCCGTACTTCTCGGCGAGGTGGGTGGCGGTGTCGTGCTCGCGCTCGGGCGGCGCGTGCGGGTCCAGCTCGAAGCTGCGCCACGTGACCGTGACCTCGTCGCGGTGCTCGTAGGCGGCGAGCGCGCCTTCGAAGCGGCGCTTGCCGACGTAGCACCACGGACAGGCGATGTCGGACCAGATCTCGACGTGCATGGGTCTTCCTCGGATGGCGACGACAGGGGTCATCTCAGGCTAGCGCCGTGCTCCGGCCCGGCTTGGCGATGCGCGGCAGCGGGTAACCCCGCATGCAGGCATGGAGACCCTCGCGCTCGTCGGACTCGTCGTGTTGACCGTCGTGATCTGCCTCGTGCTGGCGTGGGTGGTCAAGCACTTCCGCGAGCGCGAACGCGAGCGCGACGTTCGCCGCGACAAGCTCGAGTCGGTGGCCGACGGCCATCGCGCCATGGCCGAGGCGCACGCCGACTCGCTCGAGGGGCTGCGCGCATCGGCGCTCGAGCATCGCCAGGCGGCCGTCGACCACACGCGCAAGGCCGAGGCCCTGGAGCAGCGCATCGAGCAGAAGGAGCGCCAAGCGGCATTCCACGCCGATCGCGCCGTCGAGACGCAGCACGAGCGCGAACGCGTCTGAGCCGCAGCGGCAGCGGTCGCCCGCGGTCGCCGTTCAGAGCTCGGCGTGCTGGGCGATCCAGGCCGCCTGCCGGGCCTGCTCGCGCGCGACGGCGGCGAGGTCGTCCTGCGCGAACGCCGCGGCGTGCGCCGCGATGAACCCGTTGACGGCGGCGTGCGTGGGCGCGGTCGCCGGCTGCGCGCGTGCCCCGAGCACGTGGCGGGCGGCGTCGCCGGCGTAGCCGAGCGCTCGCGCCTCGCCGGCGTCGAGGACATCGACGAGCGCGCCGTCGGCCGCCGCCGCGGCGATCTGCCCGGCGGTGGTGGCGCGGGCCAGCGCAGCGTGCGCCGCGCCGGCCGCGCCGTCCGCTGACAGCACGAGCAGCGCGGCGTCGCGGGCGCGCAGCGCGCAGGCCTCGGCGAACGCCGCCATGAGCCCCGCGTCCCACGTCGCGACGCGCTCGACGAGCCGCCCGCGGTCGGCGACGAGCTTGCCGCAGTCCACGCGTACGTCGCCGTCGAGCTCGACGCGCCACAGCTCGGCGTCCATCCACTCGGGCAGGTCGTCGGCGCGGCAGGCGTGCACGCGCGCCTCGCAGGCACGTGCGCCGGTCGCTTCGGCCGGCAGCCACTCGCCGGGGTGCGGCCAGCGCACGCCGGAGAATGGGCCGACGCGTCCCTCGCGCAGGAACTTGTAGGCGATCACGACGGCCGCTCCGCCGCCCACGTACGGAACATCGCCAGCAGCGCAGCGGCCGGCTCGTCGGCGGCGCGCTCGTCGGCGATCCGCTGCAGCAGCCCGAGCGTGCTGCGCATCTGCTCGGTGTAGTTCGAGCAGCCGCGGCAGATCACAAGATGGCGTTCGACGTCCGCCCGCTCGGCCGGCTCCAGGACGCCCTCGAGGTAGTCCGTCAGAACCTCCACGAACTCCCGGCAGGTCAGGTGCTCGACATCGGCGCTCATGGCGTCGCTCCCTCGGCGAGGTAGGTCTCGAGTGCGGCGCGCACCCTGCTGCGGGCGCGGTGCAGCAGGATGCGCTGGTTGCCGTCGCTGATGTCCAGCGCCGCGCAAACCTCGTCGGGCGACCAGCCTTCGACATCGCGCAGCACGAGCACCTCGGCCTGGCGCGGCGGCAGCGTCTCGATCGCCGCGTGGACGCGGGCGAGCGTCTCGCGGCCGAGCAGGCGCTCCTCCGGCAGGGCGCTCCAGTCGGCCGGCGCGGCGGCCCAGTGGCCGCCCCAGCGATGGGTCTCGGGGCGGAAGCGGTCGGCGTCGACCGCCGCCTCGTCGTCCGCGCCCTCGGCGGCCAGCGACGAGAACGGCGCGCTGCGGCGCTCGCGCACGGCGCGCGTGCGGGCTCGGTTGCTGAGGATCTGGAAGATCCACGTCTTCAGCGACGAGCGGCCCTCGAAGCGGTCGATGCCGTTGAGCACGGCCAGCCACGTCTCCTGCACGACCTCCTCGGCGACGGCGCGATCGCGCACGAACGTGCGCGCGAGCCGCAGCAGCGCCGCGCCGTGGCGGGCCACGAGCGCGACGAACGCCGCCTCCTCGCCCCGGCGCAGCGCCGCGACGAGGGCGCGCTCGTCCTCGTTGTCCGGCCGGCGCCCGGCCGGGATCGCGACTGGCTGCACGATGGTGAGTCTCTGCGCTTCGGCCGGGCGTTACAACCCAGCGTGCGGGAGCGACGTTCCCGCTCCGGCAGAGGACGCTCCGGCCTGCGGCGCGGCGGGTCGGACGGCGTGACGCCTCGGCCTCACGGCGGATCGGGGGGTGAGACGAGCTCGCGGGCGTGATCGATGGCGGCGCGCGCCGCGCGCTCGGACAACCCGCCGACCGCGCGCGCAACAACGCGCGGGCTGGCGTCCGCGAGGCGCTCGGCGGACACGATGCCGGCCCGCGCGAGCTGCGCGGCTCGAACCGGGCCGACGGTTCGCACGCCGGTGAGCGGATGGTGGGCGGCCGGGGGTCCCGGCAGCAGCCCCGCGCCCATCGCCAGCCGCCGCCCGCCCTCGTGCCTGGAGTGGCTGGCGTTGGCGCGATGGCGGTCGTGGTCGGCACAGCAGCAGCCGCACTTCTCATCCGGTGCCCCCGGTGCGCGGCCGGGCGCGGTCGGCGTGCAGAAGCCGGTGGGGGGAAGGGTGGGGGTCGGCGCGGTGTCCACGTCGTAGACGACGGCGGCCGCCGACACCGCCAGCTCGCCTGGCGCGGCGGCGCGGAAGGTGATCGGTACGTCGATGTGAGTGGGCTGGCTCGGCCGCACGTGCTCGAGCTCGACCGTTGCCCCGGCAGGCAGCGTTAGCCGCACCTCGGCGCGCGCTGCCGCAGCCGGTGCGTCGGTCTCGGCCACGACATGGTCGAACGCGTGTCGCGTCAGCGCGACCACGACGGGCTCACCGACCGCCGCGCCCTGCTCGTCCAGGAAGCGCACCCCCAGCTCCGCGCCGGGATCGCCACCCGGTGCCGTGGTGCGGCCGCGGACGTCGACCACCAGTGGCAGGCCACCGCTGACGGCGAACGACTGCACGAGCGTGCCGGGCGCGGCGGCGCTGTTGACGATCTGCGCGGCGCTGCCTCGCGCGCCCGGCTCGAGCGCGAGGGGCGCGCCGCCGGGGTCCGCGGCCCAAGCACCGGGCGCGCCGTCCGCCTGCTCCTGGAAGTCCGTGTCGGCGCCGGCCGCGTCGCTGCCACGCAGCGAGACGGACCCGACGCCGGCGGCACCGCCCGGGGGCGCGGTGAAGCGGACCTCCGCCTGGGTGGTCCCGGACGGCGCGTCGAGCGTCACGCGGTGCAGGACGAGCTTCGGGTCGGCCCGCTTGCCCTTCTCGTCTGGCGATGGCTCGAACTCCGTGATCGGCACGCGGTCGCTGCGCGACAGCCCGCAGTCGTCGGAGCGCCAGAGCACCTCGCCCTCGCTGGCGGGCTGGTCGGCCAGCGCGCGGAAGCTGAACATGTAGCGACACCCGCCGCTGACCGCGACGACCTGCGAGATCGAGGACGGCTCCCGTGGCTGCGGCGCGTCGCCTGCGGCAGGAGGGCTGCCCGATGCCGCACCGGCCGCGTCCACCCGGTCCACTTGGCGCTGCACGCGGGGCGCTCCGAGCAGCGCCGCGAGATCGCCGTCGAAGCAGTACGGCTCGACGGCGCCCGAGGTGAGAACCCAATCGAGCGGCGCCGCGTCGGTCGCCAGCTGGACGAGCGACCCGTCGCTGCCCCGCGCCACGAGGAGCATGTCGAGCCCGGCAGAGCCCGCCAGCGCCACCGGACCCGCCTCCGGGACGGGATCCGGATCGACGATCGCCTGCGCGACGAGTCGCCCGCTTTCGAGGTCGTACACCGTGACGTCGCTCGCCGAGAGCACGGCGGCGCGCGTGCCGTCGGCGCTCAGCGTGACGTCCACCGGCACAGCGGCGAGCCTGATCGAGGTCGACCGATACGCGCCGGGCGCGTCGATCGAGACGACGCTCAACGAGCTGTCTGCGGCGCATGCTACGACGATGCGCCGCCCGTCGTGGCTCACGGCCAGCGCTCGCGGACTCGCGCCGAGCGGCACGGAATCGGCCGCCTGCGGTTGCTCCTCGCTGACGAGCACCAAGCGTCCGGGTGACGGCGCACCCGCGTCCGTCTGCACCGCGAACGCCAGCAGCGTGCCGTCACCGCTCGCGGCCACGGCAAAGGCCGCCGGGAGCTCGGGCGCGACCACCTCGCCGGCATTCAGCACCACCCTCGCAACCTGGGTGCGTCCCGGTGGGACCTCGTCGATCGCCGCTCGCTCGAGCGCGCGCGTGTCCACGGCGTCGATCGTGACGGCGGGTGTGCTCGCACCGCCGCTGTTGATCTCGTCCTGCTCGAGCAGCAGCAACCGCTCGCCGTCCGGTGCGACGGCGATCGCGCGCACGGCACGTACGGAGATCGCCTCGCCCACGGGCGCACCGGCGTCGAGGTCGACGATCGCCAGATGGTGCGGACCGTCCGCGTCGATCAGCACGTACGCTCGCGTGCCGCTGCGATCCAGCGCGATGAACAGCGGGTCCTCGCCGTCGAGCTCGACCGGCTCGCTCGCCGTACCGCAGCCCAGCGATACGGTCTCGAGCAGCACGCCTTCTGACTCGCCGGTCGAACGGACGCTGGCGACGTATGCCCGCCGGCCGTCGGGTGCGCGCGCGAGCGCGCGCGGGTCTCCAGCAAGCGTCAACGCCTCGCCGTGCCGCAGCTCGTCGCCCACGCCGATCCAGTCGTCGAGGCCGGGGTTGGCGAGATGCTCGCCAGGCGGGCAATTGTTCGCGCCGGCGGAGGCGACCGCCGCGGTGAGCGCCCCGGCCAGCTTCGGACCGTCGATGGTGAAGTCGATGCGCTGCAGCGGCTCGAACTCCTCGAGGGTGAGCCGCTCGCCGCCGACGTCGATGGCGACCGGCATCGTGAAGCGGTCCGGCGTGATGCGCAGCCGATGCAGTGCCGTCAACGGACCCGCGAGCTGCGCGTCGGTCGCGACCGACCACGAGAAGCCTCCGTCGTCGGAGGCCTGCGACGGCAGGGCGGTCGAGCTCGCCGCCACCGCGCCCCACGACGCCTCGCCGTCCAGGGCCTGCAGCACGAGCCAGTAGCGCCGGCCGTGCTCGAGATGAAACGGCTCGTCGAGTGCCACCGTGATCCACGCGGCGGCGCGGCTGCGCTCGCGCGACAGCGCGATCTCCAGCGGTGCGCGCAGCAGCGGCGGACCGAACGGCTTGCCGTCGCCGTCGGCGAGCAGCGTCAGGGTCAGCCGGGCCGAGGGCTCCAGCGGCGCGAGGCAGAGATCGAAGCCGCTGGCCAGGACATCCTCTGCCTGCGGCGCGAGCGCCTGCGCGGCCGCGCGATCGACCGTGACGGTCGTCTGCGCGGGCGGCGGCATGATCTCCGGGTCGGCGGCCGCCGCGATCCGCGTCGCCTCGAAGGCCCCCTGGATGCGCGCGCGGGTCGCCCCCGGGACCACCTGCGCGCCCGCCGGCAGTCGCACGGACAGCTCCGCGCTGCCCGAGCGGGCGAACGTGCTGAGATCGAACGGCAGCACCGCCTCCGGTAGGCCGGCGGGCAGGGGCGAGGCCGCAAGCAGGTACTCCAGCTCGATCTCCAGGTCCAGTCGGGCGACCCCGTCGGCGTGTACGGCGAAGGGGATCACGTAGCTGCCGTCGCGCACCTCGGCCCCGAGCAGGAACGTGGTGAGCGTCTCGGCGAAATCCGGCGTCGTCTGCGGCGCGGCGAGTTCACCGGTGTGCGCCCAAAACGGGCCCATCGTGCCCAGGCGGGTGGTCACGTTGGCGGGTGCGGAGCGCACGACGACCGTGTCGACCCCGGGCTGGCCGGCCGCTCCCGCGGTGAGCCGGAACCCCGGAACCGTGACGCCCGGCAGCGCACCGTCCGCCGTCATCGAGAAGGCGTCGTCGCCCGGCGCTCGGACGGCGCCGTTGTCGTTGAGCTCGACGTACAGGCCCCCCACGTCCACGGTCAGCGTCGACCCGCCGATGCGCGTACCGGCCACCGCGGCCAGCGTCCGACGCGCGTGCAGGGCAATCTCGACCGACGCGGCCGCGGGCGTGGCGGTCACGCCCCAGCCGGCCGCCGCGAGCTCGCCGGCGCGCGCCGCCCCGAAGACGAAGTGCTCTTCGAACGGCGCCCTGGGCGCCGCCGGCGTGGCGTTCGCCGGGGTCACGGTCAGCGTGGCGCGCTGGATGACCGCGCCGGCCGGCAGCGCGCGCAGCTCGACGACCCGATCGCCCTCGAACGGGTCGTCGGCACCCCGGTAGGTCGCGCTCAACCGCATGCCGCCGCTCCCCGACCAGCCTCAGATGCGCAGCAGCATCATCAGGTCGAGCGGGGGCTCGTCCTCGCCGTCGCCGCCGCCCTTGGTCTCGGCCCAGTTGGTCTTGACGTGCAGCGTGTCGTAGTTGACGTGCGCGACCTCGACACGGCTCGTGGGGAGCTCGAGCGCGTTGGCCTTGCCCGTGGTGAGCGCTGCTCCCACCGCAGTCTTGCGGGGATTGAGCGCGATGTAGAGGTCGTCCCAGTCACCGGCCTTCTTCAGGTCGCCGACGGTCCGGTTGCGCTCGCAGCACGACTGCACCCACGGCGTCTGGCAGTGCTCGATCTCGTCGTTGGGATCGAGCATGAACTGCGTCCAGAAGTCATCCACGACGTCGGCGATCGATGACGAGTCCGTGTACTCCAGCCCGATCTCGGCCGCGAGCTTCTCGAACACGATGCCGCGCAGCGCCCGATCCCGGTAGACCCGCACGCGCAGGCCGAGGTCGTCGGCGTCCGCGTGACCGGCGAAGAAGAGGATCTTGCAGAGGCGAAACTCGGCGTCATCCGACGTCGTGACCGGATCCAGCACGTAGGTGTCGACGATCGGGAAGCGGCCGAGCTCATGGACGAGCAGCGCCTCGCCGACCTCGCGCGTGAAGCGCTTGATGTAGCGCCGCCAGACCGTGATGCCCTGGTGGTCGTGGAGCTTCGCCGAGTAGCGCTCGTCGAGCTCCGCCTTCCACTCATCCGGGTTCTTGCCGGCGAACTCGCCCGCGTCCTTGGCGATGTCGACGCCGGTGTGCCGGAGGTCTTGCTTCGCCTCCTCGATCTGGTCGGCGATGTCCTCCTTGACATCGACCTGAACCTCGTTCCAGGCCTGCGCGGTGATCAGCTCACCCGGGTTGGCCGGGATGTAGGGGTCGTACGTCGCCATGTCGTTGTCCTCTCATACGTGGTGGTCGTGCGGTCCGGCGGACCACGTCCGCTCGCGCCGGATCGCTGCTTGGATGCCTGCCGCCTTGGCCTCGAGAACCCCGATCGGGCCCGGGACGAGGTGGTCGTCGCCGGACGCGCTCAGCGGTCGTCCGGCGACGACCTCGCGGGCGCGCTCGAAGCACGCCGCCGCGAAGCTGACCTCGACGTCGAACGACGCCGGGCCGGCCGGCCGCGCGGTCACTTCGATCTCGGCGCCCTCCGGGCCGGCGCTGCGCGCGGCGAGCCGGACGAAGCCCGCAACGCCCGCTTCGCGGAGGTAGAGGGCGGCGGGTTGGCCGGCAATGCCCATCGTCAGCCGCTGGGGCCGCCGGAACGGCAGCGTCAGCGCCGACCAGCCGAGCGGGACCGTCTCGACGTGCTCCCCGAGGAGCAGCGAGCCGGCCGAGACGAGCGTCGCGATGTCCCGCGGATCGCCCGTGGGCTCGGTGACGGCGCCGGGGTAGTGCTCGAGCTGTTCGGCGCCGGAGCCGAACCGCCCCTCGTTGAAGCGACCCCCGAAGCGCGCGCCGAGGTCGGCGGGGAGGTTGACGTCCAAGCGCCCGGGCGCATGGCGCATCCAGCGCACCGTGACGTCGACGCTCGGCTCGGGCGCGGCCGTCGCGTCGCCGAACACCGCGTGCACCGGCGCGCCGGCGACCGTCCCCCACTGGCTGGCGTCGAAGACGCCGACCTCGGCGCAGGCGCCGCCGCTGAAGTGGTCGACATCGAAGTGCGCCCGGTCAAAGCGCGTGCCGAGGCACTCCAGGTAGGTCCAGGCCGAGCGCCCGCGCACGATCCGCAGCGCTTGCGCCGGATCCTTGTCCGCTCCCGGCGGCTCGACGAGGACGTCCGCGGCGGCGATCGCCGCCGGCGGCCGGCCCGGCACGATCACCGACGCCTCGATGCCGCCCGCCGGGCCGGCGCGCAGGCGCAGCCGTCCACCTGCCTCGACGGCGGTGCGGATCCGCACGCGCTTGCCGAGCGCGCCGTCGACCACGGCGGGCGCCGCGATGCCCCGCAGCGCCAGCAGCTCGATCTCGGCAGAGGCCTCGGCGGCGCCGTCGTCGTCGATCGTCCACCGTCCGCCGTGGCTCAGACGGACGGCGGCCTCGGTCCGCGTCTCGGGCGGATACTCGACGACCTCGAGGACGCGGGCCGGCAGGACGGCCAGACGCGAGCCCGGCCACCGCAGCCGCAGGCGGTCGTCGGCGGTCGCATCGGCGAGCCCGGGGACCGCCGCGTTGACGGCGCTGACGACCTCGTCGAGGAACGTGAGTCGCGGCGTGGCCCCGGCGACATCGATCTCGATCGGCGGTTCGCCGTCGAGCGCGAGGACGAGCTGGCCGCGGTCGCTGAGGTCGACCGGTCCCAGCAGATCGATGGTGCCGGTGATCGTGGCGGGGCCGCTCGCGCGCCCCGACGCCTGCACCGCGACGTCGCCCAGCACGGCGTCGCGGGCGTCGAGCGACGTGTAGGGCTCGAGCATGATGCGCCCGCCCACGCCCGCAGTCGGCGAGACCAGGGCCAGGTGCCCGCCGTCGTGCGACGCGATCCCCGTTCCGAGCGCCGCGTCGAGCGCCGCGACGGCCTCGTCGAGCGACGGCTCGAGGGGATCGGCGGCGCCGGCCGCGAGGTCGACGCGCTTGGCCGGGCCGGCATCGAGGACGACCCGCAGGTACCGGCGCGAGCCGAGCGGGAGCCCCGTGGCGAGGTTCTCGGTGCCGACGACCCGCGCCGGCGCGGCGTCGCTGCCGCGGTAGGACCGCGGCGACGCGATGCCGAAGATCGTCGCCGTGGCGTCGGGCGCGGCGGCGGGCGCAAGGAACTCGAGCTCGCTTGCGCTGCCGTGGGCGAAGGTGCGCAGGCGGATGCGCGGACCCTCGGTCGTGGCGACCCGCTGTGCGAACGCGAGGTTCAGCGCGACGACGATCTCGGCGATCGACGTGCTGCCGGGGGTGGCTCCCGCGCAGTCGACCTCGTGTTCGGCGCCGTCGATTCGCAGCCGGACGAAGCCGCCGCCGCTGAGGTCGACGCCGGCGTCGAGCGCGACGGTGCTGAGGAAGCTCACGTCGACGCCGTCGCGCCCGCGGACGGTACCGGGGGTCAGGCCGACGACCTGCAGCGCGTCCTCCGGCGCCGGCGGGCCGAGCGCGAGGCTGCCGGCCGGGCCCGGCGTCGGCGAGACGAGCCGCAGCCGCCCCGCGACGGCTTGTGCGACGGGCTGGCCGAGGGCGCCGTCGATCGCAGCGACGATCTCGTCGAGCGAGGTCGCGCGCGGGCGCGGCCCCGCCACGTCGACGTCCTGCGGGTCGCCGCCGTCGACGCCGATCCGCAGCCAGCGGCTGCCGGTGAGATCGACGACGTGCCGGAGATCGACCTCCCCCTCGATGGCCGCGGACGTCTCGGGTTCGCCGGTGGCGTCCGCGGCGAGCACGCCGAGCAACGTCTCGGCGGCCTCGCCGCGCACGACCGCGCGCGACACGAAGCGGCGCTGCACCCGTTCGTCGATCGGCGCGACGCCGACGCTGCCGGCGGCCCCGGCCGTCGGGGAGAGGAGGACGAGGCGCCCGCCGTCGCCGATCGTCGCGACCGGGGCGCCGAAGGCTTGCTGCAGTGCCTGCGCGAGCTCCGCCGGCGTGACCGCGCCGGCGTGCGTCGCGCCGTCGCGCAGGTCGGCCTCGCGCTCCTGCCCGTCCACGCGCACGCGTACGACGTGCTCGGCTCGCAGATCGACCGGCGCGGCCGTCCCCTCGATCCGCGCCGTCACCTCGTCGGTGCCCGCGAACGAGCGCGGGGCCAGGCCGAGGATCTGCTGCGACGCGTCGCCCTCCTCGAGCTCTGAGATCTCGACGCTGGCCGCGGGACCGGTCTGCGCGGAGAAGATCGAGATCGAGCGGCCGTCGTAGCCGGCGACGGAGCCGAGCGCGTCGTTGAGCTTCTCGACCACCTCTCCGGGGCGTGTCGCCGCGGGATCCGCGCCGGCGCAGTCGACGATCGCCTCGTCGCCGTCGACCACCACGGCCAGCCGTGACGCCTCGTGCAGGTCGAGCCCCGCGCTGACGTCCGGCCCGGCGATCCGCGCCCGAGCGGCGTCGTCGCCGGCGTCGAAGCGAGGCGCACGGCCGAACACGAGCGCGGTGGCGTCCTGGGCCGCGGGCGCGAGCAGCTCGAGCGTGCCGGCCACGCCCGCCGTCGGCGAGCGCAGCGCGAGCGCCGAGCCCTCGGCGCGCGCGACGTCGAGACCGAGCGCCGCGTTGATGCGGTCGCGCAGCTCGACGAGCGAGGCGTGGGCCGGCCCGTCGCCGCGCAGGTCGATCTCGGCCTCCTGCGCCCCGTCGACTCGGATGCGGACGTAGCGCGGCGGATCGAGGTCCGCGCCGGCCGCCAGATCGGCCTGACCGACGATCTCCGCGGGGCGCGGATCGCGTCCCTGCGCGCGGCGCGCCGGTAGGCCGAGCAGGAGCGGCACGGCGTCGTCGTCGATCGCCGGCAGCGACAGTCCGCTGGCGGCACCGACCGTCGCGGAGGCCAGCCGCAGGCGCCCGCCCGCGCCGGCGGCGACGAGGCCGGGCACGGCCGCCGCGATCGCCGCCGCGACCTGCTCGGTCGTCGCGGACGCGGGGTCCGGCAGCGTCATGAGGTCGACGGTCGCCGGATCGCCGCCGTCGATCGCGACCGCGAGCTTGGATGCACTGCGCACGTCGACCCCGGCCGACAGCCCCAGCGTGCCCGTGACAGCGGCCGCGCGGGCATCGGCTCCGGCCGCCCGCAGCGACGGGCCGCCGAAGACGATCGTCGCAGCGTCGTCGAGCCGCCGGCACCGGATGGTGAGCAGCTCGTCCTGGCGCGACCACCAGACGTCGAGCTCGTCCGGCCGGTCGGCGATCCGCAGCCCGAGCGCCGCGGCGGTGATCCGCAGGATGCCCTGCACGGTCACGGTGCCCTCGATGAACGTGCGGATGTAGCGCTTGAGGTGCTCGCGGAACTCCTCGACGCTCTCCTCGTCGCGCGGACCGAGGCCGTACAGCGCGGCGAGCAGCGGCAGGTCGGCGAGCAGCTCCTCGAAGCGGTCCGCGTGGTCGACCCAGTGCGCCTGCATGACCGCGGCGAGCCCGTTCTCGGCGCCCTGCAGCTCGCCGCCGAACGCGTCGGTCACGGCAAACAGGGCGCTTGGCCGCGGCTGGCCGCGGAACGTGCTCGGCAGGTAGCCCAGGATGCGATCGGTCTTCGTCGGCACCTCAGGCCTCCGCGGCCTTCAGCACGATGATGTCGTGCTCGCCGATGTCGGGGACGATCCACCACGTCTGCTCGTCGGGCGGGACGACGACCACGAAGGTGCCGGCGTCGATCTCCGCGTCGCTGGCGCGCCCGCCCGCCGGGCCGACGACGAGGTCGCGGTCGGTGATCCGCGCCGCGGTGGGCGGCTCGACGCCGGCGCTCGCGAGCACGGCGCGCAGCGTCGCCCGCAGCGCGGTCTCGTCGGCGGGCGGCGGCGTGAGCGCCGCGGCGAGCCCGTCGACGAGCGTGTCGAGCGCCGGGCGGGTGACGTCGCTGCGCTGCGGGATCACGTCGACGATCTGCGGGTCGCCGAAGCCGTCGACCGCGCGCAGCGCCTTCATCAGCTCGGCGCCCGTGGCCGGCTCCCGGCTGCCCAGCCCGTCGAGGTAGGCGCGCAGGGCAGCGGCGACGTCGGCGGCGACCTTCGCCTGGCCCACCGGCGGCACGTTCGCCGCCACCGTTCCGCGCACCCGCACCGTCACATGGACGTAGCGCGCCACGAGCGTCAGGTCGACGCCCGCGGCCCGCACTCCGTGGACGGCGTTGAGCACGCCTGGGAACGCCTTCGGCTCGGCCTCGACCAGCAGCGCAACGCGCCCCGGGTCGGTCGTGCGCGGCGGCGGCGCGTTCGGATCCCACGTCTCCAGGACCCGCGGGCCGCGCTCCTCGCGCACGGCCTGCTCGAGGGCGGCCTGCGTCCCCTTGCTCAACGCACGCAGAGCTGCCTTGGCGCGGATCCGCAGCTGCTCATCGGACTCGTCCTCGCCGCCGAGGCTCGTGGCATCGACGTTGCTGACGTGCGCGATGCCCGCCAGCAGCACGGCCATGGCGGAGATGCTCCCGGCGCCCACGAGGCCCACGTCGCCCTTGAAATCCTGCGTCGCGCGCACCGGGACGTCGATGCGCGCGGCGCCCGCCAGCAGCGTGCGCGTCTCCGTCGTCTCGAACTGCGGGCGCTCCGGGGTTCCGGCCACGAGCAGGGTTCCGGCGACGATCGTGACCGCGGCGGTCGAGGTCTCGTCGCGCATGAACGTGACGAGTCCCTGCGCGAAGTCCTTCGTCTTGCGCTCGATGCCGAGGATCGAGACGACGAGGTCGAGCGACGTTCCCTCGGCGGTGTCGACGAAGCCCGACCGGTAGGCCGCGTTGACCTGCTCGTAGACCGTCGCGATCTCGCGGCCGATCGCCTCCGCCAGGGTTCGCGTGACGCTGCCCACGTTGACGTCGGTCAGCGGCGACGCGCTGCCGGGCACGAGGTAGTCGACGAAGAACGACGTGTTGTCGTCGGGCCGCCGCCCGGCCGGCGACCACGCCACGGCGCCGGGGGCGACGAAGTCGTAGTCGACGGTCTGCTGAAACGCCGACGGCTGCCCTTGCACCGTCCCGGTCACCGAGCGCAGCGCGGTGGCCTCACGCGAGAGGCGGTAGATGTCGAGCTTGACGTCGAAGAGGATCTTCTCGTTGACGACCCCACCGACGATCGCGGTGAGGAGATCGTCGACGATCTCCAGATATGGACGCTTGATGAGCGCAGCGCTGTCGGCGTTCACGGTGTCGCACCTCCCTCGAACGAGAACGGCAAGACGAGGTTCAACGGCGTGTCGCTGCCGATGACGCGCAGGGTCATCGAGATCAGCACGGTCACGCGGTCGCCGCCCTGCAGGACCTGGAGGTCGAGTACCTCGGCGACACGGGGCTCGGCGGCGAGCGCCTGCAGGACGAACATCCGCGCGCGGTTTCGGTTGGTGACGTTGTTGAGCTCCCCGATGAGGTCGTACAACTTCGTGCCGTAGTCGGGATGGCCGAGCAGGGTCAGCTCCCCCAAGGGGGTGAGGAAGCGCAGCAGCAGCGCCTGCGCGAGGTTGTCGCGGCCGCCGACGACGATCAGGTCGCAGGGCTCGTCGTCCTCGACGAGCAGGTCGCTGCCGCGGTCGTTCATCGCCTGACGCTCGAGGTTCGCCAGGAGCCGCAGGTCCGCGCCGAGGTGGGACTCGGGCACGGTCATGGGGCGCACCCGTCGCTGACGAACGGCGCCGCGGGCGGCCCCAGCACGGTGAGCACCCCGGGCGGGCTGGGGATCGAGTCGCCGACGCGGACCAGCGCGCGGCCCGTGACGCTCACGCCCGCGGAGCCCAGCGGCCCGATCACGGTCGGGTACGGGAAGCCCCAGACCGTGTTGATCATCAGGCAGATCGAGCCGGCCGTGGCGAGCGGCATCCCGCCGGCCGTCACGACAGGCGGGATGATCCCGATGATCGTGCCGGTATCCGGCGGCCCCGAGGCCCCGGGGGTGAGGATGACGCTGCAGCCGATGGTGACGGGAGGTCCGGGCATACGCTTCTCCTAGGGCGAGAACGAGGCGATGCCCTTGAGGGACAGCGTGGCGCCCTGCACGGTGCAGGCGGCCCCGCCCTGCAGCTGGGCGGTCGTCCCGCCCGCCAGCTTCGCGGTTGTGCCGCCCTGGATCGACACGCCCATGTCGGCCTTGATCTCGATGCTGCGTCCGTGCAGCGAGAGGTCGCCGGTGGCGTCGAGCTTCATGCTCTGCGCGGCGACGACGGTGACGTCGCCGTCCTGGTTCATCGTGATCGTGGTGCGCCCGGCGACGACCTTCACGGTGCCACCGCTGCCGTCGGGCTGGTCGAGCGTCATCTCGATCTTGCCGGCCGTCGCCCGGACCGTGCCATCGGTGATGCGCACGACGATCTTCGGCGGCATCTCGACGAGGATCTCCCGCGGCGGGCTGTTGGACTGGATGTTGCGTACCGCGGCCTTGATCGTCTTGTCGTCGGCCTCGGCGAGCGGCATCCGGAAGATCCCCTCGCCGACGTGGTTGAGCGGCGGGCGGTCGACGTCGTCGTAGAGCCGGCCGATGATGATCGGCTGGTTGACGTCGCCGCCCTCGAAGACGACGACGACGAGGTCGCCGACGTGCGGGATGACCGCCGTGCCGACGTGGCCGGTGGCGATCGGAACGCGGCGCAGGAGCAGATGGCCGTTCTTCAGCCGCACGTCGCATCCGTAGTTATCGTCGTCGCCCGCGCCGCCATGGGGGAAGACGGCCTCCACCACGCCCAGCGCCGGCTGGTAGACGCGACGCATCTCGTCGCGGACGATCTCCTGGATGGTCCCGACGATCGTCGTCGTCATGCGATCGCCCCCGCGCCCGCCGGGGTCGTGCCGGCCGCCCGGAACCCGATCTCGGTCGTGAAGCCCTGACGCTTGCGGATCCGGTGCGTCACCGACCGCACCTGGAAGCTGGCGTTGGCCGCCGCGTCGGGGACGCCGCGCAGCCGGATGGCGTCGCCGAGCTTGATCTGCGGCCGGCCGATCGTCAGGACCCGCCCGCGCACGGCACGGCGCTGCGCCGTCGCCAGCGCGCCCTCGGCGGCGACCCTGGCCGCGTCGGCGCTGCGCAGCGCGGCTCGCTCGAGGACGAGCAGCGGCGTGCCCGACCCGGCGCTGCCGTGCAGGCTGTCGAAGTCCTTCGTCAGCCACGCCCAGGCGTTCGTGCCGCGTGACGTGCTGGGCTCTCCCCCCAGGCCTCGACGGCGCTGACGGCCGCCGGCGTGCGGCGCAGATCGAGCTCGAGGATGTGCTTGGCGTGCTCGAGCACGTGCACCGCGTGGCCGCCGGTGAAGCGCTCCATGACGATGTCGCCGTCGCTGTCGACGTACGCGTCGAGCCCGCACAGCTGCGCGAGGTCGAGCACGTGCTCGAACGCGCCGCGGCGGCCGTCGACGACGTACGCCGGGAACCGGCTGCCGGTCTCCACGGTGCCGGTGCCCACGCCGGCGCCGCCCGCGAGATCGCGCACGATGTCGCCCGCGCTCTTGTTCTCGAACGTCTCGTTGGCGACGCTGCGCAGCAGCGCGGCGGCGCCGCTGTAGATGACGACCGTGCTCGTCACGAGCCCGGGATCGACGAGCCCGACCGTCCCGCTCAGCACGGTCGTCAGCGCGGGGTCGTCGACGTAGCCCAGCTCGATCGCCGCCGTGTCGTCGAGCGCCGGGTCGAGCTCGCCGATGCGCCCGAGCTCCAGGGTCGCGGTGTCGGCCGGCACGTCGAGGTCCAGCGCGACGGTCAGCGACACGATCGTGCTCGCCCGCGGCTCGGTCGTCGTGTCGACCCGCTGGCGACCGATGGTGAGCGCGTACGCGGGGCGCAGGAGGGCGGTGGTCATGCGTCCTGCTCCGAGCCCGCCAGCCGGCGCTGTGCCCGCGCGGCGGCGTGTCCGGCGTGCTCGCGCAGGAACGCTTCGCTGTCCGCCTGGGCGAGACCCTGCAGCGCCTTGACGCTGTCCGCTCCGCCGAGCTGCGCCAGCGTCTTTACCGCCTCTTTGCGGACGGCGGGCTCGGGATCGGCGAGCAGCGCCTCGACGGCTTGCGCGTTGTGGACGTCGCCGTTGTCACGCAGGGCGGTGACCGCGCCGATCCTGATCATCGGCTCCGGATCATCGAGCAGCGACTCGAGGAGCTCGGCTGCCGGCGCTGCGCCGACCGTGCCGAGGGCGAGCACAGCCCGCTCGATGAACTTGGTGTCGTGCGGCCGCTCGCGTATGAGCTGGGCGAGCGGGGCCACGATGTCGGGCCCGAGCGCCGCGATCTCGACGCGCGTACGCGGCCACACGTCCTCGACGAGGAGAAGGCTCTCGAGCCGTTGCTTCATTTCCGCGGTCGTGTCTGGCATGCGGTCCCTCACTCCACGAAGGTGACGAACGCATTGGCGATCGCCCGTCGACACTGGTCGCCCGTCAGCTCGTTGCGCCCAGCGATGCCAGACCCATGCATCATGTTCGCGGCGGGAGCGGCCGCGCCGTTGACGAACGTTCCGTTTGCGTTGAGGGTGAAGAGGCGGTGATCGTCGCCGCCCCCGTTCACCGACCGGGGCAGATCGATGAGGATGTGGCCCAGCTCGTGGGCCAGCGTGTTGAGTGCGACGAGCCCGTGCCTGATCGCGAGGTTGCCGTGGAACGCTGCCATGGGCGGGTTCAGGTCGTTCGCCCCCCAGCCCTCGCCGTTCTCGCCGGTGATGTTGTTGACGTAGTAGACGTCGATGCCGGCGCCCGGGTTCAGCGCGAAGAGGGTCTGCCGCTCCGTTCCGAGGTTGTTGCGGAAGTTTGCCGGCAACACCTCGATGACGTCGAGGCCGCCGGGATCAACCGGGTGCGCGATCGTCCCCGGCAGGCGCAGCTCGATTCCGGCCTGCGCCCAGATCGCGTTCGCGCCTGCGATTGCGTCGCGCACCTCTTGATCGTTGGCCCCCGACGTGCTGAGGACGGCGACGTTCAGGGAGACGACGCGTCCGCGCACCCGTCCCTCGATCGCGCCCGTACCCGCCGCCAGCGGCGCGCCGACCTCGACGCGAAGCCGCCCACCGGCCGAGCATCGAATGATCTCGAGCTCCTGCGGAACCCTGAAGACGACGGTGGCGCGCGCCTGAGCCGCGGGAATGGCCAGGATCGGTAGCGGGCTGACGAAGCGATCGCCTGCGGTGCGGTTCAGCGTGAGGTTCCGTGTCTCGACGTCAGTGCCATCCGCGCGGCGACTGATGACTCTGACCGCCACCATGGGGCCCGCCACGCCCGGAGCGTCCACCCTGATCCTGAAGAGCGACGCGCGCTGCGTGCCGTACAGGTCGGTCAGGTCATAGCTGGTCCGGGCGCTGTTGAGGATCCCCTCGATCTGCACGCGGGCTACGACCGTGTCGAACGGCGCCGTGTTGTTCGTGAGCGCCATAGCGAAGGTCGTCACGCCGACGCGGTCGCCGTCGGGCTCGACTCCCTGCAGCCCGAGCTGGAATCCGCTCGCTGGAGGCACGGCTCCGACCGCCGCGCCCTCGGCGAAGGAACGGGAGCCGGCGAGCGGGATGGTTGCGATCGCGACCGGATGCGGGCTTGGCAGGCTCGCCTGGCCGGCGAGCGGGAGCTCGGCGGTGAACGCGCGCACGCGGCGTCCAGCCGGCGAAGTCGAGCGTCCCCGGAATGAGGGGGTTCGGCGCGCGCACGATGAGCAGCGCGCGCGGATGGACGTTGCTCGTGTCCGCCACCTGAAGCTGACGGCCCGGCGTGACCTTGACGGCCGTCGGGAGCGCCGGAGGATCGACGCCGGAGGCGATGCGCGCGCCGCAGACGTCCAGCGTGAGCTCGACCGATGTCATCGTCGCCGTCCCCGGTGGGCCCGTCGGGGTCGCGCCGCCGGTGAGCGTGAGGGTCAAGACGATGTCGTTGGGCGCCGCGCTCGGTGCCGCGGCCTCCGCGAAGAGCTGGACGCCCGTCATGAGCTGCTGGCCGGTGAAGAGGTCGTCGGTGCCGTTGAACTGGATCTCCGTACCACCGGTCGCGGCATTGAACAGCCGGACCGCGGCGCGGTTGGAGTTCGTCAGCCGGCCGGTCCCCGTGAACGGCCGGCCGACGTTCAGCGTCACCGCTACCCGGGCGGGGTTCGTGTGCGGCTTGCGCACGAGAACGACCGGCGCCGCCGTCGTGATCCGCGGCGTGACGAGCGGCGCGTTGGGGCCGACCGCCACGAGCACGACGTTGATCGGGCCGCCGCCCGCGGTGACGCGCGCGCATACGACGTTGCCCTTGGCCGCCGAGAGCGACGGCGGCGCCAGGCGCGCCGCGAACGGCTCGCGCACCTCGATCGTGACGACGCCGACCGTCTTGTCCTGCGTGAAGCTGAAGCATCCCTGCGCGTCCGCGCGCGCGACGACGCCGTCACCGCGATCCGGCTGGCTCTCCCGCTCGCGCGCCAGGTATTCGCCATCGGGCGCGATCAGCACGAAGCGGATGTCCGGCGCCGGCGACCCGTCCTCGAAGGTGAACGCGCCCGAGATCCTCACGGTGGCCGGATCGGCCGGCACGATGCACCACTGGCCGGCGCCGGCACTGGCGGCACCGCACGCGCGTGTGGCGAAGCAGCAGCGCGCGCCGCCGGTCGCCGGCCCGAGGCACCAGCTCGATCCGCCCGCCCCCGGCGCCGGGAGATCGAACGTGACGGGTCGGGGCGGCGCGCACGGGATCCGATCGGTGGAGACGAACAGCAGCTCGACGCGGCGGTAGGGCCGGAAGGCCTCGCCGCGGGTCGGCTGGGGCAGCGGAAGCGGCGCTTCCTCGCCGCAGCCGATCCACTTCAACGGACCGCCGTTGCAGGCGTCCCTGGCGTTGGGCAGCAGCCGGTCCTCGGTGAGCGTCATCGCGGCCGCGTCGACCGCGAGATAGTCGGCGATCAGCGCGTCCCAGACGGCGTCGTCGACGGTGGTGCCGGCGGGCAGGCCCTTGGCAGTTCGGAAGGCCGACACCGCGCCGTCGGTCTGGTTGCCGTGATCGCCGTCGACATTGCCCGCGTAGAAGCCCAGATCCTGCAGCATGTACTGGTACTGGTGCGCGCCCAGGTGTCGCGGACCGTCGGCAGCGCGCCCGCCGCCGCCCGTCGCAGCTCGCCCCACTCGGCCTGCGCGGCAGCGGCGTCCCGTCCCGCCGTCAGGTACGCGAACACGCTGCGCGCGCGCCGCTCGGAGAGCGACTGGTTGTAGGCCTCCGAGCCGGACCTGTCGGTGTGTCCGACGATCACGAGCTTCTGGTCGGCGTGCTCCGCCGCGTGGCGCAGAACCTCCCGCAGCACGCCGCGCATGCACGGCTCGACGAAGGACTTGTCGAAGCGGAAGTGCACGACGAACGCCGTCGCGATCAGCACGCCGCGGCGCAACGCGACCTGCACGCGCTTCGTCTCGCCGGAACGCAGGGCGGCGGTCGCCGCGCCGGACATCGCCTCCGGCGCGGTGACGACCGCTCGCGCGGTGTAATCGCCCGGCGCGAGATCCTCCTTGCGCCAGACGTTGCCGGTCGTGCGCGTCGCCGGTGTCGCGGTGACCGCCGTGCCATCGGCCTGGGTGCCCTCGACCGTGACGTCACCGTGGAGAAGTCGAAGTCGGGCTCACCCTCGACGATCACCTCGATCTCCAGGACCGCCGTGCCCACAGGCGGCGGCGGGGGCACCGGCGGAGGGGGCGGGGGAGGGACCGTCTGCGGCTGCGGCGCCGGCGTGAACTCGCGCAGGGCGAACGCGTACTCCAAGCGCTGCGGCCGTCCGGCGAGCTCGCGTACGCCCATCTCCTCGATGAGCACCTCGTCGAGCTTCGTCGCCGTCGCGATGTCGGCCGCGAACGGCACCGGCTGGCCCGCGCGGAACTGGTCGCGCAGTGCCTTGATGTGGTCCTGCACCCCGTCGCCGGTGGCGACGCCCGACAGCGTGACGCCGGCGCCGCGCCGCCCCAGCGCCTGGTCGAAGTCGCCCTCGAGCGAGGGGACCTCGTGGGTGGCGAAGACGCCGTCCCCGTCGACCTCGATCTGCTGCGCCTGCTGCAGCTCGAGGGTTCCGAGCATTGGTCGGAGGGTGGTCATCGTCGCCCGTTCAGCCGCGGCTCAGCCGCCCGGCTTGAGCTGGTTGAGGTTGCCGACGATCGCGTCGATCAGCGCGAGGATCTCGGTCTTGACCTGGTCGAGCGACGGGAGGCCGGTGACGACGTTCGCCGCGGCGAGGACCTCGTCGATCGTGGCCTGCTGGTCGGGCAGCAGCGACTTCGCCGTCTCGAGGAAGGTGGTCACGCTGCCGGTGAACTGCGACACCTCGGCGAGACCGGGGATGCCCGCCACGTCGAGGTTCTCGATCTCCGTCTTGAGCTGGCCGAGCAGGCCGATCAGCTCGTCGATCAGCGTGACGACCTGCGGCACGATTTCGGCCAGCGCCTGCACCGCGGGTTTGATCGTCGTGATGTTCGTCTGCAGGAAGTCCTTGAGCTCCTGCAGCGCGCTCTTGAGATCCTCGTACAGGTTGGTATCGGCCATGGCCCCTGCTCACCTCCGTCAAGGCTGCGTGTCTTGGACGAGGCTTCCGAACTCGCGCAGCCGTGCGAGCAGGTTGCCGAGCGAGGCTGGGAAGTGCTCGAGGCCGGTCGCCAGCCCGGGCAGCGCGGCCAAGGCGTCGACGAGGTCGCCGACGAGCCCGGCGGCGTCGGCGAGGATGTCGGCATCCAGCCCCGGCGTGACCGCTGGGGCGATCGGCTCCTGGTGCTCGCGCAGCGTGAGCAGGTACGCGTGGCGTCCCGGCTTGCCCGCGAGCTCCTCGAAGCGCAGGTCGTCGATGATCACCTGGTCGATGTCGGCGTCGGTGACGACGTCGGCGACGAACGGCACCGGCGCGCCGTCGCGGAACTTGCCGTCGAGCTTGCCGACGAACTCCAGCGAGGTGGGCCCGCTGGCCACGCCGTAGAGGCGGATCTGCGTGGCGCGGCGACCGAGATCCTGCAGGATGCTGCCGTCCTGGCTGGGCGCCCGGTGCTCGGCCAGCCGCCGCAGGTCGCTCGTCTCGATCTCCTGCACCTGCGGCAGCTCGAGGTCGTCGATCATCGGGCGCATGCCGGCTCCTCAGACATCGATGCCATGGCGGCGCGCCTCCCGATCGAGGATCCGCTTGACGTTCGCTGCCAGCGCGTCGAGGTCCTCACCCGGCTGGCTGTCCTGCGCCGCGGGCAGCCGCAGCCGCGCCGCCGCCTCCGCCGCGGCGCCGAGCCCGCGCGCGGGAACGTCGCTGGCCAGGGCGCGCAGCGGCGCCCGCGGGGTCTCGGCGGCCGCGCTCGCCAGCGGCGGCGACAGCGGGCCGATCGGCTCCGTGCGGGCCGACGCTCCGCGGCCGGCGTCAGGGGCGCGCGGCGTCCGGTGCCCCGCAACATCCGCGCCGAGCCCCGGTGTGAACGCGGCCGGGGCGTGGCCGCGCCGTGCGCCGGTCGGCGCGCTGCCGGCGCCCGAGCTGGATTGATCGGACACGAGGCTGCGCAGCAGGTCCGGCGGTGCGCAGCGACCGGTGACCACGGTCGTCCACTGCGCGGCCAATGCGGCGCGCAGGACATCGGGGGCGGGCGGCGCGTCGCCGCGGTCCGCCGCGGCCGCCGACCGAAAGGCGGTCGCAAGCCGTCGCTCCGCGCGCACGAGGAGAGCCTCGGTCAGCGCCGCGCCGGTCGGTTCGGGGACGCGGGGCCGCACGGGCTGCGCTGTGCGCCGGGTGCCGCTGACGCCCGCCATGGCCGGCGGTGAGAAACGGCGCCGCGCAGCCGGCGCCTGCGTCGACGCGGCACGCGGGCGGGCGACCGTAGCGGGTGCCGGCGGCGGAAGCGCGCGCCGTACGACCACGGAGCCGTGGGGAAGGTCGGGGCGCGGGCGGCGGCGGGAGGACGGCAACGCCGGGTCGCCGGCCCGACGCCGGACCCCAGCCGCACCCCCACCGGTACCTTCGTCGCCGCCGGCCGCATTGGCACCGCTGGCGCCGCCGGCGCCGCCGGCGGTGGCCGCGTGGGCGCGGCGCCGGCGCTGGCGCCGCGTGTCGGCGCGATCTCGGGCGCGCCGGCGGGACCGCCGCGCCTGCTCGGCGACCTCGGCGCGCGCCGCCACGCCGGAGGGCCTCTCGTCCTCGTGGCTGGGCCGCGCGGTCTCCTCGAAAAGCGCCGGCAGGATCCCTAGCGGCTCGTCTTCGGCGAGCGAGGGCGGCGCAGCCGTGAGCGGCCGCAGCCAGCCGGTCAGGCGGCGCAGCCCGACCGCGCGACCCGCCTTGCGGGTAAGCGATCGCCGCACGGAGCGCGCGGCGTGCGCGCCGGCGAGCGGCCGCGCCGCCGGCCGGCGCCGCCACGGGAGCTGCGGGGGACGACCTCTCACGTCGGCTCCGTCGCGCCCTGGCTCATCTCGAGATAGAGCAGGATCTGGCCGATCGTCATGCCGCTGACCTCTTCCGGCGTCCATCCGAACTCCCGCGCGAGCACGTAGCAGGCGCGCGCGAGCGGCGCCTGCACGAGCTCCTCGAGCTCGTCGCGCGGCGTGCTGATCCCGCTGACCGCGTTGATCCGCTCGAGCAGGAAGCGCGCGATGCCGGCGGGCAGCGCGGACACCTGCTCGTGCTCGAGCGCGGGCGAGACGAGCCCCTGCTGGATCATCAGCCCGGCCGCCAGCTCGTCGTCGTCGCGGGCGGCGCGGCCGATGCGCTGCAGGTCGCGCACCGTCAGCGGGCGCAGCACGACCTGCACGTCGGACAGCGCCGTGCCGGCGCCGTCCAGCAGCTCGTCCGGCACGCCGACCTCATGGGTCAGCGCGCCGCCGGCCAGCAGCTCCTCAGCGGTCAACGTCATCGTCGGCTCCGGCTAGACCGTCGCCCCGTCGGGGAACGTCGGCACGACGGCCGCGCCCTCGCCGCCGCCCGCGGGCGCGGCGCGATCCACGACACGGACCGTCAGCGCCTTGAAGGCCATGTTCTCCATGACGAAGTCCTCCTCCGGCATCGCGTAGCTCCAGTCGGAGAACTTCACTCCCCGCAGCTCCAGCCCGCCCGAGGTGCCGGGGCTGGCCGGGTCCGCCAGCGTCACCGTCATGTTGAAGGTCGGCTGGACGTACGGCTCCGCGACCGCAGTCGGGGCCGCGCCGCGTCCGAGCAGCAAGCACAACAGAGCGCCGTTGATGTACGCGCGCTGGACCGCGCCGCTGATGTTGATGTTCCCCGGGTGCAGGGACGTCGGATGGCGCCGGCCGATCTCGTGGAATGCCTCGAGATCGGTGGTGACCGCGATCTGGATGCCGGTCACCCGGCCCACCGTCTGGATCTCGTAGAGATCCGTGATCAGCTTTGCGTCGGCTCCCTCCGGCGTGTCCTCGTTGGCGAGGGTCAGCGTGCCGTTGGATCCGGTGTACACGTTCGTGCCCGCCATGGGCGCGTCTCCTTACTCGAGGAACATTGTCACCTTGATGTAGTCGATGCTGAACGTCGGCCTCAGCGTCATCGTCACGCGGGCGATGCCCTGTCGCTCCTCGTCGCGCGTGGCGGTGACATCGAGGTCGTAGCTGACGAGCATCTCGTCGAGCACCATCTGGGCGAGGAAGCTGTTGATCGTCGCGCGCATCGCGGCTCGCACCCGGACGTTGTTGAGCAGGCCGATGTAGGGCTCCGCGGCCGAACGCACGCCGTACTTGGCATAGTCGACGATCCGTCGCGTCGTGATCTGGCTGAACGCCGTGTTCGTGGCGGTCGTGATCCCCTTCACGGCGCGAACGCCCTGGCGCTCGGTGAGGACGAGCACACGCTCGCTCACGAGCTGCGCCAGCTCGCCGCTGTTGAAGACCGTCTCGAGCCGGCTGGCGCCGCCGACGACCTTGTTCGTCGGGCTCACGTGCGCGGGCAGGCCGGCGAGCAGCCCGCCGACCGCAGCGGCGGCGTAGGCCCCCGGCAGCGTCACGTCGGCCGGCGGCACAGCCGCGTTGTCGCGGGTGACGAGCCCCGGCGCGACGAAGATCAGCCGGTCGCTGCCCAGCAGGTCGACGCTGGCCTGGATCTCGTCGGTGCCCTGATCCAACGCGCTGCCGACGACGGCGATGCGGTCGAGCTTGACCGAGTCGGTCGAGGCGCTCGCGCAGTGCGCGGCGAGGTCGGCGCCGGCCGCGGTCGCATCCTGGCCGGCCGCCACGATGATGTGGGCCTCCTCGGTGAGCAGCGCCTCCAGCCCGTCGGTGTAGACGGCGGCGGTCTCTCCGTTCGCGCCGCCGGTGAAGATCGCCGCGGGCGCCTGCTCGGGAGGCTTCCTGCCCTCGGCGCCGGCAGTGGCCGTCGCGGTCACGAGGTCCGACCCGCCCGGCGCGTTGACCTGCGCAGCGAGATCGTTGCCGTCGAGGATGGTGAAGCTCTCCTTCGTCTCACCGTGGGCGAGCTTGACGTCGCGGGCGCTCGTGGCCGCGACGACGTAGGACGCGGTGATCGTGTCGGCCGCGGTCAGCGCGGTGGGTCCGAACGTGAGCGCGCCGGACGTCCCATCGATCTTCACCTGTTCGTCGGTCGGTGTGCCGGTGGCGATGATCTCGAGCTCGGTTGTCGCGCCGGTGGCCGACCGGAAGAGCCGCATCCGGTTGCGCGGTGAGCCGGCGCGGACCGGCGTGTGCGACAGCGAGACGGCTGCGGCGCCCGCGTGCGTCTCGTCGCGGACGTAGGGATCTCGCGTGGCGGCGACGACCTCGACGGTCAGCTGCCTGGCCCACGTGCCGGGTGATTTTGCGGTGAGCGTCGCTGTCGTGCCCGTCGCCGAGGCCAGCGGGCGGGTGGCGGCGACCGCGGTCGCCTTGCCGGCGCCGTCCTTGCCCGAGACGCGCACGCCGAAGACCGTCGTCGCGCCGCCGGCGTAGGCCAGCTCGATTGCCCGGACGAGCGTGAGCTCGTCCGGCGTGTTGTCAGCGTAGGCGTCGGCTGCGCCGAACACCCGGCGGGCGTCCTGCGCGCTGCTGAGGATCTGCGCATCCAGCAGCGGACCTCTGTTCGCGGTCCCCACGATCCCCATCCGGCCGACGGTGATCTGTGCGGGCGCGATCAGCCCTTCCGCGCGTACCTCGATGTAGACGTCAGGCAGGATCGTCTCGGCCATTACGGGTCACCCCCGGGTTGCTCGCAAGTACACGACAGCCGGCTGGTCGAGCGCCGCGCCGCCGTACGTGATCTCGAACCGGTCGCCCCGCGTGGGCAGGACGACGGGCGGAAGTACGGTGCGCGTCCGCGGAACGTACAGGTCGGCGACGCCGTCCTGGTCCCAGTCGCCGAGCGCCGTGACAGAACCTGCGGCGCCGATCGCGTCGAGGAATGACGCGAGCGCCGCAAACACGAGGGTGCCGTGGCGCATCGCGGGCGCAGGGCCGGCGATGAGCTCGAGGAACCCGTCGAGCGACATGTTCGCGGAATCGAACACGGGCGGCGCACCGGGCGCGCCGTCGAACGTCCGGGTGATCGACACGGGCGCCGACGGAGGCTGCGCGGCGACCCACGACAGCACGTCGAGCTCGCCGACGCCAAACGGTCCGCGAACGACGAGCGGCGGCGCCGCGAGGTTCTCCCAGCGCGTCAGATCGTCGGTCACCACCGTTTCCTCCGGTGGCGCGAGGTCGCCTTCCTCGGGCTCGAGCTCGATCTGGATCTTCGCGATCAGGCCTTCGTCGCCGGTTTCCCGGTAGGGGAACTCGTACAGCACCCGGTACAGCGCGGCGGCGCGCCACGCGTTCAGCGCACCTGCGAAGTTGGGCTGCTCGACGGTCTCGAGGTGCAGCCTGAGGACGCCTTGGCCCGCGAGCTCGCTGCGAGCACCCAGCAACCCCGTCCCGACCGATGTGGCGGCGTCGGTCGCGGAGCCGGGCGAATCCCCCCAGAGGTCGTAGCGCACGAGGGCTTCCAGACGGACCGCCTTGAGCTCGCCGACCGCCATTCCATTGCGGAACTCGAGGCCGCGCAGGTCACCGATGCCGGCGGCCCGCTCGGACAGGCCGGCGACGGAGATCGCGTGCTTGGGCAGCGCCGGGGCAGCGGGCGCCGGGACGAATCTGTCCAACAGCGCAAGCATTCCTGTCAACGCAGCACCGTACGGCGCGCTCGCGTTCGCCATCGAGCCCTCTCAAGTCGTTGTGTCAGCGGCCCTCGGTCGCTGCTTGCACAAGTCCTACCAGCCGCCACTCACGCCGGACTCACCGTCCGATCGCCACGAACTCACACGTGATGTGAATTCGCCTGAGCGGCGGCGGCAGTGGCCGCGTCGAGGGCCTCGCCCACCCGCAGCACGGCCGCGTTGACGGCGGTCCGGGCTTGGGCGAGCAGGTCGAGCGCCGACCTCAGCTCGTCGGTCGACGGCGCCGTGGCGCGATGCGCTCCGTCATGGTCGTCGAGCCTTGACCTGAGTGCCTGCGTCTGGCTGTCGGGCGCCATCCCGAGCTGTCCCTCCAGTAGGCGGCGGCACAGCTCGTACTGCCGGACGGCCTGGGCCGACTGGCCGGTGTCGCGATACAGCGCCATGAGCTCGCGGTGCACCTGCTCGCAGAGCGGGTCGATGACCAGCGCGCGCCGGCCGCAGTCAAGGCTCTGCTGCAGGTCGCCGCTCGCGCGGTGAGCGGCCATCAGGTGCACCTGCGAATCGACGTAGCGGGCGCGCAGGCGCTCGCGCTCGGTGAGGGCCCAATCGTCGAAGACGCCGGCCAGCAGGTCGCCGCTGTACAGGGCGCCGGCCGAGGCGAGTCGGCTGAGATCGTCGGTGCCCAGCTGCTTGGGGGACACCGAGAGGAGCGCGTCGAGCGTGTCCTCGAAGACCTCCATGTCCAGCCAGTATCCGCCGGCAGCGCCGAACCGGATGTCACCCGACGCGGTCGTCTCGATGTACCTGCCGCGTGAGTCGTCATCGGGCTCGAGCACGCGACGGATCCGCCACAGCACCGTGTTCAGGCTCGCACGCGCGCGATCCTCCGAGACATCTCCCCAAAAGGTGCCGGCGAGCTCATCGCGGGCGTGGGTGCGCCGCCGGTGAACCATGAGGTATGCACAGACCGCCCCGGCTCCCCGGGTCAGGCGTACGGGCGCCCGCCAATCGTCGCGCTCGATCGTCAGACCACCGAACAGGCGGATTCGCAGAACCGGTACGTCGCTCATGCGCGATCAGTGCCCCATGGGTATGGATGCTGGATCGTCGTCCGCACGGCGCCGGCACCCTTCTGGGCATAGCAGGTGAGATCAAGGAACGCGTGCATGAGAGCCGAGTTAAGGCGGTATCCGACTCATCCGCCGAAATCAGGGTGTGCGAGGTCGCTCACCGTTGCGCGTAAGGCGAGAGGGCGACGAATCGGAGATGTCGGTGAGTCAGAGCGACGCCGGCTGATCGGTGATACGTCAAATTCGCAGCACTCTCCGGCTCGCTCGCGGCCACGGGCTTGGGCAGTCGGCGACATGCGCGGTCCCCGCGACATCGCTTCCGGATGTCCGCCGGGGCGCCTGGAGGGCTCGCCGCGTAACGCATGCCTCGCGCGCCGAGACTTCTGGCCGATGACTCTGCGTGCGCAGGACGGCGCCGACGAGCTGCCGGCGCCGCGGCTGACGTGCCGCGAGGTCGTCGAGCTGCTGTCGGACTACCTGGAGGACATGCTGCCGGCCGGCGAGCGGGCGCGCGTCGAGGCGCACCTCGCCACGTGCCCGGACTGCATCGGCGTACCTCGAGCAGCTGCGTACGACGATCGGCACGCTCGGGCGCCT
Organism: uncultured Actinomycetes bacterium; assembly: GCA_963825485.1. Lineage (GTDB taxonomy): Bacteria > Actinomycetota > Thermoleophilia > Solirubrobacterales > Solirubrobacteraceae > CADCVQ01. The sequence goes on from CAWGTK010000006.1 coordinate 90,450, forward strand.
GCGCGAGCCGGACGTCCCGGCCCCGCTGCTCGCGCGGCTGGTCGCCGCGTTTCGCGGCTGGCGCGGCGCGGGGTGACCGCCGGCGGCCACGCTGAGCGCGGTTGCGATCGCCCGATCGCGAGCCACGCCGAGGCCGGGTCGACTGCTGCATGGGGTGGATGCACAGGTCGACCAGGTCGCGCCGGGTGCCGGCCGTGCGATGGCGCTGGCGTTCTTTTCATGTTGAACACCCCGCTCGTCGGCGAAGGGCACGTGCAGCACGTCGACGATGCTTTCACCTCGCCCGATGGCCGCGTTCTCTTCATCTCGCGCCCGCGCCGGGCCGACGTCATCGCGCTCGACCTGGGCACGCGCAAAGGTCGCCTGGCGCGTGGAGGTCGACGGCGACCGCTCCGACCACATGGCGCTCTCGCCGAACGGCACGCGGCTGCTCGTACTGGGCGACGAACTCCGCCGACGGGCGGCACCGCTTCGTGTCGGAGGAGCTCAGTCGGAGAGCCGCCGCGTGGCGCTCGGAGCCGCGTGCCCGGGCACCACGGGGGCCAGCGACACCGGCCACGACTCCGTGCGGCGGTTCGTGCGCTTGCGCATCAGCGCCCGACGCGCGTCCAGGGCAGACCCGGGCGAAACGTGCGAGGGTGCGCGCCGTGATCCTCGGGGTCAATGCACCGCCAACGGGGTGGCACGACCCCGCGGCCTGCCTCGTCGCGGGCGACGGCACGCTGCTGGCCTTCTGCGAGGAGGAGCGGCTCACCCGCGCCAAGCACGCGGAGCGCAGCGGCCCGCTGCTCGCCGTCGCGCACTGCCTCGAGCAGGCCGGCGCGTCGCACGGCGACGTCGAGCTCGTCGCGATCGGCTGGGACGTGCCGCTGGCCGCGCCACTGTATGGCGTGCAGTGGCATCTCGAGGACACGCCGGCCTGGCTGAAGCGCTACCTCGGCTTTGACTGCTCGCTGCGCGACATGCCCGAGGTGCGCTTCGTCGGCCATCACCTCGCGCACGCGACGATCGCCTTCCAGGCGTCGGACTTCGACGAGGCCGCCGTGCTCGTGATCGACGGCAACGGCGACGACGAGAGCATCTCGATCTACCGCGCCGAGCACGACCGCCCGCTCGTGCGAAAGCGCGTCTGGCCGCGCTCGCACTCGCTGGGTTACATGTACGACGCCGCCTGCCGCTTCGCCGGCTTCGGCCCCCTGCAGGCGGGCAAGCTCATGGGGCTGTCGGCCTACGGCCGCGCCGGCGGGATCGAGCCGTGGGAGCTGCTGCCGGGCGGCGCGCCCGCCGCGCCCGCGGGCGTCGACGCGGGCGACGGCTTCAACCGCTACCTGCACGCCTGGACGGCGCGCTTGGAGGCGCTGGCCGGCGGGCGGCGCGTCGTGCGCGCCCGCGACGAGCTGCAGCTCGACCCGCTCGCCGTGCAGGTCGCGGTGTCGGCGCAGGAGGCCGTCGAGCGCACCGTGCTCGGCCTCGCCGCGCTGGCCCGCGAGCTGACCGGCAGCGAGAACCTCTGCCTGGCCGGCGGCGTCGCGCTGAACTGCAAGGCCAACGGCCTGCTGGCCGGGCCGGTCTTCGCGCCGCCGGTGCCCCACGACGCCGGCACGGCGCTGGGCGCCGCGTGGCATGTCGCGCCGCCGCGCCGCCGCGCCGCGGGACGGACCGGTCGGATCTCGGCGTTCCTCGGTCCGACGGCGGGCAGCACGCGGGCCAACGGCGCGCTGGAGGGCCTGCACCGCGAGCCGCTGGCGCTCGAGCGCGTCTGCGCGGCGCTGCAGGGCGGGCGGATCGGCGCGATCGTCGAGGGTGCCGGAGAGGTCGGCCCGCGCGCGCTGGGCCATCGCTCGATCGTCGCCGACCCCGGCGCGCCGCGGATGCACGACCGCCTCAACGCGCTCAAGGGCCGCGAGCCGTGGCGACCGTTCGGCGCCGCCGCGCTGTCCCCGCGCGCCGCCGCGCTGTGGCAGCCGCGGCCGCGCCTGTCGGACTACATGCTTGCCGGCACGCCGGTCTCCGACGCGGGCCGCACACAGCTTCCGGCCGCCGTCCACGTCGACGGCACGACGCGCCCGCAGGAGATCGACCCGGACTCCGCGGACGTGCTGGCGGCGCTGCTGCGCGAGTGGGGCGAGCGGGCCGGCGGCGCGCTCATCAACACGTCGTTCAACGGGCGCGGCGAGCCGATCGTCTCGAGCGTGGCCGACGCGGCCGCGGCCTTCCGCCGCCTGGGGCTGGACTTCCTCATGCTCGACGACGAGCTGATCGCCCACGACGCGGCGTGGTGGCGGCCGGCGTGACCGGCGCCGCCATGCGTTTGCGCGCGGTTTTGCGGGGGACGCCCGGGGGCACCTGAAGGCCGTGCGCCTCGTGCTGAACGTCATCTGGTTCGTGCTCTCGGGCCTGTGGCTGGCGATCGGCTACGCCCTCGCGGCGCTCATCTGCTTTTTGCTCATCGTCACGATCCCGTTCGGGATCGCTGCGCTGCGGATCGCCGCGTACGCGCTGTGGCCGTTCGGCTCGACGGTCGTCAAACGCGCCGACGCGGGCGTGGCCTCGGGGATCGGGAACGTCATCTGGGTCCTGCTGTGCGGCTGGTGGCTGGCGCTCGCGCACCTCGTCACCGGCATCGCCCTGTGCCTGACGATCATCGGCATCCCGCTGGGGCTGGCGAACTTCAAGCTCGTGCCGGTGGCGTTCCTGCCGCTCGGCCGCGAGATCGTCAGCGTCGAGGAGGCCGAGGCGATCGACGTCATGCCCGCCTAGCAATGTCGCAGCGTGGGGGGCGGTTTCGCGGGTAGGGTCCGGTGGATGACGCAGCGCACGAGGGTCAGCTTCGAGCTCGAGCGGCTCGCGCTCGAGGGCGACGAGCTGATCGTCAGCGGCTTCTGGACCGGGGTGCGCGGAATGCGCTTCGTGCGCCCGACGCTGCTCTTCGACGACCGGCGGATCCTCGCGACGCTCGAGCACAAGCCCTGGGCGCCGGCGGAGAACGCGCGGTGGACGGCCGCGTTCCCCTGGACCGGCGGGGTCGCGGTCGACGCCGACAACCTCGCGATCGCGGTCGCGCCGAAGGTGATCGTGCCGCTCGGTGAGACCGGGTCCGGGGCGCCCGTCCCGGCGGAGCCTGCGCCCGCGCCCGACTCGGCGCGCGCGCGGCAGCCGATCGCGGCCGAAACCGTCCAGGCGCCCGTCGCCGAGGCCGCGCCTGCGGCTGCCGAGAAACCGGCAACCACCCCGCGGCCGGCGCCAGCCGCCAAGCCCGCCGCCACGCTGGCCGCCGTCGCCACGGCGGCCGCCCAGCCGGCCGCCGACGCCAAGCCGGCACCCGTCGCCAAGGCCGCCCCGGCGGCGGCGCCGGTCGCCACCCCCGCGCCCCCGCCCGCCCCCATCGCCGCCCCCGCGCCCCCGCCCGCCCCCATCGCCGCGCCCACGCCCCCGCCGGTGCCCGTCGCCCTCCCGACGCCCGTTGTCAACGGCGTCCCCGCACCCCCGCCGCCCGTCATCCCCGTCGACCCGCGCAGCGACGAGCTCGCCCGCGCGCTGGCCGCCGCGGAGCGTGAGCGCGACCGGGCGCTCGCGCAGCTGGCCGAAGCCGTCGAGGCGCGCAAGGCCGCGGTTCGCACGCGGGCGCGGATGGAGCTCGACCACGACGCGGCGATCGAGGCGCGCGAGGAGGCCGAGTCCGCCCTTGCCCGCGCGAAGGCCGAGCGTCAGGAGGCCATCGTCAAGCGCGACGAGGTCCTCATCGCCTTTCGGACACTGCAGCGCCAGCTGAAGGCCGAGCGCGCGCAGGCCGATCGCCAGACGCGCGGCGAGCCGGACGAGGACGCCGAGACCGACGAAGCCCTCGGCGTGCGGACCGTGCCCGCGGTACGCCCCGTCATGGCCGAGCTGCAGTACCCGCGACGCGAGCAGAAGCTGCGCCTCACGATGTTCGACATGTGGGTCGTCCGGCTCCTCGGGCTGGCGGCGGCAGGCTGCTTCTTCTTGCTGCTGTTCTCGATCCTGCGCGTCCTGATCTGAGCCGCGCTGCCGGCGCCCGCTCGCAACGTCAGCCGCGCGCCCCGTCGTAGCGCTCGAGCCCGTCGTCGGGGATCGGCTCCCACGGCGCGGCATCGGCGACGAACGCGCGCAGGCTCGGGCGTACGCCCGGATCGCCGTCGAAGGCCGACATCCGCACGGCCCCGTAGATCTTCGTCTCCGGGTCGCGGCTGCCGAGGTGCCCGCCGCAGACGCGACAGAAGCACTTCTCCATCCCGCCGTCGGGATGGCGCCAGCCCTGCACGAGCTCCTCGCCCTGCACGAAGCGCAGCGCGCGGCCGTCGACGTACGCCTGCGCCGATGCGGCCGTGCCGGTGCGGCGCTGACAGCGCGTGCAGTGGCAGTAGCCCGCCACCTCCGGCGCCACGCTCAGCGCGAAGCGCACGGCACCGCACAGGCAGCCACCGGTGAGGGCGCCGGAGTCGTTCATGCGCCGTGACACCGCTTGTACTTCCTGCCGCTGCCGCAGAAGCAGGGGTCGTTGCGCGCGGGCGTCTCGCCGACGACGCGCGGCGGCTGCGGGGCGAACGTCGGCTCGGGCAGCTTGTTGATGCGCATGACGGCCTTGTCGATCGCGCGCCAGCCGGCGAAGTTCGACTGCCGTGCGTGCGCGATGCGCTCGGTGTTGACGACCTTCGCGGCGGCCTTGTGCGGTCCGCACAGCGACTCCTTCGCCTCCTCGAGGCTCGACGGGTAGCCGAACTGCTGGCCCTGACAGGCCGGACACTCGTCGCTGACGGGCTCGACCGGGTCCAGCACGACGTTGGAGCGATCGAGCTCGACGGCGCCGAAGGCGTGCTGGACGAGGTCGGTCAGCGCGCCGAGGCCGACCGCGCTCCAGCTGCGCCGGGCCTGGATCGAGGGCCGCGCGAACGCGCCGTGGTCGCCGTCGAGGTCGGCCAGCAGGCGCGGCGTCTCGCCGCGCGCCGCGCGCCGCGGGTAGTCGCCGGCGATGAGCTCCTGCTCGCGCGCGAGCGCCGCCGACATGACGGTCCCGGCGTAGCGCCCGACCGCCGCCGCCATGTCGCCGTCGTGCTCGTGCATCGTCGCGCGCACGGCCGGCACGGTGAGGTACAGATCGACCTCGAGCACGTCGTCCTCGATCGTCACCGCCGTCCACGCGTCGCCGCGGTCGGGGATCCAGCCGAGCGGGTCCGCCGTGATGACGAAGCAGCGCAGCCACAGCTGCATGTGCTCGGGGTAGATGTCGAGGTCCGGCGGCCAGTCCAGGCGCAGCTCGATGAGCGCGAACTCCTCCTCCGGCGCGGCTTCGAGCAAAGCTTCGGGATCGAGGTTCGGGGTGGCGGGCTGCGTGGCCATCAGGCGCTGGAGGTTAAAGCACCCCGACCGCCGCTCATCCGGGCAGCAGCAGCAGCGCGCTGCGCGCGAGCTCGACGAGGCTGCGCTCCAGCCAGATCGCGAGCTCGGCGCCGGCGCCGGCTGCCAGTCGGCCAGCGAGCGCTCCTCGAGGGCGATGTTGGCGATCCCCGCGGCCTGCGCGCGGCCGCGGCCGCAGGCGATCGCGCGCGGCGAGATGTCGATGCCGACGAACTGCGCGGCGGGCAGGGCGCAGGCCATCGGCAGCAGGCGATCCTAGTTGCGCGTGGCGTAACGGACCGCCGCTCGCCGTGACGCAAGCCCTGCCCGCGCTCATCGAGGAGGAACCGAGAATGACCGACCTGACCGAGATCGACGAGCAGCTCTGCGCGAGCTCGCCGTGGAACTTCTCCGACCTGCGCGCGCTGTACGTCAACTGCACGCTGAAGCGCTCGCCGGAGGTCTCCAACACCCAGGGCCTGGCCGATCGCTCGATCGCGATCATGCGGCGCAACGGCGTCGCCGTCGACGTCATCCGCGCCGTCGACCGCGACATCGCGACCGGCGTGTACCCCGACATGACCGAGCACGGCTGGGACGCCGACGAGTGGCCCGCGATCCACGAGCAGGTCATGGCCGCCGACATCCTCGTGCTGCTGTCGCCGATCTGGCTGGGCGAGAAGTCCTCGGTCTGCACGAAGGTCGTCGAGCGGCTGTACGGCAACAGCCACCTGCTCAACGAGGATGGCCAGTACGCCTACTACGGCCGCGCCGGCGGCTGCATCATCACCGGCAACGAGGACGGCGCGAAGCACTGCGCGATGAACATCCTCTACTCGCTGCAGCACCTCGGCTACACGATCCCGCCGCAGGCCGACTCGGGCTGGCTCGGCGAGGCGGGGCCCGGGCCGAGCTACCTCGACGAGGGCTCGGGCGGGCCCGAGAACGACTTCACGAACCGCAACACCGCGTTTCTGACCTGGAACCTGCTGCACGTCGCGCGGATGCTCAAGGACGCCGGCGGGATCCCGGCGCACGGCAACAACCGCACGCAGTGGGACGCCGGCTGTCGCTTCGACTACCCCAACCCCGAGCATCGGGCCTAGTGGGCCCGCCACCAGCGGCCCTTCGCCAGCGCGAGACCCACTCCAAGCCCGCCGCCGATTCCCAGCCGGCGCTCAGGATCGGTGCCTAGGCTGCTCGCCATGTCCTCCCGAGATCCCCTCAAGACGCGGCTCAGCCGCCGCCAGGCGCTGGGCGCCCTGGGCACCGTCAGCCTCGGCGGCCTGCTCGCGGCCTGCGGCGACGACGGCGGCGGCGCCACGGCCGTGCAGACCACCGACGGCGCGACCACGACGGTCGCGCCGAAGACGACGACGTCGAGCACGGCCGGCGCCCTGTTCGACGATGCTGCGAGCTGCGCGCTCACGCCCGAGGAGACCGAGGGCCCGTACTACTTCGACGCCGACAAGATCCGCAGCGACATCCGTGAGGATCGCGAGGGCACGCGGCTGCGCCTGGCGCTGCGCGTGCGCGACGCGGGCTCCTGCGAGCCGATCCCCGATGCCGTCGTGGACATCTGGCACGCCGACGCGGGCGGCGCCTACTCGGGCTTCGACGGCGGCGGCGCCGGGGCAGGCGGGGCGGGCGGGCCTGGCAACGGCGGTGGAGGCGGCGGCGGCGCGCGGACCGACAGCCGCTACCTGCGCGGCGCGCAGGTCACGAACGCCGACGGGATCGTCGAGTTCACCACCGTCTACCCGGGCTGGTATCCGGGCCGGACCGTGCACATCCACGCCAAGGTGCACCTCGACGCGCGCACGGTCCTGACGACGCAGCTGTACTTCGACGACGCGCTGTCGGACCGGGTCTTCGCCGCGAGCCCGTACTCCGGGCGCGGCGAGCGCGACCAGCGCAACGAGTCCGACGGGATCTTCGACACGGCGCTCGTCGTGACCGCCAAGCGCGAGGGCGACGCCGTCCGCGCCGCGATGACGTTCGACGTGCAGAGGTCCTGACGCGCCCGGCCGCTACTCGGCCTGGCGGCCGAGGATGACCGCGAAGCGCTCCACGCGCTTGCGCTCGTCGTCCGACAGCGCGCCGGCGGTCTCGACGAGCAGCGTCATCGGGCCGCGCTTGCGCGCCCAGTCCTGGGCCGCGTCACCGAACGACGCGGCGATCCAGACGAGCGGCTTGGCGGCCGCGTAGGTCATGACCGTCGCCTCCTGCTGCTCGCTCGTGTCCTCCGCGCGCAGCAACGGGACGGTCACCGTGTCCAGCTCGTGGGCCAGCGCCGTGATGGCATCCAGCCCGCCGTCGTCGGCGAGCAGGGCCACCTCGCCCTCCTCGAGCATCGCCGCGACCCAGCCGTCGGGTGCGGCGGCGAGGACGCCGGGCGCGCACGCGAGGCGAAAGAGCGGGTCGGCCACGGCCGAGACGCTACAGCCTCGGCGCGCTCACGAGGGCGCGACCGCGCGCAGCGCGCGGCCACGACGCTCGCCTCGCACCGGGTCAGGCCGAGTCGGGGAACACGACGACGGGGCGCACCTCGACCGAGCCGTACTCGATGTTCGGCATCTGCGCAGCCATCGCCTCGGCGGCGGCCTGGTCGGCCGCCTCGACGACGTAGTACCCGCCCAGCATCTCCTGCGTGTCGACCGCGGCGCCGTCTGTCCTCTGGAGCTCGCCGTTGCGGGAGCGCAGGGTGACCGCCTGTTCTGCGTCCTCCAGCGGAGCGCCCGAGACCATCGCGCCCGACGCGACGAGCGAGTTCGTGTAGTTCGTCCACGCCTCGTACTGCGCCGCTTGCTCGTCGGGACCCGGGGCGTTGGCGGGGTCGCCGTAGATCAAGAGCATGAACTGGGCCATACGTGTGCACCTCGTCGTCTCGGGCCGGCGATTCCGGCTTCGTAGAGGTCGTTACCCGATTGCCGGCCTTTCGCCATCCGATCGGCATTCTCAGCCAACGCCCAGGAAGTTCCCGCCCGCCGCCGACCCGTCGAGACGAAGGTTCGTCGCATGAACTCCGAAGGCAGGACCACCCCCACGAACACGGTGACGACGCGGCGCCAGGCCGTCGGCGTCGCCGGAGCCGCCGGCGCGGCGCTGCTGCTGACCAAGGTCAGCGGCCCAGACCGGTTGCTCGGCTCGCTCGGCATCGCCGAGGAGGCACAGGCCGCCGCCACGTCGTGCGTGCTGATCCCGGCGAAGACCGAGGGCCCGTACTTCGTCGACGAGAAGCTCGACCGCTCGGACATCCGCGCGGATCCGGGCAGCGGCACGATGCAGTCCGGCACCCCCCTGAACCTCACGATCGTCGTCGTGCGAGCGGATGCGAGCTGCGCCCCCGTGCCGGGCGCGGTCGTCGACATCTGGCACGCCAACGCGGCGGGCAAGTACTCCGACATCGCCAGCGAGGGCACCTCCGGCCAGGGGTTCCTGCGCGGGCTGCGGGCGAGATGAATGGCGTGGGCGCGGCTGTCGCGCAACGGCGCGACGATCGCCACCAGGACGGTGACCGGGGTGACGGCCGGGGTACGGTCGCTCGAGCTCGCGATCCCGCGCAAGGCTCCCGCTGGCACCGCCCGGCTGACGATGACCTACACCGACGGCGCAGGGCTCACGAAGACCGTGCGCAAGTCGGTCAGGGTGCCGAAGAAGCGGCTCGTCTGATGCCCTCCATCGGACCCGTGGAGCTGATCATGGTGCTGGCCCTCGCGCTGCTCGTCGTCGGACCCAAGCGCCTGCCCGGCGCCGGGCGCGCGATGGGGCGCGGCCTGCGCGAGTTCAAGGACGCCATCGGCAGCGCCGGACGTGCCGACGAGCCGGATGCGCTCGTCGCCGGCGGCGACGCTGCGCGCACGCCGAGCGAGTCCGCGCCGCCGCCTAGCATGCGCCGCCGCCTAGCATCGGAGCGGGGCCCGCTCGTGCGCGGGCGGGCCGGCACGGGGAGGCCGCGCGCGGAGAACCCGCAGCGCGCGGCCAGCAGGGTCGGCTCGGGGACGGGATCGGCGGCGGTCAGCAGGCGACCGATGGCACGCAGAAGATCCTCCTCCGCGGCGCTCGGCGGCAACGGCATCGTCGTCGAGCGCGGCGCCGAACGGCGGACGCGCATCACGCGTAGAGTGCGGCGAGCTCGCGGCGGTCAGCGCCGGCGAACACCCCCCGGGCAGGACTGCCTCCACTGGTGAAGACGCCGGCTCGCTCGAGGTCGCGTACGGTGTCGACGACGTCCTGCTCGTCGATCTGCGGGTACGTCGCGCGCAGCGCGACCAGCAGCTCGTCGACGCTGCGCGAGCCGTCGGCCAGCTCGACGAGGCGGTGAATGGCGCCGTCGGGATCACCGATGGTGTGGACGCCGCGGCTGCCGACGATGTGCAGCAGGCCGCCGCCGCGCAGCAGCGGTGCGGTCTGCGTCATGCGGGGGCGGGGGGCGGGGTCTGGCTGCATGAGGGCTCCTTCGGGCTGAGCTGGTCGGTGGCGGTCCGCCTGGTGGGCCGCTGGCACACCGATGAGTCGCGAGGGTGCGCCGCTGATACATCGCGGCCGCGTGTCAGGACAGCGCGCACTCGTGCGCCGGCGTGGTGTCCGCGCGCATGTTGCGCTTCATCATGCGCAGTGCGGCGTCGGCGAGGTCGTCGTGGATCCCGGCGACCGCGTCGCGGGGGACGGCGACTGCGAAGTGGCGCACGTAGGCATCCAGCGCCGAGTAGAGGATGCACTGCTCGGTGACCTGGCCGACGAGCACGACGCGCTCGATCTCCTGCTCGCGCAGGAGGTACTCCAGCTGCGTCTCGTAGAAGATCGAGTGGCGCGCCTTGGAGATGAACCACGTGTCGTCCGCTGGGGCGATCGGCTCGACGAGATCGCGCGCGCGGCCGGCGATCGCGCGCTCGACGATCTCCGGCCGGCCGGCGGCCCAGTCGCCGTAGTTGTCGTTGACGTAGACGATCGGCGTCGCCTCGCGCGCCGTGCGCGCGACGAGCTCGCGCATCGCGGGCAGCGCCGTGCGGACGTTCTCGACGAGGATCTCGGCGTCCTCGTGGTCGTACTCGTTGAGCATGTCGACGACGATCAGCGCGCTCTTCATCGCCGGGTCGGATACCCACTCGACGGCAGGTCGGAGCGTCCGCGCGGTCGTGCTCTTCGCCAATTCTCAGGTTGCTCATACGACGGACAGAGGTCCCTCGCCGAGGATCGCTGCATGGGGATCGTCCTGCCGGCCCAGAACCCGCGTGTTGCCCCCTGCCCGCCCCCCGAACGAGAAGGAACCCGATGTCCCCATCACTGCTGCGTCCACCTGAACGTCCCGGTCTCCGGGCCTCAGACGACGACCGCCCGCCCCGCGCAGCCCGGGTCTCGGTCCGCGGGCCGGGCGACGGCGCCGACGGCCGGCTCGACGCCAAGGCGCTCTACGCCGGCACGTCGGCCGGCGTCGTCGACATCGCCGCCAAGGGCGTCGCCTCGGCGAACGCGCAGCCGACGCCGTTCGGCGGCTCGCCGCAGCAGCCGCGGTCGACCGCCACCGGGACCGGCTTCGTCATCGACTCGCCGTGCTGAAGATCGACCCCGACGGCATGACGCTGCACCCGCTGAAGCTGGCCAGCTCGGCGTCGCTGGACGTCGGCGACGAGGTGGCCGCGATCGGCGACCCCTTCGGCTACGCGCGCAGCATCAGCACGGGCATCGTCTCCGGCGTGGACCGCACGATCCAGGCGCCGAACGGCTTCACCGTCGCCCACGCGATCCAGACCGATGCGGCGCTGAACCCGGGCAACTCCGGCGGCCCGCTGCTCAACGCCGCGGGCGAGGTCGTCGGCATCGCCGACCAGATCGCGACCGGCGGCACCGAGCAGAACGCGGGCGTCGGCTTCGCCATCCCGATCGACCTCGTCAACGGGTCGCTCGCCAAGCTCAAGGCGGGCGAGAAGGTCAGCCACGCCTACCTGGGCGTCGCCACGTCGGGCGCCACGGGCACCCGCGGCGCCACGCTCGGGGCCCTGACCTCCGGCGGCCCGGCGGCCGACGCGGGCCTGCGCGCGGGCGACATCGTGACGAAGCTCGGCGACACGACGATCACGAACGCCAACGACCTCGTCGCGGCGATCGCCGATCACCAGCCCGGCGACGCGGTGAAGGTCACCGCCAAGCGCGGTTCGCAGACGGTCGAGCTGACGGTGACGCTGGGCACGCAGCCCGCGCAGAGCAACCCGGCGGGGTAGCGCGCTCGCCGGCGCAGCGCAGCTCATCACGCTCGACCGTCGCATGACCGGGATCGCCGACCACGAAGGCGCACACACGGCTGACCGCGACGTATGGTCCGGCCGATGTATGCGTCGCAGCGCCGCACGCGGACGTTCGCCCTCGGCGCCGCCGTCACGCTCGAGGAGCTCGCGGCGGATCCCCACGCGCTCCTGGCCCGCCTGCGCGAGCGCGAGCCGGTGTCCTGGCTGCCCGCGCTGGACGGCTGGCTCGTCACGCGGCGCGACCTCGCGATGCAGGTCATGCGCGACCCGCAGACGTTCACCGTCGACGACCCGCGCTTCTCCACCGGACAGCTCGTCGGCGCGAGCATGCTCACGCGCGACGGCGAGGAGCACCGCCGCCACCGCGCCCCGTTCGCCGGCCCGTTTCGCCGGGGCGCCGTCCATGCCCGCTTCGCGCTGCTCGTGCGCGCGGAGGCCGATCGGCTGATCGACGCGATGGCGCCGGCGGGCGAGGCGGAGCTGCGGCGCAGCCTGGCGGGTCCGCTCGCCGTCGCGGTCGTGACGCGGGCGCTCGGCATCCAGGACGCCGACGCCGCGGCGGTGCTCGGCTGGTATGAGCAGATCGTGGCGTCCGTCACCGAGATCACGGCGGGCCGGCCGGCGGGTGCCGCCGGGCGCGACGCCTACGCGGCGCTGTCGGCGGCGATCGAGCCCGCGCTCGACCGCGAGCCCAGCGCGTCGCTGCTGGCCGCCGCGGCCGGCGCGGCGGGCGGTCTGGAGCGCGAGCGCGTCATCTCCAACGCCGCCGTCCTGCTGTTCGGCGGCATCGAGACGACCGAGGGCATGATCGCCAACGCGGTCTGGCACCTGCTCTCCCATCCCGACCAGGTCGCGCGCGTACGGACGCGCCCCGACGGGCTGGCCAACGCGATCGAGGAGTCGCTGCGCCTCGAGCCCGCCGCGTCGATCGTCGACCGCTACGCGACGGCCGACGTCGAGCTCGGCGGCGCGCCGATCGCCCGCGGCGAGCTCGTGCGCGTCTCGATCGCCGGCGCCAACCGCGATCCCGCGGAGTTCGCGCAGCCCGACCGCTTCGACGCGCTGCGCGCCAACGCGGGCCGGCACCTGGCCTTCGCGCACGGTCCGCACGCGTGCATCGCGATGCACCTCGCGCGTCTGGAGGCGCACACTGCCGTCGCGCGGCTGCTGGCTCGCCTGCCGGCCGTGCGCCTTGATCGCGCCCGGCCGACCGCGCCGCGCGGCCTCGTGTTCCGCAAGCCGCCGGCGCTGCACGTTCTCTGGGCCGCCTGACGAACGGCAGGGCCCGGCCGGGGCCGGGCTCCTGGTTCGCGCGTCGACCGAGGCGACCGCGGCGCGCGCCGAGACCGTGGCGATCGCCGTGAGCGTCTTGCGTGACGATCCGCGAGCCGAGCTCGTCGTAGACCTGGACGCCGGCGCGTTCACGGGGGGTCGCACGCTCTCGCTCACGAGGAGCGCGCGGCCCGGCGCCGCTCACCCCTTGGGCGGAAGTGAACGCGCGTACGCGACGCCGCGGCTGACCCACGGCTCGAGCCGGGCCGTGGTGGACACGCCCTCCGATTCGACGCGCAACCAGCCACGCATCGGCCGGCCGCGCATCACGAACGGCTCGGCGTGCGGCTCGTCGACGAGCGCAGCGGTCCGGTCCCGGTCGACCCGCACCATGAGACCGCCCTGGCCGCTGGCGGCGACCGCCATGTGGCCTGCGACGAGGAAGGCCAGCCCGCCGAACATCCGCTGCTCGGTGACCTCCGGCTCGCCGGCCAGCAGCTCACGAATGCGGTGGGCGAGATGTTCGTCGTACGACACGCACGGATCATCGCCGACCGCGCGGACGCGGCAGGGCGACCGCGCTCGTCCGGCCCGGGAGTCCGCCGGCAATCCCGCAACCCGACATCATTCGAGGCGTGCTCGTCCGCCACGCCGATCCCGCGCGCGATGCCGCGGCGTGCCTGGCGATCTACGCGCCGTACGTGGCCGACACCGCGGTCTCCTTCGAGGCGGTCCCGCCGACGGCGCTGGAGTTCGAGGCGCTCATCGCCGCGACGAGCGAGCGCTACCCCTGGCTCGTGCTCGAGGACGCGGGCGCCGTCGCCGGCTACGCCTACGCCGCGCAGCACCGCCCCCGCGCCGCCTACCGCTGGGCGGTCGACGTCGCCATCTACGTCGATCCCGCCCGCCACCGCAGCGGTGCCGGCCGCGCCCTCTACGAGGCGCTGCTTGATCTGCTGCGCCGCCAGGGCCTGCGCAGCGCCGCCGCCGGCATCACGTTGCCCAACGACGCCAGCATCGGCCTGCACCGTGCGCTCGGCTTCGAGCATGTCGGCACGTATCGCGCGATCGGCTGGAAGGCCGGGGCGTGGCGCGACGTGTCGTGGTGGCAGCTGGCGCTGGCGGAGGACGGGCGGGACGAGGGCCCGCCGCCCGAGCCGCTCGGGCCGCAGCGGCTGTGAGCCCGCCGGGTGAGGACGTCTGCGTCGGGCTGGACGTCGGCACCGCCAGCGCGCGGGCGCTGGCCGTCGCCGCCGACGGCACCGTCGTCGGGCGCGGCGCGCACCCGCTGCACAGCCGGCGCGAAGCCGGCCGCCACGAGCAGGACCCCGCGAGCTGGTGGGAGGCGGTCGCCGCCGCCTGCCGGACGGCGCTGGACGGCGTGGCCACCGAGCGCGTCGCCGGGGTGAGCACCTGCACGACCTCGGGCACGATCGTGCTCGTCGACGCCGACGGCCGTCCGCGCAGCCCCGCGCTCATGTACGACGACGGCCGCGCCGTCGTGCAGGCCCGCCGCCTGGACCTGCCGGCGTCCTGGGCGCTGCCCAAGCTGCACTGGCTGCTCGAGGCGGCGCAGGACACGGCGGACCGCGCCGGCCGCAGGCGGCGGCTCGCCCACCAGGCCGACGTCATCACCCGCGCGCTGGCCGGGCACGACGTGCCCGCGGACTCCAGCCACGCCCTCAAGAGCGGCTTCGACGCCGCCGCCGGCGAGTGGCCGGCGGAGCTCGTGCGCGACATCGGCGAGCTGCTGCCGGCCGTCGTCGCGCCCGGCACCCGGCTCGGCGAGGTCTGCCCGTCCGCCGCCGCACGGACCGGCCTGCCGGCGGGGACCCCGATCATCGCCGGCATGACCGACGGCTGCGCCGCCCAGATCGCCGCCGGCGCCCTGCGCCTCGGCGACTGCAACTCGGTGCTGGGCACGACGCTCGTGCTCAAGGGCTGTTCGCAGCAGCGCATCGAGGACCGCGCCCACGGCGTCTACTCGCACCGCGCGCCCGACGGGGCCTGGCTGCCCGGCGGCGCGTCGAGCAGCGGCGCCGGCGTGCTGACCGCCGCGTTCGCAGACCGCGACCTCGACGCCCTGGGCGAGCAGGCCGCCGCCCACGAGCACACGCGGGTGCTGAGCTATCCGCTCGTCTCGCGCGGGGAGCGCTTCCCGTTCGCCGCGCCCGACGCCGAGGCGTTCACGCTCGGGACGCCGGCCGGAGACGGCGAGCGCGCGGCCGCGCTCCTGCAGGGCCTGGCGCTCGTCGAGCGGTTGTGCTTCGCGCAGCTCAAGCGGCTCGGGGCGCCCGCCGGCGGCGAGCTCAGCCTGACCGGCGGCGCGACGCGCAACCGGCGCTGGTGTCAGCTGCGCGCCGACGCGCTCGGGCGTCCCGCCCGCCTGCCCGAGCAGACCGAGTCGGCGTTCGGCATGGCGATCCTCGCGACGGCCGCCACCACCGGCGAGCCCGTCGCCGCCGCGGCGCGGCGGATGTCGCGCACGGCGGCCGTCTTCGAGCCGCGCGACGCGATGCGCGCGCACCTCGACGAGCAGTACGAGCGCCTCACGGCCGAGCTGCGGCGGCGCGGCTGGCTGCCCGCCCGGGCGCCCGACGAAGCCTGAAACGCGGCGCCTGCGCGGACGCCGCGGGCGCCCGCGCCGGCCTGAACGTCTGGCCCGCGAATCGATCAGGCGTCCAGGCCCCGTCCAGATCCGTGGACGGCGTCTCGTCCGTCCGTCCAAACGACGTTTGGACGTTGGTAGGCCGAGCGCCGACCGCCCGACGGGGGGCGTGTGCGCCACCGGACCACACGCCCGCTCACGGCCGTCGTCGCGGCCCTGGCCCTCGGTGCGTTCGCCACTCCGGCGCTGGCCGCATCCGACCCCATGCTCGACGAGCAGTGGGGCCTGACGACCGCGGCGACCGGCGCCCCGGAGGCCTGGACGCAGTCGCGTGGCGACGGCGTCCTCGTCGCCGTCCTCGACAGCGGCGTGCAGCTCAACCACCCCGATCTCGCGAAGAGCCTCTGGCGCAACAGCGCCGAGACGCCCGGCAACAACGTCGACGACGACCGCAACGGCTACGTCGACGACGTCCACGGCGCCAACATCAAGGCGCTCAACGGCAACGTCGAGGACGACAACGGCCACGGCACGCACGTCGCCGGCATCGTCGCCGCCCAGGCCGGCAACGACACCGGCGGTTCGGGCATCGCCCCAGGCGCGCGGATCATGTCGGTCAAGGTGCTCGACGCCAACCGCGCCGGCGACTCCTCGCAGCTGGCCAAGGGCATCCGCTACGCCGTCGACCGCGGCGCGAAGATCCTCAACGTCTCGATCAACGGCGACGGCACGAGCCCCGACCTCGATGCGGCCCTGGTCTACGCGGGCGACAAGGGCGCCACGGTCGTCGCCTCCGCCGGCAACAACGGCCGCGACCTCGACCTCATGCCCTCCTATCCGGCCTCGTCGCCCGCGCCCGCCGTGCTGACCGTGACCGGGACCGAGAAGACCGGCGGCCTGCTTTCGATCGCCAACCGCGGCCTGCGCTCCGTCGACCTCGCCGCACCGGGCGCCAACATCCTCTCCACTGCCAAGGGATCGCGCTACGAGCTGCGCGTCGGCACCTCGATGGCCGCGCCCTTCGTCTCCGGCTCGCTGGCGCTGCTCGCCGCCGCCCGCCCCGACCTCTCCCAGCCGCTCCTGCGCGCCGCCCTCGTGCAGAGCGCGCCGCGCCCCAAGCTCCTCGCCGGCCTGCTCGGCTCGGGCGCCCTGAACGTCGCCGCCGCGCTGCGCGCCGTGCTGCCCGGCGACATGTGGCGCGCGACGGCGGGCGACGCCGGCACGCGCGCCGTCTCCGCCGACGACGCCGCCGAGGCGGCGCGCCTGAAGCTCAGCTCCAAGCGCCGCATCCGCGCCGGCCGCGCGGCGACCGTCCGCTGGACGGCCGTCGGCGCCGAGCGGGTCGTCAGCTGGCAGGTCATGCTCAACGGCCAGCGCATCAAGACGCTGCCCGGCAAGAGGTCGCGGCTGCGCAAGCGCGTCAACCGCGCCGGCACGCACCGCTGGAAGGTCGTCGGCGTCGACGCCGAGGGCGAGCGGATCGTCTCCGCGGCACGCTCGTTCAAGGTCCTGCGCAAGACCTGATCGCCCAGCCGCTCGCCAGCCGGGCGAACACCGGCGGCGGCGCGGTGGCCGCTCGGGCGCAACCTCGCCCGCCGCGCCGACCGCGCGGCTGCTCGGCGGCGTCTTGCACGCCGACCTGCTGGGCAGCCCGAGCACCCAGCGCGACGCGGCTGGGGCGGGACTCGCTCATGCCCGTCATGGGCGGCTCGCGCACCGGCGACGTGCCCGCGCACCGCGACGCGGCGCGACGCGCTGACGCGCGACCCCGCCAGTCCGGCTTCGGTCCTATCCAGTCCGGCTTCGGTCCTGTCGTGTGTCGCGCGCGCGCGCGAGGACGCCCAGGCGGTGCGCCCGCGCGTCGCCTCCGGGCCGGCGGGGCGGTGCCCTCGGCCGCGGCCCGGCGGGGCGCGCTATCCTGCTGGCCAGACCTGCTTGCACGCAGGTCCTTTTTCTGTCCTCTCGCCGTCACGGAGCGCCGAATGGCCCGCGGAGACGTGCGTATCGCTGTGACTCTCGCCTGCGAGACTTGCAAGCGACGCAACTACCAGACGAATAAGTCCAAGCGCAACAACCCGGATCGCATCTCCCTGCGCAAATACTGCAAGTGGTGCAAGGAGCACACGAGCCACCGGGAGACCCGGTAGCGCTCAGGACCCCCCGCATCCCATGGCACGTAAACGCCAGCGAGCTAAAGAGCGCAAGCAGAAGTTGCACCGGGAGAACGTCCCGGGGTCGCTCGACCACGCCTCCGGCGAGGTCGAGGAGGTCGAGGCGGCCATCGTCGCGGGCGCCGACGGCAAGGCCGTCGAGCCTGCTCCAGACGACGTTGCCGACGAGCCGGTCGATGCGCTCGAGCCAGAGCCCACTGCCCAGGCGAAGTCCAAGGCCCGGCGCGGTCGCAAGCCCGTCGCCGCCGCCGCGCCGGCGCCGCCCGCTGAGCCCGTCGAAACCGAGGACGACGTCTTCGACGACGACTACGACGGCTACGAGCCCGACGCCGACGCCGCCTCGGTCGAGCACGGTCGGCTCGGCAAGGGCGCCGGCGACGTCGCCGCCCCGCCCGATGCGCACAAGCCCGCCGGCTTTCGCCTCGCAAACTTCATCCGCGCATGCTGGGCCGAGCTTCAGCGCGTGGACTGGCCCGACAGGCGCCAGGTCGGACAAGCCACCGCGGTCGTTCTCGGCTTCGTCGTCGTCGCGGGAGCCTTCCTTGGGCTCGCCGACGTCGTAGCGCAGAGAATCGTCGACTTCATCATCTAGATCGATCCCCCCGAACTTCGAACTTCTAAGGCACGCATGTTTCGCTGGTACGTCGTAAACACCTATTCAGGCCACGAGAACAAGGTCAAGCAGAACCTCGAGCACCGCGTGGTCTCCCTCAACCAGAAGCGCAACGTCCGTCAGGTCGTCGTGCCGACCGAGTCGGTGTCCGAGATGAAGGACAACCAGAAGATCACGGTCGAGAAGCGCACGATGCCCGGCTACGTGCTCGTCAACATGGAGCTCAACGAGGACTCGTGGGGCCTGGTCAAGGGCACCCCCGGGGTCACCGGCTTCGTCGGCGCGTCCAACGAGCCCGTGCCGCTCACGCAGGCCGAGGTCGATCGCCTGCTGCACCGCGAGGTCGCGGTGCGCGAGCGCAAGAAGGCGACGTTCGCGATCGGCGAGACCGTCAAGGTCATCTCGGGACCGCTGTCGGACTTCTCCGGCGAGATCTCCGAGATGAACGAGGACGCCTCTCGCCTCAAGGTGCTTGTGTCAATCTTCGGTCGCGAGACGCCGGTCGAAGTCGGTTTCGATCAGGTCAAGAAGATCTAGATGGTTGATCGCACGACCGCAACCGCCATCTGCACGCGTCTCGCGGAGCAGGATCGCCACGGACCGAAGGCACCCGTGCCGCTGGCACTGTGTACCTTCGCCCCGCGGCGCCCTGCATCCGCGATACGCGCACATCTGACGGCCCCGGCCGCGGAATCAACCATCTCGAGGATTTATGGCTAAGAAGGTTCTCACCCAGATCAAGCTGCAGGCCATGGGCGGCCAGGCCAGCCCGGCTCCGCCGGTCGGTCCCGCGCTCGGTCAGCACGGCATCAACATCATGGAGTTCTGCAAGGCGTTCAACGCGCAGACCCAGGCCGACACGGGCACGACGATCCCGGTCGTCATCACGGTCTACGAAGACCGCTCGTTCACGTTCGTCACGAAGACGCCGCCCGCCGCCGTGCTCATCAAGCAGGCGATCGGCATCGACAGCGGCTCCGGCGAGCCGCATCGCATGAAGGTCGGCACGATCAGCGCGGCGCAGATCCGCGAGATCGCCGAGCGCAAGTTCGACGACCTCAACGCCAACGACCTCGACCAGGCGTCGAAGATCATCGCCGGCACGGCACGGAGCATGGGAGTCGACGTTGTCTAAGCGCGGAAAGACCTATCTCCAAGCACGCAGCAAGGTCGATCGCGAGCGTGAGCACACGCCCGCCGAGGCGGTGGCGCTCATCAAGTCGCTGCCCGGCCCGACGTTCAACGAGACCGTCGAGGTCCACGTCCGTACAGGCCTGAACGTGCGTCACGCCGACGAGCAGCTGCGCGGCGATCGCGCCGGCCGAGGCCGGCACGTCGACCAGCAGCCAGTGGAAGAAGTCGACCCGCGGCAGGTCGGCCGGGATCTCGCGGCCGGCCTGGTTGACGTCGTCGCCGCGGCTCGGCACGTCGAAGTCGTGGCAGATCAGGACCAGCGACCGCGTGCCCGCCGGCAGATCGCTCCAGGCCAGGTGCGGATTGAGGTTGTCCGAGAACGCGGTGCCGGCGGCCTCGTCGAGCCGGCCGCAGGCGAAGCGCGCCGGAATGCGCTCGCCGTTCGTCCAGCTGTCGCTCCAGAGTTTCATGGTGTCCTCGCGGGTGAATGAGGCGGGCCGGGCCCCGCGGTGGTCAGACGCCCCAGACGATGTCGGCGTGCTCGGCGAGCGAGCGCCGCATCATCTCGAGCATCGGCCAGGCGCGCTGGCGCAGGCCGACCGCGTTCGCGCCGCCGTCGCGTCGTCGTCGGCCTTGGTCGTCGCGCGCGGCGCGCGCGCTCGGCTCGGCCGCGGCGATCGCCTGCTCGAGCGCGGCGATCGCCGCCGGCATGCGCCGCCAGCCTCGATGATCCCCTGCGGCGCCGGCTCGCGGCCGACGATGCGCAGGATCTGGTCGCCGACCGGCGCCATCATGATGAGATCGCCATCGGCCTTGGACTTGAATCGGTACATCGTCAGCGCTGCGGGTACATGTAGCCGCGGTTGAAGGGGATACGCCGATTGTGCGCCGCGCATCGGCCCGTCGGCTCGACGTCGCCGGTGCGGCCGCGCGCACAGCATCTGGTTGAGCGACAGCCAGGCGCGCTCGAAGCACATCGCGCTGCCGGCCAGGTAGAGCCGGTAGGCGCGCAGCGACGGTGTCGGTGGTGAGCGTTCGCGCCGTGCGCGAGCTGGGACTCGAGCGAGTCGCTCCAGGCCCAGAGCGTCTTCGCGTAGTGCGGCCGCAGGCTCTCGACGTCGACCGCCTCGAGGCCGGCGTCGGCGGTGGTCTCGAGCACGTGCGAGACGTGCTCGAGCTCGCCGCCCGGGAAGATGTACTTCTCGATGAATTCGCCCAGGCCCGAGCCGAGCTGGTGGTTGCGCGTGCCGCCGGCGGTGATGCCGTGGTTGAGGAGCAGGCCGCCGGGCTTGAGCAGGCGGCGGATCTTGGCGAAGTAGGCTCGGCAGGTTGGCGCGGCCGACGTGCTCGAACATGCCGACCGAGGCGATCTTGTCGTAGGGCTGGCTCTCGTCGAGCTGGCGATAGTCGACCAGGTCCATGCGCACCCGGCCCGCCAGGCCGCGCTCGGCGATCAGCTTGTTGACGTGGGCGTGCTGGTTCTTGCTGAGCGTGATGCCCTGGGCGCGCACGCCGTAGTTCTCGGCGGCGAACATCAGGAGGCCGCCCCAGCCGGCGCCGATGTCGAGGAAGCGCTCGCCCTCCTTCAGCATGAGCTTGGTGCAGATGTGCTCGAGCTTGGCCTCCTGGGCGGCGGCGATCGACATCGTCGGCGTCGCGGAAGTAGGCGCACGAGTAGACCCGGCGCGGGTCGAGCCAGAGGGCGTAGAAGTCGTCCGAGACGTCGTAGTGGAACTGGATCTGCTCGGCGTCGGCCTCGGGCCGGTGGCGCTTGCGCGAGCGCGTCATCGAGCGCGGCCCTGCGCAGCCAGGCGAGCGGCGCCGGCGGCACGCCGGCCGGGCTGGGTCGGGTCGCCCGGCATCAGCTCGGCAGCCGCGGCCATCAGCTCGCGCATGCCGCCGTCGAGGTCGACCTTGCCCTCGACATAGTCCTGGCCGACCTTGCCGACCTCGCCGGTGACCAGGTGGGTGAGCGACGAAAGGTCGTTCAGGCGCAGCGTGACGGCCGCGTCCTTCTTGCCGATCCGGCGGCCGCCGGGCAAGACGACGGCGAGGGGAAGACTCAATGACCCGAGGCGCTGCTCGAGGGCACCGGCGATCGCGGACATGGCTGAGTTCCGAAGAGTGGCTCGTTCGAACGCCCGACTTTAGCGAGGTCGCGGCGAAGCTGCCGGGGCGCCAGACAAGCCGCCGCTGGCAAGCCGGGTGCCGGCGCGTCGCCGGCTCAGGACGCGCCGCGGAGACGACCCGGAACGAGAACACCCGGCCGACCGGCCGGCCACGGCTCAGCTGCGGCAGGGTCGACCCGCTCGATGACCACGCCAGAGCGCAGGGCGAGCGTGTCGGTCGCCCGCAGCATCGTCTCGGCGTCGATCTCGGCAAGACGGCGCATGTAGCTGCCGGCATCGGCGACGCGCTGGCGCATCCAGTCGAAGATCTCGTCGTCGGCGCGCAGCATCAGCATCTCTTCGGGAAGCTCCCACAGGGCGGCGAAGCGACGATTGAAGTTGCTGATGTGGCCGGCGAGATCGACCACCAGCACGCCGTCGGCGACCGACTCGAGCGTCGCCGCCAGCTCGGCGGTGCTGACGGCGGCCGCCTCCTCGACGCGCAACTGCTCGCTGCGGTCGTAGAGGGCGACGACGTAGAGCGCGTTGCCCGGCGCCGGCTCGATCTTGCTGACCCGGCGCACGACCGGAACGGCCTGGCCGGCGCGCGTCACGTAGGAGTCGGAGAGGATGCTGGCGCAGCCGCCCTGGTCGGCGACGCGCTGCCAGAAGCACTCGTCCTCGGGCGTCGGCGCGGTCGCCAGCATGTCGCGGCCGACCAGCTCGGACGGCGCCAGGCCGAGCAGGCGGCCGGCGGCGCCGTTGGCGGCGACGATGCGCAGGCCCTCGGGCTCGACCAGGCAGACCGCCTCGAGCATCGCCTCGATCAGGACCGGCCAGGTGCGGCGCGCGGCCTCGGCGACGCTGAACGGATCGACCGGCAGCGGGTTGTTCATTCGTCCTCGTCGACCGGCGCCGAGGGCTCGAAGAAGTAGCTCACGCGCGCGCTCGGCGAGAGGTAGTCGAGCGCGGTCGGCGGCAGCTGGGCGTGGCGGACGCTGCGCCGGATGCCGAGGCCCGAGGCGGTCTCGAGGTCGAGCACCAGCGCCTCCTCGCGCGGCGTCGCGGCGTCGTGGACGAGCACGTTCGGCTTGAGCGGGCGCGCCGAGTTGACGGCGACGACCAGCGCGTAGCGGTCGTCGGTGAGCTGCACCGTCGAGCCGGGCGGGTAGACGCCCATCATCTTGATGAAGGCGCCGAGGATCGAGGTGTCGTACTTGGCGCGGCCCTGCGCGAACAGCAGCGACAGCGACTCGTGCGGCGTCATCGCCCGCGCCAGCAGGTGCGGGTTGCAGAGGTTGTCGTAGCGGTTGACGAGGGCGACGATGCGCGCCGCCATCGTCATCCGGTCGCTGTTGAGCTTGGCCGGGAAGCCGCTGCCGTCGGCGTGCTCGTGGTGCTGGGCGATCACCGCCATGGCGCCGGCCGAGAGGCCCATGCGGCGCGCCTGCACCAGGCCCATCTCGACGTGCTCCTCGTAGACGCGCAGCTCGTTGGGCGAGAAGTTGTCCTCGCGGTGGCGCAGGCGCGCCGGCAGCTCGAGCTTGCCGACGTCGTGCAGCATCGCGCCGACGCCGAGGTCCTGCATCTCCTCGTCGTCGAAGCCGAAGCAGCGGCCCATCAGCAGCGAGACGATGCCGACGTTCATCGCGTGCATCGAGGCCTTGTCGCCGGCGCCTTCGCCGAGCATGCGGATGCACAGGTCCTGCTCGCCGACCATCTTGTCGATGACCGAGCGCGACAGCGCCTCGGCCTGGGCGCGCGCTTCCTGCGGCTTGCCCGGCACGAGGTCGATGGTGTGGCGGCAGGCGCGCGCGGCCTCGGCGTACTGGCGTTCGCAGCGCTCGCGCGCCTCGCGCTGGCGGGCGAGCCTCTTCTGCCGTTCGGCCCGGGCGCGTTGCGCGGCGTGGGTCGCGGCGTCGACGACGCGTCGTCGACCGGCAGCGTGTAGGGCACCGTGTCGACCGGCGTCGACGTCGCCGAGGCCGGAATCGTTGGCGGCGTCGCCGGCGACGAGCGCGGCCCGGGCAGCGCCGTCATCGCGCGCGCCGCCTCGGCTTGGCTCAGATCGCTCTGCTGCGGGCTCCAGCGCACGCTGCGCAGGCCGAGCGAGCGGATCGTCGCCAGCTGCGCCGCCGTCGTGATGCGAAAGCTGCTGAGCGGGAACGGGTGCGACATCCAGCCGACGTCGAGGTGAACGAACATGCCCACGCGCAGCGCCTGGACGTCGATCAGATCGGTGGGACTGGCTTTTTTCATGGCGTGCCGGAGCGCGCAGAGCGGCAGGCGCGGATAGCGGAGTTATCGGCGGCGCGCGGCCCAGCTTAGTCCCCGCGGACCGTGCCGGATTGCACGGACGGCGCGGCCGCCTCAGTAGCGGCGCTGGCAGCGTTCGCAGAAGAAACTGCGCCGCTGCGTCCGGCCCAGGTGCGCCTTGGTGAACGGGATGCGGCAGCGCGGGCAGGTCCTCTTGGCGTGGGCGAGCCAGTGCTTCCTGAGCACGAAGGCCTTCTTCCATGCGAGAAAGTCGAAGCTGTAGCGGCGCGCCTCCTCGACCAGCTGGGCCAGCTTGCGCGGCGGCAGGGCGCCGACCTTGGAGAGCGGATGCAGGCGGATCCGGAACAGCACCTCGTTCTTGATGATGTTGCCGACGCCGGCGAAGACGTTCTGGTCGAGCAGCGCGTCGCAGACCAGCGCCTCGGGCATCGCGCGCAGCTTCTGGCGCGCCGGCCGCGGCGTCCCAGGCGTCGGACATGACGTCGCCGCTCCAGTCGTAGATCTCGTCGAGCGGCTCCTCGATGAAGCGCACCGAGCAGGTGTAGACGTTGAACTCGCCGCTGCGCGAAGCGCAGGCCCAGGCGCGGCGGCACGTCCTTGCGCTCGTCGATGCGGTAGCTGCCGAACATCAGGAAGTGAATGCGCAGCGAGAAGCCTCGGCAGCTCGACCAGGAAGTGCTTGCCCCAGCTGCGCAGCGCGACGATGCGCTCGCCGATCAGCCGCTCCTTGGCGATGCTCGTGTTGCCCTCGACGGCGACGATGCGCCGGCCGACGAGGCCGCGCGCCTCGTCCTTGAGGATGACGATCGAAGGCCCTTCGGGCACGCTCGCTGCGCCGACCCGCTAGAGGACTTCGAAGAAGCGCATCACGACCGTCTGCGGCCGGCGCACGCCGACGCCGACGAAGACGCGCTCGCCGATCCAGGCGAGCGCCGGCGCCGCGCACTCGAAGCGCGGCAGGCAGCGGAAGTAGACCTCGGCCGGATCGACCGGCTCGCCGCGCACCAGGCGGGCCATCACCGCCGGCGCCGCGGTGCGGACGGCGTCGTTGTGGACGTAGATGCAGGTCGCCGGCGTCGGTCTCGAGGACGTAGCGCGCTTCGAGGCGCGCCATCGTCGCGCTGGTGATGAGCTGGAAGTCGGCGCCGCCGGCCAGCACGCGCGCCGTGAAGTCGCGGCCGATGCAGCGCCCGCCGGTGATCGGGATGACGCGGCGCAAGCCGGCGGCGACCTGGCCGACCTCGATCGGCGCGCCGACCTCGACCTCGAGGTCGGCGAACGGGCGAGCGCCGGCGCGGCGAGCGCGTCGGCGGAGGCGAGCGGCGGCTGGCGGTCGGCTTCGGCATGGCGAAGGGTAGCGCCGGCTTCCGGCCCGGCTCGCCGCGCGACGCTCAGAACGCGGCCAGGAACACGCGGCGTACTTCCGAGGCGCCGATCAGGCTCGGCTCGATCGTGCGCGTGAACCAGGACGGATCGCCGGTCAGGAAGTGCGCATGGATGTCGGCGACGCCGCCGTGGCGGCGCCCCCAGGCCGCGGATCACTTCGTTGACGCGCCGATGGTTGGCGCGCGCGACGCCGGCCGGCACGCCGAGGAAGTTGCGCGCGTCGTCGCCGAAGGTCGGGTCGTAGACGGTGCCGAGCACGATCCGGCCGACCGGCAGCTCGGGCAGGAAGCGCGGCGAGCGCGCCTCGAAGCGGGCGATGCCGCGCCCGCCGTCGGCCGCGAGGCCGCGCAGGAGGTCGTTGCCGCCGATCGTGGCGAGCGCGATGGAGGGCTCTGCGCGCCGCCAGGTGCGTGCCTGCGCGGCGAGATCGTCGACCGTCGCACCGTCGACGGCGCGGTGCTCGAGGCGTGCCGGTTGTCGCCGGCGCCATCGCGATCGCTGTCCGCGTGCGCGTTGCGGTCGGCGTGTCGCGCGGTCGCGCCGGTGTCTCGATCGGTGTGTCTCATCTTCAACTCCTGTACAGCTGGATTCGAGCGTGCCAACGAGACGCGCGTCGAGATACGGGCGGCAAGGCACGTGCCGCGCGTGCGACGCAGCCGCCGCGGCCGGCTCTAAACTCGCCGACGACGCATCGCCACGGGGTCGACGATGTCCTACGAGTACGGCTCCGAATCGAAGCTGCTCGAGCTGCCGAATCCGTACCAGCTGCAGAACCGTCTGCTCTGGCTGTGCGGCGCGCTGCTGGTGGTCGCCGGCGTCGTCAGCCTGCTCTGGGCCAAGAGCGCGATGGGGGCGAGCGCATTGCGCCTGGCGGCCGCGCCCCTCCTGGCCGGCCTGCTGCTGCTCGCCGCCGGCCTGGCCGCCGCGGCCACGGCGGCGACCCGGCTGCGCTTCTTCTTCGGCCGCGGCCGGCCCGCCTCGCTCGCCCCCGAGATCCCGGCCGGCGCGAGCGGCGGCTCGCCGGCCGGCACCGCGATCAAGGAGATCCTGCGCCAGGGCGGCCTCACCTACCCCGAGCCGCAGGGCGCGGTCGAGGGCCTGCTCTACCACTGGGCGCCGACGCTCATCACCGCGCCGCGCGAGGTCCAGCTGCTGGCGCGCCGCTACATGTTCAACCTGGCGGCGATCGCGGCGACGCTGCTCAGCTTCGCCTTCTCCTGGTTCGTCTTCGGCAACGCCGTGACGCGGCCGTGGATCGGCATCCTCTACTTCGTCTTCGGCGCCGTCTTCCTGGTCCGGCCGGTGCTGTCGCAGCACAAGGCGCGGGTGACGACACGCGTCGCTGGTCGGCCTGGTCGCCGCGGCGATCCTCGGCCCGGTGGCGATCGGCCTGGTCGGCGCCGAAGCTGCCCCCGCTCGGCGCGTTCTCGCTCGACACCCAGACCTTCGTCATGCTCGGCACCGCGCTCGTCGCCTGCGCGCTCGCGATGGTGGCGATCCTGGCCCAGGTCGACGCCGCGCCGCAGACGCGCGCCAGCGTCGAGCAGGAGCGGCTGTCGATGAACGCGCCGCCGTCGACGCTGATGGACGAGCTCGACCGCATGATGCAGTCGACGCCCTGGTTGACGTCGCGTCGCACGTCGTCTTTGACTTCCTGGCCTTTGCTGTAGGCCGTTTCGAGCAGTCGCCGGGCTACATCGCGACCACCAAGACCAAAGGCGAGCGCGAGCCCGAGCGCGATCGCACCCATCAGGGCCGCATACGTGATCACGACGATGTCGTTGGCGATCTTGAGCTGGTCGAGGATCATGAACGTCGCGATCGCCATCACCAGCACCGGTGCGACAACCTTGACGATCCCACCTGTCGGGGTATCGCCCATAGTGCGGTCGACGAGTGCCGCCAAGCCGCCGGCGACCGCCCCCGCGACGACGAAGATCAGCAGAGCGGCAAGGACGTTCGGGATATAGGCCCAGACGGAATGGACGAGATCCTCTAGTGCCGCGATGCCTAGCACGTCAACGGCGATCGAAAGCGCACCAAGGAACACCGCCCAGAAACTCAACGTCCCCAACAAGCCCGACGGACTCGAAATGACACGCAGGACGTAACTGCCACCGGCTCCTCGTTCGAGGAGGCGGTCGAAACCCGCCCTCTTCAGCGCGCGGGACACAAGATTGCCGACAATTTTCGCGACGATGTAGCCGATCAGGACGATGACGAGGAAGCCAACGAGCTTTGGCAGCCACTGGAAGAACTCGTCCCATCCGCGGTCGACGCTGTCACTCACGCTCGCAAGGGGAAACATCTCTAGACCTCTCAGTAGACGTACTTGATGGAGTTGAAGGAAGGGCCGGAAGCCCGCGACGGTCTGCGGACTTCCGTCCCGGTGTGCCTAGTGACCGTCCTGGTCGGAGTCGCCAGGGATCATGTCCTCGACCGTGTCTGACACTTTTTGCCCGACGCTGGTGGCGCCTTCTTTTGCTCGCTCGGCTGCGTCGCCAAGCTTGTCGCCGGCACGGTCAGCGGCACGCGACACGTCGTCGCTCGCCTCACGAAGATCGTCGTCAGCTTCCGTCCGACGATCCGAAGGGACGCTCTCGCTCATCACTTGCTCCTTTGTTGGACTCCGAGGTAAGCGCGTCCCTACCCACGCCGAACACAACCCGAAACCCCGGGCGCAGACGTGGAACACGCGGTGGACTCTCGGCGCGATTGGGTACGTCCGGCCGATGCGCCTTGTCGGCAGGGATGTGTCTTCGGAGGACTGTCGTCGCTCATCGATCTCCTCCTGAGAGTCGGCCGCTCGCCAGGCGAACGAGACAGATTGCTCAGCGTGCTCGACGACCCGCCCGATTCTTCTGGAGCTCCGCGGAGTGCTCGCGCGTTACGGTCGTGACCGAACGTAGGAGGTTTGTGCTCCGAACCTTTGGGCATATCAGCGGCCGTGGAGGGGCGGCCGACACGGCGTATTGTTCGCGTCTATGGGTGCGAGATCACTCAGGCGCATGCTCTAGGGCTGATCGGGCAACTGACGAAGGAGGGGAGCCCAGCGGCGCTGGCGGCCGCCGAGATGATCTCTCACGGAGTGAGCGAGCACGGCACGGCCGGCAGGCTGTCGCCCGAGATGCGCGACACCATCCTGGTCGCCATCGAGGTCCCACGTCCCGGTCTCCGGGCTCTCCACCGAGCCCTTGTCAACGATCAGCGTGCCCGCGCATGATGCTTGGCAATGCAGGATCGTGAGGTGCCTGCCAAGTGTTCTCGCTTCTCTCTCTATTCGAACACGTAGATCCTATTCGAACACGTAGACCGCGACGACCATGAGCACGATTGCGAGCGCGAGCACCAGGGGCCAAAGTAGGTAGAGGACGATCTGGCCACGACGTCGGACAGTCTCCGGGCTCAGCCGCCTCTTCTTTCTGCCGTACATCAGAGGTGGGTCACGACAGTCGCCGCCAGGATGAGGCCGGCGAGCGTGGAAGCGGCAAGCCATAGCCACTGTGCATGCGTGCGCTTGCGCCGCCTGCGTTTTCGGCCTCCGCTGATGATCCCTCTCGCCACAGTCGTCCCAACGTACCCACGCGACCCGCAGCCTCAAACGGCGAAGCACCTCGAGAGGGTTTGCCGGAGTTCGGCGCGGGGCAGAACGACCCGCTGTGAGCGAACCGCCTGTGATCCGTGACGGTAGTGACGATGACACCGTCGTTGAGCCTCCCGTGCGCGTGGAGACAGTGGACGTGACGACCCGCGAGGCGATTCCCGGTGAGGTTATGCCGCCGGTACCGTTCGCGGCGGGCGAAGAGGTAGGCCCGGCCGTTGTTACCGAGACGGAGCGTGTCCGGGTGGAGGACGACGGGTCTGTCAGTCGCCGCCTCGATCGCGTGGAGCAGCCGCCGGTGCGGAGGCGTCGCCAGTCTCTTGTTCCGGCACTGCTGATCATTCTCATTTTGGCCCTTGGCGCTATCGCAGCAGCCTGGTACTTCACGAAGTCAGACTCCTCGTCGGTTCCTGCGGTGGAGGGACTTGCTCTGAATGACGCTGTCAGCCGGGTTCAGGAGGAGGGGTTCAAGGCGGACATCATCAGCGAGTCCAACGAGGCGGATGCAGGCACGGTGTTTCGTCAGAATCCCGCCGCCGGCACTGACCTCGACGAGGGCTCAACGGTGCAGCTGTTTTCCTCCAAAGGGCCGGCAGACGTGACGATTCCGAACGCAGTCGGCGTTTCCGAGACCGAGGCGCGCGACAGGCTTGCCGCTGTCGGACTGACGGCGAACGTCGTCAAGGTGTTCTCCGAGGACGAGCCGTCGGGACAGGTCATCGCTCAGTCACCGGCCGCCGGGGGTCAGGCCGCGAAGGGCTCGGCACCTCGATCTCGAGTTCAAGCAGAAAGCCGCGTGGCTTGGTGTCGCTGATGCAGCCGTCGAATTTGCCAAAGTCGGGGAAATACGACGTGAGGCGATCGCCGACCTTGCCGACGACCGGTACCTCGACCATCATCCTGAACAGCAGACTCGCGTCGTCCGGCAGGCGAAGGTCGTGGCTTGCCTTGCGGGTCATACCAACGCGGCATGGTGTAGCTTCCGCCGACGATGATGTTGACGGCACGCTGTTTGAGAAAATTCTCAACCGAGACGTCAGGGGCGACGGCTGGCTTGCTGGGGGCCTGCATGGACGTCATTCCACTTCAATGAGTTCGAAGTGACCCTGGTGTTCTTTCTGATACCGCGGCCGTTCGCGATGGCGATGATTGCAAGCGAGATCGATTGCTGCCGCGTCCTTATCGTCAGCTGGGAACTTGCGAACCATTGCCGTGATGCGACAACAGTGCATGCCGACCAATGAACCGCCCGTAAATTTGCCGAAAGTCCCGGCAGTCGAACAAATTCCTTGGCTAATAGAGTATGTCTTGGAAGCAGGAGCGAGCCCAAACGCTTCGCATCGCTCCAGTGATCGGTGCGATTGTGTTTTTTGCAACCGGCGTCGCTTTGGCTTGAGCAATGCCGGGCGAGCACTCGGCAAAAGATCTGAAACGTTTTGTTAATGATTTCCCTTAAAGGGATATTTCCCTCTGTCGTTGACGATGCAGCCCGCAAAACCATTTGCAGATCGCAATTTTGAAGCCCACGGGAAGGCATCCACAATGACCATGTCACGCGTTTATGCAGCACTGATTGCTTCGGCCGTCACGGCGATGGCCCTTCCGACAGCAGCGTCCGCAGGATGCCATGGCTGCTACACGCCTCCGCCCCCGCCTTGCGTCACCTGCTATCAGCGACAGGTCGTGCCGCCGCAGTACCGTACCGTCGAGGAAACCGTGATGGTGGCGCCGGGCCGCGTCATCGCGCATCGCACGCCGGCGCAATACCGCACTGTGATGGTGCCGCAGACCGTGATGGTGGCGCCCGAAGGCGTGCAGTACGAGCGCACTGCGCCGCAGTATGCGACCCGCCAGCGCGTTGAAATGGTCGCACCCGCACGCGAATACTATGTGGCGACGCCGCCGCGCTGCCATTCCTGCGGTTACTGATTTTCGGACATTGGAGGCGGGGCCGTTAGGGCCTCGCGAGATGACAAGGGCCCCGGAGCTATCCGGGGCCGTTTTGTCATTCGGAGAAGCAAGCCGGGCATCGTCGGGCGTCAGGACTACTTGCCTGCACGGGCCTTGCGGGGCGTGGACGCCGGCGGGACGGCAAATATCCCGAATTCTTCGGTCAGGACGGTCGTCAGCCATGACTGATATTCGCTCATAGCAGCGATGTCCTGCCGCGATCATGCCAAGCTCCGGCTCCTCTGCCGTGCGCAATTTGCGAAGCACGATCGGGGCGGCGACGGGAATGTAGATCGAGCCCTTGGGATTGCTGAGCGTCGAGATGATTCCGCGCATCATGTCTTCGGAATCCGGCAGCGACAGCAGGATGGTGCGCACATTGCCCTGCGCTCGAACTGACCAGGTTCATGAACGACGTTCCGAACGGAATATAGACCGTGCCGATCTGCCGGTATTTGCCGTCGAAACGCGACTTCTCCTCGAACACGAGGCAATTCTGCTCGTCGCTCCAGACGATCGTAATCAGATAGGCGTTGAAGTTGGCCGGGTTGGCGAACATCGGACGAACGCAGAGATAGTCGCCCTGCAGATATTCGACGGCGTCGAAGACATATCCGCCGACGGATTTGGCGGCGGTGTCCTGTCTGACCGTGGATGGCTTCTGAAAACTGGTTTTCAGAATGCCCTCGACCTTGTTCAGGGTGCGTTCGGTGAAGTCGCCCTGAAACAGCTTCTCGATCGATCGACTTCGACAGGTGCTCCCGAATGAGGTCTTTGCGCGCCAGCCCGTTGGCGTCGAGATAGCGCTGGATGGCGTTGGCAATCGCCTTCTTGTCCGGCTTCGAGCCGAGCGCCGTCTCGTGCTTCATATCCTGCAATCCCAAAATTCATCAAAATCTAGCACGAACTCTCAGAATTTGGCTACGTCGCCGTCGCCGCGCGCCGATTTTTGCGAATTCATCTCGCGCTCGATCCGAACAATGCGGTGAAGCGACATTCTTGAGGTCGCGGCAGGCAACATGGTTAATTTACAGCGAGTGTGCGGCCTGCGAAGTTGAGTCGACGCAGGATCACGCAGATGCAATATTCGGCGATATTACCGACGATCGGTTTAGCCGCCCGCACTTCGGCCGCAATTGTCCAAAACGGTACCAATCGAGGCGGCACGAACTGGCGATCCCGGCAGGATTCGAACCTGCAACCCACGGAGTAGAAATCTGTTACTCTATCCAGTTGAGCTATGGGACCGTCGGCGTGCCCTTCATAGCACTGCCAATATGAAAAATCCGCTTCCGGGCCAAGCCCGTTCCGAACCATTTCCCGCGACGACGCGACTAAGCCGAGCGGTGGACCGTTGCGTCGGGTCTGCCCTCAACGCAATGCTGCGCCGCGGCCGCTGGCCGGCGCGGCAGGGACTTGTCTCGGCAATGTCGCATGCGACTTTTTCCTGCCGTCGTTCCGCGGCCATCAGTCCGTCACCTTTTCGCGCATTTCTATTCGATCACGCGGCGATCGTCCGCGCCAGGGAGCTCCATCATGATCGGTCTGGTTCGCGCCGCAGCACTTTGCGCCACGCTGGCGCTTGGCCTGGTCTCGGCGCAGGCGGCCGACAAGGCCTTCAAACGCGACGATCTGGCCGATTCCGCGATCAAGCTGGAGGCCCAGATCAAGAGCGAGGCCGGGCCGGTCGCCAAGTCCGCGGCGACGCTTGCGAACCGACGCCGACGCCGCCTTCAAGCGCAACGATTTCCGCACCGGCCTGCAGATCCTCGGCCAGATCGCCGCCACCGCGCCCGAGGACAGCGGCAACTGGCTGCGGCTGGCCCGCACCATCTTCCAGATCCGGCCCGCCAACTCCAGCGAACAGACCTTCCTGCTGGAGCGCGCCTCGACCGCGGCCTACATCGCCTATCAGCGCGCCGGCAATGCCGGCGAGGAGGCCGATGCGCTGGCCGTGCTCGGCCGCGCGATGTCCGAGCGCAAGCTGTGGCGTCCGGCGCTGGATGCGCTGCGGCTGTCGCTCGACCTGCGCGAGGTCGCCGACGTGCGCGGCCAATACGAGAAGATGCGCGACGAGCATGGCTTCCGGCTGCTCGATTACACCGTCGATTCCGACTGGCGCGTCGCCGCGCGCCTGCTTCCAGTTCTCCGAGGACCTCGCCAAGCGCACCGATTTCGCGCCGTTCCTGGCGCTGGCCGGCAACGACAAGCCGGCGCTGTCGTCGGAAGGCAAGCAGCTTTGCGTCGACGGCCTGAAGCACGGCGAGCGCTACAACATCAATCTGCGCGCCGGCCTGCCGTCGACGCGTCAAGGAAAGCCTGCCGAAATCGGCCGAATTCAACATCTATGTCCGCGACCGCAAGCCGTTCGTGCGCTTCACCGGCCGCGCCTATGTGCTGCCGCGCACCGGCCAGCGCGGCATTCCCGCTGGTCAGCGTCAACACGCCGGCGGTGTCGGTCAACGTGTTCCGGATCGGCGACCGCAATCTGATCAACACCGTGATCGACAGCGATTTCCAGCGCGCGCTGAGCCAGCTATGAGCTGTCCGATCTCGGCGACGAGCGCGGCGTGAAGGTCTGGTCCGGCGAACTCGCCACCGCGACCACGCTCAACCAGGACGTCACCACGGCGTTTCCGGTCGATCAGGCGCTCGGCGACCTGCAGCCCGGCGTCTATGTGATGACGGCGGCGGCCAAGGGCCCCGGCAGCGACGACGACGGCTCGCTGGCGACGCAATGGTTCATCGTCTCCGACCTCGGCCTCACCGCTTTCTCCGGCAATGACGGCATCCACGTCTTCGTCAATTCGCTGGCGTCGACCGAAGCGGTCGGCAAGGCCGAAGTGCGGCTGGTCGCGCGCAACAACGAAATCCTCGCGACCCGCAAGACCGACGATGCCGGCCACGTGCTGTTCGAGGCAGGGCTGGCGCGCGGCGAGGGCGGGCTGTCGCCGGCGATGCTGACGGTCACCGGCGAGAAGGCCGACTACGCGTTCCTCAGCCTGAAAACCAACGCCTTCGATCTGACCGATCGCGGCGTCTCCGGCCGCGCGGTGCCGGCCGGCGCCGATGCCTTCGTCTATGCCGAGCGCGGCGTCTATCGCTCCAGCGAGACGGTCTATCTCACCGCGCTGCTGCGCGACGGGCAGGGCAATGCCGTGACCGGCGGGCCGCTGACGCTGGTGATCGAGCGGCCCGACGGCGTCGAATTCCGCCGCGCCGTGCTGGCCGATCAGGGCGCCGGCGGCCGCAGCCTGACGCTGCCGCTCAATTCCGCGGTCCCGACCGGCACCTGGCGGGTGCGGGCCTTCACCGATCCCAAGGCGCTCGTCGGTCGGCGAGACCACCTTCATGGTCGAGGATTACGTCCCCGAGCGGATCGAATTCGACATTATCTTCCAAGGACAAGCAGATCAAAGCTGAAGCTCCTGTAGAACTTAAGGTCGACGGCCATTTCCTCTACGGCGCGCCGGCCTCCGGCCTGCAGCTCGAGGGCGACATGCTGGTCGCGCCGGCGCCGGCGCGGCCGGGCTTTGCCGGCTACCAGTTCGGCGTCGCCGACGAGGAGACCGCCAGCAACGAGCGCACGCCGATCGAAAACCTGCCGGAGGCCGACGCCAACGGCGTCGCGACGTTCCCGGTCAGCCTCGCCAAGCCGCCGACCTCGACGCGGCCGCAGGAAGCGCAGATCTTCATCCGCATGGCGGAAGCCGGCGGCCGCGCGGTCGAGCGCAAGCTGGTGCTGCCGGTCGCGCCGGCGGCGGCGATGATCGGCGTCAAGCCGCTGTTCGGCGACAAGAACGTCGCCGAAGGCGACAAGGCCGATTTCGACGTCGTGTTCGTCGCGCCCGACGGCAAGCCGCTGGCGCGCGGCGGCCTGCGCTACGAACTGCTGAAGATCGAATCCCGCTATCAATGGTACCGCCAGAATTCGTCCTGGGAATACGAGCCGGTCAAATCGACCACGCGCGTCGCCGACGGCGATCTCACCATCGCCGCCGACAAGCCGTCGCGGATCACGCTGTCGCCGCAGCCCGGCCGCTATCGCCTCGACGTCAAATCGACCGAAGCCGACGGGCCGCTGACCTCGGTGCAGTTCGATGTCGGCTGGTATTCCGACGGCAGCGCCGACACGCCGGACCTGCTGGAGACCTCGATCGACAAGCCGGAATATCAGTCCGGCGACACCATGGTGGTGTCGGTCAATGCGCGCTCCGCCGGCAAGCTGACCATCAACGTGCTCGGCGACCGGCTGCTGACCACGCAGACCACCGACGTCAAGGAAGGCACCGCGCAGGTCAAGATTCCCGTCGGCAAGGACTGGGGCACCGGCGCCTATGTGGTGGCGACGCTTGCGCCGTCCGCTCGATGCCGCCGCGCAGCGGATGCCGGGCCGGGCGATCGGCCTGAAATGGTTCGGCATCGACAAGAAGGCCCGCACGCTCACGGTCGAGCCTGTCGCCGCCGGCGCTGGTGCGGCCCGGCACGACGCTGAAGACTGCCGGTCAAGCTCGGCGGGCTCAATCCCGGCGAGGACGCCAAGATCGTCGTCGCCGCCGTCGATGTCGGCATTCTCAATCTGACCAATTACAAGCCGCCGGCGCCGGACGATTATTATCTCGGCCAGCGCCGCATGACCTCGGAAATCCGCGACCTCTACGGGCAATTGATCGACGGCATGCAGGGCACCCGCGGCCAGATCAAGACCGGCGGCGATGCCGCCGGCGCCGAGCTGCAGGGCAGCCCGCCGACGCAAAAGCCGCTGGCGCTGTATTCCGGCATCGTCACGGTCGGCGCCGACGGCACGGCCGAGATCAGTTTCGACATTCCGGAATTCGCCGGCACCGCGCGGGTGATGGCGGTGGCGTGGACCGCGACCAAGCTCGGCCGCGCCACCACCGATGTCACGGTGCGCGATCCCGTGGTGCTGACGGCGACGTTGCCGCGCTTCCTGCTCAACGGCGACCACGGCACCATGAGCTTCGACCTCGACAACGTCGAAGGCGCGGCCGGCGACTACACCATCAACGTCAAGACGTCGGGCCCGGTGAAGGTCACCGGCAATCCCGCGACCACGGTGAAGCTCGCCGCCAAGCAGCGCACCTCGATGTCGCTGGCGCTCGATGCCGGCGGCGCCGGCACCGCGCAGCTCGATGTCGACATCAAGGGACCGAACGGGCTGACGCTGGCGCGGCATTATGCGCTCGACGTCAAGGCGGCGACGCAAATCCTGGCGCGCCGCTCGATCCGCACGCTGGCGAAGGGCGAGAGCCTGACGCTGACCTCGGACATGTTCTCGGATCTGGTGCCGGGCACCGGCAGCGTGTCGCTGTCGGTCAGCCTGTCGACCGCGCTCGATGCCGCGACCATCCTGAAGGCGCTGGATCGCTATCCGTATGGCTGCTCGGAGCAGATCACCAGCCGCGCGATGCCGCTGCTCTATGTCAACGATCTCGCGGCCGGCGCGCATCTGGCGATGGACACCGCGGTCGACCAGCGCATCAAGGATGCGATCGACCGGCTGCTGGCGCGGCAAGGCTCGAACGGCTCGTTCGGCCTGTGGTCGGCCGGCGGCGACGATGCCTGGCTCGATGCCTACGTGACGGACTTCCTGACCCGCGCCCGCGAAAAGGGATTTGCGGTGCCGGACGTGCTGTTCAAGAGCGCGCTCGATCGCATCCGCAACTCGGTCGTCAATGCCGACGAGCCGGAAAAGGACGGCGGCCGCGATCTCGCTTACGGCCTCTATGTGCTGGCGCGCAACGGCGCCGCGCCGATCGGCGATCTGCGCTATCTCGCCGACACCAAGCTGAACAATCTCGCGACCCCGATCGCGAAATCGCAACTGGCGGCGGCGCTGGCGCTGGTCGGCGACAAGGCGCAGGGCGGAGCGGGTCTATGCCGCAGCGCTCGAAAGCCTCGCGCCGAAGCCGGCGCTGGAGTTCGGCCGCACCGACTACGGCTCGGCGTTGCGCGATGCCGCGGCGCTGGTGTCGCTCGCCAGCGAAGGCAATGCGCCGCGGGCGACGCTGACGCAGGCGGTGCAGCGCGTCGAGGCGGCGCGCGGGTCTGACGCCCTACACCTCGACGCAGGAAAATGCCTGGCTGGTGCTGGCGTCGCGCGCGCTGGCCAAGGAAACGCTGACGCTCGATGTCAACGGCAGCGCGGTCAAGACCGCGCTGTATCGCAGCTACAAGGCCGCCGAGATGGCGGGCAAGCCGATCAAGATCACCAACACCGGCGATGCGCCGGTGCAGGCGGTGGTCTCGGTCAGCGGTGCGCCGGTCACGCCGGAGCCCGCGGCGTCGAACGGCTTCAAGATCGAGCGCAATTACTTCACGCTCGACGGCAAGCCGGCCGATGTCTCCAAGGCCAAGCAGAACGATCGCTTTGCGGTGGTGCTGAAGATCACCGAGGCCAAGCCGGAATACGGTCACATCATGGTGTCGGATTATCTGCCG
Organism: uncultured Actinomycetes bacterium; assembly: GCA_963825485.1. Lineage (GTDB taxonomy): Bacteria > Actinomycetota > Thermoleophilia > Solirubrobacterales > Solirubrobacteraceae > CADCVQ01. The sequence continues at coordinate 127,632 of CAWGTK010000006.1, forward strand.
GCCGGCCTCGAGATCGACAATCCGCATCTGGTGTCGTCAGGCGATACCGGCACGCTGGACTGGATCGAGGACGGCGAGGAGCCGGAGAATACCGAATTCCGCGACGACCGCTTCACCGCGGCGATCGACCGCGCCGCCGACGACAAGGCGGTGTTCACCGTCGCCTATGTCGTGCGCGCGGTGTCGCCCGGCAAATACGTGCTGCCGCAGGCCTATGTCGAGGACATGTACAATCCCTCGCGCTACGGCCGCACCGGCACCGGCACGGTCGAGGTGCGTCCGGCGAAATGAGCGCGATCGAGCGACCATAGCGCCGGCGGCGCGCCGCAGCGCGTCGCTGGCGGCGGATCAAGCTGGCCGCGGCGGCGGTATCGGCCGCTCGTCGGGCTTGATCGCTGATCGGCCGCCTTCGCGGCGTGGGTCGTCTCGCTCGGCCCGCTGCCGCTGGCGCAGGCGCGGCAGGTCTCGACCACCGTCGTCGACCGCAACGGCAAACTGCTGCGCGCCTATGCGATGGCGGACGGCCGCTGGCGGCTGCCGGTCGATGCCAAGACGCGACGTCGATCCCGGCTATCTCAAACTGCTGCTGGCCTACGAAGACCAGCGCTTCTACTCCCATGCCGGCGTCGATCCGCTGGCGCTGGGCCGCGCGGCGCTGCAGCTGGTCACGCGCGGCCACATCGTCTCCGGCGGCTCGACCATCACCATGCAGCTGGCGCGGCTGATGGAGCCGCGGCGCGAGCGCTCGGTCTACGCCAAGCTGCGCCAGATGGTTCGCGCGCTCGAGATCGAGCGGCAGCTGACCAAGGACCAGATCCTCGATCTCTATCTGGCGCTGGCGCCGTTCGGCGGCAATCTCGAAGGCATTCGCGCCGCCTCGATCGCCTATTTCGGCAAGGAGCCGAAGCGGCTGTCGCTGGCGGAAGCCGCGCTGCTGGTGGCGCTGCCGCAATCGCCGGAAACCCGCCGGCTCGACCGCTATCCCGAGCGGCGCGCGCCGCGCGCGACCGCGTGCTCGACCGCATGGTCGAGGACGGCCGTCGTCTCGCGCGAGGATGCGGTGCAGGCGAAGGCGGTGCCGGTGCCGCAGCTGCGCAAGCCGATGCCGATCCTGGCGCCGCATTCCGCCGATGCAGGCCATCGCGACCGTGAAGGACGCGCCGGTGATCAAGCTGACGCTGGATGCCAGCCTGCAGAAGGTGCTCGAAGCGCTGGCGCGTGATCGCGCGCTGGCGCTGGGCCCGAACATTTCGGTCGCCATCATCGCGGTCGACAATGAAAGCGGCGACGTGCTGGCGCGGGTCGGCTCGCCCGATTATTTCGACGAGCGGCGCGCAGGGCAGGTCGACATGACCCGCGCGGTGCGCTCGCCCGGCTCGACGCTGAAGCCGTTCATCTACGGCCTCGCCTTCGAGGACGGCTTCGTGCATCCGGAAAGCCTGATCGACGACCGGCCGATCCGCTTCGGCTCCTACGCGCCGGAAAATTTCGACATGACCTTTCAGGGCACGGTGCCGGTGCGCAAGGCGCTGCAACTGTCGCTCAACGTGCCGGCGATCGCGCTGCTCGACCGCGTCGGCGCCAGCCGGCTGTCGTCGCGGCTGAAGCAGGCCGGCGCCAATCTGGTGCTGCCGAAGGACGAAGCGCCGGGGCTGGCGATGGGTCTCGGCGGCGTCGGCGTCACGCTGCAGGATCTGGTGCAGCTCTATGCCGGGCTTGCGCGGCTCGGCACCACCAGGCCGCTGCGCGAGATCATGACGGCCAAGGACGACACGCGCGATCCGCTGCGGCTGATGGATCAGGTCGCGGCCTGGCAGGTCGGCAATGTCCTGATCGGCACGCCGCCGCCGGAAAACGCCGCGCATAACCGGATCGCGTTCAAGACCGGCACCAGCTACGGCTATCGCGACGCCTGGTCGGTCGGCTTCGACGGCCGCATGACCATCGGCGTCTGGGTCGGCCGGCCCGACGGCGCGCCGGTGCCGGGCCTGGTCGGCCGCACCGCCGCCGCGCCGATCCTGTTCGATGCCTTCGCCCGCACCGGCAAACTGCCGGTGGCGCTGCCGAAGCCGCCGAAGGGCGCGCTGGTCGCGAGCAACGCCAAACTGCCGCTGCCGCTGCGGCGGTTCCGCCCGATGGGCGAACTGGTGCGGACCGGCAGCGAGCAGGCGCCGCACATCCAGTTTCCGCTGAACGGCTCGCGGATCGACGTCGATCGCTCCGGCGGCGGCGCAATTCGCGGCGATGCCGGTCAAGGTCGCCGGCGGCGTGCTGCCGATGACCGTGCTGGTCAACGGCGTCTCGGCGGGCGAGATCGACAGCCGCCGCCAGCGGCTGGTCGATCCGCCCGGTCCGGGCTTTGCCCGGCTGACCGTGATCGACGCCACGGGCGCGGCGGACACAGTTGTCATCAGAATTCAATAGAGGCGCGCTAAGCGGTTGTCGCGATAGCGGTTTCGGCGTATGCGGAACCGATGGCCGAGACCTATGCCCGCCCCCGATTTGGAGAGCCGCGCGAGCCGAAGAACCGGGTGAATCCGGGCAGCCGGCTGGTCGGCGTGATCGATTTTGTCGTCGGCCAGCCATGCCCGCGCGGTCGCGTTCCTGCTGCTGTGCGGCCTGCTGTTGTTCCTGCCCGGCTTCTTCAACATTCCGCCGATCGACCGCGACGAGGCGCGCTTCGCGCAGGCGACCAAGCAGATGGTCGAGACCGGCGATTTCGTCGACATCCGCTTCCAGGACGAGGTCCGCTACAAGAAGCCGGTCGGCATCTACTGGCTGCAGGCGGCCGCGGTCGAAACCGCGTCGCGCGCTGGGCCTGCCGCGGCGCGCAGGTGCGCATCTGGCTCTACCGCATTCCGTCGCTGATCGGCGCGATCGGCGCGGTGCTGCTGACCTATTGGGCGGCGCTGGCCTTCGTGACGCGGCGCGGCGCCGATCTTGGCCGGCGCTGATGATGTGCAGTTCGGTGCTGCTCGGCGTCGAGGCGCGGCTCGCCAAGACCGACGCCATGCTGCTGCTCACCGTGGTCGCCGCGATGGGCGCGATGGCGCGGGTCTATCTGTCCTGGCAGCGCGGCGAGGATCCCGCGCATCCGCCCTGGACCTGGCCGGCGATCTTCTGGACGGCGCTGGCCGGCGGCATCCTGCTCAAGGGTCCGCTGATCCTGATGTTCGTCGGCGCTGACGATCGTCACGCTCGCGATCCTCGATCGCTCCGCGGCATGGCTGTGGCGGCTGCGTCCGGTCTGGGGCCTGATGTGGATGCTGGTGCTGGTGCTGCCGTGGTTCGTCGCGATCTTCTGGCGCGCCGGCGATACGTTCTTCGCCGACTTCGATCGGCGGCGACATGCTGAGCAAGCTCGCCGCGCAGGAATCCCATGGCGCGCCGCCCGGACTCTATCTGCTGCTGTTCTGGGTGACGTTCTGGCCGGGCGCGCCGCTGGCGGGCATGGCGGCGCCGGCGGTGTGGCGGGCGCGGCGCGAGCCCGGCGCGCAATTTCTGCTGGCCTGGCTGGTGCCGTCCTGGATCGTGTTCGAACTGGTGCTGACCAAGCTGCCGCATTACGTGCTGCCGCTCTATCCGGCGATCGCCATCCTGACCGTCGGCGCGCTGGAGCGCCGCGTGCTGTCGCGGTCATGGCTGATGCGCGGTGCGGCGTGGTGGTTCGTGATTCCGGCCGCTGGCTTCGGTCATCGCCGTCGTCGGCGCGATCACGCTGACGCGCCAGCCGGTGTTTCTGGCCTGGCCGTTCGTGGCGGCGGCGCTGATCTTCGGCCTGTTCGCGTGGTGGCTCTACGACGACAACCGCGCCGAGCGCTCGCTGCTGAATGCCGTGGTCGCGGCGATGTTCCTGGCGTTTGCGATCTACGGCGTCGTGATGCCGTCGCTGACGCCGCTGTTCCCGAGCGCGGAAATCGCGCGCGCGCTGCGCAACGTCGTCTGCGTCGGGCCGAAGGCGGCCGCTGCCGGCTTCCATGAGCCGAGCCTGGTCTTCATGACGGGCACCTCGACGCTGCTGACCGACGGCTCCGGCGCCGCGGATTTCCTGCGGCCAGGGCAGTTGCCGGTTCGCGCTGGTGGAATCGCGCTCGGAGCGCGGCTTCGCGCAGCGCGCCGAGGCGATCGGGCTGCGCTACAACGTCGCGACCCGCATCGACGGCTACAACATTTCGCAGGGCAGGGCGATCTCGATCGCGATCTTCCGCTCCGAAGGCACGGAGTAAGATGTCCGCCCGAGCCGGAGGTCGGCGCATCGCCGAACTATTTCGCGCAGTTGTTCGACGTTGATGCGGCAGTCGCTGGCGCAACTGGTGCGCTCGCCGTCGCATTCGCGCCGCGCCGAGGCGGCGCGGCGTCGGCGCGCCACGTCGCTGTGGCTCGCCGCGGGCCTCGGGTGCGCTGATCATCGCGCTGATGTACGTGCTCGATGCCGCCGAGATCGGCCTGATGCCGCCGCGCGGCACCGCGAGCCTGTGGCCGATCCGCATCCTCACCGATTTCGGCAAGGACGGCATATGTGCTGTGGGCGCTGGCGGCGTGCTGTTCGTCGTTCTGCGCTCGTCTGCGCCGCGATTGCGCGGCACGCGCGCGATCCGCTGCTGGCTCGGTTTCGGTACGCGCTGCAGTTATGTTTCTTGCCGTGCTGCGTGCCGGTCTCGCCGGCGAGGTGATCAAATGGACCGTCGGCCGCGGCCGGCCGTTTGTCGGCGGCGAGGCCAACGCCTTCAACTTCGTGCGCATTTCGCCGGCACCGAGGCCTATTTCAGTTTTCCGTCGGGGCATGCGATCACGGCCTTTGCGCTGGCGTTCGCGGTCTCGGCGATCTGGCCGCGGCTGCGGATCGCGATGATCGTCTATGCGCTCGTGATCGCTGCCACGCCGGCTCGTGCTGCTGGCGCATCATCCGAGCGACGTGGTCGCGGGCGCGCTGGTCGGCGTCGTCGGCGCGATGTTGGTGCGCTACTGGTTTGCCGCGCGCCGGCTCGGGTTCGCCATCGGCCGCGACGGCGCGGTTGTGCCGCTTGCCGGGCCCGTCGTTGGGCCGCCTCAAAAGGGTTGCCCGCAGCGCCGTTCGCCCCATAAGAAGCGGACGCCGCAGGCTCCGGACGCCGCGTTCCGGCTGCGGGCCAATTCAAACGATGAGTGTCGATTTGCCATCTTCCGACACACCGCCGTCGACGTTTCCATCGTCGTGCCCGTGCGCAACGAGGCCGACAATGTCGCGCCGCTGATCGCGGAGATCGCCGCCGCGCTCGACGGCCGCTGGGCCTATGAAATCATCTACGTCAATGACGGCTCGACCGATGCGACCGCCGAACGGCTTGCGGCAATCATGAAGCAGCGCGGCAATCTGCGCCAGATCCGTCACGCGACATCGTCAGGGCAGTCGGCGGCGGTGCGCAGCGGCGTCCGCGCCGCGCGCGGCGCCATCGTGGCGACGCTCGACGGCGACGGACAAAACAATCCGGCGTTCCTGCCGGATCTGATTGTGGTGCCGCTCGGTCATCAACCAGACCGTCACGCCGGACGCCCTGCGCGGGCGGATGTCGTCGGTCTTGTGGCTCGTCGTGACTGGCGGCCCGCGGCTCGGCGACGTCGAGGCGGGCGCGGTCGCCTCGCTGACCAGCCCGCGCTTCTCGGTGCTGTCGGGCGGCCTGGCCTGCGTCGCCGCCGCCGGTGTCGTCGTGCTCGCGTTCCCGGCGCTCGCGCGCTACGACAAGGACGAGGCGATCGCGGTGATGGAGTAAGCGGTCCGATGCTTCCGGTCCTTATCGGTGACGAGCGAGCGCGGAGCCGTTGCGCTCAGGGACCGATGTCCGGGGCAGCCGGCGGGCGCGAGGGAGATCGGCCGCGTGGTCGCGGCCGTACTGGCGGTGACGGGTTCAGGTGGCGTTGGTGATCTTCGCGCTCGGGTAGGTGTACGCGTGCTACTACCGCCGCTGTTGGTCGCCGTCACGTACGCGCGGATGCTACACGCCCGCGTCCTGGGCGGTCAGGGTGTAGGAGGACAGGGTGTAGGAGGACAGGGTGGCGCCGTCGATCGTGGTGCAGGAGGCAAGCAGGCTGCTGGTGCAGCGCTTCCACGCGTACGCATAGCCGGCCGGCACGTTGTCCCACGCCCCGGTCGACGTCGTCAGCGCCTGGCCGACCTGCGGACTGCCGCTGAGGACCGGGCGCACCGTGTTGACCGGACGAGGCGCTTGACCTGAACGCTCGGCAACGAGTAGCGACTCCTCGACCCGCCGCTGTTGCTCGCCGTCACCACGACCCGGATCTAAAAGCCGTCGTCGGCGACGCCCAGCACGTAGGTCGCTTGGGTGACACCGGTGATCGTGGTGCATGACGCCAGACTGTTATTGGTGGCGTAGCGCCGCCACGCATACGCATAGCCGGTCGGGTCGTTGTCCGACGCGCCGGTCGTCGCGCTCACCACGCTGCTGACACGAAAGCTGCCCGAGAGCTGCGGGCGCACCGTGTTCAGCGGCGGTGGCGGCACCCTGACCGCGTAGGAGTGCTGCGGACGCTGCCGCTGGCGTTCGTCGCCGTCACCACGACGCGCAGCCAGGACGCGTCGTCGGCGCCAGCGACCACGTAGCCGGGCTGCGTCGCGCCGGCGATCGTGCTGCACGACGCCAGCGCGTTGTCCGCGCCGCAGCGCAGCCACGAATACGCATACCCAGTCGGACCGTTCTCCCACGTCCCCGGACTCGCCGACACCGTGCTGCCGACCGTCGGCGACCCCGAGATCGCCGGCCGCACCGTGCTGTGCGGCGGCACCAACACCTGCCCGAAGCCGTTGTAGCCCCAACACATCGCAGCCCCGTCGATCCTGAGCGCGCACGTATGGAAGCCGCCGGCGGTGATCTGCGTCACGCTGCCGACCCCGGCCGGGACCGTCGACTGCCCGTTGGCGTTGTCGCCCCAGCAGGCCGGGGTGCCATCGGTCTTGATCGCACAAGTAGAGCCTGCGGTCTCGGTGACGCTGCGAACCGTCGTCGGCGTTGTAGCCCCAGCAGACCGGGGAGCCGTCGATCTTGATCGCGCACGAGTGATAGAGGCCGGCGCTGATCTGCGTGACGCTGCCGACCCCGGCCGGGACCGTGGTCTGCCCGTAGACGTTGTGGCCCCAGCAGACCGGGGAGCCGTCGGACTTGATCGCGCACGTGTGATAGCCGCCCGCCGCGATCGCCGTGTACGTCGCGGCCGGCGAGGCCGCGGGCGCGACCAGTCCGACCCCCACCCCGGCCGCCAACCCCAGCAGCCAGCGACGCCCACACCGGCGCGTCCGCCCTGACGCATCGCGCCGCTGGGAGGACATCGTCGCTGCGGTCAGACGCGAACGCCACCACCGCCGCCGCCCCACACCCTCACACCCAGTCACTCGACCTCTCCGTCTTCGCTACCAAGCGGCGAGCGACCACGACGCTGGCCGCAGCCCGGCACTCGCTGCTCCCACCGCCAAACGTAACGCGCACCCCACAGCAGATGCAACCGACCCCAAGACCGAAGCAGGCCTACCACGCCCGACAGATCAGCCAACGGCTCAACGATCACCACAATCCGCCGACGGCCGTCCTGGTCGTTGTGCGAGCAGCCCCTACTGCGCAAGCGCAGGAGCACCCAGTGGTAGACGTCGGTCGGCTCGCCGGCGTCGGTCCCGGGGCAGCGATGCGCAGACGCAGCCGGAGGCCCGATCTCGTGTCACCGTTCGCAGTGGACTTCTTCGCGTACTTCGCTCAGATCGGTCAACGGCGCACCCGATAGCGCAGGTGAAGCACCCGGTTGCCCTGAATCACCACGTCGGGATCCTCCAACAGGTGCTCCTGCGTGGACCGACCCGAAGTAGCGCTTGCCGGACCCGAACACGACGGGTACGACGTCCATGCGCACCTCGTCGACCAGGCCCGCGGCAAGCATCTGGCCACCGACGTCACCAGCGGCGACCTCGACGATGCGGTCACCCGCAAGCTCTTGCGCCTTGGCCATGGCTGCCTCGACGCCGTCGACGAAGTGAAACGGCGCCTCGGGGTCCCAGCCCTCGGGCTGCCGCCGGTGCGTCACGACGACCACGTGGTCGATCCCGCTCGGAGGCTTCCCGTCCCAGCCGTCCGTCAGGTCGAAGACGTGGCGGCCGACGAGTGTCGCCCCGATCTGGTCCCAGTACGGCCGGGTGTAGTCGTAGGACGTCTGCGACACCTTCACCACGCCGCTCTCGTCCAACGGGACATCACCGTCGGTCAACCAATCGAACAGCGATCCGGGCTGGTCATTGTCGTCGGCGACGAAGCCGTCCACCGACACCGAGCCGTACATGACCACCTTGCCCACAGGCTCTCCTCTGCTTTTGGGGTGCCCGCAAGCTAACCGGTCACGCGCCGCGGCGCGCCTACGAGGGCTGCGCGATCACGCAAACCGCGGGAACCGGGCGCAGGTCCTTGACCAGCACGTCGTTCACGGAGAACCTGGCCAGCCGAATCCTCTCGCTCAGCCGGTCCGCCAGGTCGCGAGCTCGGCCGGGCTGCGTGTGTCGAGCGTCCCAGAACAGATAGACCGCGCCATCGGGCGCCAGATGCCGCCGAACGATCCCCAGTGCGTCCTTCGGCTGAAGCCAGAAGGGCGCGACGTTGAAGGCGAAGACCTTGTCAAATCGCTCGTCTCCGAAGTCCGCCTCCTCCAGCGCGACCGTCTTCAGCACCGCCCTGCGTTCCGCGATGTGCTCGCGATTTCTACGCGTCGCCATCTCGATCATCTTCTGCGAGCGATCGATCGCGGTAATCCGTCCGCTGGTCAGCCGCTCACAGACCAGCGATACGGCCACGCCGTGTCCGCAGCCAACCTCCAGCACGCGACCGGCTGGGTCGACCGCCAGGGTGTCCACCGCCCACACGAACCGTTCCGAGGGCTTGCTCGCCATGCCCTACGTCCTGCCCTTTCCGATCAAGGGCCGCACATTGGCGATGTCGTGCGCGGCCACCGACACCGAGCGACCGACCACGCGCGTTGCTGCGACGTCCGAGCCGCCTCGGGGTCTGCAGCGTTCGTCTATGGACCGGCGGCGTCGAGCTTCGTACGCGCACGCTCGCCTACCCGCGAAGCTCGTGCCAGTAAGCGACGAGACACCAGCAGCGAGATATGGGCCGGCGACCAGATGCCCAACCGTACGCTGCACATGTGTGTCAGCTGTCTTTGCGTCCGCTGGGCCTTGGCGACGAGGCAGACGCCCGGACGGCTCATGCAGAGCTCGCTGGAGAGGGATTCGACTTCCTGTTGGACCTGCGCCCCGGCGAGCCCTGGGCGATCTATGTCCGCCGCCTCGAACGCCTGCGCCACGGAGATGACGTTCCACCTGATCGGGTGCCCGCGACGTTCTTCGTCGCCGAAGTCGACGAGACGATCGTGGGTCGCGTCTCGATCCGCCACGCACTCAACGACTTCCTCGCCAACTTCGGCGGGCACATCGGCTATGGCGTTCGTCCCGCGTACCGGCGACGCGGGTACGCCGACGCGATGCTTCGCCAGGCGCTTGTCGTCGCCCGCGGCGCCGGCGTCGGCCGAGTGTTGCTGACATGCGACGATGGAAACGAGGCCTCGGCCTCGATCATCGAGCGCGCCGGTGGCATGCTCGAGGACATCCGCGTCGCGCCGGACGGGATCGGCAAGCGGCGGTACTGGATCGGATGAGGATGGCGACGCCGCTGCCCGGCAGCGCAACCGCAACGGACGAGGAGGAGTAGCACCGAATTCCGAGTCGCGGCGCTCTCACGCCCTGTCGCGATGGTGCCGCAGCTATCGCTCACGTGACGCGTGACCGTCCCGCTCCCGGTTCGGCAGCGGGACGGCGCCGGCTCGCGCATGAGGTTGTCCACGCCGGCCTGATCAGCCGCCTGAGTCGGACGGCCTGGGGTCATGCGCGTGCGCGGTGGTGTGGCGCGTCGACGAGTTCGGCTTGACGCGGTTCCAGCCGAACGACCCTGCGCGACTTCGGGCGCGCTGGCTCGGGCCTCGGCCGTTTCCGTTAAGCGGTCAGCGGTCGCAGCGTGCGGATGGGTGGTCGCTCGCCGGGCTCGGGTGTACCAGCGCAGAGGTTGACGAAAAACCCCCTCCGGCAGCTGGTCTGCGGTTTCCACTTCGCGCGCAGACCAGCCTCAAACGCCGCAGCGGCGGCCGATTGGCGATCGAAGGTCAGCAGCTGCCTGATCGCGCGCGACGCCTGGGCCAGCGTCTGCTGCCGGGCCGGTGAGATCTTCAAGACCTGAAAGACAAAGTAGCCGAGGCGGCCCTTGTGCGGGCCGCGCAGCTTGGCGCGCGGCGCGAGAAACAGCACCCTGTCAAGCCCGTCGTCCAGCGTTCCGCGCGCCACGCCCGTCAGCTTCCCACCGTTGTTTCTGGACGCGTTGTCGATCGAGTACTTGCTCGCGACGTGCCGCCAACTTTGGCCACGCTCGAGCGCGCCGCGCGCCGCGACGGCGGCGCTGCGCGTGCGCGTCAGCACAACGCGCACGTCGCGCGACTCCGGCCGCGCGAAGTCGTGGCGGTTTTGCGCGTAGTAGGCCTGCACATCGCGATCGCTGACAGGCTCAACGTTCGCGATCGACGCCGCGCGAAGCTTCGCGTACAGCGTGTTGTATGCGACCTGAAAGCGCACGTCGGCGTCGGTCATGCCGCTTCGCTGAAGGAACTTGCGAAACTCAGACTCCGTACCGAACGACTCTCGCTTGGCCTGCCGAAATGCGTCGGCGCGTTCGTCGGCGCTCAGCGCGATCCCACGCTCAAGAGCCTCTCCCGCCACCCACCGCTCGGTGATCAGCAAGTGCAGAACCTGACTGCGCTGACGCTCATAATCTTGCCTGCATCGCCGGCGCAGCACGGCGCTCGTCGGGCTGCTCCCGGACGCGCGCTGCGTCTTGCGCGTTTTTGTCACGCAGCCCGCAAATCGCGGTGGGCGATAGTCGCGCACACCAAGGCGCGGCGCGAACCGGTAACCGGCAATGTCAAACCAACGGTCAAACGCCGTGAGCGTCACAACCGCGCCGCCGACACGCGCGACCGCGTCGCTGGGAACCACACCGGGCGCCGACCACGCAGCTCCCCCGCCCACTCCCGCGAACATCGCGCCAGCAACAAAGACCGCCGCTAGGCGGAGCGACCGCACCACACAATGAGCATACGCGACGCTGCGCGCCCGCCAGCGCGGCACCAGCTCTATCGCATCGCCGAACATACGTGCAGTGGTCGCACTGTGGGAGTCCCTCTGAACGGGGGCTCAGTGAGACAGCTTCAGTGAATCCGCGGCGCTCCAGCTTCCGACACTTCGGGCGTCGCCCGTCCCGATTGCCGTTCGCCAGTGGGACGCGCTCGTCGGTCCGTCCGTCGGATCGGCAGCGGCCCGGTTGCGAGATGATGACCGCATGACCCGGCCATGAAGGCATTCGTCGTCGAGCACTACGGCAAGGACGGACTGCGCGCCGCCGACGTACCCGAGCCCGAGCTGGGCGACCGTGACGTGCTCGTCAAGGTGAGCGCCACCGCCATCAACCCGCTGGACATGATGGTCCGCAACGGCGAGTTCAAGCGGCTCTTGAAGTACCAGACCCCGTTCGTGCTCGGCCACGACGTCGCCGGCGTGGTGACCCGGGTCGGGTCGGCCGTACGCGACTTTCAGGTCGGCGACGAGGTCTACGCTCGCCCGCGCGACCTGCGGATCGGGACCTTCGCGGAGTACATCGCGATCGACCACGACGACGTCGCCCCCAAGCCAGCCTCGCTGACGCTGCACGAGGCGGCCGCGGTGCCGCTCGTGTCACTCGCCGCCTGGCAGGCGCTCGTCGACCGCGCCCACGTGCAGCCCGGCCAGAAGGTCCTCGTTCACGCCGGCTCCGGCGGCTTGGGCTCGACCGTCATCCAGCTCGCCAAGCACCTCGGCGCCACGGTGGCGACGACCGCCCGCGGCGAGAACGCGGAGCTGGTGCGCAGCCTCGGCGCGGACGTCGTCGTGGACTACACCAAGGAGGACTTCGCCGAGGTCCTCTCCGGCTACGACGTGGTGTTGGACTCGCGAGGCGGCAAGAACCTCGAGCGGTCCCTCACGATCCTCAAACCGGGCGGACAGGCGATCGGCGTGACCGGCCCGCCGGACCCCGGGTTCGCAAAGCAGCTCGGGGCGCCGAAGTTCATGGGCGTCGCGATGGGGCTGCTGAGCCGCAAGGTCCGCAAGCAGGCGCGGCGGCTCGGCGTGAGCTACTCGTTTCTGTTCATGCAGGCCAACGGCGGGCAGCTGCGCGAGCTGGCCTCTCTCTACGACGCCGGCCACCTGCACCCGCTCATCGACACGACGTTCTCATTCGACCAGACCCTCGAGGCGCTGGCCTACGTCGAGCAGGGCCGCGCCAACGGCAAGGTCGTCATCACGCTCGACTGACCACGCCGCCAGCCCGAAACGCCTCTACCGCGTCCCAGACGGCAACGAGCTGGGCTTCGGCCGCGCACCGCTTGACGCCGGTTGATAGCTGTCATCGAGCCCGAGCGCCCGTGCGCGTGAGCGGGCTGGCGCCGGATCGTAGGGTGCGCGGCGCCAGGTCGCGGTACGGCCCTTCAGGTCGAGCAGCAGCCAACAGGCCCCATCGGCGGCCTGGACGTCCAGCGCGTCCCACCAGCGCAGCCGCGATGGTGCCGGCGCACCAACCGCGCCGGGTTCAACAGCCAGCGGCCGGTGGAGATGTCAAGCGGCTCGCCCGGCCCGATTCTGACCCGACGCGCGCCGGTCGGCGTCTGTTGCCAGGCGGCGGCCTGATGGGTGTGCGCTACGAACCCGAGCTCCGCACGCTGGACGGCGAGGCAGGCCGCCGCATTGGCAGCACCGACGTACTCGTGGACGGCGTTGCGCGGGCTGCCATGCCAGCACTGCACGTCGTCGCGGCGGGCCGCGGGCTGCGTGCTCGCAGCCACTCGATGTCAGCGGCCGTCAGCCGCTGGGCCGCCAGCTCGATCGACCGAACCGCGGCCGAGCCGGGCTCGCCGAATCGCAACGGGTCCGCCGACCCGGTCGCGCCATAGTCGTGATTGCCGACCAGCGCAACGGCGCATCGCTCGCGCGTGCGTCTGACCACGTGCTGGGGATCCGGGCCGCGTCCGATCATGTCGCCCAGCGACCACAGCTGTCCGACGCCAGCGCTCTCGGCCGCCGCAACGACGGCGTCGAGCGCCTCAGCATGAGCGTGCGCGTCGCCGAAGACCGCGACCAGCATCCCTCACCGTAGACACACCCATCATCACAAGCCACCGGAGGGCGTCGACACGGTCCGCGCCGACAGCCGCCGGGTCCAGCGCGATGCCCCAATCGCCGGCCCAGCGGACCTCAGCCCGCGCCGCGAGCGTCGACTTTGCGCGCGAGCTCCAGCGTTTTGTGCTGGTCGAAGTCTCCAGCGTGCTCGTCGATGACAGCGTGGCCACGACTCGTCCCCGCCGCCAGGTGTAGACGAATAGCGTTCCGTTGCCGAAGTCAGTCGCGACTCCTCGTGGCGCCTCGTCTCCGAGCCTTGGCGCCGCCACGGAATGAGCGTCGCCGAGGGACCGGCTGAAACTGACGATCTCCTTTCTGCGGACCGCAGCGCGTGCGACGCGGCCGTCTCAGTGCGCATCAGCAAGGCATCGGAGTCCGGGGCGTCGACCAGGCCATCGCCGCCGCCAAGGTCGACGTCCTTGCGAAACGTCGCCTCTGCGCAACGCTGTAGGCCGAGCGATGCAAGCTTGCGCCGGACGGACCGTTCGCGGCCCTCGAGACACGAACTGCGCGACGACGCGCGACTGGTGCCCTCGAGCGCGTAGCCGCTAGGAAGGTCGCTCTTCGTCAGCACGAACCCCTCGACCTTGCCGGCCGTGGCCATGGCATCACGCCGCTCGCTATCGCTGTCGCCGCAGCCGGCCAAGGCCACGCCGATGGTGAGCCCGAATGGGAGCAATGTCGGGTTCCGCAGTGTTCTGCGACGTGAGCGCGAATGCGGCGGTCCCAGCGCCCCGAGCGCCGCGTGCGACATCCCCGCGACGGCGCGTGGCTCGCACCGGGCGGCGGTGGACGCTGAGCGGAGGTCGGTCAGGCCAATCGCGAGCTCCCAGCCCTCGTCGAGCGCGCGGCGGCGCGTCGCCTCGACGAGCTCGCGCTCGTCCGCTGCCGGGTCGGCGGGGTCGGCCTCGGCGTCCCGGACGTGCCACTCGACGTTCTCATAGCGCCGGCCGAGCGCGGCGGTCAGGCGTCCCGCCAAATCTTTGGCGTCGTCGTGGGCAGCGAGGACACCGACGGTCATCGTCGGCATGGGCCCGGTCTACCACGCGGGCGGCGCTGCCAACCACCGCGGAGCAGCCGGAGGCGGCGGCGCCTCACGCCCCCGCGGCGGTCGGCTCGCGCTGCCCGCCGGGTCAGGGCTCCAGGTCCTCGAGGTTCTTCGCGCCGTCCTTCGCCGCCTTCAGGTAATCAGCCGCACCGGGCTCCTCGTTCTCGGCGGGGTCGGGTGTTTCCGTCTCCGGGACGGCGGCGGTGTCCTTCGGCGTCTGGTCGGTGTCGATCTCGCGCTCGTCGTCCATCGCGTGAATGCTACGGCTCCTGCGGCTGCTTGTTCTCAGCCGCGGGCAGCGCGCTCCTGCAACCACTCCATCGCGCCGATCAGTCCGGAGCTGTCTCCATCGGGAGCGTCGCCGGTCCACTTCCAGCACCGCGTGCCGAAGTCGCTGTGCAGCATGACGAGCTGGGGTCGGACCCGAGGAGCCCGGCCTCGTCGAGCTCCATGGCGAGATGCTGTACCTGCCCGGCGAGGTCGAGCGTCGCGCGCCCTCGATGTCCGCTGTGTGTCTGGGACGAAGAGGCCCACGCGCCCAACCGCAACGTGGTATCGCGTTCAACGGAGCGCTGGGTTCGTTTGGCTGCAGCGGTCCTGCCGATAGGGCATCGGCTGGGTGCCGCCCCCGCGACCCGAGCGACGCGCCCAGGGCGTGAGCCATGTCGTCCTCAGCTCATCAGATCGAGCGCTGCGCGACGATCGTCTCCGCGATCGGTCCATGGTGGTCGTACACATCCTCGAGCGAGCCGCCTGGCCGAAGCGTTCGACGCCGATGTCTCGTGATCGGGATGTGGCCGGTGACGCCGAGGAAGCTGAGTGTGTGCGGGTGCCCGTCCATGACCGTGACGATCGGCGTCAGCCGGTCTGCGGGAAACAGACGGGCGAGGATGTCGGAGGTGCCCTCGGTGAGGCCGCGCCTGGCCTGCGTAGCCCGGAAGACGAGATCCGGGCTCATCAGGCAGACAACGTGCGGCGCGCGGCCGGTGTCGTGCTCGAGCGTCCGGGCGGCCTCCATGACCTCGGCATGACGGCGCCCACCCCGACCAGCGTCACCCGTGCGTCCGGTCCCCCCTCCTGCAGGCGGTAGCCGCCGGCGAGCACGTCCGCACGGCGTTGCGCCGGGTTGCGGGCGGCGGTGCGAGCGCCTGGTCGATCGGCCGTGTGGTCAGACGGAAGTAGCCCGAGGTCCCGCCCGGCTGCCCGAGCCGAGAGCGCGGGCAGAGAAACGTCCATTCGAGGTCCTGGCCGAACGCGGGCTCCCAGGCGATGCACTCGGGCTGCTCGATCTCGATGCTCGGGGTGTTGATGGGGACCGGGTGCGCCCCGCCCTCAGGAGCGAGCGTGACGCCCGACGGCGTGCCGACGAGGATCGACTGCCCACCGGCGTAGATGCCAAACGACCACGGCTCGATGGGCGCGGGCGACGAACGGGTCGTAGATCGGGGCCCCATCGGAAGACGAAACGCCGTCGCGCGACCACGTCGCGCCGAGCTCACCGAGCAGACCAACGAGGTTCACCTCGGCGATGCCGAGCTCCACGTGCTGACCGTGCTCG
>CAWGTK010000007.1:0-91249 GCA_963825485.1 uncultured Actinomycetes bacterium
TCCCGAGACAGCGCCGACGACGCCGGCGGCCGCCAACGGCGCGGTCGGGGTCGAGGTCGTCCACGAGCCGGTGATCGCGGCGCGCGCGCGGATCGACCTGCTGCTCGACGAGCGCTCGTTTCACCCGACCCGCACCGAATCCGGCGACGGCGTCATCTGCGGCGCCGGCCGGGTCGACGGCCGGCCGGTCTACGTCTGGGCGCAGAACGTCAAGCACAAGGGCGGCTCGCTGGGCCAGGCCGGCGGAGCGACGATCGTCCGGACGATCGAGGCCGCCGACAAGGCCGGCGCACCGGTCGTCGGGTTCCTGCACTCCGGCGGCGCGCGCCTGCAGGAGGGCATCGGCGCGCTCGGCGCGTACGCGTCGATCTTCCGCGCGACGTCGCGCGCAAAGGTGCCGCAGATCAGCGTAATCTGCGGTCCCTGCGCGGGCGGCGCGGCGTACTCGCCGTCGCTCGGCACGCTCGTGATGATGGTCGGCGAGGAGGCGCAGATGTTCCTCACCGGGCCGCGGGTCATCGCGAAGGTCACGCGCGAGGTGGTGACGGGCATCGAGCTCGGCGGGCCCCGCGTGCACCGCAAGTCCGGCGTCTCGCACATCGAGGCCGACGACGACGCCTCGGCCTCCCCGCTGATCCGCCAGGCGCTGTCGTACTTCCCGGGCCGGACCGGCGACCCGCTGCCCTACCGCGAGCCGGTCGATCCGCTGCCCGGCGATCCGGCGTCCACGATGCCGACGAACAAGCGCCTCGTCTACGACGTGCGCGACGTCATCGGACACCTGCTCGACGGCGGCGAGTTCCTCGAGCTGAGCAAGCGCTATGCGAAGAACATGGTCATCGGCTTCGGACGGATGGAGGGCCACCCGGTCGGCGTCATCGCCAACCAGGCTCGCTACCTCGGCGGCGTGCTCGATGCCGCCGCGTCGGACAAGGGCGCCTGGTTCGTCAACATGTGCGACCGCTACCAGATCCCGCTGATCGTGCTCTCCGACACCCCGGGCTACCGCCCCGGCGTGCGCCAGGAGCGCGAGGCGGTGCTGCGCCGCGGCGCCGAGCTGCTGCGCGCGTTCTCGGTCTGCGAGATGCCGCGCGTGACAGTGACCATGCGACAGGCGTACGGTGGTGCCTACATCGTCATGAACTGCCGCGACCTCGGACACGACCTGACCCTCGCCTGGCCCGGCGCCACGATCGGCGTCATGGGCGCGCCGCAGGCGATCGAGATCGTGCATCGCCGTGAGCTGGAGGCGGGGGCCGATCCCGTCGAGCTGGCCGCCGCGTACGAGGAGCAGCACCTGCCGGTCGCGATCGCCGCGAAGGCCGGGTTCATCGACGAGATCGTGACCCCGGACAAGACTCGCGAGCGGATCGCTGCCCACTTCGAAGCCCGCCGATAACCAGGCGGCTGACGCCGGGGCGCCCGGGGCGCCCGGTGCGCCCGGTGCGCTCGCCCCGCGCAACGCGACCGAGGACGCGATCCTCGAGGCTGCGCGCGAGCTACTGAGCGAGGGCTCGCACGAGCAGGTGACGATCGACACCATCGCGCGGCGGGCGTTCGTCTCGCGCACGACGGTCTACTTCTACTTCGAGAACAAGCGCGCGGTGATGGACCGCCTGATCCAGCAGGCGTTCGCGGACATGGACGACGCGGCGTCGCCCTACTTCGAGGGTGCGGGCGATCCGCGGATGGAGCTCGCGCTGGGCTTGGCGCGGTTCGTGGGGGTGGTGAACCGCAACGGGCCGATCTTGATGCTCGCCGCGCACCTCTATGGCTCGGATGAGCACATGCCGTCGCAGTGGGAGCCGTATGTGAACCGGTTCATCGCGGGGGCCGAGGCGAGGATCGCGCGCGATCAGCTGCGCGGGCAGGCGCCCGGCGACATCCCCGCGCGGGTGGCTGCGCAGGCACTGTGCGCGATGGTCGAGCGACACCTGACGATCGAGGTCATCCGCAACGGGCGCGACATGCACGAGGCGGTGCGCCAGCTGACCGAGCTGTGGTTCCGGGCGGTGTACGCGGGCGGGGGCTCGGCGGGTGGCGACGCCGCGTAGCGCGCGCGGGGACCGTCGTGGTTCGCTGCGCTGGCGCCCACCACGACGTTCGTGACGCGCCGGGTGCGCATATCGCACCTTGTGCGTCATTGGCGGTGCGCCTGATGCGGTCGTGACGCGCCGGGTGCGGATATCGCACCTTGTGCGTCATCGGCGGTGCGCCTGATGCGGTCGTGACGAGCCGGGTGCGCATAGGCGGGTCGGCAGCTCGAGCAGCGGGGCGTCCCAGGGGTGGATCTCGACATCGGCGAACAGCTCGGCGACGAGCCCGGGTGCGAGCTCGGCGTCGCAGGTCAGCTCGCGCCGGGGCAGGGCGTGGGCGAGCTCGGGCGAGTCGTGCCGGCTGGGCACCGCGACGGCGATCCAGCCGCCGGGGCGCAGCACGCGCCGGGCCTCGGCCAGCGCACACCGACGGGCTCGGCCAGGTGGTACAGGACGTAGAGCAGCGCTGCGGCGCCGAACGACCCGTCCGCGAACGGAAGCGCGGTGGCGTCCGCGATCCGGGCCGGCGCCGGCGCCGGCGCGCGGGCCAGCATCGCCGGCGCGCTGTCGACCCCGACCCAGGCGCCCGGAGGCAGGTGCCGCGCGAGCTCACCCTCGCCGCAGCCGATGTCGAGCACCGCGACGGCGCCCTCGGCGAGCAGGCGGCGGGCGACGAGCGTGTGCACGTCGGCGGCGAGGCCGCAACGGTGCTGGACCTCCCGCGCGGTGCGAAAGCGCTCCGGATCGTCGTCGTAGTCGCACGGCACGACGTCGGGCATGCGGCGAGTCTGCCCGGCGCGCGGGGCCGCGACGCGCCGCTGCGGGTCAGCGGGACGTCAGCCGGGCGGACGCAGCCCGTGCAGCGCCATGTCGATGACGGTGTCGACATAGGCGTGCGTGAGCGGTCCGCTGCGGTCCAGCCAGCGGATGCGCAGCGGGCCCCAGATCAGCTCGATCGCCACGTCGAGGTCGAGGTCCTCGCGCAGATCGCCGGCCGCCTGCGCGCTGCGCAGCCGGACCTTCTTGAGCTCGGTCATCGGCCCGTCGACGCGCTCGGCGTAGGCCTCGGCGAGCCGCGGATCGCGGGGGATCTCGGTGGCCAGGGCGCGCATGGGCTCATCGAAGCGCGGGTCGTTGAACTCGTCGACGGTCGCGCGCAGGACCAGCCGCAGGTCGGCGGCGAGATCGCCCGTGTCGGGCAGCGACGGGTCGCCGGTCGCGTCCTCGCTGTTGGCGAGGAACGCGTCGAACAGCACCGCACCCTTCGATGGCCACCAGCGGTAGATCGTCTGCTTGCCGACCCCGGCGCGGGCGGCGATGCCCTCGATGCTCAGCTTCGCGTAGCCGACCTCGCCGACGAGGTCCAGCGCGGCCATCAGGATCGCGCGGCGCGAGGACTGGCTGCGGCGGCCGGCGGTGGGGGCGGGGCGGGGCGGGGTCATCGCGCGTGGCACGGTAACACCTCCGCGAAACGAGACGGTTCGTCTTGACAAGCGCGACGCACTTCAGCATCATCTCCAATAGGCGAGACGCACCGTCTCGTCTCGTTCCGACACCGAATTCTGAACCGCCGGAGGCACCATGCGCTCGACCAGAACCGCACCCACCACCAGCCCCGGTCGCGTCTGGCTCATCACCGGCGCCAGCCGCGGCCTCGGCTACGCGTTCGCCACGGCCGCGCTCGAGCGTGGCGACAGCGTCGTCGGCGTCGCCCGCCGCACCGCCGCGCTCGACGAGCTGGCGGCCTCCCACGAGGGCCGCGTGCTCGCGCTCACGGTCGACGTGACCGATCGTGTCGCCGTGTTCGCCGCCGTCGCTGCGGCCGTCGAGCACTTCGGCACGCTGGACGTCGTCGTCAACAACGCCGGCACGCTGACGCTCGGCATGGTCGAGGAGTTCGGCGAGGACGAGGCGCGGACCCAGATGGAGACGAACTTCTTCGGCGCGCTGTGGGTCAGCCAGGCGGCCGTCGCACAGCTGCGCGGCCAGCGACACGGCCACCTCGTGCAGATCTCGAGCATCGGCGCGCTCGGCGGCTACCCGGCCACGGGGCTCTACAGCGCCAGCAAGTGGGCGCTGGAAGGCATGAGCGAGGCGCTGGCGCTGGAGGCCGCGCCATTTGGCGTGAAGCTCACGATCGTCGAGCCCGGCGGCTACTGGACCGACCTGTACTCGAGCATGCGTCAGACCACCGCCCTGGAGGCGTATGCGCCGCTGCGCGCGCAACTCGATCAGCAGTACGCCGAGGCGTCGGTCGACAGCGACCCGCGGCTGGCCGCCGAGGCGCTCATGACGCTCGTCGACAGCGACGATCCGCCGCTGCGCCTGCTTCTCGGCAGCGTCGTCTTCGACATGGCGATGGACGTCTCGCGCGCACGGATGCGAACCTGGGCGAGCTGGGAATCGGTCAGCCGCGGCGCCGAGTGCGGCATCCCGATGCCGGGGCGGGAGGCGGTGCCCGCCGGTACGTCGTGCAGCACTTGACAGCCGGATGCGCGACGGGCTAGCCTCCTCGCGCCCCCGCCACCGGCAAGGGGATGAAGACCTATGAGTGTCGCCACGGAACACACCACGTCGCGCCGTCCCGGCTGAGAGCCGGGCCACCGCGCGACAGACCACGTCGCGCCCGCCCGGCTGATCGCCGGTCATCTCACGCGACGCCTGCCTCTCCGTAACTCGTAGCACTCTCTGGAGGTCCCATTGTCGCGCGAACAGCGCACCCGTCCGCGGCGCCGAAGCCCGGACACGTTCCGATGTCGCAACTGCCGGCTCGACGTGTCGATTGACGCGCCCGGAACCCAGCACCGAAACCATTGCCCGAGCTGCCTGTGGAGCCGTCACCTGGACGACGACGTCCCCGGTGACCGCGACGCCGACTGCGCGGGCTCGATGGAGCCGATCGCCGTCTGCGTGCGCGCCGACGGCGAATGGGCGCTCGTCCACCGCTGCGGCGGGTGCGACACCGTGCACCTCAACCGCATCGCGGGCGACGACAACCCGCTGACGCTCATGCATCTCGCCGTCCGGCCGCTCGCGCGGCCGCCGTTCCCGCTCGAGTGGATCACGCGGCTATGACGGGTCAGCTCTGCCACGCCGCCGGACCGGTCAGCCGACCGGTTCAGGCGGCGTGTGAGCGTCGTCCCGTGCTCCGTGGGCGCGTTCGTCAGCGTCATGCCCTTCGAGCCGCGCTGATCGGACCTGACGGCGGCGCAGGCAGTGGAGCGCTCCAGTCGCTCAGGCGACGCACGGCGGCATGAACGACGTCGGCGGTCTTGAAGCACGTCTGCTTGTTGACGGCCTGCCACCAGCTCGGGAAGCTGTTGTTACAGAGGCGCTTCATCTCGGAGAGAAACCGTGAGTCGATCCAGGCCCGCCTAGACTCGCTGCGATCGAGCGTAAGACCCTTGCCGAAGTTGCGGTAGCCGAAGTCGTGCTGGCGGCACGGCTGATTGAACAGGTCGCGGTAGATGTTCGATACGAACCCGATCTGCTCGCGTCCGCTGCAGCCGTCGTCGGTCCAGTCGAAGGCGTTGTACGGCGACGGCTTGGTGCAGGTGCTCCATACGGGCAGGTCCGCAAACGATGCGGGCCATCCAAGCGTGCAGTTGCTCGCGCGAAAGTCAGATTGGCGCCACAGGTATTGCTCGTACGACAGGTTCACCGTCTCGACGGCGTATCGCCGCTGCTCCTGCCGGTCGGACTCCTGGCTGGCCTGCGCCGAACCGACGAGCGCGGCCGACAGCAGGATTGCGGAGAGGGCGATACGTGAGAAGCGCCGGTTCACGGGACTGAAGGCAGCTGAGCCGCTGGTGCGCATCATCGATTGAACGCTAGGCCGTCAGCCCTGCCAGCGCGAGTGCGAAAAGTGATACGCGGCGGCAATAAGCACCGTCACCGCTGCGCTCAGGATCGTCCGCTCGTCTGGCGTTCGGGCCTGGGTACCAAGCCGTCGGCAACCGCGACCGCGACGAGCTCGTTGACGTTCTTCACCTCGAGCCGTTCGATCGCGTTTCGCACGTGGCGGTACACCTGGCCGGCGCTGATTGACAGGCATTCGCCTATGAACTCGTAGCGGTGGCCATCGGCCAGGAGCGCGACCACCTGCAGTTGCTTGTTGGTCAACCGGCTCGTCAGATCGCCGCTGACTCGTTGCGCCGGGGCAGCCGTCGTTTCCTCCGATGCACGGACGCCCACAACGAGATCGGCGGCTGGCCCGTCGACGTCGCGCGGGGCCTCTTTCGGTGGCTCGGGCGAACCCACCCGGACGTGCTGAGCAGGCGACCGCGAGGGCACGCGGTTCGCGTTCAGGCGCAAGAGGTGCGACGCCATGCGCTCCGGAATGACGGCGGCCATTGCCGTCCAGAACGGAATCCCGATCCACAAACCCACGATTCCGACGGGCGAGGTCTCGGACAGATCGCCGCCGACGGTGTGGGCGACCAGGTTCGCGAGCAGTACGATCAGGCAGTAGGCCAAGGATCGACGTAGCGAGATCTGCAGCGCGATCACCATCAGGATCGCGCAGGCGGGCCACCACAGTTCGTTGCGCAATGGAGACACCACCGACAGCAGGGCGGCGGCGATAAGCACGGGCACGAGCTGCAGCCCGGGCCGGTTACGGAGCAGCCGGTAGACGTCGTGCCTGCGCCACGCGGCGAGTGCGGTGAGCGCAAGCACGACCAGCGCCGCCGCGACCGCCGACAACGGCGGCCGCCCATTCTCGGCCGACTCTCGAAGGGGCAGAAACGCCAGCGCCGTGAGTGTCGACAGGCCGACGAAGGCAAGCGCGCCCATGAAGATCCCGTGGTTGAAGCGCTCCGCGAGCGCGACGAGCTCGGCGCCGCGGTGAATCCGCACGGCTTGCGGGACGGCCTCATACGCGATCAGGGCGCGCCCGGAGCGGTCGCCGGGAGGGGTGTCGTGGTCTGTCACGGCTTCGTCCGCGGCCAGTCCGCGCTCGTGGCCATCGTCGCGAGCTCGGCCAACGTGCGAGCACCGGTCTTGCGCTTGGCGTGCTTCAGGTGCTTGCGCACGGTGTGCACCGAGACCCTCCAGTCGAATGCGATCTGCTTGGGACGCCGGCCATCGGCGAGGGCTTCGACGACGCGGATCTCATTCGCCGTCAGATCGGTGAATGCGGGCGGCGGGGAAAGCAGTCCGACGGGGCGTGGAGCGGAGAGCTGTATGGCCTGTGTCAGCGCCGGAGTGAGTACCCGGCCACCAGCACGCAGCGTGTCGATGATCACGTCCGCGTTGGCGACGAAGCGGGTGAACCAGCCGGCCAGTCCGAGGACGACGAACGCCGTGAAGGGATACCCCAGTAGGGCGCCGAGCGCCTGCGCGAGGTCGCCGGAGCTCGCCAGCTGCGCCGGGGATTGTTCGGCGAGGATCGCGGCAGCGTAGACGCAGTCGAGAACCGCGACGCACAGCCACACCGTTCTCGGGCGAGCGACAATCGCCGCGAGCCCGATCGACGTCATGCTGACGGCCACGTATGGGCTGCCGAGCGCGCCGTCGGTGGCGACGGCCGCCTGCTGCCCAGCCGCCACCAGGATCACCAGCCGCGGACGCGCCCGGAGCGCCGCGCAGAACGCTCTGCGCTGCCGCAGCGCAACGACGATGCTGAGCACGAGGATCAGACCGATGACCAACCGACGAACCGGATCGTCGCCCAGGCCGTCGATGATCGCGAGGACCAGGT
The DNA here is from genome assembly GCA_963825485.1 of uncultured Actinomycetes bacterium. Taxonomy (GTDB): domain Bacteria; phylum Actinomycetota; class Thermoleophilia; order Solirubrobacterales; family Solirubrobacteraceae; genus CADCVQ01. The sequence continues at coordinate 7,738 of CAWGTK010000007.1, forward strand.
TTCCGGACGCAACCCACAGCGCGAGGGCCAACGCGATGGTCAGCACGTGTTCTGAGATCTGAAGGTGATCCGCTCTGCGGGCCGGCGGATCAAGTGCAACACCGGCAGCTGGCAGCGCGGGTCGTCGGGTCCAGATATTCACGCGCGCATTCTGACCCGCAAGAGCGTGCGCAGGGAGCTCGTATCACTTTTGTGCTCCTGACGTGCGCCAATCGCCAGCGTACGTTCGCCCCACGACGACGGGATGAGCGCGTTCGTCGCCGAGCAACGCTCACGCAGGGCGACCTACACACCGACAGGAAGGATTACCCATGCTGTGCAGCCTCATTTCGCCGGGCTCGGATGTCGCGGTGCGACCGCGCCGTCCGAGGAACCACCGTATCGCCGGATGGCGGCGAGCAGTTACCGCGATCGCCGTCGCGGCGGCAACTCTGATCCCGATGGCGGTCACTGCATCTCCCGCATCCGCCGCTGTGAGCAACTGCAGCAAGGGGTACAACACCGCGAATGTCGCGTGGGGCACCTGTCGCAGCGGCTCCGGGAGCTGGAGCCTGACCGTTCAGTGCTACGCGTGGGGAGCCAACACGGTCTACGGCTGGGGCCCGCGGACCCTCTACTCACACTGCCCCGGCTGGTCGCATATCACAAACATCATCCTGAGGGTCGACTACTAGAGGGAAATAGCCGTAATCGCCGACAAATACAGAGCTACCGGAAACCGGCGTCACGGCGTGATTTCCACCCGACCGGAGTCGGCGCCCCGCGCCGAGAGAACTAGACGGCTGGAGCGCTGCGCCGTGAAGCGACCGTAGGTCGAAGCGGATGGGCACCCTGGGCTCTGTGCTCAGGGTGCCGGCAGCGCGTTCGTACGCCCGCCGGCGGCCGTACTACTCCGCCGCTGGCGGAGGCGCCGGCGCCGAGGGCGGCGCGCCCATCGCGTGAAAGCCGCCGTCGACGTGCACGATCTCGCCGGTGATCCCGCGCGACAGCGTCGACAGCAGGAAGACGATCGCGTCGGCCGTCGGGCCGGCGTCGCCCGTGTCCCAGTGCAGCGGGGCCATCGTATTCCAGATGCCGGCGAGCTCGCTGAAGCCGGGGATCGACTTCGCCGCCATCGAGCTGATCGGCCCGGCCGACACGAGGTTGCTGCGGATGCCCTTCGGGCCGAGGTCGCGCGCGAGGTAGCGGTTGACGGACTCCAGCGCGGCCTTGGCGACGCCCATCCAGTCATAGACCGGCCAGGCGACCTGCGCGTCGAAGTCCAGGCCGACGATCGACGGCGAGTCGCCCTTCTCCAGCAGCGGCAGCATCGCCACCGTCAGCGACTTCAGGGAGTACGCGCTCGTGGCGAACGCCATCTGCGCGCTCTCGACCGGCGTGTTGAGGAAGTTGTTGCCCAGCGCGTCACCTGGCGCGAACGCGATCGCGTGCAGGATGCCGTCCAGCGCACCCCACCGCTCCTGCAGATCCGCCGCCACCGCAGCCATCTGCTCGGGTTCGTTGACGTCCATCTCGAGCACATCGGGCGGCGGGTCGCCGAGGCGCTTGGCGATCCGCTGCGTGATCCGCATGCCCCGGCCGAAGCCGGTCAGGACGATCTCGGCGCCCTCCTCCTGCGCGCGCTTGGCGAGGGCATAGGCGATGGAGCCCTCGGTGAGGACTCCGGTGATGAGTAGGCGTCTGCCTTCGAGAAGCATGAAGGCGAGGCTATCTACTCGGGTCTAGCGGCCGAACCTCACGAAGTCGGTGAACTCGGCCCACGTCGAGGACGCCCGCCAGCCGGCCTCGCCGGCGGCGTGGCGGAGGTTGTCCGCCCACGCGGGCTCCCAGGCGCGCCAGCGCACGAGCGCGACGACCAGGCCGGCCAGGGCGAACAGCCCGCAGAGGATCGCCAGGGCGAGGACGGGGAAGGGCGCGTCGGTCTGCGGATCGGTCGCGCGGGCGGCGATCGCGATCGGCTGCGCCGCGACGACGGCGGGCGCCGCCGTGGGCTGCGCGGTCGGCGTCGGCGGCGGCTTCACGGCGGCTGGCGCGCGGGCCGCGGCAGCGGCGCCGTCCGCGGCCTTGGCGCCGGCGCCGGTCGCGGTGGCAGCGGACGCCGTCGGCGGCTGCGCGGTGCCGCTGCCGCCGCCGGCCGGCGCCGTGGCCGCCGCGCCGGCGTCGGCCTGCGCCCTCTGCTTGTTGCAGGCACCCTCGGCACGGCGCGCGAGCGCGTCGTCGACCGCCGGTGAGAAGCCGCCGTCATAGGCCGCGAGATCGTTCGGGATCAGGGCCTTCAGCGTCTGCAGCTGCTTCGGCGTGTACTTGCAGGCGTTCAGCCGCCCGTCGTCAGCGTAGTCGGCCACGATGACGTCGAGCAGGTTCGCCGAGGCGGTCGCGGTGAACGCGAGACTCAGCGCGCACGCGAGCAAAAAGAGCGAGATGCGATGCAGCACGACCCCCAACGGTAGTGGGTCAGGGTTGGTGGTTCCACCGGGAACCGGCGTGCTGCCCGTCGCACGTGCGTGCGCTGCCGCGTCGCGCGCGCGTACGAACGACTAGCATCGGCGGCCGCTTCCCATGGCCGTCACGACCCCCGCCAGCCCCGCCAGCCCGCGGGTCGCCGCGCCGGTGGGCGTGCCCGCGACGCGCATCCGCACACCGCGATCGGGCGTTGCGCTGCTCGCCGCGCTCGTCGCCGTCTGCGCCTACGCCGTCTTCGCCCACGGCGCCGTCGGCCTGCCCGAGGAGCCGCGCTTGCAGATCGGCCTGGCGTTCGTCGGCGTCGGCGCGGCGATCGGGCTGCTGCTGACGCGCACGCTGTCGCTGCGAGCGCCGTCGGAGGTCTGGATCGGCGTCGGCCTGCTCGCCGGCTTCGCCGTGTGGTGCGGCATCACGCTGCTGTGGTCGGTCGCACCCGAGCGCACGTGGGCGCACATCAACCGCGCCGTCGCCTACACGCTCGTGCTCGTCCTTGCGCTGACCCTGGCGTCGAGCCTGCCGCGCGCCATCGAGCGCTTTGCCTACGGCTGGCTGGCGGTCGCGCTGGCCTGCGCGTTCTACGGCCTGGCGGGCAAGATCATCCCCGGCGTCGAGGTGTTCGGCGTGAGCTTCAACCACACCTCGCAGGCCTCGCGACTGCGCGCGCCGCTGGAGTACTGGAACGCGCTCGCGCTCGTGATGGTCCTCGCGATCCCGATCGCGCTGCGGATGACGACCGACGCGACGCGCCGCGACCCGGCCCGGCTGTTCGGGATGTTCTCGCTGTTCGTGCTCGTCGTCTGCCTCGGCATGACGTACTCGCGCGGCGGCATCCTCGCCTTCCTCGCCGTGGTCGCCGCCGTGACCCTGCTCGGCGGCCAGCGCCTGCGCGGGCTGGCGGTGATCGGCGTCACGATCGTCGCGGCGATCCCCGTGCTCGGGCTGTCGTTCAGCCGACCGGCGCTGAAGGGGCTCTACGTGCCGCTCGACGAGCGCATCCCCGACGGCATCCTGCTCGGCCTCGTCAGCGCCGGCTGCATCCTCGCGCTGCTGATCGCCGGCTGGGGGATGCTGCGCCTGGAGCAGCGCGCGGACTGGAACGCCGAGCGTACGCAGCTCGTCTGGCGCGGCCTCGCGGCGACCGCGGCGATTCTCTTCGTGATGCTGCTCGGCGGCATCGCCAGCTACGAGGGCGGGCCCGGCGAGTGGGCCGACGACGCGTGGGCGAAGTTCACCGAGACGGCGAAGGACAACACCTCCGACCCCGCGCGCCTGGTGTCGTCGAACTCCGGCAACCGCTGGGTGTGGTGGAAGGAGGCCGCGGGCGCCTGGTCGGACAAGCCCGTGCAGGGCTGGGGCGCGGGCTCGTTCGCCGTGACGCACCGGATGTACCGCGACGTCGAGCTGCCGGTCGTCCAGCCGCACAACCTGCCGCTGCAGTTCCTCGCCGAGACGGGGATCGTCGGGACGCTGCTCGTTGCGGGCGCGCTGGGCTTCCTGCTGTTCTGCGCCTTCGAACGCGTGCGTGCGATGGCCTCCGGCCGCGAACGCGACATCGCGGTCGCGCTGTTCGCGGGTGCGGTGGGCTGGGTGGTGCACGGGCTCGTCGACTGGGACTGGGACATTCCCGGCGTGACGGTCCCGGCGCTGATCTTCATCGGCGTGCTCGTCGGCACGCCGTGGCGGCCCGGCAGCGAACCGCGCATCCACAGCGCCACCGGCACCCGCGGTGCGCTGCTCGCGCTCGCCTGCGTCGCCGCCTGCCTGCTGATCGTCTCCGCCGGCCTGCCGATGCTCGCCGACCAGAAGGCCAGCGACGCCCAGGCGGTCAGCGCGAACGCCGGCGCCGCCGAGCTCGAGGACGCCGCCGCCGAGGCCGACCTCGCCGCGCGCCTGGACCCGACGGCGATCCGCCCGCTGCTGGCCGCCTCGGCGATCGCCCAGGGCCGCGACCGGCTGCTCGACGCGCGCCAGTACCTGCTCGATGCCGTCGACCGTCAGCCCTACAGCGTCGTCGCCTGGCAGCGGCTGCTCGAGCTGGCTCTGAAGACCGCCGACCGCGAGGGTGCGCGGGCCGCCGCCCGGCGTCTGCTCGAGCTCGACCCGATCGGCTCGGGGACGCGCACGCTGGCGGGCCGGCTCGTGCTCTTCGAGGTGCCGGCGGCGTCGTCGCCGACCGCCACCGGAACGCCGCTCAGCCCGCGCTACAGCGGGCCGGCGGTCGCGCCGATACCGGCGGTGGGCGCGCAGGCGACGCCGGGCGCGCCCGTCACGCCGCCACCCGCGCCGTAGCCCGGCCTATCCCTCCGTGCCGGTCGCCGCGTGCGGCGCGCCGACGGGCTGGACTCCGGCGAGCCGCGCTGGCGCAGGTACCCGCTCGGCGCCGAACGCCGTCACCGACGCCGAGCGGCGAACGCCACGGCGCTGCGCACGATCACCCGCGCCAGCGTCACCAGGTCGCTGATCGACACGCGCTCGTCGACGGCGTGCGCGAGCCGGATCCCGCGCGGGCCGAACATGACGCAGGGGATGGCGCGGTCGCAGTACTGGCGCATGTCGGCGCCGTAGCTGACGCCGACGAGCGGCGGCGGGCTGCCCAGCTCGGCGGTGGCCGCGTCGCCCACGATCGCGACCCACGGGTCGTCGAGGTCCGTCTCGGCAGACCCGAACTGCCCACCCGACCAGGTGATCTGCACCGGCGGCCCGGCGTCGTCGGTGGCGGCGGCGACGGCGCGCTCGAAGCCCGCCCGCGCATCCGCCACAGACTCGCCGACCGCAACGCCGAGGCGCCCCTCGAACGTCAACTCGTCGGGCACCTGGCTTGACCAGCGGCCGGCCCGCAGCTGGCCGACGAGCAGGGGATAGGGCAGCTCGGCGTCCGCCAGCCCGGCAAGCGGGTGGCGCGGGCGCGCGTTGACCGCGCGCTCGTGGGCGTGCAGCGCGGCGTGGATCGGAAGGTAGCGGTCGATCGCCGAGACGCCCTCCAGACGCTGGGCCGCGTGCGCGCTGCGGCCGCGCACGACGCCGGTGAACGTCAGCGCGCCGCCGTGCGCGCAGACGATCCGCAGCTCGGTCGGCTCGGGGATCAGGCAGGCGGCGAAGCGCGCGTCGCGGCGCAGCGCGGCGAGGGCGCCGAGGCCGCCGTCCTCCTCGGACGCGACGGCCTGCAGGACGACGTCGCCGGCCAGCGGCGGGCCGGCCGCGCGCAGCGCGCCGAGCGCATGCAGCGCCGCGACGACGCCGCCCTTCATATCGACCGAGCCGCGGCCGTGCACGCTGTCGCCCTCGATCTCGCCGCCCCACGGATCGCGGGCCCACGCCGCGCTGCCCGCCGGCACCACGTCGAGGTGCCCGTTGACGCACAGCCGGGGGGCCTGCGGATCGCTGCCCGGCAGCGTCACGGTGGCGTTGACGCACTCCGTGCGCGGCGCCTCCTCGCCGGGGTGGCCGGGGTCGGCCCGGAGCGCGGCGAGATCGTGCTCGTCGAGCGTCGCGGGCAGGTTCAGGGCGCCCGCGAGCTCGACGAGGCGGGCGGCGGCGCCGCGCTCCTGCCCCGTGACGCTGCGCTCCCGCACGAGCCGGCCGACGTCGCGCGCGATCGCGGCGCCGTCGAGGGCGGCGAGGGCGGCGGCGTGGCTCACGGCTCGGGACGGGTCAGCCGGTGACGGCGACGCGCAGGATGCCGAAGATGAGCAGGGCCGCTGCGGTGGCGGCGATCAGCAGCAGGACGATCCCGACGACAAGCTCGGAGGGCAGGCGGTGCGAGCGCGCGCGCAGCCGCGAGGAGGGCAGCGTGCTGACCTGCCGCGAGGCCGTGCGCGATGCGACCGGGGCCTGGCGCAGCTCGCGCTCGCGCCGGCGCGGCTCGGCGGCTCCGGGCGCTGCGGCGGGCACCGCGCCGACGAGCTCGGGCTCGGGCGCGGCCCGCGGCGGGGTGCGCGGCCGGGGCGCTGGACGCTCCGCGCGGCGCGTGGCGGCGCCCTCGTCGCCGGCGGCGCGGCGGGCGGCGGCGTCGCGCTCGGCGGCGGCCGCCGCGTCGCGCTGGGCGGCGCGCTCCTTGCGCCGCGCCTCGGCGGCGGCGCGCAGCGCGTTCTCCTGCTCGCGCCGCAGGCGCTCGGCGTCGACGAGGCGTTGCTCGTCCTCCGTGCGCCGGCGCCGGGCGCGCGCCTCGGCCTGCGCGGCGGCGGCCTCGCGCCCGGCGGCCCGCTCCTGGTCTTCGAGTGCGCGCTGGGCGGCGCGCGCCTCGGCCTCCGCGGCGGCCTGCTGCTGGGCGGCCCGCGCCGCCTTGGCGCCGGCGCGCAGGGCCGCCTTGCGTGCCTCCGCCGCCTGCTGCTCGGCCTCGTCGCTCGTCGCGGCGAGCTTGCGCATGCGGCTCTCGAGCGCCTTGCGCGCGGCCGCCTCCGCCCGCGCGCTCTGCGTCGCCTCGTCGGCGGCGGCGAGCGCGGCGTCGATCCGCGCCTCGAGCTCCTGGCGGTGGCGCTCCTGCTCGGCGATCTCCTCCGTCGCCCGGCGCACGTCCTCCAGCGCCTCCTCGAGGTCGCCGGCGAGCGCGCTCTCCTGCGCGGCGAGGCGGTCGACGTCGGCGAGCGCGCGGCTCAGCGTCGTCTCGAGCTCGCGCTGGACCTCGGCGTCCTCGTCGGCGCGGCGCTCGGTCTCGGCCCGTGCCGCGCCGAGCACGTCGGTCAGCCGCTGGACCTCGTGGACCGCCGAGTCGCGTGCGTCGGTGAGCGCCGTGAGCTCGCCGAGCACCGCCTCGCGCTCGGCGCCGAGCGACTCGACCTCCGTGGCGGCAGCGGAGCGGGCGCGGGCGACCCGTTCGAGGCGGGCGCGCGCTTCGTCGCGCTCGCCGGTCAGCGCCTCGATCTGGGCGCGCGCGCTCGTGCGCTCGGTCTGCAGTTCGCCGATCGACGCCGTCGCCGCCTCGTGCTGGGAGCGCAGCGCGGCGAGCGCGGCGTCGGCCTCCTGACGGCGGCGTTCGAGCTGCTCGATCTGCCCGTGCGCGGCGTCGCGCTGGACGGTGCGCTCGCGCAGGGCGACGCGGGCGGACTCGAGCTCCGCGGTCAGGCTCCCGATCTCGCTGCGCGCCCGGTTGCGCTGGGTCGCCAGCTCGCGGAGGTCGGCGGTTGCGGCCGCGCGCTGGGCGGCGAGCGCCTCCAGGTCGGACTCGGCCGTGGTGCTCACCGCGCTGAGGCGACCGATCTCCTGCTCGGCGGCGTCGCGCTGGGCGGTGAGCGCCGTCATCTGGCTCAGCGCGCGGTCGCGCTCGGCGATCAGCTCGTCGATCTGCGTGCGCGCGCGGTCGCGGCCGGCCTCGAGCTGCTCGATCTCGGCCCGCGCGCGGTCGCGCTCACCGCTGAGGTCGTCGATCTGCGCCAGCGCCGCGTCGTGTCGCTCGGTCAGCTCGGCGATCGCGCCCTGCGTCTCCGCGCTGCGGGCCGTCAGCGTCTCGATCTGCTCCTCCGCGGTGGCGCGCGCGGCGACGAGCCGCGCGACCTCGGTGCGTGCGGCGTCGCGAGCGACGGTCAGCTCCTCGATCGCGCGCGCGTCGGCGGCGCGGCCCGCACCGAGCTCGCGCAGCTCGTCCTCGGTCGCCGCGAGGCGCGCGCTGAGCTCGTCGGCCTGCGCCTGCGTCGCGTCGCGTGCGGCCGTGAGCTCGCGGATGTCGGCGACGGCGTCGTCGTTGGCGCCGGACAGCTGCTGGATCCCGGACTGCACCTCGTCGCGCTCGGCCACGAGCGCGGCGATCTGCTTGCGGGCGCCGTCGTTCTGGCTCGTGAGCTGGCGGATGCGCGCGATCGCCGTCTCGCGCTCGGCGGCAAGCGACTGGATGTCGGCCTGCGCGGCCTCGTGCTGCAGGGTGCGCTCGCGCAGCTGGGTGAGCGCCCGCGCGTGCTCGGCGGCGAGCACGTCGAGCTCGGCCTGCGTGGCGTCGCGCTGGTCGGCGAGGTCGTCGCCCGCGGCGCGCGCCTGCTCCTCGAGCGCGGTGAGTTCGAGGATGCGCGCATCGGCCGCGTTGCGCTCGTCGACGAGCGACTGCACGCGCGCCAGCGCGGCATCGCGCGCGGTGGCGAGCGCGCCGATCTCCTCCTGCGCGGCATCGCGCCCGGCGCTCAGCGCCTCGACCTCGGCGATCGCGTGATCGCGCTGCGCGCTGAGCTCCTTGATCTCCGCGCTCGTGTCGCCGCGCCTGGCGGTCAGCGTCTCGATCCGGCGCTGCGCCTCGGCGTAGCGCGACGTGAGCTGCTCGATCTTCGCCTGCGCGCGGTCGCGCTCCCCGGTCAGCGCCTCGACGCCCGCCGCGGCGCCGGCGTGCTGGGAGCTGAGCGCCTCGATCTGCTCGCGAGCGCGCGCCTGCGCGGCGGTCGCCTCGTCGAGCGAGCTGCGCGTCTGGGCGGCCTCGCCGCGCGCCGCCTCGAGCTCGCCGGCGAGGCGGTCGAGCTCGGCGCGCGCGGTCGTCACCTCGTGCGCGAGGGCGTCGGCGCGCTCGCGGGCCGTGGCGGCATCGGCCTGCGAGGCCGCGAGCGTGGCGTGGGCGTCGGCGGTTGCGGCATGTGAGCGCTCGAGCTCGGCGGCGCGCTCGGCCTGCTCGCTGCGCAGCTGGGCGAGCAGGACCGCGCGCTCCTCCTGGGCCTGAGCGAGCTGCGCCTCGAGCAGGCGCAGCCGCTGGCCGGCGACGTCGCGGTTCTGCAGCGCGCTCGTGGCCTGGGCGCCGGTCGCCTCGAGCTCGTGCTGCAGCGCCGCGCGCGCGGACTCCACCCGCTCCAGCTCGGCGGCCGTCTCGCGCTCCTGCGTGCGGGCGGCCGTCAGCTCCGTGGCGGCGGCCTGCGCCTCGGCGCGGCTGCGCTCGAGCGCCTGCTCGAGCTTGCCGCCGCGATCGTCGGCGCGCTCGACCTGGGTGGTGAGCGCGCGGATCCGCGCCCGTGCCTCGGAGAGCTCGGCGGACACCGCCTCCGTCCGGTCGCGCGCGCGCTCCAGCGCGGCCGAGCGCTCCTCGGCGCTGCCGCCGACCTCCTGCAGCCGGCGCTCGAGCTCGTCGCTGCGCTCGGCGGACTCCTGCAGCAACCCCTCGGCCGCGGCGACGTCCTCGCGCGCCGCCAGCAGCTGCTCCTCGAGCTGCACGCCCTGCGACCGGGCGAGCTCGAGCGCCGCCAGCGTGCGCTGCGTCGTGGCCTGCGCCTCGGCACGCTGCGCTCGCGCCACGTCGAGCTCGTTGGCGAGGGTGGCGGCGCGCGCCTGCGCCTCGCGCGCGGCCTGGCCGACATCGCCCTGCAGCGCGCGCGTCTGCTCCAGCTCGCGCACGAGCTCGGCGCGCTCGCCGCGGACCTGCTCGAGCTCGCCGGCCGTCGCGGCCGCTTCGGCGCGCGCCGCCGCTAGCGCCACCGCCTGGGTCTCGGTCTGCTCGTGCAGCGCGTCGGCCTGGCCCTGCAGCGACGCGGTCTGCGCGCGCAGCTCCTCGAGCGCCTGGCTGCGCTTGGCGGCCTTCCAGGCGGCGGACTCGAGCTGGGATTCGAGCTCGTCGGCGGCGGCGGCGCGGGCGGCGAGCTGGCCGACGCGGGCGTCGAGCTTGGCGGCCCGCGCCGCCTCGGCGCGCGCGGTGACGAGCTGGCCTTCGAGCTTCTGGGCGCGGTCGGCCTGCTTGCGCAGCGCGTGCAGCTCGCGCTCGAGCTCCTCGACGGCGCCCTCGCGGTCGCCGCGCGCGCGGGTCAGCTCCGCCTCGAGCTGCGGGATGCGCGCCGTCTGCGCGAGCGCCTCCTCGAGACGCTCCTGCAGCTCGGGCAGCGCCGTGGCCGCCGGCTCGAGCTCCGCCACGCGGATGTCGAGCTGCTCGCTCAGCTCGATCGCCTGCGCCAGCGCGTGCTCGGCGGCCTCGCGCTCGGAGCGCTCGGCCTCGACCTGCGTCAGCGCCTCGCGCGCCTCGCGCATCGCGGTCTCGGCGGCCGCCCGCAGCGCGGCGGCCTCCTCGCCGGCCGCCTGCTGCTCGGCGGCGGTCGCTCGCGTCAGGGCGTTCAGGCGCTGGACCTCCTCGGCCGCCTCCTGCGCCGCGCGCTCGGCGGTCGCACGGGCGTTCATCTCCTGCTCCAGACGCGCGGCGACCTCCTGCGCCTCGGCACGCGTGGCCGGCAGCTCGGCCTCGAGCTCCTTCGCGCGCTTGGCGTGCGCGGCGACCTGGGCGCGCAGCTCGCTGCCGTTGGCGGCCGCGTGCTCGACGGCGCGTACGAGCTCGCTCGCGCGCTCCTCGAGATCGGCCGCGCGGCGCTCGGCGTCGGTCGCGCGGGCGGTCAGCGCGCGCGCCTGCTCGGCCGCCTGGCGGGCGCCGGCGGACTCCTGCTCGGCGGCGCGCTCGAGCTCGGCGGCGCGGGCGGCGGCCCGGCGCTCGATCTGCGTCGCGCGCTCGCGCTCGCTGCGCAGGCGGTCGGCCGCCGCGGCGAGCGCGGCCTCGGCCTGCTCGCGCTCGGCGGCGATCGCGGCCGCGTGCGCCGCGGCGGCCTGCGCGAGCGTCGCCTGCGCCTGCTCGCGCTCGGCGGCGATCGCGGTGGCATGGGCCGCGGCCGCCTCGCTCGCCGTGCGCTCGCGCTGCTGCGCGGTCTGCTCGAGCGTGGCGATCCGGGCGACGAGCCGCTCGGACTCCGCGCGCGCCTCGTCGAGCTGCGCGACGTCGTCGAGCGCGCGCAGGTGCTCGTCGCGCAGCTCCTCGAGCTCGATGCGGGTGCGCTGGGCGAGCTCCTCGGCCGCCTCGCGCTCGGCCTGCGCGGCCTGCAGCTCGCCCTCGACGCGCGGCACGCGGTCGGCCACCTCGGCCACCTGCCGGCGCGCCTGCTCGAGCTCCGCCAGGCGCGCGCGCAGGTCGCGCACCTGCTGCTCGGCCAGCTCGCCCTCGTCGGCGCGGGCGCGCACATCGTGCAGCTCCTCCTCGACCTGACGCAGGCGGCTCGTCGCGCGCTCGGCGCGCTCGGCCGCCGCGCGGACGGCCACGACGGCCTGGTCGCGCTCGCGCTCGACGCGCCGCGCCGCCTCGAGGGCAAGCGCCGACTGAGTCTCGCGAGCGGTGGCGACGAGCGTCTCCTCGTTGGCCCGAGCGAGCTTGGCCCGCGCCTCCTCGAGCGCCTCCGCGCGCTCGGCGGCGAGGGCCTCGGCGCCGGCGCGGGCGTCCTTGAGCGCGCGCGCCTGGGCGCGCGCCTGCTCGAGCTCCTCCTGGGTCGCGGCGGCCGCGGCGGCCGTCGCCTGAAGCTCGGCCGCGGCCTGCGCCGCCTGCTCCTCGGCGGCGCGGCGCCCGGCGAGCGCCGCCTGCGCCTCGGCCTGCGCCTGCTCGGCGCGCGTGCGCCCCTCCGCGGCGGTCTGCTCGATGGCGGCCCTCGTCGCGGCCGCCGTCTGGGCAAGCTGCTTGCGCGCCCGCGCCTGCTCACGCTCGACGGCGGCGCGCGCCTCCTCCTGCGCCGCCTGCAGCGCGGCGTCGGCGCGCTTGGCGGCGGCCTGGCTCTCCGTGCGGGCCGCCTCGCTCTGTGTCTTGGCCTGCGCGGCCTGCTCGCGCGCGGCGCGCAGCTCGGCCTCGGCGCGCGCGGCGCGCTGCTGCGCCTCCGTGCGCACCTCGTCGAGGGCGCGCTCGCCGTCGCGCTGCGAGCGTTCGATCGCCGCGCGCGCGGCGGACACCTCGCGCTCGCGCTCGGCGACGGCCGCCTCGAGCTGCGCGCGCGCCTCGCGCTCGGCCGCGTTGCGCGTGTCGAGCTCGGCCCGCGCGGCGGCGATCTCCTCGCGCGCGAGGCGGGCCTGCTCCTCGGCGGCGGCACGGGCCTGCTCGTGGAAGGCGACGCGCTCGGCCAGCGCCTGGGTCTCGCGGCCGCCGGTGCGCAGCGCGTTGTCGGCCTCCGCGCGCAGGCGCGTGAGCTCGTCGCGGGACTCGCGCGCGGCCTGCTCGGCGGCGCCGCGCAGCCGGCGCTCGGACTCCAGGCGCTGCTCGAGCGCGGCCATCGCCTGGCGGCGCTGCTCGGCCGCGCGCTCGGCGATCTCGCGCCGGCGGCGCTCGTCGCGCAGCGCCTCGGACTCGGTCCGGGCCGGCGCTGCGGGCGGCGCCACCGGCTCGGGCGGGGCCGGCGGCGGCTTGCCCTTCGGCGTCCGGGCCGCGGCCTCCTTCGGTCGCGGCAGGTCGACGATGCCGCGGCTCGTCTCCAGCGCGAAGGCGAGATGGCCGTCGCTGAGCAGCGCGGCGGGCGCCGTGAACGCTGCGCGCCACGGCGGCGGGTCGGGACCGGCGAGCGGCGACGCGTCGTCGGGGCCGGGCAGCGCCGCCAGGCGGCGGGTGCGGCGGCCGTCGTCGAGCAGCAGAAGCGGCGGGGCCAGGCGCTCGCGCGCGTCCGCCCGCCAGCAGCCGGAGATGCGCAGCAGCACCGTGCCGCCGCCGGCGGTCACGCGCTCGAAGCGCTCAACCTCGAATTCAGGGCCGCGACCGCTCAACGTCGCGAGGAGTGTAGGTCCGCCAGGGCCATCTTCGCGAGCCGCAGGACGTTTTCCGGTGTGTCATCTGCGTCGAGTACCCGAAATCGCTGCGGGTCGGCGGCGGCCAGCTCGTCGTAGGCCGTCGCGATCCGCTCGAAGAACGAGTGCTCCTCCTGCTCGAGCCGGTCGGGCGCGACGAGCCGCTTCTGCTGGCGCGCGCGGGCCGTGACCGGATCGAGCCGCAACAGGAGCGTGAGATCCGGGGTGATCGAGCCGGTCGCGAAGTCGTTGAGCTCGGCGATCGCCTCGATGCCCAGGCCGCGGCCGGCGCCCTGGTAGGCCAGCGAGGAGTCCACGAAGCGGTCGAGCAGCACCCAGGTCCCGGCCTCGAGCCAGGGCCGCAGACATTCGTCGACGAGCTGCGCGCGGGCGGCCGCGTAGAGCAGCGCCTCGGCGCGCGGATCGCAGCGCAGCTCGGGGTCCTTGACGAGGTCGCGGATGCGCTCGGAGAGGACCACCCCGCCCGGCTCGCGCAGCAGCTCGACGCGCCGCTCACGGGAGAGGTCGTCGTGCAGCGCGGCCGCGAGCGTCGACTTTCCGGCGCCATCGATGCCCTCGATGGTGATGAGCCGTCCGCGCACGGGCCCGACGCTACCGTTCTCGCCGTGCCTCGCCTAACCACGAACGCGACCCACCAGGCCCGCTAGCCGATGCTGCCCGGAACCGAACGCCACCCCCACGCCCGCGCGGTGCTCGGCGCCGCGCTCGCACCGGGCGGCGCGCCGAGCCACGCCTACCTGTTCAGCGGTCCTGCCGGCAGCGGCAAGCGCACCGTGGCGCGGGCGTTCGCCTCCGCGCTGCTGACCGATGCAGCCGCCGACCCGGCCGGCGCCGCCGCCCGGGTGCAGCACGGCGTGCATCCCGACCTGACGTGGGTCGCGCCCGCGAGCGCAGCCGGGATCCTCGTCGGCGACGTCGACCAGGCCGTCGTCGCGGGCGCGGCGCGCACGCCGTTTGAATCCAGCCGCCGCGTGTTCGTCATCGAGGACGCCGACGAGCTCAACGACCAGGCCGCCAACCGCATGCTCAAGACGCTCGAGGAGCCGCCGTCGTTCGCGCATCTCATCCTGCTGACGAGCCGGCCGGGCGAGGTGCTGCCGACGATCGCCAGCCGCTGCCAGCCCGTGCGCTTCGACGCTGCGCCGGTGGCGCAGATCGCCGCGCGGCTGGAGCGCCACGGCGTCGCGCCGGACGTCGCCGACGCGTGCGCGCGGCTCGGCCTCGGCGACGCCGCCCGGGCGCTGGCGCTCGCGCTGGGCGACGGGCCCGCGCTGCGCGCCGATGCCGAGGCCGTCGCGCGCGGCGCGCTGCGCGACGAGATCGCCGGACGACCGTGGACGGCGCTGCTCGATCGCGCGCGGGCGGCGGGCGCGCAGGCGGGCGACGCGATCGAGCGCGCGCTCGACGACGAGCTCGGCTTCGCGATCGCCAAGGACCACGGCCGCATGCGCCGCGAGGCGGCCGAGCGCGGCAAGCGGGCGGCGCGGCGCGCGCAGACGGCGGCGCTCGACCGCGGGCTGGCGCTCGTCGGGCTGTGGCTGCGCGACGTGGCCTGCCTCGCCGACGGGGCGCCGGAGCTCGCGCATCACTCCGACCGTCTGGCTGCGCTGCGCGACGACGCCGCCCGGGGGCAGGGCGCGGCGCGGCTGCGGGCCGCGCAGGGACTCGTCGAGAAGACGCGCGCGTCGCTGCAGTTCAACCCCAACGAGGAGCTCGCGCTCGATGCGCTGGGGTCGCGGCTGGCGCGGACGCTGCGGGTCTGAACGACGCCGCCGGCGCTTGCGTGTTACGGATGAGCCGATCGGCTCCTTTTGGGCTGTCGGGGGTTATGGTCCGCGAGAACGCATTTTTTTAGGAGGAGGAGGCGTAGCCCTCGATGCATCCGACGCGAGCTGCTCACGAACGCTGGATCCCGACGACCGTCGCCCCGGCCCGCGGCCGCGGCCGCGCGGCGAGCGTCGTGGCGCTGAGCCTTGGGCTCGCCCTGCTGCTGCTCGGCGCCGAGGCCGCGCAGGCCCACACGCTCAACGGCCCGACCTACTCGCCCGCTGCGCAGGCGACCGTGCCGATGACGATCAGCGTGTCGGGGTCGGCGGACCCGACCGCCGTGCTGCGCGTCTACGTCCAGCCGAGCGGCGCCTGCCCGACATCGACGCAGGTGCAGACCGGGAGTATCCCCGCCGGCTCGACCGAGGTCATCGCGCAGCAGCCGGTCGGGGCGTTCTCGTACTCGGGCACGTACGCGCCGCCATCCGCGGGCTCGTACTCGATCTGTGCGTTTCTCTTCGGCGGATCGTCGAACACCGGGACCAGCGCGTCGGCGACGAGCTTCGGCGTCGGGCCCGCACCGCCGCCGCCTCCGCCTGGGGCGGCGAACTCGCCCACGGTGCCCGGCGTCTCTACGACCACGCCCAAGAAGCGCTGCGTCGTGCCCACGCTGAAGGGGCGCACCTACCTCGGCGCGCGCCTGCGCATCCGCCGCGCCGGCTGCAACGTGGGGAGCGTCTTCCGGCCCGACCTGCGGACGAGTCGCGCCGCGCGGGCGCGCGGGCGTGTGCTGCGGGTCGTCCTGCAGTACCCGAAGCCGCGCAGCGTGCGCAGGGCCGGGGCCCGCGTGACGCTGCGCCTGGCCTACGTCAAGCCGTCGCGGTGGTCCAGCCGCTAGCCGGCCGGGGCGATCGGTCCCAGCCGCGGCTGCAGGCCGTGCAGCTCGAAGGCCCGGAAGCGTGAGAAGCGGCTGTGCTGCGGGCCGTGGAAGTCGGCCGAGCCGGTGGTCAGCAGGCCGAGGCGGTCGGCGGCCGCGCAGAGCAGGCGCGTCTGGTGGCCGTCGTGCGTGGCGTAGAACGCCTCGACGCCATCCAGGCCCGCGTCGCTGAAGCGCTCCAATGCGCCGGTCACGTCGTCGTCCTCGGCCAAGTCCCAGAACGGATGCGCCCAGACCGCGACGCCGCCGGCGGCGTGGATCGCCTCGATCGCCTCGGGCACCGTCGGGGTCGTGCGGCGGCTGTAGGCGGGGCGGCCCTTGCAGAGGTAGGCCTCGAGGAACGCCGAGCACTCGTCGAGGCCGTCGGCGTGCAGGCGCTCGCCGTTGGCCTCGATCGCGGCGTTGGCGAGGTGCGGGCGCCCGACCGGCAGCCCCGCCGCGCGGCGCGCCTCGATCTCGGTGCGATCCGGTGGCAGGCCGAGCAGGGTGAGCTGGTCGGCCATCCGGTCGATGCGTGCGGCGCGGTCGGCGCGCCAGCGCTCCAGCGCCACGGCCAGCCCGTCGTCGGCAGGGTCGATGCCGTAGCCGAGGACGTGGAAGTCCTCGCCGAGCGCGTCGACGGTGGAGATCTCGACGGCGGGCACGATCGTGACCCCGTGCTCGGCGCCGGCGCCGATCGCCTCGGCGACGCCGTCGACGGTGTCGTGGTCGGTCAGCGCCAGCATGCTCACCCCCGCCGCGGCCGCCGCCGCCACCACCGCAGCGGGCTCGAGGGCGCCGTCGCTGCGCAGCGAATGCGACTGAAGGTCGAAGCGTGGCGCCCCGTCGTCGTCGATCAGCACCGGGTCGATGATGTCCCAATCCGGCCGCGGGCGTCACGTTCCTCGCGCTAGCGTGCCTCGCCGATGGCCGCGCGCGCCCTCGTCACACCCGATTCCTTCAAGGGTACGTTCGACGCGCCCACGGTGGCTTCCGCCCTCGGGCGGGGGCTGCGCGAGGCCGGCTGGGAGACCGATCTGTGCCCCGTCGCCGACGGCGGCGAGGGCACGCTGGCGCTGCTCGTCGAGGCGCTCGGCGGAGAGCTCGTCGAGGTCGGCGCGCACGATCCGCTCGGACGCCGCGTGGACTGCGTCTTCGGGCTCGTCGACGGTGGCGCCACAGCGATCGTGGAGATGGCACAGGCCTCCGGCCTCGCGCTCGTCGACGAGGCGCGGCGCGACGCCTGGCGGGCATCGACGGCGGGCACCGGCGAGCTGATCCTCGCGGCGGCCGGCTGCGGCGCGCGCGCGATCCACGTCGCGGTCGGCGGCAGCGCCACGACCGACGGCGGCGCGGGCGCGATCGCGGCGATCCGCGCGGGCGGCGGGATCGGCGACGTGCGATTGACCGTGCTGTGCGACGTCGAGTCGGCCTTCGAGGACGCGCCGCGCATCTTCGGACCGCAGAAGGGCGCCGATCCGGCGATGGTGGCGCGGCTGCAGGAGCGGTTGCACGCGCTGGCCGCGACGCTGCCCCGCGACCCGCGCGGCGTGCGCTTCGGCGGATGCGCCGGCGGGTTGTCGGGCGGGCTGTGGGCGGCGTTCGGCGCCGAGCTGCGCGCGGGCGCGCCGGCGGTGCTCGACGCGCTCGGCGTCGACGCGCGGATGCGCGCCGCCCAGCTCGTCGTCGCGGGCGAGGGCTGCCTCGACGAACAGAGCTTCGGCGGCAAGATCGTCGGCGAGCTCGTGCGGCGGGCGGGCGCGGCGGGCGTGCCGATCCACGCGGTGGCCGGGACGAGCCGGCTGTCGCAGGAGGCCGCGGCGCAGGCCGGGCTGGTGCGCGTCTGGACGGCCTCCACGCTCGAGCAGATCACCGCGGCCGGACGTACGCTCGGCCAGGTCAGCGGCCCGCGCTAGCATTCGCCCGCCCGCCGACGTAGCTCAGCTGGTAGAGCACTTCACTCGTAATGAAGGGGTCAGCGGTTCGAATCCGCTCGTCGGCTCTAGACCAGAAGGCCCTACATCGCATCCGACCTCGCCGGGTGGTCTAATCGATACCTTCTCTGGTATCTGTGGCTGGGGAATGCACGAGGCGACTTCTTTGCCGACGGAACCGGGTCGACCATTCCACATCTCCCTGCAGAGAAGCTACGGGCCGTTCGCATTCCCGCTGCGCCCCGAGCGCAACAAGACGAGATAGTCCGCGAGGTCGACGCGATCCATCGTCGCAGCCAGGCGGCCCGTGACGAGATTGCGGCATTTGAGGCGAGCTTGGCGGAGTACCGCGACGCTCTGATTACTGAGGCAGTCGAAGGCACGCTCGACGTGGCACAGGTCAGTGAAGCGCAGATTGCCGAGAGCCTCGCCGCGGTCCGCGAGGGCGAGCCGCCCGAAATGCTTGCCCGATGACGTCGGCCATCCCGCATACCGAGAAGGCCTTCGAGCAACTGATCGTCACCGAGACGACCGGCGCCGGCGGGTGGGGGGCGGGCGACCCAGCCGACTACGATGCCGAGCTCGGCCTCTATCCGGAGGATGCGCTCGGCTTCGCGATCGAGACGCAGGCGAAGAAGTGGGATCGCCTCGTCAAGCTGTGCGGGGGCGAAGCGGCCGCACGCTTGGCTCTGCTCAAGCGACTGGCCGGCCAGCTTGATCGCCACGGCTCGGTGCAGGTTCTGCGCAACGGCTTCTCTGAGCGCGGGGTCGCTTTTTCGATGTGCCAGCTGCGGCCAGCCCACTCGATCGACCCCGAGACCGAGGAGCGCTACGAGGCCAACCGCCTGCGCGTGGTGCGGCAGGTGCGCTTTGATCCGCAGTCGGGCGACTCAGTCGACCTGGTTCTGTTCGTCAACGGGATCCCCACCGCGACGGCGGAGTTGAAGAACCGCTGGACGGGCCAGACGGTCGACCATGCGCGCGCGCAGTACAAGTCCGATCGCGACCCGCGGAACGTCCTGTTCGGCCGTCGCGCGTTCGTGCATTTCGCGGCAGACGACGAGCTCGCGTACATGACGACGCGCCTCGATGGGCCGAAGACGGTGCTTCTGCCCTTCAACCAGGGGTCGGGCGGCGCTGGGCGGCCCGGCGGGGCCGGCAATCCGGGCATCGAGGACGGGCACCCGACCTCCTACCTATGGCGCCAGGTCTGGGATCGCGACCGCTGGCTGGAGCTGATCCAGAAGTTCGTGCATGTCGAGCCGGCCGATCCCGCCGTCAAGGGCAGCCGTTCGACGATCGTGTTCCCGCGCTTTCATCAGTGGGACGTCGTCGCGGAATGCCAGGCCCACGCGCGCGTGCACGGCGCCGGGCACAACTACCTCATCCAGCACTCGGCCGGCTCGGGGAAGACGAAGGAGATCGCCTGGCTCGCCCACGACCTCTCGACGCTGCATCAGGACGACGACACGAAGGTCTTCGACAAGGTCATCGTCATCACCGACCGTCGCGTGCTCGACCGCCAGCTGCGCGAGCAGATCGCCCAGTTCGAGCAGGTCAGCGGCGTCGTGCGCTCCGTGACCAAGGGTTCGGCCGAGCTGCGCGAGGCGCTGCTCTCCGAGCAGGCGAAGATCATCACGACGACGCTGCAGAAGTTCCCGTTCGTCCTGCGCGCGCTCTGGACGACGCAGACCTCGGCGACAAGAGCGTACGCGGTCATCGTCGACGAGGCGCACTCGTCGCAGTCCGGCGAGTCGGCCACCGATCTCAAGGAACTGCTCGGGTCGCTGACCGCCGAGGACCTCGACCTCGACGAGGACGACGGCACCCCGCCCCTGCTGCTGGCGCGCCTGGCCGCACGCGGCGCGCAACCGAACCTGTCCTTCTACGCCTTCACCGCCACGCCGAAGGGCAAGACGCTGGAGCTGTTCGGCAGCCGCGGCCCGGACGACCGGCTGCGCGCGTTTCACACCTACTCGATGCGCCAAGCAATCGAGGAGGGCTTCATCGTCGACGTGCTGACGAATTACACGACCTACGACCAGCTCTTCCGCCTCGAGACCGCCGCCGAGGGGACAATCGAGGTGCCCTCGGCGAAGTCTCGCGGCGCCTGGCGCGCTTTACCGAGCTGCACCCGTACGTCAAGACGCAGAAGGCGGCCGTCGTCGTCGCGCACTTCAAGTCCGTCGTGCGGCCGCTGCTCGGCGGCGATGCGAAGGCGATGGTGGTCTGCGAGAGCCGCGAGGAGGCGGTGCAGTGGAAACGCGCGCTGGACCGCGAGATCGAGAAGCACGGCCACGAGGACGTCAAGACGCTCGTCGCGTTCTCCGGAGAGGTGACGGTCAAGAGCCCGGACGCAGACAACAGGGGCATGGCGTACACCGAGCCGGACATGAACAAGATCGCCGGCAGGCCGCTGCCCGAGTCCAAGCTGCCCGAGGAGTTCGACAAGGCCGGCTACGGCGTCCTGATCGTCGCCGAGAAGTACCAGACGGGCTTTGACCAGCCGAAGCTGTGCGGCATGTACGTCGACAAGAAGCTCGTCGGCGTCAACGCCGTGCAGACCCTGTCGCGGCTCAACCGCTCCCATGTGGGAAAGGACAGGGTCTACGTCCTGGACTTCCGCAACACCGGCGAGGAGATCCGCAAGGCCTTCGAGCCCTACTACGGGCAGACCGAAGCGACCCCATCAGATCCGAACGTCCTCTTCGACGCCGCCGACGCCGTCCGTGGGTTCGACGTCGTCACCGACCAAGAGCTGGCGCAGTTCATGCAGGCCTGGGCGGCGCTGCACGAGGTCGACGAGGACAAGCGCCACGCAGTGCTGTCCACGTCGACCCAGAGCGCGTACGACAGCGCCCGCGCTCTCGATGACGAGACGCTGCAGGAGCTGCGCGACGCGCTGAACCGCTTCACCCGCTTCTACGGCTTCCTCTCCCAGGCGCTGCCGTACATCCCGCCCGACACCGAGGTGCTCTACCAGTTCAGCAAGGTCTTGCTGCGACGCCTGCAGAGCGACAAGCCGCAGGGCGGCGTCGATCTCGCGGGCCAGATCGTGCTGACGCATTACCGCATCGCCGAGGCTGACGCCGATGCGATCACGCTCGACGACGACGATGTGCAGCCGTTGACCGCGATCACCGGCGACGGCACCGGCGGCGGCGCCGGTGAGATCCCGATGTCGCTGCTCGGCGAGCTCGTCGATCTGTTCAACGAGCGCTACGGCGCGGAGCTCGGGGAGGTCGACGCGCTGAAGGTCATGACCGACGTGCGCGACAGCGTCCGCGACGAGAACCCCGACCTCGCCGACCAGGCCGAAGCCAACTCCCGCGATGACTTCGTGCGCGAACGCGACAACCTGCTGATCGGTGCTGCACTCGCCGTCGGCGGCGATCGCGAACGTCAGGCGACGCTGCTGAAGGCGCTCCTCGACGACGAAGACTTCCGCGTTCGAGCGCGGGAGCTGATCTTCGGTGCGATCTATGACGGCTACCGGAGCCCGCCGGAGGTATGAGCGGAGATTGGCAGGGGGAAATGCTGAGTCGGGTCGCCTGGCAGCTGAACAGCGTTCAGGGTCACGGCTCCGCACGATCCTTCCTGGCCTCTGTAGCCGCCGGCTTCGCGCAGGCTGTCGACCCTAGGTGCTCAGAAGGTCAACGACAGCCGTTGCAACGAAGACGACGCGCCCGTTACGCGAACGCTCCGTCACGATGTTCAGCTCCGCGAGGCGCCGAAGAGCCTTCATCGCGCCCTGGGCACTTATCTGGTGGCGCGTCGCCACCTGGCTAGCCCGCAGGACCGGGGCACCGATCAGCTCGCCGGCCAGTCGCTCAGCGACGCCCGACACGCCGGAGTCGCGCACTCGACGGAGCGTCTCATCTTGCCATTGAAGAAGCTGGTCTATGCGCTCGCGTGTCCCGTTAGCGGACGCCTCGACGCCTCGCGCGAAGAAGGACACCCATGCATCCCACTCGCCCGTCGTGCTGAGACGCAGTAGCCCGTCTTGGTACTCGTCGCGGCGCGCCTCGAACCATGGAGACACAACGAGCAATGGCTCGCCTAGCACCTTCTGACGCATCAGCTGAAGCGCGATGACGAGTCGACCGATGCGGCCGTTCCCGTCTGAGAACGGGTGGAGCGTCTCGAACTGGTAATGCGCTAGCGCGGCCTGCGCGACTGCTGGCAGATCCTCTGGAGGGTTGTTGATCCAATCGACCCACTGGCGGAAGCCAGCGTCAAGCTGGTCGCCGGGCGGCGGCGGGACGAAGCGAGCTTCGCTGATCGCGCTGTTGCGCGCTCCGATCAGCACCTGCCGGTCGCGCACGGCCCCGGCGTCCGTGTAGTCGCCGGGCGTCCCTTGTACGAGGACCCGCTGCAGGTTCGCAAGCAGCCCCGTGGTCAGCGGGCGCTCGTGAACCCAGGCGAATCCCTCCTCAGCCGCGACCACGTAGTTGAGAATCTCGCGAACCTCCATCGAAGCGTGCTGCCGATTTTCCAGCTCCGATGCGAGCACGTCTTCGATGGGTGCGAACGTGCCTTCAAGAGCGCTGGTGCTCTGAGCTTCGCGACGTAGAGACGGTTGTCGGAGGAGGGCCGGATGCGGCATTTGTCGGCCGGCTTGGTCCAGCCGGGCTAACGCAGCCTCGGCTCTCGTGACCGCGGTCCATGTCCTCGAAGCCAGCGCCACCTCGTTCGGCAGGGGGTCGGGAAGGTAGGCGTAGTAGTCATGATGACCCCCGTTCCGCTGATCATTGCCAGAGATCGGTACCAGCGCTCCGATGGGGCTTCGGCGCAAGGCATCAAGATCCATGTGCCAACTGTAGCGGTCGTTTGGTTGTAATGACCCTACAGGCCACAACTGTAGTTGGCGATTCCCGACGGGTGCCAACCAAACGAAGCGGCACGTTGGCTCGATTGGCAGCTGACGCGGACGGACGCCCCGCGAAACCCGCCAACATTTCCGCCAACATTCGGATGGCGAACGGGCGTCAACCGGTGTCCCGCGCCGCTCGCCCGGAAACCGTCCCTGAGCAGGCATTCGCGCTAGTCTTGCAAGCCAGCGCCGGACAGCGAGAACGCCGGCGGAGCCACTCGTAATGAAGGGGTCAGCGGTTCGAATCCGCTCGTCGGCTCTGTCGAGAAGGTGAGAAGGTCCGCAATCGCGGCCTTCCTGGTCTCGGCGGTGATCGTCAGCGTCGTCGCGTCCGGGTAGCGCGCCTGGCCCAGGTGCGTCCACCAGTCCGCGATCGCGGCGACGGCGAACAGCGCGGTGTTGTTGTCGATGCCGACGCTGACGAAGCCCTCGTCGGCGCCGAGGTCATAGACACCGAACGGGATCGCGTGCCCCAACCGCGCGGCGATCGTGGCCCGGCGCGAAGAAGCTCGCAGTCGGCACGCCGCAGCCACACCAGCACTTGCCGTTCGGTTGCTGTCGCGTAGTCACGCTGGGCTCCTTGGAGCCCTTGGTGTCGGGCCCGGCGCGTTCATGCCAGTGACGCGCCCTTGCTCTTATTGCAGGGGGCGCAGAGTATCTGAAGGTTCTGCACACTGTCCGCGCCACCCAGCGAATGTGGGATCACGTGGTCGTACTGGATGTCGAAGTTCGAGCCGCATTCGACGCACCTTCCGCCGTCGCGCTCGAAGACTGCGAGCTTGACTTCGCGCGGGATGCCGTTGCGCCGTGCCTTGGTATCCAGCTGCCCAGCACTCATCGAGGCATGGGCGCGTTCGAGCTTGCGCTGAGCACGCATGCGGCGGTCATGGACGAGCGCGAGTACGTCGTCGGGCGCCAGACCGTTGTCCTCCCAGTAGAAGCTGCCCAGGCACCACCAGTACCGCCGACCTTCGTGCATCATGACCTCGGTGGCTTGGTGCGCTTGAGCAGTCTGTAGGGCGACGAACTGCTGCTCCTTGAGCGGTCGAGCCAACCGGATCTTGCCGTGGATGAAGCGGTAGCGCTTGAAGACCAAGCCCTCGCGCACGAAGTTGGCATTCTTGGCTTCCCGCAACATCAGGTAGACCTCTCTCGATCAATCGCTACATCGTTGTCACTCAGCTCGCTTGAGCAAGCCACATCGCTTCCCGTAATCGGCGAGCAGATTGCGGTACTTGAATCGCGTGTCCGGCGCGTAGCTGTAGAACGCCCACCCCAGCGTGCCTGGACATGCGATTCGCATGCACATATGCTCAATTGCATGTCTTCGATCCAGGTTCGGAACGTCCCGGAGGATCTGCATAGGCAGCTGAAGGTTCGAGCCGCCCAGGCGGGACGAAGTCTGTCGGACTACGTGCTCGACGAGTTGCGGGTGGCGGCCGGCCGAGCGACCATGAGTCAGTGGCTTCAGGATGTCGATGCCCTGCCGCCGACTGAGAAGTTCCCGACGCCGGCGGCGCAGGTCATCGCCGACGAGCGACGTCGGTGACCCGTCTGGTCGCGGACGCCAGCGCCATCGTCGACCTTCTGTCGGGCGCGGCGCAGGCGGACGCGATCCATACCCAGCTGTTGGCCGTCGCCGAACTCGATGTCCCCGAGCACTTCCACGTCGAGGCGATCTCAGCACTGCGAGGCCTGTTGCGCCGGGGTGACCTATCGCCCGAGCGCGCGGACCGTGCGCTGGACCTGCTCCTTGCGCTTCGTGTCATTCGCCATCCTGTGGCGCCGCTCGCGCGCGACGTGTGGGCGCTGCGCGAGTCGCTCACCGCCTACGACGCCGCGTATCTCGCGCTCGCGCGGGCGCTCGGCGCCGGCATCCTGACAACCGACCAACGCCTGGCCTCCGCGGCACACGGCGACGGCCGGCTCGTCGAGCTATAGCTGCGCCCGGCTGGTCTGTAGCCTGCGATGCCCGCACGCGGCCGGTACCGGCCGCGTGATCACCTGCGACGCACGAAGGGCCAGCGGTCCGTATCCCGCTCGATGACGCCATGTCCCAAGACATCCGAGAGATCCTGCTCGACCTGCCGCTCGTGCAGACCGAGGATCGTCCCGAGGGGATGATCGTCCTCAACGCGGGCGAGGTTCCCGAAGATCGCCGCGCCGAGGCCGACGCCTTCGTGCAGGCCAACGGCGGCCTGATCGGCACGAAGCCGCTGTTCGAGGTCATCGGCGGCACGACGCCCGCCGGCGGACCGGCCGCCGCGACGTTCTACGCGCTGGCGCCCGCCGCGCTCGTCGCGCCCGAGGCGTAGCCCCATCCGCCCAATCGGGCGGGCTGCGGGCGGCAACGCAGCCGGTCGCGCCGGGGGTGGCGCACGTTGTTCGCGGATGACGCGAGGACGTGCCAAACCCCTTGACGGCGACCCGCGGCGACCGAACGCGCCCCCGCTCGCGCCCCCCGCCCGCCCGTCAGCTGCGCGCGTACTGCGGCGGCGCCGCGCCGACCTTCTCGATGCAGCGCGCCACGGCGCGACCGTCGGCCGCCCGCTTCTCCTTCAACGTGAGCGCCACCCGCCACTCCGACGCGAAGTCGAAGACGTAGGCGATCGGCTGGCCCTCGGCCAGCGCGAGCTCGTCGAGGCGCGCGCACGCGCTCCTGCCCGGCGGGTCGATCGAGGCGGCGTGGAAGGGGTGCATGTAGTGGCCGTCCTCGTCGCCCCAGAAGGCGCCGTCGAGCCAGAACGAGTAGAGGTGGTCGTCGTCCCAGCCGAACGCCGACTGCAGGGCGTAGTGCAGGTCGACGAGCGTCAGGTCGTCGTGGACCGTGACCGTGCGGCGTACTCCTTGAAATCCCACGAGCTCGGCTTTGAACACGTAGGTCTGTTGCGGCATCTCGGTCCTCTCGTCCGGGTAGGTAGCGCGACCGTACGCGC
The DNA here is from genome assembly GCA_963825485.1 of uncultured Actinomycetes bacterium. Lineage (GTDB taxonomy): Bacteria > Actinomycetota > Thermoleophilia > Solirubrobacterales > Solirubrobacteraceae > CADCVQ01. The sequence goes on from CAWGTK010000007.1 coordinate 33,115, forward strand.
TGTGCAAGACGGAACGCAAGAGAGAACACCTTTAGCGGCCCTGAGTTTCAGTCGCGTACCCTTCCCGGCTGCCATCCGTGCCTGAGATCGAAGAGAACATCCTCCGCCCCGCCGCCCCATTGGGCCCCGCGCTGCTCGAGCGCCTGCGCGCGATCTGCGGCTCCGAGCACGTCCTCACGGAATCGATCCAGCTGCGCACCTACGAGTCCGACGGACTGCTGCAGTATCGCGTCACGCCCGCTGCGGTCGTGCTGCCCGGCAGCGCCGGCGAGGTCCGCGACGTAGTGCGCGCGTGCAGCGATGCCGGCGTCCCGTGGGTCGCGCGCGGCGCCGGCTCGGGCCTCTCGGGCGGCGCGCTGCCGGTGCAGGAGGGCGTCCTCATCGCCGTCACCCGCATGCGCCGCGTGCTGGAGGTCGACCTCGACAACGGGCGTATCGTCGTCGAGCCCTGCGTGACGAACACCGAGGTCGGCCTCGCCGTCGGGCCGACGCACTTCTACCCGCCCGACCCGTCGTCGCAGATCGTCTGCTCGATCGGCGGCAACGTCGCCGAGAACTCCGGCGGCGCGCACTGCTTCAAGTACGGCTTCACGACGAACTACGTCACGGGTCTGGAGGTCGTGCTGGCCGACGGCGCCGTCGTCACGCTCGGCGGCCGCGAGCTCGACGTCCCCGGCTACGACCTGCTCGGCGCCTTCGTCGGCTCGGAGGGGACACTGGGGATCTGCACGAAGATCACCCTGCGCGTCGTGCCCGTGCCCGAGACCGTCAAGACGATGGTCGCCTTCTTTCAGACGACGAGCGCCGCCGGCGAGACCGTCTCGGAGATCGTCTCCGGCGGCGTGACCCCGGGCGCGATCGAGATGATGGACAACCTCACGATCCGGGCCGCCGAGCAGGCCGTCGGCGCGGGCTTCGACATCGATGCCGGCGCCGCGCTGATCATCGAGCTCGACGGCTCGATCGCCGAGTGCGACGCCTGCTTCGACGACGTCGTGGCGGTCTGCGAGCGCAACGGCGCCACCTCGATCCGGATCGCGCAGGACGACGTCGAGCGCGCGCTGATCTGGCGCACGCGCAAGGCGGCCTTCGCCGCGATGGGCCGCCTGGCACCGAACTACTACGTCCAGGACGGCGTCATCCCGCGCACGAAGCTGCCCGAGGTGCTCGCCCGGATCGCCGCGCTGTCGGAGGAGTACGGGATGCGCGTCGCCAACGTCTTCCACGCCGGCGACGGCAACCTGCATCCGCTCGTCCTCTACGACGGCGAGGAGCAGGCCGAGCGCGCCGAGGAGCTCGCGGGCATGATCGTCAAGTCGTGCGTCGACGCGGGCGGCTCGATCACCGGCGAGCACGGCGTCGGCGTCGACAAGAAGCACTACATGCCGAGCATGTTCGACGAGCCCGATCTCGCCGCGTTCCAGCACCTGCGCTGCGCCTTCGACCCGCGCGGCCTCGCGAACCCCGGCAAGGTCATGCCGACGCCGCGGCTCTGCGGCGAGGTGCCGGGCCCGTACCGCGTGCACCCGCTCGAGCGCGACGGGATCGCGGAGCGGTTTTGAGGGCGCAGGAGGTGCGCAGCCAGACGCCGGAGACGGCGCAGGACGCGGCGGCGCTGCTGCGGTCGTGCGCCGCCGACGGGATCGCGGTGCGGATCGTGGGCGCGGGCACGAAGCCGTGGGGGAGCCCGGGCGTCGAGTGCGGGGTCCAGCTGCGCACGGCGGGCCTCGATGCCGTCCTCGAGCACAACGTCGGCGACTTCACCGCGGTCGTGCAACCGGGCGCGACGCTGCGCGAGCTCGACGAGCAGTTCGCCGCCAGCGGCCAGATGCTCGCGCTCGACCCGCCCCTCGGCGAGGGCGACGGTGCGACGATCGGTGGCGCGATCGCGACCGGCGACTCCGGCCCGCTGCGCCACCGCTACGGCGCCGCGCGCGACCTCGCGCTGGGCATCACCGTTGCGCTGTCGGACGGCTCGCTGGCGAGCGCCGGCGGGAAGGTCATCAAGAACGTCGCCGGCTACGACCTCTCCAAGCTCTACAGCGGCTCGTTCGGGACGCTGGGCCTCATCACCGAGATCGCCGTGCGGCTGCACCCGCGCCCCCCCGCCCGGGCGACCGCGACCGCAGCCACCGACGACCCCGGCGTCCTGCAGCGCGCCGCGATCGCGCTGTCGTCGAGCTCGCTGGAGGCGCAGGCGATCGACGTGCGCTGGGAGGCCCAGAGCGGCTGCATCCTCGCGCGCTTCGCCGGCATCGCGGCGGTCGCGCAGGCCGCCGCGGCCGAGGCGCTGCTCGCCAAGCTCGGCCTCGATGCCGCCGCGACCGAGGACGACGACGAGCTCTGGGCGCGCCAGCGCGCCGCGCAGCGCAGCGCCGACGGCGGCGCGGTCGTGCGCGTCTCCGGCCGGCCGACCGGTCTCGCCGACGTCTGCATCGCCGCCCAGATCGCGGGCGCGACGCTCGTCGGACGCGCCGCGCTCGGGCTGTCCTGGATCGAGCTGCCCGCGGCCGCGCCGGGCGAGCTGGTCACCGCGATCGCCCGGCTGCGCAAGGTGCTCGCGCCGTCGCCCTGCGTGGTCCTCGACGCGCCCGCCCACGTGCGCGCGCACCTGGACCCGTGGGATCACGTGGAGGATCCTGCGGTCGTGCTCATGCGGCGCGTCAAGCAGCGCTTCGACCCGACCTGCACCTGCAACCCCGGCATCTTCGTCGGCGGGATATAGACGGAGAATCCACCTAGATGGCCGCCTTCGACACCCACAAGCCACCGCAGGTCGAGCTCATCGAGGACTGCGTGCACTGCGGCTTCTGCCTGCCGACGTGCCCCACCTACGTCCTCTGGAACGAGGAGATGGACTCGCCGCGCGGGCGCATCGTGCTCATGAGCGAGGGGCTGCGGGACGACAGCGTCATGTCGGACACGATGGTCGGCCATTTCGACAACTGCCTGGGCTGCATGGCGTGCGTCACCGCCTGCCCGTCGGGCGTGCGCTACGACCTGCTGATCGAGGACACGCGCGCGCAGGTCGAGCGCAACCACCCGCGTACGCCCGGCGAGCGGCTGCTGCGGCGCCTGCTGTTCTCGACATTCCCCCACCCGGCGCGGCTGCGCGCGACGGTCCCGCTGCTCGTGTTCGGGCGCCGCTCGGGCCTCGTGGCCTGGGCGCAGCGCTCCAAGCTCCTCGGCCGCTGGCCGATCGTGCGCACGCTGACCGAGCTCGCGCCGCCGGTGACGCTCCGGGACACCATGCGCCGGCTGCCGGGCGTGACACGCGCGGTGGGCGAGAAGCGCGGCACCGTCGGCTTCCTGCAGGGCTGCGTGCAGCGCGCGTACTTCGGCGACGTCAACGCCGCCACGGTCGCCGTGCTGGCGGCCGAGGGCTTCGAGGTCCATGCCCCGCGGGCGCCGCGCTGCTGCGGCGCGCTCGGGCTGCACGCCGGCCAGGAGGAGGACTCGCTGCCGCTCGCCAAGGCGACGATCGAGGCCTTCGAGGAGTTCGACCACGTCGTCGTCAACGCCGCCGGCTGCGGCTCGGCGATCAAGGACTACGGCCATCTGCTGCGCGACGACCCCGAGTGGGCCGAGCGCGCCGCCGCGCTCGCGGCCCGGGCGCGAGACGTGCACGAGCTGCTGGCCGAGCACGCGCCGCGGGCCAAGCGCCACCCGGTCGAGATGACCGTCGCCTACCACGACGCATGCCACCTCGCGCACGCCCAGAAGGTGCGCGCCCAGCCGCGCCAGCTGCTGCGCACGATCCCCGGGCTGACGCTCGTCGAGCCCGCCGAGTGGGAGCTGTGCTGCGGCTCGGCGGGGATCTACAACCTCACGCGCCCCGAGCCCGCCAGCCTCCTGGGCGAGCGCAAGGCCGACAACCTGCTGGCCACGGGCGCGGAGGCGATCGCTGCGGCCAACCCCGGCTGCACGCTGCAGATCGCCGCGCACCTCGAGCGCAAGGGCAGCCCGCTGGCGCTGTATCACCCGATGCAGCTGCTGCACCGGTCGATCAGCGGCGGCGACGCCGGCGGCGGGCTGCGCGGGGCGGCGACCCGAGCGGGCCGCCGCCTGCGCGCGCTGCTGCCCTGGGGCTGAGCGCGCTACTTCTTCGACGACGCCGTCTTGCGCGTCGTCTTCTTCTTGGTGGAGCCGCTGCCGTTGTCGTCGGCGTACACGGCGGTCGGCTCGTCGGGCAGGCCGGCCTTCTTGCGCAGCTTGTCGGCGATCTCGCGGATCTCCTCGGGCGCGTAGTCGGGCGCGAACACGGCCTGCTGGTTGGGCAGGTCGTGCATCGGGAAGCCCTCCGGCGGCTCGTCGACGACCTCCAGCTCCTCGCCGGTCTCGGGATGCGGTCCGTTGAACACGGCGGACAGCTCGAGGTAGTCGCTGGGCGAGAAGCGGTAGAGCTTCGTGTGGCTGCCCTTGTCGATGTGCTTCTTGCTCTCGGGGATCTTGTCCGTCGGGATCCGCGGCGACGGGAACATCTTCGACAGGTCCGCGCCGGTCAGCAGCTCGACCGCCCGCGCGTAGGCGACCTGGTGCACGCCGCCGCGCACGAGCAGGTAGCCCGTGAGCGCCCGCGCCGCCGGGTGGTCGCACATCTCGTAGACCTTGAGCTTGTTGTTGCGCGCGCCGGTCTCGAGGAAGAAGTTGTGCGTCAGGTCCTCGACGAGATCACCGGAGGAGAAGACGTTGTCGCCGGTCCACGGCATCCCGCGCGAGTCCTGGCACAGCGTGCCCTGGCCACCGGCGATGAAGTGGTGCGGGTTGATGACCTCGTCGCGCAGGTGGCTGAGCGCGGCCTTCGGCGCCTTGCCGTCGTCGATCGGCGAGGCGCCGGTCAGCATCGTGTTGATCGCGACCGAGACAAGCTCGATATGGCCGAACTCCTCGGCGGCGATGTTCGCGATGAGCTCGAAGAAGGGCCGCGCAGCCTGCTTGTTGCGAAAGTTGAACGACTGGTAGGTGTAGTTCATGAACGTCGACATCTCGCCGAAGCGCCCGCCCATGAGCTCCTGCACGCGCGCGGCGCCGGCGGGATCGGGGTCTGACGGGGGCGGCATCTCGGTGAGGATGCGGTCGAGGCGATGGATCATGCGGGGGGTCCCTTCCTCTCGTTGGCGCGAAGCCGGGTACCCACGTTCCTGGTAGACCGAACGAGTGAATCGCGCGGTCTTCCTCAAAGCGCACGGGACGGGCGACGCGCCGATGGCCGACCACTGGCTGGCGGCGGGCAGCTGGCTGGTCGATCCGGGCCGGACGGCGTTTGCGCGCCGGCCGCGGATGGCGAGCGGTGATCGCCTCGTGCTCTACGCGTCGGTCTGGCAGCGGGTCTTCGGCATCGCCGAGGTCATCTCCGAGCCGACGCGCACGGATCCGATGGCGGCGCGCTGGCCGTGGTCGGTGCAGGTCGAGCTGCTCGTCGTCGTGCCGGTGCTCTCCAACGCGCCGCCGGTCGAGGCGATCGGCGTCGCGCCGCGCTCTATGAGCCAGCACAGCCACATCCGGTTGGAGGAGCGCCACCTCGAGCTGGCGATCGAGGCGCTCGCGGGCATCGGGCGGTAGTCGAATGCCGGACGAGCCGGCGATGTCGTCCGCATCCCCGCATGCGGCGAGCGTCGTGGCGCTGAGCAGCGCCGCGCGCACGGCGACCTTCGGAGCGACCTTCGCAGTCAGCTCGGCTCCGGTGGCGGTCTGCGGGAAAGGGGTCTGCGTGGTGGTCAGCCGGCGACGCACGCGAGCCGGTCGCGATCGCGCAGTGGCGCGCCGTGACCGAACAGGACGAGCGCGGGCCGCAGCGCGGCCAGCTTCGCATCGATTTGGCGCGCCGGGTCGTACGTGAGCACGTCATCGACGAGCACGTCGCCGACGAGGTACAGGTCGAACATGTTCGGCGCGCGCCCGGCCAGCTGATGCACGCCCGCGGCCAGGGTCCGCATCCGGCGATCGTATGGCACCCTCCACGCGATGACGCGCGAGCTCTACATCTCCGTCGACATCGAGCCCGACGGCCACGTGCCGGGCACGAGCTCGATCGTCTCGCTCGGCGCCTGCGCCGCGGCGATCCGCGACGATGACGGCGGCGTCGCGGCGCTCGACGCCGACGACGACGCGAATGCGTTCTACGCCGTGCTGCGCCCGATCACCGACCGCTACGTCGAGAAGGCGCTGCGCGTGACGGGCTTCGATCGCGCCACGCTCGAAGCCGACGGCCGGCCGGCGGAGGAGGCGCTGCCCGAGTTCGCCGCCTGGATCGACGGCCTTGCCACCGAGCACGACGCGCTGCCGGTCCTCGCCGCCTATCCGCTCGGCTTCGTCTGGCACTTCACGCAGTACTACCTGCACGAGTACGCCGGCCGCAGCCCCTTCGGCCAGTCGGCGCACTTCGACATGAAGTCCGCCTACGCAGCGCTGACCCGCAGCGCCGTGCGCGACGCGATCAAGCGCCGCATGCCGAGCGCGCTGCTCGGTCCAAAGGACTCGAAGACCCACCACGCGCTCAACGACGCGCGCGGCCACGTCGACCTGCTGCTCGGGCTGCTGCGCTGGCAGGACCGCGCGCGCTGACCGCGGCGCGCGCGTTCAGCAGCCCTCGAAGCCCGGCTTCTGGCGCGCGTAGCCGATGATCCCCGACTGGCCGTAGATCGGCCGGTAGGACTGGCTGGCGCGCTCCGACGTCACGCGAAACGGCTTGCCGCCGTCGTCGACGGTGATCGTCGTCGGGTCGCCGTCGGCGTTGCGCACCGTCAGCTCGGCGACCCAGGCGACGCGATGGCGCCTCGTCGCGGCCTGCAGCTCGATGGTCTGCGGCGCGCTGCGGCCGACCTCGAGCGAGAGCTCCTGCGCGCTGCGCCTGTCGGCACCGACGTAGCGCGCCGCCGCGACGGGCTTGTCGAGGTTCAGGCGGGCCCGCTGCACCGGCTCGAACTGACAGCCCGGCAGCGCCGTGAACCAGCCCGGCAGCGGGCGCGCGTCGCTGATGACCTTCGCGCGGACGCCGGCGACCGTGACCGGACCGTCGGAAGCCGAGCGCAGCGACAGGCGCACGATCTGCGGGCTGCCGGCCAGCGCGCCCTTGCCGATCGCGCTCTCGGGCTTCGTCACGAGGTTGTTGCGGGCCAGGCGCGTGAGCTTCGTCGGATCGGTGAAGCGCTTGCGCGGGATGACGTAGTACGGCGCGTACGGGTGGGCGGCCGCGAACGTGCCGGCCGGCAGGACCTGGACGCTCAGCCGCGCGGCGGCGGCGCTCTCGCCGTCGTCGAGCAGCAGCGTCTTGACCGCGAACGCGCCGGCCGCGAGCACCAGCAGCCCCGCGATGACCAGCGCGGCGCCGCGCCGTCCCTTCCAGATGAGCGCCGGCAGCCGCCGAACCTTCTTCAGCACCGGCGGCAGACTAATGCGCTTCGGATACCGGTGCGTCGGCGCGGCCGGCGCCCAGCGGCAGCGAGACCTCGAAGCGCGCCCCGCCGTCGGCCGCGTCGGCGGCCTGCGCGCGCCCGCCGTGGGTGGTGACGATCGCCGCCACTATCGCCAGCCCCAGCCCGGCGCCGGCGCGCCCGCGCCCGCGGCCGGGATCGGCGCGCCAGAAGCGATGAAACAGCTCGCTCGGATCGTCGGTCGGCAGGCCGGGACCGAAGTCGCGGACGGCGAGCAGCGCGTCGCCGTCGCGCGCCGCCACCGAGACGTCGATCCGCGTGCCCGCCGGCGTGTGGACGAGCGCGTTGCGCATGAGGTTGGCGAGCACCTGGCGCAGCTGGCCGGCATCGCCGTCGACGACGACCGCGCCCTTGCCCGGCGCGGCCAGCTCGATCGCGCGGTCCGGCGCGACCGCGCGCGCGTCGTCGACCGCGTCGGACGCGAGCGCCGCCAGGTCGACCGGCTCGCGCACGGGCTGGCGGATCTCGTCGAGGCGGGCGAGCGCCAGCAGATCCTCGACGAGCACGCCCATCCGCGCCGACTCGTCCTCGATGCGCGTCATCGCCTTCGCGACGTCCTCCGGCCGCGCGGCGGCGCCGATCCGAAACAGCTCGGCGTAGCCGCGGATCGACGCCAGTGGCGTGCGTAGCTCGTGCGACGCGTCGGCGAGGAAGCGGCGCAGGCGCTCCTCGCTCGCGCGGCGTTCGGCGAAGGCCTCCTCCAGCCGCGCGAGCATCGCGTTCAGCGACAGGCCGAGGCGGCCGACCTCCGTGCGCGGCTCGGCGTGGTCGACGCGGCGCGACAGGTCGCCGGCGGCGATCGCGCCGGCCGTGACACCGATCGCGTCCAGCGGGCGCAGGCCGACGCGCACGATCCACCAGGCCCCGGCGCCGAGCGCGAGCAGCACCGCGCCGAACACGAGCCCCTCGACGAGCAGCAGCTGCGACAGCGCGGCGTCGACCTCGGTGAGCGGGATCGCCGCGATCGTCAGCCCGCCGCCGGCCGTCCGCTCGGCGATCGCGCGGTAGCGCGGGCCGCCCGAGCCCGTCGAGCCGACGGTGATCGCCTCGCCCGGCGCGACGTCGTCCGGAAGGTCGGGCGCGGCCGGTGCCGTCTCGCCGCGTGCGAGCCCCGGCGTGACCGAGCCGAGCGTCGTGCCGGCCGCGCTGCGCGCCTCGCCGTAGACGGCGGAGGGGAGGTTGCCGCCCGGGCGCGGGCGCTTCTCCGGCCCGGGTCCGCCGAGCCTGCCGCCGGCGCCGCCGCCGCGGCTGGGTCCGGGTTCGCCGGGACGGGATGGCTGCGTGGCGATGCCCTTGTCCTCGAGCTCGTTGAAGACCAGCGGCAGCGCGGACCTCGCCTGCTCGTCGACCCGCCCGAACTGGAAGTCGCGCTGTACGGCGTAGGTCACGCCGCCAGCCACCAGCAGGCCGACGGCGGCGAGCGCCACGACCCCGATGATGAGCCGTGCGCGCAGCGACACGGCGCTCAGCTCCGCGCCAGCCGCAGCGCGTAGCCGACGCCGCGCACGGTCTGGATGAGCGACGGGCCGTGCGGGTCGAGCTTCTTGCGCAGGTAGCTGACGTACGTCTCGAGAATCCGCGAGTCGCCGTCGAAGTCGTACTCCCAGACGTGGTCGAGCAGCTGTGCGCGCGTGAGCACGCGGCGCGGGTTGAGCAGCAGGTAGCGCAGTAGCCGGTACTCGGTCGCCGTCAGCTCGATCGGCTGCCCGGCCCGCGTGATCTCGCGCGTCTCCTCGTCGAGCTCGAGATCCTCGAAGGTCAGGCGCGACGAGGACGGCGAGGCGGCGCCCGTGCGGCGCAGGATGACGCGGATGCGCGCGACGAGCTCCTCGAGGCTGAACGGCTTCGTGACGTAGTCGTCGCCGCCGCTCGTCAGCCCACGGACCTTGTCCTGCGTGGCGTCGCGCGCGGTGAGGAAGATGATCGGCACCTGCGTGCGCTGGGCGCCGAGGCGCTCGGCGACCTCGAAGCCCTCCATGTCGGGCAGCATGATGTCGAGCACCATCAGATGCGGGTCGAAGCTGCGCACGGCCGCCAGCGCGTCACGGCCGGTGCCCGCCGACTCCACGGCAAAGCCCTGAAAGCGCAGTGCCATGCAGATGACGTCGACGATGTTCGGCTCGTCGTCGACGACGAGGACGCGGTGCTGGTCGGCGGTCGCGGCGGCGGCGTTCATGCGGACATTGTCGGCACGAAAGCTGGGAGCTTGCTGAGAGGAGGCCGAGAGGCCGCTCAGCAGCGCTCGAAGACGAGCACCGCGCGCCGCCGGGCGGGAGGAAGGGGGAGGGTTCCGCCCGGCGGCGCGTCGGCGTCCGGCGTTCGGCGTCAGCTGATGACGCCGCCCGGGGGTGCGAGCTCGACGGCGCCGGGCTCGTCGGGCATGAACGAGCCGGGCCGGCGCAGCTCGTCGGGGGCCGGCCCGCCGCGGAAGCGGCGATGGTGACCGCGCAGTCCCAGCCCCCTGGCCGAGCCGATCGCCGTCGCCCGCTCGGCGATGCGATCGAGCATCGCGTCGGCCTGCTTGCGGGTCAGGTCGCCGGCCTTGACGGCCTTGTCGAGGCGCGTCTTCGCGGCGGCCTTGACGGCGCTGCGGACGTCGGCGAGCGACGTGCCGTTGGCCTTGGCGACGTCGGCGACGGATTTGCCGTCGCGCAACTGGTCCTTGAGCTTCTCCTCGGTCGTGCCGAGCGCCTTGGCCAGATCCGCGAAGAGGTCGAAGCGCAGGCCCACGCCGGGCTTGCCGAACCCGGGGCCGCCCGGGCCGCCGCGCAGCTTCTGGACATCGCGCGGACCGTGCAGGCCGCGACCGCCGAGTACGCGGCCGGAGTCCTTGCGCGCCGCCTTGATGGCGTCGGCCTGCTTCTGGGTCAGATCGCCGTCCTTGACGGCCTGGTCGAGCTGGGCGTCCTGCGCGGCCGACAGCGCGTCGCGCAGCTTCTGCGGCGTCACGTCGAGGCGCTTGGCGGCGTCGTCGAGGATCGCCTGCTCGGTCTTCTTGGCGTCGTCCTTCGTCACCGCGGCGATCGCCGCGCCGGCGCCGCCGGCGACGAGCGCGCCGCTGAGCGCGAGTGCTGCGATCCGACGTGTCCTCATCCGGCAACCTCCTTGGGTCCAGTGCGACGAAGATGGCAGCCCAACGTAAGAGCCGCATACGAACTTGCTGAGAATGCGGCGGTCTTAATCCCCGCTTGAGGGGGGCGCGCTGGAGTGCAGGAACGTGAGCGTCATCATGCACAACAAGCACGCGATCGACGATCCCACCGCCGCCATCGAGGTACCGCCGCGCGGCGACGAACTGCGCGGCCTGGGCAGCCCGCCCGTGCTCGCGCGCGGGCGCTACCTCGTATGCGGCGAGGAGGCCTTCGCGCTGACGGACGACGTCACGCATGTCGGCCGCGGCGTGACCGCCGACGTGCGGCTCGACGACCACACGGTCTCGGCGCGCCACGCGATCGTCGTCCTGCGCGGCGACCGGCTGCGCATCCTCGACGACCGCAGCACGAACGGCACCTCCGTCAACGGCCGCCGCGTCGACGACGCCGAGCTGAACGACGGCGACGTCGTCGTGCTGGGCCGCGTGGTGCTGACCTACCGCGACCTGCGCTGAGCGCGGACGCTGCTGCCGCCGCGACCGCCTGCTACTTCAGGCTGCCCGACGCGTCCGGGTGCGACTGGAGGATCTCCTCGCCGGCCTCGCCGGTGCGGACGCGGTAGGCCTCCTCGACCGGCAGGACGAAGACCTTGCCGTCGCCGACGCCGCCGGTCCGCGCGTGCTTGAGGACCGTGTCGACGACGAGGCGCACGTCGCCCTGCGCGACGACGCACTCGATCTTCACCTTCGGGCGCAGGTAGTTCGTCAGCTCGGCGCCGCGGTAGCGCTCGGTGATCCCCTTCTGGCGGCCGGAGCCCTTGACCTCGCTGACCGACAGCGAGGGAAAGCCCTTCACGAGCAGGTCGGCGCGAATCGGTTCGAACGCCTCGTGGCGGATGTAGGCAATCACCATCTTCATGCGGTCACCTCAAGATCGGGACGAAGGGGAGCAAAGCGGCGGGCCTGCGCGTCACAGGGCAGACGCCCACCGTACCCCACCCGCGCGGGCCGGGAAGGCCCGCCGGGACTCACACCGGCTGTGCCACCGCCACCTTCTCCGCGTCGCCGGCCTCGGGGTTGAGCAGGATCGCTCCCTCGCCCGTGATGTAGGCCTCCTCGCCGTGGTGGATGATGTCCATCCCGATCGCCTCGTCGCGATCGCTACCGCGCAGCGCCGTCACCGCGCCGAGCACGCGCAGCAGCACGTACGTCATGCCGAACGCGTACGCCGGTGCGGCCGCCGCCGCGACCGCCTGCGAGACGAACTGGCCCGCGTCGCCGTAGACGAGACCGTCGGCGACGCCGTTCCAGCTCTGCTGGGCGACGAGGCCGATGAAGAGGATGCCGGTGAAGCCGGCGACGCCGTGCGCGGCGAGCACGTCGAGCGTCTCGTCGACGCGCGTGCGCGGCCGCCAGGCGACGACCGCGTAGCACGGGAGCGTGACGACGACCCCGAGCACCATCGCCCAGATCGGGCTGATGAAGCCACCGGCCGGCGTGATGCCGACGCAGCCGACGATGATCGCGGTGGCGGCGCCGATCGCCGTGATCTGGCGGTTGCGCAAGAGGTCCAGGACGAACCACGTCAGCAGCGTGCAGGCGGGCGTCAGCAGCGTGTTCGTGAACGCCAGGACGCTGGAGTTGCCGGTGGTGAAGCCGCTGCCGCCGTTGAAGCCGAACCAGCCGAACCAGAGGATCCCGGCGCCGAGCAGGCAGTAGACGGCGTTGTGCGGCAGCAGCGCCTGGCGGCCGTAGTCCTTGCGTGCGCCGACGACGAGTGCGGCAGCGAGCGCGCCGAAGCCCGAGCCCATCTCGACCGGCACGCCGCCGGCGAAGTCGAGCGTCCCCTGGGCCGCCAGCCAGCCGCCGCCGAAGGCCCAGTGCGCGAGGACCGCGTAGACGAGGATCGACCACAGCGCCGCGAAGAAGAGGAAGGGGACGAAGCGCATGCGCTCCACGACGGCGCCCGAGACGAGCGCGGTCGTGATGATGCAGAAGGTTCCCTGGAAGGCGAAGAACACGAGGTGCGGGATCGTCGTGCCGTCGCGCGGCTCGAAGCCGACGCCGGACATGAACGCGTGGCCGAATCCGCCGAGGATCGCCGCGTCGCCGTCGAAGGCAAGCGAGTAGCCGACCAGCGCCCACGTGATGGTCGCGACGGCGAGCGCCGCGACGCACATCATGAACGTGTTCAGGGCGTTCTTCGCCCGCACGAGGCCGGCGTAGAAGACGCCCAGCCCGATCGTCATGAACATGACGAGCGCCGTGGCGATGAGCATCCAGGCGGTGTCGCCCGTGTTGACCTCCGGGACGGCGGCGGCGATCAGGCAGCTCATTTGCCCACCGGCGTGACGGCGCTGTCGTCGGTCTCGCCCGAGCGGATCCGCACGACTCGCTCGAGCGGCACGACGAAGATCTTGCCGTCGCCGACCTCGCCGGTCTGGCCGCCCTCGCAGAGCGCCTCGATCGTCGGCTCCACGAACTGATCGGACACGGCGATCTCGAAGCGGACCTTCTCCGACAGGCCCATCTGCACGCGCGTGCCGCGGTAGGTCTCCACGCGTTCGAGCTCGCCGCCGTGGCCCTGCACGCGGCTCATGGAGATGCCGCGCACCTCGGCGCGGTAGAGCGCCTCCAGTACGTCGTTTGCCTTGTCCGGGCGGACGATGCCGATGACGAGCTTCATGGGCTGGAGGCTCGCCGCCGGGACCGCGTGGGGTCTTTGTCCCCTCGGCCAAAGATCGCGGAAGGTCTATGGCCCGCCTGTACAACGATCCCGCCCGCGGGCTGGACCAGGTGGCCAATCGCGGGTCGCAGAGGTCCGCCGCCCGGGCGCGCCGGTTGCTTGCGCACGCGAACGGGCGTAGGGTCCGTCCCGCGATGAGGATCGTTGTCCTGGGGGCCGGAATCTGCGGGCTGACCGCGGGACTGCTGCTCGCCCGCGACGGCCATGAGGTGACGCTCCTCGAACGCGACGCGACGCCGGTGCCCGACAGCGTCGACGCCGCCTGGGAGAACTGGTCGCGCGAGGGGGTCACGCAGTTTCGCCAGGCGCACTACCTGCAGCCGCGCGGCCGGGCGGTGCTCGAAGAGGAGCTGCCCGACGTCGCCGAGGCGCTGGCCGCCGCGGGCGCGTTGCGCTTCGACGTGCTGAGCGTGATGCCGCCGACGATCACCGACCGCCACACGCGGCCCGGCGACGAGCGCTTCACGACGCTGACCGCGCGGCGACCGGTCCTCGAGCAGGTCCTCGGCCGCGCGGCCGAGGAGCAGGTCGGACTCGATGTCCGCCGCGGCGTGCGGGTCAGCGGCCTGGAGAGCTACACCGAGAACGGGACCGCGCACGTGACCGGCGTCGTGACCGACGGCGGCGCGCGGCTGCGCATGGACCTCGTCGTCGACGCAATGGGGCGTAGCTCGCCGATGGCCGGATGGCTCTCCGACGTCGTATCGGTGCCGCTGCACGAGGAGTCCGAGGACTCCGGCTTTGTGTACTACACGCGGTTCTTCCGCTCGCGCGACGGCGGTCTGCCGCCGTTTCGCTCCGCGCCGCTGACGCCGCTGGGCTCGTTCACGATCCTCGTCCTGCCCAGCGACAACGACACGTGGTGCGTGACGCTGTACACGAGCGCGGGCGACCGGCCGCTGAAGCGGATGCGCGACCGGGCGCGATGGGAGGCCGTCCTGCGCGCCTGCCCGGCCCACTCGCAATGGCTCGAGGGCGGCGAGCCGCTCACCGACGTGCTGCCGATGGGCGGCATCGTCGACCGCTACCGCCGGCTCGTGGTGGAGGGCCGGCCGGCCGTCACGGGGGTCGCGCTGCTCGCCGATGCCTGGGCCTGCACGAACCCGTCGGCCGGCCGCGGCATGTCGCTCGGGATGCTGCACGCGCGGCATCTGCGCGACCTCGCGTACGACGGCATCTACGATCCGGACCGCTTCGCGCGCGCCTGGGACGAGGTCACCGAGACGTACGTCACGCCCTGGTACCGCGAGACCGTTCGCGAGGATCGGGCTCGCCTGCGCGAGATCGAGGCGCTGCGCCGCGGCGCCCCGACGCAGACCGAACCGCCCACCGGCGCTGCCGCGGTCGCCGCTGCGCTGCCGACGGCGGTGCGCTACGACGCCGACATATTCCGCGCGTTCGTCGAGACGCGGGCCTGTCTGGCGACGATCGGCGAGGTGGTCGCGCGCCCGGGGATGGCCGAGCGGATCCTCGCGGTCGCGGACGAGCACGAGCCGGTGGCGCCGCCCGGGCCCGACCGCGAGCAGCTGCTCGCGCTGCTGGCCTAGGCCTCAGGCCGAGGCGCTCTCGGTGGCGCGCACCGCGTCACCGCCGTCGGCGCGCGCCCACTCCGACGCGAACTCCGCCCCGAAGACGATGACGTTGGCCGCCGCGAAGACGAAGATCAGCAGTGCCATCGCCGCGCCGAGCGAGCCGTAGATCGCACCGAAGTCGGCGAGCTGCTCGAAGTACAGCTCGAGGCCGAGCTTGACGATCGCCAGCCCGATCGCGCCGACGACCGCGCCCGGCCAGATGTCGCGCAGCGGCTCCTTGTTCATCGGCAGCACGCGGTAGAGGAACAGCAGGCCCGCCGCGACGAAGAGGATCGGCAGCACATCGCCGGCGAAGTCGATGAGCGCCGCCAGCAGCCAGCCGCCGCCGGCCTCGTCGTCGACGATCGCCTCGAGGCGGTGCGCCACCGTGAGCGACACGCTCAGCGCGAGGATCGACGTGCCGCCGAGCACGAGCGCGAGGTCGAGCGCCTTGCGCTGCAGCAGCGGCGGGCGCTGCTCGATGTCCCACGCCTCGTTGATCGAATGGCGCAGCGCGCCCATCACGCCGCTGGCGGCGGCGAGCAGCAGCAGCGTCGTGAAGATCCCGAGATCGCCGGCCTGGTCGAGCGCGTCGCCGACGGTGCGCTCGAGCTGCGGGCGGTCGTCGCCGCTGGCCAGCGGGACGTTGTCGAAGACGGTCTGGATGATCCGCTCGCGCACCGCGCCGTCATCGAAGAGCACGCCGAAGGCGGCGGCCAGCAGCAGGATGAGCGGGATGAAGGAGAGGATCGCGAAGAAGCTCATCTGCGCGGCGGAGCGGTGGCCGCGGTCCTCGACGAACTCGATCGTCGCGCGGCGGGTGGTGACGAGCGTGCGCTCGGCGAACTGGCGGACGCGAGCGCGGGTCACTGCCGGGAAGCCTACGGGTCTACCTCGGTCGACGAACGCCGGACGGCCGTCTCGCCGCTCGTCGGGACGCCTCCAACCGGCGGTCGGTGCCGGCCGAGTCCAAGCCGGTGGCGCAGGCGACGAAGTAGCGGTAGCCCGACCCCGTCAGGACAGTGCGCCCGTCGCCCCGACGCGCCCGCGCCGGCGCACCTCGCGCAGCGCCACCGCGATGCGCCGCACGCCCTCGTCGAGCAGCACCGGCTCGACGAGTCCGAACGACAGGCGCATGCTCGTGCGCGAGGACTTCTCGGCCATGATCGCGCCGCCGGGCAGGAAGGCCGTGCCGGCGCGCAGCGCCTCGACGTACAGCGCGCGTTCGTCGATCGGCTCGCGCAGGGTCACCCAGATGTGGTTGCCGCCCTGCGGCACGGTCCACGTCGCGTCGAAGCCGAGGTGGCGCTCGAGCGCGTCGACGAGCGCGTCGCGGCGGTCGCGGTAGATCGGCAGCGCCATGCGCATGAGCTCCGCGTGGCGGTCGCCCTGCAGGTAGGCGGCGGCGAGGTACTGCGGCAGCGCCGCGGTGTGGATGTCGGCGTCGATCTTCAGCTGGACGAGCCGGGCGCGGATCGGTCCGCTGGCGGCGATCCAGCCGAGCCGCAGGCCGCCGCCGATCGTCTTGGACATCGAGTCGACGTAGATGACGTGCGACGGCGCGTCGGCGCGCAGGCGGCGATGCGGCGGGCCGTCGAAGCGCATCGTCGCGTAGACGCCGTCGTCGAGCACGAAGCAGCCGCGCGACTGGGCGAGCTCGATCAGGCGCTCTCGCCGCACCGGCGAGAGGTCGGCGCCGGTCGGGTTCTGACAGGCCTCCTGCAACGCGACGAGCTTGACCTCGTGGCGGGCGAGGATGCGCTCGAGCACATCGATGTCGGGGCCGTCGGCGTCGACGGGCAGCGGCAGGACGCGCGCGCCGGTGGCCTGCAGCGACGCCAGCGCGCCGGCGAAGGTCGGCGACTCGACGACCGCGACGTCGCCGGGACCGAGCAGCGCGCGGGCGACGAGGTCGATCGCCTGGCGGGCGCCGGTGGTGACGAGGATCTCGTCGGCGCTCGTGGCGTAGCCGGCCGCGCGGCCGAGCTCGGCGAGCCGCTCGCGCAGCTCGGGCAGCCCTTCGACCTGGAGGTAGTCGGTGATCGCGCGCGGGTTGTCGCGCGTGATCTGCGCGGCGAGCGCGGCGAGCTCCGCGGACGGGCAGAGCGCGGGGTCCGGGTAGCCGGAGCCGAGCGGGATCGCGTCGCCGGCCAGCGGCGCGTGCAGCGAGTCGCGCAGCATCTCGTCGGCGTAGGTGACCGGGCGCGCGGCGAGCAGGCCGATCTGCCAGTCGTCGTCGCCCGCGGCATGGGCCGGGCGGCCCGCCCCGCCCGCCGGTGCGCTCACCGCGACCGGCAGGCGCTGGCGCACGAACGTCCCGCGCCCGACCGCCGCCGTCACGTAGCCGAGCTCGGCCAGGCGGCGGTACACGCGCACCGCCGTCAGGTGGTTGACCGACACGTCGGCGGCCAGCGCGCGGGTCGCCGGCAGGCGCTCCCCGGGGGCCAGCTCGCCGCTGTCGATGAGCGTCGCGAACAGCGTGACGAGCTGCTGCGTGATCGAGACCTCGCCATCGCGCTTGAGGTCAAACATCTTCAACTTGTATGACATTGACATACCGGCGTGTGATCGTACAGTAGCTGCGGCTGCCGCACAATAGGGGATGAGGTCCGAAATGTTGCACCACTTGACGTACATGATCAACCGCTTCTATCTGCAGCCCGTCGCCCCCGTGGAGGCCGGTCGCGCGCACTGTCCGATCGCCATCCGCCGCGCTCGCGACGGTGACGTGCCGGTGCTGCTCGACCTCGCCGCGGTCGACTCCGCACGGCCGCTGGCCGGTGCGGTGCTCGTCGCGATCGTCGAGGGACGGATCTGGGCGGCGCTCGGGCTCGACGACGATCGCGTCATCGCCGATCCCTTCCTGCCGACGGCGCCCGCGGTCGAGCTGCTGCGCCTGCGCGTCGCCCAGCTGCGCGCGGCCGAGCGGCGGCCGTCGCGTCGCCTGCCGCGCTGGGTCCCGCGCCGGGCGCGGGCCTAGCATCCCCGCAACCCGCGCGCCGATGCAGAGGCTGCGGCCCCCGCCGCGCCGACGCCGGGGCGGAGGGCCTGCCCGCGGACTCCGCGCCTGACCACCGCGCGGCGTGCCACGATGGGCGGGTGCAATCCGCGCCACAGCCCGCGTACTCGATCGCCGCGCTCGAGCTGCTCAACGACGTTCTCGCCCAGGTCGACGGCGACCACGGCTCGGAGGAGTTCTACTCGCGCCTGGCGGAGGCCGTCTGCCGCCTGGCGCAGATGCGCCGCGCTGTCATCTTCCGCTACGACGACGCGCGCCGGCGCGTGCACGCGGCCGGGGCGCACGGCATCGGCCTCGATCAGCTGACGTCCGACGAGATCACCGTCGAATCGGCGCCGGTCGCGCGCCAGGCGCTCACCGAGGACCGCGTCATCGAGGTCCTCGGCGGCGCCGGCCACCAGATCTCCGCCGACTTCGCCGGGCTCGTCGGCGAGCAGCCGATCGTCTACGTGCCGATCGTCGCGGCCGGGCGCTGGCTGGGGGTCATCCTCGCCGAGCCCGAGCACGGAGCGGCCCCGCTGGACGAGCGCCATCGCGACCTGCTGTGGATTCTCGGCAAGACGCTGGCCCTGGCCTCGACGTCGCGCATCGCCACGACGGTCGGCGAGCGCGCCCGCGAGCTCGAGGAGCGCATCGACTTCGCGCGCGGGATCCACGAGGGCGTGGTGCAGCGGCTGTTCGGCGTCTCGCTCGTGCTGTCCTCCGAGCAGCCGCTGTCGCCCGAGGCCCGCGCCCGCTGCGCGCGCGAGGTCGGCGCGGCGCTGAGCGACCTGCGTTCGGCCCTGCAGCGCCCGCTCGGGCGCTCGTCGGCGCCGACCGGCACGACGCTGCACGCCGAGCTCGACCGGCTCTGCGCCGAGCACCGCGACCTCGGCCTGAGCGTCGAGGGCCCGATCGTCGACGTCCCCGCAGCGCTCGAGCCGCTCGCCCAGTCGGTGCTCACCGAAGCCGTCCGCAACGCGCGCAAGCACTCCGACGCCAAGCACATCGTCGTGCGCACGCACACCGGCGAGGGCACGCTCGTCGTGGAGATCGAGAACGACGGCGTGCCGCTGGAGCGCGTCGGATCGACCGGCGTCGGCCTGCGTCTCGCGGCCCTCGAGGCGCTGCAGTCCGGCGGCCTCGTCGAGTTCGGCGAGCGCGCGCCCGGCACCTGGGTCGTGCGGCTCGTCGTACCGCTGCCCGGCGGCAACGGGGGCGCATGAACGGCGACGAAGCCGATCATCTCTGCGTGCTCGTCGTCGACGACCACGACGTCGTGCACTGGGGCTTTCGGACGATGCTCGGCGAGCTGGACTGGGTCGAGCGCTGCCTGTCGGCCAGCAACGGCGACGAGGCGCTCGCGCTCACCCGCGAGCACGCGCCCGACGTCGCGCTGGTCGACCTCTTCCTCGGCGAGGAGTCGGGGCCGGAGGTCTGCGAGCGGCTGCTCACCGAGCGCCCCGAGCTGCGCGTGCTGCTCATCTCCGGCGCCGGGCGGATCTCGCCCGCGACGGCGCGCGCCTGCGGCGCGAGCGGCTTCGTCCCCAAGGACTGGCCCGCCGCGGACGTCGCGCGCGCCGTGCGGATGGTCGCGCTGGGGATGGCGCTCTTCGAGCCCTCCGCCGCGCCGGCCAGCGGCGCCCTCACGCTCTCCGGCCGCGAGCGCGAGGTGCTCGAGCGGATCGCCGACGGTGCGACCAACCGCGAGATCGCGCAGGCGCTGCACCTGTCGCCGCACACCGTCAAGGAGCACACGAGCGCGCTGTATCGCAAGCTCGACGTGCGCAACCGCGCCGAGGCCGTGCAGAAGGCGCAGCGCACGGGTCTGCTGAACTAGCTCGAGCCCGCCGTTCGGGCCGGTTGCAGGCTGAGAAGTTCGCCAACGGGTCCAGGTAAACCCACTGAGGTTTGCCTATGGACCCCCCACCCGGGGGGTGCGCCTTCCCACCGGTGGGGGGATGGCGTTGTGGGTGCCTCGCGTGTGAGACACGCTTGATCCGTGCTCGACATGACCCGCACCGCTGTTCTGTTTCCCGGCCAGGGGAGCCAGGTCCCGGAAATGCGCGACGCTGTTGGCAGCGCGCGTCCGGACCTGCTCGAAGCGGTTCTGGCCATGGTCGGGGACGACCCCTTCGAACGCATCGACGAGTCCACGCGCTTCGCGCAGCCGGCGATCTTCTGTGCATCGCTGGCCGGCTGGGCGCGCGTGTCGGAGCGCGTGCGCGCACCGATCGCCTTCGCCGGCCATTCGCTCGGCGAGCTGAGCGCACTCGCGGCTGCGGGCGTGCTCGACGAGCTCGACGCGCTGCGCCTCGTCGTGCTGCGCGGCCGGCTCATGGCCGACTCCGGCGAGGCCAGTGGCGGCGGCACGATGCTCGCGCTGCTCGGCGCCGCGCCCGCGCAGGCAGCGGCGCTCGCCGCGGCGCACGGTGTCGCGGTCGCCAACGACAACGCGCCCGGCCAGATCGTGCTGTCGGGCGCACCCGAGGATCTGCGCGCCACGCGCCGCCACGCCCGCGTCGAGGGCTTGCGCGCGATCCCGCTCGACGTCGCCGGCGCCTTTCACTCACCGCAGATGGCGGCCGCCGTGGAGCCGTTTCGCGCCGCGCTGGCCGCGGTGACGCTGCACGAGCCGGGCACGCCCGTGTTCTCGTGCGCGAGCGCAAGTCCCTTCACGGACCCCGTCGACGAGCTCGCCGACGCGCTCGTCTCGCCCGTTCGCTGGCGCGAGACGATGACCGCGCTCGCCGACGCCGGCGCGCGCGCCTACCTCGATGCCGGCCCGGGCGCCGTGCTGGCCAAGCTCGCCCCGCGCTGCGTGCCGGACGCCCAGCCCGTCGAGCTGCATGGCGTCGCCCTGCAGCGCGCCGCCTGATCGCTTCCCGCTCTTTCCCCACCCGAACTTCGACCAAGGAGACGTGAACCACATGGCTACCACCCAGACACAGCCGCAGGACATCGAAGCGATGGTCATCGAGTCGCTCGCCAGCTTTGGAGCGGACCCCGAGGTGCTCTCGCGTGACGCGACCCTCGAGTCCGTCGACGTCGACTCGCTGGACCTCGTCGAGCTGACGCAGGTCGTCGAGGAGCGCTACGACATCGACCTCGAGAGCGCCGACTTCAAGCAGATCAAGACCGTCGGCGACGTAGTCGACCTCGTCGTCGCGCGCGTCCAGGGGTGACCTTGCGCGACGTCGTCATCACCGGAGTAGGGGCCGTCACGCCGCTCGGCGTCGGTGCCCGGACACTGCACGAGCGCTGGACGGACGGCGCGTGCGGCATCCGCGACGGTGAGGCGCCGTGCGCGGACTTCGACCCCACCGACCACATGTCGACCAAGCAGGCGCGCCGCGCGGACCGCTCGACGCAGCTGGCGATCGCCGCCGGCGGCGAGGCGCTCGCCGAGGCGGGCTGGGGCGACGAGCTGCCCTACGACCCGGAGCTGATCGGCTGCGTGCTGGGCACCGGGATCGGCGGGATCGGCACGCTCGAGGACAACCACGACATGCTGCGCGACACGGGCGCCGACTCCGTCTCGCCGCTGGCCATCCCGCTCATGATGAGCAACGCCGGCTCGGCCGCGCTGTCGCTTCGCCATGGGCTGCGCGGTCCGGTCTTCAGCGTCGTCTCGGCCTGCGCGGCCGGCAGCCATGCGATCGGCACCGCCCTGCGGATGATCCAGCACGGCGAGGCCGAGGCGATGGTGACCGGCGCCGCCGAGGCGCCGCTGACGCCGCTCTCGCGCGCGGCGTTCGGACGCATGGGCGCGATCTCGCCGACCGGCACGTCACGCCCGTTCGACAACCGTCGTGACGGCTTCGTCATGGGCGAGGGCTCGGGCGTGCTCGTGCTCGAGGCGGGCGACTGCGCCCGCGCTCGCGGCGCGACGATCCTCGGCACCCTGCGCGGCTACGGCGCCAGCGGCGACGCGCACCACATCACGGCGCCCTGTGCGGACGGTCGCGGCGGCGCGCGGGCGATGCACGTCGCGCTGACCGACGCGGGTCTCGAGGCGACGGGAGTCGACTACGTCAACGCGCACGGCACCTCGACCCAGCTCAACGACCGCGCGGAGACGCGGGCGCTGAAGTCCGTCCTCGGCGAGCGCGCGTCGCAGGTCCCGGTCTCCTCGACGAAGTCCGCGATCGGGCATCTGCTCGGCGCTGCGGGCGCGGTCGAGGCCGTCGCCACGATCCTCGCGCTGCGCGACCGGATCGCGCCGCCGACGATCGGCTACGAGGAGCCCGAGGAGGGCATGGATCTCAACTACGTGCCGGGCACGGCCCGCCCGCTGGAGCTGTCTGACGGACGCCCGCCGGTGGCGCTGTCGAACTCCTTCGGGTTCGGCGGCCACAACGCCACGCTGTGCCTGGAGGCCGCATGACCTCGTCCGATGGGACGCTCCTGATGACCGGAGCGACCGGCTTCGTCGGGATGGAGCTGCTGGCGCGCGTCCTCGAGCAGACCACGTTCGACGTGATCGCGCTCGTGCGCGCCGAGGACGACCGCGCTGCCCAGGCCCGGGTGGACGAACTGTTGCAGACGCTGGTCGCACCCGGCACGCACCCGTTTCGCGGACGTGTGCGGGCGCTGTCGGCCGACCTCGAATCAGACGGCCTCGGCCTCTCGCCGCTCGTGCGCGAGCGCCTCGCAGGCTCGATCACCGCGGTCGTGCACTGTGCCGCGTCGATCAGCTTCACGCTGGCGCTCGACGAGGCACGCCGGATCAACGTCGAGGGCACGCGCCAGATCGTGGCGCTCGCATCGGCAGCGCACGAGCGCGGCTCGCTCGAGCGCTTCGTGCACGTCTCGACCGCGTATGTCGCGGGCGAGCGCACCGGGCTGGTCAGCGAGCACGACGGCGATGTCGGCCAGGGCTTTCGCAACACCTACGAGCGCACGAAGCTCGAGGCCGAGCAGATTGTCACCGGCAGCGGCCTGCCCGCAGCGATCGTGCGTCCGAGCGTCATCGTCGGCGACAGCGAGACCGGCTGGACGCAGGCCTTCAACGTCATCTACTGGCCGCTGCAGGCGTTCGCCCGCGGGCTGTTTCCGACGGTGCCAGGCGATCCGGGCGCGTCGCTGGACATCGTGCCGGTCGACACCGTCGCCGACGCCCTGCTCGAGCTGCTGCGCGGCCCCGTGCGCGGCGGCGCGTTTCACATCGTGGCCGGCGAGGCGGCGGCGTCGAACGCCGAGCTCGCGACGATGGCCGCCGACGCCTTCGATGCCGCGCCGCCCGTGTTCGTCGGGCTCGGCCAGGACGAGGAGGCCGAGAAGCTGGCCGGTGCTCTGGTCCCATACTTCAGCGTGCGCTGCACGTTTGACTCACGGCGTGCGCGCGAGCAGCTCGGCGCCACCCCGCCGCCGTTGAAGGAGTACTTCCCGTCGCTGATGCGCTATGCCCGCGAGGCACGCTGGGGCAAGAACCCCGCGCCGCGGTGGGACGCCGGGATGCAGCAGCGGGCGGCCTGACCCGGCTGGAGACTTCTCAGTCGGCGGGCGCCTGGCGAAGCATCTCGGCGCGTACGACCACGGCCACGAGCTCGCTGAGCGATCTGAGCCCCGTTCGCTGCTTGGCTCGCTCGATGTGCCTGTAGACGGTGGTGGTGGTGATCCCGAGGCGGCCGGCGATGTCCTCGGCTCGCAACCCGTCGGCGAGCAGGGCAAGCACCTGTAGCTGTCGCGCGGTGAGGCACGCGGTGGCAGTGGGTGTCGCGGCTGCGGTTCCTGCTGTGGGAGCGCGGACGCGCGACGGCTCGGGAGCCGCGGATGACGAGTCGCGGTTCGGCGTCGAGACCAGGATCGGCGGCGGGCGGTCGGTCGGCGGTGGCGCCACCGGCGCCAGCTGCATGGCGAGGTGGGCGAAGCGCTCGGCGAGGCCGGCCAGAACCAGCGCCCAGACGAAGTAGCCGGCCGTCCCCTGCCCGACCGCGTCGATGACGCCGAAGCCGTAGCGGACCGTCGCTGCGGTGAGCGCGCCGACCGAGATGATGGTGGCCGCCGCCAGCGCCCAGCGTCGTCCGCAGACGAAGGCGGGAATCGCGATGCTGACGGCCGCCGGGTAGCTGAGCGGGCTGTAGGTGACGCCGTCGAGCGTCAGCGCGGTGAGCGCCACGAGCGGTGCCCCCAGCGAGAACAGCGGCCGCCGGCGCAGCGCGCGGTAGGCGCGGACCGGCGCTCGTAGCGCGAGCGCGGCGAGCGCTGCCAGTGCGGCGGCGAGCGCGGTGGTGCGCAGCAGGTCGGCGTTGTGCGTCCGAACGAGCGCGGCGACGACCGCAAGGCCACAGATCAGCGGTAGGGAGCCCAAGGCGAGGACGAACAGCCGCAGGTAGAGCGACTCCGCGAGACCGGCGACCTCGCTGCCGCGGAGCGGCGCCGGCGCATCGGGTGCGCCGGTGGGCGCGGGCGTGCGCGGCTGCGCCTGAGGCGGGGGTCTCCTCACAACCGCCCGTCCTCGGCGACGAAGATGCCGCTGAGCTCGGTCAGGGTTCTGGCGTGGGTCTTGCGCTTGGCCGCCTTGAGGTGGCTGCGCACGGTCGCGACGGTGATGCCCAGATCGGCCGCCACCTGCTTCGGCGCACGCCCTGCCGCAAGCAGCGCGACGACCTTCAGCTCGGCGGGGCTGAGCGCGGTCCGTGGCGCCGGGGCCAGCCGGCGTTGGGAGGGCGGACGGCCGCGCTTGCGGTCGGGTGATGCGCCGGTCAGGCCGTCCTCGCGCAGCTGGCCGAGGATCCGCGGCCGGCGGTGCAGGAAGTTTGCCAGCGTCGCGACGCTGAGCGAGATGCCGACGCCCACGGCGATGGTGCCGACGGCATTGAACACCGCGGTGTCCAGGATCTGCTCGCTGCGTGTGGCATGGGCACGGTTGATCCAGGCGGCCGCCGCCTGGCCGGCAGCGGCGCAGACCGCGCAACCGAGCGAGAGCCACGGCCGCCCGAGCGTTGCGGGGACCCCGACGGTGATGGCCACCAGCGGCGTCCAGACGCTGGCAAAGCCACCGTCGAGCGTCACGGCGACGAGTACCGGCGCAGGGAACAGCAGCGTGAGGGCCGGGCGGGCGCTCAGCAGCGCAAGCAGCGGGCGACGCCAGCGTAAGCCGGCGGTCGTCAGCGCGAGCAGCACCGCGGCGGTGGCGACCTCCAACGGCGAGCCGCGGGCGCGCAGCGGGAAGAACGCAATTCCGAACAGCACCCCGGCCAGAGCGAACTGCAGCGCGCGCGCAAACAGCCGGTCGACGAGCCCTGCGATCAGCGCACCGGCGCTGCCACCTGCCTGTAGAGCCGCGGCGTCGGGCGTCGTTTCGTGATGCGACGGGATGCAGGGCACCTCAGGTCGTAGCGGTCGCCCTCGGCACCTGGATCCGGTCCGAGGCCCGCAGATTCCACTTCACCGCCCGCGCGCGAGCACAGAAATCCCCACTTTTCACACTTGGCAGCGGGGCGACCGCAACATACTCATGCAGCCCTGCCATCTCCACACAAAGGTGGCGTGCGTTCCACAAAACACGACCGACAGGAGTGCCGTATATGCGTCGTCTGATCGTCTTGACGGCTGTCACGCTGGGCATCCTCGCAGGGCCTTCGGTGGCCACCGCCGCCGCCGCCACGTATGGTCCGTTCAGCACCTACAGCGCCTGCGTACAGAGTGCGGGCAACCGAGAGTTCCACGGTTACATCATCACGCGCAACTGCTACTGGAGTGGCGGCCGCTGGTACTACTCCGCGTACTACGGCTAGATACCCAATCCGCCACCGGCCGGGTGGACCGGCTGAGGGCCGATGCGCGTGCGCCCTTGGCGGCCCGTGACGCATAGGGGGCCTCCCGAAGCTGGCCGACGCGTGTCTGTGTCTGCAGCCCGCGCCGGGCGAAGGGAGGTCCCCCTTCGCCCGCGTCGAGCTGCAGCGGGCAGCCCACCCGGACGCTGGGGCGCCTCATGCGCGCGGTGCTCTGATCTGAGGGTCAGGCCACCGCGGGCGCGCCGTCCGGCAGCTCCGCCACCGCGGCGTCCATGTCGTCCTGAGAGAACTCCGGGTCCTCGAGCGTGCCGGCGAGGTAGGCGTCGTAGGCCGCGAGGTCGAAGTTGCCGTGGCCGCACAGGCCGAACAGGATCACGCGCTCCTCGCCGGACTCCTTCGCCGCCAGCGCCTCCTCGATCGCGCCGCGGATCGCGTGTGCGGGCTCGGGTGCGGGGATGATTCCTTCGTGGCGGGCGAACTGCAGCGCGGCCTCGAACGTCTCGTTCTGGCGAAACGCGCGCGCCTCGATGAGGCCGGCCTTCAGCAGCGCGCAGACCATCGGCGCGTCGCCGTGGTAGCGCAGGCCGCCGGCGTGCACGGGCGGCGGGACGAAGCCGTGCCCGAGCGTGTACATCGGCATGAGCGGCGTCAGCCCGGCCGTGTCGCCGAAGTCGTAGGCGTAGACGCCCTTCGTCAGGGTCGGGCATGCCGCGGGCTCGACGGCGAGGAAGCGGGGGCCGCCGCCGGCCTGCGGCTTGCGCCGCATCCACGGGAACGTCAGCCCGCCGAAGTTCGAGCCGCCGCCGACGCAGCCGATGATGACGTCCGGCTCCTCGCCGGCCATCTCCATCTGGGCGATCGTCTCCTGGCCGATGATCGTCTGGTGCAGCAGGACGTGGTTGAGCACGGAGCCCAGCGCGTAGTTGGTGTCCTCGTTGTGCGCGGCGATCTCGACCGCCTCGGAGATCGCGATGCCCAGCGACCCCGTCGGCGAGCGGTCGTTGGCGCGGCCGGACTGCGTGAGGTCGGATGGCGAGCGGTGCACGGTCGCGCCCCAGGTCTGCATCATCGAGCGCCGGTAGGGCTTCTGGTCGTAGCTCGATCCGACCATGAAGACCTCGCATTCCATGTCGAACAGCGAGCAGGCGAAGGCCAGCGACGAGCCCCACTGGCCCGCGCCGGTCTCCGTCGTGAGCTTGCGGATGCCTGCCTCGCGGTTGGCGTAGGCCTGCGGTACGGCGGTGTTCGGCTTGTGCGATCCGGCCGGCGAGACGCCCTCGTACTTGTAGTAGATGTGCGCCGGCGTGCCGAGCGCCTTCTCCAGCCGGTGCGCGCGAAACAGCGGCGTCGGGCGCCACAGGCGGTAGACCTCCCGGACCTCGTCGGGGATCTCGATCTCCGGCTCGCCCGAGACCTCCTGCCCGATGAGCTGCATCGGAAAGATCGGCGTCAGATCCGGGGGGCCGGCGGGCGCCATCGTCTGCGGGTTCAGCGGCGGCAGCGGCTCCCCTGGCAGGTCGGGGAGGAGGTTCACCCAATGGGTCGGGATCGCGTCCTCAGACAGCAGGAACTTCGTCGTCTCGGCCATGGGCGCGACCCTACCCGGCCTGCGGCCAGCCGGGTGCAGCACGCTGCAACCGTGTGGCGGGCGGGGCCGGGGGCACCGCGAGGTTTGCGCTGCCGTAGGCGTCCGTCAAACGGCATCTCCAACGGGTGAGTCTGTTCGGCGCGGCGGTCTCTTCCAGGCATCGCGTGGGGGTTGGGTCGACTTTTGCACCCACCAAGGTGCATGACTCGACCCGGCTTCCGCGCAGCGGCGCGAGTGTCGAGGCCGGGTCGACTTGTTCATGCCCCGCATGAATAACTCGACCCGGCCTGTGCGAACGTCGAGGCCGGGTCGACCTGTGCGCCCGTTACGGGGCAAGACTCGACCCGCTCCACGCCAGTCCCGGCGCGGACGCCCCCACCCGAACGAACCCACACCCTCAGAGACGCCCTTCGACGGACGCCGGCCCCGGCACGCTGGGACGGCGCGATCGCCGGCGTCGCCTTCTCGCTCGGCTGGATCGACGCGCCGCGCCCGCTCGTCGCCGGTAGCTGCGTCGCGCTCGGCTGGCTGGCGGTGATCGCCACGCCGCAGCTCGTCGGCGCGCTCGACTCGACACCCGTCGTCCTGCTCGCGGCCGGCGGCGTCCTGTACAGCGCGGGCGCCACCGTCTACGCGCGCCGGCGCCCGAACCCCAGCCGCGCAGCTTCGGCTTCCACGAGGTGTTCCACGCGCTCGTCATCCTCGACGCCGCCGCGCACAACGTCGCGATGATCGGCTGGATCGTGCCCGCGGCCGGCGCCTGAACGGCCGCCCGCCGCCCGCCGCCCGGCGCTCAGTTCACGCTCGGGTCGATCGGCATCCGCGCGACCAGCGCGAAGTGCGCGCCCTTTCGCGTGAGCACGCGAGCCCAGAGCTCGTCGGCATCCGGGTTGAAGATGTCGTCGACCCCGGCGGGCGCGACGAACCAGTCCTCGCGCTCGAGCTCGGCGTCGAGCTGGCCGGGGCCCCAGCCGGCGTAGCCGGCGAAGACGCGCGCGCGGCTGGTCTCCTCGACGAGGTCGTCGATCTCGCTGCCGTCGCCGACGAGGCCGACGTTCTCCACCACCCGGATGCCGGCACGCTGGGGGTCGTCGAACTCGGCGAGCACGAGCAGGGCGTCGGTCTGGACCGGGCCGCCTGTGTCGATGACGGCGTCGTCGCCCATCAGGTCGGCCAGCTCCGGCGCCGACTCGCCGACGACGAGATCGCCGGGACGGTTGAGCACGAGGCCGAGCGCGCCGTCGTCTGAGTGCTCGCAGACGAGCACGACCGTGCGGGCGAAGTTCGGGTCCGGAAGCGTGGCCCCGGCGATCAGCAGCTGTCCCTTGAGCGATTCGATGCCCAACTTGTACCCCTTTTTCCGAACGCGAGCGGACGTTTCGCGGCGCGCGGGCGCAGGGTACGGGCGCGAGCGACATGGAGGGACGGCCGAGCCGCTGGTGGTACGCGCTGTTGGTGCTCCCCGTGCTGGGGCTCATCTACCCGCCGCTGTACGCCCGCACCGACCCTGAGCTCGCCGGGATCCCCTTCTTCTACTGGTACCAGTTCGCCTGGGTCTTCGGCGCGGCGCTGCTGACGTTCGTCGTCTACCGCGCGACGAAGCGAGACCCATGACCGCCGCCGCGATCCAGGAGGCACACAACACGAACACGACCGCGCTGGTCATCTTCGTCGCGCTCTTCGCGCTCGTGACCGTACTCGGCTTCGTCGCCGCGCGCTGGCGCCGCGCGCAGCTCGACCACCTCGACGAGTGGGGCCTGGGCGGCCGGCGCTTCGGCACGGTCATCACCTGGTTTCTGCTCGGCGGCGACCTCTACACGGCGTACACGTTCATCGCCGTCCCGGCCCTCGTGTTCGGCGCCGGTGCGATCGGCTTCTTCGCGCTGCCCTACACGATCATGGTCTATCCGCTGATCTTCATGGTGATGCCGCGGCTGTGGACGGTCTGCCGCGCGCGCGGCTACGTCACGCCCGCCGACTTCGTGCGCGGACGCTACGGGTCGCGGCCGCTGGCGCTCGTCGTCGCGCTCACCGGGCTGCTGGCGACGATGCCGTACATCGCGCTGCAGCTCGTCGGCATGCAGATCGTGCTCGGCGCGCTCGGCGTGGAGGGCGACTGGCCGCTGATCATCGCGTTCGCGATCCTCGCCGCCTACACGTACCAGTCCGGCCTGCGCGCGCCCGCGCTCATCGCCGTCGTCAAGGACACGCTGATCTACATCACGATCCTCGTCGCGGTGATCTACATCCCGTCGAAGATCGGCGGCTTCGGCGCGATGTTCGACGCCGCCGGGGAGGCGCTGCCCGATCGCGACCCGCCCGGCTCGCTGATCCCGGAGGGGGCCGACGCGCAGGTCGCCTACGCGTCGCTGGCGTTCGGCTCGGCGCTCGCGCTGTTTCTCTACCCGCACGCGATCACGGCGGTGCTGGGCGCCAAGAGCGCGCAGACGGTCCGCCGCAACACCGCGCTGCTGCCCGCCTACACGTTCCTGCTCGGGCTCATCGCGCTGCTCGGCTACATGGCGATCGCGCGCGGCATCGAGCCCAGCGACCCGAACTTCGCGGTCCCCGACCTGTTCCTCAACGTCTTCCCGTCCTGGTTCGTCGGCGTTGCGTTCGCGGCGATCGCGATCGGCGCGCTCGTGCCCGCGGCGGTCATGTCGATCGCGGCCGCGAACCTCTTCACGCGCAACATCTACAAGGAGTTCCTGCGCCCCGACGCCTCGCACGCCGACGAGGCGAAGGTGGCGAAGATCGTCTCGCTGCTCGTCAAGGGCGGCGCGCTCGTGATCATCCTGACGCTGCCGACGAAGTACGCGATCGAGCTGCAGCTGCTCGGCGGCGTGTGGATCCTGCAGACGCTGCCGTCGATCGTGGTCGGCCTCTACACGCGCTGGCTGCACCCCTGGGCGCTGTTCGCCGGCTGGGCCGTCGGCATGACGATCGGGACGCTGATGGCGGAGTCGCAGGACTTCGCGCCGACGTATCCGCTCGACATCCTCGGGACGACGATCAACGCCTACACGGGCGTCTTCGCCCTGTTCGCGAACCTCGTCGTCACGCTCGTGCTGACCGCCGTGCTGCGGCGCGGGGCGACGGCCGAGGACGCCGACGACGCCGACGAGACCGAGCCGTCGGACTACGACGAGCTCGCCGAGGACACGGTCTACCCCCAGCCCGGGGCGGGGACGCCGGCGCCGACCGCGTAGCCGCGGCGCCGGCCCTGCCACACTCGCCGTCGATGACCACCTCGGCGGGCCTGGTGCTGTATCGCCAACGCGACGATGGCGAGCTCGAGGTTCTGCTCGGTCACATGGGCGGCCCGTTCTGGGCGCGCAAGGACGACGGCGCCTGGTCGATTCCCAAGGGCGAGCTCGACCCGGGCGAGGAGCCGCTGGCGGGCGCGCGGCGCGAGTTCGCCGAGGAGCTCGGGCACGCCCCGCCCGCCGGCCCGGTGCACGAGCTCGGCGAGATCCGCCAGCCGGCCGGCAAGCGGGTGATCGCGTTTGCGATCGAGGGTGACTTCGATCCGGACGAGATCGTGCCCGGCACCTTCGAGCTGCAGTGGCCGCCACGCTCGGGCCGCCTGCAGACGTTCCCGGAGGTCGACCGGGTGGCGTGGTTCGACCTGGACACGGCCGCGGCGAAGATCGTCCGCGGGCAGGCGGAACTGCTCGAGCGGCTGGCCGCGCTGCGCCCCGGCTAGGTTCCGGCGGCGGGCCGCTGGAACTGCGCTCGCCAGCGCGGCGGGGTGACCGGCTCGCGAACGTCCTCGATCTGAATCGTCTCGAGGCCGCCGGTGGCGAACGCCTCGACCTCGGCGCGGGTGAGCGGCCAGGGCGGCCCGTCGACCGGACCGTCGGCGGCGTCTCGCGCCGTCGCGACCACGAGCAGCGTGCCGCCGGGGGCGACCATGCGCGCGACGTTCGCGGTCGCCGGCCGGTGAAACTCGACCGGCATCGACTGCACCGTGAGGCTCTCGACGACGAGGTCGAACGCCCGGCTCCAGTCCGCCGGCGGGTCGAGCAGGTCCGCGACGCGGTAGTCGACCGGCGAGTCCGGGAAGCGCTCACGCGCGGTGGTGACCGCGGTCGGCGACACGTCGAAGGCGACGACGGCGAAGCCGCGTTCGGCGAGCAGCTCCGCGTCGACCCCCAGGCCGGCGCCGACGACGAGCGCCGCGCGACCGCCGCCCGCGACGTCCCGCGCCCAGTCGTCGATCAGCGGGTGCGGCCCGCCGCGGTCCCACGGCACCGGGTCCTGCCCCGCCGCGGCGGCGACGTACAGCGGCTCGAAGAACGCGGTGGGATCGACGTCGTCCATGCTCGCGACCGAGCCTACGCAACGGGCGGCGGGGCTCGTGGGGGACCGAGACGGGTGCGGGGGTGTCATGCTGGCGCCACCGAGGCGTTCTGCCGTCAGCTCGCGCCGCCCCAGTGCGAAGGAGTCCCATGCTCAGTCCCCGCCGTTGTTCCCGCTCGCCGCGCGCCCGACGGTCGATCGCGGCCGCGGTTGCGGCGACGCTGCTGGTCGCCATCCCCGCCGCTGCCGCGGTGCGCAGCGAGCACACGCTCACCCTCAAGCTCTCGGCCACGAAGACGAAGCGGTCGACCGGCGCGACGATCAAGACCGACCGCAACTACACGGCGCCGGCCGCGGGCGCGGCGGCAGTGCTCGTGACGAAGATCGTCTTCGCGTTCCCGTCCGGGACGAAGTTCAACACCGCCGCGGCGACGCGCTGCAGCGTGGCCGTCCTGCAGGCGAAGGGGGCGGCCGGCTGTCCGGCCGGCAGCGCGATCGGCGGCGGCAGCGCGTTTGCGATCACCGGCACGCCGTTTGATCCGATCCGCCAGCAGGTCGCCGTCTACGCGACGACCACGGGCCTGGCCGCCATCCTCACCGGCCTGCAGACGGCGCTGCTCCCGCTGAAGGTCAAGGACAACAGGATCACCGCCGTCCTGCCGCGCGTCTGCCGCCCGCCCGGCACCGCGGCGAACAACTGCGCCAGCGGCGACATCATCCTCAAGGGCCTGGACATCAAGCTGAAGGCCAGGACGAAGGGCTCGGGATCAAGGGCCAAGCGGCTCATCACGACGCCCGCGAAGTGCACCGGCACGTGGCGCAGCAGCGCGACCTACACGTTCTCCAACGGCGACAGCGAGGTGCGCAGGAGCACGTCGAGCTGCCGCCGCTGACGTGGCCGCCGCCTGCGGGCGGCGCTCGACACCGCAGGGTCGCGCGATGCCGGACGACGCAGCGGGCCGGCTCGACCTCGCGACGCTGCTCGCGACGGTCGAGATCACTCCGCCGGTCGACGCCGCCGACGTGCCCGGCGAGTGGCTGGCGGCGCGCGACCGGCGATCGGGTGGCGCTGTGCGTCGACCGGCACGGCGGCCCGCCCCGCCGGCGTGACACCGATTCGGGCGCCGATCAGACGGTGAGCAGCACGATCGCCGCGATCACGCCATAGACGATCACCGCCGCGCGCAGCACCGCCGCCGGCAGGCGCCGCGCCACGCTGACGCCGGCTGCACCCCCGAGCAGGCACGTGACGCCGACGATCGCGGCCGCGTCCCAGGCGATCGGCCCGAAGATCGCGAAGCCGACCGCGCCGACGACGGCGACGAGCAGCGACAGCACGCCCTTGAGCGCGTTGAGGCGCTGCAGGCCGTCGTCCACGAACACGCCGAGGATCGCGAGCAGCATGATGCCCAGGCCCGCGCCGAAGTAGCCGCCGTAGACGGTGGCCGCGAAGAGCGCCGCGTGCAGGGCCGGCGGCGGAAGCGAGGCGTGACGCCGGCGCGTCGCGGTGGCGAGGCGCGGCTGCGCGGCGAGCAGGGCGCAGGCGGCGAGGATGAGCCACGGGACGATCGCCTCGAAGACGCTGGCCGGGCTGACGAGCAGCAGCGCGGCGCCGGTGGCGGCGCCGAGGGCGCTCGTCGCGGCCAGGGCGCGGATCCGCCGGCCCTGGCCAGCGAGCTCGCGGCGGTAGGCCAGCGACCCGCCGACGTAGCCGGGCAGCACGGCGACGGCGTTCGTGACGTTCGCCGTGACGCTCGGGTAGCCGGCGGCGAGGAGCGCCGGGAACGTGATCAGCGAGCCGCCGCCGGCGACCGCGTTGACGACCCCGGCGCCGAACCCCGCGCCCGCGAGGAGGCCGGCGGTGCCGGCGTCCACTACGCGGGATCCGCGAGCGGCCGCGCGGGGACGCCGCCGACGTGCGCGCCGGGCGCGACGTCGCGCGTGACGACGGCGTGCGGGCCGACGATCGCGCCGGCGCCGACGGTGACGCCGCGCAGCACGCTCGAGCCCAGGCCGATCCGCGCGCGCTCGCCGATGACGACCGGCGTCGCGACGAGCGGCTGCGCGCGGATCGGCAGCTCGACGTCGTCGACGACGTGGTCGAAGTCGACGAGCACGGCGCCGTCCTCCAGGCAGGCTCCGGCGCCGATCGTCACGCCGGCGTGCGCGACGATCGTGCAGCGCTCGCCGAGCCGCGCGCCGGCGCCGAGCTCGACGCGGCCCTGCTGCACGACGATCCGTGTGCGCTCCCCGATCCGGCAGCCGTCGCCGACGACGAGCTGCGCGCCCGGGCCGACCTCGAGCTGGACGTGGCGGCCGAGCACGACGTCCCGCCCGGCGCTGATGCCGGGCGCTCGCAGCACGCCGCGCGTCGTTCGCAGGAGCGCCATGGCTCGCATGCTACGCGCGGTTTCCGGGCCGGTGGGTCGCTCGGTGCCGGTCGTCCCGACTGCGCTCGTGAACGGCGGCATCGTGGTCCCGAGACCGCCACGCGTCCGGTGCCTCAGCGCGGGCGGACGACCCGCTCGCGCGCCCGCCGGGCGAGGTTGCGCGCGACGGCGCGGGCGTGGGTGGGGGCGTAGCGGACGTCGTGGACGCGGCGGTCGCGGACGAGCTCGGAGGGCAGCGTCGCGCAGCCCAGCGCGCGCGCCGCGCGGTCGGCCATCTCGACCTGACCGAGCGGGGTCGGGTGCACGACGTCGGGCTGCACGTGCGTCCAGCCGCCGAAGTCCGCCAGCTCGACCACGACGGCGCCGTGCGCAGCGGCGACGCGGCGCACGATCTCCCCGGCCGCGGCCGCCTTCGGCCCCGATGACGGGCGGCCGAGATCCTCGGGCAGCGTCAGCACGAGCAGCCGCGCGCAGCGTGCGGCGAGGGCGGCGGCGACCGCGTCGAGGTCGCGCTCGTAGGCGGCGGGATCGAAGTCCGGTGCGCGCACGTCGTTGACGCCGGCGTAGAGCGTCCCGACGTCGTAATCGAAGCGCACGCGCGGCAGCTGCTCGCGGCGGACGTCGCCCGCCGTCGCGCCGTTGAACGCGTAGGCCGTGTAGGGCAGGTCGAGCGCCTTGGCCAGCCACTGCGCCCACCCCAGCGGCGTGATGCCGAGCGC
Organism: uncultured Actinomycetes bacterium; assembly: GCA_963825485.1. Lineage (GTDB taxonomy): Bacteria > Actinomycetota > Thermoleophilia > Solirubrobacterales > Solirubrobacteraceae > CADCVQ01. The sequence continues at coordinate 67,695 of CAWGTK010000007.1, forward strand.
CATCGACCCCTCGCCGACGGTGATGCTGTCGCCGAGCGCGACAAGCCCCATGCGGCAGGGAGGCGTCAGCGCGCCTTCCTCCCCGCGACCATGAGGTTGTAGAAGACCTGCGGCGGCAGGCGTCCCTCCAGCAGCGCGACGTCGACGCGCTGCAGCGCGAGGTAGCCGCGGAAGGCGTACTGGCGCCACAGCCACGGGATGTCCTCGGGCAGCGCGGTCGCCTCGAGCGTGCGGTTCATCCAGCCGAACCAGTTGGCGAGCAGCTCCTCGCCGCGTACGCGGACGTTCTCGAAGCCGGCGCCGGTCGCCCACGCGCCGACCTCCTCGGGCGTGAAGGCATGCACGTCGACGAACGGCTCGAGCGACTCGCCGTCGACATCGCCGGGCTCGCTCGGCCACGCGCCCGGCGTGTCATGGACGTCGTGTCCGCCGGCCGGGCGGGCGCGCATGAGCTTGCGCCACAGCGGCGCGGTGGCCAGCGCCGCGCGCTTGGGGTAGGCGGCGATCCGGTCACCGGTTTGCGACGGCTCGCCGGCGAAGAGGAACTCGCCGCCCGGTCGCAGGACGCGCTGGAACTCCGCGAACGCGCGATCGAGGTGGGGGATGTGGTGCAGGACCGCATGACCGAGCACGAGGTCGAAGGACTCGTCGTCGAAGGGCAGGTCCTCGGCGTCGCAGGCGACGGTCTCGACGGCCACGCCGATGCGCCGCGCGTTGGCCTGCAGTGCGTCGAGCATGCCGGGCGAGATGTCGGTCGCGACGGCCTCGCGGACGATGCCGTCCTGCAGCATGTTCAACGTGAAGTAGCCGGTGCCGGCGCCGATCTCCAGCGAGCGGCCGAACGTCGGCAGCGGCGTGCCCAGCAGCTTGTGCAGCTTGCCGCGGACCTGGTTGCGCCCGATCTCGCCGTAGTCGACACCCCACTTCGTGTCGTAGTGCGCGGCCGCGGCGTCGTGGTAGCGCGTGTTGACGTCGCGGATCGCCTCGGCGGTGGACGGAGCAGCCATGGCCGCGCCAGTCTACGGCGCTGCCGCCCGCGCCTACGGCCTCCCCGCGTCCGGCAGCGCGACCCGTCGCTGGGACAATGCCCGCGTGCACGAGCTCCCCACCGAACGGCTGCTGCTGCGGCGCTGGCGACCCGAGGACCGGACGCCGTTCGCGGCGCTGAACGCCGACCCGGAGGTCATGCGCCACTTCCCGGCGCGGCTCACGCGGCGCGAGAGCGACGCGCTCGCCGACCGCATCGAGCTGCACATCGAGCGCGAGGGCTGGGGCCTGTGGGCGATGGAGGAGCTGGCCAGCAGCCGCTTTCTCGGCTTCACCGGGCTGGCCCGCCCCGGCTTCGAGGCGCCGTTCATGCCGGCCGTGGAGATCGGCTGGCGCCTGGATCGCGCCGCCTGGGGACAGGGCTTCGCGACCGAGGCCGCGCGCGCGGCGGCCGCGTTCGCGTTCGACGGGCTCGCGCTGCGGCAGCTCGTCTCGATGGCGGTCGTCGCCAACGAACGCTCGCGGGCGGTCATGCGGCGCCTCGGCATGCACCACGACCGCGCCGGCGACTTCGATCACCCGCTCGTCGAGCCGCCGCACCTGCGCCGCCACGTGCTCTACCGGTTGACCGCCGAGCAGTGGCGGGGATCGCGCGACAGCTAGGCCCGGCCCGCCTCCTCCGTCGCCGCCCGCAGCCGCCTGGCGTGCTCGGCGGTCAGCGCTCCCGGCTTCATCCGCCAGCGCCACGAGCCGGTCGCCCGCCCGGGGATGTTCATCCGCGCCTCGCTGCCGAGGCCGAGCACGTCCTGGGCCTGGATCATCGCCAGCCGTGCCGGGGAGGAGTAGGTCAGGCGGATGATCGACCACCACGGCTCGCGCTCCTGGGCGCCGCCCTTCTCGATCGCGTCCGAAGCCGCCGCGCGGGTCGCATCCGGCAGGCCCTCCCACCAGCCGCGCAGCGTGTTCGTGTCGTGCGTGCCGGTGTAGACGACGCTGTCGGTCTCGTGGTGCTCGAGGCGATGCGGGCCGTGCGGGTCGTCGGGATCGAAGCCGAACTGCATGACGACCATGCCCGGAAAGCCGAGCGCGCGGCGCAGCCGCGTCACCGGCTCGGTGATCACGCCGAGGTCCTCGGCGATCACCGGCAGCTCGCCCAGCGAGCGCGCGGCCGCGTCGAAGACGGCGCGCCCCGGCCCGCGCCGCCAGCGCCCGCCGCGCGCATCCGATGCGTCCGCGGGCACCGCCCAGTAGGCGACGAAGCCGCGGAAGTGGTCGATCCGCGTGACGTCGAACATCGCGAAGGTGCGCCGCAGGCGCTCGGTCCACCAGCGGTAGTCGCGGCGCTGCAGCGCCGGCCAGTCGTACAGCGGGTTGCCCCACAGCTGGCCGGTCTCGCTCAGCGCGTCGGGCGGCACGCCCGCGACCTCGCCGCCGACGAAGAGCTCCGGATGGGCGCGGTGGTCGGCGCTGCCCGGCGCGACGTAGATCGGCACGTCGCCGATGAGGCGCACCCCGCGCTCGGCAGCGTAGGCCCGCAGGGCACCCCACTCGCGCGCGAACCGCACCTGGTCGGCCACCGCCCGGCGGCCGCCCGCGACGGCCTCCCAGTCGGCGATCCAGAACGACTCGGCCGCGCGAAACGCCTCGATATCGTCATCGCAGACGGGCGCCGCCGGATCGGCCAGCAGGCCGCGCCAGGCGGCGAACGCCGAAGCCGCCTTGTACGGCGAGCGGGCGCGGTCGGGCGGACCGAGCGGCAGCATCTGCCACCACGACTGACCGGCGTCCGCGAGCCAATCGACGAAGCGCAAGGCGTCGTCGCCGAGCCGCCCCGCGGGGAGGCTGGTGGGATGCAGCTGGACGCCTGCTGAGCGCTGAGGAAGCTGTGCCGTCACGTTACGAACCGCCGCAAATGGAGAGAGTGTCAGGGAATGCCCTTGCCCAAGAACGCCAAACCGGCGCCGCGCATCCAGATCGGAAGCCCGGCGCCGATGATCGACTGCGGCCGCTACGCGTCCAAGCGGACCGTCGGCGACGCGGTCGCGGTGAGCGCAGACATCTTCTCCGACGGCCACGACGTGCTGCGCGCGGTCGTGCGCTCTCAGGCTCCCGGCTCCAAGAAGTGGGTCGAGGGCCCGCTGCAGCGCATCGATGCGCAGATCGCCGGCGATCGCTGGGCGGGCACGTTCCTGGTCGATCGCCTGGGCCGCTACAGCTGGACGATCGAGGCCTGGACGGACGCTTTCGCGAGCTGGCGTGAGGAGATCCGGCGCAAGCTCGACGTGGGTCAAGCCGACCTCACGGGTGAGCTCTCGGAGGGCGAGGTCCTGCTCGAGCAGGCCGCCGCCCGGGCCAGGCAGGGCGTCGATCGCCAGCGCATCGAGCGCGCCCTGGCCGGCCTCCGCGAGGCCACGCCGAACGCCGAGATCGCGCTCGACCCCGAGCTCTCCGAGATCATCGAGCGCTACCCCGACCGCAGCCGCGCGACGACGATGGACGCGACGCTGCACGTCGAGGTCGACCGCGTGCGGGCGCGCTTCGGCGCCTGGTATGAGCTCTTCCCGCGCTCCTGGGGCGGCTTTCGCGGCGTGGCGAAGATCATCCCCGAGCTCGCCGACCTCGGCTTCGACGTGCTCTACCTGCCGCCGGTCCACCCGATCGGCCTGACGAACCGCAAGGGCATGAACAACGCCCTGACGGCCGCGCCGGACGATCCGGGCTCGCCGTGGGCGATCGGCGACGAGACCGGCGGACACACGGCGATCCACGCCGACCTCGGCACGATCGAGGACTTCGACGCGCTGGTCTCGACGGCCTCCGAGTTCGGCATCGACATCGCGCTGGACTTCGCGATCCAGTGCTCGGCCGACCATCCCTGGTTGACCGAGCACCCGGAGTGGTTCAACCGCCGCCCCGACGGCACGCTGAAGTACGCCGAGAACCCGCCCAAGAAGTACCAGGACATCTACAACGTCAACTGGGACTCAGAGGACTGGCAGGGCCTGTGGAACGCGCTGCTCGAGGTCGTCATGTACTGGGCCGACCACGGTGTCAAGGTCTTCCGCGTCGACAACCCTCACACGAAGCCGCTCGCCTTCTGGGAGTGGCTCGTCGCCGAGATGCGCAAGCAGCACCCGGAGGCCATCTTCCTCGCCGAGGCGTTCACGCGCGCGGCGATGATGCGCCAGCTGGCCAAGGTCGGCTTCAACCAGTCCTACACGTACTTCACCTGGAAGAGCTCCAAGTGGGAGCTCACCGACTACGTCACGGAGCTGGCCACGAGCGGCATGCAGGACTACTACCGGCCGAACTTCTTCGTCAACACGCCCGACATCCTCACCGAGGAGCTGCAGCACGGCGGGCCGCCGAAGTTCGCCAGCCGGCTCGTGCTCGCCGCCACGCTGAGCCCGACCTACGGCATCTACTCCGGCTTCGAGAGCTTCGAGCGCGTGCCGGTCAGGGCGGGCAGCGAGGAGTACGACCACTCCGAGAAGTACGAGGTCAAGGAGCGCGCGCTCGACGGACCGCTGCTGTCGCTCATCGAGCGCATCAACACGATCCGCCGCGAGAACCCGGCCTTCGAGCATCTCGACAACATCCAGTTCCTCACGACCGAGAACGACGCGCTCGTCGCCTACGCCAAGCGCACCGGCGACAACACCGTCATCACCGTCGTCACGCTCGACCCGCTCGCCGCGCAGGAGGGAGTCGTCGTCGTGCCCTACGGACTCGGCCTCGCGCCGGTCTTCACCGTCACCGACCTGCTGTCGGGCGAGAGCTTCGACTGGCGCATGGGCCGCAACTTCGTGCGGCTGGACCCCTACCGTGTCGCGCACCTGCTCCGCGTCACATGAGCGCGGCCCAGAACTGGTTCGAGTCTGACCCCCTGTGGTTCAAGACGGCGATCTTCTACGAGATCCACCTGCGCGGCTTCTTCGACGGCACCGGCGACGGCCACGGCGACTTCCGCGGCCTGACCGAGAAGCTCGACTACCTGCACTGGCTCGGCGTCGACGTCATCTGGCTGCTGCCGATGTACCCCTCGCCGATGCGCGACGGCGGCTACGACATCGCCGACTTCTACGGCGTGCACGAGGACTACGGGACGATGGACGATGTCCGCGCGTTCATCGCCGCCGCCCACGAGCGCGGCATCCGCGTCATCGCCGACCTCGTCATGAACCACACGTCGAGCGACTGCGCGTGGTTTCAGGAGGCGCGTTCGAGTCCCGACAGCCCCAAGCGCGACTGGTACGTCTGGTCCGACGACCCGACGCGGTACGCCGGCGCGCGGATCATCTTCGTCGACACCGAGACGTCGAACTGGACGTGGGACGAGAAGGGCGGCGCCTACTACTGGCATCGCTTCTTTCATCATCAGCCCGATCTGAACTACGACAACCCCGAGGTGCAGGAGGCGATGCTCGACGTCCTGCGCTTCTGGCTGGACGCGGGCCTGGACGGCTTTCGCCTCGACGCCGTGCCGTATCTGTTCGAGCGCGACGGCACGAACTGCGAGAACCTCCAGGAGACGCACGACTTCCTCAAGCGGGCGCGCGCGGTCGTCGACGACGAGTACCCCGACCGGGTCCTGCTCGCGGAGGCCAACCAGTGGCCGGCCGACGTCGTCGACTACTTCGGCGAGGGCGACGAGTGCCACATGGCCTTCCACTTCCCGGTCATGCCGCGCATGTTCATGGCGCTGCGACGGGAGGAGGCCACCCCGATCCTCGAGATCCTCTCCCAGACGCCGCACATCCCGCGCAACTGCCAGTGGGGCCTGTTCCTGCGCAACCACGACGAGCTGACGCTCGAGATGGTCACCGACGAGGAGCGCGACTACATGTACGCCGAGTACGCCAAGGACCCGCGGATGAAGCTCAACGTCGGCATCCGCCGGCGCCTCGCCCCGCTGATGGACGGCGGCCGCGACGAGATCGAGCTGCTGCACGCGATGCTCTTCAGCCTGCCGGGCTCGCCGGTCCTCTACTACGGCGACGAGATCGCGATGGGCGACAACGTCTACCTCGGCGACCGCGACGGCGTGCGTACTCCGATGCAGTGGACCGGCGACCGCAACGGCGGCTTCAGCCGCGCGGACTTCGCCCAGCTCTACGCGCCGCCGCTGATGGACCCCGTCTACGGCTACCAGGCCGTCAACGTCGAGGCCCAGCTGCGCACTCCCTCGTCGCTGCTGCGGTGGCTGCGGCGCTTCATCGCCTTGCGCAAGGAGCACCCGGTGTTCGGCCTCGGCTCCTTCGAGGCGCTCACGCCGGGCAATCCGAAGATCTTCGCCTGCATCCGCACCTACGAGGACGATGTCGTGCTGTGCGTGCACAACGTCGCGCGTTCGGCGCAGGCCGTCGAGCTCGACCTGAGCTGGTACAACGGCCGCCGTCCGGTGGAGATGTTCGGGCGCACGGCGTTCCCGCGGATCGGCGAGCTGCCCTACCTGCTGACCCTGGCACCGCGCGGCTTCTTCTGGTTTCGCCTCGAGGAGGACAGCGATGAGTCTGCCTGACCACATCGACCGCCCGCTCGAGCAGTGGGTCACCGAGCAGCGCTGGTTTGCCTCCAAGGCACGCGAGGTGGCCGCCGTCAACGTGCTCGAGCGCGTCGAGCTGAGCGCGTCGCCGAAGCTCGCGATCGAGCTCGTCGAGACGCGCTTTCAGGCCGGCACGCACGAGCTCTACCAGCTCCTCCCCGGCGAGGACGGCGGCCTGCGGCGGCTCGCCGCGATGCTCGGCTCGGAGGCGACCGTCGACGGCGTCTGCTTCCACGGCGGCCTGGAGCCGACCGGCGACATCCGCCCGATGGGCGCCGAGCAGTCCAACTCGTCGATCGTCTTCGGCGAGCAGCAGGTGTTGAAGATCTTTCGGCGCGTCGAGCCGGGCGTCAACCCGGAGCTCGAGATGCTGCGCTTTTTGTCCTCGCGCGGCTTTCCGAACATCGCCACGCTGACCGGCTGGTACGACTACTCCGGCGAGCTCATGCAGGCGACGCTCGGGATCATGCAGGAGTTCATCGGCGAGGCCCGCGACGGCTGGGAGCTAGCGCTCGACGACCCGCTCGGCGTGCTGTCGCGGATCCCCGAGCTCGGTGCCGCGACGGGCGAGATGCACAGCGTGCTGGCCTCCGACACGACCGACCACGCGTTCTCGCCGGAGGAGCCCAGCTCCGAGGCGCTGTCGCTGCTGACCGCGACGATCGACGAGCAGATCGAGCAGGTCTTCCTCGACCTGCCCGACGGCAACGCGGCGCTGGCGCCGATCGCCGGCCGCGGCGAGGAGATCCGCGACCGCCTGCAGGCGATGTCGCACGTCGGCGTCGGCGGGCGGCTGGTCCGCCATCACGGCGACTACCACCTCGGCCAGACCATGTTGCGCGACGCCGGCTGGGTCATCCTGGACTTCGAGGGCGAGCCGGCGCGCTCGCTGCTCGAGCGTCGCCGCAAGCGCTCGCCGCTGCGCGACGTCGCCGGGATGCTGCGCTCGTTCGCCTACGCGGCGTCGGCCTCCGAGCTGCTGCGCGGGGTGCCCGCGCCGGAGGGCTGGGAGGAGGACGCGCGCCGCGCGTTCCTCGACGCGTACCTGGGGACCGTGGAGCCGACGCTGCTGCCCGCGGGCCGGCCGGCGACCGACAAGCTCCTGGCGATCTTCGAGCTCGAGAAGGCGGTCTACGAACTGCGCTACGAGCTCAACAACCGACCCGATTGGGTGCCGATTCCCGTTGCGGGAATCGCACGACTGCTGCAAGAGGACCACGATGACTGACTTCACACGCGTGAGCACCGCAGAGCTCGACCGGCTCGTCGCCCGCGACCACCACGATCCGCACGCGATCCTCGGCGCCCACCCGTCGGCCGGCGGCGTGACGATCCGCGCCCTGCACCCTGCGGCGGACTCCGTCGTCGCGCAGCCCGAGGGCGTCGAGCTCGAGCGCATCCACCCCGCCGGCCTGTTCGAGGGCGAGCTGCCCGCTGCCTCGCCGGGCGCGGGCGGGGCGCCAGCGGTCTACGAGCTCGAGATCCGCTATCCCGACGGCGGGACGTGGGTCACGCAGGACCCCTACCGCTTCGCGCCGACGCTGTCGGACATGGACGAGCACCTCTTCCGCGAGGGACGCCACGAGCAGCTGTGGGCCAAGATGGGCGCCCACGTCCGCGAGCTCGACGGCGTGCCGGGCACGTCGTTCGCCGTCTGGGCGCCGGCCGCGCGGTCGGTCTCGGTCGTCGGGGACTTCAACTTCTGGGACGGGCGCCTGCACATGATGCGGGCCCTCGGCGGATCGGGGATCTGGGAGATCTTCATTCCCGCGGTCGGCGACGGCGCCCGCTACAAGTTCGAGATCCGCGCGCAGTCCGGCGAGCTGTTGCTCAAGGCCGACCCCTTCGCCTTCCAGACGGAGCTGCCGCCGCAGACGGCGTCGATCGTGCACTCCTCGGCGTTCGAGTGGAGCGACGCCGACTTCCTCGCGGCGCGCGCCAAGGGCGCGCCGCACGCGCGGCCGATGTCCACCTACGAGGTCCACCTCGGCTCCTGGCGACTGAACCCGCTGGAGGACAACCGCTCGCTGACCTACCTCGAGCTCGCCGACGAGCTGGCCTCCTACGTCGCCGACCTCGGCTTCACGCACGTCGAGCTGCTGCCGGTCATGGCGCATCCGTTCACCGGCTCCTGGGGCTACCAGGTCACCTCCTACTACGCGCCCACGCCGCGCTTCGGCTCGCCCGACGACTTCCGCGCGTTCGTCGACCGCATGCACGAGCACGGCATCGGCGTGATCCTCGACTGGGTCCCGGCGCACTTCCCGCGCGACGCCTGGGCGCTGGCGCGCTTCGACGGCACGGCGCTGTACGAGCACGAGGACCCGCGTCGCGGCGAGCACCCCGACTGGGGCACGCTCGTGTTCAACTACGGGCGCAACGAGGTCCGCAACTTCCTGCTCGCCAACGCGCTGTTCTGGGCGCGCGAGTTCCATTGCGACGGCATCCGCGTCGACGCGGTCGCCTCGATGCTCTACCGCGACTACTCGCGCAAGGCCGGCGAGTGGGTGCCCAACGAGTTCGGCGGCCGCGAGGATCTCGAGGCCGTCGCGTTCCTCAAGGAGCTCAACGAGGTGCTGCATCGCGACGAGCCGGGCGTGGTGTCGGCGGCGGAGGAGTCGACGGCATGGCCGGGCGTCTCGCGGCCGACGTACCTCGGGGGCCTGGGCTTCGGCTTCAAGTGGAACATGGGCTGGATGCACGACACGCTGGACTACTTCCAGCAGGACCCGATCCACCGCCGCTATCACCACCACGAGCTGACGTTCTCCTTGGTGTACGCGTTCAGCGAGAACTTCATCCTGCCGCTGTCACACGACGAGGTGGTGCACGGCAAGGGCTCGCTCATCAACAAGATGCCGGGCGACCGCTGGCAGAAGTTCGCCAACCTGCGCGCGCTGTACGCGTTCATGTGGGCGCACCCCGGCAAGAAGCTCTTGTTCATGGGTCAGGAGTTCGCCCAGGAGGACGAATGGTCGCATTCGCGGTCGCTGGATTGGCATCTGCTGGAGTCCGGCGAGAACTCGGGCGTGCAGTCTTTGGTCCGTGACCTCAACGGCGTGCTGCGCGCGACGCCGGCGCTCTACGAGGTCGACTTCGACCCGCGCGGCTTCTACTGGATCGAGCCCAACGACGCGGACGCCAACGTCGTCGCGTTCGCGCGGGTCGGCGAGGACCCGTCCGAGGACGTGATCGTCTGCGTCGCGAACCTCTCGCCGGTGCCGCGGCCGGGCTACCGGCTCGGCCTGCCGCGCTCCGGGCGCTGGGTCGAGGCGCTCAACACCGACTCGTCGTACTACGGCGGCACGGACACCGGCAACCTCGGCGGCGTCGCGGCCGAGCCGCTGCCGTGGCACGGCCAGCCGTGCTCGGCGGAGGTCACGCTGCCGCCGCTGGGCGTGGTGTGGCTCGTGCCCGAGGAGCGCCCGGTGCCGGTGCTCGGCGCGCGACCGCCGGGGACCGCGGGCGCGTAGCGCGGTTGGTCCGCCGCGTTGGGCGCGCGTGGCGAGTTGCAGAGGCTCAGCCTTCCCAACTCGCACCTCCTCGGGCACTGGCGTGAACGCATGGCGCGATCCACCCGCACTCGGCCGGTCCCGACGATGGATGGACAGCACGCAGGCGAGCGCCGTGCGCGCCGCACAGCATCCCCGCGGCGCCTGGCGCGCCGATCGTCGGTCGTGGCGCGCCGAGTGCGGATATCGCACCTTGCGCGCCCGGACCGTCGCCCAGCTGTGCATCGTGGCGCGCCGAGTGCGGATATCGCACCTTGCGCGCCCCGATCTCCTGCCGCCCGGGAGCAGTGAGCCGCGGGTGGACCCGGGGCCCGCCCAGCCGGGTGCGTTACCACCCCACGAAGGAGGTTGCCCGTGGCAACGTCGTCGCGACGCTGCCGCCCGAGGAGCCGGCGAGCGCGCAGCGCAGCCCGGGCGCCGGAGCGACGCCGAGCGGACTGCTCGGCGGTCGGGCCGGGTTCGCTGTCGACCTGCGGACCGCGTGGCGGCCCGCTCGGCGATGCCGCTGTCCCGCAGGCGGCAGGCGGCGCGGTGCATGTTGCGGGGCCTCAGACCCCGAGCTGTGCACCTCGTCGGCGGCGGGTGCGGCGGACCGGCCGGGTTCAGCCGGGCGTCGTCGCGCCCCAGTCCTGCGGCTCGACATCGGCGATCGGCTGCGAGAAGTGCCAGTGGTGGCCCTCGGGGTCGGCGGCGCCGAAGCGCCGCTCGCCGTAGGCCTGGTCGATCGGCTCCTGGGTGATCTGCGCGCCGGCGTCGCGGGCGCGCTCGCAGAGCGCGTCGACGTCCTCGAGGTCGCTGACGCCGACGAGCACCGTCGGCCCGCCGAGCTTGTCCGGGTTGCGATAGTCCTCGCCGGGGTCGCCGAGGTAGATCACGTCGTCGCCGAGGCGCATCTCGGCGTGGTTGACGTAGCCCTGCGGGTCGCTGAAGCGCAGGACCTCCTCGAAGCCGAACGCGCGCGCCAAGAACTCCATCGCGGCGTCGACGTCCTCGTAGAGCAGGTATGGGGTGATGGTCATGGGGCCTCTCCTCGGATGATCCGGTCCAGCTGGTCCAGTCGTCCCTCGAGCGTGATCGGCGGCGCGCCGGCGGCGGTGCCACCCGGCCCGGTCGCGGTGTCGCCGGCGGCGCCCTCGTCGCCGCCGCCGAGCGCCAGGACGAACGGCGACCACCAGCAGGATGACGATCGCGGCGCCGATGACCGGCGCCGCCGCCGGGTTGACGCGCCGCTGCGCTCGCCGTGGCGCCGCCGCCGCGCGGGGCTGCGGCTGTGTCTCGGTCGGCTCCCGCGCGGACCCGTCCCGCGGCTCCTCGGGCGCCGGCCGCGCCGCGCGCACCGCGAGCGCGGCGAGCGCGTCGCTCGCGCTGGCCGGCCGCCGCGCGGGCTCCGGGTCGGTGAGCGCCTCGACGAGCGCGCGCAGATCTCCCTCCAGCGCGTCGCCGGCCAGCTCGCGGACGAGCACTCCGAGCGCGTAGAGGTCGCTGCGCACGCTCGGCGCGTCGCCCTGGACGAGCTCCGGGGCGAGGTAGCGGATCGTCCCGATGAGATGGCCCGTCTGGGTCAGGCGCGTGGCGTCCTCGGGGTGGGCGATGCCGAAGTCCGTCAGGCGCGCGCGGCCGTCGCTGCCGAGCAGGACGTTGGCGGGCTTGATGTCGCGGTGCAGGATGCCCGCGTCGTGGACGCAGCCCAGCGCCGACAGCAGGTCGCGCGCCACCGCCGTCGCCTCCGCGGCCTCGATCGGCCCGCGCTCGATCCGGTCGGCCAGCGTGCCGCCCTCGACGAGCTCCATGACGAGAAACGGCCGCTCGGCTCCGGCCGCGTAGTCGTAGACCGGCACGAGGTTGCGATGCGACAGCCCGGCGGCGGTGCGGGCCTCGCGCGTGAAGCGCTCGAGGTAGGCCGGATCGGCCGCGAGCGTGTCGGCGATGACCTTGATTGCGACCGTGCGGCCGAGGCGCTGGTCGGTCGCGCGCCAGACGATCGCCATCCCGCCGGTGCCGAGGACCTCCACCAGCCGGTAGCGGCCGCCGAGCAGCTCGGTGCCCGGGCCGGGCGGCTCGGTCGCCATCGTCAGTCCTCCGACCCGGCCGCGGGCTCGGCGGCGCGCGGGGCGAGCGTCTGCCGCGCCCGCAGCCGCGTGATGGCGCTGTACTTCAGCAGCCGATCGGCGGCCTCGTCGTCGATCCGGCCCGCCCCCCGCAGCTGGCGGACGCGCGCCCGGAGCGACTCGATCGCGCCCTCCGTGGCGGCCAGGTCGCCGGCCCGCGCCGCGCTGCGCGCGCGGTCGACGAAGCCGTGCAGCTCGTTGCGCTCGATCGGCGCGAGCGGCGGGCTCGTCGAGCCGCCGCATCCGGCGAGCAGATGGCACCGGCGATCGCGAAGGCCGTCAGCGCCCGGACATGTCGCGTGCACGCATTGCCCCATGATGCCCCGGCTGCCGCGCCGCCGCGAGCACGCAGGCGCCGGCCTCGTGCGATCAGCGGGGGCCGGCGGCGCTCGCGCCGAGCAGCCGGTGCTCCAGCGCGAACATCGCCGCGCCCGCGCGGGTGCGGCGATCGATCTTGTCGTAGATGTGCGCGACGTGGTGCTGCACCGTGCGCGGCGAGAGGTAGAGCTGCCCGGCGATCTGCTTGTTCGTCTGGCCGCGGGCGAGGAGCGCGAGCACCTCGACCTCGCGCTCGGTCAGCCCGCACGGCGGCGGCGGTGCGGCCGCGTGGCCGTGGCCGGCGGCCTCGAGCACCGCCGTGACCGCCTCGCGGCAGAGCTGCCCGGCGGCGACCGCCCCGTGCAGCTGCGCGGCCGCGGCGTCGGCGCGCCAGCGCGGGGCGGTGCGGCCGCGCGGAGGTCATCGCCACGTAGGCGTCCGCCACGCCGAGCAGGCGCATCGGCGCCGACAGCGCCGCCTCGCCGATCGCGCGGTGATAGCCGCCCCCGTCGAGCCGTTCGCGCGATGCGCCGGCGAGGGCCGCGTAGCCGGCGAACACGGGCGTGCGGGCGAGGATCCGCTCGGTGTAGTACGTGTGCAGCCGCACGCGCTCGAGCTGCGCCGGGCCGAGCCGGCCGGCCTTGTCCCAGATCCCGTTCGGCACCGCGACGCGGCCGAGGTCGTGCAGCAGCCCGGCGATGAGCAGCGCCGGTCGCCGCGTCGCCGCGCCGCGGGGCGGCGGCCGCCGCCAGCTCGGCGACGGCAGGGGAGTGGCCGAGCGTCCAGGGCGACTTGAGGTCGGCGAAGTCGGCGATGGCGCGCGCGAGCGCCTCGAGCTCGGAGGACGGGCGGCGCGGATGCGGCGGCGGCTCGGCCTCGAGCACCGCCTCGAGCATGTCGGCGTCGTCGAGGCCGTCGAGCAGGTCGCTCGCGCGGCGCTCGACGACCGCGGCGATCGCCGGGTCGAAGTGCGTGCCCGAGCGCCGGCGGACGACGTCGAGCACGGCCGGCAGGCCGCCGCTGCGGGCCGCGATCTCGACGATGTCGACCACGTGCGAGACGCGCGCCGGCAGGTGCAGCGCCTCGCCGCCGATCGCGCCCGGGCCGTGGCCGTCCCAGCGCTCGTAGACGTGATCGAGGCTCTCCTGCACCCGCGGCGACAGCCCGAGCCGCCGCGCCAGCGACATCGACACCTCGCACGCCGAGTCGCGCGCGGCGCGGCCCGCGGCGCGGCCCTCGGTGGCAAACCAGCGCTCGTCGCGGACCTCCGCGAGCTCCGGCGCGATCGCCGCGACGTGCTCGCTCGCCGCGCGGATCCACGTGCGGCCGTCGCCGCCGGCGAAACGCTGCACGAGCCCGAGGAACGCGAGGTCCTCGCCGCCGAACAGCGCGGCGGTCTCGAAGCGAGTTGCTCGTGCAGCCCATCGAGCGCAGCAGCGCGACGTAGAACGTCGCCGACAGCTCGTCGCGCGCAGCCCGAGCTCCTCGCCGAGCCGCGCGGCGATGACGGCGTTGCGCAGCGACTTCTCCAGCGGCTGGTCATGCCCCACGTCGCTGGCGAGCGAGAGTGCCGCGAGCACCTCGACGAGGCGGATCGTCGTCGTCACGACGCGACGATATCCGCGCGCCGCGCGACGGGCGGCGGCACGCGCGGCCGGTCGAGTCGCATGCCAACCGGGCGCGCGGCGGTCGCGCCCGGCGCCGCCGCCCGGTGCCAGGTTCCCTGCTCCCAGGCGGGCGATGGGTACCGTGGGGCGGATGCCCGCAGCCACCACCGAGCCCTATCCCTGGGAACGCCGCCTCGGCGCGACCCCGCTGGACGACGACGCCGTCGAGTTTCGCGTCTGGGCGCTCGGCGCCGACGAACGTCCGCGTGCGCGTCGGCGACGACGAGCACGCGCTGACGCACGTCGGCGAGGGCGTGCACGAGGGCCGCGTCGACGCCCACGGCGGCGAGGACTACGTCTACCTGCTCGGCGACGGCGAGCGCCACGAGCTGCCCGACCCCGCCTCGCGCCACCAGCCCGCCGGCCTGCGCGGGCCGTCGCGCGATCGTCGACACGAAGGCGTTCGCGTGGACCGACGCCGGCTTCTCGCCGCGCCCGCTCGACGAGCACGTCATCTACGAGCTGCACGTCGGCACGTTCACCGGCGAGGGCACGTTCGACGCCGCGATCGAGTACCTGCCCGGCCTCGCCGAGCTCGGCATCACCGCGATCGAGGTCATGCCGATCGCCGAGTTCCCCGGCAACCACGGCTGGGGCTACGACGGCGTCTACCTCGGCGCGGCGCAGTCGAGCTACGGCGGCCCGCAGGGCTTTCAGCGCCTCGTCGACGCCGCCCACGCGTGCGGGCTGAGCGTCATCCTCGACGTCGTCTACAACCACGTCGGCGCGTCGGGCAACCAGGCGCTCGCCGCGTTCGGCCCCTACTTCACCGATCGCTACTCGACGTTCTGGGGCAACGCGATCAACTACGACGACGAGCACTCCGACCCCGTCCGCGAGTGGGTGCTGCAGTCCGCCGAGGGCTGGATGCGCGACTTCCACGTCGACGGGCTGCGCCTCGACGCGATCCACGCGATCTACGACACCGGCGCGGTGCCGATCCTCGCCGCAGCTCGCCGACCGCGTGCACGCCGCGCGGCCGGGCGCGCTCGTCATCGCCGAGTCCGGGCCTCAACGACCCGCAGGTCATCCGCCCGCGCGAGCTGGGCGGCTTCGGCCACGACGCCCAGTGGGCCGACGACTTCCACCACGCGCTGCGCGTGCTGCTGACCGGCGACCGCAGCGGCTACTACGAGGAGTTCGGCGCGGTCGCCGACCTCGCCAAGGCGTTCGCGCGCCCGTTCGTCCACGACGGCCGGTACTCGACGTTTCGCAAGCGCCGCTTCGGCGCTCCCGCCGCCGACCGCCCGCCGCAGCAGTTCGTCGTCTTCGACCAGAACCACGACCAGGTCGGCAACCGCGCGTTCGGCGACCGCCTGCCGCGCCGAGGCCCGCCCGCTCGCCGCGTTCGTCACGCTGCTGTCGCCGTTCACGCCGATGCTCTTCATGGGCGAGGAGTACGGCGAGCCGGCCCCGTTTCAGTTCTTCTCCGACCACATCGACGAGGAGATCGCGACCGCCACGCGCGACGGGCGCCGGCGCGAGTTCGCCGCCTTCGCCGAGTTCGCCGGCGAGGAGGTGCCCGATCCGCAGGACCCGGCGACGTTCGAGCGCTCCAAGCTCACCCGCGAGCGCGACGAGGCGCTCGCGGAGCTGTTCGCCAGACTGTTGCGCGTTCGCCGTCAACTGCCCGACGAGGAGACCATGACCGAATTCGACGAGGACGCGCGCTGGCTGACGGTCGACCGTGGCCCGTACCGGCTGGCCTGCAACTTCGCCGATGAGCCGCGCGCGGTGCCGGTCGGCGCCGGCGCACGGCGAGGTCGTGCTCGCGACCCAGACGGCGCGCGGCTCGGCGACGGCGAGGTCCTGCTGCCGGCGCTCTCCGGGGCGCTCGTGCGATGAGCGACGACAACGGCAAGCCCGAGGTCTGGCCCGGCCGCCCGTTCCCGCTCGGCCCGACGTGGAACGGCCGCGGGACGAACTTCAGCATCTTCAGCGAGCACGCCGAGCGCGTCGAGCTGTGCCTCTTCGACGGCCCCGAGGACATCGAGACGCGCATCGAGATGGTCGAGCGCACGGCCTACAACTGGCACTGCTACCTGCCGGGCGTCGGGCCCGGCCAGCGCTACGGCTACCGCGTCTACGGCCCGTACGAGCCCGAGGAGGGCCACCGCTTCAACCCCTACAAGCTCCTCATCGACCCGTACGCGAAGGCGATCGAGCGCGAGATCCTGTGGGACAAGGCGAGCACGCTGCCCTACATCCCCGACGACACGGACGTCGCCGACCTCGAGCCCGACGACGAGGACGACGCCGAGGCGATCCCGAAGGGGTTCGTCGTCGATCCCGGCTTCGACTGGGAGGGCGACCGCCTGCTCGGCACGCCGTGGACGGAGACCGTCATCTACGAGGCGCACGTCAAGGGCTTCACGAAGCGCCACCCCGACGTGCGCGAGGACCTGCGCGGGACGTACGCCGGGCTGGCCTCCGAGCCGGCGATCGACGTACCTCAAGGAGCTCGGCGTCACCGCCGTCGAGCTGCTGCCCGTCCACCACAAGGCCGACGAGCACTTCCTCGTCGAGAAGGGCCTGTGCAACTACTGGGGCTACAGCTCGATCGGCTACCTCGCCCCGCACGCCGAGTACGCCGCGACGGGCTTCAAGGGCGAGCAGGTGCGCGAGTTCAAGGGCATGGTCAAGGCGCTGCACAAGGCCGGCATCGAGGTGATCCTCGACGTCGTCTACAACCACACCGCCGAGGGCAACCACCTCGGCCCGATGCTGTCCTTCAAGGGCGTCGACAACAAGAGCTACTACCGGCTCGATGCCCGACGACCAGCGCTTCTACATGGACTTCACGGGCACCGGCAACAGCCTGAACCCCGTCCACCCGAGCGTCCTGCGGCTCATCATGGACTCGCTGCGCTACTTCGTCATCGAGTGCCACGTCGACGGCTTCCGCTTCGACCTCGCCAGCGCGCTCGCCCGCGAGCTCTACGACGTCGACCGCCTCAGCGCGTTCTTCGACACGATCCACCAGGACCCGGTGCTCTCGCAGGTCAAGCTCATCGCCGAGCCCTGGGACGTCGGCCCCGGCGGCTACCAGGTCGGCAACTTCCCGGTGCTGTGGACCGAGTGGAACGGGATGTACCGCGACACGATGCGCGACTTCTGGCGCGGCCAGGCGAGCGTCGGGGACTTCGCGCAGCGCCTGACCGCGTCCAGCGACCTCTACAAGGAGGACGGCCGCGAGCCGTTCGCCTCGATCAACTTCATCACCGCGCACGACGGCTTCACGCTCGCCGACCTCGTCTCCTACAACGAGAAGCACAACGAGGCCAACCTCGAGGACAACAAGGACGGCACGGACGACAACCGCTCGTGGAACCACGGCCACGAGGGCCCGACCGAGGATCCCGAGATCATCGCCCTGCGCGAGCGCCAGCAGCGCAACTTCCTCGCGACGCTGCTGCTCTCCCAGGGCGTGCCGATGCTGCTCGGCGGCGACGAGTTCTCGCGCTCGCAGGGCGGCAACAACAACGCCTGGTGCCAGGACAACGAGATCTCGTGGTTTGACTGGGACATCGACGAGCGCGGCGCGGCGCTGCAGGAGTTCACGAAGCGGCTCATCCGGCTGCGCCACGACCACCCGGTGTTCCGCCGCCGCCACTTCCTCACCGGCGACGCGACCGGCGCGGCCGGGCAGGGGCTGCCCGACGCGTGGTGGTTTCGGCCCGACGGGCGGCGCATGACGCAGCGCGACTGGCAGCAGAACGGGCACGTCATCGGCCTGTTTCTCAACGGCCAGGAGTTCCCCTATCGCGGCCGCCACGGCGAGCAGATCGTCGACGACTCCTTCCTGCTGCTCATCAACGGCCATCACGAGGACATGACGTTCATGCTCCCGGGCCGCCGCTTCGGCAAGTCGTGGGCGCTGGAGCTCAGCACCGCCGACCCGAACGCCGCGCCGGGCGCGATCACGACCGGCACGCGCGAGCCGCACGAGGTCAAGGCGCGCTCGGTGACCGTGCTGCGCGTGGACCCCGCGCAGTGCGTGAGCGAGCTGCGCGCCACCTACCGGCTGCAGCTCGGGCCGCAGATGCGCTTCGCCGACGTGCAGGCGCTCGTGCCCTATCTGCGCGCGCTGGGCATCAGCCACCTGTACCTGTCGCCGTCGCTGCAGGCGCGCTCGGGCTCGACGCACGGCTACGACGTCGTCGACCCGACGCGGGTCTCGGAGTCGCTGGGCGGGGAGGAGGGCCTGCGCGCGCTGGCGCAGGCCGGCCTCGGGATCATCCTCGACATCGTCCCCAACCACATGGGGACCGGCGACGAGAACCGCTGGTGGGCCGACGAGCAGGAGCGCCTGCGGGTGTTCGACGTCGACCCCGAGACCGGGCACTACCGGCGCTTCTTCGACATCGACGACCTCGCCGGCGTGCGCGTCGAGGATCCCGAGGTCTTCGAGCTGACGCACCGCAAGGTGCTGTCGCTGCTGGCCGACGGCGTCATCGAGGGGCTGCGGATCGACCATCCCGACGGGCTCGCCGACCCGGCCGGCTACCTCGAGCGGCTGGCCGGCGCCGGCGCCGAGCGCGTCTGGGTCGAGAAGATCCTCGCATCCCGGCGAGGCGCTGCGCGACTGGCCCGTCAGCGGGACCGTCGGCTACGAGTTCCTCAACGACGTGCAGGGGCTGTTCGTCGATCCGGCCGGCGAGGCGTGCCTGACGCAGCTCGCGTTCGAGCTGACCGGCGAGGGGCGGGCGTTCGACGGAGGTCGCGCTGGAGGCGCAGCTCGAGCAGGCGCGCGGGACGTTTCATCGCGAGGTCCAGCGCCTGCGCGCGATCCACGATCCGGGCGAGCTGGAGGAGGCGCTCGCGCGGCTGCCGGTCTACCGCACGTACGTGCGCGACGGCGTCTTCGAGGACGCCGATCGCGCCGCGCTGGCGGCGGCCGGGCGCCCGGACCTGTTCGAGGGCGCGCCGGAGGAGTTCGTCTCGCGCTTTCAGCAGACCTCGCCGCCGGTGACCGCGAAGGGGATCGAGGACACGGCGTTCTATCGCTACGTGCGGCTGCTGGCGCTCAACGACGTCGGCGGCGATCCGGGCCGCTGGGGCGTGTCGGTCGACGACTTCCACGCCGGCAACGCTCGAGCGCGCGCGGCGCTTTCCCGAGAACCTGCTCGTCACGCAGACGCACGACACGAAGCGCTCGGGCGACGCGCGGGCGCGGATCGGCGCGCTGAGCGCGATGGCCGAGGGCTGGGCGACGTGCGTGCGGCGCTGGTATGAGCTCACCGACGAGCTCGTCGTCGACGGCGCGCCGGACGGCCAGGAGCGCTACTTCATCTTCCAGACGCTCGTCGGCGTGTGGCCGATCACGCCCGAGCGGCTGGAGGGCTACATCGAGAAGGCGCTGCGCGAGGCCAAGCGCAACACGAACTGGGTCGAGCAGGACCACGACTGGGAGGAGCGCGTCAAGCGCTTCGCCGTCGCGCTGCTGACGCACGAGCCGTTCGTCGAGTCCTTCGAGCCGTTCGTGGCGGAGGTGGCGGCGGCCGGCGAGCGCTCGGCGCTCGGCCAGCTGCTGCTCAAGCTCACCGTCCCCGGCGTGCCCGACGTCTACCAGGGCGACGAGCTCATCGACCTCTCGCTCGTCGATCCCGACAACCGCCGGCCGGTCGACTGGGACGCGCGGCGCGCGGCGCTCGCGGCGCTGCAGGGCGGCGCCGAGCCGACGCGCGAGACGATGAAGCTGCACGTCATCTCGCGCGCGCTGGAGCTGCGCGCGCGGCGGCCGGAGGTGTTCGGCGCCGGCGGGGCGTACACGCCGATCGAGGCGGGGCCGGACGTCGTGGCGTTCAGCCGCGGCGACGGCGCCGAGGTCGTCGTCGTCGTGGCGCTGCGCGGCCGGCGGCGGAGGGCGTCGCGATCGAGCTGCCGGCGGGCGAGTATCGCGACGTGCTGAGCGGCCGGCGCGCACGGCGCGTCGCCGGCGCCGCGCCGTGCGACGAGCTCGCCGAGCCGCACGGGTTCGCGCTGCTCGAGCGCGCCTGAGTCCGGCGTCAGGGCGCGGCGGCGCGCGCCGGCGCGGCGCGGCGGGCGCTCGGCGAGCGCCTGCGCCGTGGCCAGCGGATCGCCGTCGGCGCGATGGACGCCGAGCCGCTCGGCCAGCGCGGCGGTCACGTCGCGGCCGCCGAGGATCGTGTGGTGCCGGCGGCCGAGCTCGGCGATCGCGGCGGCGTCGCTCGCAGGTGCGCTGCGGGTCGCAGCGAGCAGAGCACGACGGCGGCCGGGTCTGAGCGACGCGCTCATGTCGGCGATCTGGTCGAGCGGCGTGTCGGCGCCGAGGTAGGCGATCCGCCAGCCGCGGTCGGCGAGCAGCGAGGCCGAAGCAGACGAGGCCGAGCGTGTGGCGCTCGCCGGGCGGGCAGGCGAGCAGGGCGAGCGGGCCGCGGCCGGCCTCCCAGCCCGTGCGCCATGCCCAGCAGGCGGCGCTCGAGGAGGTGGCTGGCGAAGTGCTCGTCGCCGACCTGAGCTCGTTGCGCTCCCAGCGCAGGCCGATCTCGACGAGGATGGGCAGGACGACGTCGCGGATCCCGGCGACCGTCCCGCGCTCGAAGCCCGCGTCGAGCAGGGCGTCGAAGCGCGTGGCGTCGAACGCCTCGGCGGCGGCGATGAGCGCGTCGATCAGCGCGCCGGGCTGCGGCGGGCGCCACGATCTCGCGCGTCGACTCGGCGACCGCGAGGGCGGCGGCCTGCGCCGCCGCGATGCCGCGCGCCATGTGCGCCTGCATCGCGCGGATGCGGCGCTCGTCGGCCGCGGCGAGTACAGGCGATAGCCGCCCGCGCAGCGCTCCGGCTGGAGGAGGTGGTAGCGGCGCTCCCAGGCGCGCAGGGTCTGCTCCTGCACGCCGACGCGCGGCCGCGAACTCCTTGATCCGCCAGCGGTCTCCGGGCTCGGTCACGGCCGCAGTATCGCAGCTTGTACTAACCTTTGACAAACCTTATGCAAGCACTGTACAGTGTGGCGCATGACCACCTCCAGCGCCACCGCCACCAGCACCGCCGCGCCCCGCTACGGCGTCACCGCGACCGCCTCCGACGCCGTGCTCATGGCCCGCGTCGCCGACGGCGACACCGCCGCGTTCGACGAGCTCTACCGCCGTCACGGCCGCCGGGCCCTCATGCTGGCCCGCAAGCTCTGCGCCAGCCGGGAGCTCGCCGAGGAGGTGGCGCAGGAGGCCTTCATCTCGCTCTGGCGCGGGGCCCACGCGTACAAGCCCGGCGCCGGCAGCGTGAGCGCCTGGCTGTCGAGCATGGTGCGCAACCGCGCGATCGACGCGTGGCGCCGTGCCTCCGCCCGCCCGGTCGAGGTCGAGGCCGTTCGACGACGGCGCCGGCCAGCTGCGCGGGGCGGCCGACGCCGAGCCGGCCGGCTCCCGACCGCGCGCTCGTGCTCTCGCTGATCGCCGAGCTGCCGATGGCCCAGCAGGAGGCGGTGTTCCTCGCGTACTTCGGCGACATGACGCACTCCGAGATCGCGACCCACGCCGACGCGCCGCTGGGCACGATCAAGGGCCGCATCCGGCTCGGCGTCGAGAAGCTGCGCTCCGGCCTCGAGGAGGCGGCGTCCGGCCCCGCGCGGCGCGGCGGCCTGCTGACCCGACGGCTGCCCGCCAGCGGGGTGGCCGGGCCACCCCGGTTCGTCATACTCGCGCCCGTGAAACTTCCACTTCTCGGGCTCGCCGCCCTGCTCGTGGCCGCCGCCGTACTGGCGCCCACCGCCGCCGCGACCCCCGCCGCGGACCTCTCCGCGATGATCCGCGACCACGCTCGCGACGACAAGCTCACGCCGTGCCGGTTCACGAAGAACCAGCTCAACAACGCGCGCGCGCAGATCTCGGCCGACATCGACATCTACGGCAAGGGCATCCGCACCGCGATCAACCGCGAGCTCAAGCGCTGGAGCGACGGCAAGTGCAAGGGCAAGCGCGGCGGCGCGAAGCTGCAGATCACGAAGGTCAGCGGCGCGGGCGCGGCCGGCAAGGAGTCCGTCACGATCCGCAACCTCGCCGGCAAGACCGTCAACCTGAAGAACTACGCGCTGCGCGACAGCACCGACCACGTCCTGAAGCTCCGCTCCACGAAGCTCAAGCGCGGCGCGCGGCTGAAGGTCATCACCGGCTGTCGCAGCGGGCACAAGAGCGCCGTGCGGCGCGGCTCGAGCTACTACGCCTGCCGCAACGTCGAGGTCTGGGACGACGCCGGCGACCTCGTCGAGCTGCTCGGCCCCGGCGGCGGGCTGCTGTCGCGCAAGCAGTACGGCACGCTGCCGCCGGCATGAGCGTCGTCAAGATCAACGCGATCACCGTTCCGCGCGAGCGCTTCGAGGACTTCGCGCAGCGCTTCGCCGCGCGCGCCGGCCGCGTGTCGAGCGCGGAGGGCTTCGAGGCCTTCGAGCTGCTGCGCCCCAACGACGACCGCGAGGTCTGCCTCGTCGTCACGCGCTGGCGCTCGGAGGAGGACTTCGCAGGGCTGGCTGAACGGCCCGGACTTCAAGGCCGGCCACGCGCAGCACCGCACGGGCGGGCCGGTCGGGACGTCGAGCGAGCTGTGGTCCTTCGACGTGCTCGAGCTCGAGGGGCCGTCGGAGCGCCGCGCGGCCGGCGGCGAGGGGTAGCTCTGCGGCCGCGCGGGCTGCTCGCGCTCGCCGCGGTCGCCGTGCTCGTTCCGGCCGCGGTCGTCGCCGGATCCGCGTCGGGCCCGCCGGACCCGCCGCCGCCGCCACCGGAGTTCAGGATCCTCGGCGCGCAGGTCAGCCCGCGCCACGCGTACTTCGCGGGCCGCCCGGTCGCGATCACGTTCAGCCTCGCCGCGCCGGAGCCGATGGCGCTGCAGGTCGACATCGTGCGCGACGCGACCGACCAGCCGGTGCGGCGCCTGCTGGCGCCCGCGGCGGTGCCGGGCACCGCGCAGCGCGTCGAGTGGGACGGGCTGACCGGCGGCGGGAAGGTCGCGCCGGACGGGCAGCTACCGCATTCGCATCCGCGGCGCCGACGGCCGCGTGCGCCGCGGCGGGACGTTCACGCTGCGCAGCCACACCTATCCGATCCGCGGCCGGCACGCCGACCGCGGGGCCGATCGGCAGCGTTCGGCGTCGCGCGCAACGGCGGGCGCACGCACGAGGGCTTCGACGTCAACGCGCCGTGCGGGACGCCGCTCGTCGCCGCCCGCGGAGGCGTCGTCGTGCGCGCCGGCTACGACCCCGTCCTCTACGGCAACTTCGTGATCGTCCGCGGCGAGCGCACGCGACGCGACTACTGGTACACGCACATGAAGCACACGACGCGGCTGCGCGTGGGCGACCGCGTCGCCACCGGGCAGCGGATCGGCAGCATCGGCGCGACCGGCAACGCGCGCTCGATCGGCTGCCACCTGCACTTCGAGATCCACTCGCGCGGGCGGCCGATCG
>CAWGTK010000008.1:0-60496 GCA_963825485.1 uncultured Actinomycetes bacterium
GAGAGGGAGGGATTCGAACCCTCGGTGGGTTGTAGCCCACACACGATTTCCAGTCGTGCCCGTTCAGCCGCTCCGGCACCTCTCCGAGGCCGCTCAGGCTACCGCGCTCGGGCGCGCACCTCGCGGCCGATGCGCCGTCAGATCTGCCAGGCCCCGCCGCGCAGCACCGGCACGCGCTCGCCGTCGCTCGCCACGCCGGTGACGTCGACCTCGGGCGAGCCGATCATGAAGTCGATGTGGATCTGGGAGCGGTTGATGGCCTCGAGATCCGCTTCGCCCACGGTGAACTCGTAGGCCGAGCCGAGCGCGACGTGGGAGGCGGCATTCTCGTCGATGAGCGTGTCGTAGAAGACCGTGTCCAGCGGGCCGATCCGGCCTTCGCCGTCGACCAGGGCGACCTCGCCCAGGCGCGAGGCGCCCGCGTCGAGCGCGGCGTAGCGGGCGAGCAGCTCGCCGCCCTCGTCGGCCTCGATCGACACCGCGACGCCGCCCTCGAAGCGGGCGCGCAGCCCGCGGATGATCGTGCCGCCGGCGACGAGCGGCTTCGTCGAGCGCACGACCCCCTCGACGCGCTGCGGGTCGGGCGTCGTGAAGATCTCCTCCGAGGGGAGGTTGGGCATGTGCTCGATCTCGTCGACGGTCTGAAAGCGCGCCGAGATCCAGCGTGAGCTGGGCAGCAGGCCGACGCGCAGATCGGTTCCCGGTCCCTCGAAGTGCAGCGCGTCGAAGCGGTGCGACGTCAGCCGTTCGGCGACGCCGCTGAGCACGTCCTGGCGCTCGCGCCACGCCGCCACGGGATCGGCCTCGTCGAGCCGGCAGATGTGCTCGACCTGCTCCCAGAGGCGCTCGAGCGCGACCTCGGGCGGGTCGTCGGGGAAGACGAGCTCGGCCCAGGGCAGCGTCGGGCACGGCACCGCGGTCCAGTTCGTCGTGCGCGCGTTGACGACGTGCGCGGACTCGCGCAGGAACGGCAGCTGGTCGCGGCCGGCGCGCGCCGGGTCGAGGTCGCTGAGCAGGCCCGGCATCGACGGCCCGGTCAGGCCGACCCGCGCCGCCCGCGCCTCGCCGAGCGCGAGCACGCGCTCGCCGTACCACGGCGGCACGTAGTCCAGCGTGTCCTCGGCGGCGTGCAGGATCCGCGAGCGCTTGACGTGCAGGTCGAACATGACGACGTCGACGAACTTCGCCCCGGCGCGATAGGCGCTGTCGGCGACGGCGCGCGTCAGTGCGAGCTTGCCCGGCTCGGTCGAGATCGCCACGATCTGGCCCGGCTGGACGTTGGCGGCGAAACCGACGATGAGATCGGCGAACCGTGTCAGACGCCCGTTCTGGCCGGCGCCCGCGGCGTCCTGATGTCGGCCGTCAGGCCGGCCTTCCGCCGGCTGGTCGCCTTGCATGAACGTGATCGTACCCATGCGCGATGCGCCCGGCCCGGCGTCTGGCGAGCGAGCGCGCACGCGCCCGCTTGCGCAGGCGGGCTTGTAGATTGGCCCGATGGCCGTCCTCGCTCCAAGCCAACCGCTGACCGAACGCTCCGCAACGGACCTCGCCCACGCGATCCGCACGCGTGAGACGAGCTCCCGCGACATCGTCGAGGCACACATCGAGCGCATCGAGCACACGCAGGAGCGCATCAACGCCGTCGTCGTCGACCGCTTCGACGCCGCCCGCGCCGATGCCGACGATGCCGACGCCCTCGTCGCCGCGACCGCAGACCCCGACGAGCTGCCGCCCTTCCACGGCGTTCCCTGCACGATCAAGGAATCGATCGCGATGGCGGGGATGCCCAACTGCGCCGGCCTCGTCTCGCGCAACCAGTACCGCAGCACGGAGAACGCGCCGACCGTCCAGCGCATGATCGACGCCGGGGCGATCCCGCTCGGCGTCACCAACACGCCCGAGCTGTGCCTCTGGATCGAAACCGAGAACCGCCAGTACGGCCGCACGAACAACGCCTACAGCGCCAAGCGCACCGCCGGCGGATCGTCCGGTGGCGAGGGCGCCGTCGTCGGCTCGGGCGGCTCGCCGCTCGGCCTCGGCGCCGACATCGGCGGCTCGATCCGCCTGCCCGCGTTCTTCAACGGCGTCTTCGGCCTCAAGCCCTCGCCCGGCGTCGTGCCGAGCACCGGCCAGTTTCCGACGACGCACACCGAGATCGCCGCGCAGATGCTCACGATCGGGCCGATCGTCCGCCGCGCCGAGGACCTCTGGCCGATGCTCGAGGTCATCGCCGGCCAGGACGGAATCGACCCGTACGTGCGCGACGTGCAGCTCGGCGACCCGGCCGACGTCTCCATCGAGGGCATGAGGATCCTGCTCAGCGAGGGCACGTCGTACATCAACGTCAGCCGCGAGCTGCGCGCCGCGCGGATGCGCGCCGCCGAGGCGCTCGAGTCGGCCGGCGCGATCGTCGAGACGACCTCGCTGAAGTCGATGAAGAAGGCGCTCGAGCTCTACCTCGCCGTGCTCAAGCTCGAGGCCGGCGTCAGCGTCGCCGAGCTCATCGTCGCCGAGGGCTCGACCGCGGTGAACCTGCGCGCCGGGCTGCGGCGCAAGGGGCCGCACACGCGCGCGCTGCGCCTGCTGCTGATGAGCGAGTGGCTGACGGGCAAGATGCCGCAGGGCCGGATGAAGAAGGCGTCCGCCGCGCGCCAGGCCTTCGCCGACGAGGTGGCCGGGGTGATCGGCGATGGCGTGCTGCTGCATCCGACCCACCCACGGGTCGCGCCGCGCCACGGCCAGACGGTCGGCAAGCCGTGGCTGCTGACGACGACCGCGGTCTTCAACCTCGCCGGCACGCCGGTTGCGCAGATCCCGCTCGGGCTCAACAAGCACGGCCTGCCGCTCGGCGTGCAGGCGGCCGCCGGGCCGGACAACGACCATCTCGCCGTCGCGGTCGCGCTCGAGCTCGAGCGCGCGTTCGGTGGCTGGGTGCCGCCGACCGAGCCGGCGTGACACGAGGAGCCATCGTCATGAGCGAGCCGCCCAGCCACTACTGCCTCTTCTACGACTACGTCGAGGACGTCCTCACCAAGCGCGCGCCGTATCGCCAGGACCACCTCGCCCACGCCCGGCTCTGGAAGGACCGCCGGCTGATCGTGATGGCGGGCGCGCTCGGCGACCCGCCCAGCAGCGCGCTGTTCGTCTTCCTCGTCGACGATCCCACGCTGGTCGACGAGTTCGTCGCCGGCGATCCCTACGTCGCGGGCGGCATCGTCACGGGGCACCGGGTCGAGCCCTGGAACGTCGTCATCTAGATCTGGCGGTCGGTCAGCCCGCCGGCAGCGGCGCGCGGTGCACGACGCCGTCCTGTCTCCACACGACCTGCGTGCGCGTGATCCGCAGCGCCTCGACCGCCCCGTCGGCGAGCTTCGTGAACGCGCCGGCGGGGGTGAACACCTCCAGCGTGGTGGCCGCCGTCGCGAGGTCGGTCACCTCGTAGGCGCCCATGCCGCTGGAGGCCAGCACGACGTCGTCGTAGCTCGTGCCGTCCGGGCAGCTGCGACCGCTGCCCAGGTCGATCTGGCAGCCGTAGCCGCTGAGCGCCAGCTGCCGGCCTGAGCGCACGTCGTGGCGCGTCAGCGAGCGGCTGGTGCCGCCGTACTGATCGCCGTGGCCCTCCTCGACGAGCACCCACGTGCCGGCCGTCCTGACCACCGAGGCCCAGTCGCGCGACAGCCCGTCATCCCACGACGCGAGGCTGCGCACCTTTCCGCGCGGAAGGACACAGGCGCCGATGCGCCCGGTCTCGTCGCCACCGACCATGACCGTCACGAGCTTGGGCGATCGCGCGAGGTCCTCGTGGCTCTTGGCGAGCTGCTGGCAGGTCGAGCGGGGCTTGTGCTTCGCAGCGGTCGCGGATGCGGCAGACCCGCCGACGCAGACGAGGGCCACGCCGAGCAGACCGGCGAGGGCGAGGCGCACGAGACGTACGGGGATCATGCCCGCAGCAACGTGGCGCGGCCCGGATGGTTGCGCGGATCAGAGCCCTTCGGGCCAGTCGTAGCTCGCGGGCACCGGCTTGGGCTCCTGCGCCGGCGTGCCGTAGGCGATCGTGATCTGCTGGCGCTCGTCGAGCACGATCCGCGTCGGATCGGCCGCCACCGGCTTGCCGTTGACCCACGCCTTCAGCTGCTTGGCGCCCGATTCGCGCAGGCCGCCGATGCCCGTCGCGCTGAGCGGGACGCCCCACACGGCGAAGAACTGGCCGAGGCTGAAGCGCTGGGTCGTCGGCGACTCGACGTGGATGATCCCGGCCGGATAGGAGGCATGCGTGTGCAGATCGGAGATGAACCGATCGCCGATGCCGAGGTCCCCGGGGACCTCGACCGACTTGCCATCGACGAAGATGTCGAGGTGCTGATGGGTGTGCAGGACCTGCCCCTCCGCGGTGAGCGGCTGCAGGCCGATCGCGCGCAGGCGCTGCTGCAGCCGGTCGGTGTTCTTGGGCCACGGCGGCGGCGTCTTCAGCGCGCCCGGCAGCTCGGCGATGGAGTCAAACGCGGGCCCGAGCTCGAAGGCGGACGTCGTCGTCGTCGTAGCGGCGCTCGCGCCGTCGTCGTCGGAGCCGCCGCAGCCCGCCAGCAGCAGCACGACGACGGTGGCGAGCAGCGCGGCGGGCGCGCGAAGGGAGCTGAGCATGGCGGCCATCACATCACATCGGCGGACCGCCGATGCTCGCCGGAGCCCGTAGCCTAGGCGCATGTCCGACGACGACCGGCTCGACGCGCTCTCCTCGAAGGAGCTGCACGACCGCGCGGTGCGCTACGCCCTGCGCCACCTCGACATCGCGTTCTTCATCCGGCTGATGAAGGCGCTCCCGGTCGCCGAGGCCGCCGCCGGCGAGATCGACGAGGCCGAGGCCGATGCCCTCACCCTGCGCGCGCACATCGACGACGTCACCGACGCCGGTGAGGGCGAGGTGGCCGAGCTGCTGCGCCCGCTTTACCTCGACTACCTGCGCAAGCACGGCGTCACCGCGGAGTAGTTCAGCAGCCGCCGACCGGCTGCACGCTCGCCACCGTATCGAGCGCGACGATGACCGGCTGGCCGTCGCTGAGGATCCGCAGCGTGCCCGGCTGCGACACGGCCGTCAACTCGCCGCACGCGGTGCGGCCGTCGTCGGTCTGGACCTGGACGGCGTCGCTCGCGGCGCCGCCGCCGGCCTCGTCGTTCGGCCACCACGACGTCGCCGTCGCGAGCGCCAGGGCCGCGATCGAGAGAAACGTCAGCAGCAGACCGCGCGTGAGCTGCCGGCTCGCGATCGCGATCGCCGCGCCGTCGTCGTGGTCGTCGCGACGTTCGCGGTCGTCGCGGCCGCCGGCGACCACCGGCTCGCCGCCATACAGCGGCCAGGCCGCGCGTCCCACGAGGTAGATCCCGCCGCAGGCCAGGCCGAACGCGACGAGCACGAGGATCCCCGACAGCACCTGCAGCGCCCGCGGATCGGCGCCGTCGCCGGTGTGGATGACGCCGCACAGCCCGATGAAGCCGAGCGCCGCGAGCTGGATGCCGTGCCAGCCCTTCGCCGAGCTGCGCAGCTCGGTCAGGCGATCAGGCGGGTCGGCGGGGTGGCCAGCGGACATGGGCCCGCGGCGATCCTACGCCGAGTCACCGGCGCCTTCAAATGCGGCGGGACGGGCCTGCTGGCCCGCCCCGGGCCGCGCCGGTCATAGATCACCGCTGAACTGCGATGTCCCCAGGTTGTGTTTCGACCTGGGGCGGTCTAGACACTCCCGACCGCCTGGACTGGCCGCCGGC
Source organism: uncultured Actinomycetes bacterium (assembly GCA_963825485.1). Lineage (GTDB taxonomy): Bacteria > Actinomycetota > Thermoleophilia > Solirubrobacterales > Solirubrobacteraceae > CADCVQ01. Next base: position 5,761 of record CAWGTK010000008.1, read on the forward strand.
CCGAGGGCCGTGCGCGTTGCCGGGCTGAGCGCCGAGGCGCTCCGGCCGAGTGGATGATCCGCCGGTGTTTCGCAGGGTAGCCATGGCGCGCGCGTCGCGCCGCTCCCGTTCGACACGGCTCGCCCCGACGCCTGGCCCACTACAGTCCGCCGCGTGGGGGCAAGCGCGAACGACGTCGACGCGATCGTGGCCGTCGCCGCGCGGATGGACGCGATCGCCGCGCCGCTGCCCGAGAACGACGGCGTGCGGCGCTTCAACGAGCTGTACCTCGCGGTGACGCGCGGGGTCGCCGACGAGTCGGCCAGCGGCGCGGGCTACCAGGACCCCGCGTTCATCTCGCGCCTGGACGTCGTCTTCGCCGATCTCTACTTCGACGCGGTCGACGATGTCGCGGCCGGCCGGGAGATCCCACGCGCCTGGGCGCCGCTGTTCGAGGCGCGCGAGAAGACGGGCATCGCGCCGCTGCAGTTCGCGATCGCCGGGATGAACGCGCACATCAACCACGACCTCGTGCTCGCGCTCGTCACGACGACGAAGGAGTTCGGCTGCGGGCTGGACCACGACACGCCGCAGCACCACGACTACCTCGCGGTCAACGGGCTGCTCAACCGCGTCCAGGACGAGATCAAGGACCGCTTCACGACGGGCATCGTCAAGGACATCGACAAGGCCGCGGGCCGCGTCGACGACATGGTCGCCAACTGGAGCGTCGCCCGCGCCCGCGACAACGCGTGGACGCAGGCGCAGATCCTCAGCGCGATCGGCGACAACGCCTTCCTGCGCAAGCAGTTCCTGATCGCGCTCGGGCGCAACGTCGGCTTTGCCGGCCGCGCCCTCCTCACCCCGCTGGGATAGCCCGTCCCGGCGGAGGGCGTTGCTACCGTCAGCGGCATGACCGATCTGGGGCCGGACTACTTCACCAAGCCTGTCGGCGAGGTCGATCCCGAGATCGCGCAGCTGCTGCGCGACGAGACGCGCCGTCAGGAGACGACGCTCGAGATGATCGCCTCGGAGAACTTCGTCCCGCAGGCGGTCATGGACTGCCAGGGCTCGACGCTGACCAACAAGTACGCCGAGGGCCTGCCCGGCCGGCGCTACTACGGCGGCTGCGAGTTCGTCGACGAGGTCGAGACGCTCGCGATCCAGCGCGCGAAGGACGTCTTCGGGGCCGAGGCCGTCAACGTCCAGCCCAACGGCGGCGCCTCCGCCAACGCCTCGGCGATGATGGCGCTGCTCGATCCCGGCGATCGGATCCTCGGCATGCGCCTGGACCACGGCGGTCATCTCACGCACGGCATGAAGCTCAACTTCTCGGGCAAGCTCTACGAGATCGTCGCCTACGGCGTGCGCGACGAGGACTCGCGCGTCGACATGGACGCGCTCGCCCGCCTCGCCGAGGAGACCAGGCCCAAGCTCATCCTCGGCGGCTGGTCTGCCTATCCGCGCCAGCTCGACTTCGCCCGCTTCCGCGAGATCGCCGACTCCGTCGGCGCCTACCTCATGGTCGACATGGCCCACTTCGCGGGGCTCGTCGCCGCCGGCGAGCACCCCAGCCCGGTCCCCCACGCCGACGTCGTCACGACGACGATCCACAAGACGATCGGCGGTGCGCGCGGCGGCATGATCCTGTGCCGCGAGGAATTCGCCAAGAAGATCAACACCGCGGTCTTCCCGGGCCAGCAGGGCGGGCCGCTCATGCACGTCATCGCCGGCAAGGCCGTGTCGCTGAAGATCGCGGGCACCGAGCTGTTCCGCGAGCGCCAGCGGCGCACGCGTGCCGGCGCCGAGGTCGTCGCCGAGGAGCTCATGAGCGCGGGCGTCAACGTCCTGACCGCAGGCACCGACGTGCACCTCGTGCTCGCCGACCTGCGCGGCTCCGAGCTCGCCGGTCCCGACGCCGAGGAGCGCTTGGACCGGATCGGCATCACGGTCAACCGCAACGCCGTGCCCAACGACCCGCGCCCGGCGATGATCACCTCGGGCCTGCGGATCGGCACGTCGGCGATGGCGACCCGCGGCCTGCAGGCCGACGACTTCCGCGAGATCGGCAGGGTCATGGGCGAGGCGCTGACCGGCCCCTTCGAGGATGCCGACGTCGCGGCACTGTCAGAACGCACCCGCGCGCTGGCCGAGCGCTACCCGCTGTACCCGCATCTGGCCGAGCCGGCCGCGGTCTGACCCCGGTTCCCTAGGGAACATCCCCGATGGACTGCCCGGGGCGGCGTGCTGCATGCTGATCGCATGACCGAGGCCACCATCGTCGCAACCACAGATCTGCACCGCCGCTTCGGCACGGGCGCCGCCGCCGTCGACGCGCTCGCCGGAGTCAGCGTCGACATCCGGCGCGGCGAGCTGACCGCGATCATGGGCGCCTCGGGCTCGGGCAAGTCGACGCTCATGCACCTCATGGCAGGGCTCGACACGCCGACGTCGGGCAGCGTCACGCTCGACGGCGTCAGCCTCGGCGACCTCGACGACCGCCGTCTCACCGAGCTGCGCCGCGACAAGGTCGGGTTCGTCTTTCAGGCCTTCAACCTGCTGCCGGTCCTCACCGCCGAGGAGAACCTCGTGCTGCCGCTGATGATCGCCGGGCGCAAGCCCGGCCCCGAGTGGCTCGAGTCGCTCGTGCGCGCCGTCGGCCTCGGCGACCGCCGCACCCACCGGCCCTCGGAGCTCTCCGGCGGCCAGCAGCAGCGCGTCGCCATCGCCCGCGCGCTCGTCACGAAGCCCGCTGTCGTCTTCGCCGACGAGCCGACCGGCAACCTGGACTCCAACGCCTCCGCCGAGGTGCTCGCGCTGCTGCGCCGCGCGGTCGACGAGTTCGACCAGACGGTCGTCATGGTGACCCACGACGCCGCCGCGGCGGCCTACGCCGACCGGCTGCTCGTGCTCGCCGACGGGCGCGTCGCCCACGACGGCGCCGCGCTCAGCACCGAGCACGTCATCGACGTCATGAAGGCCGTCACCGCCGGCGACCTGAACCCCTCCGCGACGTCATGAGGAAGGTCGCCCTGCGCAGCCTGCGTGCGCGGCCGCTGCGCACGATCCTCACCGCGATGGCGGTCGTGCTCGGCGTCGCGATGATCGCCGGCACCTACGTCCTGACGGACACGATCAACAAGTCCTTCTCGGAGGTCTTCGCGCAGGCCAACACCGGCACCGACGTCGTCGTCGTGCCGGGCAAGGTCGACGACGACTTCTACACCGACCCGGCCCCGCTCGACGACGCGCTGCTGAGCCGCGTGCGCGCCGTCGACGGCGTCACGACGGCCGCCGGCGGCATCCAGGACGACATCTCGCTGCGCGACGCCGCGGGCGAGACGATCGGCGGCAACACGACCTTCGTGCTCGCCCATCAGCCCAAGCCGCTGGACTCCTTCGAGTTCGTCAGCGGCCGCGCGCCGCGCGCCGCCGGCGAGCTGGCGCTGTCGGCCAAGGCGTTTGCCGACGAGGGCCTGAAGCTCGGCGACACGGTCACCGCCGTCGGCGCCGATGGCGCGCAGCGCTTGCGCCTCGTCGGCAGCGCGACGTTCGGCGACGTCGACACGGTCGCCGGCTTTCCCGCCGCGATCGTGACCCTGCCGACCGCGCAGGCGCTGGCCGGCCGGCGCGGCGAGCTGGACACGATCTCGATCGCCGGCGAGGACGGCGTCGCGCCGGCGCGGCTGCGCGCGAGCGTCTCCGCGGCGCTGGGCGGCGAGCGCGTCGAGGTGCGCACCGGCGCCCAGGACGCCGCCCGGCAGACCGCCGACCTCGAGCAGTCCTTCGGCTTCATCCGCACCGCGCTGCTCGTCTTCGGCGGGATCGCGCTCTTCGTCGGCGCCTTCGTGATCTACAACACGTTCACGATCACCGTCGCCCAGCGCACGCGCGAGCTGGCGCTGCTGCGCACGCTCGGCGCCAGCCGCCGCCAGGTGCTGCGCTCGGTCGTGCTCGAGGCGGGGCTGATCGGCCTGATCGCGTCCGTGCTCGGGCTGCTCGGCGGGCTGCTGCTGGCGCCCGGGCTGCGCGGGCTGATGAAGGCCGTCGGCGCCGACCTGCCGGCCACGGCGTCGGTCGTCGAGACGCGCACGATCGTGGTCGCGCTCGTCGTCGGCGTGCTCGTGACGGTACTCGCGAGCATCGTCCCCGCGCTGCGGGCCACCCGGATCGCCCCGGTCATCGCGCTGCGCGAAGGGCTGACCGCCGAGCCGCGCAGCGGCCGCGGGCGGATCGTGGTCGCGACGCTGCTGTGCCTCGCCGGCGCGGGCGTGCTGGGCTACGGGCTCTTCGGCGGCGCGTCGGGCAGCGGCGCGGCGGCGACGCTCGGCGCCGGCGCGGTCGCCGTGTTCCTCGGCGTCGCGCTGTTCAGCCCCCAGCTCGTGCGCCCGCTGGCGTGGGTGATCGGCGCGCCGCTGCAGCGCTTCGCCGGGGTCAGCGGACGGCTGGCCCGCGAGAACGCGACCCGCAACCCGGCCCGCACGGCGGTGACCGCCGCCGCGCTCATGATCGGCGTCGCGCTCGTCGCCTTCGTCTCGATCTTCGCCGCCGGCCTGCGCGGGTCGATCGACGGCGCCGTCGATCGCGCCTTCACCGGCGACCTGTCGGTCGTGCACAAGTCCTTCGGCGAGACGCCGCCGGCGGTCGCCGACGCGGTCGGCCGCGTGCCCGGCGTCGCCGCGGTCAGCGCGATCCGCTTCTCCGAGGCGAAGGTCGCCGGCGCGAAGGACACGACCGGCGTGTCGGGCATCGATCCCGCGACGCTCGCGCAGACCTACCGGCTGAAGTGGAAGGAGGGCTCGGACGCCACGCTGGCGCAGCTCGGCGACGACGGCGTGCTCGCGGACTCCGGCTACGAGGGCAGGGCCGCGATCGGCGATCGCATCACGCTGCTCACGCCGGCCGGCAGGCGCGTGACCTACACGGTGCGCGGCATCCTCGACGAGGGCAGCGACTTCGGGCTGCTGGGCGGGGGTCTCGTGGTCTCCAACGCGCGCATGGCCGCCGACTTCAACGAGCGCAGCGACGAGTTCGTCTTCATGCGCTACGCCGACGGCGCCTCGGCGGCGGCCACCCGTGCGGCCGTCGACCGCCTGATCGCGACCCGCTTCCCCGACCACGAGACGCAGGACCGCGAGCAGGTCAAGGAGGAGCAGGCCGGCCAGGTCAACCAGCTGCTGTACCTGATCTACGCGCTGCTGGCGCTGTCGGTGATCGTGTCGCTGTTCGGGATCGTCAACACGCTGGCGCTGTCGATCTTCGAGCGCACCCGCGAGCTCGGCCTGCTGCGCGCGGTCGGCACCTCACGCCGGCAGGTCAAGCGGATCGTGCGCCTGGAGGCGGTCATCACGTCGCTGATCGGCGCCTCGCTCGGGCTCGTGCTCGGCGTGCTGTTCGCGCTGGCGATCAGTCGCCCGCTGGAGGAGGAGGGCTTTCGCCTCACCTTCCCGATCGGGACGCTCGCGCTGCTCATGGCGGCGGCGGCCGCGGCCGGAATGCTCGCCTCGCTGTGGCCCGCGCGGCGTGCCGCGCGGCTGGACGTCCTGCAGGCGCTCGCCTACGAGTAGGCGAGCGCGGGCGGGCGGCGCAGGCTCCGGCTCAGGCGGGCGCCTGCGTCAGCGCGCCGAGGTTGAGGTTCTCGTGGATCGCGCTCACCGAGCGCGACTTGTTCAGCGAGTAGAAGTGCAGCCCGGGCACGCCGTACTCGATGAGGCCCTCGCACTGCTCGGTCGCGTAGTCGATGCCGAGCTGGAGAGCCGCCTCGTCGTCGTCCTCGACCTCTGCCAGCAGCGCCGCCAGGCGCTCGGGGATCCTCGCGCCGCACATCGACGCGAAGCGACGCACCTGGGCGACGGACTGGATCGGCAGCACCCCGGGCACGATCGGGATCGTTACGCCCATCTCCCTGAGGTCGTCGGAGTAGCGGTAGAAGTCCTCGTTGTCGAAGAACAGCTGCGTGATGATCACGTCGGCGCCGGCGTCGACCTTCGCCTTCGTGAAGCTCAGGTCGCTCTCGCGGCTTTCGCTGCGCGGGTGGCCCTCGGGGAAGCCGGCGATCGCGACCGAGAAGAAGTCATACCAGCCGCTCTGCCCGCGCTTGGCGGCCTCGATCAGCTCCTGTGAGGTCCGGAAGCCGTCGGGATGCGCGCGCCACGGGGCGGTGGGACCCTCGGGCGGATCGCCGGCCAGGGCGATGATGTTCTCGATCTCGCAGCCCCAGAGGTCGCCGAGCACCTCCTTGACGAGGTGGAAGGGCTGGTTGACGATCGTCAGGTGGCACATCACCTCGAGCTTCTCGGCGAAGCGCAGGCGCTTGACGACCTTGAGGGTGGTCTCCTGCGTGGAGCCGCCGGCGCCGTAGGTCACCGACACGAACGCCGGGTCGAGCCTCTTCAGCTCGCCGACCGCCGTGAAGAGGTTCTCCATCCCCTGGTCGCTCTTCGGAGGGAAGAACTCGATCGAGAAGGTGAGCCCGTCGCGGGCGTAGATGTCGCGTAGCTTCGTCACGGTGTGATGATCTCTCGTCTGGGGGCGGCGGGGCCTGAGGACAGGCTGCGGACAGCGTAGACGTTCCGATCGGCGCCTCGAAGAGAGACCGCCCGGCCCCCACGAGCGTGGATACGCGGGGCGGGGGTGAGCGGATCTTCTGTGCTCGCGCGACGGGTCGCGCGTCCGACGGTGGGTCCGCTCAGCGAGCGGCGGCGCGCAGGGACCTGCGCATGCAGCGGTCGTAGCGCTTGGCGCGGGTCTTCCTGGACGCCTTCGTGCGCTTGGCGACGCGGTGGCAGCGCTTGCTGATCTGCGCCTTGCGCTTGGCCGAGATGCGCTTGGCCTTCGGGGCGCGGGCGGTCCGCGGGGACATCGAGGAGGCCGACACGCGGGTCGCCGTCGGACCGGACGATGCGGACGTCGGGACGCTGCGAGCGCCGAACGCGGTCGTGTAGGTCGCGGAGATCGCGGGCACCGAGCCGGACGGTGAGCCGGGGGCGATGCCGACGCCGATCTCCTTGAAGCGGGGGCTGAGGATGTTCTGGCGGTGACCCGGGCTGGCCATCCAGCTTCGGACGATCGAGGCGGGCGTGGCGAGCGTGCGCTCGCCCCAGGCGATGTTCTCGCCCATCGCCCCGCCGCCGGCGGAGCCGAAGTAGCCGGCCAGGCGCTGCTCGATCGTCTCGCCGCCGGGCGTCACGTGACCGAAGAAGCGGCGCTGCACCATCGCCTGCGAGTAGGCGGTGGCCGCGCGCTCCAGCGCCGGCTCGGAGGACAGCGCGGCCAGCCCGTCGGCGGCGCGCTCCTGGTTGATCAGGCACAGCGTGGCGGCCTTCGCGGCGGGGACGCCGGAGAGGACCGGCAGGACGTTGGCGCCGGCGCAGCTCTGGGCCTGCGCGGTGGAGGCCGACAGCGTCAGCGACGCGAGGGTCGCGGTGAGGAAGACGGAGAGCGAGAGGAGATGACGACGGGGGGTGCGCGCGGTGGCGGCGGATGCGGCGGGTGCGACGGGGGAGTTCAGGTATCGCCTCATGCCGTCCTCATCGACTCGACGGACCGTCCAGGTCACGTCTGGCCGCTCGCGTGGACGCCTGTACGACCCTCCGTGGCCAGTCCGTCTGGACGCTGCCTGGACGGCTTGACGGCGTGTCGAGCAGGTGCGCCGCCTACGGGGCTCGCGGCAGACTACGCGGGCGCAACGCGGCCATCCCCCTTCTGCGGCGCTCTGGCGACGACGGATGGACGTGGTGGGGCGACACTGGCGCAGCGCTGCGGGCCAGCGTGACAGCGGCCCGGATGGGACGTATCTCGAACGCTGCGGTCGCCGACGGATCAGGCGCCTGCAGCGGACGCTCGATGAGAACGCAAGCGCGGAGTGTCAGCGCGGGGCGACGATCCTCAAGAGCAGTGCGGCAATCTGACGATGGGTCGCCGGCTCGACGGCTCCCCACCGCGTCGCGAGCCGCGAGCGGTCGAGCGCGCGCACCTGGTCGACGAGTGCATAGCTCGTCGCCCGGACACCGCCCTCCGGCGCGTCGATCTGCACGTGGAGCGGCGATGCCCGATCACGTGTCGAGAGGGGTACGCAGAGGCAGAGCCTCCACCCTGCGGCGTTGAACGCGTCGCGTGAGATCACCACGACCGGCCGGGTGCCAGCCTGTTCGTGACCGGCGATGGGATCAAGTCGCGCGAGCCAGACATCGCATTGCGCAGGGTGCGTCACGCGTCGTCGATCGGCGCCGCGAGATCGGAGCGCTCCCAGGCGCCGTCCTCCGCCTCGATCTCGCGCAGCAGATCCGGGTGATTCGTCCTCAAGGTCTCATACGCCGTCGCATGGTTCGCAAACAGCTCCTCGTCCTCCGCGCGGTCGATCAGGACACCGATGAGGTCTGGGGCTGACAGGCCGCGCGCCCCAGCCATGCGATTGATGCGATCTCTCGTTTCGCGTCGAACTCGGATCGTCGTCGTCTCGGAACTCACGTCACACCTCTGTAGACGAAAGCGTAGCAGCATGGCATCCGCGCCACAGGCGAGACGTCCGGTGCCAGCCCTACCGTCCGCGTCATGCCCTCCCGCAATGACCGCTGTCCGTGTGGCAGCACGAGCAAGTTCAAGCGCTGCTGCCTGCCGCGAATGGACGCTGTCGCTGGTGAGCTGCGCGATCGCGACGCGCTTCTCGCCAAGTTGATCGACTGGGTCAAGGACGAGCATGAGGGGACGCTCGAGGATGCGAGCTGCGAGACGACGCTCGTGCGAGTGCTCCGCGGTCGGACCGGCCGCAGCATGAGCTCGGCGTGGGCGCTATGCGACTTCGCCCCGGCGGACGGCGGCCCACCGCTCATCTCCCGATTCGCGGCCAGCGCCGAACTCGACAGCACGGAGCACGAGATCGCGCGTGGTCTCACTGCGGCACACCTTGACGCGTACCACGTCGCCTCTGCTGCGTCCGGCGCCACGATCGAACTGGTATCGCTGACCCACGGCACCCACGTCCCCGTCTTCGTCGACGGTGGTTTCGAGCGGCTCGACGTCGGCGACACGCTCGTCGCCCGCGTCGTCCACAACACCTCCATCGCGACTGCTTGGGGACTCAGTGTGAGATTCGACGGCGAGCACCGGCGGCGGTGGCGCGCGCGCATCGACGAGCTCCCGAGCAACCGCGCGCAAGCCGCTCTCATCCTGCTCCAGTTTCACCCAGACGACGTGGCGGAGCCGCTTCCTGACCGCCGGGACCTGCATAGCGTGACCTGGCGCATCCACGATGACGGCGAGATCCTCGAAGCGCTGGAGAAAGACCACGCGCTCGAATGCATCGGAGAGCACATCCCCAGCGGATGGGCGTACGCCTGGCTCGACGACGCAGGTTGCGGTGGCGTCGACCTTGGAGGCTGGGTCGAGGATGACGATATCGAGGTCGCCCGCCTCATCGTCCGCGAATGTGAGTTGACCGTCGTCGGCGCAGACCATGACGTCCTCGGCTCGCTAATCGGGCATCTCAGGCGATCGATGGGCGACTTGATCGCAGTCCCGCCGCTGCGCCGAGCAGCTTGAGACCGACCTGCCGCACTTCACCGGTTCGAGAGCTGCCAGCGCGTGCCTCGAGGCGGACGCAACACCTTGTATCCGGCCGGACGGCAGGCACGACGACGAGCGCCTCGCGCGCATCGACCAGGTCTGGCAGCTGACTGAACGCACGCAGAGCGCGAAGCAGGCTCGCACGAAGAGTCCTCGGCGAGGATCCTACGTGGTAGGACTCTCCGCATGGCCGTCAAGGTGTCAGTGACCATCGAACGGGTGATCGCTCCCCCGCGGCATGGCTCGACCGTGCCGCTCGAGACGGCGTCGATATCGCCGTCGCCGCGCCCACGATCGCCGGGATATGGCGCGACGGTCCGCGACAGGTTCGCCTTGCCCCGCTGCTGAACGTATGCCGGATCATCGACTGCGATCGGCAACTCGCGAGATCAAGCGGCGAGATCATGGCTCAGGCGAACTCGCGCGAAACGCTCGCCGCGATCGTGGTCGCGGCCGCCGCGACCGTCGGCGGCACCGTCCTCACCGACGACCTGCCGCACCTCAGACCGCTCGGCGCCGCTGCCGGAGTCCGCGTCCTGCCGCTCCGCGACGCGTAGGCTCGGCGTCAAGGCTCGCGTGCCGGCCCCAACAGAGATAGGTGCCGCGGCGCAGCGGCCGGCACAGCTCGCAGCGGAGGGGGAGGGATTCGAACCCTCGGTAGAGGGGTTACCCCTACAACGGTTTTCGAGGACGTAACGACTTCGGCCATCCGGCCAGCGTTCATCGGCGTTTCCAGGGTCGCGCCCTCCCCTGCGCGTCAACGTTAGCGGCAACGCCCCCTGGCAAGTCCTGTCCGGGCCTCCATTCTGAGCAGGTCACGCTGTAGTAGGCACGTCTCCGGCGGGTAGGTGTCAACCGGCAGTTGACACGTCAGCCGTGCGGCCCGAGGAATCGCTCGCCGTTGAAGTGGATCAGGTGTGTGGGATCCTCAGCACACCAAACTTCCGTCTCCCACGAGATGTCCGAAAGGAACCTTCGCATCACGGCGCGCGATGGGAAGCACGAGACGTACACGAGCCCGGCGGTGCAATCGGCGAAGAGCTTGGCCAGTTCCACGTGTCGCTTGCCGTCAACGGGCCCGTGACTGCTCGCCGCCTCCATGAGGATCAGCCAGTCGCGGTCGGCCATGTAGACGACGAGGTCTGGAAGCTTGCCGTGCTTGTCGAGTCGCACTCCTAGATCCTCGAACCCCTGCTCGTCGAACAGAGGGTCGTCCTTTCCGGCGTCGCCGACGTAGAGGATCCGACCGCCTGGCGTCCAACGCGGGCAGAACTTCTCGACCATCTCCTTGATCAGGACATTCTGACCACCGGCGGTCAACGTCAGGGGGCTGCCGTCTGCCAGCGTGACTGAGATCTGATTCATGCCGCGCGTGCGCGCGTGTTGGGCCGTGAGGCCGGGCCTGCTCGTCAGGTACTTCGTCACGCGCCTGCCGAAGTCGTCCTTGTCGTGCATTCGGAGAAGCGCCAGAGCCGCCGGAGCAATCTGGTAGCAGTTGAGCTGGGAGTTGACAGCTCGACCGGGATCGTCGGGGTTGTAGAGCACCAGCCCCGCCTCGATGAACTGATGCAGAGTCTGGCGGCGTATCGTCTCTCGAGAGTTGGGCTTGTAGTCCTTGCCGTAGTAGTCGCGGAACCACTGCATGATCTGGTGGGTCCGCCATAGCTTGTCGCCAGTCGCTCTGGCCCACGGCTTCGTCGGACCCAGGTCGAGCAAACACAGCAGCACCAGCGCAGATCGCTCGTTGCTCTGCGGACGCGGGAAGCCCAACTGTGTCAGCACGGCACGTGCCTCGGCGAGCTTGGCCGTCTGCGCGGCGTTCATGCGGCCTGAAGATCAGTGACTGGCTCGGAGACCGTCGGGAGATAGTCGGCGACCATCGCGTCAAGTTCGCTCTGTCCGGGCCATGACTGTGCTGACAGCGCCCCGCCGAGGCGGACCAACTCATCCACGCTCGGGTACCGCAGCTGCCGCAGGTCGGTTGCGTTGATTTGCGTGTGACCGCTGAACGATCGGACGTAGTCGTCGACAAGCGTGCAGTTCAGGAAGGCCGATAGGCCAAGCGCCAAGAGCAAGGGCAAGCCCCGGTTCCGCCGGTGGTAGACGTTGAGGTGGTTCTCATAGCCCACCGCATCGCCTGGGAGATCATCTGGACCGCAGACGGCAGCGACCACTCGGCGACGTTCCTCTTTGGCGCTGAACCGCTTGACCAGGACGAACGTCTCGTTGGGCAGTAGGAGTGGCTCTGTTTCGTCGCATCGGTGCAATGCGTTCGGCTTCTTGCTGCCCGACAGCGGCCAGACGATCCCACCTTCGCGGAGATGGCCGGGATAGATCAGGGGCACGGTACCCGCAGATACGTCATGCCGAAGGTTGTCCTTCGCCCTGAAGTCGACGACGCGGCCCGTGCTGACCGCAAGATCGAGGTCGGCGAGGGCCGATGGCAGCTCTGACATCTGCTCGGCGATCCGCGTCGCCCGCGCGTCCACCGGAATGCGCACGAATGCATGTCGGTCATCAGGACGCAGGATCTCCCCGATCGGCACGACCCGCTCGACACGCTCGTCATCGCCACCGGTGCTAGTGGACAACGTCACCATCTGGACCTGCCGCCGCCCCCGGATGGCGTGTAGGACCACGTTCTCCTGAAGAACCTCGGCATCAGCGAAGACCTTGCCGCGCTGCTCGTAGACGTGAAGGAAGTCGAGCGAGACTCGGTCGAGTAGGTATCGGCGGAATGGCTCGTGGTAGGGCCCGTTCGCCCACGATCTCGGCACGATGAGCGAGATCTGACCCTGGTCCGCCAGAAGATCGACAGCCAACCCGGTAAAGATCGTGTAGAGGTTGCTCGCGCGTAAGCCACGGGTCTCGGCTGCTACACGCTCGGGACTGCTCGTACTCACCTTCTTGTACGGAGGGTTGGCGATCACCGCGTCGAACTCCCTCGGCTCCTCAAACAGCCAGCCCGTTGCGTACTCGACGAAGTTGGCGTGACGGGTGTCGAAGCTGACCCGGCATCCGTGTGCCTTGGCCACCGTCACACACGCTTCTAGGGTCGCCGTGAGGTGCGGTATGAGCGCCTCGTCCAGCTCGAAGGCAGTGATCTCAACGTCCAGCTCCGGGCACTCGTCGATCACCCGCGCTACGACGGCTGCCGACAGCGATCCGACCCCCGCCCCCGGATCGAGCACGCGGAAGACGCCTGATTGCGGTAGGTCCAGCAGTCCCGCAAGGAAGCCAGCTGGGCCGAACGGGGTAAAGAACTGGCCAAGAGCGGAGCGGTGCTTGGCGGACAGCGTGGCAGACACCGTCTGCCGACGCTGCTCGACCGTCTGGAGGAGTTGGGCCAGGGAGTCGGACACGGCGCTAGCTTCGCACGCTCGTCGGAGGTTGAGTGGTCGCGGCGAGGCCGTTCACGAGCCTGCGGGCGGATCAACTAGATCGGCGATGAAGTCGACGATCCGCTGGACCACTAGCCAGTGCTCTCGCACACGGACGTACGTGAGATCAGAATCCGCTCCGTGCGCGATCTTGTGGCGATTGGACACGATCGTCCCGATCGCGTCTGACTTCTCATCGACGAGATACGCCTTGAGAGCTTCGCGCCAGTCCGGGTCAAACTTGGCGAACAAGTCGAGGATCTTGCCCTTCTTAGCGTTCTGAAATCTCTCGAGATCCGCCACGACGTAGCGCGCAATTCGAGGACTTGATTGGCTCGCCGCAAACTCCTTGAGCAGAAGACAAATCGAGGTTTCGAGGTAGCCACTCACGCCTGGGTTCCGCAGCTAGCGTTGCAGACTTCGACTCGAAACCCGCTGTTTTGCAGGTAGAACGTCGGGTTCTCGGGCGTTGAGGCGTGTATCTAGGCTGATCGCGGGTGACGCGTCGGCTTGGCGGGCGGCGAAGGCGGGCCGTGAGGGCCGGCCGGGCGTTTAGGTGGCCTGGGCGGCCGGGGCTGGCGCCGGCTCCAGGCGCGTGAAGCGCGCGGGTTCGGGGAGCTTGAGGGTGCGCAGCAGGTCTCGTTGGCGGGTGGTGAGTTCGGTGCGTTGCTGGCAGGTGCCGGCGGGGCCGGTGAACGTGCCGAGGTGCAGGCGTTGCAGCTCGTTGCGCACGTTGCGCCAGGTGTCGCTGGTTTCGTGCTCGACGATCCGGATGAGCAGCAAGGCGAGCCAGCAGAGCAGGACGTGTGCGCGGATGCGGTCTTCGCGACGGTGATGGACGGGGCGCAGGTCCAGCGTGGTTTTCAGGTCGCGCCAGCCGCGTTCGACCTGTAGCAGTTGCTTGTAGCCCAGCGCGATGTCCTCGGCGCTGAGGGTGGGGTCGCTTGAGCGCAGCAGGTACTTGCCGTCGAGGTGTGCTTCGGCGTTGACGGCGCCACGGTCGATTCTGAGCAGCCCGGTGGCGGTGGTGCGCAGGAAGCGCGCGAGGCCGCGCTTGGTCTTCACGCGCGCGTGCAGCTTGACGCGGTCGTCGGGCGTGAGCTTGTCGCTGCCCGCGATCTGCGCTTGGAGCTGGGCGATCAGCTCGTCGCGGACGTGCTGATCACGTTCGGCCTGTTCGGGGTTGCGACAGATCACGAAGCGGTCACGCATCGTGCCGTCGTCCAGCACGACTTCCTTGATCTGCAGGTTGCCCGCGACGGTGCGGTAGCGGCCCTGGCGCGCGAGTGCCGCAGCGGCTTCCTTGGACTCGCCGCGCAGCTTCTCGCCGATGATGTAGTGCCCGCCGCAGCGTTGCAGGTAGCGGCGATTCTCAGCGGACTGAAAGCCGCGATCGGCGACCCACACGACGCGGCTGAGTTTCCATTCGCGCAGGTCGTCTTTGACCTGGCGGATGAGTTCCTGCTCTGACTGGTTGCCCGGCCAGCACCACACCCGGACCGGGATCCCCGTCCTCGTGACGGCCATCCCGATGCGCACCTGCGGCAGGTCTGGCCGGTGATCCTTGGAATGGCCGTAAGACCGAAACGCGGGCGTGACATCGCCGTCGTCGTCGACGACAGGCTCGTCGGCGCGGTCGGTCTCAAAGTACGTCGACGTCGTGTCGAAGAACAGCAGGTCGACCTCGAGATTCAGCAGGTCGGCGGTCTGCCAGTACACGCGCTCACAGAGCTGCTCCTCGATCTCAAGCAGCCAGTCCATCGAGCGATAGCACGCATCATCCGTGACGTCATCGAGGCCGTCGATCCAGGCGCGCTCACGCACCCAGCCGGTCGCGGCGAGCTTCGACAACGGCTCCAGCGCCCGGTTGGCGACCAGCGCGAACACGACGCGCTCGGCGCCCGGATCGAGGCGTCGGCCCTCCAGCAAGGCGCTCATGACGGCGTCGATCCCGAGGCGGCCCCACAGCCCGTCGAGCATCAGCGCGCCGCCCATCGGCCGCGACTCCGTGAAGCGCAACTGATCGTCGGCCGTGGCTTGCAGCGCCTGCCCGGGCTCCAACACGCGCTGCAACGACCCGATCAGCCGCACGATCGCGTCGCGGTCAAGCTCGTCCTCACGGCCGAAGCTATGGATCACCCGGACGCGCGATTGGCGCGACTCGCGGTCCCAGACGTTGTGGGCGAGCTGCAGGTACCCGACCGCGCCGCCATCCTTCGTGCGTCGCTGCGTCCGCCGCAAGTACATACCTAGCGCTTATACCACAGCGACATGAACCAACGAGCGATATTGGCGAAAGCGTGTACCTAGGCGAAATCGACTCTGCGCGCTCCCACGGCACCCGAAACCCCCATTCCATAAGAGATCTCGGTTCTCAGCCGTGCCCAAAGACCCCGCGAGCTGCGGAACTCAGGTCACGCGTACGCAGAGATACTTGGCGAAGTCCGCGCGGGCCTCCGTCGCGTCTTCCCCGATGCTCACGATCCGCATGAACGTGTCGTCCAGTCGGGCGCGCTGGCGCGCGATCTCCCGACGAGCGCCGTTCATCTCACGTCCGCGAACGCGACCTCGGCCTTCTCGAGCCGCGTCTTGACGCTGTCCTCGTCGGCGGTAGCGCGTCCGACCGCCGCGAGGTAGGCCTCATCCTTCACGAGTCGGTCGTAGGCTTCGCCAAGCTCCCCAAGGTCCTTGATCGGGCCGTGGGCAAGCCTCTTAGCGACGCCGGTCATGACCGAATCGAAGATGGCGGCGTTGATCGCGGCAGCCAAGCGGAACACGCGATCACCCTTGGCTTGGCGGATGACCGCAATCGTGTCTGCAAACGCCGACGCAAGCTCGTTGTCGCTCTGGAGGCTGAGGTCCCGATTGGACGCCATGTATCGGTTCAGGAAGACCTTCATCGGTCGCTCGTATTTCAATCCAAAGCTGAGCATGGCGAAGAACCGCAGAATCATTTCCTGATCCTTGAGACGCTCTGATGGCTTGCCGTAGACCGCGCGCCAGTTGGCATCCTCGTTCAGCTCCCGCAGGAGTCCGGCGAACTTGCCGTGATAGAGCGCCGAGCGGATCTCCTGCGGATGAAGGCTTGTGCCTCCGGTGTTGAGTCTCTCGAAGATCAGGTAGACGCTTTCCTGATCCTCGGTTGGCGTGTCCTGCCGAACGACAGTCGCGTGGATGATCGCGTCGTCGATTCTGCGGCGGTCTTCGTCTTCCAGATCCTCGTATCCCAACCCCTTGAACCGATCCTGCACGGTCTCGAGCTTGAACACCTTCCCCATGAGGACGCCCTTGTAGAAGCCCTCGAGCGTCTTGAGTCGCTGCTGCCCGTCGAGGACGAGATGGCAGCCGTTTGGCTCCTTCACGAGGAAGATGCCGGGCACAGGGAGACCAAGCAACAGGGATTCGACAAACCGGTCAGCCTGCGGCCTCCTCCAGACGTAGCGACGCTGGAAGCCGACAATCCCCGATGCCGTTTTCTCAATCTCAGGATCGAACGTGGGGACGATGATGTCTCCACGCTTGATGCGCTTGACGAGACCCTCGACGTCGTAATCCGCACCGTACGACGTGATCTCGAAGTTGTAGGGGATGACCTCCTTGGCCTCGTTCAGGTCCTCGACTTCCCCATCAATGATCACGTCGGAGTCGTCGGGCTGATCGTCCTCATCGGTCATGCCGCGTGATCCTAGTCACGCCAGAAGCCCGGAGGCGGCTGATCGCTGTCGCGGAACCAGCTATGAGGTAGCTGCTCTATCCAAGCTTCTGCGGCGCGGCTGTCAAGCTGACAACGTGCAGTCCAACGATCTCGACAGCTGGCAGAGCTTCAAGATCCCAACCGAGCACAAGCGGGCGCTCCGCATGCTTGCGGCCTCGCAGGAGCGCAGCGTCTCTGCCGTCCTGCGCGAAGCCGTCGAGATCGTCGTGGACGGCATGGTCGAGCCGGAAGAAATGGGCGCAAACCCGTTCGTGGCCAAGCACCGTGCGCGCCAAGTACGCTCCGCCTGACGGGCCAGTAGCACCGCTAATAGTTTGGCTGAGCCTGGCTGAAAAGGCTGCTTATAGGGGGTTGCTGAGAGCGGGTCCGGGGCGCATCATGACCGGACGAATCGGCTGCCAACCGGGCTTTCGGTTGTCGTGGATCTCAGACCGCGCGCCCGCAAACCCCCGAGCACGAGGATGGAACCTTGCCGTCTTCCACCGCTGCACCGCGCGCCGAACAGTCGCGCTCTTGTGAGATCAAGGTCCGGTTCAGCCCGGAGGAGCTGAAACTCGTCCGAGGTGGTGCCGCGAGCGCACGCCGCTATGTGAGCGAGTGCGTCCGTATGGCTGCCCTCGGCCAAGTCGAGGCTTGCCCCACGCCAGGCCATGAAGCCGCGTAGCGCGATGGCGTCCGACCACGCGACGGGGCTCTTCTCATGCCGATCAAGCGACGCTCTTCCCTTGATAGAGCACGGAAGACAACGGATAGATCGGTACGCACATCCGAAGGGCACCCACCGCGGTGCTCTTGGAAGAAGCGCACCGGCAAGCCGTGTCGCAAGTGGACATGTCCGGCCTGTCGACTCAGGAACCGTCAGAACGTCGCAGAGGACGTCCTCCGGGGTCTCGAGCACGCCGCCGAGCACGGGCTGTCCGCTTGGCTCATCACGCTCACCAACAGCAGGCCCGAGATGCAGGTCGTCGGCTTCAACCGAGCCTTCACCCGCCTGCGCTCGAATCTCAAGCGCGCCGGTATTCGCTGGCTGCACTACCTCTCAACGCTCGGCTGCGCGCCAGATGGCAGCAACCTGCATCGTCACGTCATCGCCACGGGTGGGCCAGAGGTATCGCACGAAAGGCTCAAGGAATACGCACTTCGCGTCGGGCTTGGTGGCATCGTGGACATCCGACTGATCGGCTCGACCGCGCAGGATCGAAGGAGAGTCGCCAACCTGGGTTCCGCAGCTAGCGTTGCAGACTTCGACTCGAAACCCGCTGTTTTGCAGGTAGAACGTCGGGTTCTCGGGCGTTGAGGCGTGTATCTAGGCTGATCGCGGGTGACGCGTCGGCTTGGCGGGCGGCGAAGGCGGGCCGTGAGGGCCGGCCGGGCGTTTAGGTGGCCTGGGCGGCCGGGGCTGGCGCCGGCTCCAGGCGGGTGAAGCGCGCGGGTTCGGGGAGCTTGAGGGTGCGCAGCAGGTCTCGTTGGCGGGTGGTGAGCTCGGTGCGTTGCTGGCAGGTGCCGGCGGGGCCGGTGAACGTGCCGAGGTGCAGGCGTTGCAGCTCGTTGCGCACGTTGCGCCAGGTGTCGCTGGTTTCGTGCTCGACGATCCGGATGAGCAGCAAGGCGAGCCAGCAGAGCAGGACGTGTGCGCGGATGCGGTCTTCGCGACGGTGATGGACGGGGCGCAGGTCCAGCGTGGTTTTCAGGTCGCGCCAGCCGCGTTCGACCTGTAGCAGTTGCTTGTAGCCCAGCGCGATGTCCTCGGCGCTGAGGGTGGGGTCGCTTGAGCGCAGGAGGTACTTGCCGTCGAGGTGTGCTTCGGCGTTGACGGCGCCACGGTCGATTCTGAGCAGCCCGGTGGCGGTGGTGCGCAGGAAGCGCGCGAGGCCGCGCTTGGTCTTCACGCGCGCGTGCAGCTTGACGCGGTCGTCGGGCGTGAGCTTGTCGCTGCCCGCGATCTGCGCTTGGAGCTGGGCGATCAGCTCGTCGCGGACGTGCTGATCACGTTCGGCCTGTTCGGGGTTGCGACAGATCACGAAGCGGTCACGCATCGTGCCGTCGTCCAGCACGACTTCCTTGATCTGCAGGTTGCCCGCGACGGTGCGGTAGCGGCCCTGGCGCGCGAGTGCCGCAGCGGCTTCCTTGGACTCGCCGCGCAGCTTCTCGCCGATGATGTAGTGCCCGCCGCAGCGTTGCAGGTAGCGGCGGTTCTCAGCGGACTGAAAGCCGCGATCGGCGACCCACACGACGCGGCTGAGTTTCCATTCGCGCAGGTCGTCTTTGACCTGGCGGATGAGTTCCTGCTCTGACTGGTTGCCCGGCCAGCACCACACCCGGACCGGGATCCCCGTCCTCGTGACGGCCATCCCGATGCGCACCTGCGGCAGGTCTGGCCGGTGATCCTTGGAATGGCCGTAAGACCGAAACGCGGGCGTGACATCGCCGTCGTCGTCGACGACAGGCTCGTCGGCGCGGTCGGTCTCAAAGTACGTCGACGTCGTGTCGAAGAACAGCAGGTCGACCTCGAGATTCAGCAGGTCGGCGGTCTGCCAGTACACGCGCTCACAGAGCTGCTCCTCGATCTCAAGCAGCCAGTCCATCGAGCGATAGCACGCATCATCCGTGACGTCATCGAGGCCGTCGATCCAGGCGCGCTCACGCACCCAGCCGGTCGCGGCGAGCTTCGACAACGGCTCCAGCGCCCGGTTGGCGACCAGCGCGAACACGACGCGCTCGGCGCCCGGATCGAGGCGGCGGCCCTCCAGCAAGGCGCTCATGACGGCGTCGATCCCGAGGCGGCCCCACAGCCCGTCGAGCATCAGCGCGCCGCCCATCGGCCGCGACTCCGTGAAGCGCAACTGATCGTCGGCCGTGGCTTGCAGCGCCTGCCCGGGCTCCAACACGCGCTGCAACGACCCGATCAGCCGCACGATCGCGTCGCGGTCAAGCTCGTCCTCACGGCCGAAGCTATGGATCACCCGGACGCGCGATTGGCGCGACTCGCGGTCCCAGACGTTGTGGGCGAGCTGCAGGTACCCGACCGCGCCGCCATCCTTCGTGCGTCGCTGCGTCCGCCGCAAGTACATACCTAGCGCTTATACCACAGCGACATGAACCAACGAGCGATATTGGCGAAAGCGTGTACCTAGGCGAAATCGCCTCTGCGCGCTCCCACGGCACCCGAAACCCCCATTCCATAAGAGATCTCGGTTCTCAGCCGTGCCCAAAGACCCCGCGAGCTGCGGAACTCAGGGCCAACTACGTCGCCGACAATGCACTGGCCTTCGCCGTCGCGCATGCGAACTCGAGCGTTCGTGTCGCGCCAGTCTCGCGCAGTCGTGACCGATGAGCCCGGTGACGATATGACCGCAACGCGCCAGCGTCCTCGCCCTGCCCCGCTGCTCGTTTCGCTAGACGAGGCAGCACGCCGCTTGTCGATCAGCCGAGACTCACTGGACCGTCACGTGGTTGATGAGCTTCGTCTCGTTTCCATCGGTCGACGCCTTCTTGTCCCCGTCTCGGAGCTTGACCGCTTCGTCGAGCGCAACGCCGCAGTCCCCCTCGCCGCCGATCTCGCGCGTCTACGCCGGTGAGTGCAACCGTTGTAGCTACAAAATGGCCCGCCATTGTGGCGTGACCCCGGTGGTTCGGTCCGGTGCTTGTGAGAGTTCTATGCGCCCGCGAAGATGGGCGAGCAAGGACGGTCACGATGAAGCGCACGAGGCATACCCCCGAGCAGGTCATCCGCAAGTTGCGCGATGCCGACCGGATGCTCGCCGAGCAGAAGTCGATCGCTGAGATCGCGAAGGAGCTCGGCGTCTCGGAGAACACCTATCACCGCTGGCGCAACCAGTTCGGCGGGATGAAGGCCGACGACGTCAAGCGCCTCAAGGAGCTTGAGCGTGAGAATCAGCGGTTGAAGCGGATCGTCGCCAACTAGGCGCTGGACATCGACGGCCTCAAGGAGATCGCCCGGGGAAACTTCTGAGCCCGGCCCGCCGGCGTGCGGCGGTCGCGATGCTTCGCGACCGCCTGCACTACAGCGAGCGTCGGGCCTGCCGATTGGCCGGCCAGCACCGTTCCACGCAACGTCACGAGCCGCCCGCGGCGACGGCCGAGGACAGCGATCTGCGCCGCGAGTTGCGCGATCTCGCTCGCCGCAAGCCGCGCTGGGGGTACCGGCGCGCGCACGGCCATCTGCGCGAGAACGGCCATGTCGTCAACCGCAAGCGCGTGCAGCGCCTGTGGCGCGAGGAGGGCCTGCGAGTGCCGCAGAAGACGCGCAAGCGCCGACGGACGGGAGATCCTGAGGCCCGCTGGCTGCGGGCCGAGCGCCCCAATCAGCTGTGGGCGCTGGACTACCAGTACGACCAGACCAGCGACGGGCGGATGCTGCGGCTGCTGAACATCGTCGATGAGTTCACGCGCGAAGCGCTCGTGATGGCGGTCGATCGCAGCATCACCGCCGAGCAGACCGTCGCGGCCCTGCAGGCGCTGGTCGCCGAGCGCGGCTGCCCGGAGAATGTGCGCTGCGACAACGGGCCCGAGCTGACCGCCCACGCGCTGCGCGACTGGTGCACCAGCACGTCGGTCACGACCAGCTACATCGAGCCGGGCGCGCCGTGGCAGAACCCGTTCGCGGAATCCTTCAACGCCCGTGTCCGTGACGAGCTGCTGAACCTCGAAGAGTTCTCGTGCCTGGCCGAGGCCCAGATCCTCGCCGAGGACTGGCGCATCGAATACAACCGCGAGCATCCCCACTCCGCCCTGGGCTACCGCTCCCCGGACGCATTCGCGACCTCGTGGAGCGCGCCGGCGAGCTGACCCGCGCGCCGCGGGCGGCGCGACCGGCGCGACCCTCGGCGCCTGACCCCCAGGGACACGCCGCGCGCGGACGGAAGCACGTCGCTCGGCTCGCCCTCCGGGCTCGCCTTCGCGACGAGCTTCCGTCCGGCCTGGCCCCTAGCGTGGCGGGCGCTACGACCACTCGACTCTCGCAGTCAGTGGACCGAAGAACGGGGTCCGGTCAATTGCTGGCCGTTTCGGGCTGCGCGTCTACTGCGCGGCAACAATTGTCTACGTGGTGCAGGCCGTAGAAGTACGCTTTGACCTCATCGTCAAAGCGCCCCCGCACCGCTGGAACGGTCGGGGGCTTGGCGCAAGCAAATGGAGTGCTCATGCCCCGCAAGCCTAACCTCAAGGGTTCCGAGGGAATCCTCCCGCGACACTCGCGCGCCTGCGCGTCAAAGACCGGCGATCCTTGCGACTGCCGCCCGAGCTACGAGGCGAGCGTCTATAGCAAGGCCGACGCGAAGCGCGTCCGCAAGACGTTCCCCACGCTGGCCGAAGCGAAGCGGTGGCGACGCAAGATGGAGACGGCACGCGACGCGGGAACGCTGAGAGCCCCGGCAAAGATCACGGTCAACGACGCGGCTGAGCAGTGGCTAGCCAAGGCGCGTACCGGCGAGATCCAGTCGCGCAACGAAACCACCTACAAGCCGAGCGTCGCCCGCAG
The DNA here is from genome assembly GCA_963825485.1 of uncultured Actinomycetes bacterium. Lineage (GTDB taxonomy): Bacteria > Actinomycetota > Thermoleophilia > Solirubrobacterales > Solirubrobacteraceae > CADCVQ01. Next base: position 27,899 of record CAWGTK010000008.1, read on the forward strand.
CTATTAGCAGTGCCTTCGGCTGCGCGTCCTGCCCGAGATCGGCGCGCACAAGCTGGCTGAGGTCACGAAGGGCGATCTCATGCGTCTCGTCGGCCGCTGGCGAGCTGACGGGCTCGACGCATCGACGATCCGCAACACCCTGAATCCGTTGCGCGCGATCTACAGAGATGCCGCGTATCTCACCACCGGAGACGTGCCCAACCCGACCGTAGGTCTACAAACAGGCAAGGTCACGGGCAGGCGAGATCGCATCGCCGCGCCCGATGAAGCGGCCAAGCTAATCGACGCTCTGCCCGCCGCAGACCGCGCCCTTTGGTCTACAGCCTTCTATTCTACGCCGGTCTGAGGCATGGCGAGATCAAGGCTTTGCGTTGGGAGGAAGTCGACCTAGCGTCCTGTCTGATTCGCGTGCGCGCAAGCTGGGATCAGGAGGCCGGGCGCGTCGAGCCGAAGAGCGCCAGCGGCAACCGTGACGTGCCCATGATCGGTCGCCTGCGCGATCTGCTCTTGGAGCACCGTATGTCTACGGGCCGCGATGTTGGGCTCGTCTTCGGCCGGTCTGCCACGAACCCGCTCAGCAGCTCAACGGTCAACAACCGCGCGGTGCGCGCATGGGAGACGGCCAAGCTCGCGCCGATCGGACTGCACGAGGCCCGCAACACGTTCGCCTCCTACCTCATCGCCGCAGGGCTCGACTTGAAGGCGATCAGCACCTATCTGGGCCATGCCTCTGTGAGCTTCACAATCGACCGCTACGGCCATCTGCTGCCCGATACGCACGCCGAGCAGGCAGCACGGCTCGACGCCTTCCTAGACCGCGCAGACACGAGCGCCCGTCTCGCCCAACTCGACGCCGCGAGCGCCGACGCATGAGGATCACCGAGAAGACGATCCAGGCGAAGAACCTGCGTGTGCCGAACCCGAACTACAACCCGAAGGCCGCGCGGCTGGCGACCATCGTCGCCGTGGTCGCCTTCGCGCTCGTGAAGCTCGGCGTCATCTAGCAGGCACGCGCGTCTACCTGCGCGGCAACGTGCGTCTACCTCCTGCGGTCTTGAGCGGATGACGGCTCAAGCTCCGCAGGCGGATCACTAGCTACAGAAGCCGCATAAACGCTGGCTCTGTAGCTAGAAGCGGAGGGGGAGGGATTCGAACCCTCGGTAGAGGGGTTACCCCTACAACGGTTTTCGAGACCGCCCGATTCAACCACTCTCGCACCCCTCCGAGGCGCAACAACGGGCGTCGCGCAGGATAGCCCCTGCCGGACCGGCTACCGGCGCGAGCCGAAGAAGTCCGTCAGCAGCGTGGCGCACTCCGCCGCGAGCAGGCCGCCGGCGACCGCAGGGCGGTGGTTGAGGCGCGGCTGGCCGAGCACGTCGAGCACCGAGCCTGCGGCGCCGGCCTTCGGATCGGTCGTCCCGTAGACCACGCGGGGCACGCGCGCGAGGACGATCGCGCCGGCGCACATCGCGCACGGCTCGAGCGTCACGTAGAGCACCGAGTCCAGCACGCGCCACGAGCCGAGCGCCCGGCTGGCCTCGCGGAGGGCGAGCAGCTCGGCGTGCGCGGTCGGGTCCTGGCGCAGCTCGCGCTCGTTGTGACCGGCGCCGACGACCTCGCCCTCGTGCACGACGACGGCGCCGATCGGCACGTCGTCGTGGGCCAGCGCCGCCTCGGCCTCGCGGATCGCCAGCCGCATGAAGTACTCGTCGCGAGGAAAGAAAGCGGCCGCCATGGCGAATGGACTATCGCAGCGCCGCTCCGCGTCACCGTATCTTGTGTTTTCAGCGAGCATCGCTCCCCCCTCCTCCATGTCGCTCTCCGTTTCGCTCCGCAAGGCCGTCGCCGTGGCCGTCGCAGCCCTGGCGCTCGTGCCTGCCACGGCCGCCGCCGGCGAGGACGGGCTGTGGGCGCGCGCGGCCTATAACCCCAACGACTCCGGCCTGGCGGTCGCGGCCGCCGACGGGGGTTGGGCCAGGACGCAATGGGAGCTCACGGGGCCGTTCGGAATCAACGCGGCGCAGGCCTGGTCGCAGGCCAGCAAGCTCGGCGGCAGCGGCGGGCGCGGCGTCACGATCGCCGTCCTCGACAGCGGTATCGCATACGCCGACCGCGGGCCCTACCGCCGTTCGCCGGACCTGGCGTCGGCGCGCTTCGTGCGGGGCTATGACTTCGTCGACGACGACCCCTACCCCAACGACGAGTACGGCCACGGCACCTTCGTGGCGAGCACGATCGCGGCGACCGCCAACAACGCCTACGGCACGGTCGGGGTCGCCTACCGCGCGCGGATCATGCCCCTGCGCGTGCTCGACGTCGAGGGCCGCGGCTATCCGTCGGTCATCTCGCGGGCGATCCGCTACGCGATCCGCCGCGACGCGGACGTCATCAACCTCTCGCTGGAGCTCTACGACGGGCCGCTGCTGTCGCCGCGGCCGCGCAGCGTGACCGCCTCCAAGAGCGTGCGCTCAGCGCTCGCCGAAGCGCGCCATGCCGGCATCGTGGTGATCTCCGCCGCTGGCAACAGCTCCGATCCCAACGTGCCCGCCAAGCGCTACGACACGCTCGCGATCAACGTCGGGGGCACCACCGAGCACGGCTGCCTGGGCGACTACTCCAACCACGGACCCGGGCTGGACATCGTCGCGCCCGGCGGGGGCGCCGACGCCGAGGTACCCAACGACCCCAACTGCAAGCCCGCGGCGCCGCCGGGGCGGGACATCTCGGGGATCAGCTTCCGCACGCAGTCGCCGTCGCGCTTTGAGATCCTCGAGCGCTTCCGCGGCACGTCGAACGCCGCCCCGCAGGTCGCCGGGGTCGCGGCCCTCGTGCTCGCCTCGGGCGTGCTGGGCCCCGACCCCACGCCGGGCAGGGTCGAGCGCCACCTCGAGACCACCGCCCGCGACCTCGGCCGGCCCGGCCGCGATCGCTTCTACGGGTCGGGGCTCGTCGACGCGGCGGCCGCGACGCTGCCGCTCACGCCGTCCGGATGATCAGCACCGAGCAGGGTGCGTGGTGGGAGACCTTGTTGGGCACCGAGCCCAGCAGGAAGCGCTTGGCGCCGGTCATGCCCTTGTTGCCGAGGACGATGAGGTCGCTGCCGCGTTCCTCGGCGACGTCGAGGATCGCATCCGCCGGATCGCCCTGACGGGCGAAGACCTCGACCGCGACCCCGGCCGCGCGGATCTCGTCGGCCGCCTGCTCGAGCGTCGCCTGCACGTCCTCGCGCGGGTTGACCATCCACTGCAGATCCTCGGGAACGTGGATCGCCTCGCGCAACCGGGCGTCGGACACCGGCTCGTAGGCGCTGACGAGCTCGATCCGCGCCCCCACCGAGCGGGCGAGCTCGATCGCCTGGCAGACCGCCTGCCTGGCCGTGTCCGACCCGTCCGTGCCGACGACGATCGAGCGGAACACCGGCGCTAGCGCGAGCTCACGTGAGGAGCTTGACGGACGCGATGATCATCCCGAGCACGACGAAGACCACGATCGCCACCTGCACCCAGATCCAGAACGGCGACATCGCGCGCGGGTCGGGGGCTCAGCTCTTGGAGAGCTTGGAGTTGATGGCGGCGATCGCCGCGTCGATGCGCAGGTTCACGGTCTGGGTCGCGGTCTGGATCGTCTTCTGCGCGTCGGCGATCGTGCGTGTGTCCGGGTTGCGCAGCGCGCTGGTCGCCTTGGCGATCTCGTCGCCGAAGCCGCTCATCGCGCCCACGAGCTGATCGTGCTCGGCCTGCACGCCGTCGGGCACGCTGATCGCGCCCAGGTTCTTGACGACCTTCGTGATCGCCGCTTCGAACTGCTGCAGCGTCTTGCGGTCCTGGCGAGACGAGCTCTTCGGCGTGATCCGCTCCGACACCGTCGAGACCGTCGTCGCGAACTCGTTCTGCGCCGCGTTGACCTCGCTGACGTAGGCGTTCTTGGCCTCCTGGTCATCGGAGCCTCCGCAGGCGGCGAGGCCGATCGCCGCGATGGCGAGCAGCAGCGACACGAGGATCTTCAGCGGCCCGGACATCGGCGCCAATCTACCGGGAACGCCCGACGGGGACGCCGCAGACACCGATCGGTCAGCGCGCCGGCTCCGGCGCCGCGGGCGGCACGGCCTCGCCGGGCGCGTGCTGCGTCGTGCGGATCTTGCGCTGCAGGAACGGCAGCTCGATGTAGCGGTAGGTCAGCGCGCCGCTGAGCACGGTCAGCGGAAAGCCGATTCCCGCCATGATCGCCAGGCGCGTGGCGAGGCTCTCGTCGCTGCCGAGCAGGTGGTCGAGCTCGAGCAGGACCCAGATGTGCACGAGGTAGAAGGAGTACGAGCGCGCGCCGAGCCAGAGCATGCCCTGGTTGGCGAACAGGCGCGGGGCACGGCCCGTGCCGATCTGCAGGACGATGAGGCCGAAGAACAGCAGGCCGGTGCAGAGCGCCGCGAGCATCGCGCGCACGCCGAGCGCATGGTGGATCGGCGTCTGGCGCGGGTCGTAGTCGCTCGTGGTGTAGACGATCGCGCAGAGCAGGCCGAGCGCGAACGCGCCCCACGCCAGCCGCTTGGCGAGCTGCGCGCGCTCGCGCAGCGGGGCGGCGACGAGCGGCTCGATGATCCCCAGCGCGACGCCCGGCATGAAGCCGTACATGATCGCGGGCGGGGCCGTGAGCCAGGCGAAGTGGTACTTGTCGACGGCGCGCAGCGCGATGCTCACGACGAACACGAAGCCGATCGCGGCGAGCGCGAACCCGGCCCGCGCGTACTGTCCCTTCAGCCGCCTGCCGACGAAGTACGCCGCGTAGGCGGCGAGCGGGATGACGAAGTAGAAGCCGACCTCCGAGCCGATCGACCAGGCCGGCCCGATCGGGATCGAGGCCGGGCCCGCGGTCTGGCCCTGGATGAAGAGAAACTGGCCGACGACCTGCCACCACTCGCTGCGCGCGTCCGGCGCCGCGACGCCGGACTCGAGGCTGCCGTCCAGGCCGAAGCGCAGCAGCACGAGGATCGTGAAGAAGTAGAAGACCGGCACGACGCGCAGCACGCGGTTGCGCACGTAGGAGCGGACCTTCGGCCGCTTGCCGCCGGTCACGTACGCACGCGTGAACGGGCGCGCGATGAGGTAGCCCGAGAGCACGAAGAACGCCGACAGCGCGAGGTCGATGTGGCCGAGGATCGGCGCCGCCCAGCCGTAGCTGAGCAGGTTGTTGTTGGCGATCGGGTCGGCGAGCAGGCAGACGTGGGTGGCGAAGACGAAGAGCGCGCCGACCCCGCGCACGCCGTCGCCGGCGATCAGCGTGCGGATACCGAGGTCCGTCCTGGGCTCTGCCTCCACGGTCGCGGCCATCGGCGCAGGGTAGAGGGTGATCTCGCGCCAACGTCGCGGGCGCGTAACGGTCGGCCGCTACCGTGGACGGTGCTCCACGCGACGAACTCAAGGACATCGAAATGCTCAACTTCCTCTCCAAGCACAAGACCGAGTTGCCGACCGCCGAGACGGCCCTGCCCGGCCGCGACACGGCGATGCCGGTCCCCGAGCGCCACTACGTCCTCGACGCGCCGCTGCAGGGGCCGTTCCCGTCCGACACCGAGCAGGCGATCTTCGGGCTGGGCTGCTTCTGGGGTGCCGAGCGCATCTTCTGGCAGACGCCCGGCGTCTACACGACGGCCGTCGGCTACGCCGCGGGGCTGACGCCCAACCCGACCTACGAGGAGGTCTGCAGCGCGCGGACGGGCCACAACGAGGTCGTCCTCGTCGTCTACCGCCCGGCCGAGGTGTCCTTCGAGGATCTGCTCGCGCGCTTCTGGGAGTCACACGACCCGACGCAGGGCATGCGCCAGGGCAACGACGTCGGCACGCAGTACCGCTCCGGGATCTACACGACGACCGACGAGCAGGCCGCCGCCGCGGCCGCGTCGCGCGATCGCTACCAGGCGGCGCTGACCACCGCCGGACGCGGCGAGATCTCGACGGAGATCGTGCCGGCGCCGGACTTCTACTACGCCGAGGACTACCACCAGCAGTACCTCGCCAAGAACCCCAACGGCTACTGCGGGCTGGGCGGCACGGGCATCACCTGCCCGATCGGCGCCGGCGCCGGGTCCTGACGCTCGCGCGTCAGCGGACGCCGGGCACGCCGGCCGTCCGGCTGACCTCCGCGCGGAAGAGGAAGTAGGGCTCGTCGTCCGGCTGCGGCCGGTGCAGCGAGATCGTGCCGGCGATCGGCACGAGCAGGCCCTGCGCGTGCATGTAGACGGTCTCGACCTCGGCGCTCTGGATCTCGCCGGCCTTCAGGGCGCGGGCGATCTCCTGGTGGTCGCGGAGGTTCTCGCGATCGATGATCGACGGCCAGCGCGCGGCGCGCAGATCCTCCTCGCGACAGCCGAGCAGTGAGCAGAACGCGTCGTCGAGGCGCTTGAACGAGCCGTTGAGCGCGATCAGCGCGGCGGCCTCGCCGGGACCGACGGCCGGCAGCTCGGGCCGGTTCTCGTCGCGCTGCGCCGGCGCCGCCGCCCCGGCAGCGGCGGCCGTGGCCGTACTCGCGGGGACCGACCACGGCGTGCGCTGTACGGGCGCCGACCCGGGCGCGCGCGAACCGCCGTCGTCGATCGGATCGAAGGCGAACTCGGCGCGGATCGCCTCTGCGGCGGCGCGTGCCTGCTGCGCCTCGTCCATGAGCTGCTGGGCGCGCAGGCGGGCCTGCTCGCGCTCGGCCCGGACGTCGGCGGCGGCGGCGCGGGTCGCCTCGAGCTCGGCCTGCGTACGCTCGAGCTCGGCGGCCTTGGCCTCGACCTCGGCACGCGCGCGGTCGAGCTCGGCGGCCTTCTCGCCGACCTCGGCGCGGACGGCGTGCAGCTCGCCGCGGACGGCGTCCAGCTCGGCGCGGGCCTCGTCGTAGTACGTGCCGGCGGCGGTGAGCTGCGCGGCGTAGGCGTCGGCCTGCGCGCGCGTCGCCTCCAGCTCGCGCTCGCGCTCGTGCAACGCGGCCGCGTGGTTGTGCAGCTGCGCGTCGCGCTGGGCCAGCAGCGTCGTGCGGGCGTGCAGCTCGCCGTCGCGATCGTGCAGCTCGCTCGTGCGGGCCTGCAGTTCGGCCCGGGCGCCATCGAGCTGCTCGCGCGAGCCGTGCAGCTCCTGATGCGTGCTCTGCAGCTGGGCGCGGACCGCCGCCGCCTCGCCGCGGGCGAGCGCGCTCTCGCCACGCACGGCGTTGAGCTCGGCGCGGGCGCTGTGGACCTCGGCGCGCAGCGCTTCGGCATCGGTGTGGGCGGCGTCGGCCTCCGCGCGCAGCGCGGCCAGCTCGGCGCCGGCGCTCTCGCTGTGGGCGGCGCGCTCGTCGTGGACGGCCTCGCGGATCGCCACGAGCTCCGCGCGCAGGCGCTCGGCGTCGGCGTGGGCGGACTCGGCCTGCGCACGGGCGGCGTCGATCTCGGCGCGCGCGGCGTCGGCCTCCGCGCGAGCGGTGTCGGCCTCCGCGCGAGCGGTGTCGGCCTCGGCGTTCGCGGCCTGCGCCTCGGCGCGGGCGGCCTGCGCCGCGGCGCGCGCGGACTCGACATCGGCGCGGGCCGCGTCGGCGGCGGCGCGGGCGGCCTGCAGCTCGGCCTGCGCGCTGGTGGCCGCGTTGCGCGCCGCCTCGACCTCGCTGCGCGCCGACTGCAGCTCGTGACCGCGGGCCTCCAGGCGCGCGCGGGCCTCGTCGCGCTCGCCGGCCAGCTGCGACGCGCGTCCCTCGACGTCCTGGACGTTGACGGCCAGGGCCGCGGCGGCCTCGCGCTCGGCCTCCATCTCGGCCAGCCGGGCGAGCGCCTCGTCGCGTTCCTGCGTCGCCGCGGCGGCGTCGCGCTCGGCGTCCTCGACGCGCTCGCGCAGGACGCGGGCGCGCTCGACAAGATCCTCGAGACCCGGCGCCTGGTCGCCGGCCTCGTGCTCGTCGGTGCCGGTGGCGAGCCGGCCCGCGGCCTCGTCGCGCCGGCGGGCCTCCTCGGCGGCGGCATTGCGCACGGCGCTGCGCTGCTCGGCCATGCGGCGATCGACGTCGTCGCGGGTGAGCGGCGGCGCGTCGATGTCGCGGACGACGATGAGGATGCCGGCCAGGCGGGCGTCCGGGTCGGGCTGGAGGCCGCGCAGCACCACCCCTTCGACGGCCTCCAGCGCGCGCCCGTGGCGCAGGCGCAGCTCCTCCGGATGCCAGGTTGCGTCGCGACTGCGCAGCTCGGTGAGCAGAGAAGTGAACTCCCAGCCCAGCGCGAGCGGCACGCAGACGACGACGAGCTGCAGCGAGCGCGTCGTGGCGCCGGCGCAGCGGGCGGTGAAGACGGGACGCGACGAGGGATCGCTGCTCGGCGCGCGCAGCATCTGCTCGAAGGCGCCGGTCGACTGCTCGCCGGCGCCGGCGGCGAGCAGCTCGGCGATCGGCCGGCCGACGAGCGCCTCGGCGGGGGAGCCGAGCAGGCCGGCGACGCCGACGCCGCTCTCGGCGACGGCCCCGTCGGGGGTGCTGAGCACGTAGCTGCCGTCCGCGAGAGCGAGCAGGACCTGTTCGAGGTCGCGGTCGACCTCGGCGGCGGGCGCGGCCAACTGGCCGCCCAGAAGATTCATGCTCCTCCTATCGGCCGCACGGTGGATTGGTTGAGCGGCGGCGTCGTGGTCGGCGAAATGTCCAGGCCGCGCGATGCCGGCGACTGGCGCCGTGCGCGCGCAGCCGCGATCCTCACCGACTACCGGACCCACGGCGACGCGCTCTGGGCGCGCTTCGGGCAGGGCCGGGGGCCGGCGACGCGGGTCTACTACCGCGAGCTGGTCTGCGCGTTCGAGCGCAAGGCGCCGCGGATGGGCGAGCACGCGGCGCCCTCGATCGACGAGCTGCGCCGGACGGTGGAGGCGATCACGGCGCTCGCCGAGGAGCACCAGGGTCCGGATACCCGCGCGAGCTTCGACTGGGGCTGAACGCTCCCCTGCGGGGCTTATCGGGTGACGCGGGCGGCGAGCACGATGTACTTCGTCCCGCGCGACTCCAGGCTGGAGGCGTTGCCGACGTTGCCCTCGACCGTGTCGAGCATGCCGTCCTTGGGGCGGGCCCGGGCGAGCGCGAGGTGCGAGGCGCGCACGCCGTTGCGGAACCTGTAGAAGACGATGTCGCCGGGGCGGATGTCGGAGATCGCGATCCTGCGCAGGTGGCGCTTGCCGGCCATGGCATCGGCGAAGGAGCGGTGCGGGTCGATGAGGCGCTTGGAGAGCCGCACCCCGGCGCGCAGGTAGGCCTGGTGCACGAACGCTCCGCACCAGACGCGGCAGGGCGGCAGCTTGAGGCCCATGTCGCGCTCCCAGCGGTCGATCGTCGGCGAGCAGTTCGTCGTGCCGATCTCCCGCACGCCGACGTGCGCGACCGCCCAGGCGACCGCCTTCTGGCGCGCGGCGTCGCCGACGTCGGTGGCACCGCCGGCGGCGGAGACGAGCGTGGTCAGCCCCGCTGCGCAGACGGCGAACGCAAGGAGGGCGGTGAGGCGGCGGCGCATGGCCCCATGATGCCCGATGGCCACCGGTGCCCACGCCGGTTTGGCCGCATGTCGCGCGCGTGTGTCGAATCGGCCTCGCCTGCCGAGCTTCGAGTCGACACGTCGCAGCTCGTCGCTCACCCCCGCTCGGCCGCCACCGCCCTGCGCAGCGACTCGTCGAAGCCGATCGGCTGCACGTCGAAGAGCGCCGCGCCGCTGGGATCGGTGACCACCGTCGTCGTCGACAGCCCCTCGATCAGCGGCCGCGCGACGCGCGCGTCGACCGGCGTGACGAGCCCGATCCACAGCGACGACAGCCGCGGCGTCAGCAGCGGGACCGGGATCTTCGGCCGCCGGCGCCGGCCGAGCGCGGTCGCCATGCGGTCGAGCATCTCGCCGTAGGCGAGCACGTCGGGCGCACCGATCTGGATCTCCCGCCCCGCGCAGCCGGCGACGCTCGGCGCGGTCGCGAGGTAGGCGACGACATCGTCGATGTCGATCGGCTGGGTCGGCGTCGACAGCCAGCGCGGCGCGATCATCACCGGCAGGCGCGCGACGAGGTGGCGCAGCGTCCGGTAGGACTCGCTGCCGGCGCCGACGACCATCCCGGCCCGGAAGTACGTCAGCGGCGGACCGTGCTCGGCGAGGGTCCGGGCGGTCGCGTCGCGGCTGCGCAGGTGCTTGGAGCCGGGCTGATCGCCGAGGCCGCCGAGGTAGACGACGCGCCCCACGCCGGCCGCGGCGCACATCTGCGCGAACGCCCGCGCCGCGCGCGCCTCGCGCTCCTCGAAGTCGCCGCCCTCGCCGCGGCCCATCGAGTGCACGAGGTAGTACGCCACGTCGATGCCGTCCCCCGCGCCGTCGAGCGACCCCGGGTCCAGCACGTCGCCGACGAACAGCTCCAGGCGCGCGTCCTCGGCCAGCCGCGCCCGCGCGCGCTCGCGATCGCGCACCAGCGCGCGGACCTCCGCGCCGTCGGCCAGCAGGCGGCGCACGAGCTCGCCGCCGATGAAGCCCGTCGCGCCTGCCACGAATGCGTGCATCGCAGAGGTATACAGGCACGATCCGCCGCGTTGGCCTCGCCCTATAGGTCCGCGCGCGCGTAGAGCGCCTCCTCCCCGGGCAGACGAACCCCAGATGCCCGCAATGCCAGGCGCGCGCGCCGCCGCATCCGGAGCCGAGACGCTGACGACGCTCGCCACGGCGATCGACGAGTTTTCGAACGCCGTGTCGGTCGCCGAGGTCCAGCGGCTCGTGTTCAGCGCCGCGCGGCGGCTGACGGGGGCCGACGGGGCGACGCTCATCCTGCGCGAGGGCGGACAGTGCCACTACGTCGACGAGGACGCGATCGAGCCGCTGTGGAAGGGCAGCCGCTTTCCGCTGGAGAACTGCATCTCGGGCTGGGCGATGGCGCACCGCGAGCCGGCCGTGGTCGAGGACGTCTACGACGATCCGCGCATCCCGCAGCACCTCTACCGCCCGACGTTCGTCCGCAGCCTGCTGGTCGTCCCGATCGGCAGACTGAGCGAGCCGATCGGGGCGATCGGGATGTACTGGGCGCAGCGCCATCGCGCGAGCGACGAGCAGGTCGCCGCCGCCCGCGCCCTCGCCGCCGGCGCCGCGACGGCGCTCGAGCGCGCGCGGCTGGCGCAGGAGGTCGAGCGGCGGCGCATCACCGAGTCCGACCTGCGCGAGCTCTGCGAGCGCGACCCACTGACCGGCGTGCTCAACCGCCGCGCGTGGGACCAGCTGCTCGCGAGCGCGGTGCGCAAGGGCACGCAGCCGCTGTTCGTCGCGCTCATCGACCTCGATCACTTCAAGGACTACAACGACCGCCACGGCCACCCCGCCGGCGACGCGCTGCTGCGCCGTGCCGCGACCGAGTGGCGCTCGACGATCCGGTCCAACGACGTGCTCGCGCGCTACGGCGGGGAGGAGTTCGCGGTGCTGCTGGCCGGCTGCGAGGAGGCGATCGCGCTCGAGATCGCCGAGCGCCTGCGCCTGGCGACGATCGGCGAGCAGCGCGTGTCGATCGGCGTCGCGCGCTGGGACGGCAGGCAGACCGGCGCGCGCCTCGTCGAGCTCGCCGACCAGGCCCTCTACGAGGCCAAGCGGGCTGGCCGCAACCGGGTCATCCTGGCCGAGTAGCCCCCGCGCCGCCGGTTCGCATCCGGCGCGACAGGCGCCGCCACCTCACCTGGATCCACGCGCTCGAACCGATGGGTTCCCGCCGGCGCGCAGTCTCATCTGCAAGCCGACCACGAGGAGCGCAGACCATGACCACCACCAGCCCCGCCGCCCCGGAAGCCGCCCAGCCCGCCGACGACCGCTCGCGCTGGATCGCGCTCACCGTGCTCTGCGCCGGCATGCTGATGATCGTGCTCGACGTCACCGTCGTGAACGTCGCGCTGCCGTCGATCCAGGAGGTCGTCTACGGCTTCGTCGCCTCCGCGGGCGGCTCGATCGGGCGAACCTCGTCCAGGTCGTGTCGGTCGCGGGGATGTTCTCGATGTTCTTCATGGGCTCGCTGTACATGCAGCGCGTCCTCGGCTACGACGCGCTGCAGATCGGCTTGGCGTTCCTGCTTGGCACCATCATCATGGGCGTCCTGTCGCTGGGCTACTCCAACAAGCTCGTCATGCGCTACGGCGCCCGCGCCCTGATGGTGCCGGCCTTCGTGCTCATCACCATCGGCCTCGCGCTGTTCACGCGGGCGCCGGTCGACGGCGGCTACATCACCCATGTCCTGCCGACGATGGTCCTCTTCGGCGTCGGCGCGGGCCTCGGCTTCCCGGCGCTCATGACGGTCGCGATGTCCGATGTCGAGCCGCAGGACGCCGGTCTGGCCTCCGGCCTGGTCAACACCACGACGCAGGTCGGCGGGGCGCTCGGCCTGGCCGTCCTCGCGACGCTCGCCACGACCCGGACGACGGACCTGGCCGCCCACGGCGACTCGCTGGCCGCGGCCCTGGCCGGCGGCTACCACCTCGCGTTCGCGCTCGCCGCGCTGCTGATGCTCACGGCGACGCTCATCGCGGTGTTCGTCCTGAAGTCCGATCGGGTCGCAGCCGGCGAAGCGCAGGCCGGTCTCGCGACGGCGCCGCCGGCATGCCCCGAGGCGGTCTGAACGATCCACGCCCCGCGGCGCCCGGCGCTGCGGGGCTGCTGCTCGAGGCGGCGCGGGGCGGCGACGAGAACGCCTACCGCCGCCTCGTCGAGCCGCACAGCCGGGAGCTGCACGCCCACGCCTACCGGATGCTCGGCTCGGTGCACGACGCGGAGGACGCGATCCAGGACGCGCTGCTGCGCGCGTGGCGCGGGCTGCCGCGCTTCGACGGGCGCAGCTCGTTGCGGGCCTGGCTGTACAAGATCGCGACGAACACGTGCCTGGACACGATCGCCGGCCGCAACAGGCGCGCCCTGCCGATCGACCACGTCGCGGCCGCCGAGCTCGGCGAGGCGCCGGGCCGGCCGCTGATCGAGTCCGTCTGGGTGCAGCCGTGCTCGGACGCGGCGCTCGGCCTCGGCGACGGCCGCGCGGCGCCGGAGGCGCGCTACGAGCAGCGCGAGAGCGTCGAGCTGGCCTTCGTCGCCGCCCTGCAGCACCTGCCCGCGACACAGCGCGCCGTGCTGATCCTGCGCGAGGTGCTCGGCTTCTCGGCGCAGGAGACCGCCGAGGTGCTCGAGACGACCATCGCCGCGGTCAACAGCGCGCTGCAGCGCGCCCGCAGGACGATCGACCGGCGGCTGCCGCAGCACAGCCAGCAGGAGACGCTGCGCGCGCTCGGCGACGAGCAGCTGCGCAAGGTCGTCGAGGACTACATGGACGCGATGGCGCGCGGCGACGTCGAGGCGGTCGTCGCGATGCTCGCCGAGGACGCCGCCTGGTCGATGCCGCCGATGGCGACCTGGTATCACGGCCACGACGCGCTGCGGTTGTTCCTCACCATGGGGCCGCTGTCGGGCGCCTGGCGCTGGCGCCACGTGCCGGGCTTCGCCAACGGCCAGCCGGCCATCGGCGCGTACACGTGGCGCGAGGACGAGGGCTGCCACCGCCCCTTCGCGCTCGACGTGCTGACGCTCAGCGCCGACGGCGCGCAGATCGCCCAGGTGACGTCGTTCATCGCGCGCTCCGGCGACGAGCTGACGCCCGAGGAGCTCGCGCGGTTCCCCGACGAGGCGGTCGATACAGCGAAGGTCGGCTCGATCTTCACGCACTGCGGGCTGCCCGACCGGCTGGATTGAGCTTCCGCGGCAGCGCACGAGCGCCGGGGCCTGCGGCGCCACGCGACGGAGCGTCTGACCCAATCGATGGCCAGTGCCCACATGGCGGACCGCCGCTCGTCAGTGCCCTCCCTCGCCTGGGCGAAGCGGCTCGGTGAGGTAGCGCTGTAGCGTCGGCGCGACGATCGCGGCGACCTCCTCCGCGGGCAACGACGCCAGCGGCTCGAGGCCGATGATGTAGCGCGCCATGACGAGGCCCACGACCTGCGAGGCGACGAGGTTCGCCCGCAGCTGGGCGTCGTCGACGCGTAGCTCGGCGACGACGCGGGCGACGATCTCGCGCGTGAGCAGGTCGCGCACCATACGCGCCGCCTCCGGCTCGGAGGCCGCCGCGCGCATGAGCCCGATGACCCGCTGGCGGCCGGCGGGCGACTCGAGCACGCCGAGCAGAAAGCCGGCCAGACGCGCGCCGACCTCGCGGCGATCGCCGCCGCCGAGCACGAGCGGGACGACCTGGGCGGGGTCGAACGGCAGCTCGATCACATCGACGAACAGCGCGTGCTTGGACCCGAAGTAGTGGCTGACGAGCGCGGGATCGACGCCGGCCTGCTGGGCGATCGAGCGCATCGACGGGCGGTCGTAGCCGCGCTCGGCGAACTGCTCGATCGCGGCGGCGCGGATCGCATCGCGGGTGCCGCTGTCGCCGGGCCGGCGTCCGCTACGCCGCGCCAAGGCACGCACCTTGACGGCATCCGGCCCCGTCTGCTATTTCTTCGCGTAATGAATTCCTCACTTGCTGAATTGCACTCTACCCCAGTGCCGCCGGCCTCGGCCGACGCGGCGATCAGCATCCGTGACCTCGACGTCCGGCGCGGACGCAACCTCGTCCTGCCCGGCCTCACGCTGGACATCGCAAGCGCCGTCGTCACCGGCCTGCTCGGTCCGAGCGGGTCGGGCAAGTCGACGCTCATCCGCGCCATCGTCGGCGTCCAGCTCGTCGCCGGCGGCACGATCACCGTCCTCGGCGAGCCCGCCGGGACGCCGTCGCTGCGCCGGCGCGTCGCGTACGTCACGCAGGCGCCTTCGATCTACGGCGATCTCACCGTGCGCGAGAACCTCGCGTACTTCGCGCGCGTCCTCGGGGCGCGCGACGCGCGGATCGCCGAGGTCGTCGAGCTCGTCTCGCTCGGCGATCGGACCGGCCAGGTCGCCGGCACGCTCTCGGGCGGTGAGCGCTCGCGCGTGTCGCTCGCCGTCGCGCTGCTCGGCGATCCGGAGCTGCTCGTGCTCGACGAGCCGACGGTCGGCCTGGATCCGGTCCTGCGCGAGGACCTCTGGCAGACGTTCCACGGCCTCGCGGCCGCCGGCAAGACGCTGCTCGTCTCGACGCACGTCATGGACGAGGCGCAGCGCTGCGACGAGCTCGTGCTCCTGCGCGCCGGGCGCGTCGTCGCCGCGGACACGCCGCAGGGGCTGCTCGAGCAGACCGGCGCGGCCGACGTCGAGCACGCGTTCATCGCGCTCGCGAGGGCGGACCGATGAGCCCGCGCATCACGCTCGCCACCGCGCGCCGCGTCGCGGCGCAGCTGCGCCGCGACCACCGCACGCTCGCGCTCATCCTCGTCGTCCCGCCCGCCCTGCTGACGCTGCTGCGCTACGTGCTCGACCAGCCGCCCGGCAACTTCCAGCGCATCGCCGCGCCGCTGATCGGGCTCTTCCCGCTCGTGATCATGTTCCTCGTCGCGTCGATCGCGATGCTGCGCGAGCGCACGAGCGGCACGCTCGAACGGCTCATGTCGATGCCACTCGGCAAGCTCGACCTGCTCGCCGGCTACGGCCTCGCGTTCGGAGCGCTCGCCGCGCTGCAGGGCACGATCACCGCGCTCGTCGGTTTCTGGCTGCTCGACATCGAGACCGCGGGGCCGGCGTGGGCGGTCGTGGCACTGGCGATCGGCAATGCGCTGCTCGGCATGGCGCTCGGCCTGTTTCTCAGCTCCTTCGCGGCGACCGAGTTTCAGGCCGTGCAGTTCATGCCGGCGTTCGTCCTGCCCCAGCTGCTGCTCGCCGGGCTGTTCGTCCCTCGCGAGCAGATGCCCGAGCTGCTGCAGCGCGTCTCCGACGTGATGCCGTTCACGTACGCCTACGACGGGCTGGCGAAGATCGCCGCCGATGACGTCGGCGGGCGCCTGTGGCTCGACGTCGGCGTGGTGACCGGCTGCATCGTGCTGGCGCTCGCGCTCGGGGCGACGACGCTGCGCCGGCGGACGGCGTAGGCCTCGCGGCGATGGGCGCTCAGACGCCGGTCCGGTGGGTCTGCGGCGGCTGCTCGCGGGGCTCGGCGGGCGGATCGGCCCCGGCTTCGATTGGCGCGAGCGCGCTCGTCGTGTCGAGGCCGATCCTTGCCTGGGCTCCCGTCCTGGCCGACGTGCGCGCGGATCGCGTCGAGCGTCTCGGCCATGTGCCGCTCGCGCAGGTTCCAGGCCTCCGGGCCGACGCGGTCCTTCACGCGGTGGTAGTGCTCGGCGTTGCGGATCAGGCGGGCGCGCTGCTCGGCGAAGAACGGCGCATCCAGCCCGTCGCAGGAGGCGGGCCGCGAGTAGAGGTCGAGGCCGTGGAACCCGACGTCGGCACGACGTTCAGCGTTGTGCTCGCGCAGCCATTGCAGGAACGCGACGACCTCGTGGCTGCGCCACGTCCAGCGCGGGAAGCGGGCGAAGCCGGCGAGCGCGGTCGCGGCGTCGGGGTCCTCCGATGTGCCGCGCGCCCAGCGGTCGGCGCGGCGGCGGCGGGCCAGTCGGCCTCGACGGCGACCGCGCCGAACCCCTTCTCCTCGACGAGCCGCTGCGTGATGTGCGCGCGGACGGCGTAGAACTCGGCGGTCCCGTGGGTGGACTCGCCGAGCAGGACGCAGCCGGCGTCGCCGACGCGATCGATCAGCGCGTCGAAGTCGCCGGCCGCGCCGGTCAGCTCGTGCGCGGCGGCACGGATCGCGGCGGCGTCGTGCTCGCGGCCCATGCGGACCCTGTACCCGGTGGGCGCGGGTTCACGGGGTCATGTCGGGCTGCGGCGAACGCGAGGCGAGCACGAACGTCGCGTCGTGGGCGTCGAGATGCGGCTCGATGCCGTTGAAGCTGTCCGTCGCGAGCGCGCACCCGACGCAGCCGTCGGGCGGTGGGCTCAGCTGGCACCTAGCGCACCCGCAGCGGGAACGTCTGCGTCCCCCGCGTAGTGCCGGCGCCTGCGCTGAACTCATAGGACAGGCGCAGCGTGGCCGATCGCGCCGCCCGCACGGCGCGTCGCTGGGCGGCGGTGAGCGCGAGGCCGAAGGCCGCCGCCTCGCCGTCCTGCAGGACGCGCCGCTTGGCCGGCAGCACGATGCGACGCGTGCGCGGGCGGCCTGCCCGGCGGGTCTTCAGGCGCAGCTCACGGCGGACGGTCACCCGGCACGACGGCGCGTGGCAGACCGCGCCGAGGACGCTCCTGCGCCGCGCGCCGCGCACCGTCACCGTGCGCGATCCCGCCCGCCGGTACAGCGTGACCCCCGCGCCGCGGCGCAACAGGATCACCGCACCACCCATGGCGCGGCTGGCCAGCGCGGCGCGCGTGGCCGCGGGCGGGGCCGTCGTCGGCGGCGCGATCCCCGTTGGGCCGCCCACCGGCGCCGCGCCCGCCGGCGGGGCAACCGCGGGAGGCGGCGGCGGGACGACGGTGACCGCGTCCGGCAACGGCGGGGGCGGTGGGGGTGGTGGGGGCGGGGGCGGCGGCGGCGGGTCAGGCGGCGCCGGACCCACGGCAGCGGTCAGCTCCGTGGCCGCGAAGGCCTGCGCGTAGAACCCCAGGTCAGGGTCGCCGTTGGTGGCCAACACGGCGGCACCGATGAAGCGACCGAGGTCCGACGCCTGCGGGGTGTAGCGATTGCCGTCGCCGACGACCCCGACACAGTCCTCCGCGCACGAGACCCAGAGGATCTCCGCGGTGGGCGCGGGTGTTCCGGTCAACCCGGCCGGCGCGAGATCGAGCGTCACCGTGCGGCCGACGGCGACGTCGGTCGCGACGAGGACCGGGACGCCGGCGAAGCGCGGGGCGAGCAGTTCGCAGCCGTCGCCGGCGGGCGCGTCGGCGACATCGAGCGCGATGCGGTCCTGATCGGCCCCGCAGATCGCGGCGGGGTCGGCGGTCCCGCTGAGGCCCTCGGTCGTCTCGCGGAGGTTGACCAGATCCTCGCCCGCACCGGCGTCGACGGCATCGGACCCTTCCCCGCCGTCGATCTCGTCGTCACCGGCGCCACCGTCCAAGCTGTCGTCTCCGTCGAAGCCGAGCAGCCAGTCCGCTCCGTTGCCGCCGCCGATGGTGTCGTTCTCGCCGCCGCCGCCGATGATGTCGTCCTCGTCTCCGCCGGAGAGCACGTCGGGCCGGTTGCCGCCGGTGATCTTGTCGGCGCCCGGTCCGCCCTCGACGCTCGCGCCGTAGACCAGCCCGGTCTCGCCGATCGTGAAGCTGTCGGCACCATCGCCGAGATCGGCCACGACCCGGTTGACCTGCGTGGCCTCGCTCGAGCCCGCCTCGCAGGTGACCGTCGTCGGGTCGACCTGCTGGCAGCCGGCCTGCGCCGTGGCCGTGGCGGCGTCCTTGACCGTGAAGAGGGTCGTGGCGGCGTCGTAGGTCACGGCCACCTGGTTGGTCTCACCCGGCGCGGCGGAGATCGCGATCGCCATGCCGGCGACTTCGTCCGGCTGGGTACCGACGGTCGACGCCTCGGCACGCGCGGCCGGGCAGACCAGCAGGACCATGAGCGCGCAGCCGATCACGGCCGCGCGGCGCGACTCCGACACTGATACCTCCGACGGGAATGCAGCCTGAGGGTGCATCGGCCGACCAGCGTCTGGGCTTTAGGCCCAGGGGTGTGCAGGCCGCGCACGTCCGTGACCGGTCACGGAGCCGGAGCCGGCGCTCAACCCACCCGCAGGCAAGCTGCCGCAGCGCGCGCGGTCGCCCGCGCGGCGGGCGCGTCCGCACCGCGGGCGATCGCCACGGCCATGCGGCGGTTGGGCCGCGCATCAGGCTTGGCGAACAGGCGAACGTCGACGCTCGGATCCACCGCCATCGCCTCGGGCACGCCGCTGATCGAGGGAGCGTCGCCGTGGTCGGTCGCCAGGCACACGGCCGACGCGCCGGGTGACAGGAGCGGTACCTCGCCGGCGGGCACCGGCAGGCCGAGGATCGCGCGGACGTGGAGGGCGAACTCGCTCAGCGCCTGGGTCGCCATCGTGGTCATGCCGGTGTCGTGCGGGCGCGGGGAGACCTCGCTGAAGCTGACCTCGTCACCGCAGACGAAGAGCTCGACGCCGAAGATCCCGGTCCCGCCGAGCGCATCGGTGACCTGCTGGGCCAGCTCGCGCGCGCCGTCGAGTGCGGTCGCCGACATCGCGTGCGGCTGCCAGCTCTCGCGGTAGTCGCCGTCCTCCTGCAGGTGGCCGATCGGCGCGCAGAACGACGTGCCGCCGGCGTGACGGATCGTCAGCAGCGTGATCTCGTAGTCGAAGTCCACGAACGCCTCGACGATCACGCGGCCGGCGCCCGTGCGCCCCGCCTCCTGGGCGCAGGTCCACGCGGCGGCGACGTCGTCGGCGCTGCGGATCAGCGACTGGCCCTTGCCCGACGACGACATCACCGGCTTGATCACGCACGGTGTCCCGAGCGCGGCGACCGCGTCGCGGACCTCCGCCTCGGTGTCGCAGAAGCGGTAGGCGCACGTCTTCAGCTCGAGCTCCTCGGCGACCAGCCGCCGGATGCCCTCGCGGTCCATCGTCAGCCGCGCGGCGCGCGCCGTCGGCACGACGTGCAGCCCCTCCGCCTCGAGCTCGAGCAGCACCGGCGTGGCGATCGCCTCGAGCTCGGGGACGACCAGCAGCTGCGCGCACGAACGGGCCCGCTCAGCGTGAAGCAGCGCCCGCAGCGCGTCGGGGTCGGTCATGTCGATCACGGCGTGGCGCTGGGCCACCTGCATCGCGGGCGCGCGCTCGTAGCGGTCGACCGCGAGCACCTCGCAGCCGAGCCGCATCGCCTCGATCGCCAGCTCACGACCGAGCTCGCCGCTGCCCAGCAGGACGATGCGCACGGCGGTGTCGGTCAGCGGCGGTCCGGGGTGAAAGCTCACGATCGCGCAGCGTACGCGACCCCCGGTCGGCGGTTGACCCGCAGCGCCGCGCCGAAGCCCGCGGCCGGTCTGCGGGACCGCGCCGACGGGGGCGCTGCCACCGCCGAGGGTGCCATCCCCTCGCTCGAGGAGCACCCGCGCATCAACGTCCACCGCGACTTGCAGGCATCACGGCCGGACTGTGCTTTCGCCTTCGGCGTGGGGCTGTCCTGATCGGGCTGGCCGGCCGCGACGAGGTCGGCGCCGCCATCGAGCAGGAGCAGATCGTCGGCACGCCCGACATGACGCCGTCGCTCGTCGCCGCCGCCGTGATGGAGGCCGGCCTCAGCAACCAGCCTGCGTCGGGCAGCGCTTGGGGGAGGATCCGCGGCGCTCGGCGGTTGGTTGTGGCGCCGACGCAGACCGTCCACTACTGTCGGCAGCCGGCGTCTGAACGGACTGTGGTGCTGGCTCGAACTCTCGTCATAGCGGTCGCAGCGCTCGCCGCGGGCATCGCAGCCGCTCCCGCGCAGGCGGCCGTGCCCGCGGGCTTCACCGATCAGCTGGTCGCCACCGTCGGGGTGCCGACCGCGATCGCGTTCACGCCCGACGGCCGTGGCCTGATCACGACCCAGGGCGGCCAGCTGCGCGTGCTCACGGCCGCCGGGGCGCTGGTCGGCGCGCCGGCGCTCGACTTCTCGACGAAGATGTGCACGAACTCCGAGCGCGGGATGCTGGGCGTCGCCGTCGATCCCGCCTTTGCCACCAACGGCTTCGTCTACCTGTACTACACGCTGCGCAAGGGGGCCGCGTGCGATGCGACGGCGGTCAACCGCGTCTCACGCGTCGTGCTGTCCGCCGCGAACGTCGCCGGGTCCGAGGTGGTGCTGATCGACAACATCCACTCGCCCGCCGGCAACCACAACGGCGGTGACCTGCAGTTCGGCAAGGACGGCAATCTCTACATCAGCGTCGGCGACGGCGGCTGCGACTACGCGGGCGGCGGCTGCGCCGGCGCCAACAACGCCGCGCGCGATCGCCACGCCCTGCTCGGCAAGATCCTGCGCATCACGCCGTCCGGCGGGATCCCGGCCGACAACCCGTTCCAGGGAGCCGGCACCGGACGGTGCAACGTCGCCGGCATCACGACCGCCGGATGGTGGTGCCAGGAGACCTATGCGTGGGGTCTGCGCAATCCCTACCGCATGGCCTTCGACCCGAACGCCGCGGGGACGCGCTTTCACATCAACGACGTCGGCCAGGCCGCGTGGGAGGAGATCGACCTCGGTGCCGCCGGCGCCGACTACGGGTGGAACGTGCGCGAGGGGTTCTGCGTGAACGGTTCGCTGACCAACTGCGGGCCGCCGCCGACCGGCATGACCAACCCGATCTTCACCTACGGACGCAGCGACGGGTGCACGTCGATCACCGGCGGGGCGTTCGTCCCGACCGGGGTCTGGCCCGCGGCCTACCAGGGCAAGTACATGTTCGCCGACTTCGTGTGCGGGAAGATCTTCCGCCTCGATCCGGACGGCCTCGGAGGCTTCACGCGCGTCGACTTCGCAACCGGCCTGAGCAGCGTCGTCCATCTCGCGTTCGGACCGGTCGCGTCCACGCGCGCGCTGTACTACACGACCTACGCCGCGGGCGGGCAGGTGCGGCGGATCCGCTCCACCGCCGCGCTGACGGTGACGACAGCCGGTTCGGGCTCGGGGTTCGTCGACTCCGTGCCGGCGGGCATCGACTGCGGGCGCAACATCGCCGCTCACGCCGACTGCACGGAGGCGGTCCCCCAGGGAGACGCGGTGACGCTGACCGCGCATCCGGCCGCCGGCACGCAGTTCGCCGGGTTCGTGGGTGCGGGCTGCACGGGCGGACCGACGTGCACCGTGACGATGACCGACGCCCGTGCGGTCACCGCGACGTTCTGCCCCGCGGCCTCGCTGCCCGCGGTCGTACGCGGCTCCACCGGCTGGCACCTGCGCAACGTCCTGAGCAGCGGAGCGGCGACGGCGTCGTTCTCCTACGGGACCAGGCCGATGGTCGGGGTGATGGGCGACTGGGACGGCAACTGCACCGAGACGGTCGGCTCGTTCGAGGGGGGCGCCTTCAAGCTGCGCAATACCAACGGCCCCGGGGCGGCGGACACCACGGTGACGTTCGGCGATCCCCGCGGCTTTGCGCTTGCGGGCGACTTCAACGCAGACGGCACCGACGACCTCGCGGTCTTCCGCAACGGCACATGGGAGGTGCGCGACATGCGCAGCGCCACCACGCGCACGTTCGTCTACGGGACGGGCAGCTGGCCGTCCACGGTCCCGGTCACCGGGGACTGGAACGGCGACGGGATCGACGGCATCGGCACGTACACCCTCGCCACCGGTGTGTGGAGCCTGCGCAACACCGCCGACGCCGGTTCGCCGGACGTGGCCGCGCCGTTCGTGTTCGGCTCGAGCACCCGCTATCCCGTGATCGGCGACTGGAACGGCGACGGCACCGACACCGTGGCGACGAAGCTGATGAGCGCGGCGACGTGGCAGTGGCGCAACAGCAACGGCGCCGGCGCGGTGGACGGTTCGATCGAGTACGGGATGAGCAACGACCTGCCGCTGGCCTGGAGGTAGCGGGACGCGCGTTCCTGTCCGACCCGGGCCCCGGTTGAAACGCGATTACACGTTCGCTATTGTTCGCGGCCGTGATCGATGCGGCGGACTACATGTCGTGGGACGGGGTTGCGATGGCCGAGCTCGTGCGCCGTGGCGACGTGACCGCCGAGGAGCTGGCGGCGACGTGCCGCGCGCAGATCGAACGCCTCGATCCGACGCTGAACGCGGTGGCCGACCTGGCAGATGCGCCGGTGCCGACCGGTGGTGGCGGAGGCGAAGTCGGTGGCGTGCTGGCGGGCGTGCCGTTTGCGGTGAAGGAGCTGCTGGCGGTGCCGGGCCTGCCGTGGACGCTGGGATCACGCCTCCGGCTGCCCGCGCCGGCCGGGCCGGCCTCGCCCTACGTGCAGCGGCTGCTCGACGCCGGGCTGCAGATCGTGTGCTCGACGACGAGCTCGGAGTTCGGTCTGCTCGGGAGCACCGAGTCCCTGCTGCGCGGGTCCACCCAGAACCCGTGGGGGCCGGGCCTGTCCGCGGGCGGCTCCTCGGGCGGAGCGGCCGCCGCGGTGGCGGCGGGCATCGTGCCGCTCGCCCACGCCAGCGACGCCGGCGGCTCGATCCGGCTGCCGGCCTCGCTGACCGGGCTGTTCGGCTTCAAGCCCTCCAACCGGCGGTGTGAGCCGACGGGGCCGGCGGCGCGAGGTCTGCTGTCGCTGATCGTCGAGCACTGCGTGAGCCGCACGGTGCGAGACAGTGCCGCCCTGCTGGCCATCACCGAGCAGCACGGCCCGAGCGCTCCGTTCGCCGCCGACGGCCGGGTGACGCAGTCCGGTCGACAGCGGCTGCGGATCGCCACGATCAGCACGACGCTGATGGGCGAAGAGCCCGACGCGCGCGTCGCCGAGGCCCTCGCGCGCACCCGGCGGTTGTGCAACGAGCTCGGTCATCGAGCGTTCGAGTCGCCGCCCCTGCCGATCGACGGAACCGCGCTCTCCAGCGCCTACTTCACCAGCGCCGCGCTCACCATGGCGGATGTGGCCGACATGGTGACGCCGGCCCTCGGGCGCCGACCGGGGGCCGACGAGTTCGAGCCGTTCACCCTCGAGCTGATCGATTGGGCTGCGACGCTTGCCCCCGACGCGCGGCAGACCGCCGAGCAGGCGATCGACACGGTCCGCGCCGCGCTCCTCACCGCGTTTGACGGCTGCGACGTCGTGCTGACGCCGACGCTCGCCCGGCTTCCGTGGCGCCTCGGCACGCTGGCGCCGACGCTGGGGCGGGAGACCGTGATCGCGCGGACCGAGCACCTCGTCGGGTACACGCCGATCCACAACCTGGCCGGCTGCCCGGCGATGTCGGTGCCGCTGGAATGGGTCGACGGCCTTCCCGTGGGCATGCAGTTCGCGGCTGCTCCCGGCGCCGATCGCCGGCTGCTGGAGCTCGCCTACGAGCTGGAGGCCGCGCAGCCCTGGGCCCACCGCCGCCCGCCGCTCGCGGCGCCCTCCTCGCCGGCGCCCTAGCGCGTGGCCCAGGTCCTGAAGGCCGACGTCCGCGAGCGGATCGTCGCCGCGGCCCGCGACAGCTTCTTCGAGCGCGGCTACGACGCCACGGCGATGGCAGCGATCGCCGGTGGCGCCGGTGTGGCCGTTGCGAACATCTACCGCTACTTCCCGGACAAGGCCGCGCTCTTCGAAGCCGTCCTCCCCGACGAGTTCATCGAGCAGCACGACCGCCTGCTCGATGCGCGGATCGACGCGCTCGTCGAGCCCGTCAACTCAACTCCTTCCGCGACCCAGTTGCTCGACTTCTGGGTCGAGCACCGCCTCGCCGTGGCAACCCTGCTCGACCACGACGGCGTGACGAGTCGCAGCTTCTACCGCCGCGCGTTCGTCGAGCGCCTCGTCGACCACGTCCAGGGCACGCTCGACACCCCGCTCACCCCGCCGCAGCGACAACTGCTGACGATCGTGTTCGACAACACCCGCCGGGCGATCGCGACGATCCTTCGCACCACGGTGGACCCCGGCGAGCTGCGCGAGCTCATCGCCGGCTTCTGGGCCTACCAGGTGCCCGGGCTCGAGAGCCTGACCACCTGGATCCGGTCCCCGTCTGGGCTGGGCCCGACCTGAGGGAATCCGGCTGACGCCCGAGAGGTTCGAGCGTCTGGCCTTCGTTCGGCCGCTGGCGCTCGAGAAGTTTGCCGCCTCGACGCTGCTGCACCGGTGCGCTCAGGAGGGCTACAGCCAAGTCTCGCCATCGACGAGATCCGTCTCTCCGCGGTACTGGTCGAGCTTCGCCGCGAGTTCCGTGACGATGCGTCCGATGTCGGCCCTGGTCCTGCGGTAGTTGCCGGCCATGAAGACCATGCCATAGTGGCCTGGGCCACCGGGGGTGATCGCTTCGTGGTGAAGCACGCGGAAGTCGACGAGGTTGTTCGTGACGACTGCGCGGTGCTCGGCGCGCGCGACATCGAGCACGTCTCGGTCTGAGAGCGCCTCGTGCTGTGGGTTCCAATTGACCGCTTCGACGTCGTGGCCGCGCGCGCGTAGCTGTTCGGCGATGACCGCCGAGAGCATCTCGTCAAGCAGGAGCTTCAACGCTGCAGCGCGGCTTGGCCGGCCAGCCACGCGTCGTGAGCGTGCGTGGCCGCGTGCTCGTTGCGGTTGATCCAGTCGTCGATCTCGTCGACGAATGCGCCGTAGTAGGCGACGGCGGCTTGGACGAGCCCGAGCGGAAGGTGGAGATGGTCGGCGGTTTCGACGACGTCGCCGTCGTTGTCCTTGACCGCGGCGATCACCTCCCAGACATCGCTGCCCGTACCGACGAGGCGCGCCCGACGGCCCGCGGGACCGTCGACGAACCGCACGAGCGGGTGCTCGTCCATGCGCAGCCCTTCCTCGACGTAGCGCTGCGCGAGCGTTCTCGGCGCGAGCTGCACTCGAGCGGCCTGACCGCCGAGGCGCTGGACCGTGCTGGCCGGGAGGCGAAGACTCACGGGTTGGCTCATGTAGCGCACAGTAGCACGTCGCGCTACAACCCGGACGTTGACGAAGGTCGGAGCGCAATGGCGAGGCGTCGCCGTGGGGTCTCGGGCCGCACCGGGCTCATACGAGCGCGCTTGCGGGCAGGCGCGCCTCGCGAGTCTGAGCGATGACGAGATCGAGCGTTCGGAACGACAGCGCAGGCGGAGTTAGCCATGCGCGACTCGCGGTGCGTCGAACGATGTTGGTCGACGTCGGCGTTGCCGGTGACGTAGATGACGCCGGCGAGCGGTGCCTCGTTGCCGTCGGTCATGTCGGTGTACATGGAGAGGATCCCGTACATGCGCGCTTGGGTCTTTCGCTGCAGTTCGTCGATCGCAACCGAGTCGCTGCTCCCCAGCGAGCAGCCACTTCCGGCCGGGCCCCGGGGGCTTTCGTAGCGCGCCCGAGAGGATTCGAACCTCTGACCTTCGGTTCCGTAGTTGGCTATTTGCAGGGCTTTTGCCCGTAGTTGCTGGGCGTTGGGTCGGGTTCGATGCGGGTTCCGAGGGGTTGTTTCTGCCGAGTTCGGGACATGGTTCGGGACACGCTGGTCCCGGTCTCCCCTGGCCGACAGCGAGCGAAGAACCTCGGGATCCCACGGAGGACGGCGTTCTGGCACCGATCCTCTCGACTGGGTGTCGCTCTCCTAGACTCGCCCCGGCGGTCCCCTCTCGCAAACACGGCCTTCGCCGCGGACGCTCCGCCGCATCTGGGAGTAGCCTGGCTGGATGCCCAAGTGGGGTCTGACCTCGGCTATGCGCGATCAACGGCCCTATGGGCTCGATCCCGACCTACTGGCACCAGCCAAGGTCATCACTGATCCTGTGCATGGCGACATCCGGGTCTCCGAACTAGAGCGCCGCATAGTCGATAGCCCGCCGTTCCAGCGCCTCCGCCGTGTGAAGCAGCTAGGCACCACACACCTGGTGTACCCCGGCTCCACACACACCCGCTTCTCGCACTCCCTAGGGACGGTGGTAGCAGCGCAGATGATGCTCGACATCGTGATCGAGCAGAGAGATGAGCCGGGTGCCAAGGACGATCTCTTCGCTGAGTGGGAACGCGACGAGCAAGCGCACGGCCCTCAGCTCCTCAAGCGCGTCGCCGAAGCGATCGTGCTTACTCGGCTTGGCGCGCTGCTGCACGACCTGTGCCACGTACCGTTCGGACACTCGGTCGAGGACGAGCTACGTCTGCTCGATCCTCACGACGAGAACCGTGATCGCTTCGAGAGCCTTTGGGTCCAGATCGATCCCGTGG
Organism: uncultured Actinomycetes bacterium; assembly: GCA_963825485.1. GTDB lineage: Bacteria > Actinomycetota > Thermoleophilia > Solirubrobacterales > Solirubrobacteraceae > CADCVQ01. The sequence continues at coordinate 54,614 of CAWGTK010000008.1, forward strand.
CACGGACCGCCATAGAGGGTGGGCGCTCACTAGCGGGAAAGGGCCTGTTGGACGACATCCTGCCGATCGTCCTCTCGGGACTCCAAAAGCCGGCCAGCACCGAGGAGGGCCAAGACCCCGGCGTCGCCGATCTCTCCTACCCATTCGCCCAAGACATCGTCGGAAACACCATCTCAGCCGATCTCTTGGACTACCTGACGCGCGACCATGTTTTCACCGGGCTTCCCCAGCGCTGGGACATCGTTTCCTGGACTCCTTCTACGTATCGTCGTCGAGCGATCCTTTCAAGCAGCAACGGATGGTGCTGCGGGTCGTCAAGCAGGATCGCGAGCGTAAGGACACTCTCACAGAACTATTGAAGTTCCTGCGCTACCGGTACGAGCTATCGGAGCGCGCGTTGGCCCACCACGCCAAGCTGGCGGCCGATGCCATGGTCGGCAAGCTGCTGCAACTCTTCAGTGATGCGCTGTGGGTAGACGAACTGGAGCGGCGCACACAGGACGACCCCGATCTGGCTAACGACCTTATGGGTGTGTCGCGTGGGGACATCGACGAGCTACGGCGCAGGGCGAACAAGCGGCTGAAGAAATCCGGGCTTGCTCAAGTCACCCACGTCTCGCGCGTCGAGCTGGAGGCGACGCTGCTGCGCCATGGCGACGACGGCCTGCTGGAGCAGCTGCGCGCTCAGGGCCAGTCTCGAGATACCGACGCTCGCTGGGCGGGTGTACGCGACCTCGCGGAGGCCCTACTCGAGCGCAGGTTGTTCAAGCCGGTCGCGCGCATGAGCGACCGCAGCCACGCCAAGCGGCTGTGGGAGGACTACGGCAAGAGACCCGACGAGCGCCGCCAGATCGAAGAGGTCGCCGCGCGCGTCGCGGGCATCGACCCCGCCTGGCACGCAGTGATGTGGATCCCGCCGGAGCGCATGCGCCTAAAGCCGGCGCTGGTGCTCGTCGACGACCAAAACCTCATTGACACGATGCTCAACCGCGAGCGCAGCCCGCGAGGCCAGGGACGGGGTAGCGAGATCTACGACGCGCACCGTGATCTCTGGGCGCTCGAGGTCTTCGTACATCCCGAGGTTCGCCTCAACGACGACGCGCGCGACGCTCTCCTCGGCGCGATCGCCGAGCAGCTACACATTCAGGAGTGGGACGACCACGGCGCGCCCGTGCGGCCCGACGACGTTGCGCGACGGCGCGCGGGCGAGCAGCTCGGGCTTACCCGACGTCAAGAGGCCGAGCTGAAGGATCTTGTGCCGTCCTTCTACGACGGCTCAATTGCGCTCGCGGACAAGCCCACGCTCGTCGAGATGGTCGACGAGTACAAGCTCGCGTGGAAGGGGGTACATGGCGCGAACGATCTCGAACAGCTCGCTGCCGACAGCCTCTCCACCGAGCCGCAGCCGCTGATCGGGGACGCAGAGCCTCCCGTCGACCGCTCCGACCAACGCGGCGCCGCACAGCAAGAGCTGACCTAATGGGGGCCTGGCCTGAGCTAGTCGGCCCCAACGGCCCCGGGCTGGACAAGGTCGAAGATCTCGCGAGGGAGGCCCGCCGGGCGATCGGGTCCTCAGACGGCCCAGTAGCACTGCGTCAGGCATGCGAGGCCGCGATGGTGCGCATCCTGCGCGGTCAGTTGACGGTCGGGGAGCACCGCCACACAGCAATGCTTGTGCCGACGTCGGCAGGATTCCACGCGATCGTGGATCAGGCGGTTTGGCGGCGCGCCCAGCAGGGCCCGGCGGGGCGCCAGCGCCTCCGCTTCGTCCTAGCCCACGAGCTAGGTCATACCTTCTTCTACCGTCCCGGACGACCACCGACCCGGAGCCGTCCGGCGGACCGCCTCGAGGAGCGCTTTTGCCACCGTTTCGCGACTGCGCTGTTGATCCCACCGTCGGCGGCGACACGGGCGGCCTTGGATCCGGGTGGCATGCACAAGCTGGCCGGGCGGTATGACGTCTCGCTACGTGTCGCCGCCTGGGCCATCGCTAGGGCCCATCCCTCAATCACGCTGCTCTGGCTACGACACGCACCCCATCCTGTACGTGGTGGGCAGCACGCCATGCGCGTCCAGTGGAGCGCCAGCGAACGATTCATCGCCGTCGGCGAGTCCTTCAAGAGTCCTCTCGCTGACCTTGCGCCAGGGGAATACGGCTCGTCGACGGAGAACCTCCGCCTTGCTGGCCGGGATGAGAACGTGCATGTCAAGGCGTGGCGCTTGGCCAGCTCAATGTTTGTCGTTGTTCAGCCGAGCTCGGAGAGAGCCGAGGCGGTCCGCCCCGGGCAGCTACCTCTGTTCTGACCGAACGACCGGTCCGCGCCCGTGCATGCGGTGCCCGTTGCCGGAACAGATCGGTGTCGAGACCTGAGACTCCCGACGACCAGCGAGTAGAGCAACCGGAGGGTCGACCACGCGCTTTGGAGACTCGTCCGATCGGTAGTCGCGCAGCGAGCTCCCCAGTAGGCTGCACATATGCCACTGGGCTCGACCGCTCGGCACACCGATGGGGACAAGGGGCTTCATCGCGAGCGGGTCACGTACCTATTGGCGTGGTGCGCGAGCATTCTCTTTTGGCTTTGCCTAGCCGGATTCGCCGCGGTGGCCACCCTAGCCCCGGATGGGTGGTTCAGCGACTTTGCGAAACAGGTCATTCCTGCCGTCGCTGCAGCAAGCGGAACCTACGCGACGCTGTACTGGATTCTGTTTCGTCGCGGTCTCTCCCTTCAGCAAGAGCTCCTGGACGCCATCGCCACAGCGATCCCGCGAAGCGCGGCATCCACATCAGTGGTCGACGTGTTCTCCCATCCCAGGGAGGTTCCGTGGGACGTCCTTCTCAGTAAGGCGGACCAAGTAACACTTGCTGGCCGGTATTTTGGCAGCTGGGCGGGGACAAATGCAGTGTGGTTGCGAGCTTTCTTCAAGAAAGACGGCCGGATGACTGTGTTCGTGCCGGATTGGACGAGTCGCCCGATTATGGAGGCGGCAGCAATGCAGCTGTACGACTCCACGGCCGAGGAGCGGGCTGTCGAAGCCCGTAATAAGGTCTTGGAGGGACCACAACGGATTCTCACTGAAGTTCGAGGCGCCGGCAAGAGCCCTGATTGCCTCACGGTGAGACTAGTGACAGCTCACCATCACCTCATCAACCAGACGCTTCAGCATTTCGAGTCGCCGACGTTGAACAGACTCGTGTGCTTCGGCTACGACAACTTCCCTCATGGCCGAGATCACTTAGCTCCCGTGTTCATGCTGGATATTCCACGGTGGGAGCATCTTCACGAGTTCCTGACGGCCGAACGCGCTGGCTTTGGGTCATCCAGTCACTCGCGCACGCTGACTTCTGCGGAGATCACAGCGATCGCGGAGGGCAATTACGTGCCTCGCTGGTCAGATGATGCTCCCTCCTAACGACGGTTCAAGAACGGAAGCGAGTCGCTCGGACTCCCGCCTGCGGCTTCCGTTCTCCGTCCCAAGCCGACCCGATCTCGATGAAGAACTACAGCGGGCTCTCGACCTCGCGGTGCATCAGGAGCCCGTTGTGACGGACATTCCACGGGAGGTGAGTGGGCGCCGATCGAACCGCTCGAGAGAATCGCCGATAGCCGCACGCGCGGAGCGAGTAGGAGCACTCCCCCCTGGCTCTCCGCGTGTGGTAGCTATCGGAGGGCAGAAGCGATCGGGGAAGGATCTACTTGCCGGCTACCTCGATGGCCGCTATGAGGGCGTAAGACTCGTTCGGTTTTCGGATCCTATTATTCGCGAAGTGAACCATTTCTGGCTTCCGCGGGGCATGCCATCACCGAGCGCAACAAGGATCACCCGCCATACCGGCGGCTGCTCCAAGCCTGGGGTTACGGCCGGACCCTCGCGGAACCGGGGTACTGGGTAGACCACACACTTCAAGCTGCGCGGGAAGCGGCAGACAGTGGTGCTTCTCTCGTCGTCGTTACGGGCGTCCGGTTCCCGCAGGACATAGCTGCCCTACGGCAGATCGGCGCGGTATCTTGGCTCGTGGTGAGGCCCGGCCTTAGTCAGAATGATGGACACGTCGGAGAACACGCCCTAACGGCTCGTGAGTTCGACGCGGTGCTCCATAACAATGTCGAGGGCGACGTCACCGCATTTGTCGCGCAAGCCGTCTCCGCGCTGCACGCTGTTCGGAAGCTAAACCGCGTGCTCGAGCCCAGCGGCCCGCACCCGCTCCGTTGAGCCCATATCCATCCGCCTGTAAAGGTCGCTCGGTCTCCAGGTCACGGCGTCAAGGCGCGCGAGCGATCCCGACCCGCAGCGCACACCTTCGGCCCAGAGCTGGGCCTCCTGGTGTTCGAGGAAGTCGAGCAGCCTCCCGTGCGACGTGACCACGCGATGAGCTGGCAGCGAGCGATCATGCGCGGTCCTGATCGCGCGTGGAAGTGCTCGCAAGTAGCCGCGTGGTGCGCCGCCGACTCGAACAAGCAGATCGTAGGGCAGGACACGCCCGTGGGGTATTTGTCGGATCACCCATAGCAGTCGTTCCAAGACGTGGTCGGGCACAGCGTTGTACCGCTCAGGTGCGATACGGATCGCGTCACCGAGCGCGACGTCTCCGGTCCGGGTCACGACACCGAGATAGCCGCGTTTGCCGTTCAGGGTGCGGAGCTTGGCGACGCCCGCCATTTTGCCAATACGCGCGCATACCTCGCAGCGGTGCGTAAGCCGAACTTGCGCCGCCGGTCCCACGTCTAGGAGCGTGCCCGATTCCAACATCTCGAGTGCTATCCCGCGCGTCACGATGTTGGCGCGGAGCGCATGATCGCCCAACCCAAGAAGGTCAAGGCCTTCGCCGGCTACCAGCAGAACCTGCCTGGGACCGAGCGGCCCAGCCTGATAGTCGCCGCGCACGCCGAGCCGGCAGTCGAGATGGATGCCCGCGTCCGACGAGTCCGTCATCGGCGCACCCCGCTCCATCTTGACGAACAGACTCCGTACCAATGTAGCGGCGGAGCTGTCGGGTCCCCCAATCACCGAGACCCAGCGTATACGCCCTAGCGGCGGCACTTCAGGCTGCACCATGAATGTCGACGCCGCGGCGTTCAAGGACGCCCTGCGGCAGATCAGGGCCCCCTGCGCCAGCCCAAACGGTGGCGGGGAAAGAGTACGTGGTCTTGGCCGCCGACAGCTCGTTCGGAGGTCCGCCGAGCACGTCGCGAGTCGCCCGCTCGGTCCCTTCGAACAGCCGGCTCATCCGATCGGCGCCAAACCCCAGATCGACGTCTGCAAGGTGAGCGACACCTCGGTCTTGGTTGAGCTTCTCGAACAGCCCCTCGCCTTTGGGCTTCGTGCGAAAGACGAACTCAAGCACCGGCGCGCGCCTCGTTGGCGGCCAATCAGTCAACGGACCGAAGGCCATCACCCACGCTAGCACCGGATCCTCGGTGATCGCCACGCGGCCAGCCAGCCGAACGTGCGTCTCAAGCGAGCGATCCTCAAAGAACTCGATGATGCGGTGTCGATGGAGCTCGGCGCTGAGTGCTCGTACGTCCGTCACCGTGGTGTGGCGCGGGAAGGCGAGGCTCATAAGCTGGACCTCGGGATCTACGATGGCTGCGTGAACGGCGCTCCGTAGAGCATCCGCGTCGGCGTCCCCAAGTTCTCGGCGCTCGTCGGCGATCATCACAGCCGTGGGCCACTGGCGCGGCGTCGCGTGGCGCCCGAGAAAGCGAGCGAAGAGGCAGCCTGTCTGTCCCGTGCCGTGCCAATGCCGCAGGACCCCGGCCGCAGCGCGGGCGAGGACTCCAGCCGCACGGGGCCGCCGCACTCGCGGGCCAGCGCCTCGCTGTAGTCGAGCCGCGTAGGAAAAGCTCGCCGCCCGTAGCGAGCGGACGTAGCCACCTCGCCCGT
>CAWGTK010000009.1:0-323145 GCA_963825485.1 uncultured Actinomycetes bacterium
GACACACCCCCGGCGCCACGGCGTACCTGTGGGACAGCGGCGAGCACCGGGTGCTCTTCACCGGCGACACGGTCTACCTGCGCGACGGCGAGTGGGTGGCGGCGGTGCTCTCGTCGAGCGACCGCGCCGCCTACATCCGCAGCCTCGAGCTGATGCGAGACCTGGACTTCGACGTGCTCGCCCCGTGGGCCGCCACCCGCGGGCACCCCCCGTACGTCATCACCAGCCGCGCCGACGCACAGCGACGCATCGGCCTCATCCTCGATCGCCTGCGCCGCGGCGAGGACCACTGACGAGGCGGACCGCGCTAGCCATACGCCCCGCTCGGCCGATGGGGCGCCAGCGGGCCGACGGCGCCGCGCACGAACATCGGCCCGTCCGGGGCGATCGTGAGCTACGCCTCGAGCCCCACGCGCCGACGTGAGGCGGCCTCGATCGTCGGCGCGTCGGTCGCGAGATCGCCGGGACGGCAGCGCCGCGCCACCGCCGCGGCCGCGGCCGCGGCGGCCTCATGCAGGCGCAGGCGACGGAACCGGATGTTGGCGGTGCCCCGGTCCGGGCGTGGCTGCGAGCGGTTGCGATCGATGTGCGACAGCGCCCGGCTATTTCGCGAACTCCACCGAGCGCGACTCGCGGATCACGGTCACCTTGATCTGGCCGGGGTACTCGAGCTCCTTCTCGATCTCGCGCGCGATCTCGCGTGAGAGCAGCATCGCGGCGTCGTCGTCGATCGACGTCGGCGTGACGATGACCCGGATCTCGCGACCGGCCTGCATGGCGTAGGACTTCTCGACGCCGTCGTGGCGGGCGGCGATCTGCTCCAGGGCGCGCAGGCGCTTGACGTAGTGCTCCAGCGACTCGCCGCGGGCGCCGGGGCGCGCGCCCGACAGGGCGTCGGCGGCCTGCACGATGACCGCCTCGATCGTCTGCGGCTCGACCTCGTTGTGGTGGGCCTCCATCGCGTGCGCGACCGCCTCGGACTCGCCGTGGCGACGGGCCATGTCGCCGCCGACGAGCGCGTGCGGGCCCTCGACCTCGTGCGAGACGGCCTTGCCGATGTCGTGCAGCAGCGCGGCGCGGGCAGCGGTCTTCGGGCTGGCGCCGAGCTCCTCGGCCATCATCGCCGCCAGGCGCGCGCACTCGACCGAGTGCGCGAGGACGTTCTGGCCGTAGCTCGTGCGGAACTTCAGCCGCCCGAGCGTGCGGATGATCTCGCCGTCGAGGCTCTGCACGTTGCAGTCGAAGGCGGCCTGCTCGCCGGCCTCGACGAGGTTCGCTTCGAGCGCGGACTTCGCCTGGTAGTAGGCCTCCTCGATGCGCGCCGGGTGGATGCGGCCGTCGGCGAGCAGCTTCTCGAGCGTCATGCGCGCGACCTCGCGGCGCACCCCGTCGAAGGCCGACAGCACGACCGCGCTGGGCGTGTCGTCGATGATGAAGTCCACGCCGGTGAGGTTCTCCAGCGAGCGGATGTTGCGTCCCTCGCGGCCGATGATGCGGCCCTTCATCTCGTCGGACGGCAGGTGCACGACCGACACCGTGGTCTCCGCGGCGTGGCTGGCGGCGAGGCGCTGCATCGCCACCGAGAGGATCGAGCGCACCCGCCGCTCGGCGTCGCGCTTGGTCTCCTCCTCGATCTCGCGCACATGGCGTGCGCACTCGTGGCGGACCTGGTCGGTGATCTCGCTCATCAGCTTCTGCTTGGCCTGGCCGGCGCTGAGTCCCGAGATTCGCTCCAGCGCCTCCTCGTGCTCGCGCGCGCGGCGGGCGAGCTGATCGCGCTCGCCCTCCAGCGCGTGGGTCTGGTCGTCGAGCTCGCGGGCGCGGCGGTCGAGCTCCTCGGCGCGGATGCTGACGCGTTCCTCCAGGCGCGCCAGCTCCGCGCGCGTGGCGGCGGGCCCGTCGGCCTGATCCTTCGGGCGGCGGCGCCGCAGGCCGAATGCAGCAACGATCGCCGCGCCGAGGATCGCCGCTGCCACGATCAGGTCCATTGCCGGTCCGTTCCTCTCCCCGCGCTGCGGCGTGAGTGCCCGGGCGCGCGGTGCCATCGATGTCAGGGGTCGGACCGGGCGTGCGTCAGGCGGCAACCGGCAGCGCTCGCCGCCGTGCTCTCAGAAAGGATGAAGGTGGGTCGAAGGAAGGATGGTGGCGGGCGGATCGGCCGCCCTGTGAGTCCCCGTCGTCGAAGCTGCCTGGGTGTCGGAACTGCTCGAATGCTGCGGTGTGCCGTCGCCCGTCGCGGGCTCGGTCTGACCGTTCGGATCATATGACCGCCGCCTTGCGGCGGCAACAGCTGAGCGCCTGCGACCGGCTCGACGCTCGTCGGCCAGCATTCGCGCGGCGGCCGAGGGCCAGAGATAACCAAATAGCATTGCCACAACCGTCTGGTTATGTCATGCTGCGCGGCATGAGCACGAGCGCACCCGTCCTCTCCCCCCGCCGCCGGCAGTCCGCCGGCTGCTGTGCGATCGCTGCACCGCCGGTGACGGTCGACCGCGAACGGGCGACCGGCCTGGCCGCCGTCGCCAAGGCGCTCGGGGATCCGACCCGGCTGCAGATCGTCGACGCGGTGCGCAGCGCCGCCCCGGAGGCGGTCTGCCAGTGCGAGCTCATCCCGCTCTTCGAGATGTCGCAGCCGGCGCTGGCCAAGCACCTGCGGGTGCTCGTGGACGCCGGCATCCTCGCGTCGCAACGGCGCGGCACCTGGACCTACTACTACACCCGCCCCGGCGGGCTGGAGGGACTGACGAGATGGCTGAGCTGACCGCCCCCGACACGATCCGCGACCAGGTGCGCGAGAAGTACGCCGCCGCCGCGCGCGCCGCGGCCGCCGGCACCACCGCGCCACCCTCCTGTTGCGGCCCCACAGAGGTCGCGCTGACCGACGCCTCCGGCGCCCAGGTCTTCGGCGACGCGCTCTACGACGACGCCGAGGCGCAGGGAGCCGCGAACGCCGTCGGCGCGTCGCTGGGCTGCGGTGTCCCGACCGCGGTGGCCGACCTGCACGACGGCGAGACGGTGCTCGACCTCGGCTCGGGCGCCGGTGCCGACGTGCTCATCAGCGCACGGCGCGTCGGCGCGACCGGCCGGGTCATCGGCCTGGACATGACCGACGAGATGCTCGAGCTCGCTCGCGCCAACGCCGCCGAGGCCGGCGTCGCCAACGTGGAGTTCGTCAAGGGCCACATCGAGGACATCCCGCTCGCCGACGCCTCGGTCGACGTCGTCATCTCCAACTGCGTCATCAACCTGTCCGGCGACAAGGCCGCCGTGCTGCGCGAGGTCGCGCGCGTCCTGCGCCCCGGCGGGCGCTTCGCGGTCTCCGACGTCATCGCCGACCCGGAGATGGACGACGCCACGCGCGCCGACATCGCGCAGTGGACGGGCTGCATCGCCGGTGCGCTGACGCGCGAGGAGTTCGCGTCGGTGCTGGCCGGCGCCGGTCTCGCCGACGTCGAGATCCGCGAGACGCACCGCGTCCACCAGCACGCCGCCGCCGCGATCATCCGCGCGACCAAGCCGGCGGCGGCGGGCGGCTGCTGCTCGCCGCAGACGCTCGACGCGTGCTGTGAGCCGGCGGCGAAGAGCGACTGCTGCGGTGAGACCGAGCCGGACGGCGTCGCGCCCGCCAGCTGCGGCTGCCAGGCGCCGTAGCACCTCGGGCTGTCGCGCTGCGACGCCAGGCAAAGACGTCACCCGCCCCTCGCCACTTCCAAGTTATACCACCGACGAGGCCCTCATGAGGCCTCGGATCGTGCCGCATAATCGCCCGCCGCAAGCCAGAACCTAGGCAACTGGGAGGAGCGAGATGCGTATGACCGAGCATGCTGTGGTGATCGCCGGCGGAGGTCCGGCGGGGATGATGCTGGCGGCTGAGTTGGCGTTGGCGAAGGTCGCTGTCGCGATCGTCGAACGGCGTCCCGATCACGGGCTCGTCGGCTCACGGGCCGGCGGCTTCAACTCGCGCACGATCGAGGTGCTCGACCAGCGTGGGATCGCCGATCGCTTCCTCGCGGAGGGGCAGGTGCATGAGGCCATGCCGTTCGGGACGACCCTCTTGGACATGAGCGACCTGCCCACGCGTCACCCGTATTTCCTCGGGATCTGGCAGAACCAGATCGAGCGGATCATGGCCGCCTGGCTCGCCGAGCTGCCCGTGCGGATCCATCACGGAAGCGAGGTGACGGGCTTCGCGCAGGACGACGCCGGCGTCGACGTCGAGCTGTCGGACGGCCAGACGCTGCGGGCGCGGTATCTCGTCGGGTGCGACGGCGGACGGAGCGTCATCCGAAAAGCAGCCGGCATCGAGTTCCCCGGGTGGGATCCGACGAGGAGCAACCTGATCGCCGAGGTGCAGCTGACCGAGGAGCCGCCGCAGGGCGTGCGTCACGACGCCACCGGCATCCACGGCCTCAACAGGATGGAGGACGGCGCGACGTTCCGGGTCGTCGTGACCGAGCAGCAGATCGGGCCGAGCAGCGAGCCCACCCTGCGTGATCTGAGCGAGGCGCTGATCGCCGTGTACGGCACCGACTTCGGGAGCCACGATCCGGCGTGGATCTCCAGGTTCACCGACATGACCCGGCAGGCCGCGGCCTACCGGGTGCGACGGGTCCTCCTGGCCGGCGATGCGGCGCACGTGCACTACCCCGCCGGCGGGCAGGGTCTCAGCCTTGGCGTGCAGGATGCGGTGAACCTGGGATGGAAGCTCGCGCAGGTGGTCGACGGGACCTCCCCGGAGAGCCTCCTGGACACCTACCACGCCGAACGACATCCGGTCGTTGCCCGCGTCCTTCAGCACACGATGGCGCTGACCGCGCTCCAGCGCCGTGACGATCGCATGCAGGCCGTGGTCGATGTCGTGTCGGAGCTCGCGAGCATGGAGGAGCCGCGCAAACGGCTCGCCGCGATCAGGTGCGGGCTGGACATCCACTACGACCTCGGCGAGGGACATCCGCTGCTCGGCCGCCGGATGCCCGACCTGGACCTCGTGACCGCCGACGGCCCGGTCCGCGTCTTCGAGCTGCTGCACGACGCCAGGCCGGTGCTGCTCGACTTCGGTGCGCCCGGCGGCATCGACATCAAGCCATGGGCTGACCGGGTCCAGCTGGTCGACGCGAGCTACGAGGGGGAGTGGGAGCTGCCCGTGCTCGGCGCGGTCACGGCTCCCACTGCCGTGTTGATCCGGCCCGACGGCTACGTCGCCTGGGTCGGGGAGCGAACCCGACGCGGACTCCCGAAAGCGCTGACGACCTGGTTCGGATCGCCTGCCGCGGCGTGACATATGCCGGTCGATCTCGGTGCCGACTTCGCCGGATGCGACGGACGAGCGTCGCTCGACGCTTCAGGTCGGTCGACTCGATCGGCGTTGTCACCGCATCCGCCCGATGAACGCCACACCCAGGTCGTCGGAGCCGTCGGTCCGGCGGCGATGGACGTAGGCGCGGCGCACGAGCTCGTCGGCTCGCTCGCCGAACAGCCTGCGGAGGTACTCGGGGTAGCCGCTTGCCTGCCCGGCGGCATCGTCGCTGCCCATGAGCAGCGTCGGCGTCACGGCGAATCCGAAGAGCCCGCCGGCGGGCAGCAGCCTGAGCGCGCGGTCGAGGACCTGCGGCGGGGCATGCCCGGGCCCGAGCGCGGAGAGTGCAAGCACCGCAGTCGGCTGCAGCGCCGCGAGCATCGCCTCGGGCAGAAGGGCAAGGTCACCGACGAGGTAGCGGTCATACACGCCCGGACGGTCGCGGTCCGCGGCCGCCCGGGCCTGCGGCTCGACGTCTACGCCGAACACACGCCCTACGGCGATCCGCCGCAACTGCTCTGCACCGAGGCCGTTTCCCGCGCCCAGGTCGAGCACGCGTTCGTCGGCGGGCGCGCGGCCGAGCTCTCGCAGGACGCCCTCGTACAGGTCGACGATCCGCCGAGCCGAGCACATGCCGAGCTCGTCGTAAAAGACCCGTTCGTACAGGCCCGGCACGGCGTACAGCGCTGCGTAGTCATGAAATGCGACGCGCGTCCGTTCCCCCGGCAGGCCGAACTCGATCCACTGCTCGGCGCCCGGGGAGAAGGCGATGTCGCCCAAGGCGGTGTCTGATCGGGCAGCACTCACGATCCGGCCCCTAGCCCGGCCGTAGCGGTTCGCGGGCGTGTTCGCGCGCCGCGGCGCACAGGGCGGCCTCAACCTGTTCGTCGAGCGCCGTAGCGAACGGCATCGAAGTCGCGAGCGTGGTCGTCTCCACGTAGCCAGCGTCTGCAAGCCCACCCATGATGTGCAGCAGCGCGCCGGTGCGCGTCCCCGGGTCGTACGCGAGACCGTTGCGGCGCAGCGCGGTGAGCGCCGACTGCGGAGTGAGCGTCTTCAGGACTTCGGGACGGTAGAGCCGGCGATGCACGTACGCAACCGGCAAGCCGATGATCCCCCCGTTGCCAGGCGCGCCCTCCCGCTGGGCGAACAGCGCGTGGAGGGTCGCGATCACGTGACTGGGGCCAACCTTGCGGAGGTTGACCTCGGTGGCGTAGATCCGGCCGTTTGCCGCGATGAAATCGACCCCGAACGATCCGCGGACTCCGTGACCCACGAGGGTGGCGCCGATGCGGGCCATCGCATCGGCGAGCGGCTGCGCGAGGTCCGGGCGCACCGGGAACGCGCAGCCTCGGTACTCGCCCGCGACGAGGATCTGCTCGTGGATGGCGAGCAGGTGAAGCACGCCGTCGCCGTCCACGCGGCCCTGCGCGCTCGGCCAGCACGTGGCCGCGTCGACGTATTCCTCGACGATCGCTCCTCCGTCCTGGAGCTCGCGGCAGTATGTGTCCCAAGGTTGGAGCAGCGTCTCGACGGACCGCTGCAGATCGCCCGTTTCGAGCAGTCTGCTGCAGCGGACCACGGCGTTGCCGAGGCCGTCGCCCCAGTCTGATGCGTTGAGCTTCACCATGACGCGCTCCGGCGGCGGATCTGCGCGGGCCAGCCGTTGCGCGGCCTCCTGCGCCTCGGCAACGCTCGTCACAACATCCAGTCCCCCACGCGCGCACGGCACACCACTCTCCTCAAACAGGGCCTTGCTGCCCGCCTTGGTGCCCCAGCGATCGGCCAGATCGGCGGGGCCCTCCTCGGCCGGCACGCCAAGGCGCCGGGCGAGTTCGTCGGTCATGGCGGACGCCGCGAAGTTCACGAGTACCGCCGAGCCCGCCTGTCGCACGGCGTCGTGCAGCTGCTGCATGGCGTGCGGGTCGGCGAGCACCGCGTCGGCCAGTGGACTGCGTCCTCCCGCTTGCGGGACCACACATGTGAGCCGGCGGCACATGTCCCGCTTCAGATGATCGTCGGCGTCGCTGAGCTCGACGAGCGCGTTGTCGATGATCCAGGGATCGATCTGCTCTGCCGTGACGAGAACGATCCGCATCCGGGGGTCGCGCAGCGCCGGGAGGTCGCAGAGGCTGCGCTCACCGAAGTAGCGGACGTAGGGCACGGCGTCAAGCAGGCCCTCGCTGTAGCTCATCGAAGGCAGCAAGATGAGCGTGTCGGCCGGGCCGGCGGAGCCCGCGCGACCAGCAGGCGCACCGCTGTCAGCCATCGCGGCCGGCCCCGTGATCGCGCTGCAGGGCGGCACACGTGCGGTCGAGCTCATCGCGAGCCGCGCGCCAGCGTGCCGCTCGCCGCTCGATCTCCGTGCCGCGCACGCGCGCGATCGTCATCGCCTGTTCGAGCGACGCGGCAACCGACGCCCCCGACGGACCACCCGGTACCGCGCTGCGCTCGACGACGCTCGCGGGTGAGCTGCTGGCGCGGACAGCCGTGTCCATCTCCTCGGAGAGCCCCGGGACCTTCTCCAATGTGACGCGACCGGCTTCGTACGCCTTGCGCACCAACGTCCCGACCTCGCCGTGGGCGCGGCGAAACGGAACTCCGGACTCGACGAGCGCCTCGGCCACCGCGCTCGCGTTGGAGTAGCCGCCGATCGCGCGCTCCTGCATCCGCGCGGCGTTCGCCGTCATGCCCGTGATCACGAGCGCGAGCAGCCGTACCGTGTCATTGGTCTCGCCGATCGTCGCAGCGAGATTCTTCGTGCCCTCCGTCCCGACGGCAATCGAGTTCGTGAACGGCGCACCGGCCATTGCGCCTGCCGCGGAGACAAACGCGCCGGCGGCGGCGCACGACCGCCCCTGCACGTGCTCCAACACAAACGGGTTTCGCTTCTGGGGCATCATCGAGCTGGACCCGACGAGCTCGTCCGGCAGCGAGATGAAGCCGACCTCCTCGGTTGTCCAAAACAGCAGGTCCGTCGCCACGCGACCCAGCAGCACCCCGATCTGTGCGGCCACGCCGAGCAGCGCTAGCACGTAGTCGCGCGAGGCGACCGACTCCAGCGTGCTGGGCACGACACCCGCGAAGCCGAGCAGACTCGCCGTCCGGTCGACATCGATGGGCAGCGTCGTGCCACCGCCCGCGCCCGCGCCGAGCGGGCTCAGATCAACCTCCTCGCCCGCATGCAGAAGCCCACGGACGTGGCCCAGCGCGGCCCACGCGACCGCGAGCAGGTAGTGGCCTAGCGTGATCGGCATCGCGACCTGGTAGTGGGTGTACACGGGCATCACGGTCCCGGAGTGCTCCCGAGCGCGTGTCAGCAGGGTTCCTACGAGCGAGAGAAGCTCGCCCCCGAGCTGGTTGCATGCGGCACGCGCGCGCAGACGTTGGGTAGCCCCGCTCAGGTCGTTGCGTGATCTGCCGGTGTGCAGCACACCGCCGACGTCCATTCCAAGACGCTCGATGAGCTCGCTCTCGTACGCGAGGAACAGCCCTCGCGGGCGTGGCGCCGCGACCACAGAGTCAAAGCGCTCCTGGCGCAGGCGTCCGATCTCGCGCAGGAGCGCGGCGGCGACGGGCGCTGCGACGAGCCCGACTTCGCAGAGCATCACGAGATGCGCACGGTCGATCTCGCTGATCAGCTCGAGCTCCGCGCGTACGCCCGCGCCGTCGTCTGACCGAGCCGCGAAGAGGATCGCTGCGATCTCCGGAGCGACCGAGCTGAGCAGCCGTCCCGTGTCGGTCACGTCCCCATCTCCAGTGCAGTCACGGGTGCGACGATCGCCGCGTCGATCGCCGGAACGAGCGTTGCCGCGAGATCTGCGGCCCGTTGCGTCGCGATGTGCTGGGCCTGCTGGCCGGACGGGCCGCGCGCGAGCACGTGACCCACCCTGTCGCGGAAGTCGCCGCGGGGCTGCAGCCGAGCGCCCGCTGCGACGTACATCTCGGCTTCCCAGCCGCCATGATCGCCGAGCCGAGAAGGCGCGACCCGCCCGGCAACCGAGCACTGCGACACCACCACGAATCGCAACGCGCCATGCAGCTTCGCACGCACTGGTGACCGCGGGGCCTCGCCGAGCGCCGCTCGGATCGTCGCCTCGATCGTGTCCGGGCCACCGCAGCGGTGCACGAGCACCGGGATACGCCCGCCGGCGAGACGCGGGTTGACCTCGATGATCCGCACGCCGCCGGGTGCCATGCGCGCTTCGACGTGGCTGGGCCCGCACGTCAGGCCGAGGGCCGCGACGGCGTCCTGCGCCACAGCACAGAGCCTCTCGACGACCCCTTCGCCCGGTGTCGCTGGGTAATCATGGCCGATCTCGACGAAGTGAGGGGTGGCACCCAGGTGCTTTCGGATCACCGCCTGGACAGCGCCGTCGACGATCTCGATCGAGTACTCGTCGCCGGCGACGAACTCCTCCAGCAGTACGACGGGCATGATCGCTGCGCCGCGCTCGTTGGTCGCCGAGGCCAGCAACCGCCCGGCGTGGCCACGCAGCTCCTCGCGGTGCGCGCACAGCCGGACGCCGACGCTACCGCTGCCGACGTTCGGCTTGCAGATCACGGGGTATCCCAGCTCCTCCGCCGCCGCGAGCGCATCACGCACGGAGGTCGCCGACCGCGACTGCGGCGTCGGCACGCCGGCCGCCGCCAGACAGCGATGCTGCACCCGCTTGTCGCGGCAGCGCTCGATCGCGTCGGGACGTGGACCATCGAGCAGAAGCCGCGTCGCGACGGCTGCGGCGACACCGACGAAGTGGTCAGAGGTGGACATGACCGCCGCTACCGGGGCCGTGCGCGTACCGAGCGCTCCGACCAGGCTGGTGAGTCCTGCGGTGTCGGCGGTATCCGCGGTAATCGTCTGGACCCCGGCGATATCCCCGAACCGGTAGCGGGCATGGTTGGCCGCTACCACACTGACAGCGAGATCGAGAGCGAGCGCCCGGCGGGCGAAGAGCTCACCCGTACCGGTCGTGTTGCTCTCGACGAAGACGACGCGCCGGGTCATGCGGCAGCGCCGGTCACCTCGCTGAGCGACCGCCGGCCCCAGGCGAGGCGGCTCCAGCCATCGCGCACGTCGGCGGGATGCTCGACCGCGACCGGAGAGCTCGGCGAGTCACCGCGCCAGGCGCCGACACGGCGCAGCCAGCGTTCGTCGTAGACCGTGCGCTCATAGCGGTTGCCCTCGTCGGGCATCAGCGCCACGACGCGGGCATCGGGATGACGTGCCGCCCACCATCGTGCTACGAGGTACGCGGCGCCGCTCGTCGGACCCATGAACAGACCATGATCGGCGAACAGCGAGCGGGTCATGCGAAATGCCTCGGGCGCCCCGACCCAATGAACCTCGTCGAACATTCGGTGGTTGACATTGCGGGGATGGATGCTACTTCCGAGCCCGCGAAGCAGTCGCGTGCGCTCCGCTGTCCCGAACAGGACGCTGCCGGGCGTGTCGATCCCGATCAGCCGCAGGTGCGGGTGAGCTTCCCGCAGCGCCGCCGCTGTTCCGCAGCTCGAGCCGCCCGACCCAACCGTCGCGACCAGGCAGTCAACCTCGCCGAGCGACTCCGAGATGAGATCGGCGACCGGACGGTAGGCGCGCGCGTTGGACGGATTGTCGTACTGACGAGGGACGAAATGACGCGGATACCGCGCACACACCCGCTCGAGGCGTTCCAGACGGGCCCGCTGCACACCGCGCTGCAGTGCCGGTCCGGAGACGATGGTCACCTCGGCGCCGAGCAGGCCCAGGCGCCGTCGAAGCGCGGCATCGACGATCGGGTCGCCGACGATGCTGAGGTCGTAGCCGCGCGCGCGGCAGACCATCGCCAGGCCGAGCCCGAACGTTCCGGACGACGTCTCGATCACTCGGTCGCCCGGCTCGAGCGCGCCACTGCGCTCGGCCTCATCGACGATGAACCTCGCCGGCAGGAGCTTCATGAGCGAGAACACGGCGGCGAAGATTCCGTCGAGCCTCACGACGCGCGGCAGTTCGAACGCCGCGACGGCCGAAGGAAACGGAGCTGTGATGGTCACCCCTCGCCGCCCGCCGCAAACTGCCAGGGCTTCAGGCCGCGCGACCGCAGCTCTGCTTCGGCGACTTCGATGTGCTGCTGACGACGCGGGTCGCAGTCAAACAGGAAACTCGCAACGTCGCCTGAGTGCGCCACCTGCATCCCAGCCGCTTCACAGTGGTGGGCCAGCCCCTCGAAGTCCGCCAGCCCCGCAATCGCCAGGTGGCGCTGGTTGATCCGCGTGCTCGCCGATGCCACGGCGCCAAGCGCAGCGACATCCCGGGTCTCAAGCGCCCTACGCAGGCGCGAGCGCAGCAGCCCGAATTGCGCAAGCTCCGCCTCGTCGTAACGCGCCGGCGTCAACGCAAGCGTGTCCACGCCCTCTCCGCCCGCCACGGTCTCGAACGCGAGCACGCGCATCGGCGGCAGCGGTTCTCCGAAGTCCTCGACGACGCAACCACGGTGGTGGGCGAACAGCACAGGGCGCTTCCACAGCGTGCCGTCGCTCGCGCCCTCTGCTGACACCGCGAGCTCGGCGACCCGCTCAATCGGCAGCGAATGCTGCAAGGCCGATAGCACCGCCTTGATCGCGGCAGTGACATCCGCCGTCGACGATCCGTACCCGCGGGATGCTGCGATGTTGCTTCTGACGACGATGCTCGCGCTGACGTCGGCGGCACCGATCGCGTCGAGGGCCAACTCCACCGCGCGACGAACCTTCGTCTTGGTTTCGGGCTGCACGCGCAGGCTCCGGCGGTGATTTACACAATAAAGGGCGATCGTGACCTCGCTCCAGAACGTCGGGCACGGCATGCTGACCAGCGCACGCTGGATCGTGGGCCCGACCTGGAATGCACCCTGAAGTATCTCGCCGTGGTGGCCCAGCGAGCGTCCCGTCCCAACCACTGCATCGCCACGCGCCGGCGCGGACGCTTGTCCCCCCGTCGCGCCAGCCCCCACCCCGCGGTCAGACCCCACGACAGCATCCCCCTTCGGCGTGTAAACGTGACGTATCGCTGCGGTCCGGTGCTCAACGCGCACGATCACCGCACTGTCGCTCCGGCGTTACAGTGCGTGTGACCCCTCGACCTCCCGCAAGGCAGCCACTGACGCTCCTGCGTCGAACTTACCCTAGGCGCCCCACAGGGTCAAGCACCCCACCACAGGGACCTGCGTGCCCCTTGCGCAACGCGTGCGCAGCCGCCATTCTGGCAGCCTGGCTTCGGGGCGATGCTCAGGACAGCACGCGTGGCATGCTCAGACGCGACGAGTCCGCACCGCCGAGAACGATCGAGAGGGCGACCATGGCAGGCGATGTCCATCCCAAAGACGATGCCGCGGTACCGCTATGGGACGCAGCGTACGACCCGTCGCAACTGAAGGGTGCAAACCTCTGGGGCGACCCTCCCGTCCCGTACGCCGAGACCGCGGCTGCCTTGTTCGAGGAGCACTCCGCCGCGATGATCCTGGACCTACCGTGCGGCGACGGGCGCAACCTTCCACCGCTGGCGAAGTCCGCATCCATCGTCGTGGCCGCCGACTCCTCCGTCAACGCGATGGCGATCGCCCGTGACGTTGCGACACAAGCCGGCATTGCCGACAAGACGGTCTTCGTCAAGAACGACATCTTCGCGACCACCTTCCTCGACGACGCGCTCGACGGGATCTTCTGCTGGGACATGCTCGGTCACTTGACGAATCCGCAGGACGCCTTGCGGGAGCTGCACCGCATCTGCAGACCGGGCGGGCACATCGTCGTCAACATGTGGACGATGGGCGACTGCCAACCCTATGACCCCAATATCCGGCAGATCGCACCGATGGAGTACGTCGACCACTTCGGCTGGTACATCAAGTTCTATGACCAGGATGCTCTCGAGGCATTGCTCAGGTCCGTCGACATGACGCCGACCTCGATCGAGCTGCGCCGGTGGTCGGAGCCTCCCCACGTCGGTTACCGCGACTACGAGCACGAGCACGAATGCCTGATCGCGACGATACGCAAAGGGTGACCTGGAGCCGGCGGCACCCGCAGACGAATCGAACGCTGCACATCGAGCATGACGGGTAGTCGCTCGGACGCGAGCGTGGGCCCACACCGAGAGGTCTCCGTAGCGATCGTTGGGTTCGGACCGCGTGGCCTCGGCGTGCTCGAGAGGCTCGTTGCCATGGCTGAGCGCGCGTCTTCGTACGACCGCGTTCGCATCGAAGTCATCGACCCCACGTGTGCGGGCACGGGCATCCATACCCGAGATCAGCCGGACTACCTGCTGCTGAACACCGTGTGCTCGCAGGTCACGATGTTTGCCGAAGCCGCGTCCACCGGGACGAATGCGGACGAGCCGGGCCCGAACCTGTACGCATGGGCCAGGGAACGTGACCTGCGCCTGGCCACCGACGGCTTCACGATCGGCCCGGTCGGTCGCCCGATCCGCATCGGTGATTTCCTGCCGCGCAGGATCCTGGGCGAGTATCTCGCGTGGTTCCTGCAGACGGCCGTTCTGGACAAGGCGTCAGAGCGCGTGGACATCAGGTTCCATCGCCAGTGCGCCGTCGACATACGATCCGGCGCCGACGACGAGCTGGTGACAATGCTCGAAGACGGCTCGACGGTCACGACGCAGAGCGCCGTCCTGACCACCGGGCACACGAGCAACGACCCGCCGATCGCCGCCGCGCTCCCGCAGCGCATCATCTCAGACCCATACCCCCTCCCCGACAGGCTGCACGCGGTCAGCCCGGCGGAGTCGGTCGCCATCAACGGCTTCGGACTGTCGGCCATGGACATGATCGCCGCGTGCACCGTGGGGCGCGGCGGGCGATTCATCTCGCTGGGCGGGGTCTTGCAATACGTCCGTGGAGGCGCCGAGCCGCAGATCTACTTGTTCTCCCGCTCCGGAAGTCCGTATCGGGCGCGGCCGAAGCTCAAACGCGAGCGCACTCCGTACATCCCCATCGTGCTGACGTATGACCGGATCGAGATGCTCAGGCAGTCCGCCGGACCGCTGAACTTTGATGCGGATGTCCTTCCGCTGCTGCTCACCGAGATGCGCGTCGCCTATCACCGGTGCCGTGCCGCGCTGACAGGGGGAGAGCACGGCGCGCAGCGCCTGGTGGCCGAGCTGACCCAGGCCGCAGCGGCTGGCGCAGCCGTGGCGCGGCTCGACCAGCTGGATCGGAGGTACGGTCCGTTTGACGCAGACGTCGCCTGGGACCGCTCGCTCGGCATGGTCGTGACGGACAGCGCCGCCTACCAGCGCTGGGTCACGCACGAGATTCGGCGTGACCTCGTCGAGGCGGCACAGGGTCTCGAACGCAGCTGCGAGAAGGCCGCCATCGAAGTCGTTCGAGAGTTGCGCGACACCGTGCGGCGCGCAGTCGACTTCGGTGGACTGACCAGCGAGTCCCTGGACGCGTTCATGCACGCCAGGGTGCCGTTGATGAACAAGGCGGTCGTCGGACCGCAGAGTGAGCGACACCAAGAACTCCTTGCCCTCATCGAGGCCGGCGTTCTGCAGGTTCCGTTCGGGCCCGCACCGCAGATGACGTGGGATGCCTCCGCACGTCAGTGGACGATCGCCTCCACCGGACTTGGAACCCCGTTCGCGTGCGGCGTCGACTGGATCTGCTCTGCGAACGTCCGCGCGCCATCCGTGAGCTCCTCCGCTTGCCCGCTCATACGCCGCCTGCACGCGAAGGGGTGGCTGAGCCGCCACAGCCCACAGAGTGTCAGCGTGCACTCCGCAGACATCGACACCGATCAGCACCCTGTTGCGGCCGGCGGCCGCGCAGACCCCCGCCTGTGGATCCTCGGACCACTCTGCGAGGGCACCACCTTCTACAATCACGCCGTGCCTGCGCCCGGCGGGTACTCGCGCGTCGTCGCTGACGCCCACGCCACAGCGACGAAGCTGCTCAACCTCGACCGGCCGAGCGGACCGGCCGAACCGATACATCACTGGATTCTGCGTGGGCAGGCGTCCTCGTCGGTATCCGTGCAGGCGTCCGCGATCGCGGCGCCGTCGTTGCCCTGACGCGCGCGGATCTCGCGCAGGCGGCGGTACCGGCGTGGTCTCGGCAGCGTCGTGCAGCAGCGCCGTGATCGCTTCGTCCTCGAACCCTTCGTGGAACACCAGACCGGCGACTCGCAGCACTGCGTCACGTAGCCCTCAGGCCGCGCCCGCGCCCTCGAACGCGCGCACCGCGTCGTAGGCGAGCTCGAGGTCATATCCCTTGCGCACGAGCATCCCCAGCGCCCGCTCGCGCTCGCGCTCGCTGGACGGCACCGCGCGACAGCGCCGGCGCAGCAGCTGCAGCGCGGCATCGAGCTCCTTTTCGCCGTCGCGCTCGCCGATCGCCGCCGCGACGTGCTCGGGGTCGACGCCCAGCTCCAGCAGCCGGCGCTCGATGCGCTCCGCCCCCCAGGCGTCCAGCGCCCGCCGGTCCTCGGCGAACGCCCGCGCGTAGCGCGCGTCGTCGAGGTAGCCCATCCGCTCGAGCTCGGCGACGGCCGCGGCGGCGGCCGGCTCGGCGATGTTCCTGCCGGCGAGATGGCGGCGGATCTCCGCCGCCGTGCGGTCGCGCTTGCCGAGATGGCCGACGGCCAGCTCGAGCGCGCGCTCGTCGCTCGCCATCTCGCTCGCGCCCGATCCCGCCGCTGATCGGTCCGGGTCGAGCTACGCGGCCTCGATCGCCCCGGCGCCGGCCATGACCGGCGGAGCGATCGCGTCGTCGCGCTCGATCGGCACCACGAGGTCCGGCCCCAGACCGAGCGCGGCCCACACCTTGGTCTCGATCTCCTTGGCGACCTCCTGGTGCTCGTCGAGGAAGGCCTTGGAGTTGTTGCGGCCCTGGCCGAGGCGCTCGCCGTCGAAGGAGAAGAACGAGCCGGACTTGCTGACGACGTTGTGCTCGACCCCGAGGTCCAGCAGGCAGCCCGACGTCGAGATGCCCTTGCCGAACTCGATGTCGAACTCCGCCTGGCGAAACGGCGCCGCGACCTTGTTCTTGACGACCTTGACACGGACGCGGTTGCCGACGGCCTCCGTGCCCTCCTTGAGCGTCTCGATGCGGCGGATGTCCAGCCGCTGGGAGGCATAGAACTTCAGCGCGCGACCGCCCGGCTGGGTCTCGGGCGAGCCGAACATCACGCCGACCTTCTCGCGGATCTGGTTCGTGAACAGACACAGCGTCTGCGTGCGGTTGAGGTTGCCGGCGAGCTTGCGCATCGCCTGGCTCATCATGCGCGCCTGCAGGCCGACGGTCTGGTCGCCCATCTGCCCCTCGAGCTCGACGCGCGGCGTCAGCGCGGCGACCGAGTCCAGCGCCACGACGTCGACGGCGCCGGAGCGCACGAGCATGTCGCAGACCTCAAGCGCCTGCTCGCCGTAGTCGGGCTGGGAGACGAGCAGCTCGTCGATGTCGACGCCGATCTCCCGCGCATAGAGCGGGTCCATCGCGTGCTCGGCATCGATGAAGGCGCAGATGCCGCCGAGCTTCTGGGCCTCGGCGAGGATGTGGTAGACGAGCGTCGTCTTGCCCGAGGACTCCGGGCCGAAGACCTCGACGATCCGCCCGCGGGGCATCCCGCCGATCCCGAGCGCGAGGTCCAGCGACAGCGCGCCCGTCGGGATCGCGGCACACTTCACGAGGGCGCCCTCGTCGCCCATGCGCATGATCGTGCCCTTGCCGAACTCGCGCTCGATCTGCGTCAGCGCGCCCGCGAGGGCATCGTTGCGGGCCTTGGCAGCCTTCTGAGTGTCGTTGAGAGCCATTGGGTACGAAGAGCCTTTCTGCGCCTGGAAGAACAGCGCACGGTACGGGCCGGATCGGACGGAATGGCGAGCCTAGAAACGGCGCCTGCAACGGCACAACACCGCTTCGTCACAAGTCTGCGCAGAGACTCCACGAATGGCCGGACGGACCCGGCGACCGGCGCGTCGCGCCCTCCGCGCCGGCACGCATCAGGATCGATGTCCCGGACATGGCCCACGTCATCGGAAACGACCTCGCGTACGCGCACCCGGGTGGCGACCGCGTACGCGCACCCGAGAGGCGACCGCGTACGCGCACCGGCGCACTCGGGCCCGCCGTCCATCGTCGGACACGCCGCGAACCCGGTCAAACCGCGGTCGCGTTCAGTGACGTCCGACGTGCGTCGCGCCGCTGAACTCGCGAAAGAGGCCGGTCACCACGAACGCCGTCTGCTCGCCGATGTCGACCGCGTTGTCGCCGACGCGCTCGAACGCGCGTGCCGCGAGGATCATCGTCGTCGCCCACTCGCGCGTGTCGGCGTCGTCGCCGACCTCGACGGCGAGCCGGAACACCTCGCGGTTCAGGCGGTTGACGTCGCGGTCGCGCTCGACGAGATCCTCGGCCATCGCGACGTTGCGATCGGCGAACGAGCGCTTGCACTGCACGACCTCCGCTCGCGCGGCGAGCCCCATCTGCACTACCTTGGCGAGGATCTCGTCGCGGACCGGCGGCTCGTGACCCGTCAACGGGATGAGCTTGGCGACGTTGACGCACTGGTCGCCCATCCGCTCGACGTGCTTGATGAGGTGCAGCAGCGCCGCGACGAGCCGCAGGTCGCCCGCCACCGGCGCCTGCAGCGCCAGCAGCGACAGGATCCCCTGGTGCACCTCGAGGTAGCGGCCGTCGAGGCGGTCGTCGTCGGCGATGACGAACTGCGCGAGCTCGACATCCTGGTGCTCCAGCGCTTCGATCACGCGGTCCAGCTGACTGCACACGAGGTCCAGTCCGCCGAGCGCGCTCGCCTCCAGCTCGGCGAGCTGCTGCTGGAAATGGCTGCGCTGGTGCTCGTAACCGCCGGGCACCGCCATCAACCGAACTTCCCGGTGACGTACTCCTCGGTCCGGGGATCGTCGGGGGCGGTGAAGATCTTCTCGGTCGGCGCGAACTCGACGAGCTTGCCGACGCGCTTGCCGGCCTCGAGCTTGTCGACGTTGTAGAACGCCGTCATGTCCGACACCCGTGCGGCCTGCTGCATGTTGTGCGTGACGATGACGATCGAGTAGTTGCGCTTGAGCTCGAGCATGAGCTCCTCGATCGCGCCGGTCGAGATCGGATCCAGCGCCGAGCACGGCTCGTCCATGAGGATGACGTCGGGCTCGACGGCCATCGTGCGCGCGATGCACAGCCGCTGCTGCTGGCCGCCGGACATGCCGAAGGCGTTGGTCTTCAGGCGGTCCTTGACCTCCTCCCACAGCGCCCCCTTGCGCAGCGCGGTCTCGACGATCTCGTCCATGTCGCCCTTCATGCCCAGCACGCGCGGCCCGAACGCGACGTTCTCGTAGATCGACTTCGGAAACGGGTTTGGCTTCTGAAAGACCATCCCGATCCGCTTGCGCACCTGCACGGGGTCGATGTCCGGGGCGTAGAGGTCCTGGTCGTGGTAGAGCACCTTGCCCTTCACGCTGGCGCTGGGGATGAGGTCGTTCATCCGGTTCAGGCAGCGCAGCAGCGTCGACTTGCCGCAGCCCGACGGGCCGATGAACGCTGTGATGTGGTTCTTGCCGAGCTCGAACGTGACGTTCTCGACCGCCGGCACGCCGCCGTAGGCGACCTGCACGTCACGGAGGGTGAAGATCGCCTCGCGCGCGGGGGCGTGCGCGGCCGCCGCCGGGGACGGCGGCTGCGCGACGGCGCTCGGCAGGCCCGCGTTGGCCCTCACTCCGGGGCGGACCTGCGGGGGCGAGTCGGATTGCGTCGAGTCCATGTCATCACCTGTCATCGGATTGGCCGGGCTTGCGGGCAGATCGTCGGGGGCGGAAGAGCTCACCACTTCTGCTCGAAGCGGTTGCGCAGGTAGATCGCCATCGAGTTCATGAACAACAGCACGATCAGCAGCACCACGATGGTCCCGGCGGCGAGGATCTGGAACTCCTCGCGCGGCTCGCCGGCGGCCCCGAAGATCGCGATCGGCAGGGCGGAGAACGGGCCGTCGATCGTCGGGTCGGCGAGCCGGAACGCGGAAGCGCCGACGAGGATCAGCGGCGCGGTCTCGCCGATCGCCCGCGACAGCGCGAGGATGACGCCCGTCGCGATGCCCGCCACCGACCCCGGCAGGATCTGCCTGCAGATCGTCTGCCACTTCGTCGCGCCAAGCGCGAGCGATCCCTCGCGGATCGACGGCGGCACGGCCCGCAGCGCCTCGCGCGCGACGATGATCACGACCGGCAGCACGAGCAGCCCGAGCGTGAGCGCCCCGGCCAGCAGCGTCGGCGAGCCTTGGCCCAGGCCCCAGATGTCGACGGGGCCGCGCACGATGAAGGCGAGGCCGAGGATGCCGTAGACGACCGAGGGGACCGACGCCAGGTTCTGGATGTTGACCTCGATGACACGGTTCCACCAACGGGTCGGGTCCGCGTACTCCTCGAGGTAGACCGCGGCGGCCACGCCGATCGGCACGATGAACGCGGCGCACAGCACCCCGAGGTACAGCGTCCCGATGAGCGCCGGACGCACGCCGGAGCGGCTGGCGTCCAGCCGCGACGGGAAGTTCGTGATGAACTCGGGCGTCAGCAGCGGCACGCCGTCGATCGCGACGTCGATCAGCAGGACGCCGAGGAACAGGACCGTGATGAACAGGCACAGCAGCAGCCCGGCGCCAAACAGCAGGTCGCGCGCGCGCGCGCCCGTTGTCGCCTGCTCGACGACGCGGCGCGTGAAGGCAGGCTCGGGAACGATCGCCATGGCTACTCGTACACCTGCCGGTACCTGCGCACGAAGCGGATCGCGACGAGGTTCAGCGCGAACGTCATGACGAACAGCGTCGTGCCGACCGCGAAGATCGTCGCGTAGGCGACGCTGCCCGCCGAGACGTCCGAGCGCGCGACGTTGGCGATGAACGCCGCCATGTTCTGGTGCGCGACCGCCAGGTCGAAGGTGAGGTTGGGACTGTTGCCGCTGGCCACGAGGATGACGACGGTCTCGCCGATCGCCCGCGAGGCGCCGAGCACGAGCGCGGCGACGACCCCCGACAGCGCCGCCGGGAAGACGACGCGCACGACGACCTGCCATTTCGCCGCGCCGAGGCCGAACGCCCCTTCGCGCAGCGACTGCGGCACGGCCGACAATGCGTCCTCGCTGACCGACGCGATCGTCGGCAGCACGAGGATGCCGAGGATGATGCCGCCCGACAGCCCGTTGAAGATCTGCAGGTCGATGCCGACGTCCTTCAGCAGCGGGGTGAAGAACGTCAGCGCGAAGTAGCCGAAGACGATCGTCGGGACGCCCGCGAGCACCTCGACGATCGGCTTGAGGGTCTTGCGCACCCGCGGCGCGGCGTACTCCGCGAGGTAGACGCCGACGCCGAGGCCGAGTGGGACGGCGACGATCAGCGCGATGAACGTCAGGTAGAGGGTGCTCCAGACGAGCGGGACGACGCCGAACGACGTCGAGTCGCCGCCGGCGAGCGGCGCCCACTCGGTGCCGAAGAAGAAGTCGCCGACGGGGATCTCGCCGAAGAACTTCGACGATTCGGTCAGCAGCGTGACCACGATGCCGGTCGTCGTGAGGACCGACAGCAGCGCGGCGCCGGCGAGCAGGACCTTGACGGCCTGCTCGCCGACGGAACGGCGCGTTCTGGTCCGGGTCAGGGAAATCGACCCGGCGCCGGGACGCGCCGACATCTCTGGTCCGCTGCTCATCGGCGTCCCTTACTCGGCGGGCGCCTCGACGGGCGTCGCGCCGTCGAGGTTGGACCTGGCCTGCGTGAGCAGGTCCTCGGTCAGCGGCACGTAGTCGGCCGCCTCGTTGACCTGGTCGTTGTTGTCGAGGATGAACTGGATGAACGCCTTGACCTCGGGCTTGGCCGCGGTCTCGGTCGTCGGGTACATGAACAGCGGCCGCGACAGCGGCGTGTAGCTGTTGTCGGCGATCGACGCGATCTCGGGCTTGACGCAGCCCTTCCCACCGTCGACGGCGAGGATCTTCAGCTTGTCCTTCTGCGAATCGGCGAAGGCGAAGCCGACGTAGCCGAGGGCGCCCTCGGTGCCCTCGATGCCGGTGACGATCTGGTTGTCGTCGGCCGACGTCTGGACGTCCTTCGTGCGCTGCTCGGCGTCGGTCTCGAGCACCGTCTCGGTGAAGAAGTCATACGTGCCCGACTCCGTGCCCGGCGTGAAGAACGACACCTTCTGGTCGGGGAAGCCGGCGCCGAGCTCCTGGTAGTTGGCGACCTTCGACTTCGGATCGAGCAGCTTCTTCAGGTTCGCCGTCGTGATGCAGTCGTCGGGGATCGCGAGATCCTTGTTCGTGACGACGCTCAGGCCGTCGATGCCGACCTGCACCTCGACCGGCGTGATGTTCGCCTTCTTGCACGCGTCGTACTCGTCCTTCTCGATCGCGCGGGAGGCGTCCGCGATCTGCAGCTCGCCGCGGCAGAACTTCTCGAAGCCGTCACCCGTGCCGACGCCGGCGACGCTGATGTCGACGTCCGGCGCCTGCTCCGCGAACAGCTCGACCGCCGCCTGCGCGACCGGCTCGACCGTCGACGAGCCGTCGATCCGGATCGCGCCGCTCAGATCCTCGCTCACCGCCGCCGCCGTGTCGGTGCCGCCGGTGCTTCCCGACTCGTCCTCGTCGTCCCCGCAGGCGGCGACGCCGAACGCGAGCGCGCCCGTGACGACGACGACCGCGGTCAAGCGATGGAGCTTCAAGGTCTGGCCTCCTCTGAGTGTTCCCATAGCGGGGACGACGGTCGCAGGGGCACGGCGCCCATCCTGTTACCGGCCGGTGCTCGCCGTGTGAAAAGGATGTGAAGCCCCGGGATCGAGGCGATAGCCGAAGCCGACGTGCGTGTGGATGAAGCACTGGTCGGGCAGCGCGCGCTCGAGCTTGGTGCGCAGCTTGTGGATGTAGACGTCGCACGAGCGGTCGCCGCAGCGCAGCGTGCGGCCCCACGCGAGGCGGTAGAGCTCGTCGCGCGACACGACCCGTCCGGCGTGGCTGGCGAGGGCGACGAGGAGGCCGAACTCACGCACCGAGAGCGTCAGCGCGTGGCCGCGTGCGAGCACGAGCCCCTCGCGCGGTCGGATCTCGAGCTCTCCGAGCCGGAGGGACTCAACTTCCGTTGCCTGCATGGGCTGCAGGCTGCTCGCCAGAACAGGTCACCGGGTTATGCGGTCGTGATCACGCTGTGAAGACCGTGTGAACGCGGGCACGCCGGTCGCGCCGGCTTCTACCGGCGCACGATCCCGCCGGCGACGAGACACCGCGCGTCGAGCTCGACCGTCGGCGGGCGGTTGTTCACGGACGCCAACGTGGGGACGGGGCCGTAGATGTCGCGGGCGGCAAGCGACGCTGACGACAGGTCCGCGGCGGGCCGCCGTGAAGGCGTGGTAACCGGGGGTTCACACACGGCGACCGGCCGGCCCTCACGATCCCTGCCGACTGCTCGGCAACCGGATGGAGGAACGCATGGCCGGCGACGTGACGCGGCGCAATTTCGTAAAGGGCTCAGCCGCAGTGGGCGCCGGGATCGCGCTCGGCGGCCCGCTGTCGGCCTACGCCGCCCGCAGCGTGGCCGGCGGTGCGCGCCGCGCCGCAACCGGCTACGGCGCGCTGCGCCCGACGCCGGAGATCGACAGCGCGATCGAGTACCTCGAGCTGCCGCCCGGCTTTGAGTACCGCCTGCTCAACAAGGCCGGCGACCCGATGACCACGGGCGGCCCGACCCCCGGCATCTTCGACGGCATGGGCGCGTACTCCGGGCCCGGCGGCTCGACGATCCTCATCCGCAACCACGAGAACCGCTCGCGCGCCGGGGAGATCACCGTTGCGGTCCCCGCCGGCAAGCGCTACGACCCGGACGCCGACGTGCGGGGCGGCAACACCAAGCTCGTCGTCGACCGGCGGCGCCGCCTCGAGGAGGTCTACGCGGTGCTCGGTGGCACGCACACCAACTGCGCCGGTGGCCAGACGCCGTGGCGGACCTGGATCACCTGCGAGGAGATCTTCAACTACGGGGCGGTCGAGAACAACGTCACCGCCGGTACCGGCGTCCCGCACGGCTACTGCTTCGAGATTCCGGCCGATGCCACCGGGGCGGTTCCGGCACAGCCGATCGTCGATGCCGGTCGCTTCGCCCACGAGGCCGTGGCCTGGCTCGACGGTGCGCTGTACGAGACCGAGGACCGCGGCGACGCCGCGTGGTACCGCTTCCTCCCGGCGCGGCGGCCGCG
Organism: uncultured Actinomycetes bacterium; assembly: GCA_963825485.1. Classification (GTDB taxonomy): domain Bacteria; phylum Actinomycetota; class Thermoleophilia; order Solirubrobacterales; family Solirubrobacteraceae; genus CADCVQ01. Next base: position 23,517 of record CAWGTK010000009.1, read on the forward strand.
CGAGTTCGGTGACCTGGCGAGCTTCGGCGGCACCCTGCAGGCGCTGGCGGTGCGCAGCCAGCCGGGCTTCGACGCCAACCTCGCCACGCCGGGCGACTCCTACGACGTCGAGTGGGTGACGATCGAGGAGCCCAACCCGCTGACCGACACGGTGCGCAAGGAGGCCCAGAGCAAGGGCGCCGCGATCTTCGACCGCACCGAGGGCGCCTGGTCGGCCGGGCGGCGCGTGTACTTCGACTGCACCACCGGCGGCGAGGCGCAGCTCGGGCAGCTGTGGAGCTATGAGCCGCGCGGCCGCCACGGCGGCGAGCTGACGCTCATCTACGAGTCGACGAGCGCCGCGGACCTCGAGAACCCCGACAACCTCGTGGTCGTCCCCGCCAGCGGGCACGTCTTCCTGCAGGAGGACAGCGACGGCGAGCAGTTCGTCCGCGGTGTCACCAAGCGCGGGACGATCTACGACTTCGCGCGAACGCTGCTCAGCGACTTCGAGTTCTGCGGCGGCTGCTTCGGCCCGGACGGGCGCACGTTCTTTCTCAACCAGCAGGGCGGCCGGCTCGCCGCGGGCCAGGATCCCGCCACCCAGCCGGCGACCGAGGCCGGGCTCACCTACGCGATCTGGGGGCCGTTCGCAGACGCCCGCGATCGCTGAGCAGCGATGCTCCGCCACCGCGCCGCGGCCGCGGTCGTCGCCGCAGGCGGCGGCCCAGCGAGCGGCCGGCGGCCGGCAGGCGCCGGGGGCCGACGAGTAGCACGAGCGCGAGGACGATGATGAGCTCCGTCGGGTCGATGCTTGGCATGGGTCGGACTGTGCGGTCTGAGCGGCGGGCGCGTGTGAAGCACTGGTGACCGCTCGTGCCGCGGCCGGCGCAGGCCGCCTTCACGCGATCGTCACGCTCAGCTCACAGCGCGATCACCGGCACCGGCCCGCGGCCGGTTGCCGGCCGGACATCAACCGAACCTCCCGTGTGTTCGCCGTGCTCGGCTGCGCGCGAAGGAGCGGATCCCCAGCTTCGCCGGCGCAACACGATCTACGACGGCCGCTACCGCGTTTCCACGCTCGACGGCCGCTCGAGGAACCGCGCGTGCACGCGCTGCGGGCCGCGCAGCTCGACTAGCGGCGCTCGCCGGTCTTGATCCGGTCCTTCGAGGTGGGCAACCTCGTCGCGCTCGATCGCCGCACCGCCGGCGAGGCGCGCGCGGGGCCGATCGGCTAGCCCTGCTTGACGGCGATGCCCTCGAGGATGTGCGCGGCGCGATCGCAGCTGTCGATCGCGTCCTCGAGGCGTTCGAAGAGATCCTTCCAGCGGATGATGACCGTCGGATCGATCCCGCCGACGAACAGCGATGCGATCGCGCCCCGCACGATGCGGTCACCGTCGTGCTCGAGGCGGTGGATCTCGATGAGCAGAGGCCTGTGTCCGTCCGGGTCGTCGAGCGTGTCCAGCGCGCCGGCCAGGGCGCGGCTCGCCTCGAGCAGGACCCCGGCGAGCTGCTGGGCCGCCTCGTTGGGCGCCTCGATCTGGTAGAGGCCGAGGTAGTCGGCGACCTCCTCGGCGAAGTCGACGACGTCGTCGAGCGCGACGGCGAGCCCGAGGACGTCCTCCCGGTCGAAGGTCCGTGGCGGCGCGGTGTGCACCGCGTGGATGAGGTCGTGGGTGATGCGGTCGCCGACGTGCTCGCAGTCGAGGATCGCGGCGCGCAGCTCGTGTGACTCGGGCCAGTCGGCCAGCAGCCGGTCGAGCAGCTCGGCGGTGCGCTGGACATTGCGCCCAGCGCGGCTGATGAGCTTCGGCAGCTCACTGTCCTTGGACCTCAATCGGCTGGCTGGCATGGGTGGCTGGGTTGCCGTCGACGCTGCGGCTCGATCGTATCGGCGCTGCCTCGGCGCCCGGCGGTCAGATCGCGTGGAACGTGACATCGCGCGCGCCCTCGACCGCCCAGCGCCCGCGGCGCCAGCCGATCTTCGTGCCGTCGGCGAGGCGGACCGCGGCGTGCCCGAGTCGCGGCTCGCCCCACAAGGTCGCCTCCAGCGGACGCTCGTGCTCGGGCGTGTCGCCGAGCCCCCGAGCGACATGGTCCGCCAGGTACGTCACGACGATCGACCCGCGGCGCACCCAGACCGGGATCGTGGAGCGCGGCGCGGGCGCGACGACCTCGCGCCCGCCCTGCACCCGCGCCCCCGACCAGGCTTCGATCCACTCGCCGCGCGGCAATGCGACCTCGCGCGAGCGCGCGCCCTCCTCGAGCACGGGCGCGACCCACAGCGCCGGGCCGAAGCCGTAGGCGTCGGCGATCGTCCAGGCCCGGTCGTCGCCGGGGTCGGTGAGGTGCAGCGGGCGGATGATCGGCAGTCCGCAGCGCGCCGCGGTCGCCGCCGCCGCGCGGATGTACGGCACGAGGCGCTCGTGCAGCAGGACGTAGGAGCGGTAGATGGCCAGCGTGCGCTCGTCGTAGGTCCATGGCTCCTGGACCATCCGCCCGTGCGCCTGCATGAGCGGCGTGAAGCATCCGAGCTGCGCCCAGCGCACGAGCAGCTCGGCCGGGCAGCGCTCGACGAGCCGGTGACCGAGGTAGCCGCCGACGTCGTGCGACCAGTTCGAGAAGCCGGTGGCGGCGGCGCTGATCGACGCGGCCACGAGGACGCGCAGCGACCAGAAGTCCGATGCCTGGTCGCCGCCCCAGAGCATCCCCGTGGCCTGCTGGCCCGTCCAGCCGCTGCGACCGAAGAGCACGCCGCGGCCAGGGTGCACCTCGTCGAGCGCGCGCTGCATCGAGCGGCGATAGAGGCCTCCCACCCGCCACGCGGCAGCGGCGCCGGTGCTGCCGTCGGCGAAGCGGACGTCGTCGGGGAAGTAGTAGCCCTCGCCGTCGTCGGCCTTGATGCCCTCGATGCCGAGCCGCAGCGCTCCCTTGGCCTGCTCGCGCCACCACGTCTCGGCGGCCGGCGACGTGAAGTCGATCGGCGAGCCGGTGCCCATCCACCAGCGCGCGACGAACGCGCCGTCCTCCCGATCGCGGACGTAGTGGCCGCCCGCCAGCCCGTCGGCGTAGTTGGACGCCGGCGCGCGGTGCAGCGCGCGCGACGCAGGGTCGGGCGGCGTCTGGCCCTCGGAGGAGTCGACGTTCACCCATGGCGTGACCCAGGCCACCGTCCGCACGCCGTCGGCGCGGAACCTGCGCACCATCCCCGCGAAGTCCGTGAACTGATGCGGGTTGGGGATCCACGTGTTGTACTGCGTCTCCCACGGCGAGTCGAGCACGAGCGCGTCGAGCGGGATCGCGTTGTCGTTGCAGCCGTCGAAGTCGTCCTCGACCTCGGTCTGGTGGCCGTAGACGTCACGCGACTTCCAGAAGCCGTAGCCCCATTCGGGCAGCACCGGCGGCAGGCCGGTCGCGTGCAGGTGGCGGCGCAGGCGCGCGGCGGGCGTCGGCTGCGTCAGCAGCTCGATGCGCAGCGGGCCGGCCGCGCTGCGCGCGGAGACCGAGGTGCGGCTCGAGCCGAGGTCGAAGCGCATCCCGTTGCCGAAGCCAACGACGTGCACCGCGTACCCGCGCGAGGACTGCAGCCACGGCGCCGGGGCGTAGTCGCCCTGCGGGATGCCGCCGATCGCGAGCATGTCGGCCGGGCAGTCGGGCCCGGTGTAGGCGCGGTCGGCGCCGAGCTGGATGCGACGCCCGGCGTGATCGACGCGCAGCGCATGGCGCGCGCCGAGCCCTGCGAGATGCTCCTCCGATCGCGCGTCCCAGCCGGCCGCCTGGCGCAGCGGCGCGCCCTCGACCTCGAGCTGGAGCAGGACGCCGTCGTCGACGGGCAGGGTGAGCCGCAGGCGCCCGCGGCGGCCGCTGTCGAAGCGCAGCGCGAGATCCGCGCCGTCGGCCAGCGGCTCGGCCAGGGTCGCGGAGACGACGCGCTCGGGCAGCTCGAGCTTCTCGCCGGCGATGACGCCCTCCGTGAACCGGACGAAGCGGTCTGCGACGACGCCGTCGGCGCACCAGATCCCGAAGCCGCGAATGAGACGCCGGCCGTTGCGACGCACGTCGATCGCAAACGGCCGGCGCGAGATCGCGACGAGCAGCCCGGCGCGCGACAGCAGCAGGCCGTCGGCGACCGTAGCGGTGTGAACCGTCATTGGCACGCAGCTTCGCCGCCGAGCGTGCTGGCCGCCAGCGCTTTACCGAAGGATCACACTTGGCGTCGCACAAACCCCGCTTCGGCGCCCACAACCCACCGGGGTATCGTGTGCCGATGCCGCCTGCCGACGTCCTCTCCGTCCTCGAGACCCTCGACTTCGAGGCCGCCCTCGGGCCGGACGACGAACGCTACGTGGACACCGCGGCCGGACGTGGCTCGGAGAGAACGCACGACCGGCTTGCACGCAAGCTCGGCCTGCTGCTCAGCGACGGCCGCTTCCTGCCCCCGATCAAGAAGCATGTGCTCTTCTTCGGCCACGTCGGCTGCGGTAAGACGACGGAGTTGCGCCGCTACTGCCGTCTGCTCGAGGGAGCGGATCGCTACCTCGTCGTCGAGGTCAGCGTTCACGAGGCCCTCGACCAGCACAACTTCGCCTATACGGACCTGCTCATGGCGCTCGCCGGCGAGCTCGCCGCGTGCCTCGAGGCGCGTAACGTTCACGTGCCGAGGAACGCCGTCGCCGCGCTCGAGCGATGGTTCGACGAGAACGTCAAGACCGAGGAGGCGCTCGACGAGTTCAGCGCGAGCGTCGAGGCGGGCGTCGAAGGGAAGACCGGCGTCCCGCTGCTCGCGTCGCTGTTCGCAAAATTCACGACGGCGTTCAAGACGAACGTCACCTACAAAGACACGCTGCGCCGCGTCGTGCGCAACACGTACTCCCAGTTCTCAGCGGCCTTCAACGACTTCGTCCGCGAGGCCGAGCGCTGCGCAGAGAAGGCCGTGGTCGCGCGGCGCTTCCTCTTCCTCGTCGACGGGACGGACAAGCTACGCGGCGAGGATCAGCGGCGGTTCTTCGCCGAGGATCACGAACAGCTGCTCGGCATCGAGGCCCACGTCGTGTACACCGCGCCCTTGGCGCTGAAGTACGAGGGGAACATCGTCGGCGGGCTCGACGCGGACCTCTTCCTGCCCTTGGTGAAGATCGCCGAAGAGGACGGCAGCCCGGCGCCGGCGGGCCTGGCCGCGATGCGCGAGATGCTGCTGCGCCGAGCCGACGTGAGCCTGTTCGACGGCGACGGGCCGATCGACGCGCTCGTCCAGACCAGCGGAGGGCACCCGCGCGAGCTGCTGCGCCTGCTCAAGCTCTGCTGCGAGCTGGCGGTCGGCGTTCAGATCACGACCGAGGACGTGCAGGAGGCGGTGCGGACGCTCGCGGCGGAGTACCGCCGCTTCCTGGAGCCCGAGGACTACGCGCACCTCGCGGCCGTCGATCTCAGCCCGATCCACACCGGAAACGACGAGCGCACGCGCCGGCTGCTCTACAACGTGGCGCTGCTCGAGTACGACGACGGATCGTGGCGCCGAACCCATCCGGCGGTGCGCGAGCTTGCGGGCTACCGCGATGCGCGGGCGCGCTACGAGGCCAGCGAGGCAGGACCCGGTGACGAGCTTCCCTGAGATCCACGGGTCGGCGGGGCACTTCGACCTCGTCCGGGCCGGCGCCGGGGCGGATCTCGACAGCGCGCACTACGACGACTTCATGCGCCTGGTGCGCACGCTCCGGTACGGGCCGCGTACCCAGCTGGTGCTCGTGGAGTTCGACGACGTTCCCTACCGGTCGCGCGTGATCGAGCAGATCGACGCCGTGGCCGGCGGCGTGGGCATGACGGTGGGGTCACTGCGCATGAGCCGGGAGATCGAGGACGTGCGCGCGCTCGAGGATCGGCTTGCCGCACTGGCGCAGACCTGTCTCGTCATCCATCTCATCGGTGACGAGACCTGGTTCGACGACCTCGACGATCCGCGCTGGGCCGATCTCAACCTCCGTCGCGAAGCGCTGTTCCAACGGGTCCGAGTGCGGTTGCTGTTCTGGCTGACGCCGCCGCGCCTCGCACGATTGGCGCGCTCGGCGCCCGATCTGTGGGCGTGGCGGTCCGGGATCTACGACTTCAGTCGCGGGCCCCGCGCGCACGTCGCGACGCAACCGGCCAGCGAGCGGCGGTCGGAAGGCGCCACGATCAGCCTGCCCGCGGCCGGCCGGCGGATCGCCGAATTGCGCGAGGCACTACAGACGGACGCACCCGATGACGTGCGGCTGCCGCTGCTGGATGAGCTCGCGAGCCTGCGCCAGCGTCTCGGCGAACTCGACGAAGCGCTGCGCATCCGCCGCGAACAAGAACTGCCCGTCTACGAGCGCTTGGGCGACGTACGCTCCGTCGCGGTCACGCACGGCAAGATCGCCGACGTGCTGCAGGCCCGCGGCGAACTCGACGAAGCGCTGCGCATCCGCCGCGAACAGGAACTGCCCGTCTACGAGCGCTTGGGCGACGTACGCTCCGTCGCGGTCACGCACGGCAAGATCGCCGACGTGCTGCAGGCCCGCGGCGAACTCGACGAAGCGCTGCGCATCCGCCGCGAACAGGAACTGCCCGTCTACGAGCGTCTTGGGCGACGTACGCTCCGTCGCGGTCACGCACGGCAAGATCGCCGACGTGCTGCAGGCCCGCGGCGAACTCGACGAAGCGCTGCGCATCCGCCGCGAACAGAACTGCCCGTCTACGAGCGTCTTGGCGACGTACGCTCCGTCGCGGTCACGCACGGCAAGATCGCCGACGTGCTGCAGGCCCGCGGCGAACTCGACGAAGCGCTGCGCATCCGCCGCGAACAGGAACTGCCCGTCTACGAGCGCTTGGGCGACGTACGCTCCGTCGCGATCACGCACGGCAAGATCGCCGACGTGCTGCAGGCCCGCGGCGAACTCGACGAAGCGCTGCGCATCCGCCGCGAACAGGAACTGCCCGTCTACGAGCGTCTCGGCGACGTACGCGAGGCGGCGATCGCGCAAGCGAAGATCGCGCTCATCCTCGACGGGCAAGGCCACAGGGACGACGCGATCGCGCTGCTGGAGGCCGCGCAGGCGCAAGCACGCAGGCCGGGGCTTGCGGTGGCCGAGCAGATCGGCCAGCTGCTCGACGCCGCACGCTCGCGGCGCTGACCGGCGGCCGTTCACACGAACGTCACCGCACGGTCCCAACCCGTTCACGAAAAGCGGGCCTTTGCAGGCCAGATTGCATGGCGAACCAGAAACGACCAGAGGGAGCAACGATGACCCCCACGACGGCCAGCCGGGTCGACCTGCATTGCCACTCCACCGCGTCGGCGGTGTCCAAGCTCGGGGTGCAGCGCGCGCTCGGGCTGCCGGAGTGCGCGACGCCTCCGCAGGAGGTATACGACCTCGCCAAGCGCCGCGGGATGAGCTTCGTCACGATCACCGATCACGACACGATCGACGGCGCCCTGGAGCTCGCCGCGCGCTACGAGGACGCGTTCGTCTCCGAAGAGCTGACGGCCTGGTTCCGCGGCGAGCCACAGGCCGTGCATATCCTCTGCTGGGGCATCACCCCGGAGGACCACGAGCGCCTGCAGGCGCTCGCCGGCGACGTGGAGGCCGTCGCCGAAGAGCTTTCCGGGCGCGCCATCACCTGCGCGCTCGCGCACCCGTTCTATGCCGTCGAGGCGCCGCTGCTGCCGCGCCACCGCCGCCGTCTGGCGCAGCTGTTTGCGATCTGGGAGACGCGCAACGGCTCCCGCGCGCCCGAGCTGAACTCCCCCGCCGAGGTGTACATCGAGACGCACGGCGGCACCGGCGTCGGCGGCTCCGACGACCACGCCGGCGTCGACGTCGGCCGCACCTGTACGCGGGCGCCGCAGAGCGCGACGTGGCGCGAGTTCCTCGATCACGTCGCCGCCGGCGAGGCCGTTCCGCTCGGCGAGCACGGCAGCGCCGCGAAGTGGGCGCACGCCGCGATGGCGATCGCCGCGCGGACGCTCGGCCGCGGCCCCGCCGACGGCGGCGACCCGGATCCGGTGGCGGTCTTCACGATGGTCCAGCGCCTCATGCGCGAGGGCGACGCGCGCTCGAGCCACACCGACACCGGGCTGTGCTCCGACGACGCGCGCGCGCTGCTGCGGGCCTGGCTGGCCGCGGTCGAGCTGGACATGGAGGAGGACCAGCTGATCGCCTTGCTGCAGCGCGAGGACTTCTTCCACGCCGACCTGTACCGCCGCGCCAAGCGCGTGCACGAGCGCAAGCTCGCGCACGCCGTCGCGCGGATCGCGACCGCACCGCCGTGCGGCGTGGACCTGCCGATGGCTGCGACCTCGGTCTTCGAGGCCTGCCTGGCCGCGATCCCCTACGCGCCCGCCGCCGCCTTCCTCGGCCGCGAGAAGGCCAAGCTCGCGCGCCGGGACGGAGAGCCGCTGCGCGTCGCGCTCGTCGCCGACGCCGTCGGCGGCATGCACGGCGTGACGCACACGCTCGACGAGCTGCGCGACCGCGGCGTGCCGGGCTTCGAGGTCGAGGTCGTCGGCACCGATCACAACGTCGACCGCCGGCTGAGCGCCGTGGCGGAGATCGACATCCCGTTCTACGCCGGCCTGAAGGTCGGCGTCCCGAGCCTGCCGGCGATCGTCGCCGCGCTCGCGGACGGGCGCTACGACCTCGTCCATCTCTGCTCCCCCGGGCCCTCGGGCGCCGCGGCGGCGCTGATCGCTCGCGCGATGGGCGTGCCGATCCTCGGCAGCTACCACACCGAGCTCGCCGCCTACGCCGGCCTGCGCACGCAGGACCCGCGGCTCGAGGCGGCCGCGCGACTGGCGATCGGCGCGTTCTACGGCCAGTGCGACCGCGTCCTCTCGCCGAGCACGGCGTCCGACGCCGTCCTGCGCGAGATGGGCATCGCCGACGAGCGCATCGGCCGCTGGGACCGCGGGGTCGACCTCACGCGGTTCACGCCCGCGCTGCGCGACTGGCGCCTGCTGCCGGGCCAGATCAGCGTCCTCTACGCCGGCCGGCTCACGCGCGAGAAGGGTGCCGACCTGCTCGTCGAGGCCTTCCTCCAGGCGCGCGAGCGCGACCCGCGCCTGCACCTCGTGCTGGCCGGCGGCGGCCCGGAGGAGCACTTCCTCCGCGCGCGCCTGGGCGAGCACGCGACGTTCCTCGGCTGGGTCGAAGGCGACGTGCTCGCGGCCACCTATGCGAGCGCCGACATCTTCCTCTTCGCCAGCCGCACGGACACCTTCGGTCAGGTCCTGCTCGAAGCGCAGGCCAGCGGGCTGCCGGTCGTCGCCGTCGGCGAGGGCGGACCGGCCAGCATCGTCACCGACCACATCACCGGCCGGCTGTGCGCGGCCAGCGCCGACGAGCTCGCCGACGCGGTCGTCGGGCTTGCCGCCAACCCCGCGCAGCGCGAGCGGCTCGCGGAGAACGCGCTGGAGGCGGTGCGCGAACGCACGTGGGAGCGCTCGCTGCAGCGCCTCGCCGACGGCTACCGCCGCGCGCTGGCCCCTGCCGCCCAGTCGCGCGAGGTCAGCCGTGCCGCGTGAGGCGGCGGTCGTCGAAGCGCAGCGGCGCCTGCGCAGCGCCGGTCCGTCGCCGCGGCCTGCGCGCGCGCCGCGGCGCGCCGCCCTGCGCGTCGCGGACGTGGCGCTGTTTCACGGCGGTGCCAGCGGCGGCATCCGCACGTACCTGGAGGCGAAGGCCGCGTGGGCGCAGCGAAGCCGGCTGATCGAGCATCACGTGATCGTGCCCGGCCATCGCGAGCGCCACGAGGCGGGTCGCCACGAGCTGCCGTCCCTGCGCCTGGCCGCTCCGAACGGCTACCGGCTGCCGATCGGCGCAGGGGCGCTGAAGGAGACGCTGCGCGAGCTGTGCCCCGACGTCGTCGTCCTGCACGACCCGTTCTGGCGTCCGCTCGGCGTGACGCGCACCGCACATGAGCTCGGCGCGACGGTCGTCGCCGCGCACCACGGATCGACCGCGCTGGACGCGGCCGGTCTGCCCGGCCCCGATGCGCTCTGGCGCCCCGTCCTGCGGGCGTGGATGCATCATGCCTACCGCAGCGCGGACGCGATCATGTCCGCCGTCGACCCGCGTCCGGACTGCGGGCGCGCCGCCACGATCCCGCTGCGCTTCGGCATCGACGCGTGCTTCGCACCGCAGCCCGAGCTGCCCCGCGAGGACCACGTGCTCTACGTCGGTCGGCTCGGCCGCGAGAAGGGCGTCGTCGAGCTGCTGCACGCGGCGGCGCGCTCAGCCGAGCCCTGGCCGCTGCGACTCGTCGGACGCGGCCCGCTCGAGCAGCGCGTCCGGCGCCTGGCCGGGCAGCTCGGCATCGCCGACCGCGTGCGGATGCACCCGTTCATCACCGATCGCGAGCGGCTGGCGGACTGCTACGCGCGCGCCCGGGTCGTCGTCATGCCCGGCGCCCACGAGACGTTCGGCTTGACCGCGTTCGAGGCGGCGGCGACCGGCACGCCCGTCGTGACGTGCTCCACCGCGCCGTCCGCCGCGCTCATGCGCGCCATGGTGCGCACGTACGAGCCGGGCGACATCGACGGACTGCTGGCGGCGATCGAGGCCGCCCGGGCGGCGCGGTGCGCGGTGGCCGCGGGCGAGGCGCTCGGTACGCGCTGCTCGTGGGGCGCCGCGTTCGCCGCCGAGACGGTGTCGCTCGAGCGGCTCAGGGCCGCTCGCGCGCGGCCGCTGGCGGTCGCGGGCTGAGCGCCGCGTCCGGCGGCGCGCTCGATCGCGCCGCCGAAGACGTCCTGCGGGGCAACTGGCGAGCGGGAGCCCGCGCCGACGGCCGCACCTACGCGTACACCTGCCCGGCGACACCGCGCTATCGGCACATGTGGCACTGGGACTCGTGCTTTCACGCGATCGCCTGGCGCCGTATCGAGCCCGCCCGGGCCCGCGCGGAGCTGCGCACGATCCTGCGCTCGGGACGACCGGACGGCTTCCTGCCGCACACGGTCTTCTGGGATGCGCCCGCCCGCTGGCGGCGCGCTCCGCTCTACGCGACGCGCGGGTTCGCCGGCGACTGGCACACGGAGACGGTCGGGCCGCCGCTGCTGCCCTTCGCCTGGGAGCTCGTCGGGCAAGCGTCGTGCGCGGACGACCCGGGCTTTCGCACGGAGGCGCTGCCGGCGCTCGGCGCGCATCTGCACTGGCTCGCGCGCGAGCGCGACCCCGACGGCGACGGGCTGCTGACGATCGTCCTGCCCGACGAGTCGGGGCTCGACGACTCCCCCAAGTACGCGCCGGTGTACGGGCGCCTGGCGCACGATCGGGTGGGCTACTGGCTGCTCGTCGACCGTTGCCGGCGCGCGGGCTGGGACTCACGCACGATCATCGCCGGCTGCGAGCACCACGTCGAGGACGTGTGGTTCAACGTCGCCTACGCGCTGTCGCTGAACGCGATGGCGCGCCTCAGCGGGGACGCGTCGTGGACCGCCCGGGCGCGCCGCGTCGAGGGCGCGCTGCTCGCGCGTTGCTGGGACGAGCAGCACGGCCTGTTCTTCGACCTCGCCGGCCACGACGAGCGGCCGGTGCGGGTCTCGACGTGGTCGTCGCTGTCTGCGCTCGTGCTCGACGGCCTTCCCGAGCCCGTGCGACGTCGGCTCGTCGAGGAGCACCTGCTCGACCCGCGCCGCTACGCCGCCGCCTGCGGGATCCCGTCGGTGAGCATGCAGGAGCCGTCCTTCAACCCCCGCTGGGACCGCTTTCGCTGCTGGCGCGGACCCTCGTGGGTCAACACCGCCTGGCTGCTGGACCCGTCCCTGCGCGCCCTCGGCTACGAGCGCCACGCCGATCACGTCACGACATCGCTGGTCACGGCGGCCATGCGCGACGGGCTGCGCGAGTACTACGACCCGCTGACCGGGCGCGGCCTCGGGGCGCGGGGGTTCGGCTGGTCGGCGCTGCTCGCCGAGCTCGCGGGCGGGTTCTCGTGATGTTCACCTGCGACGGCTCGTCTGCGCGACATCATGGCCCTGCGCGCCGCTCCTCGCGTTCCTCGCGGCGCGCTTGGAGCAGAGCACCGCGGTGCCCGCCGGCCACGATACCCCGCCAGGGTCGGGCCGGCGGGCTCGGGCTCGCGCCGCGTGACAGGCCACGGATCCCAAAGCGCCGCCGTGCGAGCGAGACTCCCTACCGCGTCCGGCGACGGGCACGACCGCCGTCGTCACACGCATCGCCGTCGGTGCACCGATCGCCTCCGTGATGATGGGATGTGTCCAGCACTGACCCGGCGACCCGCGAGTCTCTGCCGTGCTCGTGGGTCACCGGGCGCGTTGCGCTCGTGATCAACGCGCCGCCTTGGGGATCGGGCAGCGCGCGCACTGCATGGTGGCCCACGCGGCGGTGGCAGGCGTGAACATCATGAGAACGAGCCTGGCCGATCTGGCTCGCGCTCCGCGGATCCACACGCGGACGCCCGCGAGCGGCGTGCGACGTGCGACGTACGACGTGCGACCAACCGTCGGCGGCCGGCGTGCTGCGATGGATGGCGACAGGGAGAACGTCGGTGTCCTCCGGCCGGCAGAGAAACTCGATTGCGGGGCGCCGGCTCCGGGCGAGCGAACCGAGTGACGGTGTCGAGCATGCAGGGCCGTGCCGTGACCGGCCGCGAGAATCTCCCAGCGGGTTGCCGCACTGTAACGTCGACGCACATCGTTCGGCGATTTGGGGGAAACGTGATGCGTCGCGCTCTGCGTGTGCTGTTCGTGGCAGTACTGGCGCTGCCGGTTGTCGGGATCTCAAACGTGGCGCACGCCGCGCCTTCGGTCCTCACATGCCCTGGCGCGGTGACGTTCAACTTCTCGCCCGGCATCGGGCTGATACCCGGAAACCTGCACGTGACGGGGACGATCGCTGTGGGAACCAGCCTCCTGGCCGCCACGCCGTGCACCTCACCGACGGGCGTGCCATACATCGGTGGCACCGGCACCGTAGACGGCACTGGATCGCTGTCGTGCCTGGGCGGGATCCCCGGCGTCACGGGCTCGGTTCACGCTGTCGTGGACTTCAGCTGGAACAACGGAGATACGTCGGTGATCACGGTCGACGTCCTCGTCGCCGGTCTCGTTCCGGTCCTCGCCGCGACCGTGACGAGCGGCGCGCTGCAGGGCGCCGTGGTGACCGGCGCGCCGGTGCCCACGGGGCTGACGGGCAACTGCGTATTGGCGCCGGTCACGTCGCTCACGTTTGCCGGCGTGGTCGCGTACGTCGGTACATAGGCGTGCCCGACGCCGTCTCGCCCGCCGGGGCCGCCGGGCGCCTTCGGAGTCCGACGCCCGCGCGGCACCCGTCGGTCGCCGCGGTGTACGAGCCTGTGCAGGTGAAGCTCGAGGCCACGCAGGCGGAGCTGGCGCGCCTTCTGCGATCCGAGCACCCGCTCATCGATCGCCTCGCGGCGGGCGTCGGCGTCGGCAAGCTCGTTCGGCCCGCGCTCGTGCTGCTGTGCGCCGCGGCATGCGGATACAAGGGCCGCGCCGACATCCGCCTGGCTGCGCTCGTGGAGCTGGGTCACATCGCCGCACTCGTCCACGACGACGTGATCGACGACGCGGCGCGGCGGCGCGGCGAGCCGACCGTCAACGCTACAGACGGCAACGCGGCGGCTGTGCTGCTCGGAGACTTCCTGTTCCTGAGAGCGATCGACCTCCTCGTGGACGAGCGTCGCCGCTCGCGGTTCGGCCCCGGCACGCGCGTGAAGCGGCTCGTCTCCGACACGTTCGCGTGCATGATCGAGGGCCAGCTCCAGGACGCCGCCATGAGCGGTGACCTCGACGTCGGCGAGGAGGCATATCTCAGGATGATCGCGCTCAAGACCGCTGCGTCGTTCAGCATGGCGTCCGAGCTCGGAGCCATTCTCGCGCGGGTCGACCGGCGCACGGAGCACGCGCTGGGCGCGTACGGGCAGCACCTCGGGGTCGCGTATCAGATCCTCGACGACATCATCGACCTGCTGCTCGACGAGCGCGCCGCCGGCAAGCCGACGGGCTCCGATCTGCGCCGCGGCCGGGTCACGCTCGCGGTCATCCGGCTCCTGCACGACGGCGACGAAAACGACCGCCGGCTCGTCGAACGCGTCATCGCCACCGGCGACGCCGATGCTCTCGAGGACGTGCGGATGCGGCTGTTCGAGCGCGGTCTCGTCGAAGCGGCGCGCGACGCCGCCGCGCGTCGAGCCGCGATGGCTGCCGCCGAGCTCCGCGTCTTGCGGCCGTCCGCGTTTCGCGATGCACTGGAGCGTCTTACGGTCGAGGTCGTCTCGCAGGCGCCGCATCCGGTCCTGGACTGACGCCGCGAGCCGTCTTAGGCGACGCACTCCCTACAGCGACTCGAGGAAAGCCAGCAGCTCGCGCCGCTCGCGGGCGGGCAGCCGGCGGAAGGCCTCGCGCGCGGGATGTGCCTCGCCGCCGTGCCAGAGGATCGCCTCGGCCAGGTTGCGGGCGCGGCCGTCGTGCAAGAAGCGCGTGTGGCGGTTGACGACCGAGACGAGGCCGATGCCCCACAGCGGCGCCGTCCGCCACTCCGCGCCCGAGGCCAGGCCGTCGGGCCGGCCGTCGGCGAGCGCCGGGCCCATGTCGTGCAGGAGCAGGTCGGTGTACGGACGGATCAGCTGGTCGCTCAAGGCCGGCACGTCACTGTCGCCCGTGCGCAGCTCGGGACGGTGGCAGGCGTCGCAGCCGAGCTGCTCGAAGTGGCGCTCGCCGGCGTCGGTCGCCCGGGCGCCGACGTCGCGCCGGGCGGGCACGGCCAGCGTGCGCGTGTAGAACGTCACCCGCGCGAGCTTCTTGGCGTCGATCTCCGGCCGGCCGCCGGTCTTCGCCCGCGCACACGCGCGCTGGCCGGGCGGGCAGTTCTCCTCGGTGAACAGCGGCGACGTGATGCCGATGTCGCCGTTGAAGGCGCTGGCGTTCTGCTGCTCGACGGTCGGCACGTTGGCCTTCCAGCCGAAGCGGCCGAGGGCGGTCGTGCGGGTGCGCGCGTCGGCGACGCGGTTGGCGCGCCCGGAGATCCCGTCGCCGTCCGCGTCGGCCGGATCGGCGCGCCTGACGATCGTCGGCTCCGGCACGGCCTCCAGCAGCCCGACGCCGAACACCCCGGGTGCGACGCGCGGGCTGATCTGCACGTCGCGGGGCAGCGGCCCGAAGGCGCGATCGGCGACCGCGTAGCGCGGCGCGAGCAAGGTGAACGACGTACCGTCGGCGTAGCTGCCGCGGCGCGGCGTCCGGGAGATCGCGATCCGCCCCTCCGCCGGGACGCCGGCGATCGCGCGGTCCTGCAGCTGCGATCCGTACAGCCGCACCGGCTGCGGTGGATCGCCCACGCTGAGGCGCAGCAGCAGCCCGCGCTCGGGGTCGCGCGCGTCGGCCGGCGGCCGGCCGCGCCCGTCGTGCAGGTGACAGGACGAGCACGACTGCGCGTTGAGGGTCGGGCCGAGGCCGTCGCGCCCCGCCGCCGACGCCGGCGCGCGCACCCAGTTGCGGTTGAAGAAGCTGTTGCCGACGGCGAACGCCCGCCGGTCCCGGCTGGGCAGGTTCTCCAGCGCGAGCGCGAACGCGAGGCCGGTGGCATCGTCGACCGTTCCCGCGCCGCCGGACCGCGCGCGGTCGGCATTGCTCTCACCGCTGCCGCCGCAGCCCGCGGAGCCGGCGATGAGCACGCAGGCGGCGAGCCGCAGTCCTGCCCGGCGAACCACTCAGCCCTCGAAGCTCACCTTGACGTCGAGCGCCTCGGCCGCCTGCTTGAGCAGCTCGCTCTGCGCCTCGATCGACTCGATCGTCTCCTCGATGGCCGTGCTGGCCGGCGTCCCGCTCGGCGCGGCGATCATCGTCTCGAACGTGGCCGGAAACGCCTCGGCCTTGGCGAGCGATGCGTCCAGCGCCCGGCTCACGTCCTGCGCCAGATCCGGATCGGCCTCGGTCACGAGCGTCGCGAGGCTCGCGCGGTCCGCCGCGTCGTCGTCCGGCCCCGCGCCGTCGTAGGCCATGCGGATGCCGCGCAGGTCGTTGACGATGTCGGCGTTCGTGTTGTCGCTGAAGCAGGAGTGCTCGTCCTCCTCGTCTTTGCTCTCGAACGCGACGGCCATCCGCTCGCCCGCGAGCTCGTGGGAGCTGAGCGTGCCGATGCCGCGGAAGATCTTCGTCAGCGCCGCGTCGGGATCGTCGAGGAACTCGGCGCGGTAGGCGCCGCCGGGCGCCCACGGCGCCTGCACGCTGCGCAGGTCGCTCAGCAGGCGCTCCGTCGTCAGGCGCAGGTAGCTCGCGCGGCGACGGGCGTTGCGCGCCGTCGTGTAGTCGCTGGCCGGGCGGGCGCCGGGACCGTCCTTCGAGCGGTCCTGGCCCCACAACAGAAACTCGACCGCATGCCAGCCCGAGGAGATGTTCGTCTCCCCGCCCTTCTCGTTGCTCTCGACGATCACGGCCTCGGTGACCTGCGGGTAGGCGGCACGGTCGTTGACGATGCCGGCGTTCGCGTCACCGGCGACGTAGTCCACGTAGGCCTCGTCCATCGGCCACGCGTTGATGAGCCCCTCCGGCCCGGTCTTGGGATCGTCGATCGGGCCGCCGTAGAAGCGAAACGGCTCGGTGACGACGTAGTCGTCGCGCGCGGCGATCCAGGCCGTCCGGCTCGCCGCCAGCCGTGCCTGCGTCGGCCGGTCGAGGAAGCGACCGATCGATTCGCGCATCTCCTCGGCGCTGGCGATCGAGGCGCCGTAGGCAGCGTGCACGAGGTCCGCGTAGCGCTCGGCGACCGCGGCCTTGCGCTCGTCCGACACCGAAGCACCGTCGCCGTCGTCGCCACCGCAGCCCGCCAGCGCGACGCCGGCGACGAGCAGGACCGACAGAATTGCCTGAAACCGCATGCGCACCGCTCCTCTGGTCCGTCGATGGAGTCAGGGACACCCTATTAGCAGTTAGGGTCCCCTTACAACCGACCGGCCCGCACCTGGGCCGCCGGTCGGTCGTGGCCGCCTACAGCGGCGTGGCGAGCTCCAGCAGGGTCCCAAACGGATCGCGCACCCACGCGACGCGCTGGCCCTGCGGCTCGTCCCTCGGCTCGGCGAGCGAGGTGCAGCCGGCCTCGAGCGCTCGCGCGTACGCGGCGTCGACGTCGTCGGCGACGAGCGCGATCTCGACGTTCGGTGGCGCGCCGTCGCCGGGTGAGGCCGGCCGCACGCCGCCGGGGAAGTTCTCCTCGCCCAGCGAGTAGGCGGCGAACGCGAGCTTCGTCGCGCCGGTGTCGAGCTCGGCGTATGTGCCCGACCCGGCGACGAAGCCGCCCTGCAGCCCGAACGCCCGCCTGTAGAGCTCGCGGGCGGCGGGCGGGTCGTCGACGTAGACGATCACCCAACCCAGCAGCATCGGTGCCGCGGCGTCAGCCACGGGCGCGCGCCTTGCGCTCGCGGCTGTATTCCCACCAGGGGCGCGGCGGCGCCCCGTTGGCGTAGTCGACGGCGGCGACGAACGTGTCCAGCAGGCACGGGTCGTGGCGGCGACCGTCGAGCGCACAGAGGCGCTCGAAGAGCTCCTCGCCGTCGCGGCCGCGCAGATCGTCGACCCGCGCGATGTCCAGGCGCTCGAGCTTGCGCGCGATCGCGCGCCCGATGTTGGGGATCTCCTGCAACTCACTCGTGGTCATGGCGCGATCCTCGCCGACGCGGCGGCCGCTGTCTTGTCGAAAACGGACGTCTTCAGACAAGCGCACCGGCCGCAGCCCCCGCCAGCGCCCGGCACTCGTGCGCGAAATGCGCCTGGTCGGCGTAGCCGGCGCCGGCGGCGGCCTGCGCGAGCTCCTCGCCCGCGCGCGCGGCGGCGAGCGCGTGCTGCAGGCGCAGCACGCGCGCCAGGCGCTTGGGACCGTAGCCGACCGCGGCCTCGAAGCGCCGGCGCAGCTGGCGCGCGCTGACCGCGAGATCGCGCGCCAGCGACTCGACGCTCACCCCGGCCGCCCGCAGCTCGTCGACCGCCGCGCGCACGAGCGGATCGGGCAGCGTGGCGCACCTGGCCCGCGCCGCGACCGCATCCAGCAGCAGGCCGGTGCGGTCACCGCCGGCGGCCGCGTCGAGGCGCTCCTCCAGGCGCCGGCCGTCATCCGCCCACAGCTCCGCCAGCTCGACGCGCCCGTCGCGCAGCGCGGCGCCGTCGACGCCGAGCAGCGCGGGTGCCGCGCCCGGTCGCATCCGCGCGCCCACGACGCTCACCCCGGCCTCGAGCGCGACGAGGAACGCCGTCGTGTTCGGTCCCACGACCTGCGCTCCGCTGCCCTGCGTCCACACGATGTCGATGCACCCGTCGGGCACGACGCGCACGGGGTCGCCGCCGCCGTCGCGGCGCTCCCACGTGCAGGCCAGCCACGGCGTGAGCGCCGGCGGCGCAGGGTGCTCGCGGTAGGTCATGGCGGTCAGCGCCGTGCGTGTCCCTTGCGCGCAGCCGCCCGCAGCTGGCGGGCGACCGCCGCGGTCGATGTCCTCTGCGCCGTCAGCGCCAGCGCCGGCAGGCTCGCCGGCTTGGCCGCGGTGAACAGCCACTCCTCGAAGAACGCGTCGAGATCCTGGCCCGAGAGCCGCTCGGCCAGCGCGATGAACTCGGGGATCGTTGCGTTGCCGCCGGCCTTCAGCGCGATCCACCGGCCAATCAAGCGAAAGAACGTCTCGTCGCCGATCTTCAGGCGCAGGGCATGCAGTGTGGCGGCGCCGCGGTCGTAGACGGGGATGTCGAACAGGTGGTTGGGGCCGGGATCGCCGATCTCCAGGTCCCAGAACGTCGAATCGGCCGGCTCTGAGGTGATGAAGTCAAACCACTGCTGCGCGGTCGGGCGGCCCTGGTGCTCGCTCCACAGCCACTCGGCGTACGTCGCGAAGCCCTCGTTGAGCCAGATGTGCTGCCAGGCCGCGAGGGCGACGTGGTCGCCCGTCCACTGGTGGGCGAGCTCGTGAACGACGACGGAGTCCGCCGGATCGGCGAACTCGTTGAAGAAAGCCATGCTGTAGACGGGCCGCGTCTGGATCTCCAGCGCGAAGCCGAGGTTGGGGAAGTCGTCGACGACGCCGCCGGCCGCGCTGAACGGGTAGCGCCCGAAGATGCCCGACAAGAAGCCGATGATCTCCGGCTGGCGCGCGAGCGCCGTTTCGGCCACCGTGCCGAAGCTCGGCACGGCCCCGGCGCCGGCGAGGGTCCAGTCGTTCTCGTTGGGCTCGCTGCCGTCCGGAGATCCGGGCACGGTCCACCCGTCGAAAGGCGCCCCGTCTGCCTCGAACGAGGTCGAGCCGGCGCCGCCGGGCACGACGATGTCGTCGACGACGACGCCGCGGTGCTGGATGATGTCGTCGCTCGCGTAGCTGATCGACACCTCGACCTGCGTGCCGGCGTACGGCGAGAGGTCGACGGCCCACTGCTCGTAGCCCTCGCTCGCGCCGCTGGCGGCGTTCCACTGCCCGGTGGTGCCGGTCGGCGTGCAGGGCCCGTCGCCGTCATCGGTCTGGTAGTGCTCGAGGAACGGGTGCAGGCCGAGCCAGTAGGGGCAGACGTTGCCGGTCGAGGTGCTCGTGTGGCCGTTGACGTCGGGCAGCGTCGTCCAGTCGTCCGAGCCGACCGGGTGCGCCTCGACGAACATGAAGTCCCACGTCGGCTCGGTCGCACGGTCGACCCAGAACGTCAGCTGGCCGCCGCCGGCGGGCACGGCGATCGTTCGTGCCAGGCGCTTGTAGGAGAGGTTCGCGACCTGCGAGTAGGCGTAGCGGGCGCCGCTGCGCGGCGATGGCGTCGCAAAGAGGTCGGGGTCGAGCGCATCCCAGTAGCGGATCCCGTCCTGGCGATACGCGCGCACGTCGAACTGGCCGATCGTCGCCGTCGTGAGGTACGACGCCATCGGCTCCCTGGCGTCCCAGACCCACGTCGTCAGGCCGCCGCGCGTGCGATTGCCGCGCAGCTCGCCGTTGGCGATCGCCTCCAGGCCGGCGGGCACCGTGATCTCGAACGTGTAGGACGCCTTGTCGAGCGGGTGGTCGTTGACGGGGAACCACGTCGCGGCGACCTCCGGCTGGCCGGCGACGAGCGTACCGTCGTCGGTGTGGATGAAGCCCGACAGGCCGAACTCGGCGTCGACGACGGTCTCGGGCACGCCGTCGTAGGCGATGACCGTGCGAAACGGCGTCCGCGAGCGGATGCCGAGCAGCGGGGCGATCGTTAGCTCGTCGCCGTTGCGCGTCCACCGCGCCCGCAGGCCGTTGACGGTCACCGAGCGGACGGTGAGGCCGTGCAGGTCGAGGTTGAAGGAGGAGAGGTTCTGCGTCGCCGTCGCGCGCAGCGTCGCCACGCCGGTCAGCCGGTCGGTCGCGGGCGCGTAGGCGAGGCGCAGGTCGTAGTGGCTGACGTCGTAGCCGCCGTTGCCGTCGAGCGGGTAGTACGGATCGCCGATCCCGGGCGCGCCGGGCGCGTAGCCGGGCGGCCAGCCGACCGGCCAGCCCGGAAGGGCGGCGGCGGTTGCCGGCGTCACGAGCAGGCATACGAGGACGAAGACGGCTGCGGCGAGGCGGTGCATGACGAAAGATCCCCCTTGGCGGTTCCCCGTGACGCCGGCCGGCCGCCCGGCGCCCTGCTCCGAGGGTAGACCCGAGCGGACGCTCGGTCAACGGCGCCGTTCAGCGCAGCTCGACGCCGCCCAGCCGTTCGTAGCGCGCGCCCTCGGGCGTCGTGCGCGAGCGGTACAGCACCATGCTCTGCGCACGGAAGCGCCGCTGCGGCGCCGGCGGATCGAGCGCCTCGCGGGTGTCGATCCGCGTCCCCCGCGCGACCCGGCCGACGGTGACGTGCGGGCGAAAGCGCCGCTGCTCGGGCGCGAAGCCGATCGCCGCCGCCAGCGCCGCCACGAGCTCCGCCTGCAGCGCCGCGAGCGCGGCGCCGGCCTCGAGCGCGACGCTCAGCACACCCGGACGGCGCGGCGGCAGCCACAGCGCGCCGGCCGTGGACAGCTCGTCCAGCGGCCGGGCGAGCGCGGGCAGCAGCGCGCGAACGGCCGCCGCCTCCCCGCCGCCGCGCGTACCGAGGAAGGCGAGCGTCACGTGCAGGTTCTCGGCGGGGACGCGGCGCACCGCGGGCGGCGCCGCGCGCTCGGTCCACTCCGACAGCTCCGCGCGCACAGCGGCGGGCAGGTCGAGCGCGATGAACAGGCGCATCAGCCGGGCGGGCTGAGCAGCAGTCGCCGCACGAGGTGAAGCGCCACGGTCGTCGCGCGATCGCGGATGTCGGCGCGGGTGCCGGGCAACGTCACCGAGCGGGCCGAATGGCGGCCGTCGCGATGGCTGACGGCCAGCCAGACGAGGCCGACGGGCTTGGTCTCGGTGGCGCCGCCGGGGCCGGCGATGCCCGTCACCCCCACCCCCACGTCGGCGCCGAGCGCGGCCCGCGCGCCGCCGGCCAGCGCGACCGCGACCTCCTCGGAGACCGCGCCGACGCGTTCGACGAGCGCCGGATCGACACCGGCCAGCGCGACCTTCGCCTCGTCGGCGTACACGACGAGCCCGCCGCTGACGAACACCGACGAGCCCGGCCGCTCGGTCAGCCGCGCTGCCAGCAGCCCGCCGGTGCAGGACTCGGCGACGGCGACCGTCTCCGGCGGCCGCGAGCCGTCGCCGCGCAGCAGCGCGAAGACCTGCTCGTCGACCGTGCTGCCGT
This sequence comes from uncultured Actinomycetes bacterium, assembly GCA_963825485.1. Classification (GTDB taxonomy): domain Bacteria; phylum Actinomycetota; class Thermoleophilia; order Solirubrobacterales; family Solirubrobacteraceae; genus CADCVQ01. The sequence goes on from CAWGTK010000009.1 coordinate 45,178, forward strand.
CGTCGGAGAACAGCGTGGTCGGATGGCGTTCGGCGACGAACGCGGCGAAGCGCTCATAGGCCGCCGCCGCGTCCGGCTCGTAGCGGGTGACGACCTCGACCTCGCCGCGCCGCAGGCACGTCGTGATCTCCAGGCGCTCGACCGCGATCGCGGCGTCCTCGGCCGCGCGCAGCGTCGCGGCGATCTCGGACTCCGGGATGCCGTACAACCGCAGCATGTCGCGGCGGTACTCGACGGCACCGCGCAGCGCCGCCTCCAGCGCCGGGCTGTTCATGATCGCCGCGCGCCACATCGGCTGCAGCTCGCGCGGCGGACCGGGCAGCACGACGACGGTCGGCGTGGACGTGGCCTCGTCGAGCGAAGCCGGCGTGACGACGAGCCCCGGCGCCGTGCCGACCGGCTCGAGGATCTCGGCACCGTCGGGGACGACCGCCTGCTTGCGGTTGGAGACGAGGATGGCGTCGGGATCGAGATCGGGCCAGCGCGCCATGAGCGGACGCAGGATCTCCGCGATGCGGCCCTCGAGGGCCTCGTCGAGCACCATCTCGCGACCCTGGAACTCCCCCACGACCGCCGCCGTCAGGTCATCCGCAGTCGGTCCGAGGCCGCCGCTCGTGCAGATCAGCTGACAGCCCTCGGCGGCGAGGAAGCGCAGCGCGCGCAGGATGTCCGCGGGCCGGTCGCCGACCACCGCGGTCGCGATCGGGTCGGCGCCGAGCTCGAGCAGCTGCTCGGACAACCACGGTCCGTTGCGATCGAGCACACGGCCCGTCAGCACCTCGGTCCCGGTGACGACGATGCCCGCGCGGACGCTCATCGACGGCGGCTCACGGCACGCAGACCGGACGCTCGCGCGCCGACAGCGGCTGGCGACCCTTGTTCGGGGTGATCTCCAGTCCGATCGGTTGCGAGGACGCCCGCACGCGGCGCGTCTTGCCGTTGATGCGCAGGGTGGCGGAGTTGTTGCCCAGGGTGAGCCGGAAGCGCCGGGAACGGAACGTCGGCGTGCGCTGCCCGGCCTGGAGCGTCTGGCCGTTGACGAGCGTGCGGTCGCCGGCCTTCAGGCAGACGTTGACCAGCCCGGTGGCGTCGATCCGCAGCCGCACCCGGGTCGGCCGCGCCGCCGGCGGGGGCGGCGGGGCTGCGGCCGGCCGCTCCGTGGTCGTGGTGGTGGTGGCGGCCGGCGGCGGCGTAGCCGACGACTCGGGCTGGTCGTCGCCGGAGCCGAGCAGGTACAGCGCGAAGACGAGGCCGGCGACGATCACCGCGACGAAGAACCACGGCGGCAGGACCGGCGTCTGGCGGCGGCGCTCGCGACCGGGAGCGGCGGCGTTGATCGGCTGCAGCTCGACCTCGCTGAGGCGCTCGTGGCGCAGCTTGTACTCGTCGACGAGCAGCTTGGCGTCGAGGTCGAGCGCCTCGGCGTACGTGCGCAAGAAGCTCTTGACGTAGGTCGGGCCGGGCAGCAGGTCCCATTCCTCGTTCTCGAGCGCACGCAGGTACTTCGCGCGGATCTTCGTCTGCGCTTCGATCTCGGCGATGTCGATCCTGGCGCGCATCCGCGCCTCGCGCAACGATTCTCCGATGTCCGGCATCAGCGGCCTCCCACCGGCCAGAGGCTACTCGTGGACCCGCGCCGGCTCGGTGATGTCCGGCCCGCCCGCCCCCGCCGCCTCGCCCTCCTGCGGCCCGCTCCCGATGCCGACGCGCTCGCGCAGGCTGGCGATCACCCGCTCGACGTCGCCTGCGCCGACGAGCACCTGACGCGGCTTGGAGCCCTCGTAGCCCGAGATGACGCCGCGCCGTTCGAGCATGTCGATGAGCCGGCCCGCGCGGGTGTAGCCCAGGCGCAGGCGGCGCTGCAGCATCGACGTCGAGGCGGTTGCCATCTCGACGCAGAGGCGGATCGCGTCCTCCAGCAGCGGGTCCTCGTCCGGGCTGAAGCCCTCCTCGGGGCCGCCCGTGGGCTCGTCCTCCTCGGCGATCACCTCGTCGAGCAGGTCCTCGCGCAGCTCGGGCTCGCCCTGCCTGCGCCAGAACGTCGTCAGCGCCTCGATCTGCGGCTCGTCGATGTAGGCGCCCTGGATGCGCTGCAGGCGCGACGAGCCGACCGGAGAGAACAGCATGTCGCCCTGGCCGAGCAGCGACTCGGCGCCGTTGACGTCGAGGATCACGCGCGAGTCGGTCTGCGAGGAGACGCTGAAGGCGATCCGCGACGGGACGTTGGCCTTGATCATGCCGGTGATGACGTCCACGCGCGGCGACTGGGTGGCGAGCACGAGGTGGATGCCGACCGCGCGCGCCTTCTGGGCGAGCCGGATGATCGAGTCCTCGACGTCGGCGGGCGCGACCATCATGAGGTCGGCGAGCTCGTCGATGACGCAGAGGATGTAGGGCAGCGGCGGCTCGCCGCGCTTGGCCTTGGAGCGGTTGAGCTCGACGAGCGAGCGCGTCTTGGCCAGCGACATCACCGAGTAGCGCTGCTCCATCTCGCGCACGAGGTTCTGCAGCGCGTTGGCGGCCATCCGCGGGCTCGTGATGACCGGCGTCAGCAGATGCGGGATCGACTCGTAGTGGTTGAGCTCGACCTGCTTGGGATCGATCAGGACGAGGCGCAGCTCGTGCGGCGTGGCGCGCAGCAGGACGCTCGACAGCATCGCGTTGATGCAGGCCGACTTGCCGGCCCCGGTAGTGCCGGCGACGAGCAGGTGGGGCATCTTCGTGAGATCCGCGCCGATCGCCTTGCCGGCCACGTCCTTGCCGAGCCAGATCGTCAGCGGCGACCAGCCGGCCGGTGCCTCCTGGTTGACGTCGCCGAGCTGGACGATGCGCCGCCGTGTGTTGGGCACCTCGACGCCGACCGCCGTCTTGCCGGGGATCGGGGCGAGGATGCGGATGTCGGTGGCCGCGAGCGCGTAGGCGAGGTCGTCCTTGAGCTGGGCGACCTTGCTCATCTTGATGCCGGGCTCGAGGCGCAGCTCGAAGCGCGTGATGTGCGGGCCGGCGACGGTGCCGACGATCTTCGCCTCGACGCCGAAGTGGCCGAGCGCCTCGACGAGCCGGGCGGCCGTCTTCGCCTGGCCGGCGGTGTCGGGGCGCAGCTGCTCGGTCGAGGAACGCTTGAGCAGGTTGACGCTGGGCAGGCGCCACTCGAACGCAGGATCGTCGGTGACGCTGCCGCGCAGGCGGCCCTGCGGGGTGAGATCGCCGGGGCGGGTGGGGACGGCGTCCGGGCGGTGCTGGACCGCCGTGGCGTCGACGCCGGTCTCTGCGAAGGCGAGCTGCTCGGGCTCGGGCGCATGCGTGTCGTCGGGCTCGCCGGCGGCATCGGCTGGCTCGGCGTCGTCCTCGTCGCCCGGCTCGGGCAGCGGCTCGCCGTAGATGTCGGGAAAGCGCGTGGCGCCCGACCAGAACCCGCGCCGCGTGACGCTCGGTGCCTGCGCCGCGGGCTCCGGCTGCTCGCGCGGCGCCGGCGCCTCGACGTACGTCGCGCGCACGATCATCTCCTCGTCGGGCTCGGGCACGGCGAGGCGTGCGGCGGCGGCCGTGGCGGGCGCCGCGGCGGGGTCCGGCTCGGCCGGGTCCCGCTGCGCTCGCGCGCGGCGCGCGGGCCTCGGCACGACGCGGCCGATCGCGCGCGTCGTGTCGGCGAGACCGCAGCCCGTGGTGCGCAGCACGCCGGCGACCGACGCGCCGGTCAGCAGCAGGGTCCCGGCGACGAGCAGGAACAGCGCGAGGATGTGGGCGCCGATCGTCGAGACCGCCGACGCGACGGCCCACAGCAGCGCATCGCCGGCGATCCCGCCGCGCGGCTCGAAGAACGCCGCGTCCCAGTACCCCTGGCGCGTGCCGTCGGGGCCGACGCCGAACGTGCCGGCGGCGAGCATGAGCGTCACGCCGACGAAGAGACACAGCCCGCCGGCGCGAAACGGGCGCATCGTCGGCAGCACCGGGCGCAGGACGAACAGCGCGCCGGTCGCGACGATCGCCGCAGGCGCCGCGTAGGCCACCTGGCCGACGGCGTAGGTCAGCCCGCGCACCGCCGCCTGTCCGGCGGCGCCGCCGTCCCAGGCGAGGTAGAGCGCAAATGCGAGAAAGACGCCGAGCGCGACGAGCCCGAGCCCGATGAGGTCGAGGTGGCGCTGCGCGAGGACCGGCAGGCCGAGCGCGCCGAGCGACGAGCGCTGCGCGCGCGGACGCGGCTTGCCCGCCCCCGGCTTCGCGGACGGCGTGGCCGGCGGGCGGCGGGATGCGGGCTTTCGGGCAGGGGCCATGATGAGCCGCCTGCATCTTCGACGGCGACCGACCCTGCTCCTGCCCGCCGGGGAAACGTCCGCGGGGCGGCCGCCGACTCAGCCTTTCAGCGCGGCTGCGCCCACACCACCGGCAGCGCGTTCGCCCCGCCGGACCGCAACGTGACCGTCGGGGCCGATGACGAGCCCAACCGCGCCGCGATCGTCGGGGCAGCCGCCGCGCAACGCCGGCCACGGCGGCGTCGGGTCCTAGCGCCTACGGACCGGCGTTAACCCGGGGTTGAGCCGCCGCCCTACCCTGATGGAGCCATGTCGGACCGCCCACCCCGCGTTCTCGTCGTCGAGGATGACCAGGAGATCGCCCAGGTCCTGCTGCGCTCGCTGCGGATGGAGGGCTACGAGGCTCGCGCCAGCTCCGACGGCGAGGTGGCGCTCGCGGACGCGCGCGAGTTCAGCCCCGACCTCGTGATCCTCGACCTCGGGCTGCCCAAGCTCGACGGCGTCGACGTCGCGCGTGCCCTGCGCAAGGACGGCGGCGACGTCCCGATCCTCATGCTGACCGCGCGCGACGCCGTCGAGGCTCGCGTGGAGGGGCTCGACGCCGGCGCCGACGACTACCTCGTCAAGCCCTTCGAGCGCCAGGAGCTGCTGGCGCGACTGCGCGCGCTCCTGCGCCGGCGGCCGCCGCGCGGCAGCGCGTCGCTCGTCGTCGGCGACCTGCAGCTCAACCCCGACACGCACGAGGTCCTGCGCGACGGGCGCGAGATCGAGCTGACCCAGCGCGAGTTCGAGCTGCTGGAGTACCTCATGCGCAACGAGCGCATCGTCGTCCCGCGTCAGCGACTATTGGAAGAGGTGTGGGGCTACGATCCGTTTGCCACGACGAACACCATCGAGGTCTTCGTGTCGAACCTGAGAAGGAAGCTGGAAGCCGGCGATGAGCCGCGTCTCCTCCATACGATCCGCGGCGCAGGCTACGTTCTCCGCGCCTAGGCAGATCCCGATCCGCTGGCGGCTGGCGGGCGGATCGGCGCTGCTGACGCTCGTGATCCTGTGCGGCTTCGCGGGCGCCGTCGGCGGGCTGACCACGCAGCGCCTGCACGAGGACTTCGCCCGCGAGGTGCGCGACGCGGCGGACCTCGCGCAGGCCCGCATCAAGTACGACGCGGTCGTCTCGACCGGCTTCGGCGACCGCGCCATCGACGGCCTGCGGCCGCCGCTGTCGAACTGGGACGACGGCGTCAACGTCGTGCGGGTCGTGCTGATCGACGGCCTGCAGCTCGACAGCACGACGCACACGAAGGACTTCGGACCGCCGAAGACCTCGGCCGAGCGCGGCGGCTCGCTCGTCAAGAGCTACAAGCAGGACGGCTACCTCGTCGAGACGCGCGAGATCCACCACGACGACGAGGCCGTCGTGTTCACCCCGGTCTACGTGCAGTACGCCCGCCCGCTGGCCTCCGTCGACGCGACCGTGGCGAGCCTGCGCCTGTTTCTGGTCATCGGCGTCCTGAGCGGCGCCGGGCTGGCCCTGCTGGCCGGCGTGATGGTCGCCCGCCGCGCGATGGCGCCGATCGCCGCGCTCACCGCGACCGCGCGCAAGATCGAGCGCACCCGCGACCCCGCCGAGACGATCCCCACCGTCGAGGCCGACGACGAGGTCGCCGAGCTCGCGCGCACGCTGGACGGCATGCTCCACGCGCTCGACGCCTCGCGCGGCGAGACCGAGGACGCCCTGCGCCGCCAGCGCGAGTTCGTCGCCGACGCGTCGCACGAGCTGCGCACCCCGCTGACCAGCGTGCTGGCCAACCTCGAGCTGCTCGCCGAGAGCCTCGACGGCGAGCAGCAGGAGGCCGCCCACTCGGCGCTGCGCTCGTCGCGGCGCATGCGCCGGCTCGTCGCCGACCTGCTGCTGCTGGCCCGCCACGACGCCGCGCGCCAAGCGCCGCACACGCCGACCGACGTCGGCCAGGTGCTCGTCGAGGCGGCCGGCGAGCTCGGCGTCATCGCCGACGGCCACGAGCTGTCGATCGACGCCAACCGCGCCTACGTCGACGGCGCACGCGACGAGCTGCACCGCCTCACGCTGAACCTCGTGGAGAACGCGATCCGCCACACGCCGCCGGGTACCCAGGTGCGCGCGTCCGTCGAGCGCGTCGACGGGCACGTCCGGCTCATCGTCGAGGACGACGGCCCGGGCATCCCCGCCGATCTGAAGGACCGCGTGTTCGAGCGCTTCGTACGCGGCGTCGGCGACCGCGGCGGCTCGTCGGGCCTCGGGCTGTCGATCGTGCAGGCCGTCGCCCAGTCGCACGGTGGCACGGTGACGATCGTGTCTCCGGCGATGAACGGCGCGAGCCGGCCGCGCGGCACGCGCTTCGAGGTGACGCTGCCGGCCTCGAGCGCGCCGCAGCACGCGGAGCCGGCGCCGGCCGTGCCGTCGACGCCGGTCGAGAGCTCCTGACCGCCGGCGCGCTGCGACGGGCGGGTGCCCTCCTCACGGGCACGGTGCTCGCGCTGGTGCTCGGCGGGGCCGGCGACGACCGGGCAGTGGACCGACCGCGGGCCGCGAACACCACCTTCCGCACGTCGCCGATCTCCGTCTGCGTGACGGTCCGCGACCGTGGGAGCACGCCAGCCCTGGCCTTCGATGCCCGGCGCCTGCCGTTCGAGCTCGCCACCGGGGACGAGCCCGGAACGCGTCCGAGGTGCCGGCGCGACGAGCTGCGCCTGCTGGCGCTGCAGTCGCTGAACATCGGCGGCGAGCGCACCTACGTTCGTCGCGGTGGCTGCGCGCTGCCCTGCCGCGTGCGCCAGGCGACCGTGCACGTGCCGGCCGGCGCGCTGGCGGGTCGGGTCCGCCTGCTGGCGGTGGCGGCGCGCAACGGCAACGGGGCGCCGGTCGCCGGGTGCGATACGGTCGCCCGCAACGCGCCGCAGAACGTCACCTCGACGCTGCGGCGGATGTACTACAAGACGCCCGTCGAGCTGCGCCTGCGCCGGCGCGCCGGGCGGTCGGGCGGCGACGGCGCGCGCTGGTCGAACTACGGCGACCCGGGCGCGACGTACGCGTCCGGCGGGCGGGTCGCGACGCACTACAACTACCTGCTCTGGAACCTGCCGCGCACGCGCCGCGGCCTGCTCCCGGGCGGCGGGATCGTCCGCGCCACCCTGCCGGCCGGCCTGCCGCTCTCGCTCTGCGCCGGCCAGCGCCTTCGGCTGCCCGGCTTCGACCGCGCCGGCGACCGCAACGGGTACCTCGACTTCGGCTACGCCAAGGTCCGCGGCACGACGCCGGCCGGCGGGTCCTACGCGATCTACGGCTGGGTGCTGCTGGGCTATCGCTACGCGGAGCGTTCGTACGTGACGACGGTGACCGCGCCGTGATGCGCCGTCGCGCCGCGCCGGGTGGAGCTGGCGGCGAACCTCGTCTTCGACGGGGTGTGGGTCGCTTCGGGCCGGGGCGTTGCTGCCGGGGCCGGCGCGGGGCGGGTCGAGTTATGCACCCCCCACGCGAATAAGTCGACCCGGCCCCCATGAGCCGGGCGGTGTGGCGGATGGTTCGCGTATAGCACGAACCATCCGCCGCACCGCCGGTCCTGGCCGATCGGCCGCCGGCCACGCTCCCTGACGCCCTCGAAGACGGAGTCTCAACAGCGTCGCCGTCACGCCCGCGCGCCGCGACAGGGCGCACCCCGACCCGGCCCGGTCTCGTCGAGCGAGCTACACCTCGACGACGACCGGCAGCACCATCGGCCGGCGCTTGATCTTGTTGTAGACGAACGCCGCGAGGTCGTCGTGGAGGATCTCCTGCAGCAGGTCGATCTCGCGGATCTCGTCCTTCGCGGCGCGCTCGAGCGAGCTCTCGACACAGGCGCGCAGCTGGTCGATCAGCTTGTCGGCGTCGGCGGCGTAGGGCACGCCGCGGAAGATGACCTCGGGCTCGGCGACCGACGAGCCGTCCTGCTCGGAGATCGTCGCGACGACGACGAAGATGCCGTCGGCCGAGAGCATGCGGCGGTCGCGCAGGGCGACGTCGGTGACGTCGCCGATGTCGACGCCGTCGACGAAGATCATCCCCGACTGGACCTTCTCGCCCCAGCGCGCGCCCTCGGCGTCGAGCTCGAGCGGCAGGCCGTTCTCGCCCTTGAAGATGTTCTCGGGCGCCACGCCGACCGCCTCGGCGAGCTGGCCATGCAGGTGGATGCGCTTGTGGTCGCCGTGAAACGGCATGACGTAGCGCGGCTTGGTCAGGTTGAGCATGAGCTTGATCTCCTCCTGATAGCCGTGGCCGGAGGCGTGGATCGGAGCGTCCTTCGTCGTGATGACGTCGCAGCCGATGTGGTACAGGCGGTCGATCGTCTCGTTGACGGCGCGCTCGTTGCCGGGAATCGGCGTCGCGCTGAACACGACGGTGTCGCCGGAGTGCAGCTCGACCTGCGGATGGTCGCGGTGCGCCATGCGGCGCAGGGCGCTCAGCGGCTCGCCCTGGGAGCCCGTCGAGATGATCACGATCTTGTGATCGGGGAACTGGACGATCTCGCGCGGCCCGATGATGATGCCCTCGGGCACCTTGATGTGCCCCAGCGAACGGCCGATGTTCGTGTTCTTCTTCATCGAGCGCCCGACGAGGACGACCTTGCGGTCCAGGGCGGCGGCGGCATCGACCACCTGCTGGACGCGGTGGATGTTCGACGCGAACGACGTGACGATGATCCGCCCCGTGCAGCGGCTGAAGACGTCGCGCAGGTTCGGGCCGGCGACGCGCTCGCTCGGCGCGAAGCCCGGCCGGTCGCCGTTCGTGGAGTCGCCGCAGAGCAGCAGCAGCCCCTCGCGGCCGAGCTCGGCGAGACGCGAGACGTCGGCGGGCCGGCCGTCGACCGGCGTCTGGTCGAACTTGTAGTCGCCGGTGACGAGGATCGTGCCGAGCTCGGTCTTGATCGCGACGGCGCTCGCGTCGGGGATCGAGTGCGTCATGTGGATGAGCTCGAGGTCGAACGGGCCGGCCTCGATGATCTCGCCGTCGGCGACGTCCTCGACGTGGACCTCGCGCGAGAGCTTGTGCTCGTCGAGCTTGGAGCGCGCCATCGCCATCGTCAGCGGGCCGCCATAGACCGGCGGCGCGTCGTGGACGCCGAGCTCGCGCAGCAAAAACGGCAGGCAGCCGAGGTGATCCTCATGGCCGTGCGTGACGACGATCGCCTCGATGTCCGAGACGCGGCCGCGCAGGTAGGCGAAGTCGGGCAGGACGAGGTCGATGCCCATCATCTCGGCGGTCGGGAACCGCAGGCCGACGTCGACGAGGACGATCCGGTCCTCGTACTCGACGACGGTCATGTTCTTGCCGATCTCCCCCAGGCCGCCGAGGGGGAGGACGCGCAGCGGACCGCGGCTCAACCTGAACGCACCCAGGATCGTGGATGGCTCGGCGTCGGGAGCCGAGCCGGCGTGGATCGGCCGCGAGTCCTCAGGGCGGTGTCCTCAGGAGAGGGGCCGATCCGCGCCGGCGAAGGCTCCCGGCGGCGAGACGCCGCGAGATTGGGTGCGTTGAGCTTCAAGCCGTGGCTCCGACGAGCAGTCCGCGCTCGGTGAGCATGGCGCGGATCGTCGCCGTCTCGTGCTCGTCGGCCTCGACGTAGGGCAGGCGCGGCTTGCCGACGGCGTGGCCGAGCAGGTTCAGGGCGGCCTTGTTGGAGACGGCGGCGGGCGCGACGCCCATCGCCTCGAAGACCGCCAGCAGGCTCTCGTGGATGGCCGCGCGCTCCGCGGGCTCGTCGACCATGCGACGCAGCTCGGGACCGACGATGTGACTGGACGTGAGAATTCCTCCGGGCTCACCCATGTCGAGGACGCGCGCGAGGATCTCGTCGTTGCCGGCGTAGATCTGCAGGCCGTCGACGGCTGCGAGGTTGTCGTTGTTGGCCTGCTTGACGGCCGCGATGTGGTCGAGCTGGGCGAGCTCGGCGAGCAGGTCGTTGGGCATGTCCGAGCCGGTGCGCTGCGGGATGTTGTAGAGCACGATCGGACGGTCCGCGACGCGGCTGACCGCGCGGTAGTGCGCGACGATCCCGCGCCGGTTGGGACGGTTGTAATAGGGGTTGACCGACAGCAGCGCGTCCGCGCCGCGCGCGCAGGCGCCCTCGGTCAGGGCGGTCGCGTGACGCGTGTCGTTGGAGCCCACGCCGGCGACGATCGTCGCCCCGGACGGCTTGTTGTCGACGGCGACCTCGATGACGCGCAGGTGCTCCTCGTCGTCGAGCGTGGCGGCCTCGCCGGTCGTGCCGCAGACGACGAAGCCGTCCGAGCCGTTGGCGGCGAGGTGGCGCATGAGATCGACGAGCGCCTGCTCGTCGACGGCACCGTCCTCGTCGAAGGGGGTCACGAGGGCGGTGAGGATGGCTCCCAGTTCGGGCACACCCCCAAGGTATCGCAGCCGATCCGACGACTCGGGCGCGCCTGCCGCGCCCGGCGCTCAGGTGTTGAGGGCCTTGGAGAGCGCGGTCAGCTCGTCCTCGAGCGCCACGAGGCGCTCGCGGCCGAAGCGCTCCTCGACGAACTCCTGGACCTGCGCCCAGCGCTCCAGCGCGCCGGTCAGCATCGCCGAGCCCTCGAGCGTCATCGAGACCATCCGCACGCGGGCATCGTCGGCGTGCTCGTACGTGCGGATGAAGCCGCGGTCCTCGAGCACCTTGAGGTTGCGCGTCAGCGTCGTGCGGTCCAGCGCGAGCGCGTCGGCCAGCGCCGTCAGCGGCAGGTCGCCCTCCGACGCCAGGCCGACGAAGATCGGCAGCTGCGTGATCCGCAGCCCGCTCGGCCCCACGGCGTTGTCGTAGACCTGCGTCACGCCGCGCGTCACGCGGCGCAGCTGGTCGCAGGCGCACAGGCGCCGGACCTCCCAGCAGACCTCGAGCTCCGCAGCGGTCATGTAGTTCACAAGGTGTAGATACACAGGCGTTGACGCCCCGTCAAGTGCCCATGCCACACTTGGCGTGTGCCGGACCGCGCGCAGGATGCCCCGCCTCGCGATCCCGCGGCCGGGGAGCTGGTCGCAGAGGTCATGGGCGTGCGCTGGAGCGTTCCGGACGGCGATTTCGCGGTGCTCGACGCGATCTGCGACGACGGCGAGGCGGTGGTGCTGGTCGGCGCGCTCGGACACGTGCGCGAGGGCGAGTCGATCGCGGCCGGCGGCGGCTGGCGCTGCCATCCGCGCCACGGCTGGCAGTTCGGCGTGCAGCGGGTGCGGATCCTCGAACCGGTCAGCGACGCGGCGGTGGCGTCCTACCTGGAGTCCGTCAAGCACATCGGCCCGCGCGGCGCCGCGCTGCTCCTCGAGCGCTACGGCGCCGGCGAGGTGCTCGCCGCGATCGACCGCGATCCGGAGGGCGTCCTGCGCGGCGTGCCCGGCATCGGCGCCCGGCGGCTCGGTCGGGCGGTGCAGTCCTGGCGCGACCAGCGCGAGCTGCGCGAGCTGCGCCTGTTTCTCGACACGCACGGCGTCGACGCCGCGTCGGCCGGCCGCATCGCGCGCCACTTCGGCGCCGGCTCGATCGCGCGGCTGCAGCGCGAGCCCTACACGATCTGCGAGCTCGACGGGATCGGCTTTGCCACCGCCGACGCGCTGGCGCGCGCGCTCGACACGCCCCCGGACGCTCCCGACCGGCTGGCGGCGGGCGTGCTGCACGCGCTCGACCTCGCCCAGTCCGACGGCCACTGCCACCTCCCCCGCCCCGAGCTCGCCGCGCGGGCGGCGCGATTGCTCGGCGGCGTCATCGACGTCGAGGCGGCGATCGACGCGCTCGCCGCGCGCGGACGGGTCGTCGCCGACGACGCCGGGCGGGTCAGCGAGGCGCGCCTGCATGCCGTCGAGCAGCGCCTCGCCGGGCACGTGCGGCGGCTGCTCGACGACGAGCCGGCGCTGAAGCTCGGCGGCCTGAAGCGCCCGGCGCGCGGGCCGTTCGTCCCGAGCGACGACCAGTGGCGCGGCGTCACGCAGGCGCTCGAGCACCGCCTCTCGATCCTCACCGGCGGGCCGGGCACGGGCAAGAGCGCCACGATGCGCACGCTCGTCGACCTGCTCAAGGCGCACCGCAAGAGCGCCCGGCTGTGCGCGCCGACGGGCAAGGCGGCGCGGCGGCTGAGCGAGCTGACCGGCGTCGACGCGACGACGATCCACCGGCTGCTGGAGTGGGCCCCCGACGCGGGCTTCACGCGCGACGCCTCACACCCGATCGGGGGCTGCGACGTGCTCATCGTCGACGAGGCGTCGATGCTGTCGGTCCACCTCGCCGAGGCGCTGCTGGCGGCGGTCGGCCCGCGCACCCACGTGCTGCTCGTCGGCGACGTCGACCAGCTCGCGCCGGTCGGCCCCGGCCGCGTGCTGGAGGACCTGCTCGAGCTCGAGGGCAGCGCGGGCGGCGCGCGCACCGTTCCCGCCACGCGCCTGACCGAGGTCTTCCGTCAGGCGGCGCGCTCGCTGATCGTCCGCGCCGCACACGCGATCAACGCCGGCGAGCTGCCCGACGGCGTGGCGGGCGCGGGCGACGTGCGCGACTTCTTTCTCATCATGCGCGACGGGCCGCGGGCGATCTTCGCCGAGGTCTGCGAGCTGGCGGCGACGCGCCTGCCGTCGCACTACGGCCTCGACCCGGCCGCCGACGTCCAGGTGCTCGCGCCGATGCACAAGGGTCCGCTGGGCATCGACGCGCTCAACACCGAGCTGCGCGCGCGCCTGAACCCCGACGGCACGCCGATCGGCGGCACCGGGCTGCGTGTCGGCGACAAGGTCATGCAGACGCGCAACTCCTACGAGCACGACCTCTTCAACGGCGAGCGCGGCGTGCTGCTGCACCACGACGACACCCGCGATCGCGTCCTGTTCGGCGGCGAGGACGGGCGGCGCGTGTCGCTGCCCAGCGACGCGCTGGACACCCTGCGCCTGGCCTACGCGGCGACCGTGCACAAGGCCCAGGGCTCGCAGGCGCGGGCGATCGTCGTGCCGATCTTCCGCGGCCACCAGATCATGCTCACCCGCAACCTCGTCTACACGGCGGTGACGCGCGCGCAGGACGTCTGCGTGGTGGTCGGGGAGCGGGCGGCGCTGGCGACGGCGGTCGGCCGCACCGACGCGCGGCGGCGCTACACGCGACTGGCGCAGCTCGTGGCCGGCGGCTGAGCTGAGCGCTCACCCCGTCGGCGGCCCGCCGAGCGCCAGCGTGTCGACGAGCAGAACCAGGGCGAGCAGGGTCACGACGACGGCGAACGCCCGGCCGAGCGTCGCCTGCGGCACGCGCTGCGCGTAGCGCGTGCCGACGAGCGCGCCGGCGCCGGTCGCCAGCGACAGCGCGATCGTCACCGGCAGGTCGACGGCGGCCCCGAACGTGATGTGGCTGGCGAGCGCGGCGCAGCCGGTCAGCGTGATGATCACCAGCGACGTCGCCACCGCCCGCAGGAAGCTGAAGTCAAACCACAGCGTGAGCACGGGCACGATGAGAAAGCCTCCGCCGACGCCGAAGAACCCGGTCAGCCCGCCGATCGCCACGCCCGCGACGACGACCCGCCGTGCGGGCACCTCGGGACAGCGCCCGACGTCCTCGCTGGCTCCCGACGCGGCGCGCTGCCACGTCGCGCCGGCGGCGAGCAGCATCACCGGCACGAACGCGAGGATCAGCGCCGCGGGGCTGACCGCCGTGCTGGCCACGGTCCCGACCAGCGAGCCGACGGCCGCCGGCGCCGTGAACGTCAGCGCCACCCGCCAGCAGACATGCCCGCGCGCGGCGAGCGCCCCCGCCCCCACGGCGGCCGCGACCGCGACGACGACGAGCGACGCCGTCGAGGCCGGCCCGACCTCCTCGCCGAGGACGTAGACGAAAAGCGGCAGCGCGAGGATCGCGCCGCCGCCGCCGATCGCGCCCACGACGAGGCCGATGGCGATCCCGAACGGGATCGCGAGCACGACCGTGTTCACATCACCGCACGCTAGCGGGCAACGCGACGGGGTGAGGTGGCGTGCGCGGTCGGGCCCGGAACACACGCGCACCACCCCGTCGAACTCACTCCCTCACCAGAGGCCGTCAAGACGGACGCCCGGCGCATCGCGAGCGGCGGCCGCTACTGCCGGTCGCGCCGCTCCCGCCAGCGCTTGCCGGGATCGGCCAGCGCCGGGTCGGTCTCCTTCAACGCGTCGGTGAAGCGCTGGTCGACGCGCGGGCGCCCGAAGCGCGCGTCCTCCCACAGCGTGATGACGAGCAGCTCGCGCGACGCGCGATCGTGGCGGCAGACGAAGACCACGCCGCGGTCGACGAGGTCGCGCACGTAGACGGTGCCGCGTGCCGCCGCCTCGGTGGCGCCGGGTGGCGGGGTCTCGCTGACCCGGTCCGCCGCCCACGCCGAGCTGACGCGGCCGGCGATCTCCGGGCGGACGTCGAAGCCGCCCACGCGCGTGCCGACGCGCTGGCGGAAGCGCTCGACGGCGTGGTCGGTGACCGCGACCGTGATGCCCGCGTCCAAACGCCGGCCGGACAAGGTCAGAACAGCAGGTGCTCGAGGCCGATGACCGGCGACGCGGTCAGGTCGCCGACGCGCCGTACGGCGAGCAGCACGCCGGGCATGAACGACTCGCGGGCGTAGGAGTCCTGGCGGATCGTCAGCGACTGGCCGACGTCGCCGAAGATCACCTCCTGGTGCGCGACGAGCCCGGGCAGGCGGACGGAGTGGATCGGCACGTCGCCCGCCATGAGCTGCGCGGTGCGCGCCGCCGTGCCCGACGGCGCGTCGAGCTTGCGGTCGTGGTGCAGCTCGATGATCTCGGCCTTGGCCATGTGCTTGGACGCCTCGGCCGCGAAGCGCATCATGAGCACGGCGCTGATCGCGAAGTTCGGGGCGATGAAGACGTTGGCGTCCGCCCCCGCGGCCGCGTCGCGCAGCGCGTCGAGATCGAAGCCGGTCGTCCCGATCACGACGTGCACGCCGGCCTCGAGGCAGGCCAGCGCGTTGGCCAGCGCCGTGCCGGGCTGCGTGAAGTCGACGACGACGTCGGCGTCGCCGAGCACGTCGGCCAGCGAGGTCCCCAGCACGGGGTCGGCACGGCCGGTCAGCTCCATGTCGTCCGCGCCCTCGACGGCGGCCACGACGGCCTGCCCCATCCGCCCGGCGGCGCCGGCCACCGCGACGCGGATCATCCGGCGGCGACCTGCGCGAGCAGCTCCGGGGCGAGCGGCTCGATCGCGCCGCGGAAGACGTCCTCGTCGGCGCCGACCGCGGCCGCGCTCAGACGCCCCGGCGCGAGCAGCTCGCGCAGCAGGCCGTCGAGCTCGTCGACGGTCACCGACTCGACGCGCTCGACGACCTCGTCGAGCGACAGCAGCGGCAGCTCGCTGAGCACCGCCGAGCCGAGCCGGCTCATGCGCGACGCCGTCGACTCCAGCGACAGCACGATGCGGCCCTTGACGTTCTCCTTGGAGCGCGCGAGCTCCTCGGCGGTGACGCCGTCCTGGCGCAGGCGCTCGAGCTCGTCGCCGACGACCTGCAGCGCCGGCGCCACGTTGTCGGGCCGCGTGCCGAGGTAGACCCCGATCAGCCCGGTGTCGGCGTGCAGCGACTGGAAGGAGTACACGTTGTAGGCCAGCCCGCGCAGCTCGCGGACCTCCTGGAACAGGCGCGAGGAGGACGTGCCGCCGAGGATGTTGTCGAGCACGCGCATGATGAAGCGCCGCTCGTCGTCGCGGGCGAGCGCGGGCGCGCCGAGGGTGATGTGGTACTGCTCGGTGTCCTTCTTGAGGAAGCGCAGGTGCGCCGGCAGCGCCTCGGGCACCGGCGGCTGCTGCGGCGCGCGGGGGCGCTGCGGCACGTCCAGGCCGCGCGCGAGCTCGACGACCGCGTCGTGGTCCAGCGAGCCGGCGGCCGCGATGACGACGTCGCCCGGCGCGTAGTGGCGGGCGTGGAAGTCGTGCAGGCCGGCGGCGCTCGTGCCCGCGATGACGTCCGCGCGGCCGATCACCGGGCGGCCGAGGGGGTGATCGCCGAAGACCGCCTCGCCGAGCACGTCGAAGACGCGATCCTGCGGGTCGTCCTCGTACATCGCGATCTCCTCGAGCACGATCTCGCGCTCGTTGGCGAGGTCGGCGTCGTCGATGCGCGGGTGCCAGACCATGTCGCCGACGACGTCGAACGCTTGGCGCAGGTGGTCGTCGATCACGCGAGCGTAGACCGACGTGTTCTCCTTGCCGGTGCCGGCGTTCAGCTCGGCGCCCATCGTGTCGAAGATCTGGTCGATCTCCAGCGAGCCGTAGCGGTCTGTGCCCCGGAAGAGCATGTGCTCGACCAGGTGCGACAGACCGGCTTCGTCCTGCGTCTCGGCAACCGAGCCGGTGCCGATCCAGAACCCGAGCGTCACGGATCGGACGGTCGGCATCGCTTCCGTCACGACCCGGACGCCGGAGTCCAGGACCGTCAATCGTGGTTCGGCCAGGGTGTCAGCCCCGCTCGGGATCGCCGTGGCGCGGGCGGCCCGAGCCGCGCCGTCCGCGGTCGCCGCCGCGGTCGCCGCCGCGATCGGGCCGCGGTCCGCGATCGCGCGGCGGACGCGAGCCGCCGCCACCGCCGTTGCCGACGGCCGCGAGCTCCTCGACCGTCTTGCCGGCGATGTCCGGGTCGGCCGCGAGGCGCAGGCCGATGCGGCCGCGCTCGCGGTCGACCTCGACCACGCGCACGTGGATCTCGTCGCCCTTGTTGAGCACGTCCTCGACGGTGTCGACGCGCTCGCCCGGCTTGACGTTGGAGATGTGCAGCAGGCCGTCGGTGCCCTTGGCGAGCTCGACGAACGCCCCGAACGTCGTCGTCTTGACGACCTTCGCGGCGGGGAACTCGTCGCCGACCGCGACCTCCTTGGTCATCGAGCGGATGCGCTCGGCGAGCGCCTCGCCGAGCTGGCCGTTGGCGGAGTAGACGAGCACCTGACCGTCGTCGTTGACGTCGATCTGCGACTCGAACTCCTCGGCCAGGCCGCGAATCGTCTCGCCGCCCTTGCCGATGAGCAGACCGATCTTGTCGGTGTCGATCTGCACGGTCATGATCCGCGGCGCGTGCGCAGACAGCTCGGCGCGCGGCTCGGCGATGACCTTCGCCATCTCGGCGAGGATGAACTGCCGTGCGTTGAGAGCCTTGCTCAGCGCGTCGCGCAGGATGTCGAACGTCACGCCCGTGATCTTGATGTCCATCTGCAGGGCGGTGATGCCCTCCGACGTGCCGGCGACCTTGAAGTCCATGTCGCCGAGGTGATCCTCGACGCCGGCGATGTCGGTCAGCACGACGTACTCGTCGCCCTCCTTGATGAGGCCCATCGCGATGCCCGCGACCGGCCGCTTGAGCGGCACGCCGGCGTCCATCAGCGACAGCGACGAGCCACAGACCGACGCCATCGACGACGACCCGTTGGACTCGAGGATGTCCGACACGACGCGGATCGTGTAGGGGAACTCCTCGATCGAGGGCACCATCGCCGTCAGCGCGCGCTCGGCGAGCGCACCGTGGCCGATGTCGCGGCGCTTGGGGCCGCGCATGAAGCCCGCCTCGCCGACCGAGAAGGGCGGGAAGTTGTAGTGGTGGAAGTAGTACTTCTTCGTCTCGAGGCCGAGCGTGTCGAGGCGCATCTCCTCCTTGAGCGTCCCGAGCGAGGCCACCGACAGCGCCTGCGTCTGGCCGCGCGTGAACAGCGCGGAGCCGTGGGCGCGCGGCAGCAGGCCGACCTCGATCGAGATCGGACGGATCTCGTCCTCGCCGCGACCGTCCGGGCGCTTCTTGTGGATGGCGATCCGCTGGCGGATGATCTGCTTCTCGAGCTTGTCGACCGCCATCTGCGCGGCGGCCTTGCGGTCGCCGTACGCGGCGTCGGAGTCGTCACCGGAGTGCGCGGCGACGGCCTCGACCATGACGCGCTCGGACTCGTTCTGGCGCTCGAGCTTGTCGAAGATCTGCGTGGCCTCGTCGAGGGCGGCGCCGTGCGATGCCTGCACCGCGGCGTAGAGCCCCTCGTCGACCTTCGGGACCTCGATCTCCATCTTCGGCCGGCCGGCCTGCTCACGCAGCTCGTGCTGCAGCGCGCACAGCTTCTTGATCTCGGAGTGGGCGATGTCGAGAGCGTCGAGGATCTCGGCCTCGGGGATCTCGTTGCAGCCCGCCTCGACCATGAGGATGGCCTCTTCGGTGCCGGCCACGACGAGGTCGAGGTCGGAGTTCTCGAAGCTGTCCTGCTCGTTGGGGTTGACGACGAAGTTGCCGTCGACCTTGCCGATCCGCACCGCGCTCACGGGCGTCGGGTACGGGATGTCGGAGATCATCAGCGCGGCCGATGCGCCGTTCATCGCGAGGATGTCGTACGGGTGCACGCCGTCGATGCTCAGGGTCATCGAGACGAGCTGCGTCTCACGACGCCAGCCCTTGGGGAACAGCGGGCGCAGCGGGCGATCGATCATGCGGGCGACGAGCGTGCCCTTCTCGGTCGAACGGCCCTCGCGCTTGAAGAAGGAGCCGGGGATCTTGCCCGCGGCGTACATGCGCTCCTCGACGTCCACCGTCAGCGGGAGAAAATCGACGTCGCGGAGGTTGCCCGCAGTCGCTGTGCTCAGAACCACTGTGTCGCCCTGGCGGACGACGACGGCGCCGGAGGCCTGCTTGGCCATCTTGCCGGTCTCGAAGGAGATCTCGGATCCTGCGATCTCAACGGAGACTCGGGTCTCGGCAGTACTCATATGAAGTTGTCCTTTTGTTCGGGTGCGCCCGTCGTTGTTCGGCGCACCTGCGTCTCATTGCGGCTTCGGTATACGAACCCCGCCATGGTAGCCCAGATCCGCCAGCCACTCCGCATCGGGAACCCCGGGGCAGACGGTCGCGCCGGCGAACATCGTCGGCGTCGTGGTCGCGCCGGCGGCGAGCGCGGCGCGGGTCTGTTCGCGTACGCGGGTGGCGGCCGCCGCGCCGCGGCGATCCGCGTCGAAGCGGGCGAGGTCGAGGTCGAGGGCGCGGGCGCGCTGCCAGAGGTGCGGGTCGTCGAGGTGGCCCTGGTCGACGTACAGCGCGTCGGCGAACGGCCAGAAGGCGTCCTGCTGCGCCGCCGCCTCGGCGGCGAGGGCGACGGCGATCGCCCGTGGGTGCTTGGCCTTCAACGCGAAGTGGCGGAAGGCGACGCGGGCGCCGGCCTCGACGAGGCGCTCGTGGGCCAGCGCGCAGCGTGGGCAGGTGAAGTCGGCATAGAGGACGATGAGCGTGTGCTCGGGGTCTCCGCGGACGTGGTCGTCGTCGCGCAGCGGGGGTGGCGGCGCGGTGCGCAGGTCTTCGCCGGTGCCCATGGGGGCAGGGTACGGGGCGGTACGGGTTCGGGCCGGCCGGGCGGCCAGGTTCGGCGTCTGGGTTCGGGCCAGCCGAGAACCGGGAGCGTGGTCGGTCCGGTCGCGTTGGGTAGAACGATCCGCTCGGGCCGAGCCGCGCGTACTGCCACCCATGGACGAAGAACAGATCCTGCGACGCGAGCAGCGTCTGCCGGGCACGCCGGAGGAGGTGTTCGGGTTCTTCGCCGACGCGCACAACCTCGAGGTGCTGACGCCGCCGCTGCTGCGCTTTCGCCTCGTAACGCCCGCGCCGATTGCGATGGGCCGGGGCACGCTCATCCGCTACCGGCTGCGCGTCCACCGCGTGCCGGTCAGCTGGCTGACCGAGATCACGGCGTGGGAGCCGCCGCACCGCTTCGTCGACGAGCAGATCAAGGGGCCCTACGCGCTGTGGCAGCACACCCATAGCTTCGAGCCGACCGGCGACGGCGGCACGCTCATGCGCGACGTCGTGCGCTACCGGATCGGCTTCGGCCCGCTCGGCACGATCGCCAACGGCCTCGTCGTACGCCGCGACGTCGAAGCGATCTTCGACTACCGCGCGCAGCGCATCCGGGCGCTGTTCGCCGGCTAGACCCGCTTCGCTCGCCTACCAGAGCACCGGCACGCAGTAGTCGGCGATCTTCGTATCACGCGGGATCACCGTGAGGCGCTCGAGCCGCGCCTGCGCCACGATCATCCGCTCGAACGGATCGCGATGCAGCGGCGGGAGGCGCCCGGCCTCACGGGCGTGACGAGCACCGACGCAAGCTCGAGGAAGCCGTCGGCCGCGCGTGCTTGGAGCAGATCCTCGGGCACGACGAGCTTGTCGCTCAGCAGCGCATGCGCGTCGGCCAGAAGCGCGCTCACCGCGCGATGCCGAACAGATCGCCCATCTCGTCGTCGACGATCGTCGCAGTCGGGCGCCAGCTCGATCTGGCCACGCAGGCGGCCCGGGCGGCGCTGGATCGCCGGAGGGTCGTAGCGCACGAGCATGGCCATCAAAACCTTGCCTCGCCGGAGCACGATGTCCTCGCCGGCATGGGCGCTGGACGAGACGCGACAGATGCGTCTTCGCCTCATGGATCGTGACTTCGTCGGCCACACCACCCACCGGTGGGCAACGTAGGTCCAGTTGGTCAACGGCGGTGCCTGGCCTTCAAGGAAACGCGCGGCTCGCCAGGCCGCCGGTCGCCGCCCCTACGTGCTCGCGCCGGCCAGCCCGTCGAAGATGAGGTTGGCGCCCGGCAGGATGCCTGGGTGCTCGCCCTCCCAGGACCACAGGACCGTCTGGCCGGGGCCGACGATGACCAGCGCGCGGTTGGCCACGCCGGTCGGCTCGAAGACCACGCCGAAGGCGCGCGCGGCGGCGGCCTGCGGCACCGCATCGGAGAGCATCGGGATCGTCACGCCGAGCGACTCGCGGAAGGCGACCTGGCTGTCGGTCTGGTCGATCGAGACGCCGTAGAGGTCCGCTCCCTGCGCCGCGAGGTCCTCGAGCACCTCCTGGTAGATCTGGAACTGGTCGGTGCAGACCGAGCTGAACGCCGCCGGGTAGAAGACCAGGACGGTCGTCTTGCCGGCGAGGTCGTCGCGCGTGAACGGCTCGCCGTCCTCGCGGCGCAGGGTGAACTGCGGAACGTCGCTTCCTGCGGGAAGGACGCTCACCTGCGCAGCCCGAGCTCCTTGATGAGGGCGCGGTAGCCCTCGAGATCGTGCTTCTGGAAGTAGTCCAGAAGCCGGCGACGGCGGCCGACGAGCATGAGCAGCCCGCGGCGGGAGTGGTGGTCCTTCTGGTTGGAGCGAAGATGCTCGGTGAGCTGGTTGATGCGCTCGGTGAGCAGCGCGACCTGCACCCGGGTGTTCCCGGTGTCCTGGTCGCTCTCGCCGAACTGGCTGACGAGCTCCTGCTTGCGTTCTTGGGTCAGTGCCATGCGACGGGCAAAGGTAGCAACTCACGTCAGGGCACGGTCATAGACCGTCCGCGCCGACTCGACGTCGAGCGCCATCTGGGCGATCAGCGTGTCGACCGAGTCAAAGCGCTTCTCTCCCCGCAGGCGCTTGAGGAAGGCGATCTCCAGGCGGCTGTCGTAGAGGTCGCCGGAGAAGTCCATCAGGTAGGCCTCGATGAGCTCGCCGCGCCCCGTGACGAACGTCGGGCGCACGCCGATGCTCACCGCGGCCGGCACGATCTCCCCCGCCGCCGTCCGCGCGCGGGCCGCGTAGACGCCGTGCGCCGGGGTCACGTAGCGCGGGTCGGGCACGAGGTTCGCGGTCGGATAGCCCAACTCCCGGCCGCGTTCGTCGCCGTGCACGACCTCGCCCGTCAGCGTGAACGGATCGCCCAGCAGCTGGCCGGCGTACTCGATCGCCCCACCGAGCACGAGCCCCCGGATGTGGCTTGAGGACACGACCTCGCCGTCGCTCTCCTGCAGCTGCACGACGCGGGTCTCGAAGCGGTCGTCGCCGCGCAGCAGGTCCGCGTCGCCGCGCGCCTTGTGGCCGAAGCGGAAGTTCTCGCCGACGGCGACGTGCGTGGCGCCGAGCGCCCCGACGAGCACCTCGTCGACGAAGTCCTGCGCCGACCGCGCGGCGAACGACCGGTCGAAGTCGATCACGACGAGCTCCTGCACTCCCAGCGAAGCGATGAGCTGCGCCTTGCGCGCGGGATCGGTGAGCAGCTTCGGCGCCGCCCCCGGCCGGATGACCGTCGTCGGGTGCGGCTCGAACGTCAGCACCGTGTCGGCGCCGCGGATGACCTCGCGGTGGCCGAGGTGGACGCCGTCGAAGGTCCCCACCGCCACCCGCCGCGGTCGGGGCCGGATCGGGTCGACGTCGGGCAGGCGGCTGACCTTCACGCGCGGAAGCCTACGACGGGCTTGAGCCCCTCGGCGCGCGGCTGGGCGATCGCGATCGGTCCCTCGTCGTCGAGCAGCAGCACGTCGCCGGCGCCCGCCGGGCCGTCGGCGCCGACCGCCGCGCCGTGCGCCGCCCGGCGAGCATCCTCGCCGTCCAGACGCACGCTGGGCAGGATCCGGGCCAGGACGTCGCCGAGCGGCACGAGGCGCCCGGGGTCGGCGTCGGCGAGCTCGAACGGGCCGACCGCGGTGCGCCGCAGCTCCTCGCAGTAGGCGTCGCCCAGATCGGCGACGAGCACGCGCACGTAGGTCCCCGCCGAGCACTCGATGACGAACGCCGCGCGGTCGTCCTCGCGCCAGAGCTGCTCGAAGCGATGCACGGTGACCGGGCGCTCGTCGAGCACGACCGCCTCCCCCGCCCGGGCCAAGGCGTAGGCGCGCCGCCCGCCGACCTTGACCGCGCTGTAGGCGTGCGGGCGCTGCAGCAGCGCACCGGTCGGCAGGACGAAGGGATCGGGCGGGATGCGGCCGGTGACCGTGATCTCGCCGTCGCGGTCGCCGGTCGTCGACGTCGCGCCGAGGCGGGCGACGGTCTCGTAGCGCTTGGGCAGCGCCATCAGATAGCGCTGGATGCGCGTCGCGCGGCCGACGAGGACGAGCAGCAGGCCGGTCGCGAAGGGGTCCAGCGTGCCGGCGTGGCCGACGCGGCGGGGTGGGTGGAGTCCGATCCCTCGGCGCACCGCGGCGACGATGTCGTGCGAGGTCTTGCCGGCGGGCTTGTCGATGAGCAGTACGCCGTCGGACACCGGCCCCAGGCTAGTGCTCCCTCCAGCTGGTCGTGCAAGCCCCGGGGCCGGGCGGTTGGGTCACTTGCGGGCGTCGACGACTTCCAGCGTCAGACCATCGGGCAGGATCGTGACCGTCTCGTACTCGACGTCGGTGATCTCCTCGAAGCGAACCTCGATGCCGCGGGTGACGGGCGGCTGGTAGCCCTCGGGAACCGTGGTGACGCGCTCGAGCAGCAGATCCTTGGGGTTCGATCCCTGGGGCTCCACCTTGCGCAGCTCGGTCATCCAGCCTGCCGACGGGTACGTGCACCAACCGTCGACGAGCAGCACGCCCGGTCCCTGCAGCGCCTTCCAGTCGCGACACTTGCCCTGCGTGGGCGCAGCGTCAGATGCCTCCATAGTCAATACCTCCTGGTCAGATGACGGCGCATGGTGTCATGCGTCGCCTACCCGTCGAGCTGAGCCGCTACCTCTTGGCGCAGGAACGTCACGAGCTCGCCGGGCGACATCCGCGTCGCGAAGCCCGCCGCCTGGCGGTGGCCGCCGCCGCTGCGGGCGCGCGCGATGAGCGAGACGTCGACGTCGGCGTCGGTCGCGCGCAGCGACACCTTCGACTTGCCGGCGCAGTCCTCGCCGGTCAGCTCGCGGGCGAGCGCCGCGACCTTCGTGCCCTGCACGGCGCGCAGGTGGTCGATGATGCCCTCGGTGTAGGACTCCTCGGCGCCGGTCTCGGCAAAGTCCTCCCGGGCCAGCCGCGCGAACGTCAGCCGGCCGCCGTCGAAGCGCTGCACGCGCGCCAGCGCGCGGGTGAGCAGCGTCAGCTTGGGCTCGGGCATGCCCTCGTAGAGGCGGCGGTAGGTCTCGTGGACGTCGACCCCGGCCTCGATCAGGTCGGCGGCCATGACGTGCGCGGCCGGCCCGGTGTTCTCGTACATGAAGCGCCCCGTGTCGGTCACGAGGCCGACGTAGAGCGCCTCGGCGATCCGCGGGGTGAGGGGGACGTCGAGGCCGCGCATGAGGTCCCAGACGATCTCCGCGGTGCACGACGCCTCGGGGACGACGTGGTTGATCGTGCCGAAGTGCGTGTTGTCGTGGTGATGGTCGAGGTTGAGGATCGGCGCGTCGCCGATCGCGACGGCGTTGCGGTCGAAGTTGCCGCAGTCCAGGAAGACGATCGTGCGCTCGCCGACGTCGTCGGGGACGTCGCTGGTGAGGTCCTCGAACTCGAAGAACGCGTACTCGTAGGGCAGCGGGAACTCGTTGCGGCCGATGAACATCAGCGAGTCCTTGCCGAGCGCGCGCATCACGCTCTGCATCGCGACGAGCGAGCCGAGCGCGTCGCCGTCGGGGTTCTCGTGCGTGACGAGCACGAAGCGATCGCTCTGACGCAGCGCATCGAGGACCTCGGCGCGAGTGCTGGCAGTCGTGCCGGCGATGGTCACGTCTCCCGGGCCTCGCGGCGAAGGATCTCCTCGAGGTGCATCGCCCGGTCGGTCGTGTCGTCGTAGAGGAACTCGAGCGTCGGCGTGTGCTTCATGCGCAGCTCGCGGGCGAGGCGGCGCTGCAGCGCGCCGTGCGCCGATCGCAGCCCGGCCATCGTGGCTTCGCGCTCGGAATCGCTTCCGAGCACGCTGACGTACACACGGGCATGGCGAAGGTCTGAAGTGGTCTTGACGCTCGTCATCGTGACGAAACCGATCCTGGGGTCCTGCAGATCCTGGGCAACGGCATCGGACAGCACCTGCCTGACGGCCTCGTCGACGCGCCGCATCCGATCTGACGGCATCCTAGTCCTCCTCAGCCGGTCACGTCGGCAAACGACGCGACGGTCCGCTCGATGCGACAACTCTCCGGAAACCGGTCCAAGAGGAAGTCCTCGACGCGGTCGGCGGCGCTCTCCAGCACGCCCAGCGAGCCGCCCGTCAGCGCCGCCGCGAGCGTCGCGCGCTGCCACAGATCCTGGTGGCCGACCTCGGCCACCGCGACGCCCATCCGCCCGTGCAGCTGCGCCTTGACGGACGCCAGATCCTTGCGCTTGGCCTTCAAGGACCCGGCGTCGGGAAAGTGCAGATGCACCAGCAGGAGCGCGACGTACGCATCGACGTCGCTCACGGCTAGGCCAGTGCGCGGTCGACCTTGCGGGTCGCGTAGACCTCCAGGGTGTCGCCCTCCTTGACATCCTGGAAGTTGCGCAGCGTGATGCCGCACTCGAAGCCCGCCGCGACCTCGCGCACGTCGTCGCTGATCCGACGCAGCGAGGCGATCTCGCCGTCGTAGACGATCGTGCCGTCGCGCACCAGGCGCGTCTTGGCGCCGCGCGTGATCTTGCCGTCGGTGACGTAGGAGCCGGCGATCACGCCGATCTTCGAAGCGCGGAAGATCTGGCGGATCTCGACGTGGCCGAGCGACTCCTCGATCTCGTCGGGCTCGAGCATGCCCTCCATCGCGGCGCGCAGCTCGTCGAGCACTTTGTAGATGACCGTGTAGCCACGGATGTCGACGCCCTCGCGCTCGGCGACGGCGCGGGCGTCGCCGACGGGGCGCACGTTGAAGCCGATGATGATCGCGTCGGACGCGGCGGCCAGCATGACGTCGGACTCGTTGATGCCGCCGACGCCGGTGCGGATGATGTTGACCGCGACCTCGTCCTGCGGAAGCTTGGCGATCTCGTCCTCGAGGGCCTCGGCGGAGCCGGCGACATCGGCCTTGACGAGCAGGTTGAGCTCCTTGAGCTCGCCCGCCTGGATGTCCTTGAAGACGTCCTCCAGCGAGCGCTTGCGGCCCGAGCGGCGCGCGTGCTGCTCCTGCTTGAGGCGCTGCTCGCGCTCGTGGGCGATCGCGCGGGCGCGGCGATCGTTCTCGACGGCGCGGACGTGCTCGCCGGCCTCGGGCACGCCGTCGAAGCCGAGCACCTCGATCGGGTCGCCCGGCAGCGCTTCCTTGACGCGCGCGCCGGTGAAGTCGTGCATCGCCCGGACGCGGCCCCAGTTGGCGCCCGCGACGAGCGCGTCGCCGATGCGCAGGGTGCCGCGCTGGATGAGGATCGTGACGACCGGGCCACGGCCCGGGTCGAGCTTGGACTCGACGACGACGCCGGAGGCCGGCGCCCCCGCGTTGGCCTTGAGGTCCTCGAGCTCGGCGACGACCTGCAGGGTGTCGAGCAGGTCCTCGAGGCCGACCTTGGACTTCGCGGAGACGTCGACGAACTCGGTCTCGCCGCCCCACTCGGAGGGCTGCAGGCCGCGCGTCGTCATCTCGGTGCGCACGCGCGTCGGGTCGGCCCCCTCCTTGTCGATCTTGTTGACCGCGACGACGATCGGCACGTCGGCGGCCTTCGCGTGGTCGATCGCCTCGTCGGTCTGCGGCTTGACGCCGTCGTCGGCCGCGACGACGATGACCGCGATGTCCGTCACGCGGGCGCCGCGAGCGCGCATCGCGGTGAAGGCCTCGTGGCCGGGCGTGTCGAGGAAGGTGACGAGCTTGTCGTTGTGATTGACCTGGTAGGCGCCGATGTGCTGCGTGATCCCACCCGCCTCGCCCGCGACGACCTCGGTCGACCGGATCGCGTCCAGCAGCGACGTCTTGCCGTGGTCGACGTGGCCCATGATCGTGATCACCGGCGGGCGGTACGTAAGGTCCTCGTCGGCGTCCTCGAAGACCGGGTCGGCCTCGACCTCGTCGGCGGCGTGGACGATCTCGACCTGCTTGTTGAACTCCTCGGCGAGGATCCCCACGGCGTCGTCGGACAGCGTCTGCGTCAGCGTCGCCATCTGGCCGAGCATCATGAGCTTCTTGATGATCTCCGGGACCGGCACGCCCATCGACTCGGCGATGTCCTTGACGGTCGAGCCGGAGTTGATCCGCACGAGGTCGGTGTGCGACGCGGCGGCCTCGTTGAGCGGGGCGACGGTGTCGTCGTACGTGCCGCGGCGGCGGCGGCCACGGCGCTGGCGGCGCGGCGGCTGGGACTGCTGGCCGGGCGTGCGGCGCGAGGCCTGCGAGTCGATGACGACGCGGCGCCGGCCACCGGGACCGGCGGCGCCCGGCGTGCGCTCTCCGGCCAGCGAGGAGCGCGTCGGGCGGTGCTTGGCGGGCTCGCTGCCGTCGGCGGGAGCCGGCCCGGCGGCGGCGGAGGCGCCCGCCGGGTCGGTCGACTGCGCCGATGGCTCGGCGCTGCCGGCGGCGCTGGGACGCGCGGCGGACGGATCCGACGGCGCCGACTTGGCGCCGGCGGGGCCGGACTTCGCGGCGGGCTGCCGGCGCTCGCGCTGGGCGGCGGCGGCGCGGTCGGAGGCCGCAGGCGGCGCGGGCGGCGCGCGGCGCACCGTCGGGCGCGGCGGGGCGGGCGCGGCGGGCTTGGCCTCGGCCTGCGCAGCGGCGCCGTTGGTCGGCAGCGGGCGTCCTTCGAGGGCGGCCTTCGCCTGGTCCTCATCGACCGCCGACGCAGGCGCCTTGACCTTGATGCCGGCGCTGCGCAGCTTGTCGAGCACGTCCTGAGAGGACATGTCGTGGGCCTTGGCGAGCTCGTGGACGCGTACCTTTGCCATTAGTTTGAGTGTAGAAGGTCAGGGGCGGCGTGTACGGCACGGCGGAAGGAGCGCGCGAAGCCTCCGCGGGCGAGCGCGCGCTCGGCGCACGCGCGGTCGCACGCGTACGCGCCGCGCCCCGGACGGCGCTGTCCGGGGTCGGGCTCCAGGCGCCCGTCGACGAGGACGAAGCGCAGCAGGGCGGTCTTGTCGGTCCGGCTGGCGCAGCCCACGCAACGCCGCTGCGCCACCGCTATGAGGGCTGCTCCACCGGCTCGTCGAGGGCGTCCTCGGCGGGCACCTCGACCGGCGCGACCGACTCGTCGGCCGCCGACGCCGGCATCTGGTCGCCCGCCTGGTTGGCGAGCGCCTGATGGGAGTCCAGGCCGCAGTAGCGCGAGCCGGGAAGCGCCGCGTTGGGACAGCGCCGTCCCGTCGACATGACGGCGGCGCAGCGACCCTGCGTCTCCTCCTCCTCGTAGCCGGACTCCTGCTCCTCGGCGGCGAACTCGGTCTCGGACTTGATGTCGATCCGCCAGCCGGTCAGGCGGGCGGCGAGGCGCGCGTTCTGGCCCTCGCGCCCGATCGCCAGCGAGAGCTGGTCGTCGGGCACGATGACCGTCGCCTGCTTGCCGTCGTCGTCGACGAGCACCTCGCGCACGCGGGCGGGTGAGAGGGCCTTGGCGACGAAGCGGGCGGGCTCGTCGTTGTAGGGGATGATGTCGATCTTCTCGCCGCGCAGCTCGGAGACGACCATCCGCACGCGCGAGCCGCGCGGGCCGACGCACGCGCCGACCGGATCGACGCCGTCGGCGTGCGAGATGACGGCGATCTTCGAGCGGTAGCCGGGCTCGCGGGCGACGTTGGCGATCTCGACGAGGCCGTCGGCGATCTCGGGCACCTCGAGCTCGAAGAGCTTCTTGATCAGCTCCGGGTCGCGGCGGGAGACGATGATCGACGGGCCCTTCGTGGAGGGCGAGACCTCCTTGATGACGGCCTTGACGCGCTGGGAGTGGTCGTAGCGCTCGCCGTCGACCTGCTCGGACTTCGGCAGCAGGGCCTCGACGCGCTCGCGGATCTGCACGAGCGTGTAGCGGCTGTCGGACTGCTGCACGATGCCGGTGATCAGCTCGCCGACGCGGTCGCGGTACTCCTCGAACATCATGTCGCGCTCGGCCTCGCGGATGCGCTGCAGGATGACCTGCTTGGCCGTCTGCGCCGCGATCCGCCCGAAGTCGCCGGGCGTCACGTCGCGCTCCTCGATCTGATCCTTGTACTCCTCGAACTTCGCCGGGTCGATCTCGGGATCGGTCGGCTCGACCATCTCCCCCGTCTCGGGGTCGTACGTCGTCCCCTCGTCGATCGTCTCGACGATGAGGTGCGCCTCGAGGCGCTCGGGGATGATCAGCTCGATGACGCGGAAGTCCGCGGTCTCGGGGTCGAGCTCGACGCGCGCGTACTTCGCGCTGTCGGGCTGCTTCTTGTAGGCGGAGAGAAGCGCGTCCTCGAGCGCGAGCCGGAGCTTGTCGGGGGCGATGCCCTTCTCCCGGCCGAGAACGGTCATCGCATCAAGGATCTCGCGTGACATATGGGCTACTCCTCGATCAGGTTGGAACGCTGGATCTCGGCGTACGCAATGGCGACGAGGGAGGGCGGATCGCCATCGGCAGCGATCGTCACGGCGTCGTCCGACGCGCCGACGAGCTCGCCGGTGAAGGACGTGTGTCCGTCGACTGCATCTCTCGTACGAACCCGCGCGCGGCGGCCGAGGTAGCGGTGGAAATGCTGGGGCTTGGAGAGCGGGCGCTCCGTCCCGGGCGAGGAGACCTCGAGCGCGTAGCGCTCGCGGACCTCTGGCAGTGCTTTCGTGACGCGCTCGCACAGCGCAAGCGTGACGCCGTCGGGATGATCGATGAACACGCGCAGCGTCGACCCGCCCACGATCTCTGCGAGGAGCACCTCGACATCGGGCTCGCTGGCGGCGAGCCGGGCCTCGATATCCGTCTGGATGGTGCTCACTTCAATCCTCCTCACGGCCACAAAAAAAGCGGGCGAGCGCCCACTTCCGGTACGGCCTCCGGCCCGAAGCCGGAGCGAAAGCTGTCGATCGAGGATAGCACCGGCCCGCTAATCCCCCGCCCGCCTGCGGGGGCGCCGGCGGTGCCTGTTCGGGGCTACGCTGCCCGCTCGCGCGAGCGGTCGCGGTACAGCCGGTAGTCCTTGCGCTCCGGGCGCAGGCAGCAGGCCAGCGCCAGCGGCCTGCGCGCCTCCGCGTGACGCCCGAGCAGCTGCAATGAGCGGCCGAGGCAGAACAGCGCATAGTCGTTGGTCGGGGCGCGCTCGACGATCGCCTCGAACTCGGCGACGGCCTCGGCATAGCGCTGCGAGCCGAACAGCGCGCGGCCGAGCGCCTCGCGGATCGAGGCCTTGTCGGGCTCCAGTTCGCGCGCGCGGCGCAGCGGCACGGCGGCGGCGTGGAAGTCGCGCTCCTCGAGCAGCCGCGTCCCGTTCTGAAAGAGCTCGTAGACGTCGTGCGACGACATGCCTTCGAGGATACGCCGCCCGGCGGGCGTGCGGCCGCGCTCAGCCCGGCCTGGGCGCCCGCCGGCCGCGCGCCCGCCTCCCCGCCCCGGGCGGCCGGGGCGGCAGCGCCCACCAGGCGCGCACGCGCCCGCCGAGGCCGAGGCCGGCGCCGAGCTCGTGGCGCAGAGCGGCGCGCTCGGCGCGCGTCGGCGCGCGCTCGCCGTAGCCGTAGCGCGCGGCGGCGAGCGCCTGCACGTAGCCCTGTGCGGGCGTGCCGGCCATCCGCAGCGCGAGCGCGTCGAGGGTCATCTCGGGTGCTGCGGTGCGGCGGCTGCGGCGCAGCGCACGCCGCAGCTCGGCGAGCTCGTCGTCGACGAGGCTCCCGGCCTGCTCGGCGAGCGGTCTGCGGCGCCGGCGGCGCAGCACGAGCGCGAGGCTGGCCGCGCCGAGCACGAGCGCGCCGAGCCCGATGGCGACGAGCAGGCTCGGGCTCGTGCCCTCGTCCTGCGCGGCGGCGGCCGGGAGCGCGCCGAAACCGGCGTCGGGCGTGCGCTCCAGCCCGCGTGCGCTGCCGCCCAGCGCGACGGGCGCAGCGCCGGAGGCGGTGGCCAGATCGGCGGTCTGCGCCCGCGCGGGCGCGGCCGCCGGGGTCGGGTCGCGCACGACCCAGCCGACGTTGGGCACGAAGACCTCGACCCAGGAGTGCGCATCGACGTCGCGCACGACGTACTCGCCGCGCTCCTCGTCCAGCGCCCCGGGCGAGAAGCCGCTCGCGACGCGCGCCGGCACGCCGCCCATGCGCAGCAGCAGCGCCATCGCGCCGGAGAACTGCTGGCAGTAGCCGACGCGGTCGCGCAGCAAAAACTCGGCGAGCGGCGCGCGGCTGGGCCGCGGGCGCTCGCTGTAGCTGAAGGCGTCGCTGGCCAGGTAGCGCTCGATCGCGCGCATGTACTCAAACGGCGTCGTGGTGCCCTCCCGCAGGCGCTGGGCGAGCGCGTAGACGCGCGCGTACGGCGAGGCCTTGATCGCCGCGCGCGCGTCGGTCGCGTTGGCGCTCACGTCGAGCGGCGGACCGGCCTCGCCCCACCACGCAAAGAGCACGACGGGTCCGTCGTCGCGGCGCGACCGCACGGGGCCGGCCGCGCCCGGCCCGCTGCCTGCGGCAGGCGGGGGCAGCCGCAGGAGGCCGTACTCGCGCCCCACGATCGTGCCGTAGTCGCTGCCGGCGCGTCGCAGCTGCGGGGTCCCGGGCCGCGGGGTGTAGACGAGCGCCTGGTAGGCGTGGCCGCGGCGCAGCGGCTCGCTCGCGGTCTCGAACACGCCGGGCGTCGTGCGGATCGCCGTGCGCGGTGTGTCGAGGATCTCCAGCGCCGAGCCGGCCGTGACGAACTGCGTGCTGCGCAGCGCGCGCAGCGTCACGCGGATGCGCTGGCGCCAGGTGGGGTCGAAGACCGTGCGCTCCAGCGGGTCGTTGGACTCGCGGGTGTCCTGCACCCAGCGCGTGCCGTCGAAGTTCACGAGGTTGACGGCCTTCCAGTAGCTGCGCTGGCGCGCCTGCACGCGCAGCACCTCGCGCCCGTCGCGCGGCCAGTCCAGCGGCCCGTAGTCGTGGTTCCAGCGGTACTGCGTCGTCGTGCTGGCGCTCAGCGACTGGGCGAGCTTTTCGTAGTCGAGCAGGGCGCGGTCGCCGTCGAGGCTCGGCGCGGCGACGTAGCCGCCGAGGGCGGCGACGGCGACGAGCGCGACCGCCGCCGGGGCGCTGCGCCGCTCGAGGCGCTCGAGCCAGAGAAACGTGGCCAGCAGCAGGACGAACAGCAGTCCCGCCACGTAGGGCAGGCGGATGTCGTGCTGCATGACCGGCACCGTGTAGAGCAGGCCGAGCGCCACGGCGGCCGCGCCGGGCACGCCGAACGCGCCGCGCCGACGCGGCGCGAAGGCGAGCAGCGCCGCGACGGCGGTCAGCGCGCAGCCGCCGAGCACGATGACGATCCGCGTCCACTCGTCCAGGCCGCCGTACGGCGTGCTGACGGTCGCCACCGCGCCGAGGCCCTGGCCGATCCCGCCGGCGAGGTCGTCCCAGCCGCGCGGACCGAGCAAGCGCAGCGGCACGCCCGCCGCGACGAGGGCGACGAGCAGCAGGCCGCCGGCGGCGAGCAGGGTGGCGCCGGCGCGCACGCGAGCGGACCGATTGGCCGGCTCGCGTCGCGCGACCGCGCTCAGCAGCCAGCCCGCGATCGCCGCGACGACGACGCTGAAGAGCAGCGCATCCGAAGCCGCGGGACGCACCATCTGCGCCCATTGCAGCGCGCCGAACATCGCCACGCCGACGAACCCGATCAGCCGCGCGACGTGAACGGGCAGCAGCGCCGGGGGGGTCGCGGGTGCGCGCGGCGGGGGAGCGGATCGGGCCGGCGCGCCGGCGGGCGGGCGGGGCGGCGCGACCGTCGCGCTCATACCGGCGTCCCCTCCGCCTGGCGCGGCGCCTGCGGCGCGCGAGGGGCTGACCCTCGCGGTGCGCTGAGCTCATAGCCGCTGCAGCCCGCGACGGCGAACAGCGGGTGGCGGTCGGGCAGCACGCCGGGCACGACGACGACCCGCGTCGCGCCGTGGGCGGGGCCGAGCGCCTGCGGCACACGCGCGCGCATGCGCGCGCTGACGAAGATGATCGGGCCGTGCCGCTGCGCCAGGCAGGCGAGCGACGGGCCGCTGGCGGCGCCGATCAGCGCCAGGCGGGCGTGGATGTGCGGCCAGCCCGCCAGCGTCTCGCCCAGCTCGACCGGCCGCCGGTCGCCGGGCAGCAGGACGCAGCAGCCGCCGGCCTGCGCGAAGGCCCGCGCCAGCGAGGCGGCGGCGCGGACCGCGGCGTCGAGCGCCGCGCCGCTCGCCGCGCCGCGCGGGTCCAGGACGACGGCCGGCCGGCTCTGGCTGGCCGACGACAAGAACCGCTCCTGGGGATCGGCGCCCCGGGCGACCGCGGGCCAGAAGATCCGTGCGGCCGGCGTGCCGTCGCGCAGCGGCCGGATCCCGTCGAGCTCGACCTCGGCGCCGGCCGCCGGGATCCCGCGACGCGCGAGCCGCGACGCGTCGCCGCCGCCCGGTGCTGCGATGACCGGCTCGATCCGCGGCAGGACGAGGATGTCGTCGCCCAGCGGCGACGGCCGCGCGCTGACCTCGCGCGTCGCCAGGCCGAGCGGATCGGCGACGAGGACGCGCGGCAGCACCAGCACGCGGCGCCCGCGCCGGCCGAAGCGCACCTCGATCCGCACGCGCCCCCCGGCCGTCCCGCCGCGCAGGGCGACCGGCGCCGGCAGGAGCGGATCGGCGATCCGCGACGGCGGCAGGCCGAGCCGGCCGGCGCGCACGTCGAGCACGATCGTCACCGGCTCGTCCTCCATGACGCGGCGCGCGCCGAGCGTGCGCGTGATGCGCACGCCGCGCGCGCCGAACCAGACCCACGCGGCGCTGCCGCCGGCGATCAGCGCGAGCGTGGCCGCCGGGACCCACAGCGGCTCGGCGTCGAGCAGCGCGGCCGCCAGGCCGAACGCGAGCGCGAGCATGGCGGTGGCAAACGCCCGGCGCACGGTCCGGTCCTACCGGACCCGTCCGCAGGTTCTGCGGGTGTTCCGGGCCGCGCCCACGGCTAGAGCGCCGGCGTGGCCGCCACCGCGTCGGCCACGATCCGCTCGCCGGACGTCTCGTAGGCGTCGGGGGCGAGCACGATGCGATGGGCGAGCACCGACTGGCTCATCTGCTGAACGTCGTCGGGGATCGCGTGGTCGCGCCCGGCCAGCAGGGCGTGGGCCTTGGCGGCGCGCAGCAGCAGCAGGCCGGCGCGCGGGCTGGCGCCGAGCTCGACGCGGGGGTCGTCGCGGGTGTGGCCGAG
Organism: uncultured Actinomycetes bacterium; assembly: GCA_963825485.1. GTDB lineage: Bacteria > Actinomycetota > Thermoleophilia > Solirubrobacterales > Solirubrobacteraceae > CADCVQ01. The sequence goes on from CAWGTK010000009.1 coordinate 79,368, forward strand.
CAGCGCGACGATGTAGCGCCGCAGCGGCTCGGATGCCCGCACGCGCGCCGTCGCGTCCTGCGCGCCGAGCAGGTCGGCGGCGTCGGCCACGGGCTCCAGCCGCGCGACGCGATCGCCCGCCTCATGGGCGGCGAGCATGCCCGCCTCGCCGGCCGCCGAGGGGTAGCCGAGCGACAGGCGGACCATGAAGCGGTCGACCTGCGCCTCGGGCAGCGGGTAGGTGCCCTCGTACTCGATCGGGTTCTGCGTCGCGAGGACGAGAAACGGGCGCGCGAGCTCGTGCGTGTGGACGTCGACGGTGACGCGGCGCTCCTGCATGCACTCCAGCAAGCCCGATTGCGTCTTGGGCGAGGCGCGGTTGATCTCGTCGACGAGCACGACGTTGGCGAAGATCGGGCCGGGCCGGAACTCGAAGCGGCTCTCGCGCTGGTTGAAGACGTTCGTGCCGACGACGTCGGCGGGCAGCAGGTCCGCCGTGCACTGGATCCGGGCGACCTCGAGGTCGAGCGAGCGCGCGAGCGCGCGAGCGAGCGTCGTCTTGCCGACGCCCGGCAGGTCCTCGATGAGCGCGTGGCCCTCGGCGAGCACCGCGACGATGAGATGGGCGATGACGTCGGGACGCACCTCCGCGGCCTGCGCGACGTTCGCGGTGACGCGGCGGGCCAGCGCGCCGGCCGACTCGAGGTCCGCGTCCGTCAGCCGCCGGGCACTGTCCGTGCGATCCATCTCGTGGTCCATCGTCGCATGCCGCGACGGCCGTGCGCGACACTTCCTGCCTCCCGGCGCGCCGAGAAGATCGTCTCCTGACATCCCGGGAGGCTCGTGCGCGTTGCCGGTGTGTCGGATGGCGACCGGGAGTCAGAGCCCATCCAGGGCCGGGCGTGGCCGGCGCGGCCCCGACGTCGGGATGAGCGTCCAGCTGTCTGCGCGGATGGGTTTGCCGCGAGCGGGTGGCGCTCGCCTCGTCAAGCGGCCGGCCGGGGCGCACCCGCTGCGGCGCGCAGCGCCACGACGGCGTCGAGCACCGCCCGCGCGATCTCGGGCTTGGAGGCGCGCGCGATGTGCGTCTCGCCGCCCGGCGTGATGATCGTCACCTCGTTGTCGGGTGCCTCGAAGCCGATGTCCGTCCGCGCGACGTCGTTGACGACGACGGCGTCCAGGCCCTTGCGGGCGAGCTTGTCGCGGCCGTACTGGAGCGCGTGGTCGCCGTGTTCGGCGGCGAAGCCGACGATCGTCTGACCGGCGCGCCGCGCGGCGGCCAGGCCGGTGAGGATGTCCGGGGTGCGCTCGAGCTCGAGGCGCATGCCCGCCTCGCTGCCGGTCGTCTTCTTGAGCTTGCCGGCGAAGCTGCGCGCCGGGCGGAAGTCGGCGACGGCGGCCGCCATGAGCAGGACGTCGGCGGCGGCGAAGGCGGCGGCGCAGGCGGCGTGCAGCTCGGCGGCGGTCGCGACGTCGACGTAGGTGATGCGCGCGTCGCGCGGGAGGGCAGACGTTCGCCGCGATGACCGTGACGGCGGCGCCGAGCGCCGCGGCCTCGCCGGCCAGCGCGAAGCCCATCCGGCCCGACGAGCGGTTGCCGACGAAGCGCACGGCGTCGATCGGCTCGCGCGTGCCGCCGGCGGTCACGAGGACCCGCAGGCCGACGAGTTCCGGCGCGGGTGCCGCCACGGCCGGCCGCGTCAGCGCCTCGATCGCGTCCAGCAGCGCGGCGGGCTCGGGCAGGCGACCTTCGCCCTGCTCGCCGGGGGAGGCCAGGCGGCCGCGGCCGGGGTCGAGCACGACGGCGCCGCGGCCGCGCAAGGTGGCGACGTTGGCCTGGGTCGCCGGGTGGCGCCACATGTGATGGTTCATCGCGGGCGCGACGAGCAGCGGGCAGGTCGCGGCGAGTGCCGCGCTGGTCAGGAGGTTGTCGGCGAGCCCCGCCGCGAGCTTGGCGACGGTGTTGGCCGTCGCCGGTGCGACGACGAGGATGTCGGCGTTGCCGACGAGCTCGAGGTGGCTGAGCGGGTCGTGGTCGGGTGCCGGATCGCCGGGGAAGGCACCGCGGGCGGGGTCGCGCTCGAACTCGTCGACGAGGACGGGCGCGCCGGTCAGCGCGGCGAACGACGCGGCGCCGACGAAGCGCCCTGCGGCGGGCGTCTGGATGACCCGTACCGCGTGGCCCGCGGCGGTCGCCAGGCGTACGAGCTCGAGCGCCTTGTAGGCGGCGATCCCACCGCTGACCCCAAGCAGGATCCGGGCCATCGCACTCCGATCCGGGCGGGCCTACCGGTACTGGTACTTGATCTTGCCGGCGGCGACTTCCTCGAGGGCGATCGTGAGGTAGTTCTTGGAGCCGGTATCGACCATCGGGGGCGGGAACTCGTCGAACGTTCCCTCGCCGAGGTTGTGGTAGTACGAGTTGATCTGACGCGCGCGCTTGGCCGCGACGACAACGGAGGCGTAGTTCGAGTCGACGTTCTCGAGCAGGCGGTCGATGCGGGGAGAGATCATGGCCCTCAGGGTAGCGAGGACGGCCGATCACGGCGGGTGCTTGCTTGCGGATGAGGGCTCGGGCGCGGGCGCTTCGGGGCCGGCGCAGCGCGGGCGTCGACGTCGTCGAACAGCGCTTTGCGGGCGTGAGGCTGTTCGGGTGCGGGCGTTCGGGCCGGGGCCGGGCGGGCGCGTCTTCGCGGATCGCGTCGGCGGTCCGCGGCCAGCGTGGCGCGAAGATGTTCGTAGCGAACACCAACCCGCCACGCTACGACCCCGCCCGCGGCGTCCAAGCCAGCGTGGCGCGAAGGTGTTCGTAGCGAACACCAACCCGCCACGCTACGACCCGCCGTACAGCGACGGCCGACGGCCGGCGGGCGGCGGACTCGGGCGGTGCGGGGAGCCGCGTCGCGCTGGGGGTCCAGGTGCACACCTCGCTGCGCCTGCGCTGGAACGAACGCCCACATCCCATCGAACCGACCCTCTCAGCGATGCAGTTCTTGCCCCTCCACGGCCGCCAGCCGAAGCCAGCCGGAACTCGCCGCGCTACCCGTCCGCCGTCGTCGCCCGCACGATCTCGATCAGCGCCTCGACCGCGTCCTCGAGCCGGTCGTTGACGACGACGTGCGGGAACTCGTGCTGGGCGGCCAGCTCCGCCTCCGCGGTCCGCAGCCGCGCCTCGACCTGCTCGGGCGCATCCGTGCCACGGCCGACGAGCCGCGCGCGCAGGGCCTCGACCGACGGCGGGGCGATGAAGACCTGCACGGCCTCGGGCATGTGCTCGCGCACCTGGCGGGCGCCCTGGACCTCGATCTCCAGGACGACCGGCGCCCCGCTGGACGAGCGCGTCTGCAGCTCGGAGCGCAGCGTGCCGTAGCGGGCCCCCGCGTAGTCGGCGTGCTCGACGAAGTCGCCCTCGGCGACGTGCTGCGCGAAGTCATCCGGTGACATGAAGTGGTAGTCGACGTCCTGCGTCTCCCCCGCGCGCGGCAGCCGCGTCGTGGCGGAGATCGACAGCTGCAGCTCGGGCATGCGCTCGCGCAGCGAGCGGATCAGCGTGCCCTTGCCGACGCCCGACGGGCCGGTGATGACGACCGCGCGCGGCACCGAGCCGCGGGCTAGCGGCGCAGGAGCCGGATGAGCTCGTTGCGCTGGCGCTCGGACAGCCCGCCGATCGTCTTGCTCGGCGAGATGCGGCACTGCGTGAGGACCTTGTTGACCTTGACGCGGCCGTACTTCGGCACCGCGAGCAGCATGTCGAAGACCTTCGCGGTCAGGATGAACTCGGGCGGATCGAGCAGCAGCGTGTGGATCGAGCAGCGCCCGGCCTTGAGATCCTTCTTGAGCTTCGCCCGCCGGGTGCGAACGTCGTTGGCCCGGTTGAGCGCATCCAAACGCTGGGTGAGCGAGCGCTCTGGCGCCGCCGAGTGCTTCGTGGCGGTGTTCGGTGACGGCGGCATCAACGGCGCCGATACTTGCATCTTCCCAACGGCGCCGCAAGCGCAATCGTCATGAATTCCTGCAATTCAGTTCGACCTCAGGTTGAGGTTCAGATAGCTCGACGGTGGTCGAGGATGATCCCGCAATTTGCAGGGATTTCAGCTCGTGCGCGATGCGTGTGCCGGCGCAGGGATCGCGGAAACTGGCCGTGCCGACGGCAACCAGCGTGGCTCCTACCGAAATCAGGTCATTCGCATGCGTTCCGCGCTCCACGCCGCCCATTGCGACGACCGCAATCGATACCCGGGCTGCCACTGCGGAAACCTGCGCGAGCGCCGCGCTGCGGATCGCCGGCCCCGACAAGCCGCCCGTCCGGCCGCCCAGCCACGGCGTGCGGCGGCGCGGGTCCAGCGCCATCGCGCGCAGCGTGTTGATGAGCGACACGGCGTCGGCGCCGGCCTCCTCGGCGGCCACGGCGACCGCCGCGACGTCGGCGGTGTTCGGCGTCAGCTTGACGATCAGCGGCTTGCGCGTCAGCGGCCGCACGGCGCGCACGAGCGCGCCCAGCGAGGCCGGATCGGCGCCGATGTCGAGGCCGGTCGCGACGTTCGGGCACGACACGTTGAGCTCGATCGCCGCGATCTCCGGGCGTCCGTCGACCGCCTCCACGAGCCGCGCGACCTCGGCCTCCGTCGCGCCCATGACGTTCGTGACGAGCGGCACGGGCAGCTGCGCGAGCAGCGGCAGGTCGTGCTCGAGATAGCCGTCCAGCCCGCGGTTGGGCAGACCGATCGAGTTGATCATCCCGGCCTGCGCCTCCCACAGCCGGGGCGGCGGGTTACCGGCGCGCGGCGCCAGCGTGATCGTCTTGGAGACGAAGGCGCTGAACGGGAACGCGTCGAGCAGTGCGTCGCCGAACGCGCGCCGCGCGGCGATCGCGTCGAACGTGCCCGAGCCGTTGATGATCGGGTGCGCGAGGCGCAGGCCACAGAAGTCGATCATGCAGGACGGTGCATCAGTGGGCGTCCTGCGGAACCCGTGCCAGGCGGTCGGCGTCGAGCACGGGCCCGTCGACGCAGAGGCGCACGTAGCCGCCCTCGGCCAGCGCCACGACGCAGCCGTAGCAGGCGCCGAAGCCGCAGGCCATGCCGGCCTCCAGGGCGAGCTGCGCCGGCACGTCACGCGCGGAGCAGAGGGCCCGCACCGCCTCGAGCATGCCCGGCGGGCCGCAGGCGTAGACGACCGCGTGGTCGTCGGCATCGAGCTCCGCGGCGAGCAGATCGGTGACGAGGCCGTGGTGGCCGACCGAGCCGTCGTCGGTGGCGACCGTGACGTCGCCGTCGGCCATGAGCGCGGCCCCCTCCGCGTGGTGCGCATCGCGAAAGCCCAGCACCACGGTCACGGGTTCGCCGACGGCCCCCAGCTCGCGGGCCCACGCCGACAGCGGCGGCACGCCGACGCCGCCGCCCGCCAGCAGCGCGCGGCGGCCGCCGTGCGGCGCGCGGAAGCCCGCGCCGAGCGGACCGGTCAGCCACAGCCCGTCGCCGGCCACGAGCTGCGCCAGGCGGTGCGTGCCGGGTCCGACGTCCTCGAGCATGAAGCTCAGCCGCCCGACGTCCGCGTCGAGAAACGAGAACGCGCGCGGCAGGTACGGCCGCTCGTCGGCGCCCGCGCCCCAGCCCGCGGCGGACGCGAGCATGTAGAACTGCCCCGCCTCCGGGCGCGGGCCGACCGGGTCGGCGACCCGCAGCACGCGGTAGGCGCCGACGTCGTCGGCGCCGGTGAGCGCGACCCGGCGACGGCCGAACGGCGCGAGCGGCCTCATCCGACCCGCAGGCGGTCGCGGTGCAGCTCCTGCAACGACAGGACCGTCGGCTCGCCGCTGCGCGCCGCGGAGATCGCACGCGCGGCGGCGTGCGCGCCCGACAGCGTCGTGATGCAGGGGATCCCGCGGGCGATCGCCGCGCGGCGGATCTCCCAGCCGTCGGCGCGTGCGCCCGAGCCCGTCGGCGTGTTGATGACGAGGTCGACCTCGCCCGCCTCGATGCACTCCACGACGTTCGGCGAGCCCTCGCCGACCTTCTTGAGCACGCCGCTGACGCGCACGCCCATCCCGCGGATCGCCTGCGCGGTGCCGGCCGTCGCGACGATCCGAAAGCCGAGGTCCTCCAGGCGCGAGGCGATCGCGTAGGCGCCGGCCTTGTCGCCGTCGGTCAGCGTGATGAACACCGTGCCCGCGCTGGGCAGCAGCGCGCCGGCCGCGGCCTGCGCCTTGGCGAACGCCGTCGGGAAGTCGCGCGCGACGCCCATCACCTCGCCGGTCGAGCGCATCTCCGGGCTCAGCAGCGCATCGGAGCCGGCGAAGCGGTCGAACGGCAGCACGGCCTCCTTGACGCAGACGTGGTCGGTGGGCATCGCCTCGGAGGGCAGGGCGAGGTCCTCGATGCGTTCGCCGAGCATGAGCCGGCAGGCCATCTTCGCCAGCGGCACGCCGATCGCCTTGGAGACGAACGGCACGGTACGCGAGGCGCGCGGGTTGGCCTCGATGACGAACAGGCGCCCGTCGAGCGTGACGGCGAACTGGATGTTGATCAGGCCGACGGTGTTCAGCCCCAGCGCGATGCCGCGCGTGTGCTCGCGGATCTCGTCGAGCATCTCGGGCCCGAGCGAGTGCGGCGGCAGCACGCAGGCGCTGTCGCCGGAGTGGATCCCGGCCTCCTCGACGTGCTGCATGACGCCGCCGATCCAGACCGACTCGCCGTCGCAGAGCGCGTCGACGTCGACCTCGATCGCGTTCTCCAGGAAGCGGTCGAGGAAGATCTTGCGCGCCTTGCCCGCGCCGGTGGATGCGGTGGAGGCCGGCGCCGTCCGGCGCAGGTAGTCGGCGAGGTCGTCGGCCGAGTAGACGATCTCCATCGCGCGCCCGCCGAGGACGTAGCTGGGCCGCACGAGCAGCGGGAAGCCGACGGTCTCGGAGGCCGCCAGCGCCTCCTCGACGCCGTGCGCCGTGGCGTACGCCGGCGCCTCGTAGCCGAGCTCTTGCAGCAGCGCGCCGAAGCGGCCGCGGTCCTCGGCGAGGTCGATGGCGTCCACGCTCGTGCCGAGGATCGGCACGCCGGCCGCCTGCAGGCCGGCGGCGAGCTTGAGCGGCGTCTGGCCGCCGAACTGCACGATCACCCCCTCGGGCTGCTCGATCTCGACGACGCCGAGCACGTCCTCGAGCGTGAGCGGCTCGAAGTACAGGCGGTCGGACGTGTCGTAGTCCGTCGAGACGGTCTCGGGGTTGCAGTTGACCATCACCGCGTCGCGGCCGTTGTCGCGCACGGTCATCGCCGCATGCACGCAGCAGTAGTCGAACTCGATCCCCTGGCCGATGCGGTTGGGCCCGGCGCCGAGGATGACGACGCTCGGCTTGTCGCCGCGGCGGACCTCGTGGCATACGCCCGAGCCCGACCCGAAGCGCTCCCAGCTGGAGTAGTAGTACGGCGTCTCGGCGGCGAACTCGGCCGCGCAGGTGTCGACCGACTTGTACGTCCGCGTGCCGGCGAACGGCGCCTCGGGGTGGGCGGCGAGCTGCGCGAGCTCGCGCAGGAACCACAGGTCGATCTTCGTGCGCCGCTCGATCTCCTCGGCGTCGGCACCGGCGCGAAACGCGGCCAGCAGGACGTCGTAGCGGTCGGGCCCGGGCATCTCCAGGCGGGTCAGCAGCTCATCCGACGTGCCGCTGACCGAGGGAATCGAGTCCAGCTCCCGCGAGCGCAGCGCCTTGGCGAACGCCTGCTGGAACGTGCGCCCGATCGCCATGACCTCGCCGACGGACTTCATGTGCGTGCTGAGGCGCTCGTCGACGCCGGAGAACTTCTCGAAGGCGAAGCGCGGCCACTTCACGACGACGTAGTCGATCGTCGGCTCGAAGGAGGCCGGCGTGCGCAGCGTGATGTCGTTGTCGATCTCCTCCAGCGCGTAGCCGACGGCCAGCCGCGCGGCGATCTTGGCGATCGGAAAGCCGGTCGCCTTGGAGGCCAGCGCCGAGGACCGCGAGACGCGCGGGTTCATCTCGATGACCATGATCTCCTCGGTCAGCGGGTTGACCGCGAACTGGACGTTGGAGCCACCGGTCTGGACCCCAACCGCACGGATGACCGTGAACGCCTGGTCACGAAGTTGTTGATAGAGGCGGTCGGTCAGCGTCTGCTGCGGCGCCACCGTGACGCTGTCGCCCGTGTGGACGCCCATCGGGTCGATGTTCTCGATCGAGCAGACGATCACGCAGTTGTCGTTGTGGTCGCGCATGACCTCGAGCTCGAACTCGCCCCAGCCGATGACCGACTCGTCGATCAGCACCTGGCCGATCGGCGAGGCGTCGAGGCCCTGGCGGATGATCGCGCGGAACTCCTCGGGCGTGCGGGCGATCCCGCCGCCGCGGCCGCCGAGCGTGTAGGCCGGGCGGATGATGATCGGCAGCCCGATGTCGATGAGCGCATCCTCGGCCTCCGCCAGCGTCGTCGCGATCGCCGAGCGCGGCATCCGCAGGCCGGCCCGCTCCATCGTCGTGCGGAACTGGTCGCGGTCCTCGGCGCGGCAGATCGCCGCGTAGTTCGCGCCGATCAGCTCGACGCCGTACTCGGCCAGCGTGCCGTTCTCGTGCAGCTCCTTGGCGAGGTTCAGCGCGGTCTGGCCGCCGAGCGTCGGCAGCAGCGCGTCGGGCCGCTCGCGGGCGATGACCTGGGTCACCGGCCCGGCCAGCAGCGGCTCGACGTACGTCGCGTCGGCGAACTCGGGGTCGGTCATGATCGTCGCCGGGTTGGAGTTGACGAGCACGACCTCGTAGCCCTCCTCCTTGAGAACCTTGCAGGCCTGCACGCCGGAGTAGTCGAACTCGGCTGCCTGGCCGATGACGATCGGGCCCGAGCCGAGGATGAGGATGCGCTGGATGTCGTCTCTACGCGGCATGCGAAGGGGTACCTCCGCGGGGCATCCGGCCCCGCGTCTTGACGAGATCGCCCGCCGTCCGGGCGTTGGATGAGATCTGGTCGAGGAAGCGGTCGAAGAGGTAGAGGCTGTCGTTCGGACCCGGGCCGGCCTCGGGGTGGTACTGCACCGTCGCGCCGGGCACGTCGAGCAGCGTCAGGCCCTCGACGGTGCGGTCGTAGAGGTTGATGTGCGACAGCTGCGCGGCGCCGAAGTCGGTCTCCCAGCGCACGGGCTCGTCGCCGGGGACGGTCCCCTCGCCGTCCGGTCCCAGCACCGCGAAGCCGTGGTTCTGCGAGGTGATCTCGATCTTGCCGGTCAGCAGGTCCTTGACCGGGTGGTTGGCACCGCGGTGGCCGAAGGGCAGCTTGAAGGTCTGCAGCCCGACCGCGCGGCAGAGCAGCTGATGGCCGAGGCAGATGCCGAACACGGGCTTTGCGCCGACGAGCTCGCGCAGCGTGGCGACGATGTGGTCCAGCGCCGCGGGGTCGCCGGGGCCGTTGGCGAGGAAGATCGCGTCGGGGTCGCCGGCCAGCAGGTCCGCCGCGCTCGTCGCGCAGGGGTGCAGCTCGACGACGGCGCCGCGGTCGACGAGGTGGCGCACGATCGAGGACTTGATGCCGGTGTCGATCGCCGCGATCCGCGGGCCGTCGCCGGAGCCGTGGACGGTCATCTCCCGCGGCGAGACGACGCGCGCGAAGTCGGCGCCGGCCATCGCCGGCTCGGCGTGCACGAGCGCCATCGCCTCGGCCTCGCCGAGCGACGCCGGGAAGACGCCGCCGCGCATCGAGCCGGCCTCGCGGACGTGACGCACGAGGGCGCGCGTGTCGACCTCGCTGATCGCCGGGATGCCGCAGTCAACCAGCCAGTCGCACCAGCCGCGCGCGGCGCCCGGCGCGTCCTCGGTGTTCATCGCCGAGCGCATGATCACCGCGCGCGCCCAGATCCGGTCGGACTCCATCGCCTCGTCGCAGATGCCGTAGTTGCCGATGTGCGGATAGGTGAACGTGATGATCTGCCCGGCGAAGCTCGGGTCGGTGACCGACTCCTGGTAGCCGGACATGCCGGTCGTGAAGACGACCTCGCCGGTGGCGGCTGCGCCCGCTCCGACGGCGATGCCGTCGAAGCGGGTGCCGTCCTCCAGCAAGACGAAGCCGGAAGGGGCGTTTCGTCGGTCCGTCATCGCGCGCTCTGACGTGCGGACGACGCTGCCTGCGCGGGCACGCTGAGCAGCGTCGAGCGCTCGCGGTAGGCCACCGCGCCCGCGGCGACCGTCAGCAGGACCCGGCCGCGCAGGGTGCGGCCGGCAAAGCAGCAGTTCTCCGACCGGCTCTCGTAGCCGCTCTCCCCCACGACCCACTCGGCGTCGAGGTCGACGAGCACGAGGTTCGCCGCCTCGCCGACCGTGATCGTCGGGACGAGGAGGTCCAGCAGCCCGAGGCCGGACGTCAGCCTCTCGACGACGAGCTCGAGCGAGAGCGTGCCGGGCAGGACGAGGTCGGTGTAGACCGACGCGAACGCCGTCTCCAACCCGGTCGTGCCCATCGGCGCCTGCTCGAACGGAACGTCCTTCTCGTCGCGCGCATGCGGCGCGTGGTCGGTTGCGATGCAGTCGATCGTGCCGTTGCGCAGACCCTCGATGAGCGCCTGGCGATCCTCCTCGGCACGCAGCGGCGGGTTCATCTTGCGCCGTGTGTCGAGCGTGCGCACGTCCTCGTCGGTCATCGTCAGGTGATGCGGGCTGGCCTCGCAGGTGACGAGGACGCCCTGGCGCTTGGCCGCCGCGATGACCTCGACCGACTCGCAGGCCGACAGGTGCTGGATGTGGATCCGCGCGCCCTCGTAGCCGGCCAGCGCGCAGTCGCGACCGATCATCGTCGACTCGCTGACGCTGGGGATGCCGGCGACGCCGAGCAGCGCGCTGACGACGCCCTCGTGCATCGCGCCCTTGCCCGACAGGGCCGGGTCCTCCTCGTGCAGCGCCAGGATGCCACCGCACAGGCGCTGGTACTGCAGCGCCCGGCGAAAGACGCCGGCGTCGGTGACGGGCCGGCCGTCGTCGGTGAACCCCGCGGCGCCGAGCGCGCGCAGCTCGGCCATGTCGGTCAGCTCGCTGCCCTTCAGGCCGCGCGTGATCGCCGGCATGAAGCCGACCGGCACGCGCGCCTCGCGCGCGGCGGCGTCCAGCAGCGCGCCGAGGATCGGGGCGCTGTCGACGACCGGCGACGTGTTCGGCATCGCGATGACGGCGCAGTAGCCGCCCGCGGCGGCCGACCGCGTGCCGGTCTCGAGGTCCTCCTTGTGCTCCTGGCCGGGCGTGCGCAGGTGCACGTGCGGATCGACGAACGCCGGGAACAGGTGGCGTCCCTCGCCCTCGACGACCTCGCCGCCGTCGGGCGCCGGCAGCGTGCCGGCGGGCGCGATCTCGGCGATCGTGCCGTCGCGCACGAGGACGTCGTGACGGCCGTCGAGGCCGGTCCGCGGATCGAGCGCGTGGACGTCGCGCAGCAGCAGGTCGGCGGGACGGGCGGGCGCGCTGACGAGGCGGACGCCGGCGACGCCGTTCGGGGTTGGCTCGTACATGCTCATGCCAGCTGGGGCTCGGTCGGACGCGGGGGCCGCTGGCGCACGTCGCTGGCGGAGCCGGCCAGGACCTCGTAGAGCACCGCCATCCGGACGACCACCCCCGCCTTGACCTGCATCGTGATGACCGCCTGCGGCGAGTCGACGACCTCGCCGGACAGCTCGACGCCGCGGTTGACCGGGCCGGGGTGCATGAGCACCTGGTGCGGGCCCAGCCGCCGGCCGTTGATCTGGTAGTTGGCGGCGTACTCGCGCAGGCTCGGCACGAAGTTCTGGTCCATCCGCTCGTGCTGCATGCGCAGGGCGTAGACGACGTCGGCCTCGCGCAGGTCGGCGAGGTCGTAGCGCACCGCGCAGCCGAGCGCCTCGATGCCGCGCGGGATCAGCGTCGGCGGCCCGCAGACCGTCACCTCGGCGCCCATCTTGCGGAACGCGAGGATGTTCGAGCGCGCCACCCGCGAGTGGGCGACGTCGCCGACGATCCAGATGCTGCGTCCTTCGAGCGAGCCGAGCTTCGTGCGCAGCGTGTAGGCGTCGAGCAGGGCCTGGGTCGGATGCTCGTGCTTGCCGTCGCCGGCGTTGACGATCGCCGCCGGCGTCCAGCCCGCGACGAGCGCCGCGGCGCCCGCGTAGGGCGTGCGGATGACGATCGCGTCGGGCGAGTGGGCGGTCAGCGTCAGGACGGTGTCCTTCAGCGACTCGCCCTTCTCGACGCTCGAGCCGCCGGCCGAGAAGTTCACGACGTCGGCGGAGAGGCGCTTGGCGGCCAGCTCGAAGGACGAGCGGGTGCGCGTCGAGGCCTCGTAGAAGAGGTTGAGGACCGTGCGGCCGCGCAGGGCCGGGACCTTCTTGATGTCGCGGTCGGAGACCTCCTCGAAGGCGGCGGCGCGGTCGAGGATGCGCTCCATGTCGTCGCGCGTGAGGTCGTTGATCGAGAGCAGGTGCCTCATGAGAGCGGAGCCTCCACGATCGTGGCGATGCTGACCGAGTCCTCGCCGTCGATCTCGCTGACGTGGACGTTGACGCGCTCGCCGCGCGCCGTCGGCAGGTTCTTGCCGACGTAGTCGGGGCGCACCGGCAGCTCGCGATGGCCGCGGTCGGCCAGCACGGCGAGCTGGACGCGGGCCGGGCGGCCGTAGTCGAAGAGCGCCTCGATCGCCGCGCGCACCGTGCGCCCGGTGAACATGACGTCGTCGACGATGACGATCGTGCGCCCGTCGATGTCGAAGTCCAGGTGCGTGGAGTGCACGACCGGGGCGCCGCCGCGCAACGTGACGTCATCGCGGTAGAAGGCGATGTCGAGGTCGCCGAGCGGGACCTCGATGGCGGCCGTCGCGGCGAGCAGCTCCTGCAGCCGGGCTGCGAGCACGGCGCCGCGGGTGTGGATGCCGACGAGCGCAAGCTGCTCGGGCTCCCCACCGTTCTCGACGATCTCGTGCGCGATGCGCGTGAGCGCTCGCCGGATGTCCTCGCCGTCGAGGACGACCTTGCTGTCTGGCATGTGTGTCCTTCCTGGCCTCACGGGACCGGGTTAAGGAGGTGCTGCGCTGCCCTGCGAGGGTAGCAGCGCCCCCGGCGGCCTATCTGCCGTGCAGCGTGACATCCCCCGCGTCGGGGCGGGCCTCGATCCAACGCGGAGCCCGGTCGTTGCGGGAGATTGCGTGAACGTCGACGGACAGGCGCTCCGACGAGCTCGAGGTCGCCGCTGTCGGAGCGCACGACGACCCCGTCGATCGGACCGGGCGAGGCGTGGGTCTTCACCACCGTGTTCTCGAACACGATGCCGGCGTTCGCCGCCGGGTCGCGCTCACGCCAGCCCGGCGCGGACCATCGCGTCGGTCTCGAACATCTGCATCAGCGTCGCGTCGTTGCCGAAGACCGCCCGCCGCGCCGCCTTCCAGCTCTCGATCTTCGCGGCGCCGTACATGTAGTGCAGCTTGTCCGGGTCGATCCCCGAGTTCTTGGACCAGTGCATCGTGTAGCGCACGCCCGCCGCGCGGAGCGCCTCGTCCATCCTGCGCTCGAACGCGGGGAACTTCTTGTCCTTGATGAGGCCGAACTCGAAGACCGCCGTCTTCGGAGCGTGCTGCGTGAAGCTCAAGGTCGCCTGCGAGCGGTGCACGAGCCGGACCTGGCTGATCGAGGGCAGGCGCATCTGCCGCGCCACCTGCGAGCAGATGTCGATCATCTGCGGCGCGTCGTTCACCGAAACGCCGAACGCGCTCTCGGTGTAGCCCTCGAGGTAGTAGATCGACGAGGTGTAGAGCTGGCCGGGGCAGCCGCGACAGCTGTTGAGCAGCGCGAGCTTGCGGTACTGCTTGAACTGGATGCCCGTCGGGAGGCGGGGCGGCAGGAAGCGCAGCAGGCCCAGGAGGCGCAGGACGTTGATGCCGGGGGCGTAGCCGTTCTTGTCGCGGACGATCCAGCGCGGCGCCGGCGTCGGCAGGCCGGCCTCGAAGGGCACCCGCGGCGCGCTCGCCTCCATCGCCATGTGCTTGCGGCCATGCGGATCGAAGATGAACTCGTAGTGGTACAGATCCGCCGGATCGGCGTGGCCGAACTCGCCGAGCTTCGTCTTGAGGTCGTCGTGGCTGATGTCGACGATCGCGGGGAACTCGAGCTGGTAGACCGGCGCCGTCTCGACCGCCACCGCGGCGATGATCCCGAAGGTCCCGAAGCTGACGACGGCCGCGTCGAAGATGTCGTCGTCGCGCACCAGGTCGGCGCCGAGCTTGCTGGCGAAGTCCTCGTTGAGGACGGGCTTGGACGCCCGCTCGATCCACAGGGTCCGGCCGCTGCCCGTGGCGATGTGCAGGCCGACGACGAAGTCGGGCATCGCCCCGAAGTTGATCTGCGAGCCGTGGGTGTTGCCGGAGACCGCGCCGGCGATGGTCTGTCCGTTGCCGATCCCCGCCGCCTTCAGCGACCGCTTCCTGGCGACGTCCTGCGGCACCAGCTCGAGGTAGGCGTTGAGCTCGGCGATCTGCATGCCGCCCTGGGCGACGACGACGTACGGGCGGTCGGCGGCCGGATACTCCGGCTCGAAGTACCGGTCGCCGACGTCGTAGCAGCCGTTGAGCAGCTTGGTGTTCACCAGCCAGCCGTCGGTGATGTTGATGTCCGACAGCGCCCAGCCCGCGCCGATCGCCAGGACCCGCTTGCCGGCATCGCGGGCCTGGCCGATCACCTCGTCGAGGCACTCGCCGGCGTGGCGAAACATGTCAAAGCCGGCGAGCAGCGTGCCATCGGGGCCGACGTTGTCGACGTCGACGAGCTCGGCGACCGTCGTCGTGTGCGTGACATGGACGCCGTTCCAGGCCTGCGGGCCGCGATCGTCTGCGTGGATCATCGGCCTCAGTCCAGCGTGCCGGACTGCGACGGCGCGCGGCAGCAGCGCCAGCTGACCCGCACCGGCGCCCAGATGCCGAGCGTGAGCACGGTGGCGAGCACCTGCAGGACGTTGCGCCCGACGTTGATCTGCTCGATGCCCAGCCGCTGGCCGTTGGCGAGGCGGCAGTTGGTGATCGGCAGGTCCTGGCGGACCAGGCCCCAGAGGAAGCTGTTGAGGTTCTTGGACTTCCATTCCGTGCCGGGCATGTTCTGCGGCTGCGAGTCGCCGAGCCCGCCGTCCTGGTAGATCAGGTACGTCGCCGCGGCGGACAGAAGGCCCGACTGCCCGACGGGCTGGTCCTTGCTCTTCACGCTGTGCGCTCCAATCGCCTCATCAGGGTCGCCGCTGCCTGCACCGGTGACACGGCCCGCTTCACCGATGACCCACTACAACCGTTGAGGCAGCGGCGGGCAACGGTGATACGCGTTGTGTGCGCAACCTCACACGCCTGGCCGCCGGCGGCCCCGCCTCGGTACCGATCGCCGTGCGCTCGCGCGACGTCGCCCGCGCCGCCCTTCGGCGACAGCGCTCACCGTCATCTCATCGGGCCGGCGTAGCGTCTGGGCGAAGGTCGAGAGGAGAATCGCATGCCCAGGACACTCAGACGCATCCTCGTCGCCGGCGCCGTGCTCGTCGCGGCGGGAGCCGGCGGCGCCGCGGCCGTGCAGGCCGGCGGCGGCGACGACGCCGTCGCGACGGGCCCTGACGCCGCGCGGGCCGGCGCGGCAGCCGTGAAGATCGCCGGCGGCGGCAGCGCGGCCGCGGTCGAGCACGACGCCGAGGGCCGCCGCGTGTGGGAGGTCGAGGTCACGAAGGCCGACGGGACGAGCCTCGAGGTCGATCTCGACGCGGCCCTTGAGCAGGTGGCCGCCGAGCGCGAGGACGACGACAGCGGCGAGCCGGATGATTCCGACGACGCGAACGACGACGACAACGGTCCCGACGGCGACTGATCCGCAGCGCCGGCGGCCGCGGGGCCGCCCCCCACAAGTTCATCCTGTCCTCATCTGAGCTCTGAAAGACTCGCGATATGCGGGTGTTGATCGTCGAGGACGAGCTCAAGATGGCGAGCCTGATCCGCCGCGGACTGCGCGACGAGGGGCTCTCCGCCGACGTGGCGATCAAGGGCGAGGACGCGCTCTGGATGGCCGACTCGACGGAGTACGACGCGATCGTCCTCGACGTCATGCTGCCGGGCATCGACGGCTTCGAGACCTGTCGCCGGCTGCGTGACGCGGGCGTCTGGGTGCCGGTCCTCATGCTCACCGCGCGCGACGCCATCGAGGATCGCGTCGCCGGCCTCGACGGCGGCGCCGACGACTACCTGACCAAGCCCTTCTCGTTCGGCGAGCTGCTCGCCCGCCTGCGCGCGATCGCCCGCCGCGGCGTCACCCCGCGACCGGCCGTGCTCACGGTCGGCAGCCTGTCGCTGGATCCCGCGCGCCGCCAGGTCTGGCGCGGCGAGGAGGAGATCGCGCTGTCGTCGAAGGAGTTTGCGATCCTCGAGAGCTTCATGCGGCGGCCCGGCGAGGTCATGTCGCGCTTTCAGCTGCTCGAGCACGCATGGGACTACGAGTACGAGAACCGATCCAACGTCGTCGACGTCTACGTGCGCTACCTGCGCGAGAAGATCGACCGCCCCTTCGGGGTGCAGTCGATCGAGACGGTGCGCGGCGCGGGCTACCGGCTGCGCCCGGACGTCAGCGGAAACGGCCGGTCCTGAGCCGCCGCCCGCTGCCGATCCGCCTGCGCGTCACGCTCGCGTTCGCCGGCGTGATGGCCGTCCTGCTGGCGCTGGTCGCCATCGGCCTGTACGGACGCTTCGAGGCGCAGCTCGACGAGACGATCAACCAGGGCCTGCGCGCGCGGGCCGGCGACGTCGCCCTGTTCCTCCAGCGCCCCGCCGGTGGCCTCGGCGCCGCGCAACGCCCGCTCGTCGATCGTGACGAGAGCTTCGCGCAGGTCCTCGCGCTCGACGGGACGGTCGTCGACGCCACCCCCTCGCTGCGCGGCACGCCGCTGCTGACGCCCGCGGAGGCGCGCGCCGCGGCGGCGCGCACACAGACGCTCCTGACGCGCCGCAACCCCTTCGAATCGGAGCCCGCCCGGCTGCTGGCAACGCCGGTGACCGTGCGGGGCCGGCGCCTGCTCGTGGTCGTCGGCACCGACTCCGACGATCGCGACGCGACGCTGCGCAGCCTGCTGTTGCTGTTTGTGATCGGCGGCCCCGTGGCGCTGGCGCTCGCCTCGCTGGCCGGCTACGGCGTCGCCTCGGCGGCGCTGGCCCCGGTCGAGCAGATGCGCCGCAAGGCGGCGCAGATCACCGACCACACGCCGGGTGAGCGGCTGCCGGTCGGCCGCACCGACGACGAGATCGCCCGCCTCGGGACCACGCTGAACACGATGCTCGCGCGCCTCGAGCGCTCCTTCGAGCGCGAGCGCGCCTTCGTCGCCGACGCCTCGCATGAGCTGCGCACGCCGCTGGCGATCCTCAAGACCGAGATCGAGCTCGCGCTGCGCGAGGGACGCACGCAGGACGAGCTCGTCGACGCGCTGCGCTCGGCCGGCGAGGAGACCGACCGCCTCGCGGAGCTCGCCGAAGCGCTGCTGCTCATCGCCCGCGCGGACGGCGGCGCGCTGGCGCTGGCGCCGGGCCCGCTGCGCAGCGACGAGCTGCTCGACGGCGTGCGCGCGCGCTTCGCGACGCGGCTGCACGCGCGCGATCGCGAGCTGGTCGTCGACGACGCGTTGCAGGCGCCGCTGATCGTCGACCGCCGCCGCATCGAGCAGGCGCTGGGCAACCTCGTCGAGAACGCGCTCCATCACGGCGCGGGCACGATCCACCTCGCCGCGAGCGCCGCCGGCGGGCACGTCGAGCTGCACGTGCGCGACGAGGGTCCGGGGTTCCCGCCGCAGTTCATCGCGACGGCGTTCGAGCGCTTCACCCGCGCCGACCCCGCGCGGGCGCGCGGCGGCAGTGGCCTGGGACTGTCGATCGTGCAGGTCATCGCGCGCGCCCACGGCGGCGTCGCGCACGCGGCCAATCACCCCGCTGGCGGAGCCGACGTCTGGATCGAGCTGCCGCTCGGCGCGCGGCCCGCTGCGGCGCCGGACGCGCTCGGCGCCTCGCGCGCGTAAGAGACGCCGCACCGCTTCTCGGTCTTTCGGAATACGGGGCGGCAAAAGAATTGCGCTTGCGCTCTTGACACAGGTGGCGCCGGTGGTGTCTGGTTGGCCAAACTGAGAGGCACATGAGAGGGCGGGTCGGCTCGCCATGTGCCACTTCCGGAAGGGGTGCCCGGTGCTCATCGAGTCAGCCATCGGCCTGCGAGGCGCGACATGATCCGCGCCGTCGTGGCGTTCGCGCTGAGGTTTCGCGGTCTGGTGGTCGGGATCGCCGCCGCGATCATCGTGATCGGCGTCGTGACGCTCCGCGACGCCCCCGTCGACGCCCTGCCGGAGTTCACGCCGGCCTACGTCGAGATCCAGACCGAGTCGCTCGGCCTGTCGGCCTCCGAGGTCGAGCAGCTGCTGACCGTCCCGCTCGAGGCCGACCTGCTCAACGGCATCGAGGGAGTCGACGTCATCCGCTCGTCCTCGCTGCCCGGCCTGTCGTCGATCGTGCTCGTGTTCGAGCCCGGCACCGATGTCTACAAGGGCCGCCAGCTCGTCCAGGAGCGCCTCACCCAGCTCGGCGGCGCGGCCTTCCCGAACGTCTCCAAGCCGCCGACGATGCTGCAGCCGCTGTCCTCCTCCAGCCGCGTGATGATGATCGGCCTCTCCTCGGAGAGCCTCACGCCGATCCAGAAGTCCGTGCTCGCGCGCTGGACGCTGCGCCCGCGCCTGATGGGCGTCGAGGGCGTCGCGAACGTCGCCGTCTGGGGCATGCGCGACCAGCAGATCCAGGTGCAGGTCGATCCCGAGCGCCTGCGCGACAAGGGCGTGACGCTGGCGCAGGTCGTCGCGACCGCCGGCAACGCGCAGATCGCCTCGCCGGTCAGCTACCTCGAGGCGTCCGTGCCCGGCACGGGCGGCTTCATCGAGACGCCGCAGCAGCGCCTGCAGGTGCGCAACGTCTTCGACAAGATCGCCGACCCCAAGGAGCTCGGCAAGGTGACGGTCGAGGGCTCGGGCGGCAGGCTGCGCCTGACCGACGTGGCCGACGTCGTCGAGAACCACCAGCCGCTGATCGGCGACGCCGTCGTCAACGACAAGGACGGCCTGCTGCTCGTCGTCGAGAAGTTCCCCGGCGCCGACGCCAAGGACGTCAGCACCGGCGTCGAGGACGCGCTCGACAAGCTCGCCCCCGGCCTCAGCGGCCTGCAGACCGACACGTCGGTCTTCCGCCCGGCCGATGTCATCGACGAGGCGATCGGAAACCTCACCACGGCGATCATCATCGGCGCGCTGCTGCTCGTGCTGGCGCTCGTCGCGGTGCTCATGCGCTGGCGCACGGTGCTGATCGTGCTCGTCACGATCCCGACGTCGCTCGTCGCCGCGGCGCTCGTCCTCGACCTGCTCGGCGAGACGTTCAACGCGATCACGTTCGCCGGGCTTGCGCTGGCGCTCGCGGTGATCGTCGACGATGCGGTGGCGGGCGCCGAGAACATCGCCCGCCGGATCGCGCAACGGCGCGCACAGGACGGTGCGCCGGCCGTCGCCGCCACCGTGCTCGACGCGACGCGCGAGATTCGCTCGCCGCTCGGCTACGCCGCGCTCATCGCGCTGCTGGTCATCGTGCCGGTGGCGATTCTCGAGGGCCGGCCGGGCGCGTTCCTCGCCCCGCTCGCGGTCGCCTACGCCGTGGCGGTCGTGACCGCGACGGTCATGGCGCTCACGCTGACGCCGGCGCTCGCCGTGCTGCTTGAGCCGGCGGAGCACGGCTCGCCGCTGCTGGCGCGCCTCACGGGCAGCTACGACGCGCTGCTGTCCAGGGTGATCGCCCGGCCCGCCGCGGCCGTGGCCGGCGTCGCGGCGCTGGGGCTGGCCGTCGTGATCGCCCTGCCGCTGATGGGGCTCTCGCTGCTGCCGACCCTCCAGGACCGCAACGTGCTCGTCCGACTCGACGCCGAGGCCGGCACGTCGAACCCGCGCATGACCGCGCTCGCCACCGAGCTCAGCCGCGACCTGCGGCGGATCTCCGGCGTGCAGAACGTCGGCGGCCAGGTCGGTCGCGCCGTCAGCGGCGACCGGATCGTCGACGTCAACTCGGCCGAGGTCGTCGTGAGCATGAAGCCCGGCGCCGACTACGCCGAGACGCGCGCAGCGATCGACGACGCCGTGGCGCGCGTCGAGGGCGCCGAGACGCTGACCACGACCTACTCCGCGCAGAAGCTGCGCGACGTCGGCGCCCTGACGACCGGCGAGAACGCCGCGCGGGGCGACGGCCTGGGCGTGCTGACCGGCGCGGACAAGCCGCTGACCGTGCGCCTCTACGGCCAGGAGCTCGCCACGCTGCAGCGCGAGGCCGCCAACGTGCGCCGGCTCATGGCCGGCATGGACGGGGTCGTCGACGCGACGGTCGAGGCGCCCGCCGTGCAGCCGACGCTGCGCATCGAGGTCGATCTCGACCGCGCCCGGCGCTTCGGCGTCAAGCCCGGCGACGTGCGCCGCGCCGAGGCGATCCTCCTGCAGGGCATCCTCGTCGGCAGCACGTTCAAGGAGCAGAAGGTCTTCGACGTCATGGTGCAGGGCGATCCGCAGCTCGCCACGAGCCAGGCGGCCGTGCGCAACCTGCTCATCGACCGCCCCGACGGCGGCCACGTGCGCCTCAGCCAGGTGGCCGACATCCGCGTCGCGACGACGCCGACCGTCGTCGAGCGCGACGGCGTGTCGCGCAAGCTCGACATCACGGCCGGCGTCGACGGGCGCAGCGTCGGCGACGTCAAGGACGAGCTCGAGCAGCGGCTGGCCGACCTGCCGCTGCCGCTGGAGTACCACGCCCAGGTCATCGACGAGACGCTGGCCGACGAGATCAACCAGGGCCAGATGATCGGGTTCGCGCTGGCCGCCGCGCTGGCGATGTTCCTGCTCGCACAGGCCGCCCTGCGCAGCTGGCGGCTGGCCGGGCTCGCGGTCCTGAGCCTGCCGGCCGCGCTCGCCGGCGGCGTGATCGGGGCGCTGGCGCTCGGCGGGACGATCACGCTCGGCGTGCTCGTCGGCCTCATGGCGCTGTTCGTCCTGGCCGCCCGCACCAGCATCGTGCTGCTGCGCCACTTCCAGCGTCTCGAGCAGGTCGACGAGGTCGAGTTCGACGAGGCGCTCGTGCGGCGCGGCGCGCAGGAGCGCCTGGCCCCCGTGCTGGCGAGCGCCGCCGCGCTCGGTGGCGCGATGCTGCCGTTCGTGCTCATGGGCTCGCCGGCGGGCCTGGAGATCGTGCACCCGATGGCCGTCGTCATGCTCTGCGGCCTGGCCACCTCCGCGGCGCTGAGCCTGTTCGTGCTGCCCGCGCTGTATCTGCGCCTCGAGACCGGACGACCTCGCCCCGTGCTCGAGACGCCGGCGCCCGAGGCGCAGGACGCCCGCGAGCTCGCCTTCGAGTTCGGCGCCGAGCCGTCCGTCGAGACACCGGCGCGATGAGCCGCGCGGCCGGCCGCCGGTCACGTCGGTCGAGGGGCCGCGGCGCGGCGGTGCTCGCCGTGCTCGCGGCCGCTGCGTCGCTGTCGGCCTGCACCGAGGTCAAGTCGGCCGACAAGGAGCACTACAGCCCGGCGAGCATCACCCCGGTCAGGGGCGAGGAGGATCTCGTCTCCGTCACGCTGACGCAGGAAGGCGCCGACCGCATCGACATCGCGACGGATACCGTCGCGCAGCGCGCCGGCCGCAAGTCGATCCCCTACGCGGCGCTGCTCTACGAGAAGGACGGCAGCGCGTTCGTCTACACGAACCCCAAGGGGCTCACGTACCTGCGCGCGCACATCGAGGTCGATCGGGTCGCGGGCGATCGGGTGCTGCTGCGCGAGGGACCGCCCGCCGGCACGCGCGTGGTGACCACCGGCGCGCCGCAGGTCCACGGCGCCGAGCTGGAGTTCGGGGAGTACTGATGGCGCCCGCGCCCGCGCTCGCGCCCGGAGGCCGGACCTGATGCGCTGGATCGTCTCGCGCAGCCTGCGCTATCGCTGGCTCGTCATCTTCGTCGCCGCCGGGCTCATGGTCTTCGGCGCCGTGTCGATCCCGGGCGCGAAGGTCGACGTCTTCCCCGAGTTCGCGCCGCCGCAGGTGGAGATCCAGACGATCGCGCTGGGCAACTCGTCGGCCGAGGTCGAGGAGCTCGTCAGCGTGCCGATCGAAGAGGTGCTGCAAGGCATCCCCGGGCTGAAGGAGCTGCGCTCGAAGTCCGTCTCGCAGCTGTCCTCGATCCGGCTGATCTTCGAGAAGGGCACCGACGAGACGAAGGCCCGCCAGCTCGTCCAGGAGCGCGTCGCGCAGGTCCTGCCGCAGATGCCGACGTGGGCGAGCCCGCCGTGGATGATGCCCGCGGCCTCGGCGACGAGCCGGATCATGAAGATCGGTCTGACGTCCGACACGCTGGACCTCACCGAGCTGTCGGCGATCTCCTACTGGACGATCCGCCAGCGCCTGATGCGCGTCCCGGGCGTCGCGTCGGTCGACATCTACGGCGAGCGCCTCAAGCAGCGCCACATCCAGGTCGACCCGGCCAAGCTCGCCCGCCACGGCATCACGATCGACCGCGTCATGGAGGCCGGCTCGGAGGCGCTGGACGCCGGCGTGCTGCAGTACGCCAAGAGCTTCACCGTCGGCCAGGGCGGCTTCGTCGAGGACCGCAACCGGCGGCTGAACATCGAGAACGTGCAGCCGATCACCGGCCCGGAGGACCTGGCGAAGGTGGCCGTCGCCACGCGCGGCGACCGCGTGCTGCGGATGGCCGACCTCGGCCGTGTCGTCCAGGACCACCAGCAGCTCTGGGGCGAGGGCGTCGTCAACGGCGGCCCCGGGCTGCTGTTGATCGTGCAGAAGTACCGCGGCGCGAACACCGTCGAGGTCACCAGGGGCGTCGACGGCGCGATGACGCAGCTCAAGGCCGGCCTGCCGGGCGTCGACGTCGACGCGGAGATCTTCCGTCCGGCGACGTTCATCGAGCAGTCGGTCGACAACCTCAGCCGCGCCCTGCTGATCGGCGTCCTGCTCGTGATCGTGATCATCATGGCCTTCCTGTTCGAGCTGCGGACGGCGTTCATCAGCCTCGTCGCGATCCCGCTGTCGCTGCTGGCGGCCGTGCTCGTGCTCGACGTGCGCGACACGACGATCAACGTGATGGTCCTCGCGGGGCTGGTGGTCGCGATCGGGGTGGTGGTCGACGACGCGATCATCGACGTCGAGAACATCGTCAGGCGCCTCAGACAGGCCCGCGCGGCGGGCAGCCCGACGTCGACCTTCCGGATCGTGCTCGACGCCTCCGTCGAGGTGCGCACGGCGATCACCTACGCGACGATCATCAACGTCGTCGCGATCGTTCCGGTGCTGTTCTTGACCGGCCTGTCGGGATCGTTCTTCGAGCCGCTCGTGCTCTCCTACGCGCTCGCGGTGCTCGTGTCGATGGTCGTCGCGCTGACCGTCACGCCGGCGCTGTGCCTGCTCATGCTCTCGCGCGGGATGCGCACGAAGGAGGCGCCGCTGCTGCGCGTCCTCAAGCGCGGCTACGGCAAGGTCCTCGCGGTCATCCTGCGCCGCCCCAGCCCGGCGATCGGCTTCGCGCTCGTCGCCACGCTGGCCGGTCTGCTCATCTACCCCACGCTGGGGTCGCAGCTGCTGCCGAACTTCAAGGAGCGCGACTTCCTCATGCACTGGCTCACCGAGCCGTCGACGAACGTCAAGGAGGAGTACCGCATCTCGGTGGCCGCCTGCCAGGACCTGCAGAAGATCCCCGGCGTGCGCAACTGCGGCTCGCACATCGGCCAGGCGCTGCTCTCGGACGAGGTCTACGGCGTGTACTTCGGCGAGAACTGGATCTCGGTCGACAAGGACGCCGACTACGACAAGACGCTGGCGGCGGTGGCGCGCACCGTCGACGGCTACCCGGGCATGCAGCGCGACGTGCAGACCTACCTGCGCGAGCGCGTCAAGGAGGTCCTGACCGGCACGAGCGGCGCGATCGTCGTGCGCGTCTTCGGGCCCGAGCCCAAGCAGCTCGCCGAGCTCGCCGACGGTGTCGTCAAGCGGATCTCCTCCACCCCCGGGCTCGTCGAGACGGCCCCCGGCCTGCAGAAGGAGCTGCCGCAGATCAACGTCGAGCTCGACCTCGAGAAGGCGCGCCGGTACGAGCTCAAGCCGGGCGACATCCGGCGCCAGACGTCGGCCTACATCGGCAGCGAGGAGGTCAGCGACATCTTCGCCGGCGGCAAGGCGTACGACGTGCACGTCTGGTCGATCGCCTCGGCGCGCGACAGCTTCGACGACGTCAAGAACCTGCCGATCGACGTCCCCGGCGGCGGCAAGATCAAGCTGTCGGACGTCGCCGCCGTCACGATCGGGCCGAGCCCGAACGCGATCCTGCGCGAGCAGCAGTCGCGGGTCATCAACGTCGAGGCCAACGTGGCCGAGGACGCCGACCTCGGCGCCGCGGTCGACGAGGTCGAGGATCGCATGGACGGCTTCGCGTTCCCGGTCGGCTATCACGCGGAGATCGTCGGCGAGGCCTCGGAGCTGGCGACGGCGCAGAGCCGCCTCGGGACCTTCGGCATCGCCGCGGCGATCGCCATCCTCCTGCTGCTGCAGGCGGCGTTCGGCAGCATGCGCCTGGCCGCGCTCGCGTTCTTGCTGCTGCCGATCTCGCTCGTCGGCGGCGTGCTCGCCGTCAAGCTCGGCAGCGGGATCCTCTCGCTCGGCTCGCTCGTCGGCTTCCTGACGGTCTTCGGCATCGCCGCGCGCAACGGCATCCTCATGATCAGCCACTTCCAGCACCTCGAGCGTGAGGAAGGCATGCCGTTCGGGCCCGAGCTCGTCCTGCGCGGGGCCCAGGAGCGGCTCGCCCCGATCCTCATGACGGCGCTCGCGACCGGTCTGGCGATCGTGCCGCTCGCCTACGCCGGCAGCATCCCCGGCCACGAGATCGAGCATCCGATGGCGATCGTCATCCTCGGCGGCCTCACCACGTCGACGCTGCTGAACCTCTTCATCATCCCCTCGCTGTACCTGCGCTTCGCCAAGCCTCGCAGGGAAATGCGCCGCAGCGCGGTGACCGCGCCGCCGCAGCCGGCCGAGCGCACCGTCTCCGTCTAGGCCTGCATCCGGCTTGCCGCATGGCTGTTTTGTCCGTCGGGCCGACGGGCATCCTCACGTTGCTCTCAGACGCACCCGATACAACGCTGGGCGACGCGAGCGAAGGGAGAGAGGCGATGACCTTTACGGTGCTGATGTACGCGATCGGCGGATACGCGATCCTCCTCCTCGCCGCCATGCTCGTGCTCGAGAAGGTGCACGGGCCGGTGCCCCAGGCGCTTGCGCAGCACGCCGGCGCGCATGCCCAGCTGCACGCCTGGTCGCGGACGGCGCGGCGCTGCCCCGTGGCACACGAGAACGCGCTGCCCCTGCGTACGGCCCGCCTGGCCGCCCCGGCGCGCCGCCGGCGCCCCGCGCCGACGTCCTGCCGGCGCTGAGGCCGCACCGAATCCCCGTCGGACTGTCCGCGGAGCGCAGCGCGACCGTCGGATCCGGGCGCGCCCGGTGCGATATCCGCACTCGCCGCGCCCCGACCGCGTCGCTCACGACCCGAGCGGCCTGACCCGGCGCAGCAGCTCGGCGTTGTCGTCGCGGAAGCGCGCCTCCTTCTCCTCGCGCACCTCGTCCTCGACGTCGGCGATGTGCTCCTCCTCGCAGGCGAGGTCCTCGTTGGTCCACTCGACCTCCAGGCGCTGCAGCTCGCGTAGCGCGGCGCCGTCGTAGGAGCCCGCGGCGGCGACCTGCCCGGGCGCCGGCACCTCGCCGACGATCTGCTCCAGGCGCGTGCGGATCGTGTCCTCGAGGTCCTCGGAGTCGTCGAAGTCCTCGCCGGTCGCGGCCCGCATGCACGTGCGCCACGCCTCGTTGGCCTTGACGACGCGCTGGTCGTTGACGATCGACTCGTCGAGCTCGTCGAGCTCGCGCTGCAGCGTCGTCAGCAGCCGGGTCCCCCCGAACGCCTCCTCCGCCGCCTGGCGCGTGCAGCCGCCGAGCTCGGTGAAGTCGCCGTTGTCGATCGCGAAGGCGAACGTCTGGCTGGGCTTGCCGCCGTTCAGCGTGCGGTCGTAGGCGCGCCGGTCCGCCGCACCCAGCTGCGCGCGGATCCGGGCGTTGGGATCGGTCTGCGCCGTGCCCTTGCCGTACAGCGTCGCGATCCCGTGGCCGTACGTGCGCTCGAACTCCTCGTCGCTCATGTTCGGCTTGCCGGTGAGCGCGGCCAGGGCGGCGACCGGGTCGGTCGGGGTGTAGTCGAAGCCCTCGGCCTTCATGCAGGCGGCGATCGAGTTCTCGACCTTCGCCTGTGCGGCGCTGATCCCGTTACGCGTGAAGCCGAGCTGCTCCTCGATGCCGGCATCCGCCTGCGCCCCGGACTGCGTTCCTGCGGCGTCCGGCTCGTCGGCGCCGCCCGCGTCGCTGCCGCAGCCGGCCGCGAGCGTCACCACCAGCAGCGCGACCAGCAGGCCAAGACGCGCGTTTGCGTGCGTGTCGTTCGTCATGTCCCCGCCCTCAATGCGTCGACCGGCTCCATCCGCGCCGCGCGGATCGCCGGATATGTCCCAGACAGCAACCCGATGAGCGCGCCGAGCAGCGGGGCGGCCAGCGGGATCCAGGGGTCGAGCACCGGCGTCCAGGTCCGCGCCGCCGAGATCGCGACGATCACGAGGGTGCCGATGCTCGCGCCGATGATGCCGCCGAGTGCGCCCATCGCGCTGCTCTCGACGAGAAACTGCGCGGCGATGTGGCGGCGCGCGGCGCCGAGCGCGCGGCGCAGTCCGATCTCCCCGACGCGCTCGAGCACCGAGACGAGCGTGACGTTGGCGATGCCGATCGCCCCGACCAGCAGCGACACGCCGCCGAGCAGCACGAAGAGCGCGTTGAGGTCGTTGCGGATCGCGCCGCGCAGCTCGCGCGGGTCGGGCGGCGCGGCGACCCTCAGCTGCCGGACCTGGGTGGGCGCGAGCGCGACCGGCGCCTGGCGCGCGATCAGCCCGACGGCGCCGACCCGCGTCTCGATCTGGGCGAGACCGGGCGCCGCGAGGCCGTACTCGCGCACCGCCGTGCCCTCGGGCATGACCATCGCGCCGAGCAGCGAGGGCTGGCGCTCGACGCTGTCGAGGATCCCGATGACGACGTAGAGGCGGTCGTCGAGGAAGACCGCCGGCTGCTGGTCGACGCGCGTGATGTTCAGCCGCCGCGCGGCGTTGGGGCCGAGCACGACGACGCGATCGGCGCGCGCGGAATGGCCGGCGTCGGGCACGCGGCCGGTCGCGAGCTGCGCCCGCACCGCCCGCCACAGCCCCGGCGAGGCGGCCTTGATCGGCAGCTGGAAGCGCGTCTGGCCGACCGGGTCGTTGACCGGGACCGAGCTGACGAGCTGGCCGCCGACGTCGACGTCTGACAGCGTGCCCGCCGCGACCACGCCGTTGAGGCGCTGCAGGCGATCCTCGCCGCGGAAGGGCAGCACGCTCGCGGCGGTCCGGGCGCCGCGCCGGGCCGGCGAGACGACGATGTCCGTCGAGGCGACCTCGTCGAAGCGCCCGACGATCTGGTTGGAGGCGGTCTTCGAGAGGCCGAGCGTCGCGACGAGCGCGGCGACGCCGACGACCGTTCCCAGCACGGTCAGCGCGACGCGCGCCGGCCGCGCGAGCAGGCCCGCGCCGGCCTCGGCTAGCAGGTCGCGCAGGGGCAGCCGCGGGCGCTCGGGCGGCGCGCCCATCAGACGTGCTCTCGCAGGCGGCCGTCGACCATGCTCGTGCGGCGCGGCATCCGCGCGGCGACCGCCTCGTCGTGGGTGATCAGCAGCATCGTCATGCCGTCGGCGACGAGCCCCTCGAAGAGCTCGAGCATCGCCGCGGTGTTCAGCGAGTCCAGGTTGCCGGTCGGCTCGTCGCAGAGCAGCAGGCTCGGCTCGCCGACCAGCGCGCGGGCGATCGCCACGCGCTGCTGCTGGCCGCCCGACAGCTTCCCGGGCAAGAAGCCGGCGCGGTCGCCGACGCCGACGCGCTCCAGCGCGGCGAGCGCCCGCTCGCGGCGACCCTCGCGCGGCTCGCCGCGGTAGACCTCCGACAGCATCACGTTCTCGAGCACCGTGCGGTGGGCGAGCAGGTTGAACGTCTGAAAGACGAAGCCGAGCAGCCGGCCGCGCAGCGCCGCGAGCTCGTCCTCCGTGAGGTCGCCGGCGTCGGTCCCGTCGATCAGGCAGCGCCCGCCCGTCGGCCGGTCCAGGCAGCCGACGATGTTCAGCAGCGTCGACTTGCCCGAGCCCGACGGTCCGACGATCGCGATCGCGTCGCCGCGCTCGACGACGAGGTCGACCCCGCGCAGCGCCTGCACGGGCGGGTCGGCTCCGAAGGTGCGGCTGACGTTGCGCAGCTCGACGACCGGCGGGCGCGGGAGGACGGCGAGCTTGCGCACGATCGACCGAGCGGGCGCCGGCCCGCCGCGGCCACGGTCACGGGCCACGGAAGGTTCCCTGCGCGCCGCCGTTACCCGTCGCCGGGTCGCGCCGGCTGTCGGCCGGCGCGGACGGGGCCGCGGGCTCGGCCGCCGTGGTCGCCGTCGGCGGGCTCGCCGGAGCGCCGGTCCCGCTGCTCGTGCCGCTGCCGGGAGCGGCGCCCGGATCGGCCGCCCCGGGCGCGGCGCTCGGCGTCGTGCTCGCGCCGGCGGGCGTGGTGGGCGCAGCGGAGCCCGTCGGCCCCTTCGCCGCCGCGCTCGCCGCGACCGAGCCGATGACGACGCGGTCGCCCTCCTTCAGCGCGCCGCCGTCACGCGCCGACACCGCGACGTAGCCCTGCGCGCGCAGGCCCGTGCGCACGAACACGAGCGCGGTCCGGCCGTTGCCGCGATCGACCTGCACCCGCTCGCGCCCGTCGGCGCCGATCGACAGCGCGTTGACCGGCACCGCCAGCACCTCGCCCTCCGTGCTCTGCACCGCGATCGACAGCCGCACCGAGGCGCCGACGAGCGCGGCGGGGGCGTCGAACGGGGTCACCTCGAAGTACGTGCGGGCGGGGTCGAAGTCGGCGTTCGTGCCCGGCTTGTCGGCGACCTGGGCGACCCGGCCGTTGATCGAGATGCGCAGATCCTGCTCCTCGATGCGCACGCGGTCGCCGCGACGCACGAGATCCTTCTCCTGCGGCGAGAGCGACGAGTCGATCGCCAGGCGCGTGTTGCTGACCGTCATCAGGTCGCCGTTGAGCTGGGTGCCGCTGCGGGCGGCGACCGAGTCCACGCGCACGGGCGTCTGCGCGAAGAAGAGCACCTCGTCGGCGGGGACCTGGACGCCGCTGCGCGCGGCCAGGCGCGAGTGCTCGCCCTGCACCCGGCGCAGCTCGCGGATCGCGGCGGCGACCGAATCGCTCTCGGCCTGCGGCTGCGCGCCCTGGCCGAGGATGCTGACGCGTGAGCGCGCCAAACGGTGCTTGCGCCCCAGCGCCGTGAGCGTGCGGGTGCCCTCGACGGCATCGGCGCGCGCCAGGCGCAGGTCGCGCAGCGCCTTGCGCTCGTCGTCGCGCGCCTTGCGCACGGACTCGTTGAGCACCCGCTGGGCCGCTGTACGGGCCTGCCGCGCAGCGCTGACGTCGGCCCGCGCGCTCTCGATCGCCGTCAGCGCGGCGCGCAGCGCCGTGCTCGCCGCGGCCCGCTCGGTCTCGGCCTCCGTGGGCAGCGTGGCCAGGTCGCGCTGCGCGTCGTCGCGCGCGCCGGTCGCCTCGTTGAGCGCGTTCTGCTTGGCGATGACGTCGACCTGGGCCGCCGCGAGGTCACGGCGCGCGCTCGGGTCGCCGCTGCGCTCCAACCGCTTGGCGATCGCCAAGAGGTCGCGCGCCTCGGAGATGCGCGTCCGGGCGCCGATGACCGCCGCGCGCGCCACGGGGATCGCCTCCGCGACGGCGGCCGCGTCGAGCTGCGCCTGGTTGACCTCGGCGCCGGCGCCGCGCAACGCGACGCGCTGCTGGATGAGATGGTCGGTCGCCATGGCGACCGCGCCGGCGGCCAGGCTCAGGCGCTCTGTCTGGGCCTCGGTGAGGCCGAACGGCGCCGCGTCCTCGCTGCGGTAGAGCTCCGCGACCGCCGCCGCCGTGGCCCCGTCGTAGCGGCCGTCGACGGCGCCGGGCGCATGTCCCAGGCGCGCCAGCGCCCGCTCGAGCTGGCGCACGTCAGCGCCGCTGTCGCCGGGGCCGAGGTCGCGATGCATCGCCGTCTCGCCGCGCAGCACGAAGACCGGCCGGCCCGAGACCGTCGCCGCCACGGCGCCGTCGCCCAGCCGGCGGTCCGCGCGCGGCGCCCGCGAGACGACCTGGGCGTTGCTCTTCAGTCCCGAGACCGGCAGCGCGACCTCCTGCGGCTTGCCGTAGCGCACCGTTCCGCGCACGATGACCTCGGTCGCCAGCGAGCGGCGCTCGACGGGCACGCTGATCAGCGACGGGCTCGGCGCTGCCGTGTCGGCGGCGATCTGCGCCGGCGAGCGGATCTGGCTCGCCGCCGCCCAGCCGGCGAGCGCCAGCAGCACGACGCCGATCAGCGCGGCGGTGGCAATTCGTGCGTTGCCTACGAGCTTGATCGAGCCCACCGTGCGCAACCTCGCACACCGAACATGAGCGAAAGATGAGGATTCCGGATTGCCGCGCGGGCCGCGCCCGACCGGCCCGGCGAGCGCTCAGGACGACGGTTCGAGCGCCGCTGCCTCCTGCTGCCGGCGGCCGTGCGCGCCGCCGTCCCAGCGCACGAGCTCGGGCTCGCCGCGCTCGGGCAGGGGGACCTCGATCGTGTCGAAATCGCGCGGCACCTCGGTGTCGCGGAAGATCGCGCGCGCCTCGGCGCGGATCTCGCCGCCCGAGTAGCGCGAGGAGAGGTGCGTCAGGGCAAGCAGCCGGACCTCGGCGTCGGCGGCGACCTGTGCGGCCTGGCGCGCGGTGCTGTGCAGCGTGGCGGCGGCGCGGTCGACCTCGTCGTGGGTGAACGTCGCCTCATGGACGAGCAGGTCGGCGCGGTGGGCCGCCACGACGACCGCGTCGGTCGGCGCGGTGTCTCCGGTGACGACGACGCGACGGCCGGCGCGCGGCCGGCCCATGACCTGCTCGGGCGTGACGCCGGCGATCGTCTCGCCGCGCTGCAGGCGCCCGAAGTCCGGCCCCGGCGTCACGCCGAGGCGAGCGGCCAGCTCGGCGTCGAAGCGGCCCGGCCGCGCGTCCTCGACGAGCGCATAGCCGAACGCCGTGCCGCGGTGGCGCACCGCGAACGCGACGATCTGCAGGTCGTCGCGGCGGACCGGCTCGTCGGGCTCGAGGTCGCGGATCGTCAGGCCGTAGCGCGGGCGGCCGTAGACCGGGCGCAGGCGCTCCAGCAGGGCGCTCGTGCCGGGCGGGCCGTGCACCGTCAGCGGCTTCTCGCGATCGCGCAGCTCGAAGGACTTCAGCATCCCGGGCAGGCCGAGCCAGTGGTCGGCGTGCAGGTGCGTGAGGAAGACGTCGGTCAGGTCCGCGAGCCCGACGGAGCGCACGAGCTGGCGCTGCGTGCCCTCCCCGCAGTCGATGAGGATGCGCTCGGCGCCGCGCCGGACGAGCAGCGCCGGAAGCCCGCGGCGCGCCGACGGAACCGAGCCCCCGGTACCCGCGAAGAAGAGCGACAGATCCATTGCGGCGAGGGTACCGCCGGGGGGTTAGTGTCTCGGCTGGGAACCCGTACGAGGAGGCGTCCATGCTGAAGGAGTTCCGTGAGTTCATCCTGCGCGGCAACCTGGTCGACCTGGCGGTGGCGGTGGTGATCGGCACGGCGTTCACCGCCCTCGTGACCGCGTTCGTCACGTACATCGTCACGCCGATCATCGCGGCGATCGGCGGCAAGCCCGACTTCTCGGACCTGTCGTTCACGATCAACGGCAGCGAGTTCGGCTACGGCGCGTTCATCAACGCGCTGATCGCGTTCTTGATCATCGCCGCGGTGGTGTTCTTCTTCGTGATCAAGCCGGTCAACCTGCTGATGGCGCGCTTGCGGACCGACACAGCGGTCGCTGTGAGCACGCGCAACTGCCCGGAATGCCTGAGCGACATCCCGCTGGCGGCGACGCGCTGCGCGTTCTGCACGTCGCACGTTGCGCCACCACCGGCGCCACCGGCACCACCGGCGGCTGCCGACCCGGCGTAGGCGGTGTAACCACCGGCCCCTTCCGGGGTCTTGTC
The DNA here is from genome assembly GCA_963825485.1 of uncultured Actinomycetes bacterium. Lineage (GTDB taxonomy): Bacteria > Actinomycetota > Thermoleophilia > Solirubrobacterales > Solirubrobacteraceae > CADCVQ01. The sequence continues at coordinate 111,582 of CAWGTK010000009.1, forward strand.
GACCAATGGTCAACAAGCTTCGGGAGGGCAGCACCACCGCCCGACGCGAGGCCACGGATTGCGCCAGGCCTTGTAGCCTTGGCCCCACGCGCCCGTAGCTCAGTGGATAGAGCGCCGCCCTCCGGAGGCGGAAGTCGCTGGTTCGAATCCAGCCGGGCGCGCTGCGCGGCGCGGCGGGGCTCGCGCGAGCGGCGGCCGCTTACTCGCCGCGGCCGGGCGCGCCGGCGCCGCCGGCGCCGTCGATGACCTCGTTGAGTGCGCGCGCGAGCGTGTGCGTGCTGTGCAGGGCGCTGAGGCCGATGATCGTCTCGTGCGCAGCCGTCAGCGGGAGGCTGTCGAGCGCCTGATCGAACTCCAGGCGATGGTGCTCGTCGAGCGAGCCGTGCGCGAGCAGCGTGCGAAACGCCTCCGGCGGGTGGCCGGTGCGCTCGATGAGCCCGTCGATCAGCTCGGCCGACGGCGGATAGCCCTCGAGCAGCGCGATGTAGCCCATCACCGCGACCGGATGGTGATGCAGGATCCAGTAGTACTGCGCGCCGACGAGGCTGGCGACCGTCGGCGACGGAGGCCGCGCGAGCAGGGCCGTGCGATCGCCGCCCAGCACATCGAGGTCGTCCAGCAGCCACTCGTCGTGGTGGCGCTCCTCGGTGATGTGCTCGCCGAGGTACGCGGCGAGGCCCGCCGCGACGGGATCCTCACCCCCGATGCAGCTCGCGCGGTCCAGCGCCGTCTGCATGACCGGCACGCTCGCGCGGATGATGCAGTGGGTGAAAAACAGATACTCGGGATACAGCTGCGCCACCCGTGGATGGCGCAGCAGCCGCTCGCCCGCACCGACGACATCTCCGAGCACGAGCCCCATCTTCAGCCGCAGGTTCGCGGCGCTCCCCAGGGGTACGGACTCCGTCGGCAACGGTGACATCAGCGAGCGTCAGACCCGGCCCCACGCGGGGTCCACTAGAGGAAGCACACCGTCCCGTGGCCGGGAACGTCGATGTACAGTCCGTTCTCGACGAGCGTCGTCTGCAGGCGCCCGATCAGGTCAAGCTCCTCGTCTGACAGTCCCCTCAGCACGTCGAGCACGGGCGGCGGGATGTCCTTGATCGGTACTTCGGCCGTGCTCAGGGTCGCCTCCGGGTCCTTTGCGAAGCGCTTGCGTTGCTCGGGATCGGCAAGCACGGCTTGGACTCTGGCCATCGCCGCTGCTGCCGCCTCGGAGCGCTCCGGCACTTGCATACGAAACCCCCTTCAATCGAAGTGTGACCGGTCATAACCGTTCCTCCCGGTGAAGTCAATCCGCAGACAGCATGGCCGAGTTGTGTTTGGGTCGGGGCCCAGCGAGAATGGGTCAATGAACGCCGCAATGTCGCAAGAACCGGAGTAAGCGTTGTGATCGGCGGGCGTCAGGCGGCCCCCAGGGGGCACCGGCACGCTCGTCCACAACCGGCCACGGCGACGTGAGCGAGTTCGCCACCACCTGTCCTTCGTGCGGCGCCGCGGCGCAACCCGGCGCGCGCTTCTGCCATGCCTGCGGCACGCAGCTGCTGCAGGACGCGCCGGCTGCCACGGCCGCCCGCAAGACCGTGACGGTCCTGTTCTGCGACATCGTCGGATCGACGCAGCTCGGCCAGCGGCTGGACCCCGAGTCCTTCCGGCGCGTGATCTCCAGCTACTACACGGCGATGGAGGGCGCCGTCGCGCGCCACGGCGGGCACGTCGAGAAGTTCATCGGCGACGCCGTCATGGTGGTGTTCGGCGTCCCGCGTGTCCGCGAGGACGACGCCCTGCGCGCGGTGCGCACGGCGGTCGAGATGAACGCGGCGCTCGACACGCTCAACGAGGATCTGCAGCGCACGCTGGGCGTCACGATCCAGACGCATACCGGAATCAACACCGGCGAGGTCATGGCCGGCCATTCGGTGCGTCCGGAGACCTACGTCTCCGGCGGCCCGGTCAACATCGCGGCCCGCCTCCAGCAGGCCGCAGGGCCCGGGGAGACGCTCATCGGCACGGGGACTCGGCGGCTCGTCCATGGGGCGGTCACGCTGGAGCCGGTGCCCGCGCTGACGCTCAAGGGGGCCGGCGATCCCGTCGCCGCCTGGCGCGTCGTCGACGTGCTGGGGCGTGCCGCGGGCCCGGTGCGCAACCCCGGCTCGCTGCTCGTCGGGCGCGAACGCGAGCTGGCGCAGCTCGAACGCATCTTCGACCGCACGCGTTCGTCGTGTGCTCGCGAGATCGTCACGATCACGGGCCCGGCCGGGGCCGGCAAGTCGCGGCTGACGGCCGCGTTCCTGGACTCCGTGCGCACGCGCGCGACGGTGCTGGCGGGCACGTGCCTGTCCTACGGCGAGGGCATCACCTTCTGGCCGATCAGCAACATCCTGCGCGACGCCGCCGACCTCGACGAGAACGACTCCGCGACCAGGGCCCGCGTCAAGGTCACCGAGCTGCTGCCCGACGAGGAGGACCGCGCCCTCGTCGTCACGCGCCTGCTGGCGCTGCTGGACCTCGCGCCGACGACACCCGGCGTCGAGGAGACCTTCTGGGCCGTCCGCAAGCTGTTCGATTGGCTCAGCCGCCGCCGGCCGCTCGTCGTCGTGTTCGACGACATCCACTGGGCGGAGCCCACGCTGCTGGACCTGATCGAGTATCTCGCCGACTGGCCGGGCTCGGCGCCGGTCCTGATCGTGTGCCAGTCTCGCCCCGAGCTGCTGGACGAGCGCCCGCGCTGGATGGCCGACAAGCCCAACGCGACGACGATCACCGCGCCGCCGCTCAGCAACGCTCAGATCGAACGGCTGATGCGCAACCTGCTCGGCGGGGTCGACCTCGAGGCCCGCGCGCGATTGCGCATCGCCGAACTCGCCGAGGGCAACCCGCTCTACGTCGAGGAGACGCTGCGCATGCTGGCCGACAGCGGAGCGCTGCGCCGCGACAACGGCGAGTGGATCGTCGACCGCGACCTGTCGAGCTTCCCGATCCCGCCGACGATCGATGCGCTGCTGACGTCGCGGCTGGACCGGCTGGAGCGACACGAGCGGGCGATCGTCGAGCAGGCCTCCGTGATCGGCCGGTCGTTCAGCGCGAGCACGATCCGCAGCCTGCTGAGCGACGGGGCCGGGCACGACCTGAGCGGGCATCTGCAATCGCTCGTGCGCAAGGAGCTCATCCGCCGCGATCCCTCCGAGCAGCGCGTCGAGGACGCCTTTCAGTTCTCGCACATCCTCATCCGCGACGCGGCCTACAACGCCGTTCCCAAGGCGGCCCGGTCCGGGCTGCACGAGCGGATCGCCCAGCTCATGTCCGCCAGGAGCTGGGTCGGCATCGGCGAGTACGAGGAGATCCTCGGCTATCACCTCGAGCAGGCCTACCGCCTGCTGCTCGACATCGGCACGGTGACCGAGGAGATCGCGGAGCTCGGCCGCCGCGCCTCGGTGCCGCTGGCCTCGGCGGGACGGCGCGCGTTTGCCCGCGGCGACATGCCCGCCGCGGTCAATCTCCTGTCGCGCGCGACGCGGTTGCTGGCCGCCAACGCCCCGAGCCGCTTGGAGCTGCTGCCCGACCTCGCGTTCGCGCTGATGGAGACCGGCGACTTCCCGGGGCTGCAATCGGCCGTGGCCGAGACCAGCGCGGCCGCGAGCGCCGTCGGCGACGCGGGACTGCAGGCGCACGCCGCGATCCTCGGCCTGTGGATCCGCCTCTTCACCAACCCGGAGGGATGGGCCGCCGAGGCGCAACGGGAGTCGACGCGGGCGATCACCACCTTCGAGACGATCGGCGACCAGCGCGGGCTCACGAAGGGCTGGTCGCTGCTCGGGCTGGTCAACATCATGAAGGCCCAGTTCGCCGCCGCCGAACAGGCCTTCGAGCAAGCCGCCGAGCACGCCCAGCAGGCCGGCGACGGGCGCGGCGAGCTCGAGAGCCTGTCGTGGCTGCCGCTCACGGTGTGGGCGGGACCGACCCCCGCCGAGCTCGGCATTCGCCGCTGTCAGGCGATCCTGCGGCGCGCCGAAGGCGACAAGAAGTCGATGTCCAGCGCACTGTTCTCCCAAGCGGTCTTCGAGGCCGGCCTGGAGCGCTTCGACGAGTCGCGTGCGCTGCTGGCGCGGGCGCGCGCGCTGCTGGAGGAGGTGGCGCTCGCCGTCTGGCTGGCCGGCCCGCTGACCCAGTTCTCGGGCTGGGTCGAGCTGCTCGCGGGCGACGCCGCGGAGGCCGAGCGACAGCTGTCCTGGGGGCACGCGACCCTCGGCGAGCTGGGCGAGGTGTCGTGGCTGTCGACGGTCGTCGGCATCCGCGCCCAGGCCGCCTACGTCCTCGGCCGCTACGACGAGGCCGAGGGCTTCACCCACCTCAGCGAGGAGACCGCCGGCGCGGAGGACGTCTACTCGCACGTGCTGTGGCGCAGCGTGCGCGCCAAGCTGTTCGCCCGTCGCGGGCTGGCCGAGGATGCCGTCCGGACCGCGCAGGAGTGCAGCGCGCTGTCAGAGGAGATCGACTTCGCGCACCTGCGCTGGCATGCCGCGCTGAGCCACGCCGAGGTGCTGCAGCTCCTGCACCGCCCCGAGGAGGCGGAGCGCATGGCGCAGCGAGCCGCCGCGCTGGCCGAGCAGAAGGGCAACCTCGCCGGCGTCCGGCTGGCGCGGGCGATCGGGTCCTACGCCGCCGTCGAGGCGACGGTCGGGCTCAGACCTCCGGCAGACGGGCGATGAGCTGGCGCACGCCGTCGTCGCCGCCGAGGCCGGGGAAGTCGCCGACGACGGCATCGCACAGGGCGGTGAGCTGGACCTTCTTGGAGCCCTCGCCGTCGAAGGCGTAGTAGCCGAACGTCGGGGCGGCGTGCTGCCCGCGACGCGGGCCGGGCTGGCGCACGAGCAGGTCGCCGATCGGGTACAGCAGACCGCCCATCGCGGCGATGAACGAGCGCTCCAGCCCGTAGCGCGCGCTGCGCTTGCCGAGCTTGCGGGTCTTCGTGGACTTCGAGTAGACCGCGTCGATGATGCACAGCACGTAGCAGTAGGCCGCGTCGAACAGCGTCGCCAGGCCGGCCACCGGCCCGTCGTAGTCATCGCGCGTCGGGTTGGATGCAACCGGCCAGGTGTCGCCGATCTCGTCGATGCCCGCGGCGATCCGGCTGAACTTCGCGTAGTGCGAGAGCTCGTCGAGGCCGGCCTGCGGATTGGCCGGCTTGAGCGGCACGTCCTCGTCGCCGGGGTTCGCGCCCTCGCCCTGCTCGACGATCGTGTTGATCGCCTCCAGCGCGGTCACGAGATCCTTGACGACGATCGGCGCGCCGCCGCCGTCCTGGTTCCAGTAGGCCTCGTCGTACTGTAGGTCGGCGTGCGGGTTGCGCCACAGCTTGGGGCCCGAGAGCCGCTCGAAGCCGTCGGCGATCGGTCGTAGAACTGGCCCAGCGTGTTGTACCGGTCGGGCTGGGCGGGGTCGCCGGCCTTGGCCGGCATCTCCAGCGGCATGAACACGTCCTGCATGAGCGCCGGCGTGCAGCGCTGCAGGCCGAGCGTGAGGTCCGGCACGCGGTGCAGCATCAGCGTCGGGTAGGTCGTGATGAGGTCTTTGTCGTAGAGGGTGAGCTGGTTGCCCCCGCCGATCGCCACGAGCAGGTTGCGGGCCAGGCACAGGTGCAGCATCTCCTCGATGACGACGCTGCGGATCGCCCGGAAGGCGGAGATCCCCGGCGCCCACTGCGAGTCGCCGGAGGTCTTGATCGAGTACGCCGCATAGAGGTACAGCGAGACCCCGTGCGCGACGACCGGATAGCGCGCGACGATCTCGTCCAGCACGTGACGCGGGCGCCCGCGCGAGTCCATGAAGTTCTCGGAGATGACCTCAAACCAGTCGACCGCCGGCCGGTGGTCCAGCAGGTGGTCGTAGTGCGCCGCCCGCAGCCCGACCCCGAAGCCGAGGTTCGGCAGTCCGAGCCGGGGCGCGGTCACTCGGTGTCGCCCGGCGGCACGAGATCGTCCGGATATCCGCTGCCCGGTGACGGGCCGAACGGAAGTCCGGCCTCGTACATCCGCGCCTCGAAGATCGCGCGGGCGCGCTTCCAGACGCTCTTGCCCTTGTAGGGGCCGGCCGAGAAGACGCGGCTGACGTTGATCGGGCTCGCGCAGCTGCCGTTCCACTTGCAGGCCTGGTCGCCGGGCTTGGTCTGCTCGTATTCGCTGCCGGCGTAGCCGCAGCCGCCCTGCCCGCGGCAGGCGTTGTCAACGTGGCAGGCGTGCTGGACGATCGCGCACTCGCCCATGCCCGCCATCTCCGCCTTGCCCTACGTCGTGGTACTGACACGCGTTCAGGCCCATGCAGACATGCAGCTCGAGTGCCGCCGCCAGGCTGCGCCGATCGCGACGACACCCCCGCCTCGTGCGCGCTGGTGCGGCGCTCGGCGCCGGCGCTGCCGCCTGTGACGATCTCGGGCTCGCTGCTCATCACGCCTGCCTGTAACGGTCGCCCGACCGGCGACCCGGTGACCCGAAATCCGAGCATACGCAGGCCACCACGTCGTCACCCAAAAGCCGTGATTGCAGTTGATCGCGCGGCGAACGTGTCGGCGCGCCGATCTGGCCGGCCGCACCCGGCGCGCCTATCCGTTGGCGACCGACGCGGCGCTCGTCGCGGTCATGCTCCTGGCCCGGTAGCTGCCGGCGGCCACGAGGTTGGCCGTGTTGCAGACGACGGTCGCCGCGCCGGCGCCGCCGAGCGAGCCCGCGCCGGTGAGCGTGACGCTGGCCGCGCCCGGATCGAAGTCGACGCCGCCCGCCCCGAGGCTGTCGACCGCGGCACCGCCGATCGCCAGCGTGCAGGACAGCTTGCCGATGCCCTCGACCGCGGTCCCGTTCTCGCCGACGAACTTGGCGGTGACGGCCCAGTTGCCGGCGGGCAGGTTCATGCTCTGGACGACCTGATCGCCGTTGCCGGGCACGAGCGCGTCGACGCCCTCGGCGCGGTTGACGATCACCGTTGCGCCGCCCCCACCCGCTCCGGCGGCGGGACCGGCCGGTCCCTGCGGCCCGGTGGCGCCCTTCAGCCCGCGCGGAAGCTGGCCGGGCCTGAAGTCCTTCTTCAGCAGCGAGCGGTCCTTGACCTGCAGTGAGCTGACGCTGTTCTTCGGCAGCTTGATCGCCGCGTAGCTCGTTCCGCCGAGCGCGATCATGAGCGCGAGCGTCGCGGTCACGTTGGCGTACGAGCCGTTGCCGAAAATCCGTTTCATGGTCCTGCCCCCTTTGCGGGTCCTCGATGGCCGGCGGCCCGACCTGGCTTCGCGCTCCGCGCAGCGGTCAGTCTCGTGGCGCAACGTGAGCGGCAGATGAGAAGAACGCGCGCAGGTGCTCGGCGACGTCCTGCGGGCACTCCTCGGCCGGGAAGTGCGCGCCCTCGGGCAGGTACTCGACGCGCACGTCGTCGGCGTGCTCGGTGATGTCCTTGAACATCCCGGGCGTGAAGAAGGGGTCCTTCAGCCCGTGCAGCCAGAGCGTCGGCGTCGTCAGGCGCCGGTCGGCGTACAGGCCGCGCACCCAGCGGGGGTACTCGTAGAGCAGGAAGCTGCGGTACACCTGCGACGCGGCGCGGGCCCGGTCGGGGTCGGCCATGCGCGGTGAGAACTCCCGCCCGTACTCGGCGGCGACGTCGTCGCCGGCCGAGATCCCGTTGACGACCTTGCCCACGAGCCGCGGCGACGAGTTGATCCGCCGCCCCACGCCCGGGCTGGCCAGCAGCCCCTGGTAGGTCATCGCGCCGAGCTGCTTGGGGATCCCCTTCACCGACAGCTTCGGCCACACGTGGCCGGTGTTCATCGGCACGAAGCGATCGACGCGGTCGGGGTGCGCGAGGCAGACGAGAAAGCCGACGACCCCGCCCCAGTCGTGCCCGACGAGGTTGACGCGCTCGACGCCGAGCGCGTCGAGGACCCCGATGACGTCCTCGGCCAGCTCGGCCTTGCGATAGCCGCGTCGGGTCGGCTCGCTCCAGCCGAAGCCGCGCAGGTCCATGGCCAGGACGCGATGGCGATCGGCCAGCAGCGGCATGAGCAGCCGCCAGCTCCACCAGTGCTGCGGCCAGCCGTGCAGCAGCAGCACGGGCGGGCCGTCCGGGTTGCCCAGCTCGGCGACGTGCAGGCGCGCGCCGCGCACGTCGAGGTAGTGGTGCTCGACGCCCTCGAGCGTGGGCATCTGAGGCTGGTCCATAGGCCGGGCAATCTAACCGAGCGAGGGCATGGCCTGCACGATCGACAGGACGGGCGCGTACAGGTCGCCGTGCTCGGCGACCCGGGCCACGACCTGCCGCGCGTCGAAGACCAGGCGCTGCGGATCGCCGCTGTCGAGGCACTCGCGGACCTCGTCCCACTCCAGCGGCGTCGACACGGTCGGCCGGTCGCGGGCGCGCAGCGAGTACACGCAGACGGTCGTCTTGTGCTCGTCGTTCTGGCTGTGGTCGATGAAGACCTTGCCCTTGCGGATCTCCTTGGCCATGCGCGCGACGACGAGGTCGGGCTCGGAGGCCTCCAGCAGCTCGGCGACGGCGCGCGCGAAGCCCTTCGTGTCGTCGTAGGTGACGTCCGGCGAGTTGAGCGGCACGTAGACCTGCAGCCCCTTGGACCCCGACGTCTTGGGGAACGCCTGCAGGCCGAGGTTCTCGAACATCCCCTGCAGCCACAGGCCGACCCGGCAGCACTCGACGATCGTCGCCGGCGGTCCGGGATCGAGGTCGAAGACCATCATCGTCGGCGTGCCGAGCGCCGCGGCGCGGTGCAGCTGGGTGTGCAGCTCCAGCGCGGCGAGGTTGGCCAGCCAGACGATCGTCGGCAGGTCGTTGCAGACGCAGAACTCGACGATCTTCTTCGACAGCGGGACCGGTGCGACGGCGACCCAGTCGGGCCGGTGCGAGGGGCACTGCTTCTCGAAGAAGCTCTTGTCCTCGACGCCGTTGGGGAACCGCACGCGCGTGAGCGGCCGCCCCTCGAGGTGGGCGAGGATCGCCGGCGCGATCGCGCTGTAGTACTCGATGACGTCGCGCTTGGTGAAGCCGGCCTTCGGATAGAGGACCTTGTCGAGGTTCGTGACCTTCAGGGCCCGCCCGCCGACCTTGATCTCGACGCCGTCGCGGACCGGCGTGCCGGCGTCGAGGAACGCCGACGGCGGCGCCTCCTCGCGCAGCCCCTTGTAGGACGGGTGGCGCATCATCCCATCCGTCGTCCACTCGGTGAACTCGACCTCGGCGACACGGGTGGGCTGTACCCAGACGGCGCGCCGCGGCGGCGTGGGCTCGCCTTCGAAGGGCGCGTCGTCGCGCTGCTCGAGCACCGTGGCCAGGCGGTCGAGCTCGGCCTCGGTGAAGCCCGTGCCGACGCGCCCGGCGTAGCGCAGGCGGCCATCCTCGGGCACGCCGACGAGCAGCGCGCCGATGCGCTCGCGGCGCTTGCCCTCCCCCGGCAACCAGCCGCCGACGACGACGTCCGCGCGCCGGGAGTTCTTGACCTTCAGCCAGCAGGGTGAGCGCCGTCCCGGCAGGTAGGGGCTGCCCAGCTGCTTGGCGACGACGCCCTCGAGGCCGTTCTCGAGGCTGGCGGCGAGCACGGCGGCGCCGTTGCCCACGACGTGGTCGGGCGTCTGCCAGTGGGCGCCCTGCAGCTCGAGCTCATGCAGGCGTGCGCGGCGCTCCTCGTAGGGGAGGTCCATCAGCGAGTGCCCGTCGAGCCAGAGCAGGTCGAAGACCATGTAGTGGACCGGGGTGTCCTTCATCCGCCGCCGCGCCGTCGCCTCGGAGGCGATGTGCATGCGGCCCTGCAGGCGACCGAAGCTCGGGCGGCCGTCCTCGCCGAAGGCGACGATCTCGCCATCGAGGATCGCGCGGTGCGAGCTGAGCGCGCGGTTGAGCGCCTTCAGCTCGGGATAGGCGGCCGAGATGTCGTTGCGGTTGCGGCTCTCCAGGCGGATCCGGCCCGGCTCGGAGTAGGCGAGCGCCCGCACGCCGTCCCACTTGATCTCGAACGCCCAGCGGTCGTCGTCGGGCGGCAGTCCATGCGGGCTGGCCTTGGCGAGCATCGGCACGAGCCGCTCGGGCATGGGCTCGCGCGTCGGATCCTCGGGGGGATCCATGCGGTGGATCATCCAGTCCTTGCCGGGCGGCTCGCCCTTGCGCTTCTTCAGCGCAAAGAGACCATACCGGCCCCGAAGGTGCTCGCCGTGGAAGGTGACCTCGACCTTGGCGTCGTCGAACTTGTGCGTCTCGTACGTGCCGCGGTCTGAGATGCGCATCCTGCCGGCGCCGTACTCGCCCTTCGGGATCTCGCCCTCGAAGTCGAGGTACTCCAGCGGATGGTCCTCGGTGCGGACGGCGAGGCGGTTCTCGTGCGGGTCCTCGGGGATCCCGTTGGGGATGGCCCACGATGCCGCGACACCGTCGTGCTCGAGGCGCAGGTCCCAGTGCAGCCGGGTGGCGTGGTGCTCTTGGACGACGAAGCGCTTGGTCTCCTCGCCGCTCTGCGCTGCCTCGTTGCCGACGCCGCCGTCGCCGTCGCCGTCGCCGGCGGGCTCGGGGGTGCGCTGGGGGTCGCGCTTGCGCTTGTACTCGTCGAGCCGGTCGCGGGCGGGCACACCCACAGTGTGCCCGCCCGGCCCGTCGTCTACGGCGCTACGGCCTGAGGTTGAACTGCAGTGGCCCGCTGAGCTGGACCTGGCAGTAGTTCAAGTTGGCGTCGGTGCACGCGCCCTGGGTCTCGCCGTTGTCCAGCGAGGAGGCGGTGGCCACGCCGAGGCCGGCGTTCGCCCATGCCGTCGAGTTGAAGAACGGCGAGCCCTGGGCGTAGGCGAGCTTCGAGCCGCTCAGCGTGTAGCGGACGATGCGGTTGCCGGTGCCCGAGCCCATGTTCGTGCGCGCCCAGACGAACGCCTGCGGGCTGGAGACGAACGTCGGCCGCGTGACGTCGGCGGCGTTCGCGCCGCCCGACCGCGCGCGGTAGACCATGCGGTCGGCGCCGGTGCGGATGTTGCGGTTGTGGACCTGCACCTCGCGGAACCCGGCGGGGACCGACTCGACGTAGGCGACATGCGAGAAGCCGAGCTCGGCACTGAGGATCGAGCGCTTCTTGACGATCATTCGGCTGCCCTTCGAGGCCGCGGTCGTGTTGCCGATGCGCAGCTGGTCGAAGCCGCGATCGCGGCGGATGAACGCGATCTCGCCGCGCATGATCGTCGGGTCGCGCTCGGCAAGAGTCTGCGAGCTGAGCTTGGTGATCTTCACCTCGCTGCCCGTCGCCACGCCGAGGCGGTAGATGTCGCCGTCGTCGCGGGTGTAGACGGCGTACGTGCTGCCTGAGCGGTTCGTGCCGAGGTCGATGTCGAACGGCCCCGTGGTCCGGGGGGCGACGGCGACGCTGGTGGGAGCAGCGCCGTCGACGGACTTCACCAGCGAGTAGCTGCCCGTGGCCGGGTCGAAGCGCGACCACATGACCGTGCCGTCGTGCGCCGCCACGCGGGTCGGCGCCTGCTCGACGGCGAGCGTTGTCGGAGCGCCCTGCGCGGTGGCGGCGGGCGCGAGCACCGCGGCTGCGACGGCCGCGGTGAGGAGGGATGTGCGAAATCGGGACATGGGTTGCATGGTGGCGCGCTCGCGTTCGCGCTCGGGATCACCCAGGTGGCGGGTTCTCACACCCTGTTTGTGGCGGGCGGTGGGCTGTCGCGCCGCGTTGGTGCGGTTGGGAGCGAACGGCATCCTTCAGGGTGCGTGTCGGTTGGCTGAGGTCGGCGTACGGGCCGGGTCCGGCGTCTGTGCCGGGCCAGGCCGGGTCGAGTTATTCATCCCCCACATGTACAACTCGACCAGGCCCGACGAGCCGGCGCGGACGGAGGAGGCCGGGTCGAGTTGTTCATCCCCCACCTGCACAAGTCGACCAGGCCTGCGCCGGCCCTGGCCGCCATCACCGCCCTGCGCCGCATCGACCTCGCCTCGCTGCCGGTCGCGCTGCGCCTCGACGAGGAGCTCGCCGCCTATCCCGCCGGTGGCCACGCGCCGGCCATCGACGCCGACGCCGCCGCGATCGCCATCCCCCTGCGCCTGCACCACGGTGACGGCGAGCTGACGTTCATCAGCACGGTCACCACCTTCGCAACGGCCGTCGACATCACGCTGTCCGAGCCGTCGATCGAGTCCTTCTTTCCGGCCGACGAGGCGACCGCCGCGGTGCTGCGCGCCGCCGCCGCCGCAGCGCCGGCAGCCGAGGCCTGAGCTCAGCCGCCCGCGACCGCCGGCAGGATCGTCAGCTCGCCGCCGTCGGGAACCGCGGTCTGCAGGCCGTCGAGGAAGCGGATGTCCTCGCCGCCGAGGTAGACGTTGACGAAGCGGCGCAGATCGCCGTCCGTGTAGAGGCGATCGCGCAGATCGCCATGGCTGCGAAAGACGGACTCCAGCGCGTCGCCGACGGTGGCGCCCTCGGCCTGGATGGAGGCGGCGCCGCCGGCGGCGTCGCGCAGCTGCGTCGGTAGCTTGACGGTGATCGGCATGAGACGATCCTAGACCTAGACCGGCGCCGACTCGGCGAACGCGGCTTCGAAGGACTCGATCGTCGGCTCGACCTCGTGGGCGGTGAACGAGTCGCGCACCGCGTCGAGCGTCTTGAGGCCCTCGCCGGTGATGACGACGACGACGCGCTCGTCGGCCCCGATCCGGCCGCTCTCGGCGAGCTTCGCCAGCACGGCGGTCGTGACGCCGCCGGCGGTCTCGGTGAAGATGCCCGTCGTCTCGGCCAGCAGGCGGATGCCCGCGCGGATCTCGTCGTCTGAGACCATGTCGATCGCGCCGCCGGTGGCCCGCGCGAGGTCCAGCGCGTACGGCCCGTCGGCCGGATTGCCGATCGCCAGCGACTTGGCGATCGTGTCCGGCTTGACCGGGCGGCAGAAGTCCTTGCCGTCGGCGAACGCCTTCGCCACGGGCGAGCAGCCGTTTGCCTGCGCGCCGTTCATCGTCGGCACGTCACCCTCGATCAGACCGACGTCGATGAACTCCTGAAAGCCCTTGGCGATCTTCGTGTACAGCGAGCCCGACGCGATCGGCACGACGCAGCGGTCGGGCAGCTCCCAGCCGAGCTGCTCGGCGATCTCGTAGGCCACCGTCTTGGATCCCTCGGCGTAATACGGGCGCATGTTGATGTTCACGAACGCCCAGTTCTCGCGGTCGCCCGACAACTCCGTGCAGAGGCGGTTGACGTCGTCGTAGTTGCCGCGGACCTTCACGAGGTTGGTCCCGTAGATCGCCGTCGCGAGCTGCTTCTGCTCCTCGAGGTCGGCCGGGATGAGCACGTAGGAGTCCATCCCCAGCGCCGCGCCGTGGGCGGCGACCGAGTTGGCGAGGTTGCCCGTCGAGGCGCAGGCGAGCGTGTCGAAGCCCAGCTCGCGGGCGCGCGTCGCGGCGACCGAGACGACGCGATCCTTGAAGGAGTGCGTCGGGTTGTGGGCGTCGTTCTTGACCCAGACCTCGCCCAGGCCGAGCCGCGCGGCGAGCCGGTCGGCGCGGATCAGCGGCGTGCAGCCCGCCGGCAGGCCGGTGCGCGTGCGCGGCTGCGCGCCCTCGAGCGGCAGGAAGTCGTGGTAGCGCCAGATGTTCTGCGGGCCGCCCTGGATGCGGCGGCGGACCTCGCCGACGTCCTTCAGGCCCGAGTGGTCGTAGCCGACCTCGAGCGGTCCGAAGCACTTCGAGCAGACGTAGAGCGCCTCCAGTGCGTATTCGGTCCCGCATTCCCTGCACTTCAGCTGCTTGGCAGCCATATGACCCCTTCGCCGTTGGATTTCCGTGGCGACGGCGCAATGGCCTGTGCCACATCTAACAGGAATTGGCACCGTTTCCCGCGAACTGCAGGTTGGTTGCCGGGGCTTCGTAGGGCCTGTCCCTCCACCCCTCTGGATGTGTCCAGCTCTCGAAGGGCACAATATCAGCCATGCCGAACCTTCCAAAGCCGCGGTTTGGGCGCCCGGTGCGTAGCCGGGGGCGCGTCGCCGGGCCTGCGGAGGCGGAGGTCGAGGCCCCCAACGTCGAGATCGTCGAGGCCGAGGGGCTGCGCTGGATCCACATCGAGCGCCCGCGGCCGGCCGACCGGACGTGGTTGGAGGAGCACTTCGAGTTTCATCATCTCGACTACGAGGACGTCTACTCGCGCAACCAGCGCCCGAAGATCGACGAGTACGACGACTACCTCTTCGTCGTCCTGCACTTCCCCCGCTTCGACAAGGCCGTCGGGCGCCTGAACGCCGCCGAGCTGGACATCTTCGTCGGGCCCGACTTCGTCATCACGCTGCCCAACGAGCCGATCCAGCCGCTGGAGTACCTCTTCGAGCGCTGCCGCACCCGCGAGGACATCCGCGACTCGCTGTTCGCGAAGGGCCCCGGCTACCTGCTCTACAAGATCGTCGACGACTGCGTCGACGCGTCCTTTCCGATGCTCGCGAAGATGGGCAACAAGCTCGAGCGCCTCGAGGACGAGATCTGGGAGGGGCGCTCGGGCGAGATCGTGCGCGACATCTCCAACGTCAAGCAGGAGATCATCAACTTCCGCAAGATCGTCCGCCCGCAGCGCGTGGCGCTGCAGGACCTCGAGCGCACGAAGCGCTACATCCCCGAGGGCCTGGACATCTACTTCGACGACATCAACGACGCGTCGGAGCGCATCTGGGACATGCTCGAGAACTTCAAGGAGGTCGTCGAGGGGCTCGAGTCGACGAACGAGTCGGTCCTCTCGCACCGCGTCAACGACGTCCTCCGGGCGCTCACCGCGATCAGCGTCGTCGTGCTGCCGCTGACGCTCGTCGCCAGCGTGTGGGGCATGAACGTCGGCGTGCCGGGTCAGGGCTCGATCCACGCCTTCTGGATCGTCGTCGGGGCGATGGTCGCGCTGCTGGTCGGGCTGCTCATGTTCTTCCGCAAGCGCGGCTGGCTGTAGAACACCGCCGCATGACCGCACTGAAACCGCTCGTACGCCTCGCCGAGGCCGCCACCCTCGGCGCGCCCGTCACGCGCAAGCGCATGCTCATCGTCGCCAACCCCTACGCCACGACGATGACCGACCGCACGCGCAACCTCGTCGTAGCGGCCCTGCACGGCCGCTACGAGGTCGAGGCGATCGACACCCAGGCGCGCGGGCATGCCACCGAGCTGTGCCGCGAGGCGGCGAAGGAGGGCTACGACGTCATCGTCTCCTTCGGCGGCGACGGCACCGTCAACGAGGTCGCCAACGGCCTCGCCGGCTGCCCGACGCCGGTCACCTGCCTGCCGGGCGGGGCGACGAACGTGCTGTGCAAGATGCTCGGCATCCCCGGCGACATCGTCGACGCGACCGAGCACCTGCTCGCGATGGCCGACAGCTGGAGCCCGCGCCAGATCGACCTCGGCACGGCCAACGGGCGCGCGTTCACCTACACGAGCGGGTTCGGCGTCGACGCGAGCGTCGTCAAGCGCATCGAGGAGTCGCCGAAGCTCAAGCGCCACAGGCTGCGCGAGTACTTCTTCGTCTATGCCGCCGTCGAGACGGTGCTGCGCCACTACGTCCGCCACCCGCCGCGGATGGAGCTCCACCTCGACGGCCGTCCTCCCGAGCGCGTCATCACGACGATCGTGCAGAACGGCGAGCAGATGACCTACCTCGACGACAAGCCGATCCACATCGCCGAGGGCGCCGGGCTGCAGTCCGGCTCGTTGGCGGGCGTCGCGCTGCGCGGCATCTCGCCGGTCGACATCCCGGGCATCGCGCGGCGCCTGCTGTCGTCCAAGCGCTCGGTCGTCGGGCACCGCCAGATCCTCGACTTCCGCGACGTGGGCGAGCTGCGCTGCGTGTCGGCCGACGGGCGCCCGATCGCGCTGCACGCCGACGGCGACCATCTCGGCGACGTCACCGAGGCGGTGTTCGGCGTCCTGCCGGGCGCGCTGGCCGTCGTGTCGTAGGGGGCGAACCTCGCAGGCCGGGCGCCGGCGATCGACGCCGACCCGCCGTACCCGCTGCCCGACATCGCGATCGAGGTCCGGTCGCCCTCGACCTGGAAGTACGACATCGGCACGAAGAAGACCGTCTACGAGCGCGAGGGACTGCCGGAGCTGTGGCTCGTCGACGGCGACGCGAGCGTCCTGCTCGTCTTGCGCCGATCGACGCCGACGTCATCGACATTCGACGTCGCGCTCGAGTTCGACCGCACCGCGACGCTCACCTCACCGCTGCTGCCGGGCTTCGCGATCGACGTCGGCACGCTGTTCGACGTCGGCTGAGCGTGCTCAGCCGCCGCCCGGCGTGACGCGGTAGGCGTCGAACACCGAGTCGATGTTGCGCAGGCGGCTGATCGCCGCCTTGAGCACCTGCAGGTCGCCGACTTCGACTACGAACCAGTTCTGCACCATCGGGTGTGAGACGACGCAGCGCGCCTCGACGATGTTGATGCCGGCCTCGGCGAACGTGCGCGAGAGGTCCTCGAGCAGGCGGTGGCGATCCCAGGCGTCGACCTGCAGCTCGACCTTGAACGACGTCTCGTGGCCGCCGGCCCAGTGCACCGGGGTGAAGCGGTCGGGGTCCTTGCGCAGCTGCTGCGCGTTGGGGCAGTCCTCGCGGTGGATCGTGATCCCGCGGCCGAGCGAGATGTAGCCGACGATCGGGTCGCCCGGCACCGGGCGGCAGCACTTGGCGATGCGCAGCATGACGTCGTCGACGCCCTCGACGGCGATGCCGTACTGCGTCGACGTGCTCGTCGGCTGGCGGCGCTGGCGGCGCGTCGAGAGCAGGTCCTCGGCCATCGTGCGGGTCTCGCCCTCGGCCGCCTCGCCCTGCTTGAGGCGCTGCATGATCTTGTTGACGACGATCTTCGCCGAGATCTTCGCCCCGCCCAGCGCGATGTAGAAGTCGTCGGCCTTCTTGAAGCCCATCTCGCGGATGACGTCGGCCAGCAGCGGCGAGGAGACGACCTTCTGCGACGGCAGGCCGCGCTTCTTGAGCGCCTCGTGGAGGATCTCGCGGCCGGTGTGCTCGGTGTCGTCGCGCGACTCGGCCTTGAACCACTGCTTGATCTTGTTGCGCGCCCGCGTCGTGCGCACGACCGCCAGCCAGTCGCGCGACGGGCCGCGCTCGCGGTTTGAGGTCATCACCTCGACGATGTCGCCGGACTTCAGCTCGTAGTGCAGCGGGACGAGCTTGCCGTTGACCTTCGCGCCGACGCAGCGATGGCCGACGTCGGTGTGGACCTCGTAGGCGAAGTCCAGCGGCGTCGCGCCCGCCGCCAGCGACTTGACCTCGCCCTTGGGCGTGAAGACGTAGACCTCGTCCTCGATGAGGTCGACCTTCAGCGCGTCCATGAACTCCTTGGGGTCCGACGTGTCCTGCTGCCATTCGAGCATCGAGCGCAGCCACTTGAGCTTCGCGTCGCCGTCGGATGTCGGCCCACCCGCCCCGGCCTTCCCGTCGGAGCCGCCGTCCTTGTAGATCCAGTGCGCGGCGACGCCGAACTCGGCCATGTCCTGCATCTCGCGCGTGCGGATCTGGATCTCCAGCGGCAGGCCCTCGGGCCCGATCACCGTCGTGTGCAGCGACTGGTACATGTTGAACTTCGGCATCGCGATGAAATCCTTGAAGCGCCCCGGCAGCGGCTTCCAGAGCGAGTGCACGACGCCGACCGCGCCGTAGCAGTCCTTCACCGAGTCGACGATCACGCGCATGGCCGTGAGGTCGTAGATCTCGTTGAACTCGCGGCCCTTCTTCGTCATCTTCGAGTAGATCGAGTAGAAGTGCTTGGCGCGCCCGGAGATGTCGGCCTCGATGCCGAGCGCCTCGAGCTCGCGGCGCAGGTACGCGCCGGCCTTGTCGACGTAGTTCTCGCGCTCGTCGCGCTGCTGGTTGACGAGGCCCTTGATCTCCGTGTACTTGCGCGGGTGCAGTGCCTGGAAGGCGAGATCCTCGAGCTCCCACTTGATCGCGTGGATGCCCAGCCGGTGGGCGATCGGCGCGTAGATCTCGAGGGTCTCCTTGGCCTTGTCGATCTGCTTCTGCTTGGGCATCGCCGAGATCGTGCGCATGTTGTGCAGGCGATCGGCGAGCTTGATGAGGATGACCCGTACGTCGTTGGCCATCGCCACCATCATCTTGCGGTAGTTCTCGGCCTGCGCCTCGTCGCGCGACTGAAAGACGATCCCGGTGAGCTTCGTGACGCCGTCGACGAGGTTGGCGATCTCGTCGCCGAACGCGGCGCGCACCTCGACGAGCGAGGCGGACGTGTCCTCGACGGTGTCGTGCAGCAGCGCCGCGCACAGCGTCTCGGTGTCCAGCCGCATGCCGGCGCAGATCTTCGCCACGCCGACGGGATGGACGATGAACTCCTCGCCCGACATGCGGCGCTGGTCGGCGTGGTGCTCGCAGGAGAAGACGAACGCCGCCTCGACCTTGCTGCGGTCGATCTTCACCGCCGATGCGTCGGCGTGCTCCTCGACGATCGCGAAGACGTCCGAGAGCAGGCTGCGCTCGAGCTCGGTGAGGTCCGCCCGCGCGACGGGCGGGTGCAGCCCCGCGCTCACGGCATCGACCGGCGCGCGGCGCGCGCCGGTGACGACGCGCTGGCGGGCCGGAGCCCTCACGCCGCCTTTGCTGTCACCTCGCTCAGAAATGTGCGTCCGTCCTCGTAGCGCTGCTGATATGCCCGGAACGCCGCCGACCGCTCGAGCGCCGTGCGCTCGGCTGCCGGGACCGTCACGGTCCTGCTGTCCGGGTCGAGGCTGACGAGGTGCAGCTCCGCGAGGACCCTGAGGACGCGTCCAGCCAGTGCCGCCGGCCGTGGCGTCTTCGCATCGCCGCGAAGCAGCGTCTCGAGCTCCTCACCCCCCGCTTCGCCCGCGGCCCGCAGGGCCCGGTACGTCGCGGTGAGCGAAGCACGAAGTGCGTACTCACGCTCATGGATCTGCGCAGCGAAGCGTAGCTCAGGCGGGCCCCATGTCAGGTGCGTCACCGCCCCGTGGCTGCGCAGCGGTCCGGCGGGCGGGTCGAGCATGACGACGTGGGCGGTGGAGCGCGCCAGCGAGGGGTCGCGCTCGAGCGCATCGTGCGAGCACAGCGCGAAGCCGCCGAGGATCGGCCGCAGGTGCCCCAGGCGCGCGTGAGCGTCGGCGGCGACGACGAGAACGGGCTCGCCGGAGGCCACCAGCGCGGTGATCGTCCCGGCGATCCCGCCGCCGCGGCGGTCGCGCACGGGCGCGACCAGATCGCGCGGCTTGAGGGCGAGATCGGGCAGCGGCCGAGCGAGCTCGGCGAGCGCGGCGGCGAGGTACTCGCCCGGCTGCGGCCCGGGCTCGCCGACGAGCTCGATCGGCGCCGGCGCGCTGGGCCGCGCGTCGCGCAGCAGCAGGCGCGGCTCGACGCTGCCGTTGTACTCGTTGACCTCGAGCGTGAACGTCGCGTCGAGCGGGTGGTCGCAGTCGACCGTGGTCGTGCCGAAGGCGACGGCGCGGGCGCTGGCGGCGCCCGATGCGACCGTGAAGCGCATGTGCTTGCCGTCCTCCCCCATCGGCCGCGGGTCGCTGCAGCGGGCGGCGGGCACGAGCAGCGTGACGCCGGGGTTGCCGATCCCGAACGGGGCCAGGCCCTGCAGCTCCTCGGCGAGCGGCAGGCCGATCTCGTCGCCCGCTACGACAGCGTCGACGCGTCGCACGTCGACGAGGTCCTCCGGCGTCAGCGTGGCGGCGGCGTGCGCTTCGAAGGCGTCGCGGAACGCGTCGATGTTCGCGGCGAGCAGCTCGCAGCCGGCCGCGGCGCGGTGGCCGCCGTGGCGGGTCAGGTGGGCCGCCGACGCGTTCAGACCGGCGAGCAGGTCGAAGCCGGGGATCGAGCGGCCCGAGCCCGTGCCGCTGCGGTCGCCTCGATCTGCGGTATGAGGTTCCAGGGCGACGAGCACCGTCGGACGGTGGTGGCGCTCGGCGATGCGCGAGGCGACGATCCCGATGACGCCCTTGTGCCAGCCTTCGGCGGCCAGCACGTAGGAGAACCGCTCACCCGCCTCGGCCACCATCGCCTCGGCCTCGAAGAGGATGCGTGTCTCGGTCATCCGCCGCTCGCAGTTCAGGCGGTCGAGCTCGTCGGCGATCTGCGCCGCCCGGATCTCGTCGGGCGTGAGCATGAGCTCCAGGCCCGCGTCGGCGCGCTCCAGCCGGCCCGCGGCGTTGATCCGCGGGGCGAGCCGAAAGCCGACTGCCGCCGTGTCGATCCGTGCCGGGTCGGCGCGCGCGACGCGCATGAGCGCGCGCAGGCCGGGCCGCTTCGTCGCGGCCATCGCACGCAGGCCGGCGCGCACGAGGCGGCGGTTCTCGCCACGCAGCGGCACGCAGTCGGCGATCGTGGCGAGGGCGACGAGGTCGAGGTCGCGGTCGGCCAGCGCCGGGTCCTCGCCGGCAGCCGACAGCAGCGCTCCGGCGAGCTTGTAGGCCACGCCGGCGGCGCACAGATCGACGCACGGGTAGCCGCAGATCGCCGGGTGCACGATCGGGGCGTCCGGCAGCACGCCGTCCGCGCGCGGGCTGTGATGGTCGGTGACGACGACATCCATGCCCGCGGCCCGCGCGGCCGCGACCTCGTCGACGGCGGTGATCGCGCAGTCGGCGGTGATCAGCAGCTTCGTCCCGCGCGCGGCCAGCCGCGCGACCGTGGCTGCCGACAGCCCATAGCCGTCCTCGGTCCGGCTGGGCAGAAACCAGTCGACCTCGGCGCCGAGCCTGCGCAGCACGCTGACGAGGATCGCCGTCGAGCAGACGCCGTCGACGTCGTAGTCGCCGTGGATCGTGATGCGCCGGCCGCCGCGCACGTGATCGAGCACGCGCGCGCAGACATCGTCGATCCCGGCGAACCGCGCTGGATCGTGGCGCTCGCCCGCAGCCAGCCAGGCGCGCGCGGTCTCGGCGTCGGCGTAGCCGCGCCGCACGAGGACCTGCGCCGTCGGGTGGCTCACGCCAAGCTCGCGCTCAAGCGCGAGCACGGCGGCGACGTCGCACGGCGCGATCTTCAGGCGTGGCGGATCCGGCGGCACGCCCGGGAAGCTACGGGCCGGACCCGACGGAACCGGGCGGCCGTTGCGGACTTTGGGCGGGTTCGTCTCGACGACGTCTCACTGCATCATCGAGGGAGCCGCGTCGGTGCCCGCGAGCGCCGCGCGCCCCGGTCCGGCTGGCGTGCGTGGTGAGTTGACCCCGGATGGAGGGGTCAAGTCGCCACGCACCCCGCGCGCAGCACCGCGTGGCGGCCATGCATCGCCATGCGCAACCAACGTGGCGAGGACCGCCAGCGCCACCGGGTCGCCAACTCCTGCCCGTCATCGATGCAGTTCTTGAAAACCCGCCGGGCGCGACCAGGTGCCCGACCCCGCGCGAACCTGCTGCGCGTGCCCGCATGCCCGTCCCTACCATCAGCCGCGTGACCTCCCCCGCGCCGGCGCCGCCCCGGCCGCTCGGCGTCGGCGCGGCCAACGCCCTCGTCTTCCTCGCCGCCGGAGCCGTGCTCGTGCTCGAGATCCTCGGCGTGCGGCTGCTCGCGCCGTACGTCGGCCTGACGCTCGAGACCACGACGGCGATCATCGGCGCCGCGCTGGCGGGGATCGCCGCCGGCGCCGCGGCGGGCGGGTTCGCCGCCGACCGCTTCGACGGCCGCCGGCTGCTGCCGCTGCTGCTGGCCGCCGGCGGCCTGCTGTGCATCGCCGCGGTGCCGCTCGTACGGGCGTTCGGTGACGCCGTGCGCGGCACGAGCGCGATCGCCGCACTCGGCATCGCGATGATGATCCTGTTCCCGCCGGCCTGCGTGCTCAGCGCGGTCAGCCCGGTGGTGGCGAAGCTGCGCCTGCACGACCTCGAGCACACCGGCCGCGTCGTCGGCGGCCTCTCGGCGTGGGCGACCGCGGGCGCGCTGGTGGGAACCTTCGGCACCGGCTTCGTGCTCGTCCCGTCGATGCCGACGAGCACCGCGGTGTTTGCCATCGGCGGCCTGCTGCTGGCCGTCGCGCTGTCCGTCGCCGTGCGCTTCGGCCTCGGCTCGCGCGAGATCGCCGCCGTCTGCGTCTCCGGCGCGGTCACGCTGGCCGCGCTCGCCTACGCGATCGGCTCGCCGTGCGACACCGAGAGCGACTACCACTGCGCGGCCGTCGCCGCCGACCCCGGGCGATCCGGCGGGCGCACGCTGATCCTCGACGACCTGCGTCACTCCTACGTCGACCTCGACGACCTCGGCCACCTCGAGTTCGACTACACCCGCTGGATCGGCGACGCGATCGATGCGCTGCCGCCCGGCCCGCTCGACGCCGTCTATCTCGGCGGCGGCGGCTACACGCTGCCGCGCTACGTGGCCACCGTGCGGCCGGGGTCGCGCGGCCGCGTGCTGGAGGTCGACGGCGAGCTCGTCACGCTCGCGCGCCGGCGGCTGGCGCTGCGCACCGGGCCCGACCTGCGGGTCCGGGTGGGCGACGCGCGCGTGACGCTGCGCGACGAGCCGACCGACTCCGCCGACGTGCTCGTCGCAGACGCCTTCGGCAGCCGCTCGCTGCCCTGGCATCTGGCGACGGCTGAGTACGCGCGCGAGATCCGCCGCGTCCTGCGGCCCGGTGGCCTCTACGCGCTGAACCTCATCGACCAGGGCGCCCTCGACCTCATGCGCGCCGAGGCGGCGACGCTGCTGGAGGTGTTCGCCGACGTGCGCCTCGTCGCGCATCCCGGCGACGGCGGGCCGGGCGGCGGCAACGTCGTCTTCCTGGCGTCCGACCGCCCGCTCGCGCCCGCGATCCGCTCGACCTCACGCGGAGCGCGGACGTTCGATCGCTCCGCGGTGCAACGGATCGCCGGTGACGCCGACGTGCTGCGCGACAACGACGCGCCCGCCGATCAGCTCATCAGCGCCGGCTGAGCTCCCGCCGTCGCCGCCCGACTCCGCGTCGATCCAGTCAGCGCGATGCGCCATCGTCGATCTCGAGGGTCGAGCACCTCGAGCGGCCGGCCTCGTGCACCGGGAGCGCCGCGGCCAGCGCGTGCTCTTGCACCGCACATCGCGCGGCAGCTCGCTGCTGGCGCTGTTCGGCGCGTGACCGCCGCTACTTCAACGCGACGACGAAGCCGCCGATGAGCAGCAGCGACAGCACGGCCGGGATCGCGTAGCCGACGGCGCCGGCGAGGTACAGCAGCCAGACGAGCGCGAGCGGGGCGAATGCCATCAGCGCGGCCGGGGCCCAGCCGCGCGTCTCGGCGATCGCGCTGACCCCCGTGCCGATCAGCGCGACGAGCGACGCGCAGAACACGACCATCCCGATGACGAACAGCCCGAAGGCGAACGCCATGAACGGGTTGTCGCCGGGGCCGCGATCGCCGCCGAACTTCGCCACGAAGACGACACCGCCGGCGATGACGGCCGCCGCGCCGAGCACGGCGGCGACGCCCAGCCGCCGGGTTGTCCATCCACTCTGCTGCATCGCTCGTGTCCCCGCCGAGGGTTCCCGCCGTGGCGCGGGCTCACGCCCACCGTGCGGTTGCGCAGCGGGCGCGTCGGACGGCGGGTGCCCGCCGCCGCCGATGACGACGATGCGCTGCGAGCCGGCTCCGGAGGAGGGCATCCCGATCAATACGCGCGCGGCGCGCAAATCCCTGCCCGGCCGCCGCTTACGCAGGCAGCGCCTCGTCGTTCGCGGCCGCTTCCGCGGCCTCCTGGCGCGATCCGAGCCAGTACATCAGGCCGTAGCCCAGCACCGTGCCGGGAATCGCCTCCATCGTCGTGAGGAGGTTCGTGCCGTCTTGGCCGGGGATCGCGAAGCCGTGGATGGCCAGGCCGAAGATGATCGCGCCGAACACGCAGCCGAGGAACGCGCCGATGATCCCGGCCCAGCAACGGTCGGGCAAAAACACCGTGAAGTGCCAGAGGGCGAGTCCCATCATCGTCCAGGCGAGCAGTCCCATTCAGCGTGGCCTTCCGTGCTTCGAGCGGCGCTTGGCCGCGGCCGAGCTCTTGCGGCGCTTCGGCGCGGGCGTGTTCTTGGGAGGAGATGCCATCGTGACATCCTCGGGCAGCGCGTCGGCGGATTCGTCGCGTGGCGCGGGCGTCGCGGCGGGCTTGGCGGCCTTCGTCCTGGCCTTCGGCTTGTCGGCGACCGCCGCGCCGCGCGGCACCGGATCGACGTGCAGATCGCGCACGAGCTCCTCGAACTCCTCGCGCGAGACGCTGGTGCCGGTGGGATCGTCGGGCGCGGTCAGCCGGCCGCCGCGGCGCAGCTTGCGCTTGGCGTCGGGGTCGACCTGCTCGCTGGCCGAGCCGGTGGCGTAGGGGGGCACGATGCCGCCGTTCTCGGCGGCGATCCGCGCGTGGCGCCGGCGGTAGACGGGCTCGCGCTCCTTCCACAGCGTCAACACCGGGCCGGCGATGAAGACCGACGAGTACGTGCCGGAGATCGTGCCGACCAGCAGCGCGAAGGCGAACGCCTGCAGCGTCTCGCCGCCGAACAGCAGCAGCGCGAGGACCGGCAGGCCCGAGCAGAAGCTCGTCGCCAGCGATCGCACGATGACCTCGGACATCGAGCGGTTGACGATCTGCGAGAACGCCGCCCGCGGCATGCGCGGCACGTTCTCCCGGATGCGGTCGAACACGATGATCGTGTCGTAGAGCGAGAAGCCCAAGACGGTCAGCAACGCCGCGACCGTCGCCGTTGTCACCTCCTGGCCGACGAGCGCGTACACGCCCGCAGTGATGAGGATGTCGTGCATGACGGCGATGAGCACCGGAACGGCGTACTTGGGCTCGAATCGCAGCGCGATGTACGCCGAGATGACGAACAGCGACGCGATGATGGCGATGATCGCCGACTCGGCGACCGTCTGACCGAACGTCGGTCCGATCGACGTGGAGTCCGGGGTGTCGGCGAGGTCGTATCTCTGCTCGAGTGCGTCGCGGACCTTCGTGACCTCGGCCGGCCTGAGGTTGTCCGTCGAGATCTGGAACGCGCTCTTGCCCTTGGCGCCCTCGAGGTCGGTGACCTTCTGGATCTCGGCGTTGCCCAGCCCTTCGGCAGTGATCACCTCGCGGACGGCGTTCTCGTCGACGTCCTGCGTGAGCTGGACGCTGATTCGCGTGCCCGACTCGAAGTCGATGCCGAAGTTGATGCCCTTCGAGCCCAGCGCCAGGGCGCAGACGAGCAGGATCACGCCGGACGCGCTGAAGAACCACTTCGAGTAGCCCATGTAGTCCAGCCGCAGGCGGTCGGACTTCTTCTCGCTCGCGCCGAGCGCGCTGGGCTTGGTCAGCAGCCGCGACTTGCCCATCGCGCCGAGGATCGCCTGCGTCGCCAGCACCGCGGTGAACAGCGAGACGATGACGCCGAGTCCCAGCGTCAGCGCGAAGCCCTTGACACCCGACGTCGCCAGGACGAAGAGGATGAAGGCGACCATGATCGTGACGACGTTCGCGTCGATGATCGCCGTCAGGCCCTTCTTGTAGCCCGTGGCGATGCCCGAGGCGATCGATCTGCCGCCGCGGATCTCCTCCTTGACGCGCTCGAAGATCACGATGTTCGCGTCAGCGGCCACCCCCAGCGTCAGGATCAGTCCGGCGATGCCGGGCAGCGTGAGGACGACGGGAATGAGCTTGATCAGCCCGAAGAAGTAGACGCCGTAGACGGCGAGTGCGGCGACGGCGATGACGCCGAGGACGCGGTAGAAGACGAGCAAGAACAGCGCGACGATCAAAAAGCCCGCGACGCCGGCCAGCAGGCCCTGGTTGAGCGCTTGGCGGCCGAGCGTCGCCGACACCTGCGAGTTGGAGATGAGGTCGAGCTGCACGGGCAGCGCGCCGGTCTTCAGGATGTTGGCGAGCTCCTGGGCGCTCTGGATCGTGAAGCCGCCCTCGATCTGGGACCCGTTGGATGCGTCGATGCCCTCGGGGTACTGCTGGAAGTCGATCGTCGGCGAGGAGACGAGCTCGTTGTCGAGCACGATCGCGAAGTGCTGCAGCGACTCGGCCGTCGCTTGGAGCCCGACGCTCGCCTGGCCGCGCTGAGCGATCTCGCGCGTCACGCGCTCCCAGGTGTCACGGCCCTTGTCGGTGAAGTTGAACGTGACGATCGGCTGGTTGGAGCTGCCCGCGCCCTGGTCGAAGGTCTGCTCGGGATCCTTGATCTCCTTGCCCTGCAGCGCGACGTCGTCCTGCAGGACGAACCAGCTGTTGGGCTCCGGTCCGTCCTCGGGCTTCTGGGCGCGCACGACCACCGTGTCGGGCTGCACGGTCATCACGTCGGCCTTCTCGCGACGGTCGCGGGGCACGTTGGCGAGCGCGTCGGCGCGCGACTCCTCGCCGAGGCCGAAGACCCGCTTTGCCGCGCGATCGACCGCGAAGTACAGCGGGCCGTCGCGCGAGTTGTCGGGCTCGACCTTGGCGGGGCGCTTCTCGGCGCGCAGCAGCGCGTTGTAGAGCGTCAGTCCCGCGGAGGGATCGCCGGCGGCCTGGCCACCGGTGACGGCCGCGTTCGTCGGCTCCGGCTTGCCGTCGGGCCCGATGACGTTGGGCTCCCAGTCATAGAACACCATCTGGGCGACGGTGCCGACCTGCCGGATCGCGTCGTCGAGATCTGAGACGTCCGGCAGCGCGACGTTGATCTGGTCGTTGCCGGACTGCTGGATCTCCGGCTCGGCGACGCCGAGGTTGTCGACGCGCTCGCGCATGATGTCGATCGCGCCCCGGATCGATTCCTCCGATGGCGGCGGCTGCCCGGCGCGGGCCTTGACCTGGTAGACGAGCTCGACGCCGCCCTGCAGGTCGAGCCCGAGCTTCGTCGGCTTCGTCGCCAGCACGACCGCGGATGCGAGGAGCAGCCCGGCGACGAGCAGCAGGACGAAGAGGTTGCGCTGGCGATCGCTCACGAAGGTCTGCTCGGCAGGTTACTTACCCGGCGTGAGGACGAGCAGCAGTCCGCCGTCGTCGTCATACGCCGGGAAGAGGTCCGCCGTGGCAGTGGCGGGCAGATCGCCCTCGGCGTTGACGGCGACCCTCTTGCCCAGGGCCCGCACGCCCCATTCGAGCACGGTGCTGACGTGGTCGCTGCCGTCTTCGAAGCGCAGCCCGAGGACCTCGTTGGCCTTGCGACCGATGACGCGCTCGTCGTTGAGGCCGGTCAGCTCGAAGGAGCCGCGACCGCAGCCGATGACGCGTCCCTCCTGGTCGCACACGAAGAACGCGGCGTTGGGCGCCGGGTAGTAGTCGTCGAGCAACTCGAAGAGAAATCCGAACCCGCATTTGGTGCAGCCCTTGGCCTGGCGCGAGAAGCCGGCGGTGCGGTCGGTCTCCGAGCTGCGGTTGCCGCAGTTCGGGCAGATGAAGAGGTGTGCCATTGCGCTGCTAAGCCTAGTGGTCTGCGGGGTGACTCCGTGTCGTGTCAGGTGGTTGCCGGCGCCGACCTGGTAGGGCGCAGGGAGGAAGGTGTGCCGCTCGCACACCGACGACCGAGGACGCCGCCAGGCGGTGATCAGCGGCCGCTTGGCGCGGCACGGAGTTGCGGCGCAGACCACGGGTGATGCGCGGTCTGAGTCCAGGTGACGGCGGCGCGCGCTAGAACAGGCTGTCGGGCGCGGTGGCCGGCGGTTGGAGGCCGATGTGCTCGTACGCGCGCTTCGTCGCGGCGCGCCCGCGCGGGGTGCGCTTGAGCAGGCCGCACTGCAGCAGGTAGGGCTCGTAGACGTCCTCGATCGTGTCCTGCTCCTCGCCCACGGTCACCGCGAGCGTCGACAGGCCGACCGGTCCGCCCTCGAACTTCGTGCACAGCGCGCGCAGCAGCTCGCGGTCCAGGCGATCCAGGCCGAGGTCGTCGATCTCCATGAGCGCGAGCGCCGCGTCGGCGGCGGCGGCGGAGACGACGCCGCCGCAGCGCACCTCGGCGTAGTCGCGCACCCGCTTGAGCAGGCGGTTGGCGACGCGCGGCGTGCCGCGGCTGCGACCGGCGATCTGGAGTGCGCCCGCGCGCTCGAGCGCGACGTCGAGGATCCGCGCCGAGCGCTCGACGATCGTCGCGAGGTCGTCGATGCCGTAGTGCTCGAGGCGGTGCTGGAGCCCGAAGCGGTCGCGCAGCGGGGCGGTCAGCAGGCCGGTGCGGGTCGTCGCGCCGATGAGCGTGAACGGCGGCAGGTCGAGCGTCACGATCCGCGCGCCGGCGCCGAGGCCAACGGTGATCGGCAGCTGGCGATCCTCCATCGCGGGATAGAACGTCTCCTCCAGCGCGCGCTGGAGGCGGTGGATCTCGTCGACGAAGAACACGCTGTTGGGCTGCAGCGCGGTGAGGAAGGCGGCGATGTCGGCCTTGCGCTCGAGCGTCGGGCCGGCCGTCTGCACGAACGGCACGCCGAGCTCGGCGGCGACGATCTGCGCAAGCGTCGTCTTGCCCAGGCCGGGCGGGCCGGCCAGCAGGACGTGGTCCAGCGGCTCGTCGCGGGCGCGGGCGGCTTGGATCGAGATCGCCAGCTGCTCCTTCAGCGACGGCTGGCCGACGAAGTCCTCCAGGCGGCGCGGGCGCAGCGAGCGATCGAGCTCGTCCTCCTCGAGCAGCAGCGGGGTCTGGATGCGGGGCGTCACCGACGTCACGGGCGCTCACCGGCGCTGGTCGCGGCGTCGCCCAGCGAGCTGCGTGCGGCGCGCAGCCCTGCGGCGATGAGCTCCTCGGGCGTCTCGCCGACCGCGTCGCGCAGCGCCACGTCGGCCTCGACGAGGCTGAAGCCCAGCTCGACGAGCCCGTCGCGGGCGACGCGCTGCGGGCTGTCGGAGCGGGTGATCACGATCTCCTCCTCGAGCGCAGCGCCCCCCACCTTCTCGCGCAGCTCGACGACGATCCGCTCAGCGGTGCGCTTGCCGATCCCGGGCACGGCTTGCAGCCGCGCGACGTCGCCTGCCGCAAGCGCCGAGATGAGCTCGCGGGGCGTGCCGCCGCTCAGCACGGCCAGGGCGACCTTGGGGCCGACCGACTGCACGCCGATGAGCGCGAGGAACAGGTCGCGCTCCTGCTCGTGGGCGAAGCCGTAGAGCGCGAGCGCGTCGTCGCGCACGACGAGGTGGCTGTGCAGCGTGACCGGCTTGCCGACGGCGGGCACGTGGCGCAGCGTCTCGGCCGACACGGCGAGCCGGTAGCCGACGCCGCCCGCGAGGACGACGACGTGGTCGGCGCGGCGGACCGCGACCTCGCCGCGCAGCAGCGCGATCATTCGTCGTGCGACGTCGCTGGGAGGTCGCCGCTGTCGGCGGCGCCCTCGTCGCCGGCCGGCGGCGCCGGGCGGCCGCGCGAGACGCGCAGCTCGGCGATGTCGCCGGGCTCGGGCACGACGACGCTCTCGGCGACGGCGGCCGCGTGCGGCGCGCCGTTGGCGTGGCAGATCGCGATCGCCAGCGCGTCGGCGGCGTGGTCGGGGCGCGGCGGCGACTCGAGGCTGAGCAGGATCTGCACCATCCGCGCGACCTGGTCCTTGTCGGCGCGGCCCGACCCGCAGACCGCGTACTTGATCTGCTGGGGGGTGTAGGACACGCAGGGCAGGCGCCGCTGGCCGGCGGCGAGCATGACGACGCCGCGCGCCTGGCCGACGGCGAAGGCGCTGGAGATGTTGCGCCCGAAGTAGACATCCTCCATCGCGAGGATGCTGACCTTGTGCTCGTCGAGCAGCTCGCAGACGCGCCGGTGGATGTTCGCCAGCCGGATCTGCGGCGGCGCCTCGGGACGGGTGGTGATGACGCCGCCGTCGAGAGCCAGCAGGCGGCTGCCACGACGTTCGACGACGCCGTAGCCGGTGTTCGCGGTGCCGGGATCGATGCCGAGGACGATCATGGCTGCTCATTCTGCGCGCCGGGTCGGATGCCTCCCGTGTGCGCGGCCCGTCCGAGGGCGTGCGAGATTAGGATTGCCCGCCGCCGCCGTCAAAGGAGCCGTCCGTTGTTCTCGATGAAGACCTTCCGTTATGTCGCCCTCGCCGAGGCCACGAGCTTCCTCATCCTGCTCGTGCTCGCCTTCGTCGTGCATTCCGAGGGCGGGGTCGACGTGATGGGGCCGCTGCACGGAACGCTGTTCTTGGCCTACGTCGCGCTGGCGCTGATCGTCTCGCGGCCGGCGGGCTGGAGCGTGCAGGTGACGCTCGCCGTCCTGGCCGGCGCCGTGCTGCCCTTCGGCGGCTTCGTCGTCGACCGCTGGCTGGCGCGGACCGGGCAGCTCGAAGCCGCCTGAGCGACGCCCTGCGCCCGGCTCCGGCGAGAGCCAGCCCGGACGTTCTGAGAGGTACGTCACACAGCGGTCGATGGGTCTTGCGCCCGGCGCTCGGCCGGGCGTAGATTGGCTCGCAGAGGCACCGTGAGCAGCCCCGACGCCGCAGCCCCCGCGCAGCTGCCGATCGAGATCGGCGCCCGCAGCATCCCCGACCGCGCCACGTTCGAGCTCCTCGCGCGCCGTGACGACGTGCCCGGCCAGCTCGGCGCCGAGGAGTGCAAGCTGCTGATCCTCGGCGTGGACACCGCGTCGCCGCAGCTGTACTTCCTCAACACGAAGAACTTCCAGTACCACTGGGTCTTCGCCACCGACGGGCTCGGGCTGGAGATCTCCAACCGGGACTTCAACGCGGTCACGTACTTCCGCGACGACCGCTCGAATCTTGCCGGCACGATCATCGCCAACGACCGCTACGAGCCGCCGGGCGGCGGTGAGCCCGGCCTCTACGCGCTCGAGTTCTGGCCCACTGACCCGGTGCGCGCGCGGCACGTGGCGCTCGCCTTCGACCTCGTGCGCGCCGCGATGCCGTTCGCGGCGGACACGCTGGCCTATCACCCGGCGGGCGACACCCAGGAGGCGCTGTTCGAGCAGGACGGGCCGCTGCTGGCGCAGCTCGGCGTGCGCGCCATCGCCACGAGCGAGCTGTTCGCGAACGTCTCCTACGTCGCGCTGAACCCCGGCGAGGGCTTCGGCGTCCTCACCGCCGTCGACCCGACGGCGGCGCGGCCGCCGACGATCCGCGACGTCGCGCTGTTTCAGACGCTGCCCAACGACCTCGGCCACGTCGCCGGCGTCATCAGCGCGACGCCGCAGACGCCGCTGTCGCACATCAACCTCAAGGCCAAGCAGAACGACACGCCCAACGCCTACGTCCGCGACGCCGCCACCGATCCGCAGATCGCGCCGCTGCTCGGGCAGGTCGTCCGCTACGAGGTCGCGGCGGAGGACTTCACGCTCGCGTCCGCGACGCCCGAGGAGGTCGCGGCCTGGCTGGAGCGCGTCCGCCCGACGCAGCCGCAGACGCCGCCGCGCGATCTCTCCGCGACCACGATCGCCGACCTCGACGACCTCGGCCACGGCGACGTTCAGCGCGTCGGCGCGAAGGCGGCGAACGTCGCCGAGCTGCGCCGGATGCTGCCTGCGGGCACCGCGCCCGACGGCTACGCGATCCCCTTCTACTTCTATGACTGCTTCATGCGCGAGGGCGGCTTCTACGACGACGCGCAGGCGATCATCGAGGACCCCGCGACGGCGGCCGACCCGGCGCTGCGCGAGCAGGCGCTCGACAAGCTGCGCAAGCAGATCAAGAAGGCCGACCTGCCGGCCGCGCTGGAGCGGCAGATCGCTGATCTGCAGACGCGCTTCGCGCCCGGCACCCCGATCCGCTGCCGCTCGTCGACGAACAACGAGGACCTCGAGGGCTTCAACGGCGCCGGTCTGTATGACTCCTTTACGCACCGCCCCGACGAGGGCGACCTGAGCCAGACCGTCAAGCAGGTGTGGGCGTCGCTGTGGAACCTGCGCGCGTTCGACGAGCGCGACTTTCACCGCATCGACCACCTCGCGGCGGCGATGGGCGTGCTCGTGCATCCGAACTTCGACGACGAGCTCGCCAACGGCGTGGCGGTGACGAAGAACCCCTACGACCCGGTCTGGCCGGGCTTCTACGTCAACGTGCAGGTCGGCGAATCGCTGGTCACGAACCCCGATCCGAACGCGACGCCCGACGAGCTGCTGATCTCGGCGATCGGCGAGCACGGCGAGTACGAGACGCAGTACATCCGGCGCTCGACGCTGACGAAGGACGGTGCGACGGTGATGACCGCCGCGCAGATCGCCGGCCTGACCGAGCTGCTGGCGACGATCCAGGAGCGGTTCAAGGTCATCTACGGCAAGCAGAGCGAGGCCGGCTTCGCCATGGACGTCGAGTTCAAGGTCGACGCGCGCGGCGCGCTGGCGGTCAAGCAGGCGCGGCCCTGGGTGGAGTAGACGGCCCGGCCGGCGCTCAGCCGGCGACCCGCTCGAGGATCTCGGCGTCGATGTCGAAGTTCGCGTGCACGGCGTCGACGTCGTCGTTGTCCTCCAGCGCGTCGATGAGCCGCATGAGCTTGGCCGCGTCGTCCTCGGCGACCGGCACGCGGACGCTGGGAAGCCAGGCGATCTCGGCGGACTGCAGCTCGATCTCGGCCTCCTCGAGCGCGGCGCGCACGGCGGTGAGGTCGGCCGGCTCGGTGGTGATCTCGAAGATCTCCTCCTCGGCGGCGATGTCCTCCGCGCCGGCCTCGATGGCCGGCATGAGGTCGTCCTCGGAGTAGCGCTCGGCGTCGACGAGGATCAGCCCGCGCTTGTCGAACAGGTAGGAGACCGAGCCGGGCGCACCGAGGCTGCCGCCGTGCTTGGTGAGCAGGTGGCGCACGTCGGCGCCGGTCCGGTTGCGGTTCTCGGTCATCGCCTCGATCAGCAGCGCGACGCCGCCGGGGCCGTAGCCCTCGTACATGACGTCCTCGATGGCGGCCGCGTCCGCGCCGGCACCCGTGCCCTTGGCGATCGCGCGCTCGATGTTGTCCTTCGGCATCGAGGCATCGCGCGCCTTCTGGACGGCGAGCTGCAGCGCCGGGTTGCCCTCGAGCTCGCCACCGCCGTCACGAGCCGCGGTGGTGATCGCGCGGGCGAGCTTCGTGAACAGCTTGCCGCGGCGTGAGTCCACCACGGCCTTCTTGTGCTTGATGGAAGCCCATTTGGAGTGGCCTGACATTGGTGCGGATTCTAGTCGCGCTGTCGCGCGTAGTGGCGGGCCTGGCGTGCCCGGTTGCCGCAGGCGGGCGAGCACCAGGTACGGCGCGGATGGTCCCGCAGGAAGGCGACGCCGCAGCCGGGCGCGTCGCAGGCGCGCAGATCGCGGGCGCGCGGGCCGCTGACGAGCGCGATCGTCTCCGCGGCGATCGCCGCCAGCGCGATCTGCGTCGGATCGTCGGCGTGGTAGCGGACACGCCGCGTTCCGTCGGCGGCCAGCTGTGTCGAGCGCGGACAGGCGGCGGCCGCGTCGTTGAGCGCGCGCCGTGCCCGCGACGGCACGGCCGCGCCGCTCATCGCCGCTCCGAGCGCCTCGCGCAGCGCGCCGAACGCCGTGACGGCGGTCGCGTCGATCGTCTGCGCCGGGACGGGCAGATCGCCGGCCACCGCGCCAAGCGTCGCGGCCGCCGGACGAAGGAGACGCCGCTCCAACGCTGATACGAGGAACAACCGTTAGGCGGGACCCCGAGCACCCCCGGCACGCCGGCCCTGGCCCACCCGCCCACGACCCAGCGACTCACGCCCAGCCTCAAAGCCGCAGTTCGCCGCCGACCACGCGGACGCGGCGCGACAGCGCACCCCGCAGCGCGACAGCGCACGCCGCCGCCACACCGCACCCCGCAGCGCGACAGCGCAACGCCGACCCTCACTCGATCCCGCCGCACGGCAGCGATCGGCCTCACACTACGATCCGCGACCTCATGGCAACCACCGCTCCAGCACAGATCTTCAAGGCCTACGACGTCCGCGGCCTCTACGGCGACGAGATCGACGGCGATGTCGCTCACTCCATCGGGCGCGCGTTCGCGCGCGTGCTGTCCGACCTCGGCGGCAAGCCGGTCGACGCGCTGCGCATCGGCCTCGGGCGCGACATGCGGCTCAGCGCCCCCGAGCTCGCCGCGCGCTACCGCGACGGCATGGTCGGCGAGGGCGCGACGGTGATCGACGCCGGCCAGGTCGGCAGCGAGATGCTCTACTGGCTCGTCGGCGCGCGCGGGCTCGACGGCGGCCTCATGTGCACGGCCTCGCACAACCCCAAGGCCTACACGGGCGCCAAGCTCGTGCGCGAGGGCGCGATCGCGCTCTCCGGCGACGCCGGGATCCAGGACATCCGCCGCACGATCGAGGCCGGACTGGGTGCCATGAAGCCGGAGAGCGAGCACGGCAGCGTCGAGGAGGTCGGGATCTACGACGACTTCCGCGCCGACGCGCTGAAGTTCATCGACCCTCAGCAGGTCAAGCCGCTGCGCGTCGTCGTCGACGGCGGCAACGGGATGGCGGGCCCGATGGTCGGCCCGCTGCTCGAAGGGCTCGGCCTGGACCTCGTGACGGCCTACTGGACGCCCGACGGCGAGTTTCCCGACCACGAGCCCAACCCGCTGCTGCCCGAGAACCGGGAGTTCATCATGCGCAAGGTCGTCGAGGAGCAGGCCGACCTCGGCATCGCCTGGGACGGAGACGCCGACCGCTGCTTCTTCATCGACGACAACGGCACCTTCGTCGACGGCGACTTCCTCACGGCGCTGCTGGCCGAGTCGCTGCTGCGCAAGAGCCCCGGCGCGGCGATCCTCTACGACGTGCGCGCCAGCCGCGCGGTCGCCGACACGGTCACCGCGGCCGGCGGGACGGCGCATCCCAACCGCGTCGGCCACGCGTTCTTCAAGACGCGCATGCGCGACGAGGGCGCGATGTTCGGCGGCGAGGTCTCCGGCCACTACTACTTCCGGGACTTCTACTGCGCCGACAGCGGCACGATCCCGGCGCTGCTGATCCTCGAGCTGCTCTCCGTCGAAGGCATCAAGCTCTCCACGCTGCTGGACCGCTACCGCTCGACGTACTTCATCTCCGGTGAGATCAACTCGACCGTCGAGGACGGGCCGGCCAAGCTCGCCGCGCTCGAGCAGCGCTACGCAGACGCGCAGATCGGCCACCTCGACGGCGTCTCGGTCGACTACGACGACTGGCACTTCAACGTGCGCACCTCGAACACCGAGCCGCTCATGCGCCTCTGCCTGGAGTCGCTGGTCTCCGCGGAGGACATGGAGCGCCGGCGCGACGAGGTGCTCGAGATCATCCGCTCGTGACCGAGCCGGCGGCCGCCCCTGCGGCCGCGGCGCTCGCCCGCGCCGCCGACGCCGGCATCCACTGCCTGCCGATCCCGACACCGTTCCGGATCGGCCGCGTCAACACCTACCTCATCGACGACGACCCGCTGACGCTCGTCGACAGCGGCCCGAACTCCGGCACCGCGCTGGACGCGCTCGAGCGCGCCCTCGCCGCCCACGGGCGCAGCGTCGAGGATCTCGGGCTGATCGTCATCTCCCACCAGCACATCGACCACCTCGGGCTCGTCGCGATCCTCGCCCGCCGATCGGGGGCCGACGTCGCCGCGCTGGATCTGCTCGCGCCGTGGGTCGAGCACTGGAGCGAGGCGATGGATGGCGACGACGCGTTCGCCGAGCGCGTGATGGCCGAGCACGGTATTCCCGAGGACGTCCGCCGTGCCCTGATCGGCGTCTCGCAGAGCTATCGCGGCTGGGGCGCGGCGGCGACCGTCACGCGGCCGCTGGCGGCGGGATCGCAGCTGCGCCTGCGCGACCGCACGCTGCGCGTCCACCATCGCCCGGGCCATTCGCCGTCGGACACGATCTTCCACGACGAGGAGCGCGGCATCGTGCTCGGCGCCGACCACCTCATCAAGCACATCTCGTCCAATCCGCTCATCTCGCGGCCGCTGACGCCCGCCACGATCGAGGCGGCCGGCGGCGGCGGCGGGGAGGCCGCGCAGCGCCCGCACGCCCTGGAGATCTACATCGAGTCGCTGCGCGCGACACGGGCGATGGAGGGCGTCGACCTCGTCCTCGCCGGCCACGGCGAGCCGGTCGCCGACCACGTCGCGCTCATCGACGAGCGCTTCCGGCTGCACGACCGGCGCGCGGAGAAGATCCGCGGGCTGATCGCCGGCGCCGGCCCGCTCACGGCCTACGAGATCGCGCAGTCGCTGTGGGGCAACGTCGCGGTCACGCAGGCCTACCTGACGCTGTCAGAGGTGCTCGGGCACGTCGACCTGCTCGTCAGCGACGGGCAGGTGGTCGAGCAGCGCGACGGCGGCGTGGTGCGGTTCGCCGCCGCCGGCTGACCGACCGCAACTCGGGGGCTAGCCGAGGTTCTGCTGGTAGCTGTGAACGATCTTCTTGGAGCCGGTCTTGCACGTCACGGTCGCGTTGAACTCGCTGCCGTTGTTGCCGCTGGCGGGGCGCTTCTCGGTGCACTTGTAGCCGTTGACCTTGGAGGCCCTGCACTTGCCCTGAACGCCCTGGCCGCCCTTGCGGCGGCACTTGTAGTAGGCCTTCATGAGCTTCGCGCCGCTGGCGCAGGTCGTCTTGGTGACCTTCAGCGAGGTGAAGTAGCCGCCGGGGTTGGCGTTGGGGTACTTCGTGCTCGCGTGCTTGCAGGTCTTCGTCGCCGCGACGGCCGGCGACGAGGTGCCGGCGAGGGCGCCGATCGCCAGGCAGGCGGAAACGGCGATGACACGAAGCAGGCGGGGACTGGTGATCGCGGTCAATGCAACAACTCCTTCGGGGGGTCTGCGCCGGGGGCGGGCGCGGGGATGCGACAAGGTTTCATACCAACCGGGCATGATGTCCGACCGTGAGCGCCGCCGCACGAGTCCTCAGAGTCTTCTCATGCGCCGTCGCGCTGCTCGCGATCGCCGCCACGAGCGCCGTCGCCGCCACGCCCAATCGCGAGCCGTTGGCGCACGACGACGCCGCCGACACGCCCGGCAGCCCGCTGGACCTGCGCAAGGTGACCTTCGGCCAGCGCGGCACGCAGCTCGTCATGCGGATCACCACCGAGGGGACATGGGAACCGTCGCAGCTGGGCCGGGCGTCCGGCCCGGCGCTGTGCGTAGAGCTGTTCTACGGCTCCCTGCCGACGCCGCGGGTGCGCGTGTGCGTCTTCGGCGGCGGCGAGGACGGCGACGACGCCGGCGTGACGTTCTCGCGCCTGGACCCGTTCGGCGCAGCCGTCGCCAACGGCGTCGTGACGGGCGGCGTGAGCCGGCCCGACGACCGCTCCGTGCAGGCCGTCTTCGATCCAAGCGCCGTCTACCTGCGCCAGGGCCGCTACTCGTGGCAGGCGCTGTCGAAGTGGAGCTGCGCAGCGGCCGAGGGGTGCGTCGACCGCGCGCCCGACAACGGCAACGTGATCGCACAGATCCAGCCATTGGCCGAGCCGCCGTGCTTCGGTGCCGCGTCGCGCAACCCGCGCTATCGCTGCGTCAACGCCGAGCTGACGAGCACCGTCACGCCGGCTCCCGACGAGGCGCTGCTGACCCCCAACGCGCCGTGCAGGATCGCGTCGCAGAAGCTGCCCTACACCTGCACGTTCGGTGTCAGCGTGCCGCGCGCGGATCGCACGATCGCGCTGATCGGCGACAGCCACGCGACGCACTGGCGCGGCGCGCTCGAGGTCGTCGCGCAGGCGCGCGGCTGGCGCGGCTACTCGATCACGCGCGCCGGCTGCCCGCTGTCGCTGGCGCCGCCGGACACCGACCGGGCGCGCCGCGCGAGCTGCACGCGCTGGCGCAGCGCCGTCTTCGCCTGGTTCGGCCGCCATCCCAAGGTCCGGACCGTGTTCGTCTCACAGCTCGCCGGCCTCGGCGCCCGCGCCCCCCGCGGCCGCAACGCCGGCGAGTACGAGATCCAGGGCTTCCTGCGGGCCTGGCGGCGCCTGCCCAAGACGGTCCGCGAGATCATCGTCCTGCGCGACACCCCGGTCGCGCGCGACAGCACGCCGGGCTGCGTGCAGCGCGCGATCCGCCGCCGGCTGCGGCCTGGTCCGGCCTGCGCGATCGGCCGCCGCAGCGCGATCCGTCGCGACCCCGCGGCGATCGCCGCGGTCCGGCGCGGCACCCCGCGCGTGCACCTCGTCGACCTGACGCGGTTCATGTGCAGCCCGAAGCTCTGCTTCCCGGTCGTGGGCGGCGTCCTCGTCCACAAGGACGTCACGCACCTCACGCCCCTGTTCGCCAGCACGCTGGGCCCGTTCGTGCTGCGCAGCGTCAACCGCATGTACGGCGCGAAGGCCGCCCGCGGTTAGGACCGCGGCTTGCGGGCCTCGATCTCGGCGCCCGTGTAGAGGTTCTTCAGCTTGAGCTTGCCGAAGCGCTCGTCGAGCGGATAGCCCATCCGGAAGATCAAGAACAGCGCCTTGTTGAGCGGCCGCACCCAGCGGCGATGATCGGTGCGCGGCAGGACGAAGTGGACGAGGTTCGTCGCCTGCAGGAACGCGCCCGAGTACGGCTTCTCGTCGATCCGCTCGACCTCGAAGCCGGCGCGCTCGAAGAGCCGGCGCATGCCGAAGGCCGTGAAGCGGCTGACGTCCTCGGGGAAGCCGTGCACCCCGAAGGTGAACGGGATCCAGGCCAGCACCGGCGCGCCCGGCTTGAGGACGCGGTACATCTCGCGCACCACCTGGTAGGGGTCGTCGACGTGCTCGAGCACGCTGATCGCCAGCGCGGCGTCGAAGCGGTCGTCCGCCATCGGCATCGCGTGCGCGTCGCCGACGATGTCCGGGTTCTGCGTGGTGTCGGCGTCGAACTTCGTCAGCGTGCAGGCAAAGAACGGGCGGTGGTCGTAGTGGCCGGCGCCGACCTCGAGCACCTCGGCGCCGGGCGCGTGCGCGGCGGCCCAGCGCTCGAGGGTCGGCATCAGGATGCGCCGGGCGGCGCCGTGGTTCATGTCGTAGCGAACGTCGCGCAGCCCCATGGGGGCGGCAGGATATGTCACGGTCGCGGTGTGGACGACGCGATCGACGCCGGCATCGATGCCTGACGCGCGGACGCCGGCGGCGCGCTGACGTCAGCCGGCGGGTCGCCGGCCCACGCCGACGACCTGGTAGCCGAGCAGCCCCGGCGCTCGGCGCCCGAGCGACTGCCAGGCGGGCTCCAGGCGGCGGACGAGCGGCCCCGCTGCGGCAGGCGCGTGGTTGCGCAGCGCGGGCACGATCGCGTCCAGCTCGACCGCGTGCAGCCCGGCGTGGCGCAGCAGCGCCACGACGGCGTCGCGGGTGAACCAGCGCAGGTGGCCGGCGTCGAACGTGCCGCTCTCGGTCTGCGGCCAGCGCCCGCGCAGCAGCGTCAGCCGCGCCTGCCAGTGCGCGACGTTCGGCACGCTGACGAGCACCGCTCCGCCGGGCCGGCACCAGCGCACGGCCCGCCCGAGCCCCGCGCAGGGATCGGCGAGGTGCTCGAGCACGTCGGCGAGCACAACGAGGTCGAAGGCGTCCTCCTCGAACGGCAGGTTCGGGTCCTCGAGCGCGCCCTGCACCACGTGGTCGGCGATCTGCGCGGCCGCGGTCGCGGCGGTGGCGGACAGCTCGAGGCCCGCGAGATGGCCGGCACGGGCGCGCAGCAGCGCGAGCAGGCCGCCCGACGCGCAGCCGATGTCCAACACGCGGCCGCCGTCGGGCAGCAGGCGCTCGGCATGCGCCGCGATCGCACCGTTGCCGAAGGCGGCGTACGTCTGGGTCTTGCCCTCGTAGAGCTCCGCCAGCGCGGGATCGACGGCCACTCTGCGAGCGTACCGGGGGTGGTCGCCGCCATCACCGACCTCATCCGCTCGGCCGGCTACGTCGGCCTGTTCGCCGTCGTGCTGGCCGAGAACCTCGTCCCGCCGATCCCGTCGGAGATCGTCCTGCCCTTCGCGGGCTGGGAGGTGGCGCGCGGCGAGCTGGTGCTGCTGCCGGCGCTGCTGGCCGCCACCGCGGGCTCGGTCACCGGGGCGCTGATCCTCTACTGGATCGCCCGTCGCGGCGGCCGCAGGGCGATCCTCGCCACGCACCGCTTCAGCCGCGTCACCGCCGCCGACCTCGATCGTGTCGACGCACGCTTTCGTCGTCACGGCGTCTGGCTCGTGCTGTTCGGGCGCTGCGTGCCCGGCCTGCGTTCGGTCATCTCGGTGCCGGCCGGGATGGCCCACATGCACCTGGGTGGGTTCGTCGCGCTGACGACGCTCGGCTCGGCGGTCTGGAACAGCGTCCTGATCGGGGCCGGCATCGTGCTGGGCCGCCAGTTCGAGGAGGTCGACACGATCATCGGGCCGCTGTCGACCGCGGTCGTGGCCGTGCTGGCGTTCGTCGTGCTCGTCGTGCTCGTGCGGCTGCGGCGCCGCGGTGCGTCGCCGTCGTCATAGACTCCGCGCGATGCCGAGCCCCGTCCGACGCGCCGCCGGTCAGGCCCGCCGGGTCGTCCAGGAGGCGCGCCGGCTGAAGGCCCGCGTCGACGCCGTCCAGCACCTGCGGCGCACGCTGAACAACGCCGAGGGCACGGTCGCGCTGCAGGACCGCGCGCAGGAGTACATCGCCGACGGCACGCTCGTCATGGGCACCATGAGCTACTACGCCCCCAACGTCGTCAAGTACAAGGGCGACAGCGGCCGCGTGATCATCGGCAACTTCGCCTCGGTCGCGCCCGACGCGGACTTCTACGTCGGCGGCCTGCACCGCGTCGAGTGGGTCTCGCTGTACGGCCTGCGGGCGATGCTCGAGCTGCCGGGCGCCCACGAGGACGGCTTCACCCACGGGCGCGGCGACATCGTCGTGGGCTCGGACACCTGGGTGACCAACGGCTGCACGGTGATGTCGGGCGTGACGATCGGCGACGGCGCGGTGGTCGGGACGAAGGCGGTGGTGGCCAAGGACGTGCGGCCGTACGCGATCGTCGTCGGCAACCCGGCGAAGGAGATCGGCCGCCGCTTCTCGGACGAGCAGGTCGAGGCGCTGCTGCGGATCAGGTGGTGGGACTGGCCGACCGAGCTCGTCAAGGAGCGCGTCGACGCGCTCTCCAGCCCGGACATCGACGCGTTCATCGCCCAGTTCGATCCCGGCCCGTAGCCGTGGCGGGATCCGCGGGCTCCGGCGTCGCCGTCGTCATCGTCAACTACGACGGCGAGCGGCTGCTGCCCGCCTGCCTCGCCGCGCTCGCCGCGCAGACGCTCGCACCGGACGAGATCGTCGTCGCCGACAACGGCTCGCGCGACGGCTCGCTGGCGCTGCTGCGCGCGCACCACCCCCGCGTCGGCGTGGTCGCGCTCGGGCGCAACTTCGGGTTCGCGGGCGGTGCCAACCGCGGGGTGCACGCGACGTCGGCTCCGTGGGTCTGCGTCCTGAACTCCGACGCGACCCCGGCGCCGGACTGGCTGGCGCAGTTGACCGCCGCCCCGCGCGACGAGCGGACATGGGCGCTGGGCAGCGTGCTCGTCAGCGCCGCCACCGGCCGGATCGAGAGCGCCGGCGACCAGTACGCGGCGGCCGGCTACGCCTACAAGCTGCTGCGCGACCAGCCGCTGGACGCGCTGCCGGCCGAGCCGTACGCGGTCTTCGCCGCGCCCGGGGCGGCGCCGGTCTTCCGGCGCGACGTCTTCGACGCGCTCGGCGGCTACGAGGAGCGCTTCTTTCTGTACTACGAGGATGTCGACCTCGCCTTCCGCGCGGTCCTGGCCGGCTGGCACGCGCTGCTCGTGCCGAGCGCCCGTGTCGTGCACCGCCTCGGCGCCACGACGCGGTCGCACGCCCGGGCGCGCTTCTACGTCGCGCGCAACAGCGCCTGGTGTGCGGTGCGCTGCCTGCCGCGGACCGGCGTGCGCTCGCTGGCGCGGCGCTGGGCGCTGGAGCTGCGCACCAACCGGCCGCGGCGGTTGGTGGCGGTCGAGGTCGCCGGCCGGGTGGCGGGGCTGGCGGGACTGCCGCGCGCGCTGCGCGAGCGCCGCGCGATCCAGGCCCGCCGGACCGCGCCGATGGGGCAGATCGACGCGCTGCTGCGCGAGCCGGTTGTCATTGGCGCATCCGCGCTCGACGTGGAATAGTCCGCTGGACCACATCGATGCAAAGGATGTCGCGATGCGCAGGCCTGTCGTCCTTCTCACCGCCGCTGCGACCACCGCCGCCGCTACCGCTGCGGTGGCGACTGCCGCCTTCGCCGCGACGAAGGCCGTCAAGGTCGGCGACAACTACTTCGTGCGCAACAGCGGGGTGCCCACGGTCACGGTCAAGAAGAACGACACGGTGAGGTGGAACTTCGCGGGCAAGAAGCCGCACAACGTCACCGTCACGAAGGGCCCGGTGAAGTTCAAGTCCACCGACAAGCGCAGCGGCAGCTACTCCAAGAAGGTCACGCGGGCCGGCCTCTACACGATCGTCTGCACGATCCACGAGGGCCAGTCGATGAAGCTCCGGGTCAAGTCGAAGCAGCGCTCGTGAGGCGCGCCGTGCAGCTCGTACG
The DNA here is from genome assembly GCA_963825485.1 of uncultured Actinomycetes bacterium. GTDB lineage: Bacteria > Actinomycetota > Thermoleophilia > Solirubrobacterales > Solirubrobacteraceae > CADCVQ01. Next base: position 153,915 of record CAWGTK010000009.1, read on the forward strand.
CATCGCCGGGCCGACGGAGCCCATGCGCCGGCTCGGCGAGGTCGCCGGGCTGGACTTCGAGCGGACGAGCGCACGGCGCCTCGACGAGGGTCGCTGGCAGGTGTCGGGCTACGCCTCCGACGAGGCGCTGGCGACGCTGCGCGAGCGTGGGCTGGAGGTCGAGTCCGTCGTCGAGCCGGACGAGCTGAGCGAGCAGCGCGGCGCCCTCTTCGCCAAGCTCGACGACGATCACGCCCGCGAGGCACAGGCCGACTAGGCGCACGCGCGTGGCCTATCCCTCCACGGTGAGCGCGATCGAGGCCGAGCTGGCGCGGCTGGCCGCCGACCACCCGGACGTCTGCACGCGCACCGCCGCGCCCAACCGCTCGCACGAGGGGCGCAGCATCTCCTACGTCACGATCAGCGGCGCCGACGGTGGGCGCCCCGTGCTGATCAGCGGCGGCATCCACGCACGCGAGTGGGCGCCGCCGGACGCGCTGCTGAGCCTGCTCGACCGCCTTCTGAGCGCCTATGAGGCCGGCGCGGACTTCGTCGTGCCCGCGTTCACCGACACGGCGCCGGCGCGCGACATCGTCTACGCCGCGGCCGCGATCCCCGCCGCGGACGTCAAGCGGATCGTCGAGCGCCTGGACTTCAGCGTGCTGGCGCTGATCAACCCCGACGGGCGCGCGTTCTCGCAGGCCTCGGCCAACAACGCGATGTGGCGCAAGAACCGCCGCCCTGGCCGGCCGGGCTCGGCGCCCGCGTGCACCGGCGTCGACCTCAACCGCAACTTCGATCTCGCGTGGGACTTCGAGCGCTACTACAACGACGCCGGCGACATCGCCGTGTCGGCCTCCAACGACCCCTGCGACTTCCAGGTCTACGTCGGCCCGTCGGCGCTGTCCGAGCCCGAGTCGCGCAACGTCGCAAGCATCCTGCGCGACCGGCAGGCGGAGTTCTACGTCGACGTGCACTCCTTCAGCCGCAAGATCCTCTTTCCCTGGGGGATGGACTCCAACCAGTCGCGCGACCCTGCCCAGAATTTCCGCAACCCGGCCTTCGACGGCCGCCGCGACGGCGGCGTCGGCGGCCCCTACGGTGAGTTCATCCCGGCCGATCTGCTCGACGAGCACGTCCGCATCGGCACCGCGATGCACGACGCCATGATCGAGGGGGCCGGCAGCGACCCCCGCGCCCGGGCGCGCTCGGAATACGCCGTCGAGCCCGGCCTCGCGCTCTACCCGACGACCGGCACCGCCTCCGATTACGCCGCGAGCCGGCAGTTCGTCGAGGACCCGCCGGTCGAGCGGGTGATCGCCTACACGCTGGAGTGCGGCAACGACACCGACGGCGAGGGCGGCTTTCAGCCCGTCCCGAGGATCTATCCGAAGATCGAGCGCGAGGTGCACCTGGCGCTCATGGCGTTCTTGCGCGAGGCGGCGCGCTGAAGCGAGCCGGCCACCACGATCTCGTGGCCGCGATCGCCGCCAAGCGCCCACCGGAGGGCGATCCGCCGGTCGCGCAGGAGCGTCTGCGGGAGATCGCCGGGGGCGCCCGCCGCAAGGGGGTGCGGTCAGCTGGATGCGCCCGCGTGCCGGGCGCGACGAGGAGGGGGTCGTGCGGAGGGGCGCTTCGAATGGCTGATCGGCGCGTCGCGGTTCGCGCTGCTCGTCGGGCCATGGTTGCTCGGCATCGGCGTGATCGGCGGCCTGACCGGCTGAGTCAGGCCGCCGTACCCGGAGCCGGCCGGCGCCGCAGGTAGGCGAGGATCTCGCGCAGCAGCCGGCGCTCGACGAGCGCGGTCGCGCCGAGCGTCGTGATCACGTAGACGGCGACGAGCGCGAGGGCCACCGCCAGCGAGGCCTCCTCTCCGAAGGCGAGCCGGATCGCCAGGATCAGCGCCACCGCGGGCGCCGAGGGCACGAGCGCGCGGACCGTGTGGCGCAGGAAGCGAAAGTCCGGAAACAGCCGACGCAGGTAGAACATCCGCACGGCGAAGTTCACCGCCTCGACGAGCAGCGTCGCGATCGCCAGCCCCGCCAGGCCCTCGATCGCCAGCAGCGGCAGTGCGATCGCCAGGAACGCGACGATCGCGATGGCGGCGGCGATTCCGATCGGCTTCGTGTCGGCCCGCGCGCGGTAGAAGGCATCCCAGTTGAAGCCGATCTGGTGGATGGCGACCGAGACGCCGATCGCCTGCATGAGGCCGATCCCCGGCCGCCACTCCTCGCCGATGCCGAACCGCACGATGTCCTCGGCGAACAGCGCCAGGCCGAGGCCGAACGGCGCGCCCCACATGAGCGCCAGGCGGTTGGACTTCACGAACGCCTCGTAGAGCAGCTCGGCGCGGTCCTTCACAGCGCAGATCGTCGGGTAGATCGTCTGCGTGATCGCCTGGTCGGCGCGGTCGGAGTACTGCGAGATCGTCGAGGCCAGCGCGATGATGCCGACGCCGGCCAGCCCGAGCTTGGCCTCCCCCACGATGAGCAGGCCCTGGCCGACGACGATCCCCGACATGCCGGCGAAGAACAACGGCCAGGAGAACGAGGCGTAGGAGCGCGCGGTCGCGCGATCGAAGCTCCAGCGGAAGCGGTACGGCGACGCGCGCAGCGACACGATCGCGCCCACCCAGGCGCCGGCGACGACGCCGACGATCAGCGCCCAGTGGTCCCAGCCCGCGACGAGCAGCGCGACGGCGATGACGAAGCCGGTGATCGGGTCGGTGATCTGCAGCTTGCGCTGGCGCGCGAAGTCCATCTCGCGGTAGAAGATCCACAGCGGCGCCTGCAGCGCCTGGGCGGGGACGACGAGCAGCGCGACGAGCGCGGGCGCGATGATCGTCTCGTTGCCCAGGACGAGCGCCATCGCCGGCACGAGCACGAGACCGGCGGCGAGCACGATGCCGGCGATCGACAACTCGAACGTCATCGCCTTGCGAAACGCGAGCTCCTGATCCTCCTCGTCCTGCTGGATGAACTTGTCGCCGATCCCGACCTGGCGCAGGAACATGAGCGTGTAGAGGACGACGAGGATGACGCCCCAGACGCCGTAGTCCGACGTCGTCAGAAACGCGGCGACGAGGAAGCCGCGGATGAGGTTCAGCGTGTTGACGCCGACGAGGAAGGCGGTGTTGATGATCGTGCCGCGCGCGGCGCGGATGCGCAGGCCGGTGCCCGCCCGGGGCCGGCCGCCGGGGACGTCCGGCGTGTCGTTCACCGCCGGCCCTGTGCGCCGCGTCGTGGCACCGGCGTGAGCAGCGGCGGCGGCCCACCCGGCAGCCCGAGCCCGCCCAGCGTGCCGCGCACCTCGCGGGGGTCCTCGCACCGGGCGAGGCACAGCGCGGCGCCGACCACGGCGTCGGCGAGCAGCGCGGTGGCGAGCACCGCGCGCGCGGGCCGCGGCCACCAGCGGCCCGCGTAGCGGCGCATCGAGGCCACCCACTCGGCGCGCATCCGCGCCGGGTCGGCGTGCTGGGCGCGAGCCACGCTCGTGCCGTAGCCGTGGGTGGCGGTCGCTTGCGGGACGATCTCGGCGTGGCGGCCGGCGCGGGCCAGCCGCGCGCAGAGGTCGCCATCGTTGAAGAACAGCGCGAAGTGCTCGTCGAACGGCGCGGGCTGCAGGTCCGTGCGCGCCGCCATGACGCACGCGGCCGCCGGACAGAAGACCGCCACCGGCTCGCGCGGCGGGCCGTCGGCCCAGAGATCCTCGTAGCGGCGGTTGGCGAGCGCGCGGCCGCCGCGGCGGGCGTCGATGCGCCGGCCGACGCTCGTGAAGCCCAGCAGCGCGCCGGCCAGGCGCAGGTCGCGGCGCGCGAACAGCTGCGGCGTGCCATCCGGATCGCGCAGCAGCGCGGCCGCGAGGCCGACCTCGGGCCGGGCGCGCAGCCGCGCGCGCAGCGCCGCCGCGCCGCCGGGATCGATGACGCAGTCGGGGTTGAGGATGAGGACATGGTCGCCGCGGGCGGCGACGAACGCGGCGTTGACGGCGGCGGCGAAGCCGGTGTTCGCGCCCATCTCGATCAGCCGGATCCGCTCGTCGGCCTTCGCCCGCGCGCGCACGCGCTCGACGCTCGCATCCCGCGAGGCGTTGTCGGCGACGATCGCCTCGACGTCGAGTCCCTCGGCCGCCTGCGCGAGGGCGCCGTCGAGGCACGCGTCGATCTCCTCGGCGTGGTCGTAGGTGACGATCAGGATCGAGACGAGGGCGGGCGCTCTCACAGCGCCACGATACGGAGGCGGCGGGGCCGCCGACGTGCCGCCTCAGGCAGGCGCGGGCATGAGCAGCCGGGAGCGCAGGTCGACGAGGACGGCCGGAGGATCGCCAGGAGCAGGCTCTCGGTCTGCCGGGCCAGCGCGGGGAGGCGATCGGCAGTGGGCCCCAGCGCATGAACGAGTGACACCTCGCCGTCGCGGCGAGACCCGGGTGTCGCTGCTTCATGTCATCCATGAACGACCGACACCTGGGCCGCGCAGGGGCGCCGAAGTGTCGCTCGTTCATGTCCGCCGTGCCCGAACCCGTCCGGGGCGCCGGGACCCCTGCCCGACTTCCGCCGGGCGTCCGCCCCCGCACCGTCGTCTAGCCTGCGCGCCCCATGCCGATGCAGGACTTTCTCGCCGGAATGGCGCTGTTTGCGCTCATGCTGGCCCTCGTCGGGCTGGCGACGGCGCTCGTCGTGCGACGCCGGCTCGATCACCTCGACCGGCTCGAGCTGGCGATGGCGAGCGTCGTGGTCGGCACCGCGATCCTCACCGCGGTCCACCTCGTGCCGCTCATGCTCGCGATCCTCACGCGCGGGACCGTCATCGCGGCGGCCCTGCTGGCCGCCGGGCTCGCCGCGCTCGTCAGGCCCGCCGCGCCGCGGGCGACGGACCCCGGCGACCCCTCCCCCGCCGCCGACCGTCCCGCGCCGCCCGGCAGCCGTCAGGCCTCCTGGGCGCTCGCCGCTCTCGCCGGCGCGTTTGCGGCCGTCACCGCGCTCGCCGACCTCGGCCGCTGGGCGGGCGACGAGCTCGTCGGCGTGGACCCGCTGACGTTCCACCTGCCGAACGTCGGCCGCTGGATCCAGGACCACTCGATGTGGCAGATCGACCAGTTCGTCCCGCTGCTGGCGCACGGCAACTACCCCAACAACGGCGACGTCGTCCTGCTCAGCACGGTCATCCCCTGGCACAACGACTTCCTCGTCCGCCTGCCGATCACGTTCTTCCTCGTGACCACCGCGGTCGCCGTCTTCGCCGTCGCCCGCGAGCTGCGCGCGCCGCTCGCCGCCTCCGCGCTCGCCGCGGCCGCGCTCGTCTCGCTCCCCGTCGTGGGCATCGCCACGATCCCGCGGGCCCTGCCCGACGCGCTCATGTGGACGACGTTCGCCTGCGGCGTGCTCTTCCTCCTGCGCCATGCGCGCAGCCGACGGCGCTCGGACCTCGTCCTGGCCGGCATCGCGCTCGGCATCGCCGCCGGCACGAAGTGGTACGGGGTCAGCTCGGTCGCCGCCGTCGGGGTGGTCTGGGCAGGCGCCCGGCTGCTCGCGGACCGCACGCGGCGGCGCAGCGCGCGGGGCGACGGCGCGAGCCCGCCCGTCGGCCCCGCCGCGGCCGACATCGCGATCGTCGGCGGCCTCTCGCTGCTCGGGACCCTGCCCTGGCTGCTGCGCAACCTCCTGCTGTCCGACAACCCCGTCTTCCCGCTCAAGGTCTCCCCCTTCGGGATCACGATCTTCGACGCGCCGCCCGACGTCATCCGCGACCAGGCCGGGTTCACGATCGCCGACTACGCCGGCGACGCCAGCGTCCTCGGCCAGCTCGCCGGCGAGATCGTCGAGGGGCTGGGGATCGTGCCGATCCTCTGCGGCCTGGCGCTCGCGCCGGCCCTCGTGCTGGCGCGGCGCCGCGGGCCCGCCGCTTCCGACCCGCGCGTGCTCGTGCTCGCCGCGACCGCCGCCGGGCTCGGCCTGCTGTACACCGTCACCCCCGCGACGGCGCTCGGCCTGCGCGGCGACCCCTCGCTCGCGCACGCCAACACGCGCTACGCCGTGCCGGCACTGCTCATCGCGCTGCCGATCGCCGCCTGGGTGGCGGGCCGCCTGCCGCGCGTCGCCGGGCTGCTGTTCGAGGCCGCGCTCGCCGCCGCGGCACTGACCGGCGCCTACCGCGGCTACGAGGTCGCCGGCCTGCGCGACATCGCGCTTGCCGCCGCCGGCCTCGCCGCGCTCGCGGCCGCCGCCTGGCTGCTCTGGCGCCTGCGGGCGCGCCGCGCCGTGCTCGCCGCTGGCGCCGTCGCGGCCGCGCTGGCCGGGCTCGCCGCCGCACACCGGATCGAAGGAGCGATCAACGACGGCCGCTACCGGGGCATCGACCGCGCCGTGGACACGCTGCTGCGCGCGGCGCCGGGCGACCAGCACATCGGCCTGGCCGCGGACTGGTCGGTGGGCGGCCTCTCGCCCGTCTGGCCCGCGTTCGGGACTCGCATCGGCAACGACGTCGAGTACGTCGGCGAGTTCGTCGACGGCTTCCTCACGCCGTACCGCAGCCAGGCGCGGTTCCAGGAGGCGCTGCGCCACGGCGCCTTCGACCTCCTCGTCGTCGGCCGCGGCTTCTATCCGCCGCAGGACACCCCCGAGCAGAGCTGGGCGATGAACGCCGGCTGGCGCACGATCGGCCTCAGCCCGCGGCTGCGCGTGCTCGCGGCGCCGGCGCCCCCACGGCCCCAGCCGCAGGGCGGGCACCCCTAGAGAGTGCTCGCTCAGCCGCGCGACGCCCGCGCCAGCGCCTCGATCACGGCCGCCATCCGCGCCGTCTCGCCGTCGACGTCGCTGTTGGCCTGCACCCACGCGCGCGCCCGCGCCCCCGCCGACCGGCGCTCCGCCGGGCTCAGGGCGAGCGCGGCGCGCAGCCCGGCGGCCAGGGCGACCGCGTCGCCCGGCGGCGCCAGGAACCCCCACGGAGAGAGGACGCACTCGGGCAGCCCGACCTCGTCGCTGGCGACGACGAGCAGCTGCATCGCCATCGCCTCCTTGACGACCACGGGCATCGAGTCGCGATCGCCGTCGCGCGCCACGACGCATGGCATCGCCAGCACGTCGGCGCCCTCGAGCTCGGCCCGCACGTCGGCCGGCATCCGGCTGCCGAGCAGCACGACGCGCCCGTCGCAGGACTGCGCCCGCGCCTCGAGCTGCGCGCGCAGCGGCCCGTCGCCGACGATCCGCAGCGTCACGTCGGGCAGCCGCGCGACCGCGTCGAGCAGCACGTCGAAGCCCTTCTTCTCCACCAGGCGACCGATCGCCAGCACGCTGCGACCCTGCGGCAGCGGCGTCGTGCGCTCGAACGCGCCGACGTCGACGCCCATGACGATCTTGTGCACGTTCGCCCGCGGCACCGTGCGGCGCAGGTACTCGACGTTGTAGTCGCAGCCACTGAACACCGCGCCGGCCCGCTCGAGCTTCTCGTGCAGGTTGCGCGGCGTGAGGAAGATGTCGTAGGCGTGCGCCGTGATGCTGAAGCTGCGCGCGGTCAGCGCGGCGAGGCGCATCGCATCCAGCCCCGCGCCGGCCGCGAAGTGCGCGTGCAGGTGCTCGTCGCCGCGCTCGATGATCCGGCGCGCGCCCGGGGCCAGCGCGCGCAGCGGGCGCGCCCACTCCGCGCGACCCCAACGCCGGCGGCGGGCGAGGTCGCGCGCGCAGGCCAGCGGCCGGCGCCGCGCGAGCCAGAGCAGGTCGCGCACGCCACGCGCGCGGTCGTCGTGCGCAAGGACGTGGACGTCGATGTCGTCCGGCGCCTCCGGGTTGGGATGCGCGGCCGCGACAGCGGCCTGGACGCGTACGTCGTGGCCGAGATGGCGCAGGGCCTGCAGCTCGTTGACGACGAACGTCTCCGACAGCTCCGGCCACTGGTCAAGTACGAACAGCAGCCGCATGATCGCCCGACTGTAGAGCGCGCGGGCCGATCGGCGTCGCGGCGTCCGTCCCGCACCCCCAACCACCGGGTGGGTGGCGGATTTCATCGCCTCCGCCGTCAGCCGCTGGCGCTAGCCTGCACGTACGTGTCCGGCGCAACAGTCACACCCACGGGTGTGCGCGAGGGAGATCCCGCCGCGCTCGCCGCGCTCTGCGCCGTCCGCGGCCCGTCGGTGCTGGCCTACTGCCGCCAGGTCGCGGGCGAGGCCGCCGCGGGCGCCGCGGCCGCCGATGCCTTCGCACGCTTTCGCGTCGCGGTCGTCGCGGCGGGCGACACCGCCTCGCTGAACCCTGAGGCGCTGCTGATCAGCGCCACCCGGACCGCCGCCGCAGCGCACGCCGCCGTGGTCGGGCAGGGCGACTGCGCCGACGTACCGGCGCTGCTGGCCGCGCGGGCCGACAAGTCGATCTCCGTGGCCGACTTCGAGCGCCTGGAGGCCCACCTCGAGCACTGCTGGGCCTGCCGCGCCCCCGTCGCGCGCTTCAAGTCCGCCGAGCGCGCCTACCGCGATCCGCCGGAGAAGACGGTCGAGCCGGCGCTCACGGCGCTGATCGTCGAGGCGCTCGTCGCGGCGGTGCCACCGCCGGCGCCGCCCGAGCCGCCCGCCGTCTCGGCGAACGGGGCCGCCCCGCACGCCGGTGCCGCGCCGGTCGCCGACCCGCACGCCACGCAGGCCTTTGCGATCGAGCAGCCGACCGAGCATGTCGCCGCCGCCGGCATGGTCGACCCCGAACCAGACGTCGGCGCGAGCGCCGCCGCCGGCCGACAGCGGCGCCGCAGCGCGAAGCGCGCGGCCGCTGCCGCCGCCCCGCTGGAGCCCGGCGCCCTGCGCGCGCGCCGCGAGCGGTCGCGCTCGGGGCGGCGCCTCGGCGTCGTGCTGCCGATCGTCGTCATCCTGCTGGCCATCCTGGGTGCGCTGTACGTCTCGGGCGTCTTCGGCGGAGACGACCCCGCGTCGAGCCCGACCGTCGACGTGCCGCTCGCCGAGCCGGCCGCCGGCGAGCCCGAGCTCGTCGTCGTGCCAGGCGCCAAGGACGCCAGCGCCGCGGCCATCGAGCGGGCGAAGGCACGCAAGCGCGGCGATTCCGTCCCGGCCAAGCAGGACTCCGCGAAGGCCAAGCGGGCGGACAGCAGCGCGCCGGCCGCGAGCTCGCCGCCGCCTCCCCCGGCCGCCTCGCCGCCGCCCGCGCCCGCCGTCAGCGCGAACAACCCCGTCACGAAGCCCGCCGCCCCCAAGCCCAGCTCCAACGCGGGCGGCGAGAAGCAGATCGACGCCGGCAGCGGAGCGACCGGCGCCGAGCAGATCCCGCCGGCCGCGGACGCGTCGGACGTGCCCGACCTCGCGCCACCGCTCGAGCCAGCCACCCCGTAGGAGACCGGTTCATGGGCGAACGCAGCGCGGACGCGCCCGCGACGCTCGAAGCCGAGATCCAGCGCGTCGGCCGCGCGCTGCACGACGCGTTTCCCTCGCACCGCGGCCACCCGCTCAAGGCGCTCGACGACCGCGCGATGGACCTCGCCGCGCAGGACGACGAGCTGCGCGCCGCGCTCTTTCGCTTCGTCGACGTCGTCCCCGCCTGCCGCTCGCTGGACGATCTGGCGACCCACCTGACCGGCTTTCTCGACGAGGTCGGCGAGCGGCCGCCGTCGCTGCGGGCGGCGATGCGGATGGGCGACACGAAGGCCGGGCGCGCGGCGCTGGGCGCGGCCGGCGCGGCCGGCGTGCGGCACATGGCCCACCGCTTCATCGTCGGCGAGGACCCGAAGGCCGCCCTGCCGACGCTGCGCAAGCTGTGGCGCGACGGGATCGCCGCCTCCGTCGACCTGCTCGGCGAGGCGACGGTCACCGCCGCCGAGGCCGATCGCTACGCGGCCCGCTGCGACGAGGCGCTGCGCACGCTGGCCGGCGCCTACGGGCGCGTCGACGAGGACGCACTGCTCGAGCGCGACGCGACCGGTCCGCTGCCGCGCGCGAACCTGTCGGTGAAGGTGTCGGCGCTCACGCCGCTGCTGCGTCCCGAGGCCCCCGCGCGCGGCCAGCGCGACGCCGCGCCGCGGCTGCGCGCGCTGCTGCGCCGCGCGCACGAGCTCGGAGCGCACCTGCACATCGACATGGAGTCGCTGGACTCGCGCGAGGCGGTGCTCGAGCTCGTCCTGGCGCTGCTCGCCGAGCCGGAGCTCGCCGGCGGGCCGAGCGCCGGCGTGGTGCTCCAGGCCTACCTGCGCGACTCGCAGCAGACGCTCGACACGATCCTCGCGTGGGCGGCCGACACGCCGCGCGCGCACCCGCTCGTCGTGCGGCTCGTCAAGGGCGCCTACTGGGACCACGAGGTCGTCGAGGCGCGCCAGCACGGCTGGAGCGTGCCGGTCTTCGAGCGCAAGGCCGACTGCGACGCGAACTTCGAGTCGCTCACCGCGCGCCTGCTCGAGGCCCGCCCGCTCGTTCGCGTCGCGATCGCCTCGCACAACCTGCGCTCGGTCTCCCACGCGATCGCCCGCAACGAGCGGCTCGGCGCGGCGACCGGCGACGTCGAGTTTCAGATCCTCCGCGGCCTCGGCGACGACCTCGGCCACGCGCTCGCCAAGCGCGGGCTGCGCGTCCGCGCGTACTGCCCCGTCGGCGACCTCGTCGCGGGCATGGCGTACCTCGTCCGCCGGCTGCTGGAGAACACCGCCAACGACAGCTTCCTCGCCGACCAGGCGCAGGGCGTCCCGCTCGAGCAGCTGCTCGCGGCGCCGCAGGCGGCGGCATCATGAGCGCGGGCCCGCTGCCCCCGTTTCGCAACGAGCCCGTCCTCGAGCTGCGCCGCGCGACCGAGCGCGCGAAGCTGGCCGTCGGCCTGGGTGAGCTGCGCCTACCGCTGCGGGTCCCGGTCTGGATCGGACGCTCGCGCCGCGCGGGCGAGGAGATCGTCTCGACCGATCCCGGCCGGCCCGAGCGCGTCGTCGCGCTCGCGGCCAGCGCGACCGCCGGGGAGGCGGAGGCCGCCGTGGCCGCCGCGCGCTCCGCGTTCGGCGCCTGGGCCGCCGCGCCCGTGACCGAGCGGGCCGCCGCGCTGCTGCGCGCCGCCGCCTGGATGCGCGAGCGCCGCGCCGCGCTCGCCGCGCTCGCCGTACGCGAGTGCGCCAAGCCCTGGCCGGAGGCCGACGCCGACGTCTGCGAGGCGATCGACTTCCTCGAGTTCTACGCCCGCGGCGCGATCGCGCTGCAGGGCGGCGGCGGACCCGAGCTGCTGCAGATGCCCGGCGAGCGCAACGAGCTGCGCTACGCCCCGCGTGGGGTCTGCGCAGTGATCGCGCCCTGGAACTTCCCGCTCGCGATCCCCACCGGGATGGCGGCCGCCGCGCTGGCCACCGGCAACACGGTCGTGCTCAAGCCCGCCGAGCAGGCGCCGGGCTGCGGGCTGCGGGTCGTCGAGGCGCTGCGCGCGGGCGGCGTCCCGGGCCCCGTGATCGCACTGCTGCCGGGCGCCGGCGAGGCGGGTGCCGCGCTGGCCGGCCATCCGGACGTCGCGACGATCGCGTTCACCGGCTCGGGCGCGGTCGGCCTCGAGCTGCTGCGCACGGCCGCCGCCGTGCCGGACGGCGCGCGCCAGCTCACGCGGGTCGTCGCCGAGATGGGCGGCAAGAACTGCATCATCGTCGACTCCGACGCCGACCTCGACGAGGCGATCCCGGGGATCGTCGAGTCGGCCTTCGACTACGCGGGGCAGAAGTGCTCGGCGGCAGCGCGCGTGCTCGTCCACGAGTCGCTGCACGACGCGCTCGTCGAGCGGCTGGCGGGCGCGGTGGCGGGCCTGCAGGTCGGCCCCGCCGACGACTTCGGCACCGACGTGCCGGCGCTCGTCGAGCGCGAGGCGCAGGAGCGCGTGCTCCGCTACGCGGCGCTAGCGGCGCGCACCGGCGAGATCTCGACGGCGATGAGCGACGTGCCCGTCGAGGGCTGGTACGTCGCGCCGCTCGTCGCGACCGGCCTGCCGGCCGACTCGCCGCTGCTGCGCGAGGAGATCTTCGGTCCGCTGCTCACGGTCGAGCCGGTACGCGACGTCGACGAGGCCTGCGACCGCGTCGACGCGCTGCCCGTCGCGCTCACCGGCGGGCTGTTCTCCCGCAACCCGCGGACGGTCGCCCACGTCATCGCCCGCTCGCCGGTCGGCAACCTCTACGTCAACCGCTCGACGACGGGCGCGATGGTCGGTCGCCAGCCGTTCGGCGGCAACCGGCTGTCGGGGACCGGCACGAAGGCCGGCGGCCCGGACTACCTCCTGCACTTCGTCGAGCCGCGCGTGGTGACCGAGAACACGGTCCGCCACGGGCTCGTCGTCTGAGCCGGCGCGTTCGCGGGGTAGCGCAGCGCCCCGTCGGGACTTGATCACCTCTTCCGCGTCGCCGACGTCTCGTACACCATGGCGCGGCGCGGCGGGGCGCTTGCCCTCCGGGGGACGGTCACCTGCGACGGTGATGTGCTCGCGTCCGGCGCGGCCAGCCACCTCCTGACGCCGTTTCTCCGGACCGACGAGAGCGGTTCAGCTTCAAGCCGTAACCGATCCGCAGGACTCCGCGTCGACCGCGGCGCCGGTGCGGTCGGCCGGCCTCGTCCCTACCGCCGTTCTTGACGCGTGACGCCCCGCCCCTCGTGCCAGGCCTCGATGACGAGGAACTCCGGCGGGTCGGGCAGCGAGACGACGACGAGCTCGGTGATGTCACAGCGAAACAGGTGCGCCGGGCCCGGTCCACCCTTGCCGCCGAAGACCCGTTCGCGCAGCTCCTCGTCGAGGTTCTCCGCGGCGCGGCCGGCGAGCTTCGCGTCGCCGCGCCAGCCGGCGTCGGGATCCGGTGACCCGCTGTGCAGGGCGAAGCGCGGGTCGCGCTGCAGGTCGCGCGCCTTGAGCGACTGCCACATGCTGCCGAGCCACAGCTCGCCGTCGGCGAAGATCACCTCGGTGCCGCTGATCCGCGGTGAGCCGTCGCGGCGCAGCGTGGCGAGCGTCTTGTGGACGAGCGCGTCGAGAAGCTCCCGGGCGAGCGCGGTCAGCTCGGGAGCCTCGGCCTCGATCGCGCTCCAGGACGCCACCTGCGCAGCCTACGCGCTGCCGGTCTGCATCCGTGTTCGCGTGGCGACACGGGGTCGTACGCTTCGAGCCACGGCGTGCGACAGGGACGATCGGGGCGCGCCCGGTGCGATATCCGCACTCGGCGCGCCCCGACCGGACGCTGGCCCCACCACAAGGGCCGGCAGCGACCAGACTCACACCCTCAGCGATGCCGTTCGCCGGCGCCCACGCCCACGCCGGCACGAAGTGCACAGGCCCGTCGCCGCCCCGCGACGGCGTGGTACGCCCTCAGTCCCGCGCCCCGTTGCAGCTCGCCAGGAAACGCTCGTGCAGCCGGCGGTCTTCCCCCAGCTCGGGGTGAAAGGACACGGCGAGCACGTCGCCCTGCCGCGCGGCGACGGCATGCCCGTCCACCGAGGCCAGGATCTTCACGTCGTCGCCGTGCGCGGCGATCCAGGGCGCGCGGATGAAGACCGCCCGCAGCGGCGGGCCATCGAGCTCGACAATCGAGAGGTCGGCCTCGAACGAGCGCACCTGGCGGCCAAACGCGTTGCGCCGCGCCTCGATGTCCATGAGCCCCAGGTGCGCGCGGTCGAGCAGGATGAGCCCCGCGCACGTGCCGAACACCGGCCGCGTGAACCGGCGCAGCGGCTGCGCGAGCCCTTCGCGCTCGATGCCGAGCGTCATCGTCGTCGACTCGCCGCCGGGGATGATCAGCCCGTCCAGCCCTGCGAGGTCGTCGGGCACCCGCACCTCGCGCACCGCGGCGCCCAACCCGCGCAGCATGCGGGCATGCGCCGCGAAGCCACCCTGCAGGGCGAGAACGCCGACGAGCGTCATGAGTGCTCCGGCTTGTGACGAAGCACGGCTACCAGCCGCGCTGGGCGAGCAGCTGGTCGTCGCCGAGGCCGCGGGACTCGAGCGAGTCCATCGCGGCGCCAAGGCCCTCGGAGGCCCGCGCCACGCGCGCCGGATCGGCGAAGTGCGTGCAGGCCTCGACGATCGCCCGCGCGCGGTGCTCCGGATCGGCGGACTTGAAGATCCCCGAGCCGACGAACAGGCCCTCGGCGCCGAGCTGCATCATCAGCGACGCATCGGCGGGCGTGGCGATGCCGCCGGCGCAGAAGAGCACGACCGGCAGGCCGCCCTCGTGGGCGACCGCGCGGACGAGGTCCAGCGGCGCGCCGAGCTCCTTGGCGGCCGTCGGCAGCTCGGTCTCGTCGAGCGTGCCCAGGCGCCGGATCTCCGAGCGGATCGAGCGCATGTGGCGCACGGCCTCGACGATGTCGCCGGTGCCGGCCTCGCCCTTGGAGCGGATCATCGCGGCGCCCTCGCCGATGCGCCGCAGCGCCTCGCCGAGGTTCGTCGCGCCGCAGACGAACGGCACCGAGAAGTCCCACTTGTCGATGTGGTTGTCCTCGTCGGCCGGCGTCAGGACCTCGGACTCGTCGATGTAGTCGACCTCCAGCGCTTCGAGCACCTGCGCTTCGGCGACATGGCCGATGCGCGCCTTCGCCATGACCGGGATCGTCACCGCGGTCTGGATCGACTTGATCATCGCCGGGTCGGACATCCGCGCCACCCCGCCGTCGCGCCGGATGTCGGCGGGCACGCGCTCGAGCGCCATGACGGCCACGGCGCCCGCCGCCTCGGCGATCTGCGCCTGCTCGGCGTCGACGACGTCCATGATGACCCCGCCCTTGAGCATCTCCGCCAGACCGGCCTTGACGCGGAAGGTGGCTTCGTCTCGCACCACGCCGATTCTAGCCGCCCGACCCACCCGTCCCCGAGCGCGCCGACCGACCGCTCTCAGCCCGGCTTGCTCGCCACGAGATACGCCACCGCCGAGCGCCGCAGCCGGTCGCCCGCCTCGATGGCGCGCCGCAGATGGGCCATGAACTCGTCCTGCTCGGCCGGCGTCAGGGCGGCCGCGATGCTCTCGCGCGCCGTCGGCGCGAGCGGGTTGGGCGCGCTGTCGAGGAGCGCGTCGAGGCTGATCGCCGAATGGTCCGCGCGGGCCTCGATGTCGATATGGCACTCGAGATGGACGCGCGAGAAGCCGGCCGCCTCGGCGAAGCGGACGAGGTCGCGGTCGTCGAAGTCGAGCATCGTGGCGGCGGCCGGATCGGAGATCGCGCGGTAGCTGCGCTTGACGCGGTCGGCGAGCTCGCTCACCGCGCTGACGTCGTAGCCCCAGAAGCGATCGGGCGCCTCGGGGAACATCAGGCGGTTGATCGGCTCGAAGAGCGAGATCCGCCCGCCCGGGCGCAGCACGCGGAACATCGCCGCCACGGCCGCCGCCTTGTCGGCGACGTAGATGAGCACCGAGCGCGTCGTCACGACGTCGACCGAGCCGTCGGCGATCTCGGCGAGGTCCTCGGCCCGGGTGGAGACGAAGCGTGCGCGCTCGAGCAGGCCCGCCGCGGCGACGGCGTCGTGGGCGTGGGACAGCAGCGCGTCGGAGATGTCCGAGAACATCACCGTGCCCTGCTCGCCGACGCGCCCCAGGGCCTCCAGCCCGATCAGCCCGTCGCCGGTGCCGACGTCGAGCAGCGTGGCGCCGTCGAGCGGCTCGGCGTTGGCGAGCACGCGCTCGCGCACGGGGCCCAGCATGTCGAGGATCGCCGTGCGCTGACGCTCGTCGCCGGCGTCGCGGCGCTCGCGCAGCCAGCGCGACCAGTGATCGGGTTGCACCCCCATCCGCTCAGCATGGCAGCGCGGACCGCGCAGCCACGCCCGGGCGCGGAGCTACTTGAGCTTGAAGGCCTTGATGCGGTCGGCGTAGTCGTCGGCGTCGCGGGCGTAGACGCCGTATGCGAGGGCCTGGACCATGCTCAGCAGCGCGGTGTGCGAGCGCACGTAGGCCGGGCTGTTGGACGAGTAGTACAGCCGGATCTGGGCGAGCTTGGCGACCTCCGACAGCGTCGCGTCGGTGATCGCCATCGTGCGCGCCTTGCGGTGGCGGGCGAGCTTCATCGCACGCACGACGAGCGGGTGCGGACGGCCGGCCGACAGGCCGATGACGAGCGTCTCGTCGTCGATCCGGCTCAGGCGCCCGAGCGCTTCCTGTGAGGGGCTGGCGACGATCTCGGCGCGCAGGTCGAGCAGCATGAGCAGGTGGCGCAGGTAGGAGGCGAAGAAGGCCATCTGGTCGGTGCCGGCGACGAGCAGCCGCGGCGTCGTGGCGATCGCCTCGACGGCGGCCTCGATCTCGCTGCGCGAGACCTTGCGCGCCGTGTCCTCGACGTTGACGTGATCGGCCGCGAGCATCGTCTCGAACTCGTTCTGGTCCAGCGAGAACAGCGGCGCCGCGTGGCTGGGCCCGTGGCTCACCGGTGCCGTGGCGTGGCGGCGGCGGTACTCCTCGCGAGCGGAGTGCTGGAGCTCGGGGTAGCCCTCGAAGCCGAGCGCCTGGGAGAAGCGCACGACCGTGCTCGAGGAGGTGTTGGCGCGGCGAGCGAGCTCCTCGGCGGTCTGGAAGGCAACCTCGTCGAGATGGTCGACGATGTACTGCGCGACGTCCTTCTGCGAACGCGAGAAGTCGTCGAAGCGGGCTTGGATGTACGTGGACAGCGACTCGGGAGTCGCCGCCTGGGTGGCGGATCGCTTCATGGACGACAGCCTGTTTCGACGGCCTGCGTCCCATCTCCTTTGCGCCACCGCGAACTCCGCGCAAACCGGGGGTTAAACGAAGCGCGCCCGGTGGGGTCGCACCGGGCGCGCGGAGCCGAGAGGGGAGGGGCGGCGGGGGATATGGACCGAACCAACTCTCGGCGGGTTCGAGAAAAGGGTTTCCCGTGTTCGCGACGCCCAAACATGGATTCATAATCAAGACACCCCGGCGCTCGATTCGAAGCGGCGCAGCTGCGGTCGGGCCCCTTCGGGAACGGTGTAGAAGGCGCTGCCGTCGCCCGTGACGGCCAGCGCCTCGCCCTGTCCCTCGCGCAGCAGGTCGGCGTCGGCGACGCACGGGCGCCGGCGCAGCGCGTCGGCGACCGTCTCCCCCGGCCGCCGCCGCCACGCGAACGCGCGGTCGTACGTGCGCAGCACGATCGTGCGCCCGTCGGCCGAGACGTCGCCCGCGGTCACCGCGTCTCCCTCGTCGAGCCGCAGGGTGCCCGCTCGCCGCAGCGTCGTGACCGCGCGCGAGGACGGCCGCCGCGCGACGTACACGCCGCCGCGCGGCCCGAAGCTCTTGGAGACGACGACGATCGACCCGTTCGATCGGTCGAACAACAGCGCCTCGGCGTCGCGGGCGCCGTCGGGGTAGCGCAGCTCGTAGTGGGCGGTCGGGGTCACCGACGCGGCGCCGGCGCGCGGCTCCGGCACCTCGAGGACCGTGATCGACGGCCGCTGAGCGAGGTTGTCGCCGATGTCGCCCACGAGCAGCGTGCCGCGCCGGCCCGCCGCGAGGTCCTCCCAGTCGAAGTTCTCCACACCGGCGACGGTGGACTCGGCGATCGCTCGCCCGGTGGTCGCGAAGCCGATCAGCGCGGCGGGGTTGCCCGAGTCGTTGACGCTCCACAGCACGCCGCGGCGCACGGTCGATGCGACGAGCCCGGAGAGCTCGGTCGCCCCGGGCGCCGCGACGCGCCCCGTGACGCGCACGCGCAGGCGGCCGTCGCACAGCGACGGCGCACGAGTGGGCGCCGCCCGCTGCGCCGCCCGCGTGTCCCCGCCGGACGCTGCGGCGCCGCCGTCGCCCTCGCCGCCGCCGCCACAGCCGGCCGCGGCTGCGATGAGCGCGGCGACCGCCCATCCGGTCGCCGCGGCCGCCGGGCGCCGGGCGGTCAGCTCAGATCCCCAGGCGCTTCACGGTCTCGCGCGCGCGCTTGACGCGCTGGTCCTTCTCGACATGCGACTCGGGCATGCCGGTCATCTCGACGAGCGAGAGCACGTCACGGCCGAGTTGCTCTTGCATCGCAAGCGCGCCCTCGGCGACGTCCTCGAGCTGTTCGCGCGTCAGCGAATCGGCCCTGTCTCCAACCATCCTGCGCAGAAAGAAGCCCATCTGATCGCCTGCCCTAGCTCGGGTTGCACATCGTTGCCCGAGATTATGCCGAGCGCGGCGACCCGCGGGTCCGCGAGGTACCGTCCCGGCTGCGGGGCAGTAGCTCAGTTGGTCAGAGCAGCCGACTCATAATCGGTTAGACGGAGGTTCGAGTCCTCCCTGCCCCATCGAGCCACGGTCCGCGCGCCGGCCCGCTGCATCTCCTCCAGCGCGCGCTCCCCGTCGCCCGGCCCGGCGTCGACGGCGGCGATCGCCTCGCGCGGCACGTCGACCGCGATCAGACGGTCTCGGCATGCATCGCGGGCTGCGCTCCTGCAGCGGAGGAGGCTGCGGGTTCGTCGTCGCCGGCCGCGCCGGCCTGCGCCAGCTGCGCACGCAGCGCGAGCAGGCGCGGCGAGCGCTCCAGCGGGGCCGGTCGCGCCGCGCGCGTGCGGGCACGCTCGCGGGCGGCATGGGCGCGGTCGGCCGCGAGATCCGGCGCCGCGGCCGTGCGGGCGCCGTCGCGCATGACCTCGGCGAGCAGCGCCACGCCGGCGACCGGCTCGTCGACGAGGTGCAGGACGTGCGTCCCGTCGGCGCGGCGGGTGACCTGGTGGGCGCCCGGATCGTTGATCTTGCCCGGCGAGAGCTTCATCGTGTAGCGCAGCGCCGGATCGTCCTCGGCGGGCTGCTCGGAGAGCTTGTAGACCGCGCTCAGCGGCTCGCCGCCGCGCAGCTGCGAGCCCACGCCGAACGCGTCGGCCGGGACGCCCGCTGCGACGAAGCCGCCGATGCGGTCCGCGTCGAGGTCGCCGCTGAGGATGATCTGCGTCTCCGTCAGGCCGGCCGCGTCGAGCCGCTCCCGCGCGGCGGTCGCCAGCGCACCGACGTCACCGGAATCGATCCGGATCGCCTTCAGGCACGACCCGGTCAGGGCCTGGGCGCCGATCGCGCGGCACACGCCGGCCGGCGTGTCGTACGTGTCGACGAGCAGCGTCGCGCCGTGCGGCCGCGCCCGCAGCTGATCGCAGAAGACCTCGAGCTCGCCGTCGCGCCCGCGGGCCATGACCTTGGCGTGCGCCATCGTGCCGGTCGCCGGGATGCCGAGATCGCGCGCGGCGGCGGTCGTGGCGGTGCCGGCGAACCCCGCGAGGTACGCGGCGCGAGCGGCGCTGTGCGCGGCCGCCAGGCCGTCGAGACGGCGCATCGAGAAGTCCCACACCGGACGACCCGCGGCGGCGCGCACGATCTGCGTCGCGTTCGTCGCGATGCGCACGGCGTAGTTCGTCGCGGCCAGCAGGGGTGACTCGACGAGCGTCGCCTCCAGGCGGGTCGCGGTCAGGCGCAGCAGCGGCGCCGTGGCCGGCACGACCGTGCCCTCGCGGATCGCCCAGACGCTGCCCGCGAAGCGCAGGTCGCGCAGGCGCTCGAGCACCGGCGCGTCGAACGTCACGCCGTCCTGCTCGGCCAGCCAGCGCAGGTCGGTCTCGGCGAACCGCATTCCCTCCAGCAAGGCCAGCGCCTCCTCCACCCCCGCGACGGTCAGCGCGCGGTCGCTGCGCGCCGACAGCTCGTAGGTCACGAGATCGTCCGCCGTCCCCTCGTGGACGTAGTCGGCCGCCATCGTCAGGCAGTACAGGTCCGTGAGAAGGGCGTCGTGGGCGGTCATCGATTTATGGGCGGATCGACCAGAACTCACGCCGAAGGATACCAACGCGGACCGTCGCGCCGACGGCTCGGCGTGGCCGCGCTACTTGACGCGCTCGACGGCGCGGGCGAGCTCGCCGACCGAGAACACGCCCTCGAAGCGCGCCGCGACCTTGCCGCGGCGGTCGATGACGAACGCCCAGGGCTCGCTCGGCAGCCGCCAGGCCCGGATCGGCTGGCGGTAGGGCTTGCCGGGATCGTTGTCCTGGTAGATCTCCTGGTGGATGAACGCCACGCCCTTGCCGTTCTGGGCGCGCACCTGCTCGGCGATGTCGACGACCGGCCCGCAGGTCCGCGACTGGCAGAGCGCCGGCGTCGCGAACAGCAGCACGGCCGGCTTGTTGCCGACGACATCGGCAAAGTCGGTGTGGAGCATCTCGCCCGCCGGCGGGATCCGCGTCGAGAGCTTCGTCAGGTCGCCGCCGACGTCGGCGGCGGTCTGCGTGTGGACCTCGATCGCGCGCTGGCCGATCGCCGGTGGCCCCTTCCCTTCACCGACGGGCAGCGCGCCGAGCGCCTCGGCGACGACGAGCCGGCCGTCGAGGCGCACGAGGCCGATCGCGATGTGCGGCCCGCGCGATCCGTAGACGGCGTCGGCGACGTAGAACGTGTCGCCGCTGGCGAGGTCGGCGTCGGTCTGCGCGCTGCGATAGCGCGTGTCGACATCGAGCGACTCCTTGCGCGCCGCGAACGGGCCGCGCAGCTGCGAGCCGTCGCTCTTGGCGGTGTACACCGCCACGGCGGAGACGTCGATCTGCTTGTTGGCACGATCGACGATCACGAAGCCGAACCGGTTGCGGCCGGGCCGCAGGCCCTTCGCGCTCGACGGGCTGAGGATCGCGCCGTGCGGGAGATCGGCGATCAGCTCGGTGAGCGTCTTGCCCGCAGCGGACGGAAAATCGGCGGGTGCGGCGGCGGGGGACTGCGGTGGCGCGGGCGCCGCCCCGCCGTCATCGTCCGAACCGCACCCCGACAGCACGACGGCCGCCGCCAGCACACAGAGAAGCAGGCGAGACATCGGAGCGGATGCTAGTGGTCGCCGCCGCAGCCGCGCGCCGTGTCAGGCGCTCGCGGTTCACCGCCCGCACATGATTGGATAGCACCGATGGACAGCGCTCGAGCCGCGATCGTGACCGGTGCCTCCAGCGGGATCGGCCTCGCCGTCGCACGCATGCTCGGCGAGCGCGGCCACGCGGTGACGCTGGTGGCGCGCCGCCCGGAGAAGCTCGAGGCGGCCTACGTGCAGCTGCGCGACGCGGGGCTGGAGGTGCAGCGCGTCCCGGCGAACGTCGGCGACGAGTCCGACGTGATCCGCGCGGTCGCGGCCCACCGCGACGCCTACGGGCGCCTCGACGTGCTGATCAACAACGCCGGCGTCGGGATCGGCGCGCCGATCGGCGAGCTCGATACGAAGCGGATGGACATCCAGCTCGCCACGAACCTGCGCTCGATCCCGCTGTTCTACCGCGAGTCGCTGGCCATGCTGACCGCCGCCGGCGCCGAGCACCGCAACGCGCTCGTCGTCAACACGGCCTCGCTCGCCGGCAAGTCGGGACAGGCCTGGCTGAGCATCTACTCGGCGACGAAGTTCGGCGTCGTCGGTTTCACGCAGGCGATGAACGAGGAGCTCAGCGGGCTGGGCATCAAGTCGACCGCGCTGTGCCCCGGCTTCGTCGACACGGCCATGGCGGACTTCGTCAAGGGCCGGATCGCGCCCGACGAGATGATCCAGACGTCGGACATCGTCGCCGCGGTGGCGATGCTGCTGTCGCTCACGCCGGGCTGCGTGATCCCGGAGATCGTCTTCGAGCGACCCGGCGGCGGGTCGCTCGCGTGACGTGGCTCTGCGGTCGCCGGTAACGACCGTGGAGCGAGAGCTTGCCGGTCGCCTTGCGGGTGGCGACCGGCGGGCAAGGCGTCCGGCGTCAGCGGGTGAGCTGCGCCTCGGCGGCGTCGAAGTCGAACTCGCCGGCCGGGGCCGGCGGCTCCTCGACGGGCTCCCGGCCGAAGTCCTCCGGCAGCACGAGCGTCTCCTCGAAGAGCCAGTCGATCCCGAGGTCGTCGGCCTCGCGGCTCTTGCGGGTGCGGGCGGCCGACTTGTGCTCGTCGATCGCCTCGCTGAGGTCGAGGTGCCCGCCGGTGATGCGCAGGCGGCGCTTGCGGCGCGGGGCCGCGGCCGGGGCCTCCTCCTGCTCGACGACCGGCGGCTGCTGGGCGGCGATCTCGGCCTCCTGGCGGCGCGCCTCGACGATCGCCTGGTGCTCGGCGATCGCGTCGGAGAGCACGTTGGGCAGCGGCACGAGGCTGGCCTCGATCTCCTCGCAGAGGATCTGGACCTCGTACTCGGTGGCCTCGCGGACGATCGAGCGGCCGTAGACGCCGGTGAACTTGTCCCAGGCCTCGGGGAAGGTGCAGCACGACGTGCGCCCGCCCTCGCGGTGGGCGACCATCATCGGGCAGGCACCCTGGCCGGAGGCGGCGAACGCCCCGGTGATCACCGTGTTGTTGCCGAGGCCGTGCAGCATCGCCTTGCGAGTGCGCTCGGGCAGGACGTCGATGGACCGTCGAAGTTCTGCACGGGCTTCTTCGCGGGGCGTTGCCATAGGGTGCTCTCTCCAGTCGTCGGGACTCGGCCACCGTATGGGAGCCCGTCCAGTACGGCAACCGAAGTCCTGTGGCTGAAAGGGATCTTGCAGCAATGAAGCTCGGCGTGCACATCGGCTACTGGGGACTCGGACTCTCATCGGACGACCAGCGCGAGATCGTCCAGGAGGCCGAGCGGCTGGGCTATGACTCCGTCTGGGCGGCCGAGGCGTACGGCTCGGACGCGGCGACGATCCTCGGCTGGCTGGCGGGCCTGACGTCGACGATCAAGCTCGGCTCGGCGATCTTCCAGATGCCGGGGCGCAGCGCGGCGATGACGGCGATGACCGCCGCGACGATCGACCAGCTCTCCGGCGGGCGGATGCTGCTGGGGATCGGCTCCTCGGGCCCGCAGGTCGCCGAGGGCTGGCACGGCCAGCGCTTCGCCCGCCAGATGCAGCGCACGCGCGAGTACGTCGCGGTCGTGCGCATGGCGCTGGCCCGCGAGCGCCTTGTCTTCGACGGCGAGACGCTGACGCTGCCGCTCCCCGACGGCCCCGGCAAGGCGCTGAAGCTCACGATCGCGCCGATCCAGAAGCAGATCCCGATCTATCTCGCGGCGATCGGGCCCAACAACACGCGCCTGGCCGGCGAGATCGCCGACGGCTGGATCCCGACGCTGTTCTCGCCCGAGCACGTCGCGGAGTTCCGCCCGCTGCTCGAAGCCGGAGCGGCCCGCAGCGGCCGCTCGCTGGAGAGCTTCGACGTCGCGCCGCAGGTCAACGTCTTCGTCACCGATGACCTGCCGGCCGCGCGCGACGCGATGCGCCCGTTCATCGCCCTCTACGTCGGCGGGATGGGCTCGCGCGAGAAGAACTTCTACAACGCGCTCGTGCAGCGCTACGGCTTCGCGGACGAAGCCCGCGACGTGCAGGACCTCTACCTCGACGGCAAGCGCGACGAGGCGATGGCGCGGCTGTCGGACGAGCTCATCGACACGGTCTGCATCTGCGGGCCGCCCGACCACGTCCGCGAGCGCCTCGCGGTCTACCGCGACGCCGGCGTGGGCACGCTCGGGGTCAGCCCGCTGGCGTTCACGAAGGGCGACCGCCTCGAGCAGCTACGCCTCATCGCGGAGCTGGCGGCCTGACGTTCGCGACGCCGCGGAGGATCCTGCTCGGCGCGTTCGGCGACCCCGGGCACGCGTTCCCGATGATCGCCCTCGGACGCGAGCTCAGCCGCCGCGGGCACGCCGTCACGCTGCAGACCTGGCGGCGCTGGCAGGCCGACGTCGAATCCGAGGGCATGACCTTCGCGGCCGCGCCGGAGTACCACGTCTTCCCCACCCGCGACAAGCCGCTGAGCCCGTATCAAGCGGTCGAGCGCGCGACCCGCGAGACCGTCGCGCTCGTGCAGGGGTCCCAGCCCGCGGTCGTCATCGCCGACATCCTCACGCTGGCGCCCGCGCTCGCCGGCGAGCTCGAGGGCGTGCCCGTCGGTACGGTCATCCCCCACCTCGATCCGCGCATGCCGCCCGGCAGCGCGCCGTACTCCTGCGGCGCCCGGCTGCCCCGCACCCGCGCCGGCCGCACGCTGTGGCACGCCGCCGACCCGCTCCTGCGGCACGGACTGCAGCTCGGACGCGCGCAGCTCAACGAGACGCGCCGGCGCCTGGGGCTGCCGGCGCTCGAGCGCGTCCACGGCGGCATCAGCCAGGCGCTGGCGCTCGTCGCGACGTTTCCCCAGCTCGAGTACCCGCGCGCGTGGCCGCCGGGCACGCACGTCGTCGGGCCGCTCATGTGGGAGCCGCCGGCGCCCGACGAGGCGCCACCGGCCGGCGACGACCCGCTCGTGCTGATCGCCCCCTCGACCTCGCAGGATCCCCGCCAGACGCTGCTGCGCGGCGCCCTGGAGGGCCTCGCCGGCCTCCCCGTGCGGGTGCTCGCCTCGACCAACCGGCGAACCCTGGAGGGGCTGGCCGTGCCGCCGAACGCGCGGCTCGTCGACTGGGTCTCCTATGCGCGCGCGATGCCGGCGTGCGCGGTCGTCGTCTGCCACGGGGGCCACGGCACCGTCGCGCGCGCGCTCGCCAGCGGCTGCGCCGTGGTGATCGTGCCCGCCGCCGGCGACATGAACGAGACCGCGGCGCGGATCGAGTGGGCCGGCGTCGGCGTGCGGCTGCCCGGCCGCCTCGTCGGCGCCCGCGGGCTCGAGCTGGCCGTCGGGCGCGCGCTCGCCCGGCCGCGGCTGCGCGACGGCGCGCGTGGGCTGCAGGCCTGGGCCGCACGGCACGACGGGCCGGCGCGCGCCGCCGACCTCGTCGAGCGGTTCGCGGCCGGGGGCTGAGGCTTGCGTCAGGAGTGGGTCGTGCGGGCGATCAGCGTGCCCGTGGTGCGACGGACGCCGCTGCGCCCGCTGCCGTCGGTCGTCACCGCGAAGGCGCGGACGAGCATGCGGCCCGTGCGCCGCAGCAGGACCCGGTCGATCGGCGACAGCGCGATCGTCAGCGTGCGCGTCTTGCCCGCGGCGAGGGTGAAGTTGCGCCGGCCGAGCCGGCGCTCGCGGCGCAGCGCCTTGATCTTCGAGCGCGGGTTGGCGCGGCTGAAGATCGTCACCCGGCCGCCGCAGCGCGCGGTCTCGCGCGGGCAGGAGACCGTCACGAGGACGATCGACGGTCGCCGCAGGCGCGGGCTGGACATGCCGAGCAGGGCTACGGCCGGCGGGCTGGCGCCGGGCTCGCCGGCGGACGGCGCCGCTCCGGCCGGCGTCCCCGTGCCCGCGCCGCCGGCCGGCGACTGGGCGGCGGCGCCCGCCTCCGCCGGGGCCGGGGAACGCGCCGGCACGTCGTCGTCGAGGATCGTCGCCCCGGCGGCTGCGCGCCCCAGCGTGGCGAACTGCGCATCGGCGATCTGCAGCTCGAAGCGCTCGTCGGCTTCGTCGGCGGCGTCGTCGAGCAGTGCGACCGCCACGCCGGCCGCCGTCGCGCCGGCCGGGATCGTGACCCGGCCGCTGCTCGCCGTGTAGTCCTGGCCCGCGACCGCGTCGCCGTCGACCGTCGCGTAGGCCACCGAGACGTCGCGCCCGCTCGGCGCACTCAACCCGACGGTGAACGTCGCGGTGGAGCCCTCGAGCGCCGCGGCGGCGTCGGCGACGCCGACAGCCGGCGGCGGGTCGTCGTCGACGATCGTGGCGGCGGCGCCGCCGGCGACGACCTCGGGCGATCCCGACAGAACCAGGCCAAACGTCTCCGTCGCCTCGTCGAGCCGGTCGCCCACGACCGTGACGGGCACCGTCTGGACCTGCGTGCCGCCGAGCGGCAGGCTGCCGAAGAAGAGCTCGCCCGACACGGGCGCGTAGTCCCCGGGGGCGCGCGCGGAGCCGTCTGCCGTGCTGAAGTGCACCGTCGTCGACCCCGTGAGGATCCCGCCGGTGCGGGTGACCGTGAACGTCGCCGTCGTGGCGCCGTCGCTCTCGCCGACCTGCACGTCGGCGACGCTGACCGCCGCCTGGGCGACCGGCGCCCCGGCGACGAGCACGAGCACGCCAGACAGCAGCGTGACGAGCAAGCGCGACGTCCTGCGACGCCCTCCGTGGCCAGACATGACGCAAGACCGTAGCGGGCGGTCCAGACGTGGACCACCGCGTCACGGCCACGATCGAGCTCGGGGGGTGGGACTCGAACCCACAACCCTTCGGTTAACAGCCGAATGCTCTGCCGATTGAGCTACCCCCGAACGTGCGTTGGGAAGGGTAGCGCGCCCCGCTTGCGGTCAGTTGATGACGTCCACGGGCGTGCCGATCGGCATGAGCCGCGCGAGCTGCCGGATCTTGTCGTTGCGAACGCGGATGCAGCCGTGCGACGGGCGCCCCGGGATCAGGCCGGGCTGGTTGGTGCCGTGGATGCCGACGACGCCGCCGCCGGGCCAGTCGGAGAGGTTGGAGTACGCGCTCGTGCCGAACGCCCACGGGCCGTAGGTGCCGCCCAGGCCCCGCAGCCGCTCGCGGATCCAGAACTGGCCGCGTGGCGTCGGCGTGCCGGACTTGCCGATCCCGACGCGCGCGCTCCAGATCTTCTTGCCCTTCTTGTACAGCGTGGCGCGCAGCTTCTTGCGATCGACGACGAGCTGCGTGCGCACGATGAACAGCGAGCTGCTGAGCATCTCGTCGAGCACCCACCCGGTCTTGCCGTTCGGGCGCATGGGAACGCGGACCCGCAGCCAGCTACGGCCCGCCGAGTCCCTGCGGGCGGCGAGCACCGGGTAGACCTCGGGCACGCGGTCCTCCGTGAAGAAGCGCAGCCGGGCGACGACGCGTGAGCCGACCTGCGGCGTGAGCCGGATCTTCGCCGTCTCCTGGGCGTGACCCCAGCGCGTGATGAGCTTCTCATCGGAGAGCTTGATCTCGTCGCCGGCCGCCTTGAGCAGATCGAGCGGATCGGGGTTGTCGGCCGGCACGACCGTCGTCGGGTCGGGGGACGACGCCGGGGGCGTCTGCGGGACGGTGCCGGCGGGCGGTGGCGTCTGCGGCACCGCGGGCGTCTGGGCCGTAGCGGCCGCCGGCCAAAGTACGAGCGATCCAAGCGCGACCAGCGCCGCGACGGTCCGTTTCGTCTCACTCCTCATCCGTGACGCTCCTCGTGGCTGCTCATTGCTCTGGTTGATGGTAACCCGGGCACAGGACCGATGATTCGGTTCGGAGTGCGAACGCGCCGGGCAGCGCAGCAGGGGCGCTCCGCCTCGCGGCGGAGCGCCCCTGCGGTGCCAATGACCTCGACTGGTTCAGCCGGTCAGCCGGTGAAGCGCGGGGCCGCGGCCGCGCGACCGCAACGGCTGAACGCAACCCGCAGCGTGCGATACCGCGTCCCGCTCTCCCGCGTGAAGTACGTCACCGCGAGCACGCGGTGCGTGCCACGCCGCAGCGTGTTCGGACGGATCGGCAGGACGAACCGCGTCCCCCGGTTGGGCCGCGTCAGGGTGCGCACCTTGCGGCCGTCGAGGTAGTAGACGACCTTGCGGATCTGGCGACCCGTGACCTGAACGTAGAAGTTCCTGGTCACGCACCCCGTCGGCGCGATCGTCCTCGCCGTCCCGCTCGGAGGCGTCGTCTCCGGCAGCACCTCAGCGGCCGGTGGCGGCGGCGGTGGTGGCGGTGGCGGTGGCGGTGGCGGCGGTGGTGGCGGCGGCGGTGGTGGTGGTGGCGGCGGCGGCGGGGTCTCCGGCGACGTCACGACGACGGTTTCGTTCGCCGCGTTGCACTCGCCCGCGACCGGCACGTTGTTGGCGTCGCCGCTGTAGAACGCCCGCCAGCGATACGTGCCCGCCACCGTCGGCGTGTACTGCGGCGACTGCACGGCTCCACCGCCGACCGGATACGGCACCGGCTCGGAGGTGAAGATCGGCTCGCCGGTGCACAGCTCGTCGCCGGGCCCGTACAGACGGAACACGATCGTCGCACCGGCGACCGGGTTGACCCGACCGATGACCGTCGCGAAGTCGCTCACGGTACCGGCGCCGAGCACCACGTCCGGCGACGCGTTCGTCGTGATCGTCGGAGCCGCGCGGGCCACGACGGTGTCCTCGTTGGCCGCGTTGCACAGCCCGCTGATCGCGGCATTGTTGGCGTCACCGCTGTAGAACGCCCGCCAGCGATACGTCCCCGCCTGCGTCGGCGTGTACGCGTCGCCGGACGTCGCCGTACCCGTATCGGGCCCGGTCAGCGTCAGCGGCCGCACCCGCGTCAGGATCGGCGTCGCGCACGTGTCATCGCCGGGCGCGTACAGACGGAACTCGACCGTCGCACCCGCGACCGGATTGACCAGGCCGCTGACCGTCGCGAAGTCGGTCAGCGTCCCCGCTCCGAGCACGATGTCGCCCGACGCCTCCGTCGTGATCGCCGGCTCGGCGACACCGACCAGGACGTCCTCGGCCGGATCCAGACACGCGGTCGGACCGGCCGCCGGGTAGTTAGCGTCGCCGCTGTAGGCCGCCACCACGCGGTAGGTCCCCGGCGTCGTCGGCCGGTAGACCGGCGACTGCGTCGTCGCACCCGTCAGCGCCACCGTGTCCGGACCGAAGGCCGGAGTGCCGGTGCACGTGTCGTTGCGGTAGACGGTGAACGTCATCGTGCCCGTCGGCGCCGCGGCACCGGCGGGAATGCCCGTCAGCGTCGCGGTGTCGCGGAACGTGTCCCCCACCGTGATGGCATCCGGGTCGACGTCGGTGGCCAGCGTCAGCGTCGCCGGGCCGACCACGACGTCCTCCGCCGGATCCAGGCAGGCCGTCGGGCCCGCCGCGTTGTAGTTCGCGTCGCCGCTGTAGGACGCGACCACGCGGTACGTGCCCGTCTGCGTCGGCCTGAACACCGGCGACAGCGTCGTCGCACTGTTGACCGTCACGTTGCTCGGACCGAACGCCGGCGTACCGGTGCACGTGTCGTTGCGGTAGACGGTGAACGTCATCGTGCCCGTCGGCGCCGCGCCGCCCGCCGGGATCCCCGACAGCGTCGCGGTGTCGCGGAACGTCTGACCCAGCGTGATCGCGTCCGGGTTGACGTTCGTGGCCAGCGTCACCGAGACCGGTGCGACCACGACGTCCTCGGCCGGGTCCAGGCAGGCGGTCGGGCCCGCCGCGTTGTAGTTGGCGTCGCCGCTGTAGGCCGCCACGACGCGGTAGGTACCGGTCTGGGTCGGCGTGTAGATCGGCGACTGCGTCGTGGCGCCCGTGACCGTCACGTTGCTCGGACCGAACGCCGGCGTACCGGTGCACGTGTCGTTGCGGTAGACGGTGAACGTCATCGTGCCCGTCGGCGCCGGTCCACCGGCCGGGATCCCCGACAGGGTGGCCGTGTCGCGGAACGTCTCGCCAAGCGTGATCGCATCGGGGTCGACGTCCGTGGCCAGCGTCAGAGCCAGCGCGCTGACGACGACGTCCTCAGCCGGGTCCAGACAAGCGGTCGGGCCGGCGGGCGGGTAGTTGCCGTCGCCGCTGTAGGCCGCCACGACGCGGTAGGTACCGGTCTGGGTCGGCGTGTAGATCGGCGACTGCGTCGTGGCGCCCGTGACCGTCACGTTGCTCGGACCGAACGCCGGCGTACCGGTGCACGTGTCGTTGCGGTAGACGGTGAACGTCATCGTGCCCGTCGGCGCCGGTCCACCGACCGGGATGCCGGTCAGCGTCGCGGTGTCGCGGAACGTGGCGCCCAGCGTGATCGTGTCCGGATCGACATCGGTGGCCAGGGTCAGCGGTGCCTGGTTGACCACGACGTCCTCGGCCGGGTCCAGACACGCGGTCGGACCGGTGGGCGCGTAGTTCGCATCGCCGCTGTAGGACGCGATGACGCGGTACGTACCGGTGCTCGTCGGGGTGTAGACCGGCGACAGCGTCGTCGTGCCGGTCAGCGGAACCACATCGGGACCGAACGCCGGTGCGCCGGTGCACGTGTTGTTGTTGTAGACGGTGAACGTCATCGTGCCCGTCGGCACCGGAGCACCCGCCGGGATCCCGCTCAGCGTCGCCGAGTCGCGGAACGTGCCGCCCAGCGTGATCGCATCCGGGTCGACGTCGGTGGCCAGCGCCAGCGGCGCCGGGCCGACGACGACGTCCTCCGCCGGGTCCAGACAGGCCGTCGGGCCGGCAGCTGCGTAGTTGGCGTCGCCGCTGTAGGACGCGACGACCCGGTAGGTGCCCGTCTGCGTCGGCGTGTAGACCGGCGACAGCGTCGTCGCGCCGGTCACCGGCACGTTGTCAGGACCGAACGCCGGCGGGCCGGTGCACGTGTCGTTGCGGTACACGGTGAACGTCATCGTCCCCGTCGGCGCCGGAGCACCCGCCGGGATCCCGCTCAGCGTCGCCGAGTCGCGGAACGTGCCGCCCAAGGTGATCGCGTCCGGATCGACATCCGTCGCCAGCGTCACCGGCGCCGGAGTGACCAGCACATCCTCGGCCGGGTCCAGACAGGCCGTCGGACCGGCCGGTGCGTAGTTCGCATCGCCGCTGTAGGCCGCGACGACGCGGTATGTGCCCGTCTGGGTCGGCGCGTAGACCGGCGACAGCGTCGTCGTGCCGGTCACCGCCACGACGTCGGGACCGAACGCCGGCGTGCCGGTGCACGTGTCGTTGCGGTAGACGGTGAACGTCATCGTTCCGGTCGGCGCGGGAGCGCCGGCGGGGATCCCGCTCAGCGTCGCTGTGTCACGGAACGTCTCGCCGAACTCGATCTCGTCCGGGTTGACATCCGTGGCCAAGGTCAGGCTCACCGCGCTGACGACGACGTCCTCGGCCGGGTCCAGACACGCGGTCGGACCGGCCGGGGCGTAGTTCGCGTCGCCGCTGTAGGACGCCACGACGCGGTACGTCCCGGTCTGCGTCGGCGTGTAGACCGGCGACTGCGTCGTCGCACCGGTCACCGGCACCACGCTCGGACCGAACGCCGGCGTGCCGGTGCAGGTGTCGTTGCGATAGACGGTGAACGTCATCGTGCCAGTCGGCGCCGGGCCGCCGGCCGGGATGCCGGTCAGCGTCGCGGTGTCGCGGAACGTCTGCCCGATGGTGATCGTGTCGGGATCGACGTCGGTCGCCAGCGTCAGCGACGCCGGCGTGACGACGACGTCCTCGGCCGGGTCCAGACAGGCCGTCGGGCCCGCCGCGTTGTAATTCGCGTCACCGCTGTAGGACGCGACGACCCGGTACGTACCGGTGCTCGTCGGCGTGTAGACCGGCGACAGCGTCGTCGTGCCGGTCACCGGCACCACGTCGGGACCGAACGCCGGCGTACCGGTGCACGTGTCGTTGTCGTAGACCGTGAAGGTCATCGTGCCCGTCGGCACCGGTCCGCCGGCCGGGATCCCGCTCAGCGTCGCCGAGTCGCGGAACGTCTGCCCCAGCGTGATCGTGTCCGGGTCGACGTCCGTCGCGAGCGTCAACGTCGCCGGGCTGACGACGACGTCCTCCGCCGGGTCCAGGCACGCGGTCGGACCGGCAGGCAGGTAGTTGGCGTCGCCGCTGTAGGACGCGACGACCCGGTAGGTGCCCGTCTGCGTCGGCGTGTAGACCGGCGACAGCGTCGTCGTGCCGGTCACCGGCACGACGTCGGGACCGAACGCCGGCGGGCCGGTGCACGTGTCGTTGCGGTACACGGTGAACGTCATCGTGCCGGTCGGCGCCGGAGCACCCGCCGGGATCCCCGACAGCGTCGCCGAGTCGCGGAACGTGCCGCCCAAGGTGATCGCGTCCGGATCGACATCCGTCGCCAGCGTCACCGGCGCCGGAGTGACCAGCACATCCTCGGCCGGATCCAGACAGGCCGTCGGACCCACCGGGTTGTAGTTCGCGTCGCCGCTGTAGGCCGCCACGACGCGGTACGTCCCGGTCTGCGTCGGCGTGTAGATCGGCGACAGCGTCGTCGTACCGGTCACCGTCACGACGTTCGGACCGAACGCCGGCGTACCGGTGCAGGTGTCGTTGCGATAGACGGTGAACGTCATCGTGCCCGTCGGGCCCGGAGCACCGGCCGGGATCCCGCTCAGCGTCGCGGTATCGCGGAACGTCCCGCCAAGGGCGATCGAGTCCGGGTTGACATCCGTGGCCAGCGTCAGGCTCACCGGGCTGACGACGACGTCCTCGGCCGGATCCAGACAGGCGGTCGGACCGGCCGGGTTGTAGTTCGCGTCGCCGCTGTAGGACGCCACGACGCGGTACGTCCCGGTCTGCGTCGGCGTGTAGACCGGCGACAGCGTCGTCGGGCCGGTCACCGTAACGACGTCGGGACCGAAGGCCGGCGTGCCGGTGCAGGTGTCGTTGCGATAGACGGTGAACGTCATCGTGCCCGTCGGCGCGGGGCCGCCGGCCGGGATCCCGCTCAGCGTCGCGAGTCGCGGAACGTCTGCCCGATGGTGATCGTGTCGGGATCGACGTCGGTCGCCAGCGTCAGCGACGCCGGCGTGACGACGACGTCCTCGGCCGGGTCCAGACATGCCGTCGGGCCCGCCGCGTTGTAGTTCGCATCACCGCTGTAGGACGCGACGACGCGATAGGTCCCCGTGCTCGTCGGGGTGTAGACCGGCGACAGCGTCGTCGTGCCGGTCACCGGCACCACGTCGGGACCGAACGCGGGCGTACCGGTGCACGTGTTGTTGTCGTAGACCGTGAAGGTCATCGTGCCCGTCGGCACCGGTCCGCCGGCCGGGATCCCGCTCAGCGTCGCCGAGTCGCGGAACGTCTGCCCCAGCGTGATCGTGTCCGGGTCGACGTCCGTCGCGAGCGTCAACGTCGCCGGGCTGACGACGACGTCCTCCGCCGGGTCCAGGCACGCGGTCGGACCGGCAGGCAGGTAGTTGGCGTCGCCGCTGTAGGACGCGACGACCCGGTAGGTGCCCGTCTGCGTCGGCGTGTAGACCGGCGACAGCGTCGTCGTGCCGGTCACCGGCACGTTGTCGGGACCGAACGCCGGCGGGCCGGTGCACGTGTCGTTGCGGTACACGGTGAACGTCATCGTGCCGGTCGGCGCCGGAGCACCCGCCGGGATCCCGCTACAGCGTCGCCGAGTCGCGGAACGTGCCGCCCAAGGTGATCGCGTCCGGATCGACATCCGTCGCCAGCGTCACCGGCGCCGGAGTGACCAGCACATCCTCGGCCGGATCCAGACAGGCCGTCGGACCCACCGGGTTGTAGTTCGCGTCGCCGCTGTAGGCCGCCACGACGCGGTACGTCCCGGTCTGCGTCGGCGTGTAGATCGGCGACAGCGTCGTCGTGCCGGTCACCGTCACGACGTCGGGACCGAACGCCGGCGTGCCGGTGCAGGTGTCGTTGCGATAGACGGTGAACGTCATCGTGCCCGTCGGGCCCGGAGCACCGGCCGGGATCCCGCTCAGCGTCGCGGTATCGCGGAACGTCCCGCCAAGGGCGATCGAGTCCGGGTTGACATCCGTGGCCAGCGTCAGGCTCACCGGGCTGACGACGACGTCCTCGGCCGGATCCAGACAGGCCGTCGGACCGGCCGGGTTGTAGTTCGCGTCACCGCTGTAGGACGCCACCACGCGGTACGTCCCGGTCTGCGTCGGCGTGTAGACCGGCGACAGCGTCGTCGCACCCGTGACCGGCACCACGTCAGGACCGAACGCCGGCGGGCCGGTGCAGGTGTCGTTGCGATAGACGGTGAACGTCATCGTGCCCGTCGGCGCCGGGCCGCCGGCCGGGATCCCGCTCAGCGTCGCCGAGTCGCGGAACGTCTGCCCCAGCGTGATCGTGTCGGGATCGACGTCCGTCGCCAGCGTCAGCGACGCCGGCGTGACGACGACGTCCTCGGCCGGGTCCAGACAGGCCGTCGGGCCCGCCGCGTTGTAGTTCGCATCACCGCTGTAGGACGCGACGACGCGATAGGTCCCCGTGCTCGTCGGGGTGTAAACCGGCGACAGCGTCGTGGCGCCGGTCACCGGCACCACGTCAGGACCGAACGCCGGCGTGCCGGTGCACGTGTCGTTGTCGTAGACCGTGAAGGTCATCGTGCCCGTCGGCACCGGTCCGCCGGCCGGGATCCCGCTCAGCGTCGCCGAGTCGCGGAACGTCTGCCCCAGCGTGATCGTGTCCGGATCGACGTCCGTCGCCAGCGTCAACGTCGCCGGGCTGACGACGACGTCCTCCGCCGGATCCAGACACGCGGTCGGACCGGCCGGGTTGTAGT
Organism: uncultured Actinomycetes bacterium; assembly: GCA_963825485.1. Classification (GTDB taxonomy): domain Bacteria; phylum Actinomycetota; class Thermoleophilia; order Solirubrobacterales; family Solirubrobacteraceae; genus CADCVQ01. The sequence continues at coordinate 187,856 of CAWGTK010000009.1, forward strand.
TCGCATCACCGCTGTAGGACGCCACGACCCGGTAGGTCCCGGTCTGCGTCGGCGTGTAGACCGGCGACAGCGTCGTGGCGCCGGTCACCGGCACCACGTCGGGACCGAACGCCGGCGTACCCGTGCACGTGTCGTTGCGGTAGACCGTGAACGTCATCGTCCCGGTCGGCGCCGGAGCACCCGCCGGGATACCCGACAGCGTCGCCGAGTCGCGGAACGTGCCGCCCAGCGTAATCGTGTCCGGGTCGACGTCGGTCGCCAGCGTCAGCGTCGCCGGAACGACGAGGACGTCCTCCTCGGGATCCAGACACGCGGTCGGGCCCACCGGGTTGTAGTTCGCGTCGCCACTGTAGGACGCGATGACGCGGTACGTACCGGTGCTCGTCGGCGTGTAGACCGGCGACAGCGTCGTCGCACCGGTGACCGCCACCGCGTCGGGGCCGAACGCCGGCGTACCGGTGCACGTGTTGTTGTTGTAGACCGTGAACGTCATCGTCCCCGTCGGCGCCGGGCCGCCGGCCGGCAGGCCGAGCGTCGCGGTGTCCTGGAAGGACTGGCCGAGGGTGATCTGGTCCGGGGCGACGTCGGTGACGAGCGTCGGCGTGGCCGCCAGGACGGTCGTCTCGTCGGTGCCGCCGCCCTCGATCTCCTGACCGAACTCCGGACCCGGGGTGATGCTCGTACCGAACACCCGCGCCTTCTGATCGGTCTGCAGCGGCCCGGGCAAAGTCTGGGCGGGATCGGAGTCGATCGTCGGCGCCTTGAGCACGTCGATCGTGAAGTTGATCGTGCACGTCCCGGCCGGCGTTCCCGGAGTGCCCAGGATCACCGGCGAGTCCGGCACGAGCTCGTACTTGCCCTGGGCCGGGTCCGCCAGCACGAACGTGAACGTGCGCCCGGCACAGGCGGTGCCGTTACCGCCGGGAGTCGGATCGTTGACCCCGTAGCCCATCGGGACCGGATCACCAGGCACGGCGCTGGGAACCAGCACACCCGGATCGCGCGCGCCGACCGGACAATCCGACACCGTCGGGAAGCTCGACTTCGAGCCGCAGGCCGGCGTCAGCTCGATATCCGCGAGCTGAAACTGATCGTCGACGAACTCGCCCGTCGAGTTGTTGACGATCCGCAACGAAACCGGCACGTCCTGTGCACCGACCGTCACCGTCGACGGGAACTGCGGAATCGCAGCGACACCGGTGCCGCCCTGCGCAGACGCAGACGACGCTCCGACGAGCCCGAACGCGACGCACATCATCAGCGTCCAAAGAACCTTTGTCGTCATCCTGTGACGCTCAACCAGTGTGCACAACCCCGACATTGCGAACCCTCCCAGGCACCGAGCCCGTCCATTCCCTGGACGTAGCGGCGCGAGCTTACCAGCGGATCGCGGACAAGTCGACCGCATTGCGCAGTTAAGAGGATCAAAGTTCTCGTTTTTGGCGCATCGGGCGATGCCGCGGTCCGGCCAGGCACCGTGATCGCGCCACAACGAAAGCGGGGTGCGCCTCGTCGACGCACCCCGCCTCCTTCCTCTCGGGAGCCCCGGCTCAGCCGGTGAACCGCGGCGCGACCGCCGAGCGAGCGCAACGGCTGAACGCAACCCGCAGCGTGCGATACCGCGTCCCGCTCGCCCGCGTGAAGTACGTCACCGCGAGCACACGGTGCGTTCCACGCCGCAGCGAGTTCGGACGGACCGGCAGGACGAACCGCGTCCCCCGGTTGGGCCGCGTCAGCGTCCGGACCTTACGGCCGTCGAGATAGAAGACGACCTTGCGTATCTGGCGACCCGTGACCTGAACGTTGAAGTTCCTGGTCACGCACCCCGTCGGGGCGATCGCCCGCGCCGTCCCGCTCGGCGTCGTCGTCTCCGGCAGCACCTGGGCCGGCGGTGGCGGCGGCGGTGGTGGCGGCGGCGGCGGCGGCGGCGGCGGCGGCGGCGGCGGTGGCGGCGGCGGCGGTGGCGGCGGCGGGGTCTCCGGCGACGTCACGACCACGGTCTCGTTCGCCGCGTTGCACTCGCCCGCGACCGGCACGTTGTTGGCGTCGCCGCTGTAGAACGCCCGCCAGCGATACGTGCCCGCCGCCGTCGGCGTGTACTGCGGCGACTGCACCGCGCCGCCGCCGACCGGGTACGGCACCGGCTCGGAGGTGAACACCGGCTCGCCGGTGCACAGCTCGTCGCCGGGGCCGTAGAGACGGAACACGATCGTCGCACCGGCGACCGGGTTGACCCGACCGCTGACGGTCGCGAAGTCGCTCACCGTGCCGGCATTGAGCACCACGTCCGGCGACGCGTTCGTCGTGATCGTCGGAGCCGCGCGGGCCACGACGGTGTTCTCGTTGGCCGCGTTGCAAAGCCCGCTGATCGCCGCGTTGTTGGCGTCGCCGCTGTAGAACGCACGCCAGCGATACGTGCCCGCCGCCGTCGGCGTGTACTGCGGCGACTGCACCGCACCGCCGCCGACCGGGTACGGCACCGGCTCGGAGGTGAACACCGGCTCGCCGGTGCACAGCTCGTCGCCGGGCCCGTACAGACGGAACACGATCGTCGCACCGGCGACCGGGTTGACCCGACCGCTGACGGTCGCGAAGTCGCTCAGCGTGCCGGCATTGAGCACCACGTCCGGCGAGGCGTTCGTCGTGATCGTCGGGGTCACCCGCGCCACCACGGTGTCCTCGTTGGCCGCGTTGCACAGTCCGCTGATCGCCGCGTTGTTGGCGTCACCGCTGTAGAACGCCCGCCAGCGATACGTCCCCGCCTGCTGCGGCGTGAACGCGTCACCCGACGTCGCCGTACCCGTCGTGGCCCCGGTCAGCGTCAGCGGCCGCACCCGCGTCAGGATCGGCGTCGCGCACGTGTCATCGCCGGGCGCGTACAGACGGAACTCGACCGTCGCACCCGCGACCGGATTGACCAGGCCGCTGACCGTCGCGAAGTCGGTCAGCGTCCCCGCACCGAGCACGATGTCACCCGACGCCTCCGTCGTGATCGCCGGCGCCGCGCGTGCCACCACGGTGTCCTCGTTGGCCGCGTTGCACAGTCCGCTGATCGCCGCGTTGTTGGCGTCACCGCTGTAGAACGCCCGCCAGCGATACGTCCCCGCCTGCTGCGGCGTGAACGCGTCACCCGACGTCGCCGTACCCGTCGTGGGCCCGGTCAGCGTCAGCGGCCGCACCCGCGTCAGGATCGGCGTCGCGCACGTGTCATCGCCGGGCGCGTACAGACGGAACTCGACCGTCGCACCCGCGACCGGATTGACCAGGCCGCTGACCGTCGCGAAGTCGGTCAGCGTCCCCGCACCGAGCACGATGTCACCCGACGCCTCGGTCGTGATCGCCGGCTGCGCCTGTGTGACGACGACGTCCTCCGCCGGATCCAGACAGGCCGTCGGGCCCACCGGGTTGTAGTTCGCATCACCGCTGTAGGACGCGACCACGCGATACGTGCCCGGCTGCGTCGGCGTGAACACCGGCGACTGCGTCGTCGCACCCGTGACCGTCACGTCGCTCGGACCGAACGCCGGCGTACCCGTGCACGTGTCGTTGCGGTAGACCGTGAACGTCATCGTCCCCGTCGGCGCCGGAGCACCCGCCGGGATCCCCGACAGCGTCGCCGTGTCGCGGAACGTCTGCCCCAGCGTGATCGTGTCCGGGTCGACATCGGTCGCCAGCGTCAGCGACGCGCGCGTGACGACGACGTCCTCCGCCGGATCCAGACAGGCCGTCGGGCCCACCGGGTTGTAGTTCGCATCACCGCTGTAGGACGCGACCACGCGATACGTGCCCGGCTGCGTCGGCGTGAACACCGGCGACTGCGTCGTCGCACCCGTGACCGTCACGTCGCTCGGACCGAACGCCGGCGTACCCGTGCACGTGTCGTTGCGGTAGACCGTGAACGTCATCGTCCCCGTCGGCGCCGGAGCACCCGCCGGGATCCCCGACAGCGTCGCCGTGTCGCGGAACGTCTGCCCCAGCGTGATCGTGTCCGGGTCGACATCGGTCGCCAGCGTCAGCGACGCGCGCGTGACGACGACGTCCTCCGCCGGATCCAGACAGGCCGTCGGGCCCACCGGGTTGTAGTTCGCATCACCGCTGTAGGACGCCACCACGCGATACGTGCCCGGCTGCGTCGGCGTGAACACCGGCGACTGCGTCGTCGCACCCGTGACCGTCACGTCGCTCGGACCGAACGCCGGCGTACCCGTGCACGTGTCGTTGCGGTAGACCGTGAACGTCATCGTCCCCGTCGGCGCCGGGCCGCCGGCCGGCAGGCCGAGCGTCGCGGTGTCCTGGAACGTCTGGCCCAGGAAGATCGTGTCGGGATCGACGTCGGTGACAAGCGTCGGCGTGGCCGCCAGGACGGTCGTCTCGTCGGTGCCGCCGCCCTCGATCTCCTGACCGAACTCCGGACCCGGGGTGATGCTCGTACCGAACACCCGCGCCTTCTGATCGGTCTGCAGCGGCCCGGGCAAAGTCTGGGCGGGATCGGAGTCGATCGTCGGCGCCTTGAGCACGTCGATCGTGAAGTTGATCGTGCACGTCCCGGCCGGCGTTCCCGGAGTGCCCAGGATCACCGGCGAATCCGGCACGAGCTCGTACTTGCCCTGGGCCGGGTCCACCAGCACGAACGTGAACGTGCGCCCGGCACAGGCGGTGCCGTTACCGCCGGGAGTCGGATCGTTGACCCCGACGCCCATCGGCTCCGGATCACCAGGCACGGCGCTGGGAACCAGCACACCCGGATCGCGCGCGCCGACCGGACAATCCGACACCGTCGGGAAGCTCGACTTCGAGCCGCAGGCCGGCGTCAGCTCGATATCCGCGAGCTGAAACTGATCGTCGAGGAACTCGCCCGTCGAGTTGTTGACGATCCGCAACGAAACCGGCACGTCCTGTGCACCGACCGTCACCGTCGACGGGAACTGCGGAATCGCAGCGACACCGGTGCCGCCCTGCGCAGACGCAGACGACGCTCCGACGAGCCCGAGCGCGACGCACATCATCAGCGCTCCGACCAGACCTGCCGTAATCCGTGGACCTTCGACCAGCGTGCTCAACCTCGACATGCAACCCCTCCCAAAGCACCAAGCTCGCCGTTCATGGCGTAGCGATCGATCACCGTACCAGCGCCTCGGTTCCCGAACGACCCAGGCGCCAAACACGGCGCATATCCATTACGTGTCCGCCGCGCCATCCGTCCTTGCCAGTCGGAGACGACCGACCTCGAGCGGGCCAAAGCCCGCTCGAGCACGATCTCGCACGGGCCCAGCCCGCGCGGGAACGTTGTCAAGCGACCGGTCGTCATCGCTCAGCCGGTGAAGCTCGGCGCGACGGCGCGGCGCGCGCACTTGCTGAACACGAGTCGCAGCGTCCGGCTGGGCGTCCCGCTCTGCGCGCGGAAGACGGTCCGCGCCGTGACGCGATGCGTGCCTCTGCGCAGCGAGCCGGGGTTGACGGCCAGCTTGTACCGAGTGCCGCTGTTGGGCCGCGTCAGCGTCCGCACGACCCGGCCGTCGATCGAGAACACCACGCGCTGGATCTGACGCCCTGACACCAGGACGTTGAACGGTCTGTAGACGCAGCCCGTCGGCCCCTTGATCGCGGCCGTGCCGCGCGGTGGGGTGACGCCCGCTACCTGCGCCGGCGGTGGTGGCGGCGGCGGTGGCGGCGGCGGTGGCGGCGGCGGTGGTGGTGGTGGCGGCGGCGGCGGCGGCGGCGGCGGCGGCTGGTCGGGCGCGGTCACCGTCGTCATCTCGTTGGCGGCGTTGCACAGCCCCGAGAACGTGGTGTAGTTGACATCGCCGCTGTACACCGCGATCACGCGGTACTCGCCGACGGTCTGCGGGGTGAACACGCCGGAGACGGCGGTGCCCCCGCTGATCGGACGATTCGGCGATGTGAACACCGGGTTACCGGCGCAGGTGGTGTCGCCGGGGCCGTAGACGTTGAAGGTGACCGTGCCGGTGGGCGCCGGGCCGCCGGGAGGACCGGACACCGTGGCGGTGTCGGTGAAGCTGCCGCCCAGCGTGATCGCGGGGTTGTCGACGGCCGTGGTGATGCTCGGCGTCGCCAGCAGGACGGTGGTCTCGTCCGTGCCGCCACCTTCGAGCTCCTGACCGAACTCAGGGCCGGGCGTGATGCTCGTACCGAACACCCGCGCCTTCTGATCGGTCTGCAGCGGCCCGGGCGCGGTCTGCGCGGGATCGGAGTCGATCGTCGGCGCCTTGAGCACGTCGACCGTGAAGGTGATCGTGCAGATCCCGGCCGTCGTTCCCGGAGTGCCGAGGATCACCGGCGAGTCCGGCACGAGCTCGTACTTGCCCTCGGACGGATCGGCCAGCACGAACGTGAACGTCCGGTTGGCGCACGCGGTGCCGCCGCCGTTGACGCCGCCGGCCGCGTCGTTGACGCCGCGGCCCGTCGGAACCGAATCGAGACCGGACGCACTGGGAACCAGCACACCCGGATCGCGGGCGCCGACCGGACAATCGGAGACCGTCGCGCCGCTCGCCTTGGAGCCGCAGTTCGGCGTCAGCTCGATGTCGGCGAGCTGAAATTGATCGTCGAGGAACTCGCCCGTCGAATTGTTGACGATCCGCAACGACACCGGCACGTCCTGTGCACCGACCGTCACCGTGGCGGGGAACTGCGGGATCGAGGCCACGCCGGTGCCGCCCTGCGCTGAGGCGGGCGAGGCACCGACCAACCCCAGCGCGAGGCCCAGCAACAGCGTCGCCGCGAAACCCATCGACGCTCTGCGACTCGGCACCTGCGGTGGCCTACCCAGCATTGGTCACTCCCCTTGTAAAACACTTCGGAGTAGGCAATTAGCGCCCCACCGGGCCCGGAAGTCAAGCCTGAACGGCGACTTGCGGCCCGCAGGGACGAGGTTCGTGGGCATCGGGGCGCTCAGACCTGCTCCATCAGCCGGTCAAGACGCGCGCGCAGCTCGCCGCGCCGCGCGGCGAGTTCGCCGATCTGCGCGCCCGCCGCGCGGGCCGCCGCGATCTCGCGTCCGAGCCGCGCGAGCGCGATCTGCAAACGCTCGATCTCGAAGTCTCGACGTGAGGCAGAGGTCATCGCGGCGGCGCGCACGGCGAGCTCGCGGATCAGCGCGACGAGCTCGCTGTCGTAGAGCTCGTCGACCCCGTCGGCCGGCGACCGCAGATGGGCGCGCAGGTGTGCGACCGCCCGCCGCGCCACGTCGGAGGTGAGGTCGGCCTCGGGGTCGAGCTCGGCGAGCGCGGGCTCACCCAGGTCGGGCAAGGCGATGCACAACGCGAGAAACGAGCGCTCCATCGGATCGCGCCGGCCCAGCTGCGTGGGACGCGGCGCGGCGGGGTGAGGGGGGCCACTCTCCGGGGTGACGGCAGCCGGTCGGGCGGGCCCGCGCGCGAGCAGTGACTCGAGCAGCTCCGCGGACAGGTCCAGGCGCGATGCCGCGATCCGGGCCAGCTCCTCGCGCTCGGCGCTCGGCCCGAGCAGGGTGAAGTCCGCGCGCAGCTCGTCCAGCACCCGGTCACGCCCCTCGGCCGACGCGAGGTCGCCGAGCTCCAGCCGGCGCAGCACCCGGAAGCGGGCGAACGGCACCGCCGCGGCGACGAGCCGCTCGATGGCTTCACCACCCTCGCGCTGCACGAGATCGGCCGGATCGTCGCCGGGTGGCAGACCCACCACCCGCAGTCGCAGCGGCGGCTTGCGGCCGGCCGCGATCCGGGCGGCGCGCAGCATCGCCTCCTTACCGGCACTGTCGGCATCGAGCGCGAGCTTCACCTCGGGCGCGAGGCGCGCCAGCTCGCCGATCTGGTCCTCGGTCAGCGCGGTGCCCATGATGCCGACGGCGTTGCGCACGCCGGCCTGGTGCATCGCGATGACGTCGGTGTATCCCTCGGCGGCCACCACGCTCTGCGCCTTGGCCGCAGCTCCGCGCGCCAGGTCCGCGGCGAACAGCGTACGGCCCTTGTGGAACAGTTCACTTTCCGGACTATTGACGTACTTCGGGCGCCGGTCGCCGGGGTCACCGCCCAGCGTGCGTCCCGCGAACCCGCGCACGCGCCCGCGCGGGTCGGCCAGGGGGAAGATGATCTGCGAGCGAAAGCGGTCGTAGATGCGCCCGCTGGACTGTGACTGCTGGGCGAGGCCGGCGTCGTAGAGCTCGCGGTTGCCAAAGCCGGCGCGGCGGGAGGCGTTGAGCACGGTGTGCCACGCGCTCGGCGCGTAGCCGACGCGAAACTCGCGCAGCGTCGCCTCCTGCAGCCCGCGCCCGGCGAGGTACTCGCGCGCCTTCGCGGCCTCCTGGGACTCCCAGAGCTGGCGCACGTAGTACGTCGTCGTGCGCTCCAGCAGTTCCAGCAGCCGCTCGCGGCGCTTGCGCCGCTCGGCGGCCTGGGGGTCCTCGTCCTCGAGCTCGAGCGTCACCTTGTAGCGGTCGGCGAGGTGCTCGAGGGCCCCCTTGAAGTCGACGCCCTCGGTCTCCATGACGAACGTGAACGCGTCGCCGGAGGCCTGGCAGCCGAAGCAGTGATAGACCTTCTCGACCGGGTTGATGCCGAACGACGGGCTGCGCTCGTCGTGAAACGGGCACAGGCCGGTGAGGCGGTTGGCGCCGGCGCGCTTGAGCTCCACGCGCGAGGCGACCAGGTCGACCATGTCGACCGCGTCGCGCACCCGCTCCTTGGAGTCGTTCGTGTAGAGGGCCACGGTGCCGGCGCTTTCAGAGCGCGAACGACGTGGGCACGCTGAGCGCCTCGAACGCGCGCACGGCGTAGCGATCGGTCATGCCGGCGAGATAGTCGGTCACGCGCTGCGCGTGATCGGCGCCCGGCGCGCCGCCGCCGTCGGGCACGTGCGCGGAATCGGCGGCGTAGTGCTCGAAGAGCGTGCGCAGGACCCGTTCGATCCGCGAGTGCTCGCGCCGCGCGGCGTCGCCGAGGTACACGCGCTCGAACATGAACTCCCGCAACGCGGCCATGGCAGCGCCGACTTCGTCGCCCTGGACGATGTCGCCCGCCGCCTCTGAGGTCTCCACGAGGTCGTGCACGAGCGCGTCGATCCGCGCCGAGCCGGTGGCGCCCAGCACGGCGAGGGCGTCGGCGGGAAGGTCGGCCTCGGCCAGGACGCCCGCGCGCAGCGCATCGTCGATGTCGTGGTTGATGTACGCGACGCGGTCGACGATCCGCACGATCCGCCCCTCGAGCGTCGCCGGCAGCGGCGCGCGGCCGGAATGGCAGGCGATCCCGTCCCTCACGCTCGAGCACAGGTTCAGCCCCGCGAGGCGTGCGACCTCGGTGTGCTTCGGCGTCGGCTCGAGCACGTCGACGACGCGCAGCGAGTGCTCGTAATGGCGAAAGCCGCCGCCGAAGCGCTCGGCCAGGCAGGCGTCGAGGATGGCCTCGCCGATGTGGCCGAACGGCGGGTGGCCGAGGTCGTGGCCCAGGCCGATCGCCTCGACGAGATCCTCGTTGAGCGCCAGCGCGCGCGCGACCGTGCGCGCGATCTGCGTCACCTCGAGCGTGTGCGTCATCCGGGTGCGGTAGTGATCTCCCTCGGGCGCCACGAAGACCTGCGTCTTGTGCTTCAGGCGCCGGAACGACTTGCAGTGCACGATCCGGTCGCGATCGCACTGCAGCGGCGTGCGCAGCGCACAGTCCTCCTCGGCGACCGCGCGGCGCGCCGGGTAGGAGCGCTCCGCCAGCGGCGAGAGCTGCTGCTCCTCCCAGGCGCGACGGCGCGCGGCGAAGCGCTGCGCGACGGGGCCCGGTGCGGTGACGGCGTCCATCGTTCGATTCTCGCAGCCGCGGCCAACGTCACGGGCGTCGCCGCCGCGGCGTGGCGTACGCTGCGGCGGTGCTCGCCCTCAGCGTGACGCCGCAGGCCCCGCACGTCGCGCTCGGCGAGGTCCCCGATCCGCAGCCGCTGCCCGCGCAGGCGCTCGTCGCGGTGAAGGCCTTCTCGCTCAATCGCGGCGAGTCGCGCCAGCTGCCCGACCGGCCGGACGGCTCGGTGCCGGGCTGGGACGTGGCCGGCGTGGTCGCGCAGGCCGCCGCCGACGGCAGCGGCCCGCCGGCGGGTGCGCGCGTCGTCGGGATCGTGCGCAACGGCGCGTGGGCGCAGCGCGTCGCGGTGGCGACGGCGAACCTCGCCGAGCTGCCCGAGCGCGTGAGCTTCGCCCAGGCCGCGACGCTGCCCGTGGCCGGGGTGACCGCCCTGCGGGCGCTGGAGATCTGCGGCTTCGTGCTCGGCAAGCGGGTGCTCGTGACCGGCGCCAGCGGAGGCGTCGGGCGCTTCGCGGTGCAGCTTGCGTCGCGCGCGGGCGCGCGCGTGACCGCCGTATCGCGCAACGCCGAGCGCGCCCGCGGCCTGCGGGAGCTCGGCGCCGAGGACGTCGTCTTCGACCTGTCGGGCGACACGCAGTACGACGCGGTGATCGAGGGCGTCGGCGGCGCGACGCTCGGCGCCGCCATCGGCCGCGTCGCCGGCCGCGGCACGGTCGTGTCGTTTGCCTCCAGCGACCCCGAGCCGGTCGGCTTCGCGGCGCGGACGTTGTTCGGCCGCGCCCCCGGCGCCGCGCTGCACGGGCTGTTCGTCTTCGAGGAGATCGAGCGCACCGGCACGGGCGGCAGCGACCTCGCGCGGCTGGCCGCGCTGGTCGCGTCCGGCCGGCTCGATGCGCAGATCGATCTCGAGGCCTCGTGGCGCGACCCCGGCCCGGCGATCGCGGCGCTGCTCGAGCGCCGGGTGGCCGGCAAGGCCGTGCTGCACGTCGACTGACCACGACGGGGCTACTCTTCCCCGATGCCGTTCGGCGCCATCCGGCGCTCCACCACTCTTGCGGTGGCTGCGCTGCTGCTCGTCGGTGCCCTCGCCGGGTGCACCTCGGACAACCGGGACGCCGTGCAGACCACGCCGGGCCCGGTCGCCGCCGCGCCGAGGACCACGACCACGGCCGCCGTGCGGGCGCCCGCCGCCGTGCCGCGCGCGCGCTCGAGGGCGTTCGACGGTCGGCGCGCCTTCGCGCTGCTGCGCGAGCAGGTCGTCGAGTACGGCTGGCGCCCCGCCGGCTCCGCGGTGCTGCGACGGCTCGCCGTGCGATTGCGCAGCCTCCTGCCGCGCGGGCGCTTTGAGGCCGTGCCCGGGCATCCGGGGTTGCGCAACGTCGTCGGCACGGTCCCGGGCCGCCGGCCCGCGATCCTCGTCGGCGCGCACTACGACGTCGAGGCCACGCCGCGCGGCTTCGTCGGCGCCAACGACGGGGCCGCCGGCACGGCGGCCGTCGTCACGCTCGCGCGTGCCTTCGCCCGGGCGCCGCGGGTCCGGGGCGGCCGCGAGCTGCGCTTCGTGCTCTTCGACGGCGAGGAGGAGCCGGCCGGGTGCGACCAGTTCGCCGAATGCGGGCTGCGGGGATCGAAGGCCTACGCCGAGCGCCATGGCGACGAGCTGTCGGCGATGGTGCTGCTGGACTACATCGCCGAGCGGGAGGGCCTGAGCTTCCCGCGCGAGGGCAGCTCGGACCCGGCGCTGTGGGCGGATCTGCGCCGGGCGGCGCGCGACGTCGGCGTCGGCTCGCTGTTTCTGCCGGACTTCGCCGGGACGATCCTCGACGACCACACGCCGTTCTTGCAACGCGGGGTGCCGGCGATCGACGTCATCGACTTCGACTACCCGCAGCGCGACAGCCTCGCGGACGATCTCGACGCGGTCTCGCAGCGCAGCCTCGACGCGGTCGGCGAGGCGGTCCACCGGCTCGTCACGCGCCTGCGCCGGCGCTGAGCGCCAGGCGGTCTCACCAGCCTCCGTCGTCACCCCGGCGGATCGCCGCCTGCGCTGCCGCCACGCGCGCCACCGGCACCCGAAACGGGGAGCACGAGACGTAGTTCAGGCCCGAGTTGTGAAAGAAGTCGATCGAGTCCGGGTCGCCGCCGTGCTCGCCGCAGATGCCGAGCTTCAGATCGGGCTTCGCCTTGCGCCCCAGCCACGCGCCCATCCGCACGAGCTGGCCGACGCCGGGGGTGTCGAGCGTCTCGAACGGCGAGCGGTCGAAGACCTTGCTCTCGATGTACGGCGCGAGGATCTTGCCCTCGATGTCGTCGCGGCTGAAGCCCAGCGCCGTCTGGGTGAGGTCGTTGGTGCCGAAGGAGAAGAAGTCCGCGTACAGGGCGATCGTGTCGGCGAGGAAACACGCCCGCGGCAGCTCGATCATCGTGCCGACGAGGTAGTGCTCGCGCGCGACGCCCTCCTCTTGGGCCACGCGGACGATGAGCTCGTTGATGAGCTCCAGCTCGCGCTCGTAGTCGATCAGCGGGACCATCACCTCAAGGCTCGGCGGGTGGCCGAGCCGCTCGGTGACTGCGCACTGCGCGCGCATGATCGCGCGGACCTGCATCTCGTAGATCTCCGGGTGCAGGATCGCCAGGCGACAGCCGCGCGTGCCGAGCATCGGGTTGACCTCGCGCAGCGCGTGGGCACGCGGATCCTCCTCGTCGGGCGGCAGGAACTCGTGCAGCGGCGGGTCGAGCAGGCGGATCGTGACCGGCAGCCCGTCCATCGCCTCGAGGATGTCCTCGAAGTCCTGCTGCTGCAGCGGCAGCAGCTCCTCGAGCGCCGCACGCCGCTCCTCGATCGTGTCCGAGAGGATCATCTCGCGCATCTTCGGCTGGCGATCGGCCGCCATGAACATGTGCTCGGTGCGGCACAGGCCGATGCCGGCGGCGCCGAACTCGCGCGCCTTGCGGGCGTCCTCGGGCGTGTCGGCGTTGGCGCGGATGCCGAGCCGGCGCAGCTCGTCGGACCACCGCAGCACGCGCTCGAAGTGCGCGCCCATCTGTGGCTCGACGAGCGGCACGTCGTCGACGGTGACCTGGCCGGTCGTGCCGTCGATCGCGATGCAGTCGCCCTCGCACAGCAGCGTGTCGCCCACGCGCAGCTCCTTGCAGCTCAGGTCGATGCCGAGGCTGCTGGCCCCGGTGACGGCGGGCCGGCCCATGCCGCGGGCGACGAGCGCCGCGTGGCTGGCCTTGCCGCCCTCGGCGGTGAGGATCCCGCGCGCGGCGTCGAAGCCGGCGACGTCCTCGGCCTCGGTGAACGGGCGCACGAGGATCACGTCACGGCCCTGCGCTGCGGCGGCGACCGCATCGGGGGCGGTGAAGACGATCTCGCCCTTCGCCGCGCCGGGCGATGCCGCGACGCCCTTGGCGAGGATCGCGTACTCCACCGTGGGGTCGAAGGTCGGGTGCAGCAGCGCGTCGAGCTTCTCGCAGTCGATCGTCGCGATCGCCTCGGCCTTCGTGAGCAGGCCCTCGTCGACGACGTCGCAGGCAAAGCGCACCATGGCCTGCGCGGGGCGCTTGGCGTTGCGCGTCTGCAGCATGTACAGACGGCCTTCCTCGATGGTGAACTCCGTGTCCTGCATGTCCTTGTAGTGCGCCTCGAGCGTGCGCAGGATCTCCATCAGCGTCGCGTGCGCCTCGGGCATGACGTCGCGCAGCTCGGCGATGTCCTGGGTGTTGCGCACGCCCGACACGACGTCCTCGCCCTGTGCGTTGACCAAGAAGTCACCGGAGGGCTCCGCTTCACCTGTCACCTCGTCGCGGCTGAAGGCGACGCCGGAGCCCGAGCTGTCACCCTTGTTGCCGAACACCATCTGCTGGACGTTGACGGCGGTGCCCCAGTCGTCGGGGATGCGGTTCAGGCGCCGGTAGGTGACGGCGCGGTCGCCCGTCCACGAGTCGAAGACCGCGCTGATCGCCTGCGCGAGCTGGTCGCGGGGCTCCTGCGGGAACTCCTCCCCCGTGGCCTTTAGGAAGATCTCGCGGAAGGTGGCCGTGAGCTGCTGCAGCGCCGCGACGTCGAGCTCGGTGTCGAGCTTGACCCCGTGCTCCTGCTTGGCCTCCTTGATGGCCTGCTCGAAGCGCTCGCCGGCGATGTCGCGCACGACGTTGCCGAACATCTGCACGAAGCGCCGGTAGGAGTCCCAGGCAAAGCGCGCGTTGCCGGTCCGTTCGGCGAGGCCCTCGACGGACTCGTCGTTGAGGCCGAGGTTGAGGACCGTGTCGAGCATGCCGGGCATCGACTCGCGCGCGCCGCTGCGCACGGAGACGAGCAGGGGGTCGTCGGGATCGCCGAGCGTCTTGCCCGCCGTGGCCTCCAGCCGGGCGAGCGCATCGTCGACCTGCTCGTCCATGCCGTCCGGGACCGACTGGCCCTCCTCCATGTAGGAGACGCAGGCCTCGGTCGTGATCGTGAACCCGGCTGGGACGCGGTCGGCGCCCAGGATGCGCGTCATCTCGGCGACGTTCGCGCCCTTTCCGCCGAGGAGGTTGCGCATCTCCCGTGAGCCCTCGGCGAAGTCGTACACCCACTTCGTACCGGCTAGAGCATCTCCCATGGCGCGCGATCCTATAGCCGTCGGCGGGCCCCGGGGCACGCCGCTCGCCAGCGGACGTGTCCGTGGTGCTCGACGGTCTCGGCGATCGCCCGCTCCGCCTGGCGCAGCGCGAGCTCGCCGGCGACCGGAACGTCGGCCAGCGGAGCGCCCAGCGCCCCGGTCATGAACGTGTGCGCCTCCTCCCCGAGCACGAAGCCCGTGGCCTCGCAGGCGCTGCAGACCACGCCGCCGGCGGTGCCGGAGAACGCGGCGAGGTGGTCGGCCTCGCCACACGTCGCGCAGGCCGCCAGCTGCGGCGCGAGGCCGGCGGCGAGCAGCAGCTTGAGGCGAAACGCGAGCTGGTTGGCATGCGTGGCCTGGTCGGGACGGGCGTCGAGCAGCGCCAGCTCGTTGCACAGCAGCGCGAACACGCCAGGATGTGGATCGGTCGTCTCGAACAGGCGCGCCACGGCGTCGCAGGCGCGGGCCGCGCTGTCGAGCGCGGGCCCGTGCTCTCTGAGTTGCGGATGCCCGGTGACGGTGTCCGCGCTCGTCACCGTGAGCAGCTCGCTGCGGCCCTCGTAGAGGACCATGTGCAGGCGAAAATAGGGCTCGAGGCGGCCGCCGAAGCGGCTCTTGGCACGGCGCACGCCCTTGGCGATCGCGGCGACCCGCCCGCGCTGCGGGGTGTACAGATGGAGGATCCGATCGGCCTCGCCGTAGCGCAGCGTGCGCAGGACGACGGCTTCGGTCTTGACGGAGCCGGGCATTAGACTTGGCGGCACATGCGCACGATGCAGATCTACACCAAAGAGGGCTGCGGGTTCAGCGCTTCGCTGCGGGAGCTGCTCGAGGAACGCAGCATCCCGTACGAGGAGACGCTGGTCACCCTCGATTCGCCCGAACACCACGCGCTCGGCGAGCGCGCCGGCTCGATGAAGCTGCCGCAGGCCTTCATCGGCGTCATCCCCCTCGGCAGCGCCCAGGAGGTACAGGCGGCCGCGGTCAACGGCATGCTCGACGACCTGCTGGTGGACTGACGATGCGCCCGGTCACGGTGTACAGCGACGAGATCTGCACGCTGTGCCATTCGGTGGAGAACCTGCTGAACGTCCGGGAGATCCCATACGAGAAGGTCATGGTGGAGGAAGGCACGGACGCCTACGACGAACTCGTCGCGCGGACGGGCATGAGGTCCCTCCCCCAGGTCTTCGTCGGCACCATGCTGCTCGGCGGCTACGTCGAGACGCTGGCCGCCGACCAGGCCGGGATGCTCGCCGACCTGCTCGTCGACTGAGCCGTCGCGGCCGCCCCGGGACGGCGGCCGGCCGGCACTACACTTTCTGAAGCTATGCGCGACGTCATCGTCTACACGACCGAAGCCTGCTCGTTCTGCTCTCGGGTGAAGATGCTCCTGCGCTCGCAGGAGATCAGCTTCGAGGAGATCAACCTCGCCGGGGATCCCGAGGGCGTCATCGCACTCGCCGAGAAGACCGGCATGATGACGCTGCCCCAGGTCACGGTCGGCGGCATCCTCGTCGGCGGCTACGACGAGACGGCGCGCGCGGCCTCGTCGGGCATGCTGGCCGATCTGCTGGCTGACTGAGCGGCTGCGTCTCAGCCCAGCAGGGCGCGCAGCGTGGCGGCGACGGCCGCCGCGTGGTGGACGAGGCGGCGGTAGGTGAAGCGGACGACGCGGTAGCCGAGCACGGTCAGCCGCTCGTCGCGCTCACGGTCTCGTGCGAAGGCGATCGGCGTCTCGTGGTACTCGCGGCCGTCGGTCTCCACGATCAGCCGGTGGGCTCGCCAGAGGAAGTCGACCTCGATCCCGTCGACGAGCACGTTGACCTCCGGCCGCTCGATGCCGTGGTCGTCGCAGAGGTCGAGCATGCGCGCCTCGAGCTCTTGGCGCGTGAGCGACGGCTCGTCGTGGATGCCGGCGATGATCTCGGCCAGCGCGGTGGCGCCCGGCCGGCGCGGGTTGGCGGCGAGGACCGCCTCGACGGCGCGCAGGTCGAAGCGTCGCGCTGCCAGCGAGCGCTCGACCGCGCGCTCGAGTCGGGTCGGCGAGAGTACGCCCGCCAGGTCGAGCAGCGTGCGGCTCACCGAGGTCACCGCGATGGCCTGCTCCTCCTCGACGTCCGCCGGACCGAGCGTGAGCGAGCGGTGCACGACGACGCCGCGCCGTCGGGTGCGGCCGCCGGCGGTCGGCACGGTCACGTGCACGTAGGCGGAGCTGCTGTGCCGGATGCCCCACAGCGCGGCGGCGCTGACGTGGCTGAGGACCGCGCCCTCGCCGAGGGCGAGAACGGCGGCCGACCAGCGGCCTTCCCGCGAGATCCGCGGATGGCCGACCGCGAACACGCCGCGGTGCAGCCGGTGCAGGCGCCCGCTGCGGACGCGCAGATTGATCGCGCCGGCGGCGAGGCCGGCGGCCCGCAGCTGGGCGTACGTGACGACGCCGTGCTGCGCGAACGCGAGCTGCGCGATCGCGGCGTCCGGGCTCGCGAGACGTGGTGGCTCCATGTGCCTACAAGTCGCGGGGGCGCAGGTTTTCGCCCCCCGGCCCAGCCTGGCGCAAAGGTGTTCGTAGCGAACATCAACCCGCCACGCTCCCTCTGCGTCGATCGCCCAGCGCCCGGCGTCAGCGAGCGCGCCGCGCCCGCGGGCGCGTCTGGCAGGACTCGCAGGCGTAGGTCCCGCGACCGGCGGCGACGAACTTGCGGACGGTCGTGCCGCAGACCGTGCAGGGCTCGCCCTCGCGGCTGTGGACGAGGAACTCGTTCTGGAAGGCGCCCTTGATCCCGTCGGGGTGGCGGAAGTCGTCGATCGACGCGCCGCCGGCGCCGAGGCCGGCCTCGAGCGAGGCGACGATCGCGTCGCGCAGCGCGGCGACCTGCGGGCGCTTGAGCAGGCCGGCGCTGCGCAGCGGGTGGATGCGGGCGCGAAAGAGCGCCTCGTTGGCGTAGATGTTGCCGACCCCGGCCACGCGGCGCTGGTCGAGCAGCAGCGCCTTGATCGGGGTGCGCCGCTTGCGCGTCTGCAGGAAGAGGTGCTCGGTGGTGAACTCCGGGCCCAGCGGCTCGACGCCGAGCCGCTCGTCGAGGAACTGCTCGAGCGCCGGGTAGCCCAGCGCGAGCTCGCCGGTGCCGAAGCGGCGCGGGTCGCAGAAGCTCAGGACGTGGCCGTCGTCGAGTGAGAAGCGCACGCGGGTGTAGAGCGCCTCGGGCGGCGGGTCGTAGAGGACCGTGCCGGTCATGCGCAGGTGCATGAGCAGGTAGACCTCGTCCTCGGCCTCCCAGATGAGGTACTTGCCGCGCCGCGACAGGCGCTCGACCGCCCGGCCCTCGAGCGCGTCGGTGAGCTCAAGCGGGTGCACGGGCCGACACCACTTCGCATCGAGCACCTCCAGCGTGCGCAGCGTGCGCCCCTCGACGAGCGGCGCGAGCTGGCGGCGGACCGTCTCGACCTCGGGAAGCTCGGGCATCGCTGCGGTGCAGCGTAGCCCGCGCGAGACCGCGGTCCGGCCTGGCGCCGGCCCGCCTCAGGGCGTCGTGCCGACGCGCGGCGCGCTGATCCGCAGCGAGCGCGCCATCGGCCCGAACGCCTGCTCGTCGACGCGCGCGAACTGCCGCGGTGGAGCGAACGCGTCCATGACGACCTCGCCGCCGTGGCCGTAGGCGTGCAGCGAGCGCATCGAGCGCTGGATCGATCTGTTCGTGAGGTTCGTGCCGGTGCCGACGACCTCCACGCCGCGGAAGCCGGGCTTGACGACCAGCCGCGTCGAGGTGAGCTTGAACGTCGGGTCGCGGCTCTCGATCTGGGCGACGAGCGCCTGCCGCGCGGCGGCCAGCTGCGCCCGTGTCTCGGGCAGCGGCTCGTCGCGCGGGTAGCGCCAGATCGCGACCTGCGCGTCGCCGACGGCGACCGTCGCGAGGTGCGTGTCCTCGCCCTTGACCACGCGCCAGTTCGACGGCGAGCGAAACTGCACCCCGTCGGCGAGCAACGGCGTGGCGCGAAAGGCCTGCGGCGCCGGGATCACGCCGAGCTCGGGAACCGGCGTGCGGTCGTTGCCACAGCCGCCGAGCGCGACGGCGGCGGCGGCGAGGGTCAGCGGGGTGCGGCGCACCCGCTCATTGTCTCAACTGCCGGAGGGCGAGCCGCCGGCCCCGGCGCTCACCCCGGCGCGCGGGTGCGCGCGGAAGTAGACGTCCTTCAGGCGGTCGGCCGACAGGTGCGTGTAGATCTGCGTCGTCGCGACGTCGGCGTGGCCGAGCATCTCCTGCAGCGAGCGCAGGTCACAGCCGCCGGCCAGCAGGTGGGTGGCGAAGGTGTGGCGCAGCGTGTGCGGGCTCATCCGGCCGGCCAGGCCGGCGCTCGCCGCGTGGCGCTGCACGATCTTGTAGAGGCCCTGCCGGGTGAGGCCGGTCCCGCGGTGGTTGACGAACAGGTGGCGCTCCTCGCGCAGGCCGACGAGCCTCGGCCGGCCGTGCTCGAGGTAGGTCCGCGCCGCCATCACCGCCTGGCGCCCGACCGGGATCAGGCGCTCCTTGGAGCCCTTGCCGTGCGCGCGCAACACGCCGACGCGCAGGTCCACGCTGCCGACGGTCAGGTCGACGGCCTCGCTCGCGCGCAGGCCGCAGGCATACATGAGCTCGAGCATCGCGCGGTCGCGCAGCGCGGCGGGCTCGTCGCCGCGCGGGGCGGCGAGCAGCTTGGCCACCTCGTCGCGGCTCAGGACCTGCGGCAGCCGCTGGCTCTTGCGCGGCGAGCGCAGCTCGGCCGTCGGGTCGTGGTCGATGATCTCCTCGCGGCGCAGGTGGCGGTAGAACGAGCGCAGGCAGGCGGTCTTGCGCTGGATCGTGGCCGGCGCGACCGGCGGGCGCTGCGGTCCGCCGGTGGTCAGCTCGGACAGAAAGCGCGCAAGCTCGGCATGGCCGAGGGTCGTCGCGTCGAGGCGGTCGCGCACGAGGAAGTGGCCGAACTGCAGCAGATCGGAGCGGTAGGCCTCAAGCGTGTTGCGAGACAGGCCGCGCTCGAACTCGAGATACGCGAGGAAGTCGAGGACGTGGTGTTCGAACGGGCGTGTGGCGTGGTGGGTGCGGGCGACGGCCATGTCGCCGAAGTTCGCCGGAGGCGGCGCGATCCATTGCGATGCAACGCGGCGTGCGCGACGGGCTCGGCGCTGGCCGGCCGCCTCAGCCGAGCGTCGCGCGCAGCCACTGCAACCCGATGACGGTCTTGGCGTCGTCGGTGGCGGCCAGCGCGGCGTCGAGCTCGGCCAGCGGCCAGCGCACGATCTCGATCCGCTCGCCGGGATCGGGCTCGACGTCGCTCGGGCGCAGGCCGGTCGCGCAGAAGATGTGCACACGCTCGTCGCTGTAGCCGCTGGACGGGTGAAAGCAGCGCACGAGCTTCCAGTCTTCGGCCTCGCGGCCGATCTCCTCGGCGAGCTCGCGCCGGGCGGTCTGCAGCGGCGACTCACCGTCGACGTCGAGCTTGCCCGCCGGGATCTCGAGCGTGAAGCCGAGCAGCGCCTCGCGCGGCTGGCGCACGAGCCAGACGTGCTCATCGTCGTACGCAACGATCCCCGCGGCGTCCATGCGGCGCACGACCTCGCGCTCCACGACCTCGCCGTCGGCGTGACGGAAGCGCTCGACGCGCACGGAGAACTGGCTGCCCTCGTAGACGGTCTCGCCGCCCAGCGGCGCGATGGTGGTGTCGGGTTCGCTCATGTCGTGAGGGCCGCGAGCGCGGTGCCGGAGGCGAGCGCGGCGGCGAAGAACAGCGGGTCCTCCCGACCCATCGAGCGCGTCGGCAGGCCGCTGGCCGTGTACCCGTCGACGTCGACCGCAAGCGTTCGGTAGTCGTGGCGCTCGTCGCCGGGCGCCTCCCCCGCCGGCAGCGCGACGACGACCGGGGCGAGCAGCAGGTCGAGCACCGTGCGCGTGTGGTGGCTGACCCCGCGGTGGCGCTCGCGCGGATCGGTCGAGGACATGCGCGCGACGAGCAGCGTCGGGCAACCGAGTGCGAGTGCGGTGTGCGCGGAGTCCAGCGCCTGCAGGCCGCCGTGGCCCAGCGCCGAGCCCGATCCGAGGATGCCGGGGCCGGGACCGGTGACGGCGGCGTCCCAGCCCATTTCGGTGAACCCGTGGTGCAACGCGGCGGCGGTGGTGACCGCCTCGCCGTCGGCGCCGCCGAACGCCGGTCCGGAGGTGAGATGGCCGGCGAGCATGCCGCCCTCGCGCAGCTCGCGCACGACGCAGGAGTGACCGCCGGGCAGGGCGCCGCCGGCCGTCTGAACATAGCCGAGGCGGACGGGGCCGTCGGTGGCCTCGTGAAACGCCCACGACAGCGGGGCGAGCTGGCCGTGCAGCGCGAGCACGGCGACGGGCTGGCGCAGCGGCAGCCCGAGGGGCGCCGGCGTCGCGCCCGCGGCGCCCTCCCCGACCGCCAGCACCGCGTGCTGCAGGCTCGTGTAGTTGAGCTTCATCACGTGCGCGCCCGGCGTGCCGGCACCGCCGAGACCGCGCGTGAGGTTGACGTGCACGATGTCGGCCCCGCCCGAGCCGAGTCCGAGCTCGACCGCCTCGACGTTGACGACGATCTCGTCGCCGGCCTGCGACGCCCCCACGAGTGCGACGTCGGCGATCGCCGTCCGGCGCTCCTCGCCGATGTGGATCGCCAGGCGCTGCTCGACCGCGTCGGCGGGGCCGGCCACCGCGACGGTGGCGCGCCTCAGGCGGAGCATGCGTCCAGCAGCGCGAACGCGACGTCGAGCATGCCCTCCAGGGCGGCGACGCTGACGCGCTCGTCGGGCTCGTGGTTTGCCTCGGTGCCGTTGGCGAGGTTCGTGCAGTGCAGTCCGGCCGCCTCGAAGGCGTTGGCGTCCGAGCCGCCGCCGGTCGGGCGCCGCCTGGGCGTGTAGCCGCAGGCGCGCAGCGCCGCCTCGGCGGCCAGCACTGCGGGGGCGTTCGTGGCGTGGCGGTAGCCGTCGAAGAGCCGCTCGGTGGTGATGTCGACGTCGCAGAAGCAGGCGGGGGTGTTGGCGGCATCGTGGATGTCGGCGATGATCGCGGCGATCGTGTCGTCGGCCTTGCTCGGGTCCAGCGAGCGGGCCTCCCCCACGACCCGGCAGCGCGCCGCGACGATGTTCGTCCCCCCGGCGCCGCCGTCGATCGAGCCGACGTTCGCGGTCGTCTCCTCGTCGAGGCGACCCAGCGCCATCGCCCCGATGGCGCGGGCGGCGGCCTGGATCGCACTGCGCCCGTCCTCGGGGCGGATGCCCGCGTGGGCGGGCGTGCCGCGAAACTCGGCCTCGAAGCGGAAGTACGTCGGCGCGGCGACGATGATCTCGCCGATCGGCGAGGCGTGGTCGAAGACATAGCCCCAGTCGCTGCGGAGCGTGGCGACGTCGAATGCCTTCGCGCCGGCGAGTGCGTTCTCCTCGCTGACGGTGAACAGCAGCTCGAGGTTCACGGGGGCGCCTTCCACCGCGCAGCGGCGCGCCACCTCGAGCAGCACCGCGACGGCGGCCTTGTTGTCGGCGCCGAGGATCGTCGGGCCGGCGCTGACCCAGCCGCCGTCCTCGACGACCGGCTCGATGACCCCGGCCTCGGGGACGGTGTCGAGGTGCGCGCAGAGCAGGATCGTGCGCTCGCCGCGGCCGGGTATCCGCGCGAGCAGGTTGCCGCACTCGGCGCCCGTCTCGCCGGCGGCGCCGTCCTCCTCGACGTCGAGGCCCATCGTGCGCAGCTCGCGCGCCACGGCCTCGGCACACGCGCGCTCGGAGCCGAACGGGCTCGGGATCGCGCAGAGGCGGGCGAAGGTCTCGTTGAGGCGGCGGCGCTCGACGTCGGAGGCGGGGCGCATGGCGGCCATTCTGACGGCCGCGCGACCGGCTCGCCCGGCCGGCGGCGGCAGCGTCGCGGGCGCCGCTGCGCCGAGCTGTCGGAAGGCCCTGCACCGGCGGCGCGCGGCAGTGTGTCAGACGTCACACTCGTCATGTCAGCGACGCCGTACGCTGGCCCGAGCGTGTTGGTCGCACGCAACGAGCACGCCATCGCTCTCATCGTCCCGTCACCGACCAACCGGTAATCGATAGGCACCCGCGGTCGCACGACCGCGCGGAGCCAAGAGGACACACATGAGCGATCAACAGATTGACGGCGACGACGTCGAGCGCAACGGCGCCGGCCAGCCGACCAGGGTTCGCGGCGAGTTTCGCCTGCCCGTGGCAGACGCGGCAGGCGACGCCATCGTGGGCTTCCTGCAGGCAAACGCGGACACGCTGCAGCTGCCCCCCGACGAGAAGGCGCTGGAGGTCGTGCACGAGGCCGACACGCCCTCGGGCCGGGTCGTCCGCCTGCGCCAGCAGTTCGAGGGCAAGCCGGTGCTCGACAGCGAGGTGCTCGTCGTCGTCGACAACGACGCGCGGGTCACGCAGATCGATCTCGACATCGAGCCGCAGCCCAAGGCGGTGCAGGTCAGCGGCGACAGCGAGCTGAAGCCACGGGATGCCGTCAAGGCGGCGAAGGACGCCATCGGCCCGCACACCCTCCGCGGCAAGGCCCCGTCGCCCACCCAGGTCTACGCACGCAGCCCGGAGGGCCTGCGGCTGGCCTACCTCGTGCTCCTCCCGACGACCGATCCGCACGACTGGCGCATCGTGGTCGATGCGCAGACCGGCGAGATCCTCGAGCAGCGCGACCTGATCGTGCAGGTCGACGGACAGGGAATGGTGTTCGATCCCAATCCGGTCGTGACCGCGAACAACGCGGCGCTTCGCGATCCCGACGCGACGGCGGGCGGATGCGGGTTCGCCGGCACCGCGCGGGCGACGATCGACGCCCAGCGGGTCACGCGGACGCTGCGCGACATCACGCTCGACGGTGCCGACCACCGTCTCGAGGGGCCGTTCGCGCGGATCCAGAACTTCGGCGCTCCGGCATCAACGCTCCCCTCCGAGGCCGGCGCCAACGACTTCAACTACTCCAGTGGCGACGAGCGGTTCGAGGCGGTCAACGTCTACTACCACGTCGACACGTTCCAGCGCTACCTGCAGGACGCGACGAAGGGACCCGGCATCACGACGGCGCACAACTCGCCGATCGCGTGCGACCCGCACGACGGCAGCGGGGGCGCGTGGTTCAGCCCGCTGGACCTCGGGCTTCACTTCGGCAACTCCGGTTCCTGCCGCCCCGACCGCGCCGAGGACGGGCACGTGATGCTGCACGAGTACGGACACGCGATCCAGAACAACCAGGTGCCGGGCTGGGGCGTGACGAGCCCGGTCACGGGCCGAGCCGAGACGCGCGCGATCGGCGAGGGCTACGGCGACGCGCTGGCCTGCATCTTCTTCGCCGATCACGGCGGCGGCTTCCAGCGCGAGGTCTTCGAGCAGTGGATCTTCGGCGACGTCGGCGGGCTGCGGCGCGTCGACGGGACGAAGGTCTACCCCGGCAGCTGGGTCCCCGACCCGGCCGAGCACGCCAACGGCGAGATCTGGTCGGCCGCGCTGTGGAACGTCTACCGCGCGATCGGCGGCGACTCGGCCAGCGCGGCGGTGCGCGCGGAGGCCCGGCACGCGATGATCAAGACGGTCACGCTGAGCAACCATCGCATGACGGCCAGCGGGACGATGCCCGACGCTGCCGAGGCGGTGATGAGCGAGAACGCCGCGCTCGACGCCTACCGCGGCCGGCACCTCATGCAGATGCTCGACAGCTTCCACGCGCGCGGGCTGCTGCCCTGCAGCCCGCAGGCCAACCTGACGATCACCGACGGGCCGACGTTCTGGAACTCGCCGGACCTGTGGATCCGCAACAACGACGACCCGGTCACCTCGACCACGCACCAGGCGCCGGAGTTCGGCCAGGACAACTGGTTCTACGCCCGCGTCAGGAACACGGGCACCGCCGCGGCTCGCGCGTTCGTCGTCACCTTCAACGTCAAGCCGTGGGCGGGGACGGAGTTCGTCTACCCCAACGACTTCATTGCGTACGTGAGCGCCGCGGTCGGGTTCAACCTCGCCCCCGGCGCGAGCACGGTGGTGAAGGCCAAGTGGCCGGCGGGGCTCGTGCCGCCCGCGGGCACACACGCCTGCTGGCTGGCGTCGGTGTACACGCCGGTCGACACGACCGCGGCCGGGATGCACGTCTGGGAGCACGACAACCTGGCCCAGAAGAACCTGACGGTGGTCGACCTCGCCCCGAACGACGCGTACATCGTGCCGTTCCAGCTCGGCAACCTCGCGAGCGTCAGGGAGGGCCTGTTCCGCATCGAGGTCCAGCGGCCCCCGAACTGGCGCTCCCTGCCGGTGGCGATCGTGCATCGCGACCCGGCGGTCGTGCGCCAGCTCGTTGGCTCGATCGAGGAGGTCCGGGTGCGGCCGAACCCACTCGTGGGCCGTGGCGTGCTCGCCGAGGGATCGCCCTTCGTCCGCTTCCTGGAGCCCACGTCGGTCGAGATCGCCCATCGCGGTGCCCTCACCGCGCCCGTGCGCCTCAACCTCGGACGTGACTCGAGCGTCGAGCTCGAGCCGGCGGCGGACGACAACGACGTGTCCGACGCGGTGATGGTCAACGAGGCCGACCTCGTCACCGATCGCGACCAGCTCACCGCGATGGCCTTCCGCCCGGGGCTGGAGGCGGGCTTCCCGTTCCAGCTCAGGCCGCGCAGCGCCGTCTCGGCCGGCCTGAAGATCACGGTCCCGCGGGAGGCGAAGCCGGGCGAGACGATGTCGATCGATCTCGTGCAGCGCAACCGCGCGGGCAAGATCGTCGGTGGCATCGCCGTCCAGGTGAACGTCGTCGACAAGTAGCGCCGGTGCGGGCTTCGTCCGATCGGCCGAAGCCCGCACCCGCCGCGCCGCCACCCATCCCCATCCGCGTCGCATCCGAAGAGGAACTGATCAGATGGCCGACCCCTTTGCACACGCTCCGCCGGTCAAGGTCGTCGATGGCCTGACGGCGGTCGCGATCGACATCCAGACGGTGGTCGCCACCATCGTCTTCGACGCGGCGGCGAAATCCGCCACGCTCGACGCCGTCGTGGACTTCACGATGGGTCCGGTCGCCGGAAACCCGGTCTTCGACCTGCGCCAGCCCATCACCGCCGCCACGCTCGACGGCGTGTCCGTGCCGCCCGCGCAGATGGCTCACCACGACTTCGGCGGCGGCAGCGACGCCAAGCTTCGCGTGATCGAGCGCGTCCTCGCGCCCGGCAGCGCGAACACGCTGACGCTGCATTCGACGCTGGCGACGCCGGACGCGCAGAACGCCAACCCGATCGGCTGGGATCCCGTATCGACGCGCCTGTACTTCGACTTCTGGTTCTCGGATCTTTTCGCCGGCCGCTACCTGGAGATGTGGCTGCCGTCGAACCTGATCTGGGACACGTTCGCGCTCGATCTCACGGTCCGCATCGACAACTCGGCTTTCGAGCATCGGCTGCTCGCCAACGGGGCACGGACGGTCCTGGGCCCCAACCACTGGCAGATCCAGTACCCGAGCCACTACACCGCGCTCTCGCCGATGCTGCTGATCGCCTCCGCCGACCGCATCGAGGCACGCGCCGGCAACGTCAACCTGCCGGGGACGGGGCCGGTGGCGCTGGAGATCGTCAAGCTCACCTCGAACCCCGACGACCTCGCCGCCGTCGAAGCGAGCCTGCAGGGCTACCTGACCGAGTTCGCCGCCAGCACCGGGCCGTACGCGCACGGCAACCGCTTCACCGCGTTCATCTGGACGAACACCACACGATCGATGGAGTACGAGGGGGCAACCACCTCGACCACCGGTGCGCTCGAGCACGAGACCTTCCACAGCTGGTACGCGCGCGGCGTGCGGCCCGCGACCCAGCAGGACTCGTGGCTCGACGAGGGCTGGACGGAGTACAACACCTCCGGCCCGTTCGCGGTGACGCCGTTGAA
This sequence comes from uncultured Actinomycetes bacterium, assembly GCA_963825485.1. Classification (GTDB taxonomy): domain Bacteria; phylum Actinomycetota; class Thermoleophilia; order Solirubrobacterales; family Solirubrobacteraceae; genus CADCVQ01. The sequence goes on from CAWGTK010000009.1 coordinate 214,153, forward strand.
CCTCGGCGATCCCCCGGTCACGCTCGCCGGGCGAAACCCGTACAGCCGCATCACGCCCTCCAACGCCTACACCGATGGCAAGCGCTTCTTCGCCGGTCTCGCGGCCCTGCTCGGCGTCGCCACGCTGCGCGGCCTGATGGCCGAGTTCTACCAAGCCCACCGCGGCGGCCTCGTGACGACCGGCGACCTCGAGGCGCACCTCATCGCGCGCACCGGCCAGCTCGTGATCGCCGACTACTTCCACCGCTTCGTCTACGGCTTCACCACGCCCGCGCCGGCCGCCCGTCCCGACCTGTGGATGCGCGACGATCCCGGCGATCCGGGCGCCAACAGCTTCTCCGCAACGGCGTTCTGGGACTCGCCGGACCTGTGGATCCGCAACGACGACGATCCCGTGACCGCGACCGCCCACGAGGCGCCCGAGGCGGGGCAGGACAACTGGTTCTACGCCCGCGTGCGCAACCGGGGCGCCGGCATCGCCAGGCACTTCGTCGTGACCTTCAACGTCAAGCCGTGGGCCGGCACGGAGTTCGTGTTCGCCGGCGACTTCCTGCCGTGCGTCACGGCCGCCGTGGGCTTCGACCTCGCGCCGGGGGCCAGCACCGTGCTCAAGGCACGCTGGCCGGCCGCGGCGGTCCCCCCCGAGGAGACGCACGCCTGCTGGCTGGCCTGCGTCCACACCCCGGGCGACCCCGTCGCCGGCGGCGCCCATGTGTGGGAGCACAACAACCTCGCGCAGAAGAACCTCACGGTCGTCGACCTCGTGCCCGGAGACAGCGCGATCGTGCCCCTGCAGCTCGGCACCCTCGCGCGCAAGCACGCGGAGCGCTTCGAGATCGAGCTCGTCCGGCCGCCGCGCTGGCGCACGCTGGCGGCGTCGATCGTGCACCGCGACCCGGAGGTCTTGCGGCGGCTGGCCCGGTCGGTCGAGGAGGTCGTCGTGGCGGTGCCCCGCGCGGAGGTCGGCGCACGCCCGCTTCTGCGCGTGCTCGAGCGCGCAGACGTGCAGCTTCACCCCCGCGCGACGGGGGGTCAGGCGGTGCGGCTCGTGCTCGGCCGCGACTCCTCCGTCGAGCTGGGCACCCCGGCGGCGACGGACCGCGTGCGTGACGAGGTCGACCTGGCGCCGCCCGTGCAGGAGCCGGTCGTCCGCCACGGGGTTGCCGCCCTCCCGTTCGCCGCAGGGGCGACCGCCGCCATCGCGATCGCCCTGCGCCCACGCCTGCCCGTGGCCGTCGGACTCCAGGTGACCGCGCCGCCGAAGGCCAAGCGCGGCGACGAACTCGACCTCGATGTCGTCCAGCGGCGACGCGACGGACAGATCGTCGGCGGCATTCGCGTTCGCCTGCGGATCGCCGAGCCCAGGTGAGCGCGCCCGGGTCCGGTCCAGGCCGGGAACCGGATGACCGCCCGCTCGCGCGGGAGGTGGCGCCCTCGCGGAGGCCTAGCCGCGCGAGATGCGCAGTGCGTCCGGCGCCCCGACCTGCTCGCCCTCGCCGCGCCCGCGTTCCAGCGCGGCCCCGACGAAGTCGCGAAACAGCGGCGCCGGCCGCTCGGGGCGTGACTTGAACTCCGGGTGAAACTGCGATGCGACGAAGAACGGGTGATCCTCGAGCTCGATCATCTCGACGAGGCGCTCGTCGGGTGAGGTGCCGCTGACGATCAGGCCGGCCGCCTCCAAGCGCCGGCGCAGGAAGAGGTTGACCTCGTAGCGGTGGCGGTGGCGCTCGTAGATGACCGCCTCGCCGTAGAGCTCGCGGGCGCGGGTGTCGGCGTGGATCTTCACCGGGTCGGCGCCGAGGCGCATCGTCCCGCCGAGGTCGGTGACCTCCTTCTGCTCGGGCAGCAGGTCGATCACCGGATGCGGCGTCTCCGGATCGAACTCCGTCGAGTTGGCGCCGTCCATGCCGGCCACGTGGCGGCCGAACTCCATGACCGCGACCTGCATTCCGAGGCAGACGCCCAGGAAGGGGATGCGCTGCTCGCGCGCGACGCGCGCGGCACGGATCTTGCCCTCGATGCCGCGGCCGCCGAACCCGCCGGGGATGAGGACGCCGTCGGCGGCGCCGAGCCGCTCCCGGGCGACCGTGTCGCCGGTCAGCAGCTCGGAGTCGACCCAGTCGATCTCGACCTGGCAGTCGTGGTGAAAGCCCGAGTGGCGCAGCGCCTCGGCGACCGACAGGTAGGCATCCTGCAGCGCGACGTACTTGCCGACGAGCGCGATGCGCACGATGTCGGTGGCGGCCCCCGCGCGGCGCGTGAACTCCTGCCACACCGACAGGTCGGGCGGCGGCGCGTCGATGCCGAAGTGCTCGCAGATGAGGTCGTCGACGCCCTCGTCGGCGAACCACAGCGGCACCTTGTAGATGTTGTCGACGTCCTTGGCGCTGACGACCGCCTCGACGGGCAGCGATGCGAAGAGCGCGATCTTCTTGCGGATGTCGGCGCCGAGCTCGGACTCCGAGCGCGCGAGCAGCATGTCGGGCTGGATGCCGATCCGCCGCAGCTCGTTGACCGAGTGCTGCGTGGGCTTGGTCTTCAGCTCCCCCGCGTGACCGATGTACGGCACGAGCGTGAGGTGGATGAACATGCAGTCGCGGCGGCCGACGTCGACCGGGAACTGGCGGATCGCCTCGAGGAACGGCAGCGACTCGATGTCGCCCACCGTGCCGCCGATCTCGGTGATGACGATGTCGGCGTCCTGCGTCTCGGCGAGCAGCTTGACGCGGTGCTTGATCTCGTCGGTGATGTGCGGCACGACCTGCACCGTGCCGCCGAGGTAGTCGCCGCGGCGCTCGCGCCGGATGACCGAGTTGTAGATCCCGCCGGCCGTGACGTTCGAGGCGCGCGACGTGTTGGAGTCGGTGTAGCGCTCGTAGTGGCCGAGGTCGAGGTCGGTCTCCGCGCCGTCCTCGGTGACGAACACCTCGCCGTGCTGGTAGGGCGACATCGTGCCCGGATCGACGTTGATGTACGGGTCGAACTTCTGCAGGCCGACCGTCAGGCCGCGGGCCACGAGCAGGCGCCCGATCGAGGCGGCGGCGATGCCCTTGCCGAGGGACGAGACGACGCCACCGGTGATGAAGATGAACTTCGTCTTGCGCTGCGGCTGTCCAGAGGATGGGGTCATTTGGGCCGTCCCAACGAGTCTAGGTGGCGGACCAGCGGAAGCTTCTCGATGACGTTCGAGATTGACCGAAATTCCCCGAAAAGGTTCACGAGCGCGAGCACGCCGAGCGCGATGAGCTGGCCGTTGGTGTCCAGCGTGAGCACGAGCCAGAGCCCGGCGAGCGCGCCGACGGCGTTGGAGCCGGCGTCGCCGAGCATCGCCTTCTCGCGCAGGTCGAAGTAGCCCGCGACGAGGACCGGCCCGATGAACAGCCCCAGCCCGGCCAGGGCCTGGGTGTTCGTCGTGGCGACCGTCAGGCCGATGCCGAGCAGGACGAACGCCTTCACCGAGCGCCCGGGCCGCAGGTCGAGCAGGTTCGACGTGTTCGTCGCCAGCACGAGGACGGCGGCGGCGAGCAGGAACTCGGCGTCCGAGCCGGGCAGCGAGGAGGCCGCGAGCAGGGCGAGCCCGAGCGTGCCGGCCGCCTTGAGCAGCCCGGTCGACAGCGTGCCGCTGATGACGTCCTTGCCGTGCCCGCGCCAGCCCCGCCCGGCGCCCGACAGGACGTCGTCGATGAGCCCGAGCAGCGCGATCCCCGGCACGAAGACGATCGCAAAGCCGAGGTTGTCGGGGTAGACGTCGAGGTCGGTCAGCCGCGCGAGCAGCATCACCGGGATGAGCGCGACCAGCGCGACGGGGACGATGACGAGGCCCAGCGGCACCGGCAGGACGCGTCCGCGGTAGTTCTCGCGCGTCAGCCCGGCGGCGGCGAGCCGTGCGAGCACCAGCGGCGTGAGCCCCACGGCGACCAGCAGCGAGAAGACGAGCGGCAGGGCTTGCACCGGTTCAGGAACCTAGCGAGATGAGCGGACGAAGGCGCTGCGCTCGCGAGCGCAGCCACGCGCGCTCAACGAACCTGACCGACCACCGGCGGCAGCAGGTCCTGTGCGCTGTCGCGGCGCCCGTAGGCGCCCTGGGCGCCCGCCAGCACGAACACCGTCGCCGCGCGGCCCGCCTGCTCGTCGACGTTGTCGACGCTGGACATCTCGCGGTCGCGATACCAGCCGATGTGCGATGGATCGCTCGAACGCCGCTCGACGCCGACGATCTTCACCCCGGTCTGCACGAGGCCGCGGGCGATCCCGTCCTGCAGCTCGGCGAGCCGCTCGGCGGTCTCCTCGTCCTTCGGCTTCTGCGCCGGGCGCATGACGATGACGCCGTCCAGCCCGCCGAACTCGCCGCTGAGCGTCTGCATGAGCGGCGTGCGCAGCTCCCGCACGAGCCGGCCGCCGAGGACCATCTGGATGCCGGCCCGCCGGCCGAGGTCGTCCAGCAGCGAGGGACGGCGGGCCACGTCCGCATAGCGCGTGCCGCGGGCGCTCTCCGCCAGCGCGTCGAGCTCGACGTTCTCGCGCACGATCGCGACGAGCGAGAGGTCGGCGCCGGTCGGCTGCAGCGCGCGGCGGATCATGTCCGCCGCGCCGTCGTCGTTGCCCAGCACGACGAGCCCGACGCGCCGCCCGCGCAGCTGGTCCTTCGTGAGGATCTGATAGGCGGCGTCGGCGAACCGGTCCTGCTCGCGCAGGCGCGCCTTGGCCTCGTCGCGCTCCTGGTCGGCCTGGCGCACGTCGGCGCGCAGCGAGCTGCGCAGGTCGCTCCGGGCAGAGGAGACGAGCTCCTTGTCGCCGATCGCGACGCCGAGCAGCAGCCCGACGACGAGCGCGATGAAGACGGCTGCCAGAGACAGCGCGTGGTAACGGAAGTCGAACATTCAGGGGTGGCGGCTCACTCGAGCCCGAGCACGACTTCGAGCTTGAGCCACACGAGGTCGGCGAGGTCGCGCAGCGCCGGCGTCAGCACGACGATAGCCAGCAGGCACACGACGCCCGCCGCCGCGACGACGACGAGCGGCGAGCGGCCGGGCAGCGGCCGGTACAGCCGGCTCACCCCCTTGGCGTCGACGAGGATCTCCCCCAGGCGCAGGCGCGTGAGGAACGTCGAGGCCATCCCGCGGCGGTTCTTGTCGAGGAACTCCACGAGGTTGAACTGCGAGCCGACCGAGACGATCAGCTCGGCGCCCTTCTCGGCGGCGATGATCATCGCGACGTCCTGGCTCGTCCCGGGCGCCGGCACGAGCTTGAAGGGCAGCCCGAGCTCCTCGAGATGCTCGCGGCCGGGCGCACGGCCGTCGGGGTAGGCGTGGACGACGAGCTCGGCGCCGCAGCGCAGCGCCATGTCGCTGGCGGAGTCCATGTCGCCGACGATCATGTCGGGCTTGAACCCCGCGGCGAGCAGCGCGTTGGCGCCGCCGTCGACGGCGATGAGCTTCGGCTTCACGTCGCGGACGTAGGGCCGCAGCATCCGCAGGTCCTTCTCGTGGTCGACGCCGCGCACGACGATCAGCGCGGGGTGGTCGCGAAAGTCGGTGTCGAAGCGCGGCAGCTCGATGCGACCCGACAGCAGCTCGCGCTCCTCGAGCATGTGCTCGATCGTGTTGCGTGCGAAGGCCTCGAGCGCGTCGCCGATCTCGCGCCGGCGCTCGTCGGTGGCCGCGCGGACGGCGGCCGGCTCCTGCACCGCACCGGTCGCGACGATCTTCGTTCCGCGCAGGATCGAGCCGCCGCGGATCGTGATCGGATCGCCGTCCTTGAGCTGTTTGAACAGCGTGTCGTCGGGCAGGTCGACGAGATGGATGCCCGCCTGGACGAGCAGCAGCGGCCCCATGTTCGGGTAGGCGCCCGTCGAGGAAGGGCTGCAGTTGAGCACCGCCAGCACGCCGGCGCCGATCAGGTCCTCGGCGGAGACGCGGTCGAGGTCGCGATGGTCGAGGACGGCGACCTCGCCCGCGGCGAGCGTCTTGACGATGAGCTTCGTGCGCCGGCCGAGCCGAGCGGGTCCGGACAGCTCGCGGGCGACGGCGACGGCCATTGGTAGTCAGGGGCGCGGTGCCGTGTCGGCCCGTTTCCCCGTTCCCCCTTCAATTCCGTGCGTGCGGTTTTCCCGCACACGGCTTGCCGATGATCTTCCTGGCATGGCTTACGCGGTCCCGGGACAGCGGATCGTGCCCATCAGGCGGTGCAGGCCCAGTCCCCAAAGCCAGTCGGGCGTCCACTGCTCGAACTCCCCGGCGCGAAGATTGCGGCCCTTGCGCTTGACGAGCAGGCGTTTGAGCCGCCACGCGACGTGACGGTCGATCTGGACGAACATGGTGGTGGCGTTACCCGTGCGAAAGCAGTTCCCCCAACCGCGCAAGACCGGATTGAGATCCGCGATGACGTCGCGGATGTCCTTGCACCCGGCCCTGCGACGACGATCGGTCAGCGCCTCGATCGGTGTTCGGATGCGGTTCGTCGCCCGCGCTGAAGGCCAGCGGTGCAGGTAGTAGCGGCGGATGCCGCGCTCCAGCAGCCGGCCCGATATGCGAGCTCTGAAGTGGCAGCCAAGGAAGTCAAAGCCGTCCCGGCCCTCGCGGAGATCAACGATCCGCGTCTTACCCGGCGCTCCGGCGCCTACCGGGACGGGACTTCCACCCGCCGGCCTGATCGAGCTTGCAAGGCGCACCATCGGCTGAGTCTAGATGGGGTTGTTAACGGCTGGCGAAGATCCTCGCGGGGCGGTTGCTAGCGTGTCGCTGGCTGTGCTGCACCCGCTCTCAGCGGTGACGCCGCCATCCCTCGAGGACGTCTGCGGTCAGGACCCCGGCTTCTTCTGTCGCGTGGTCTTCGAGCGCACGGACGACCGCGCGCTCGCCGAATTCGCCGACAAGGCATTCGGGGCGACGCTGACCGCGATCGTCATCCTGCTCGTCGCGCTCGTCGTCAACAAGCTCGTCGGTCGCGCCATCCGCCGCGCGCTGCACACGCTGCACTCGGGCACCGTGCAGGAGCGCCTGGGCTCGCTGCGCCGCCGCACGCCGGCTGCGCTGCTGGAGCCCGGCGACGTCAGCCTGCGCGCCGAGCAGCGCATCAACGCGCTGACCAGCGTCCTGCGCAGCATCGCGACGGCCGTGATCCTCACCATCGCGGGCTTTCTCATCGTCGGCGAGTTCGGTCTGAACCTCGCCCCGCTGCTCGCGGGCGCGGGAATCGTCGGCATCGCCCTCGGCTTCGGCGCGCAGTCGCTCGTCAAGGACTTCCTGTCGGGGATGTTCATCCTCGTCGAGGACCAGTTCGGCGTCGGCGACATCGTCGACCTCGACCAGCAGACGTCGGGCACGGTCGAGGCCGTCTCCCTGCGCACGACGCGGCTGCGCGCCGTCGACGGCACCGTCTGGCACGTACCCAACGGCGACATCCGCCGCGTGGGCAACAAGAGCCAGCACTGGTCGCGGGCGCTGCTGGACGTCGAGGTCGCCTACACGACCGACATCGAACGCGCCAAGGAGGTCATCAAGCGCGTGGCCGACACGCTGTGGCAGGAGCGCGACGAAATCCTCGAGGAGCCCGAGGTGTGGGGCGTCGAGCGGCTCGGCCCCAACGCGATCATCATCCGGCTCGTGGTGAAGACCCGGCCGGCCGACCAGTACGACATCAGCCGCGAGCTGCGCCAGCGCCTGAAGGAGGCCTTCGACGCCGAGGGGATCGAGATCCCGTTCCCGCAGCAGGTCGTGTGGTACCGCAACGTGCCGGACCCCGCGCCGGCCGGAGAGGAGCAGCGATAGGCATGGACAGGCGCACGCTGGGCCGCGGCGACGCGGCGCTCGAGGTCTCGGCCGAGGGACTCGGCTGCATGGGGATGTCGGAGTTCTACGGCTCGGCCGACGAGGGCGAGGCGATCGCCACGATCCATCGCGCCCTCGAGCTGGGCATCGACTTCCTCGACACCGCCGACATGTACGGGCCGTTCACGAACGAGAAGCTCGTCGGCAAGGCGATCGCCGGCCGCCGCGACGAGGTCGTCCTGGCGACGAAGTTCGCCAACGTGCGCGGCGAGAACGGCGAGTTTCTCGGCATCCGCGGCGATGCGGCGTACGTGCGCGAGGCCTGCGACGCCTCGCTGCGGCGGCTCGGCGTCGACCACATCGACCTGTACTACCAGCACCGCGTCGACCCCGAGACGCCGATCGAGGAGACGGTCGGCGCGATGGCCGAGCTCGTCGCGCAGGGCAAGGTGCGCCGGCTCGGCCTGTCCGAGGCGGCGCCCGAGACGATCCGCCGCGCCCACGCCGTGCACCCGATCAGCGCGCTGCAGACGGAGTACTCGCTGTGGACGCGCGACGTCGAGGACGACGGCGTCTTGGCCACGATCCGCGAGCTGGGCATCGGGTTCGTCGCCTACAGCCCGTTGGGTCGCGGCTTCCTCACGGGCCGGATCCGCTCGGTCGAGGACCTGTCCGAGGGCGACGCGCGCCGCGCCGGCCGGTTTCCCCGCTTCGCGGCGGAGAACTTCCAGCGCAACCTCGATCTCGTCGCGCGGGTGGAGGAGATCGCCGCGCAGAAGGGCGTGACGCCGGGTCAACTCGCGCTGGCGTGGGTGCTGGCCCAGGGCGAGGACATCGTTCCGATCCCGGGGACGAAGCGGCGCTCGTATCTGGAGGAGAACGCCGCCGCGACCGAGGTGCAGCTCAGCGCCGACGACCTCGCCCGCATCGACGAGGTCGCCCCGGTGGGCGCCGGCGCCGGCGACCGCTACGCCGACATGTCGACGGTCCACCGCTGAGCTGCTCGTCCGTCGTGCCCTGAGGCCGCTGCGTGGTGAGTTGACCCCGCCGTGTGAGGGGTCAACTCACCACACGGCCGGTGATCCGGGGGCTGTGGGGTCTCCCCGCACAACGCTTGCGCGGGCCCGCTGGATCGTCACCGACGCCGTGCAGACCTCGCCCGACGGGCCGACCGCCCGCGCGCTGTGGCTCGTCTCGCCTGCGCCGCTCTCTGCCGGACCTCGAGGGCAGCGACCGGGTCGGCCTGCGCGCGTCCCGGCCCGCGCGGCCTGACCTGCGAGGCGGCGGCCACGCTCGCAGCCTGACCGGCAGCGACGCGCGCGTCAGAGGGCGTCTAGCTCGGCCTGCGCCTGCTCGTGCGCGTCGACCGCCGCCCGGGCCTCGGCCCGCGCGGCGGCGAGCGCCTCCTCGGCCTTGTCGAGCGCGAGCGCAGCGCGGTCGCGGCGCTCCTCGGCTGCCCTGAGCGCGTGGCCCGCGCGCTCGGCGCGCCGCTTCGCCGCGGCCTCGGCGATCCGCGCGGCCTTGCGGGCTTGCGTGTGCTCGCGTTCGCGGCGCTCACGCTCCTCCCGCTCGCGCGTGGCCTGCTCGCGCGCGGCGCGGCGCTCGTCGGCCGAGGGCGCCTTCGCCTTCCCGGCCGCCGGCTGCTGCGCCGGCGTGGCCGCTGCCGCCCTGGCGGTCGTGGTGGCCCCGCCGGCCGGCTTGGCGGGCGCCGGCTTGGCCGCCCGCTGCCGGCGCGCCGGCGGCGCGACCGCGAACGGATCGGCCGACTCGCCGAGCCCCAGCCCGATGTGGCGCAGCTCGCGCTCGAGCCGGCCCTCGCGCACCTGCGCGCGGGCGTCCTCATCGAGCGCGGCGGCATGCAGCGTGTCGGCGACCCGCTCGACGACCGCCGGGCTGAGCTCGTGGCCCTCGGAGGACAACAGCCCGCGCGCGGCGCGCACGAGCTCGTCGACGGCGGCGCGCTCGCGCTCGTTGGCCGCGCGTAGCGCCCGTCCGTCGCCGCTGCCGTCCAGCAGCCGGCCCTGCGCGTCGCGCAGCTCGTCGCCGGCGGCGAAGAGCTCCTGCACGCCCGCCGACTGCGAGCGCACGACCTGGTTGACCGCCCACGCCGCGACCGACGGCTTGCGCAGCGCGGCCACGGCGGCCGCCTCGTCGCGGCGCTTGTCGGCGCGCAGCGCCTTGGCCAGCGCACCGCGCTGCGGGATGAACGCGTCCAGCGCCAAGCCGTAGAGGTCGTCGGGCTCCATGGCAACGCATGGTGCCTGCTCCGGCCGATGGTGTGGCGAATCGTTCGCGCCCGGCACGACGCAACCGCCACTCCCGGCCGGCGCTGGCCCGCGCGGGTGCCCGCGGCGCCCCGTGCGCCGGCCGGCGGTCCCGGCCGGCGGGCGGGCTGACTACTGCTTGGTGATGCCCATGCGCTCCAGCGCAGCGGCCGCGTGCGGGGACAGTTGACCCGTCACCGGCACCCTGCGCCCGCCGACGGATGGCCAGGCGATCGGCGCGTCGCTACCGAGCTTGGCGTATTCCGGCGTCGGCCCGCTGGGACCTGGGGACTGTGGCTCCGGCGCTTGCGGCCGGGAAGCACTCTTGAGCATGTGTACCTCCGTTGTCGAGACAGAATCGATCGACACGCGAGTAGTACCCGGCTCGTGCCGGTAGCCCACATCGACATCGGGACCCGCGCGACGCGCCGGCCGGCGCGCGATACTTCCCCCATGCCCAGCCGCGTCGTCCTCTTCTCGACCGCCTCGTGCACGTACTGCGAGCACGCGAAGAACCTGCTCAGCAAGCGCGGCGTCGACTTCGAGGAGGTCGACCTCAGCGAGCACCCGGAGCTGCAGGCCGAGCTGACCGAGCTCACGGGGATGGAGAGCTACCCGCAGATCGTCGTCGACGGCGAGCCGCTGGGCGGGCTCAACGAGCTGCGCGCCGCCGAGAAGAGCGGCGTCATGGCCGCCTGGGCCAGCGCCGCCTGAGCCGCGCTCTCCCGCCGAGCTACAGCGGGATGTTGCGGTTGACCGAGCCGGTCCGCTCGGCCCCGTCGAGCATCCGCAGCGCCGCCGCCAGGCGCACGCGCGTCGTGAACGGCTCGATCACCTCGTCGACGACGCCCTCGCGGGCAGCCACCGCGGCGGTCAGCGCGTCGCGCTCGTACTCCTGCGCCAACCGAGCACGCTCGGCAACCGGGTCGTCCGCGGCCCTGATCGCCCGGCGCGCGACGAGGTCGACCGCCTGCGGGCCGCCCATCACGCCGAGCTGCGCCTGCGGCCAGGCGAGCACGAGATCGGCCCCCAGCTCACGGCTGTTCATCGCGATGAACGCGCCGCCGAAGGCCTTGCGCAGCACGACCGTCACGCGCGGCACTGTCGCCGCGCTGAAAGCGTGGACGAGCTTGGCGCCGTGGCGGATGACGCCGAGCCTCTCCTGCGCCGTGCCGGGCAGGAAGCCCGGCGTGTCGACGAGCACGACGAGCGGGATGCCGTACAGATCGCAGGTGCGCACGAACCGCGCGCCCTTCGTCGCCGCGGCGGCGTCGAGCACGCCGCCGAGGTAGCGCGGCTGGTTGGCCACGATGCCGACCGGGCGGCCGTCGAGCCGCGCGAAGGCGGTGAGCATGTTGCGCGCCCAGCGCGGGCTGATCTCCAGCAGGCGACCGCCGTCGACGAGCGTGCGCACGACGTCGCGCACGTCGTAGACATGGCGCTTGGACTCCGGGACGGCCCGATCGGACGGGCCCTCGGCCGGCGCGATCACGGGCAGGCGCCGCGGGCGCTCCATGGCGTGCTGGGGCAGGTGGTCGAGCAGCTCGCGCACGAGCCAGACCGCCTCGACGTCGCTCCCGGCGCCGAGCTGGCAGACGCCGTTTCGGTCATGGACCTTCGCGCCGCCGAGCGCGGCCGCGTCGACGTCCTCGCCCATGACCTCCTTCACGACGCTCGGACCGGTGAGGAACATCGAGGCCTGCTTGGTCATCACGACGAAGTCCGTCAGCGCCGGCGAGTACGAGCCGCCGCCGGCCGCTGCCCCGCAGATCACGGAGATCTGCGGCACCTGGCCCGACAGCGCGACGTTCTCGTGGAAGATCCGCCCGTAGCCCGCGAGCGCGGCGACGCCCTCCTGCAGGCGCGCGCCGGCGGATTCGACGAAGGAGACGACCGGCATCCGCGAGCGCCCCGCGGTGCGCAGCACGCGCCAGATCGTCTCGGCCTGGACCTCGCCCAGCGAGCCGCCGATGTAGGAAGGATCCTGCGCGTAGCAGGCGATCGGACGGCCGCCGACGAGGCCGGTGGCGCCGATCACGCCGTCGTTGGGGCTCGTGCGGTCGCCCATGCGCCGCCCGCGGACCTCGCTGCGGATGGGCTGCAGCGAGCCGGCGTCGCAGAGCGCTTGCAGGCGCTCGAGCGCGGAGAGCTGCTCGGTGGTCGGTTCGACGAGGGCGAGCGTGGACATCCCGGCCTCAGGCACTCATGCCGCCGTCGACGAACAACGTCGTGGCGGTGACGTAGCCGGCGGCGTCCGAGGCGAGGAAACGCACGGCGTCGGCGACCTCGTCGGGACGCCCGGCGCGGCGTGCTGGCACCGCGTCGAGGACCTCCTTCGGCACGTCGGCGGTCATCTCGGTCTCGATGAAGCCCGGTGCGACGGCGTTGACCGTGACGCCCTTGCGTGCGATCTCCACGCCGATCGTCTTCGTCATGCCGATGAGGCCGGCCTTCGCCGCGGCGTAGTTGGCCTGGCCGGCGTTGGCGCGCGGGCCGACGACCGACGCGACGTTGACGACGCGCCCGAAGCGCGCCTTCATCATCGGCCGCAGCACGCTGCGGGTGAGCTTGAACGCGGCGCTGAGGTTCGTGTCCAGCACGCGGTCCCACCGGTCGTCGTCGATCTGGATCGCCAGACCGTCGGCGCGCACGCCGGCGTTGTTGACGAGCCCGAGCACGGGGCCGACACGCTCCTGCGCCTCGGCGAGCACGTCGGCCATCGCCTCCGGATCGGTGACGTCGCCGCCGATCGCCAGCGCCGAGCCGCCGGCCCGTTCGATCGCCTCGACCGTGCGCGCCGCGCCGTCGGCGTCGGAGCGAAAGCCGGCCGCGACGGCCCAGCCGTCGGCGGCTAGCGCGCGGGCGATCGCGGCGCCGATGCCGGTCGACGCGCCGGTCACGAGGACGACCGCGCCGTCGGGGCGACAGCCGTCGCGCGTGGCCCGCGCGACGTCAGGTCGACGTCCGTTGTTCGTCGTGGCGGTGGGGGTCATGGCGTATCTCCAAACGTGAGCAGTGCGGCGCCCCAGGAGAACCCGGCGCCGAAGGCGGTCAGCAGGACATGGCCCTGCTCGGGGAGCCGGCCGTCGTCCTGCGCCAGCGACAGCGCGAGCGGGATCGAGGCGGCCGACGTGTTGCCCAGGTCGGCGACGTAGTCGGCGACGCGGGCCGGATCGAGGCCGAAGCGCTCGCGGACGGCGTTGATGATCCGCCCGTTGGCCTGATGGGCGATGACGAGCTCGATGGCGTCGATCTCCAGCTCGGCGATCGCCAGCAGCTCGCGGCAGGCGCGCTCCATGCGATCGACGGCGTGCTGGTAGACGAACTTGCCGTCCATCCGCACGAGGTTGTCGGCGCGGTCGATGTAGAGCACGTCGCGCTGCGGCTCGCCGCCGATCACGACCGGGCCGATGCTGCCGGCGCCGCCCGGCGCGAGCACCGCGGCGCCCGCGCCGTCGCCGAACAGTGCGGCGGTCTGGCGGTCGTCGGGATCGGTGTAGCGCGTGAGGATGTCGGCGCCGATCAGCAGGACGAGGTTCGCGCGGCCGCTCTCGACGAGCGCGGCGCCCTGCTGGAGGCCGGCGAGAAAGCCGGTGCAGGCCAGGCCGACGTCCCAGGACATGGCGCGATCGGCGCGCAGCGCGCCGGCGACGAGCGGCGCGGCCTGCGGGACGATGTCGTCCGACGAGGAGGTCGCGACGAGCACGGCATCGACGTCGTCCGCGTCCACGCCGGCGGCGGCGAGCGCCCGCGCTCCCGCCTCGATGCACAGCTCTGTGAGCCCCTCGCCCTCCGCGCTGCGGCGGCGCTGGACGATGCCGGTGCGCTTCGTGATCCACGCCGGGTCGACGCCGATGCGCTCGGCGATCGGCGCGTTGCCGACGACGGTCGCCGGCAGCGCGCGGCCGAAGCCGGCGATCCCCGCGATCCCCGCGGCACGCCGGCGGGTGTCCGCCGGCGACGTCAGCGCGAACGGCTCGACGAGCCTAGACGCGGGCACCGATGTCCTCCAGCAGCGCCTCGGCGGTGACGGCCTTGGCGCCCCTGATGCAGCGCGGCGCGAGCTTGGACAGCACGCGGCCGGGGCCGGAGTCGACGTAGAACTCGCTGCCGAAGTCGTCGAGCGCGGTCATCGTCTCGCGCCAGCGCACGGGCGACACGAGCGCCTCGGCGAGCTGCGTCGCGGGGTCGGTGAACGGCGCGGCGGTGGCGCAGGAGAAGACCGTGATGTCCGGCTCCTGAAAGCTGACCTCGCGCAGCGCAGCGGTGAACGGCGCGACCGCGCCCTGCATCTGCGGCGAGTGAAATGCGCCGGCGACGCCGAGCCCCAGCGCGCGCAGGCCCTGCGCCTCGGCGTCCTCGCGGGCGGCGTCGAGCGCGGCCGGCGAGCCGGAGAGGACGACCTGGCCGGGGGCGTTGTCGTTGGCGAGGCTCACGTCGTGGCGCTCGGCGAGCGCCGCCGCGGCTTCGGGCGAGGCGCCGAGCAGGGCGAGCATCGTGCCGCCGCCGGAGGCCTCGCCGGAGCTCGCCATGTGGTCGCCGCGCAGGACGACGAGGCGCAGCGCGTCGTGGTCGAGGATCGCACCGGCCGCGGCCAGCGCGGAGAACTCGCCGAGCGAGTGGCCGGCGAGCGCGATCGGGTCGACGTAGCCGCGAAAGCGCGTCCAGCCGGCCAGCGAGGCGCAGAGGATCGCGGGCTGGGCAAAGCGCGTGGACTCGTCCACGCGCGGAAAGGGGTCTTCACCGACGAGCTCGATTGCCGCATCGAGCAGATCGGGACGCACTGCGGCCACGAGGGCACGCATATCCTTGGTCTGGCTGCCCTGTCCGGGGAAGAGGACGGCAGTGGGGCTGGAATCGAACACACCCTCACCGTTGCGCCCGATCCATAGTCAGAACAGGCCTTCCCCCCGTGTGGGGGGTGCATCGGGTACGGGTCGGGGGGTCGTTCTCGGCGAGCGGGCTTCAAGGGCACCGTGAGTACGATCGATTCATGTCGCTACCGACCGTTCCGACGCCGCCCGCGATCGGCTTCTACGCGGCGATCGGCGGCGAGCCGACGTTCCGCCGCATCGTCGCGCGCTTCTTCGCACAGGTCGCCGCCGACCCGGTCCTGCGCAGCGTGTACACCGACGAGGATCTCGGCCCCGCCGAGGATCGCCTGCGCCTGTTTCTCATGCAGTACTGGGGCGGGCCGACGACGTACTCCGACGCGCGCGGCCACCCGCGCCTGCGCATGCGCCACGCGCCGTTCGCGATCGGCGTGCGCGAGCGCGACGCCTGGCTGCGCGCGATGCGCGTCGCCGTCGACGAGGCCGGCCTCGCCGCGCCCCACCGAGAGCAGCTCTGGGCCTACCTGGAGTCGACGGCGAACCACATGATCAACCGCCGCGAATGAGCGCCCGCGCCTGGATCGCGTCGGCTGCGGTCTCGACGCTCTGGGGGATCCCATCAAGGTCGCCGTCGACGACGGCGTCCCGCCCGCTTTCCTCGCCGGCGTCGTCGCGCATCGTCGGCATCGACGCACCGGATCGTCGCGACGAGGCGCTCGGCGCGGGGCGCCATCCTGCTGTCGGCCTTCTGTTACGCGGTCGGTCCGATGCTGCTCGAGCGCCACGTCGCCGACCTCGACCCGCGGGCGTCGAATGGGCGCTGCGCTGGCGATCGCCGAGGCCGGCGCCGGCCGGGCGCTCGTCATCACGTACATCGTGCCGGTCGTCGCCGTGGCGCTGGGCGTCGCGGTGCTCGGCGAGCGACCGGGCGCGGGCGCGGCGGCGGGCTGCTGCTGATCCTCGCCGGCTCGTGGCTGGCGACCGGCGGGCGGATGGCGCCGCGGTCGGGGCGGCGTAGCGTGCCGGCGATCGGCGCCGGCGTGCCGGGTTCGGACACCGAATGAACGGGGAACCTAGACTTCCGACATGGCGATCGTGCGACTTCGGGGGCAGCTGGAGAAGCTTGCGGGCGGTGAGTCCGAGCTCGACGTCGAGGCGGGCACCGTGAACGAGCTCTTGCAGCAGCTCGAGCAGGACCATTCCGGACTCGAGGGCTGGATCCTCGACGAGCGCGGCGTGCTGCGCCGCCACATCAACGTCTTCGTCAACGGCGAGCCCGCCGAGCCGGACGCGGCGATCGAGGGCAAGGACAAGATCGAGATCCTGCCCGCGATCTCCGGCGGATGACCTCGCACGAATGACGGAACTGCTCGTGGGGACCCGCAAGGGGCTCTTCGTGCTCGAGGGCGAGCCGGGATCGCAGTTCGAGGTCAGCAGGCGGGCGTTCGTCGGCGAGCCCGTCGACTACGCGATCCGCGATCCCCGCACCGGGCGGGTGTTCGCCGCCGTCTCGTCGCCCTTCTGGGGCCCGCGGATCTGGTTCACCGACGACCTCGACGGCGCGTGGCAGCCGGCCCGCGGCGTCGCGCTGCCCAAGGGCGGCACGTACGCGCT
The DNA here is from genome assembly GCA_963825485.1 of uncultured Actinomycetes bacterium. Taxonomy (GTDB): domain Bacteria; phylum Actinomycetota; class Thermoleophilia; order Solirubrobacterales; family Solirubrobacteraceae; genus CADCVQ01. Next base: position 230,632 of record CAWGTK010000009.1, read on the forward strand.
CAATCGCGTCTGGGTGATCGCGCCCGGCGAGGCGGACGGGCTCGTCTACGCCGGCGGCGACCCCGGCGTGCTGTTCGAAAGCCGCGACGACGGCGAGACGTGGCAGCTCAACCGCGCGCTGTGGGAGCACCCCACGCGCCCGCGCTGGCGGCGTGACTCCGGCGGCCTGTCGGTGCACTCGATCGCGCCGTGGCCCGGCGACCCGCAGCGCCTCGCGCTGGCGATCTCCGCCGCCGGCGTCTGGCTCACCGAGGACGACGGGCAGACGTGGGCCCACGGCAACGCGGGCATCGTCGCCGACTACCTGCCCGAGGAGGCGCGCGCGACGGCGATCGACCTCTGCGTGCACCACCTCGAGCGCGCCCCGCGCCGGCCCGATCGTCTGTTCTTGCAGTTCCATGGCGGCGTCTACCGCTCCGACGATGCCGGCGCGACGTGGACCGACATCGGCGCGGGCCTCCCGCACGACTTCGGCTTCCCCGTCGTGCTCGACCCGGCCGACCCCGACAGCGCCTACGTCATCCCCGTCACGACCGCCGATCGCGTGACCGACGGCCGCGTGGCCGTCTACGAGACGCGCGACGCCGGCGCGACGTGGACGCCGCGCGACGAGGGCCTGCCGCGCGGCGACGCCTACCTCTCCGTGCTGCGCCAGTCCTTCGCGGCGACCGGCGAGGGCGCGGCGCTCGAGCTGTACTTCGGCGCGACGTCGGGTGAGATCTTCGGCTCGGGCGACGCCGGCCGCAGCTGGTTCGGCGTCGCGCAGCGGCTGCCCGCGATCGCGTCGGTGCGGCCGGCCTGAGGGCACGGGCGGTGGCGGGCGACCCCGACTCCTGGTGGCTGGACGAGCGCGCCCACGCGGGACGCGAGCACTTCGACGAGCAGCACGCGCGCCGCTACGACGCCAAGATGGACGCCGGGGCCCATGCGGAGGTCGCCCTGCTGCAGGCGGCCGGCTGCCTCGGTCCGAGCGCCGTCGTCGTCGACCTCGGCACGGGCACCGGCCAGTTCGCGCTGGCGGCCGCGCAGGTCTGCGCGCGGGTGGTCGCGGTCGACGTGTCGCCGATCATGCTGGGGCGCCTGCGCGAGAAGCTCGCCGCCGGCACGGTGACCAACGTCGAGACCGTCGATGCCGGATTTCTTACGTACGAGCACGCCGGAGCGCCGGCCGACGCCGTCTACAGCCGCTTCGCGCTGCACCACCTGCCGGACTTCTGGCAGGCGATCGCGCTGCGCCGGATCGCCGGCATGCTGCGCCCGGGCGGGGTACTGCGCCTGTCGGACGTCGTCTACGGCTTCGCGCCCGGCGAGGCCGAGGCGTACATCGAGGCGTGGATCACCGAGCTCATGTCGGCCGACGTCGAGGAGGGCTGGACCCGCGCCGAGATCGCCGAGCACGTGCGCGACGAGAACTCGACGTTCACCTGGCTGCTCGAGCCGATGATCGAGCGCGCGGGCCTCGAGATCGTCGACGCGACGTACAGCCCCGACGGGATGCTCGCGCAGTACCTGTGCCGCAAGCCCTGAACGGGCGGACGGGCCGGCGGGCAATATTCTGCCGCGCATGGCCACCGCTCCCACTCCCACCGCCCGCCGCTCCTGTCTCTCCGTTCCCGGCTCGTCGGCCGCGATGCTCGCCAAGGCGCCCCTGCGCGGCGCCGACGAGGTCATCGTCGACCTCGAGGACGCGGTCGCCACGGCGGCCAAGGACGAGGCCCGCGCAACCGTCGTCGCGGCGCTGCGCGAGCCACAGTGGGATGGCGTGCGCACGAGCGTGCGCGTCAATGCGCCAAGGACGCCGTGGTGTCATTCGGACATCGTCGCGATGGCGTCGTCCGCACGCGGACCGGACTCGATCATCGTCCCGAAGGTCGAGAGCGCCGGCGACCTCGCGTTCGTCGACCGCCTGCTCGACGGCGCCGAGGCCGCGGCGCAGACCGGCCGCCCGCCGCTGCGCGTGCAGGCGCTCATCGAGACCGCCGCCGGCGTCGCGCGCCTGGCCGAGATCGCGGGCGCGTCGACCCGCCTGGACTCGCTCATCCTCGGCTACGCCGACCTGTCCGCGTCGCTCGGGCGCGCCGCCGGGGCCCGCGCGGAGCTCGACTCCTGGCGCTCGATCCAGGACGCGATCCTCGTCGCCGCCCGCACCCACGACATCGCCGCGATCGACGGCCCGTACCTCGGGATCAAGGTCGACGAGGGCTTCACCGCCGCCGCCGTGCGCGCCCGCGACATGGGCTTCGACGGCAAGTGGGCGATCCACCCCGCCCAGGTCGCGGCGCTCAACGAGCTCTTCACGCCCTCCGACGCGGAGGTCGAGCAGGCGCGGGCGGTCGTCGACGCGCTCGCCGCGGCCGAGCGCGAGGGCGGCGCCGGCGCCGTCGCGCTGGACGGGCAGATGCTCGACGAGGCCGTGCGGGTGGCCGCGCTGCGCGTGCTGGCGCGGGCCGGCGCGAGCGCGGGCGCCTGATGCTCAGCCGTCGCGCTGGGCGGCGAGCGTCTCGCGCAACGCCTCCAGGCCCGTCCAGCGCGCGGTCCAGCCCAGCTCGCGGCGGGCCTTGGCCGTGTCCATGATCGCCGGGCCGGCGATCGCCTCGGCCCAGCCCACGGAGGGCGGCGCGAACGGCAGCGCGGCGAGCATCCGGGCCGCGGCCTGGACCGGGGCCTGCGGGACCGCGATCGCGCGCAGGCCGAGCTCGCGGGCGACGTCGACGGCGGTCAGGACGCCGTCGCCGGCGATGTTGTAGGCGCCCGGCGGCCCGGCGCCGAGGACGCAGAGGCGCAGCGCCGCGCCGACGTCCTGCTCGTGGATGAGCTGCAGGGCGAGCGGCGCCACGAGCACCGGCGGCGCCACCGGCAGGCGCAGCGCGAGGTTGGCGATCCGCCGCGCGAGCGACTCGAGCGGCGCGGGCACGAACGTCTTGGCGCCGACGGTGTGCGGGCCGAGCACGATCGGCGGGCGCAGCCGGTAGAGCCCGACCTGCGGGTGCGCGGCGGCGGCGTCGCGCAGGCGCTGCTCGATCTCGGCCTTATCGCGGGCGTAGAAGAGGTGCGCGGCCGGGCGGGTGGGCCAGTCCTCGGTCATCCCGATCGGGTTGTCGGAGCCGAAGCCGTAGGCCGCGACCGAGGACGCGTAGACGAAGCGCGCGGCGCCCACGGCGGCGGCCGCCGCGAACGCGTTCATCGTACCGTCGACGTTGATCGCCCGGATCGTCTGGCGATCCGCGCGGCCGGTGAGGTTGAAGGCGAGGTGGACGACGACGTCGGCGCCGGCGAACGCGCGCTGCAGCGTGGCGGGGTCGCGCACGTCGCCTTCGCGATAGCGCAGCTTCGTCCAACCGTGGGCGGCCGGATCGAACGGGCGGCGGGCGATGCCGGTGATCGCGCCGACCTGCGGGTCGGCCTGCAGGAGCGGGATCAGCGCGAAGCCGAACGTGCCGGTCGGGCCCGTCACTGCGACGGTCAAACCTGATCGCGTTGCGGCCACCCCGCGACGGTACCCCGCGCGGGCTGCCAACCTGCGGGTTGGATGCAGCTGGCGATCATCAGCGACACGCACCTGCCGCGCGGCACGCGCACGATCCCGCAGTCGTGCCTGGAGCGCTGCCGCGCCGCCGACGCGATCCTGCACGCGGGCGACCTCGTCGACGTGCCCGTGCTCGAGCTGCTGCGCTCGCTCGGCCCGCCGCTGCACGTGATCAGCGGCAACGTCGACACCGAGGCCGTGCGCCGGCTCGTGCCGGCGCGCCTGCAGCTCGAGCTCGGCGGGGTCCGCGTCGGCATGGTGCACATCCCGGGACCGGCGGCGGGCCGCTTCGAGCGTCTGCACGCCGCGTTTGCGCGCTGCGACGCCGTGATCTTCGGGCACACCCACATGCCCGAGCACGAGATGCGCGACGGCGTTCAGATCTTCAACCCCGGCTCCCCCACCGAGCGGCGCCGCGCACCCGCCCGCACGATGGGCCTGGCCACGATCGAGGACGGCGCGATCGCCTTCGAGCTGCTCGTGGTCGAGTAGCGGCCGCGCCGGCGAGCTCACTCACACAGCGGGATCCGCGGGATCCCGATGAGCGTGACCCGCTTCGTCTTCGGGTCGACGCCGAACTCCAGGCGGCCGCCGCCGCCCTTGGGCACGCGCACGAACGTCAGGCCGAACATCGCCTCGGAGCGATGGTCGAACGTCGCGCGCGGGAAGGCCTTACGGATCGCGGCGGAGGTCGCGCCGATCCCGACGCCGCGCGCGGTCGCGCCGCCGAGCACGACGATCGTCGCCACCCGGCGCGGCGACCCGAGCGTGAGGCCGGCGGAGCCGCGCAGCGGTGCGCGCAGGGGCGCCGCCCGCGTCCGCGGCCCGCCCAGCTCGCAGCCGCGGACGACCTTGCCGAGCTTGCCTGCCGCGCGCAGCGAGCGGTAGGTCCGGCCGAGCCGCACGGCTCCCACCCCCGCCGCGGTGATCGTGGCGGGAGCGGCCGCGGCGGCGGTGACGGTGGCGGCCGGAGCGGCCGCGGCGGCGGTCGCGGCTTCACAGGGCGCGGCGGCGCAGCTATGCTCGCTGGCGCCGGTGGACGTGGCGGCCGCAAGGGCTGCCGCAACGCAGGTGAGCGCAACGGCGAAAGCGGGTACGCGGCGCACCGGCAGAGAGTATCGCGCCAGATTTGTTGCTCGCGCAATCATCTGGTACGATGCGTTCCGGCGCCGTGTGGGAACACCCCCCACTCGCTCGACCGCCTCCTCTCCCCCCTCTGCTGACGTGCCGCCTGCGGGCTGGCAACGAGCCGACGGTCGGGGTGGGTCGCGAACACGGCGCGCCGACACATCTGAAAGGGACTGCATGGCTAGGACTACGACAACGAGCGCGCGCCGTCGAGGCGAACACAGCGCCCCACCCAAGCGACCTAAGCGGCGGACGCCCGCCGAGGAATCCGCCCGTCAGACGGCCCGCGCGCAGGCGGAGATGACCGCTGACTCGCTGCAGACGTTCCTCAACCAGGCGTCGCGTTACGAGCTGCTCACCGCGGCCGAGGAGATCGCCCTCGCCAAGCGCATCGAGCGCGGCGACGTCGATGCCAAGGACCGCATGATCAACGCGAACCTGCGTCTGGTCGTCTCGCAGGCGCGTCGCTACCAGGGCCTCGGGCTGCCGCTGGGCGATCTCGTCCAGGAGGGCACCCTCGGGCTGATCCGCGCCGCGGAGAAGTTCGACTGGCGCAAGGGCTTCAAGTTCTCGACGTACGCGACGCTGTGGATTCGCCAGAGCATCCAGCGCGGCCTCGCCAACACGTCGCGGACGATCCGCCTGCCGACGCACATCGAGCAGCGCGAGCGCAAGCTCTCGCGGGTCGAGCGCGACCTGACGGCCAAGCTCTCGCACGATCCGTCCGACGAGGAGGTCGCGGCCGCGGCCGACATGACGGTGGCCGACGTGCTCGCGTTGCGCGAGGCACGCCGTCACGTCACGAGCCTCGACGTGCCGATCGGTGACGACGGCGACTCGAACCTCGGCGACTTCATCGCCAGCGATCGCCCTGACCCCAGCGAAGAGGCGCAGTCCAGCGAGCTGGAGCGCACGGTCTCCGATGCGCTCGCACGCCTGACCGGCGAGGAGCGCCGCGTCGTCGAGCTGCGCTACGGCCTGCGCGACGGCCGCGAGCGTTCGATCGAGGCGACGAGCCGCGAGCTCAGCATCACCCGTGACCGCGCCCGCCAGCTCGAGGAGGCCGCCATGCGCAGCCTCGAGGGCGAAGCGGCGCTGGCCGGGCTGCGCGAAGCCGCCTAGCCGCGATCCAGCCATCGTCCCCGCCGGCGCCGGCCGGCGGATGACGCAGCATCACGAGCCCGTCGGCGTCCTGCGCCGGCGGGCTCTTGCGTGCCCGGCTTCCGGCGCCTACCGGTCCTTGCGCTTGTCGACGGGCTTGCCGCCGATCTTGATCGTGCCCTGGCGGAAATGCACGGCGGAGTTCGCGGCCCGAGTGGCGACGCGCCAGGCGGGCTCCCTGGGCTCGGCCGGCTCGCCGGCCTGCGGTGCCGGCTCGGGGCCGGGGGCCGATGGCTCGGGGGCGGGCGCGGGCGCCGCCGGCACGAACGGCGCCGCGGAGTCGTCGGGCAGGACGGGCGGCGCCGACGTGAAGAGCGGTGCCTCGGCGACCGGTGCAGGCGCGGGCACCGGTGTGGGCAGCGCAGGCGGCGGCGCGACGGGCTCGGCCGCCGCCGGCTCGGGCGCGGGCGGCTGCGCCCCGCCGAACATCCCGGGCACGCCGAGTCGGATCGGTCCGTGCCCGACGACCTCGCCCTCGGGGCCGACGAAGCCGGGCTCGGCCTCCGGCGCGGTCGCGACCGGCAGGGTGACCATCGCCGGACCCGGCGTCTCGCCGCCGTCGGCCACGCCGGCGGCGCGCTTCTCGCGCGGGCCGCGGACGGCGAAGAACAGCCCGAGGAGGATCGCGACGACGGCGATCGCCGCGGTCGGCGCGTCTCCGAGGGCAGCCGGCACCAGCACCTGCATACCGGGAGCCTAGCCTTCGTCGATGTCGTAGACGTCGGCTGCCGCCGCGGCCATCGTGCGCTCGGCCAGCTCGGCCTTGAGCACCTCGAGGCGCTGCTTCTGCTCCTCGTCGCGACCCTCGGTTCGCACGAGGTCGATGAACTCCGGGTCGATGATCCCGTCGCGCACCGCGAGCGTGACCGAGCGCTCGCCGCATGAGACCTCGAACACGAAGCGCTCCCGCTCGCGTCCGAGCTCCGGCCGCGCCAGGCCGGCGTCGACCGTGTAGCGCTCGCCGGTGAGGGCGCGGGTCACCGCCTCGAACCCGTCGCGCGCGCCCGGGCCGCCGAAGGACGTCCGGATCGAGATGTCGCGGCGGGCCGGTGGTCCGTCGGGCGCGAGTGCCGGGAACGCCCGCTCCATGACCTTGAAGGCCTGCGCGACGCCGCCCGGCGAGCCGGGACCGTGGTACTTCATCATGTCCTCGAACGAGAAGGCGATCGTCTGCCCGCGCTCGGTCACCTCGAGTTGCGTCATGCGCGAGACAGTACCCGCGTGTCCAGCGCGAACCCCCGCACGAGCTCGGCCGAGCGCTGCGGCTGCTCCCAGAAGAACAGGTGCCCGACGCCCTCCAGCAGCTCCAGCCGCGCGCCCGGGATCAGCGACGCCACGAGGTCGCCGTTGATCGATGCGAGCAGCTCGTCGGCGGTGCCGTGGATTACGAGCGTGGGCACCCGCAGCGCGCGCAGGCGCGAGTAGGCGTCGTGCCCGTCGGCGGCGCCCTTCTGGGCAAGCAGGACCGGCAGGGTCGCCGGAAACTGCTTGGCGGCCGTGACGAACTGCGCGAAGTGCGCGGGGTCGGCGGCGTGCCGGGGTGAGACGACGAGCTCGAAGCCGGTGCGCAGCATGAGCTCGCGATCGCGCGACAGCGCCACCGTGGTCAGGCGCTGGACGACCTCGGGCGCCGTCGCGCGCGCCTGCGTTCCGCCGCAGGACGTGGCGCCGAGGATCAGCGTCCGCACGCGGGCCGGCGCGGCGAGCGCGAGCTCCTGGGCCACCATCCCGCCCATCGAGATGCCCAGCACGTGGGCCTGCGCGATCTGGAGGGCGTCGAGCAGCGCGAGCGCGTCGGTGGCCATGCCCTCCACCGTGAGCGCGGCGCCGCCGGGCAGCGCGCCGCTGCGGCCGATGCCGCGATGGTCGTAGAGAACGAGCTCGAAGTCGCGCTCGAGCTCGGCCAGAAACGGCTCGCCCCAATGTGTCCCGTTGGCGCCCATGCCCTGGATGAGCAGCAGCGGCGGTCCCTCCCCGCGGCGCTCGTAATGCAGTTCGCTGCCGGCGACGGCCACCTGTGGCACCCGGCCAACGCTAGCGCGCCGCTGCGACGCGACGCGCCGCCGCGATCGGTGCGAGGCTTGCGGCATGCGCGTCTGGCACCGGCTGGCGCTGGTCATCGTCGCCGCCCTGCTCGGGGCGGTGCTCCTCGCCTGCGGCGGCGACGGCGGTGACGGCGGTGACGGCGATGGTGGCGGTGAGGAGCGCAGCGCCGAGAGCAAGCCGGTCGCCACGCTGCGCGGCGACGGGTTCAGCGTCAGGATGCCGGGCTTGCCCCTGCGCGAGACGGTGACCGCCCAGACGCAGGCCGGCCCGGTGCCGATCACCGCGTACATCACCGAGGGCGGCGACCAGGGCTTCTCGCTGAGCGTGCTGAAGGTCCCCGAGGGCATCGAGGGCGATCTCGAGGGGGCCGTCCAGGGCGCTGCGTCGAGCGTCGAGGGCACGGTGCAGGAGAACCGGCAGACCCGCTACCAGGGCTTTCCGGCGCGCGACGCGCGGATCACGAGCGCCTCCGACAGCAACGGCAACAAGGGCACGGTGTTCGCCCGCGTGATCCTCGCCGACGGCCGCGTCTTCCAGCTGCAGTTCGTGACCGACGGGGCCGACGTGAAGACGCCCCCCGCCGCGTACACGCGCTTCGTCTCCTCGCTGAAGATCGGCTGAGCGCCGAACTCGGCGGCGGGCGCGTCAGCGCCGCGCGAGCGGGTAGCCCGAGGGGAGCACGCAATTGCGAGCCAAGGAGCTGCCATGGCCACCGCCGAGCAGAAGATCGTCCAGTACCTCAACGAGGCCCACGCGACCGAGAGCGGTCTCGTCCGCGTCTTGCAGGAGCAGATCGCGATGACGCCGCGGGGCCGCTACCGCAGCGCGCTGGAGAGCCACCTGCGCGAGACGCGCGACCACGCCACCCGCGTCGCGGCCCGGCGCCGCGAGCTGCCGGGCGGCGGCGACCCGATCGCCGCGCTCGTGGGCACCGCACAGGATGCCGTCGGCCAGCTGCTCGCGCTCGCCAAGGCGCCGCTGGACATGGTGCGCGGCTCCGGCGGTGAGGAGAAGGTGCTCAAGAACGCCAAGGACGCCTGCGCCACCGAGGCGCTGGAGATCGCGACGTACCTCGCGCTCGAGCATGTCGCGCGGGCGGCCGGCGACACGCGGACCGCCGAGCTCGCGGCCTCGATCCGGGCCGACGAGGAGGCGATGCTCGCGACCATCCAGCGCGAGCTGCCCGCGCTCGCCAGAGCCGTCGCGCACGCCGAGATCGACGGCGAGGGCTCCTACGACATCGCCGACACGGGCGCCGGGGAGACCGTCCGCGCGGCGGCCCAGAAGACCGAGCGTGCCGCGCGAGGCACCGCGCGCAAGACCACGAGCAAGGCGACGCGAACGGCGCGCCGCGTGCCCGGGGCGGCGCAGGCGGAGGGCGCTGCCAAGGGTGCCGTCGCCGACGAGGCCGACCTGCCGATCACGGACTACGAATCGCTGACCGCGGAGGAGATCGCCGCGAAGCTGGCCGCGCTCTCGCAGGTCGACCTCGCCAAGGTCGAGGTCTACGAGCGCAGGACGCACGACCGCACGACCGTGCTCGACCGCGTCGAGGCCCTGCTGGGCTCCGAGCCCTGGGCCGGCTATGACGACATGACCGCCGACGAGGTCGGCGAGCGCCTGCGCGACGCCGACGAGCCGACCGCGCAGCAGGTGCGCGACTACGAGCGCTCCCACAAGGCCCGCGCGACGGTCCTGCGCGCCGCCGAGCGCGAGCGGACGCACGCCTAGGAACGCCGGCGCGCTGCGGATACGGGCGAGCGGCGGCGCGCCCGCCGCGCTGCCGCGCGTTCTTTATCCGGCGATGATTGTTTTGTCCTGCCGCGAGTGCATAATCCTCCTCGGGGCCGCGCATCGCACATTGCGGACACGGCTTACGGACGGTGACGAGGGAACGCGTCGCGGGCTTGCAGGCCTGCGCGGCGCGGACATCGCAAGCAAGGGGGAGCGGGGATGATCGGGCACGCCGCGGTGTTATTGCGATGTGAGCGCTGCCGGGCTGTGATCAGCAGCGCAGAGGCCAAGAGCCTCATCCGCCACGGTGTGCCCTGCGGTGTCTGCGGCGGGACGCTTGCGCTCTGCGGCAGCCGGCGCTCCGACGCCGATCTGCGGGCTGACGCCGAGCGCAGCGGCGCAGCCGGCCCCTCCGCCGAGCGCCGGCTGCTCGGCGTCCTGCACGACGCCGACGGCGAGCCCGTCGCCAAGCACGTCCTCGCCGACGCCGGCATCGACGACCCCGCGCACACGATCTTCGAGCTCGAGCAGGCGGGCCACCGCATCGAACGCGCGTACGCCGACGCCTCCGACGGCCGGCGCCGCTTTCTCGGCTACCGCCTGCGCCGCGGCGCGAGCCGTCAGCCTGGCGGGGCCGGCGGCTCCCAGCCGAGCAGCTCGCGGTAGCCGCGAACGAGCTCGCTCCAGGCGGTCCCGAGCTCGCTGCGCGCGGCGTCGAGGATCTCCGGCGGCGCGGGATCGGGCGGCCAGCGATTCTTGATCGGGTCCGTCGCGACGAGCGACTCGAGCTCCTTGGAGGCGGTGCGCAGGCGCTCACCGGCGCGCCGCAGCTGCCGGCGCTCGTCTTCGGTCAGCTCCTCAGGTGTGCCCGACATCGCCCGCATCATGCCTCAAGTGCCCCCGGCGTGACCGGCCCGCGCGGTCGTGGCGGGCCGGCAGGACGCCTTCGTGCGCGGTTATCGTTGACCGCAGATGACGGGCGCGGCAGACCGCCCACTGCTGCGGCGGGGGCCATGAGAGCGTTGCTCGGCGGCGCGGCCACGGGGCTGACGCGCGCCGCTGCCGCCGCCGCCGACGTGTTCGACGGCCGGATCGCCTACTCGATCGACAAGCCCGACTCGCCGGTCGATTTCGAGGTCGCGCGGATGGCGGCCGCCGGCACGAAGCACCAGCGCCTCACCGGGAGGCCCGACGGCCGCCCCTCGTGGCTGCCGGACGGCCGCGGCCTCCTGTTTCGGCGCAGCGGCCCGGGGCGCGCCTCGACGATCCGGCGGATGGGCGTGCTCGGCCAGCGCCCGGCGCTGCGCCCCGCACTATCCCGACACGAGGCAGATCGCCTTCGAGAGCAACGCCGACGTCGCCGGCGCCGACCCGGAGGGCGACGTGGAGCTCGGGTTCATGCGGGCCGACGGCGGCAAGCCGGCGCAGCTCTCCGGCAACACGGCCCACGACGAGGGGCCGACGTGGTCGCGTCACGGTGACCGACTTCGGCGGCCTGCGCCGGCTCGTCCTGCGCCGTAGCGGCGGCGGACGCCGGCGGCTCGTCGCGTTCCTGCACCAGCCCGGCGCGACGCGCTAGCCGCCCCTGCGCCTGCCGCGTCTCACGGTCGATCTCAGCGCGCTGCGCGCGTCGCGCGAGCTGCGCCTGCTCGTGCTCGGCAACTTCGTCTCGGGACTCGGGACGCAGGCGGCCCTCGTCGCGCTGCCCTACCAGGTGTACGTCGAGACGGGCTCGGTGCTGCTGACCGGCCTGCTCGGCGCTGTCGAGCTCGGGCCGCTGATCCTCATGGCGCTGCTTGGCGGGGCGCTCGCCGACCGCGGCGATCGCCGCCGGCTGCTGCTGCTCGACCAGATCGGGCTCGTCGCCGTCGCGGCGGCGCTGTGCGCGGTGTCGGTCGCGGGCGATCCGCCGATCGTCGTGCTGTTCGTGCTCGCCGGGCTGCTCGCGGGCTTCGGGGCACTGCAGAACGTCGTGCGCACGGCGATCGTCCCCAACCTCGTCGCCCGCGAGGACATGCCGGCGGCGCTCGCGGTGAACTTCGGCCTCTTTCAGCTGACGATGGTGCTCGGGCCGGGGCTCGGCGGCCTGCTGATCAGCGCGGCGGGGGTCGAGGCGGCGTACGCCGTCGACGCGCTGAGCTGCCTGGCGATGGTCGGCGCGGTCGTCGCGCTCTCGCCACAGCTGCCGCAGACGGTCGGCGAGCGGCTGTCGATCCGCTCGTCGATCGGCGAGGGCCTGCGCTTCGTGCGGCGCAGCCCGGCGCTGCTGGGCTCCTTCGCGATCGATCTGTCGGCGATGACGTTCGGCATGCCGCGCGCGCTCTTCCCCGTACTCGCGATCAGCGTGTACGGCGCGGGCGCGAGCGGTACCGGCCTGCTCTTCGCCTCGGTCTCGGCGGGTGCCGTCGTCGCGGCGCTGACGACGCGCTGGCTCGACCACGTGCGCCGGCTGGGGATCGTCACGATCGCCGCCGTGTGCGTGTGGGGCGCGGCGATCGCGGCGGTGGCGCTCGTCGGATCGCTGTGGGCGGCGGCGGCGCTGCTCGCGGTGGCGGGCGCCGCCGACAGCGTGAGCGCGGTCTGCCGCTCGGTGATCAACCAGACCGTGACGCCCGACGCGCTGCGCGGGCGGATGTCGTCGGTCTTCTCGCTCGTCGTGACGAGCGGGCCGCGGCTGGGCGACGTCGAGGCGGGTGCCGTCGCGGCGATCACGAGCCCGCGCCTCTCGGTGCTGTCGGGCGGGGTGGCCTGCATCGTCTGCGCGGGGATCGTCGTCGCGGCTTTCCCGGCGCTGGCGCGCTACGACAAGGACGAGGCGATCGCGGCGATGGCGTAGCTACCAGAGGGCCTGGCCCAGCTCGCGGCCGAGCCAGACGGCCAGCAGCCCGAGCCCGAGGCTGGCGGCGAGGTTGCGCGCCGCGGCGCCGCGGCGGCCGTCGCGGGCGAGGCGGTGGCTGTCGAACATCCAGGTGCTGAACGTCGTGTAGGACCCCAGCAGCCCGGTGGCGACGAGCGTGTAGCGGTCGCCGTGCACGGCGGCGCCGGCGACGAGGCCGAGCAGGCAGGCACCGCTGAGGTTGACGGCGAGGATGCCGCCGGGAAACGGCCGCCGGCCGGGCGGCTCCCGGCGCGTGCGGGCGGTGATCGCCCCGTCGACGAGAAACCGCGCGCACGCCCCGGCGCCGCCGAGGAGCCCGACGAGGGCCAGCAGCGCCAGGCTCATCGTGCGCCGGCGCCGGCGCCGGCGCGGGCGAGGTGCGTGGTCAGCGCGACCGCCGCCAGGCCGGCGACGATGCTGACGAGTGCGTAGCCGGCGGCCAGCGCGTAGCGGTCCTCTTCGAGCATCGCCAGCAGCTCGAGCTGCAGCGTGGAGAATGTCGTCAGGGCCGCGCAGAAGCCGGTCCCGAGCAGCCGGCCGGCGTGCACGAACGGCTCGCGGCCGTCCTCGACGCGCGTGATGACATAGCCCAGCAGAAGCGCGCCCGCGACGTTGACCAGCAGCGTCGCCCACGGCCAGTGCCCGCTCTCGTAGGGCAGCGCCTCGCCGGCCAGCGCGCGGGCGATCGCGCCGCAGAAACCGCCGGCGAAGACGGCCGCGAGGGTGGCACGGTCAGCGCGCACGGGCGCGGCTCGCGCGCGCTGCGTCGCTGTTCAGAAGCCGCGCGAAAGCCACGCCGGGACGGTAGCCGAGGCGGCCGTGCCGGGGTCACCGATGTCGTCGACGCTCGCGCGCGAGTTGCTGAGCAGCACGACCGCCGTCCGGCGGGCCGGGTCGAGCCCGATGTAGCTCGAGAACCCCCACCACGAACCGGCCGTTTACACGATGCCGTGGTCGCCGCGCTCCCGGCCGAGGCCGACCTCGTGCATCGTGTGGGGCGCGCGCGCCACCGCGATGGCGCGGTGCAGGGCATCGCCGCCGGAGCGCACGTTCGCCGCGGCGAAGCGCAGCATGTCCCCGATCGTCGAGCGCTCGGACCCGCCGCCGGGCAGGGTGGGCGAGCTCCAGCGCAGCGTGATCGGCTGACCGTCGGAGCCGGCGGCCAGGTGAGCGCGCATCCGCGCCGTCGGCGTGATCGCCGCGCGGTGCATCCCGAGCGGCGTGATGATCGGCGTGCGGACGAGGTCCTGGTAGCGCTGGCGGGCGTGCAGCCCGAGCGCGTGCCCGAGCAGGCCGAAGCCGAGGTCGGAGTACGCCCAGCCGTCGCTCGAATCCCCGGCGAGCGCGTTCCGGCGGGCGGGAGCGTGGCGCGAAGGTGTTCGCTACCAACATCAACGCGCCACGCTGCCTGACCGCGCGCGCCGGCCCCGGACCGAGCACCGACACCAAACGAGACTCACACCCTCGGTGATGCAGTTCGACCACGCCATCGCTGCCCATCCGACGCGCGAAAGCGCACCTGCCGGGAGGGCGCACCATCACCGCGGACCGAAGGCACCAGCCCCGCTGGCACGGTGCACCCGCTGACTCACGACTCCACGCTCCCGGGCGTGACCAGCCCGCTCTCGTACGCCAGGACGACGGCCTGCACCTTGTCGCGCAGGTCGAGCTTGGCGAAGCTGGAGACGTGCGTCTTGATCGTCCCCTCGGTGACGAAGAGATCGGCGGCGAGCTCCGCGTTGCTCTTGCCGCGCGCCAGGTGGACGAGCACCTTGCGCTCGCGGGCGGTCAGCGACTCGAGCCGGGCGCCCAGCTCGGGCGGGATCGGACGGCGCGCGAACTGCTCGACGATCCGCCGCGTGACCGAGGGCGCGAGCAGCGTGGCCCGCACGGCATAGCCGCCGGCGACCGAGCCCGCGCTCAGCCGGCCGCCCGTGGCCGTCGTCGGTGATCTCGACGTCCAGCGCCCCGGGCCGGTAGCGCAGGCAGGCGTCCGCATGTGAGGCGCCGGCGTGCCCGAGCGTGATCGTCAACGCCTCCTGCACGATCCGGTAGGCGGACAGCTCGTACCCGTCGGCAGCGGCACCGTACCCAGGCCGTCGCGGTCGATCGCCACCTTCAGGCCGGCGGCGCGCATGGAGCCGGCCAGCTCGTCGAGGCGGTCGAGGCCCGGCAGCGGGCGCAGCGGGTCCGCCCGGCCCTCGCCCCGGCCTCGCCCACGTCCGGCCGCACGGCGGCGAGCAGGCGGCGCAGCTCGGCCGGCGCCTCGCTGCCGGCCCCCTCGATCGAGCGCAGCGCCGCACGGGCCTGAGCGGATGCTCGTCGAAGACGTCGTCGGCGGCCGCCGCCTGGATGACGATCACCGAGACGCTGTGCGCGACGACGTCGTGCAGCTCGCGCGCGATCCGCGCCCGCTCGTCGGCGACCGCGCGGCGCGAGGCGTCGGTGACGGCGCGAGGCGTCGGCGACGGCGCGGCGCGAGGCCTCCCCCAGCACCCACGCGACGAACGCGAAGACCATCACGAACGTCGCCTCCTCCTGCGACGCCGTCTCGAAGTTCAGCGCGGTCAGCGCGGCGAGGCCGGCAAGCCCGCACAGCGAGATGCGCGGCACCCGCGTGGCGGCCAGCGTGAAGACCGCGATGAGCCCGGCGAACGGGAGCAGGCCGTCGGGGGCGATCGACCACATGACGAAGCCGCCCGCGAGCGCGATCGCCGTGGCGACCTGCGGGTGCGAGCGCCGCCACCACAGCGCGGCGCCCTGCACCGCGCCGGCGAGCATCCCGCCGACCCGCTCGGCGGAGGTGCGCCCGGTGGTCTCGTCGACGATGCCGACGAGAAAGAACGCGACGAGGAATGCAAGGGCCACGTCGGCCGCAGTCTTGAGCCGGTTGCGCTGGTGCGCACGGAGCGCAGTCTCGCCGATCTGCGCCGGAGCTACGATCGGCGCCTCGTGAGCGGCGGTGATCGAGGAGGGCGTGCGGATGCTGGCGTTCCTCGAGCCACCGCGGTCGGCGCTGGACGCGCGTGCGCGTCGACGGCTGAGCGGTCGCGCCGGGGTCGCGCCGGGCGTTCGCGGAGCTCGGCCCGCTGCGCGAGGTCTGAGATGCTGCCGTCACGCAGACCGCCGGCGGACAGCCATGAGCAAGCGTGCGCTCGCTCTGCCCGCGCCGGGAGTCCCGTATCACCGGCTGGGGCGCACGCCGCGCACGCGCTGGTGGCGGACGCTGCTGGGGTTGCTGTTCCTGGCCGCGGCATTCGCGATCTTCGCGCTGGTCGCGATCGGCGCCGGGCTCGTCGTGCACGACCCCGGGCTCGAGCGCGCGCACGGATCGGACTTCGATCAGGCGTGGCGGGTGGTGCTGGTGGCCGGCACCCTCGCCGCGGCGCTCCCGGCCGTGCGGCTCACCGCGTTCTGGATCGACGGGCGCCCGCCAGGCACGCTCTCGTCGGCGGTCGGCCGGATCCGCTGGCGGTGGCTGGGGACGTGCCTGCTGCTCACCGTGGCGATCGGCGTCATCGCGACGTGCCTGTCGCTGCTCGGCGGGGTGGACGTCGACGCGGGCGACGTCGATCTGGGCTTGGTCGCCGCCGTCGCGCTGGCCAGCGCCGCGCTGGTGCCGTTTCAGGCCGCGGCCGAGGAGTACGTGTTCCGGGGCTATCTCGCGCAGGCCCTCGGCGCGTACCTGCGCGGTCCGTGGATCCCGGCGGTGCTCTGCTCGCTGCTGTTCGGGCTGGCCCACGGCACGGTCACGGAGCAGGGCATCTGGCTGTTCGTCGATCGTGCGGGCTTCGGGCTGGTGGCCGCGTGGCTGGTCATCCGGACCGGCGGACTGGAAGCCGCGGTCGGCCTGCACGCGGGCCTCAACGTCGTGGGCTTCGTCCTGAGCGCCGTCGACGGCTCGATCGGCACGTACTTCTCGTCCGACGAGCCGCCGGCCGCGCCGGGCGAGGTGCTTCTCGACCTGGGGCTGGTCACCGTGGCCGCGCTGCTGATGCTGCGCCTGGCGCGCCGGCGCGATCTGCAGACCGTGTGGGCGCCACCGCCACCGCCTCCGCCAGCGCCAGCGCCCGCTCCCGCCGAGCGCCCGTTGCGTCTCTGGTAGCGCCGAGCACATCGTCGCGGTGGCCTGCGCCGCGCTCTGCGTGCGGTGCGTGCGGCTGGAAGCGCGCGCGAAGAACGAAGCGTGGCGACCACTCGGTCGCCACGCTCCAGCTCATCCCTGAACTCGCCCGCGCGTCACGGGCAGCTGCTGTCCAGGACGTCGGCCGGGTCGGCCGACGTCGTATCGAGGTTCGCGCCGCAGTCGAGCTCGTCGATCTCGCCGTCGAGGGCGTCGAGCACATCGCTGCCGGCGTCGCCGATGAGCCAGTCGTTGCCGGCGTTCCCGGTGAGCGTGTCGTCGGCGGACGCGCCGGCCGTGGTGAAAGCGCCGCCCGGAACGGCGAGCGCGATTGCGAGTGCGACGAGCCCGCGCCGTCGCGCGCTCGCGCCCGCGGGCGGACTTGCCTGCAGGTTGCGCGCGTCACCCACATGCGCAGCTCGCTTGCGTCCCTGCAGCAGCGCGGGCGGCGTCAGGCCTCGCCGGCAACGGTGTGCATCGCCGCCAGCACGCCCTCGGCGATCCGCCGGGGCCGTGGCCCGATGCCGTAGACCTTCGTCAGGTCGCCGCGCGGGTCGACCTCGACGACCTTCGCCCCCGCGGCGACCGGTACGCCGTCGTGGACGAGCCCGCGCAGGATGCCGTCCAGCGGCGCGCGCAGCGGCTCGTCGTCGATCGTCGCGACCGTCTCCCCCGCGGTCACGCGCTGCGCGATCTGCGCGCCGGTGCGCAGCACCCCGCCGACCGGCGCGTAGACGAAGCGGTCGCGGGCGTGGCCGTCGAACGCGCGCGGCTCGCCGCCGAGCGGTTTCGTCGGGCCCTCCGCGACGAGCGCGCCGAGGTCGTCGCCCCACTGCGTCTCGATCGCCAGGTCGACCGTCTCCCCCGCGACGAAGTTCGGCCCGAGGCCGATCGTCAGCGGCGCCAGGCCGCGCTGCGTCTCGGGCTGCGCGCGCTTGCGCATGCGCGCGTCGACGAGGACGTCGGGCAGCAGCGCGGCGAGCACCTCGCCGAGCGACGGCTCGATGCAGACGAGCACCTCGTCGCGGCGGCCTTCGCCGAGCTCCGCGAGCTCGGCCCGCCGGGCGCGGATGCCGTCAAGCTCGCAGGCGCCGACGAAGATCGCGTCGGCGAACGCCATCCCGCGGCGGGGGGCCGCCGGGCGGGCGACGTCGTGGATGACGACCTCGTGGCCGTCGCGCAGCAGCAGGGCAGCGACGGCCGAGCCGACGTCGCCACTGCCGCGGATGAGCACGCGCGCCATCGGCGCCACCGTACCTTTCCTTGGCGGACAGGCGCGCGACGATGGCGCGCGCGAGCGCCCTGGGCGGCGGCTCGACGAGCTCGTGCTCGACCACCGCGAACGCCGAGGGCGCGCAATGCGTCGAGCGGCCGGCGACCCTCGTCGTCGAGCGCGGGGTGCTCGGAGCAGGTCGCGATGGCGACGCTGGCGCGAGCGCCGCGCGGCATCACATGATCGAGCGACACCTCGAGCGGGCGGGCGCGCTGATGTGTCGGTCGTTCATGCGATCGATGAAGGATCGACACCCCGGCCGCCCGCGCGCGCCCAGGTGTCGCTCGATCATGTCCGGGAGGCTCGGCGGGCGCTACCCGACGAACTCGATGTCCACCGGCTCTCCCGCGCGCAGGACCTCGCAATCCTCCGGCACCAGCGCGATGACCGGCAGGCCGAGCATCGAGGTGAGGATGTGCGAGCGCTGGTCGCCGTTGGGCGTGACGTGCCAGCCGTCGTCGTGCATCTCGGCGTGGCAGCGGATGACCGACGTGCGGCCGATCGTGCCGATGAGGTCGGTCTCGGCGATCCCGCGCGTGGTCTGCAGCTTGAGGCTGCGACCGAGCATGCCGTAGATCGCCGGGACGACGAGCACGCGAAACGCGGTCAGCGCCGATGCGGGGTTGCCGGGCAGGGCGAAGGCGAGCTCCCCCGTGGGCGCGACGTAGAAGCACACCTGGCCGCCCGGCTTGAGGCTGACGCGGCAGAAGATCTGCTCGGCGCCGAGCTGCTCGAGCGCCGGGCGCACGTGGTCGTGCGGGCCGACCGACACCCCGCCGACGCTGACGACGATGTCGGCGCCGTCCAGCGCAGCACCGAACGTCGCGACGGTCTCGTCGCGGTCGTCGCCGACGCGCACGCTCGTGAGGATCTCCGCCCCCGCGGCGCGGGTGGCGGCGGTCAGCGCGGGCGCGTTGCCGTCGCGGATCTGACCGGGCTGAAGCTCGGGCCCGGGCGAGACCAGCTCGTCGCCGGTGCTGACGAGCGCGATCCGCGGGCGGCGCACGACGACGGGGCGCGCGATGTTCACCGCGGCGAGCGCGCCGATCTCGGCCGCGCCGAGCAGGGTCCCGGCGTGGAGGATCGTCTGGCCGGCCGGGATGTCCTCGCCGGCGTAGCGCACGTCGTTGCCGGCCACGACCTCCTCGTTGACGATCACGGCGCCGTCCTCGATCTCGGTCAGCTCCTGGCGCACGACGGCGTCGGCGCCCTCGGGCATGACCGCGCCGGTCGAGACGCGGATCGCCGTGCCGTGCGTGAGCGGTGCCTGCGCGAGCGTGCCCGCGCGCGACTCGCCGATGACCTTCAGCGCCACCGGGGCGTCGTCGGTGTCGACCGCGATGACCGCGAAGCCGTCCATCCCGGAGGAATGAAACGGCGGCAGGTCGTTGGGCGCGACGGCGTCCTGCGCGAGCACGCGGCCGAGCGCGTCCTCGAGCGCGACCTCCTCACCGTCGAGGCGGGTGAGTCGTTCGAGGACGAGCCGCCGGGCCTCCTCGATCGAGATGCGCTGTGGTTCGCCGCCGCCCATGGGGCGGGGACGGTATCGAAGCCCAGGCTCGTCGCGACGCCATCAATCGCGCGCCGCGGCCAGCAGGAACGTGACCAGTTGGTCAAGCTCCTCCGAGCTCATCCGCGAGCCGTAATCCTGCGGCATCCGGGCGTACGAGCGGCTCGCCCCGGCGAGCGCCGCCGCCGGGCCGGCGCGGGCGCCCTCGCGGCGGCGGGCACGTCAGCCGCCGGTCGCCGCCGCGGTTTCCTGGCCGCGCCGGCGCGAGCGCCGGCGGGCGGGCACGAGCACGAGCCCCGCTGCCGCGAGCGCGGCCAGCGCCGCGAGGCCGATCCGGTCGAGCGCGAGCGCGCCTGCGCCACCGTCACCCTCGCCGCCGCCGGCAGCCGCCGCGCCGGCGCCGCCGATCTGCACGGCCGGGTAGGGATGGCGGGCGCTGAACCCGTCGTCGACGACGTAGTTCCACGTTCCCGCGCGCGGGAACGTCACGGTCGCGCGATGGACCCCCGGCTTGCCCGCGCGGCGGGTCGCGAACGTCCGTCGGGTGTCGCCGTCGGCCGACGCGATCGTCACGCTCGGGTGCACGGTGTCCAGCGGGGTGCGACCGTGCTGGAGCACCTCGATGTCGACCTGCCAGGGCGCGCCGGGCGCCAGGCCGTCGGGCGTCGAGCTCAGGCCGACCGTCGCCCAGCCGCCGGCCAGCGCGCCGGCGGGAAGCGCGAGGAGGCCGGTGATCGCAAGTAGCGCCGCCGTCGTATGGGTACGCATACGGGTGCTACACCTCCCGCCGCCCCGCGGTTCCCGGCCACCGCCCGCCGCCCGGCGATGCGCCAGACTGAAACGAGATCATGATCGTCTACCACGGAACCACCGCCGACTGTCGCGAGGGCATCATCGCCGATGGCCTGCGACCGGGCAGCTACGTCGCGCCCAACAAGGCGCTCTCGCAGGACTACGCCTACGACCGCGCGATCACGCTCGGTGCCGACGCCTGCGTGGTGTTCGAGCTCGACGTCCCCGACCCGATGGTCACCGAGGTCGAGGCCTGGTGGTGGACCGGCAAGCAGCTGATCCTGCCGCTCGGATGCCCGCCCTCCTGCATCGTCTCGGTCGACGACTCCGACCCGCGGCCCTACCAGGCCGTCGACAACGAGCCGCGCCCCGCGTAGGCGGGCCGGCGGCGGCGGCTTGACAGAAGCCCCCGCGACGGCCAGGATCCGCTCGTGCCGATCTACGACTTTGCCTGCAGTTCCTGCGACGAGACCTTCGAAGAGCTCCTTCGGTCCGACGCACCAGCACCGGCGTGCCCGAGCTGTGGCACCGAGACCAAGCGTCTCTTGTCGACCTTCCTGACGCCGAACATGGCCTCCGGCCAGCGCCGCTTCCAGCGCGACGTCGGCTCGGCGATGGCCGACATGGGCTGCTGCGGCGGAGGCGGTTGCGGTACCCACGCCGGGTAGTCGCGCCGGTCCCGTGAGGCCGGTGGCATGGCGGTAGACCTCCTCGAGCTGCGTCCCGAGTCGATCGAGGCCGCCGACGCCCGCGCGCTCGAGCTGCTCGCCGCCGGCCAGGGCGACGAGGCCGTCTCGCTGCTGAAGGGCATCGTCCACCGCGCGGTCACCAAGCACGGTGACGAGAGCGAGCTCACCGGCATGGCGCAGTCGCGCCTGGCCGACATGCTGCGCCGCACCGGCGCGCCGGAGGCCGAGCAGCTCGGCGCGCTGACCGACGCGATCAAGGCGTTCTCGGCGTCGGTCGGGCCGACCGATCCGCAGACCACGTCCGCGTTCGGGCGCCTCGCGCACGTCGCGATGGCGGCGCAGGCGGTCGAGATCGCCGTGACCGCGGGAATGCAGGCGATCGCCGGGCTGCAGGCCCGCGGCGAGGGCGAGACGCCGACGGCCGGCGGCATCTACGCCGCGCTCGCCATGGCCGCCAACGCACGCCATTCACCCGCGGCGCCCGGCGCGGCCGAGCGCGCGCACCGCTACACCAAGGACGCCGGCGGCGACGACGCCGACCGCCGCCGCGCGCTCGCGGCGTGGCGCGCGACGGGCAACCCGCGCCGCATCCCGATCACCGACGAGCTGTCGCTGGTCGCCTTCGGCACGCCGACCGCGCTCGTCGTCGAGCTCGACCACGTCGCGCCCGACGGTGCGATGGACCAGCACAACCACGGCTTCAAGCCCGACGGCGCGCGCGCGCTGCGCGAGCGGATCGCCACGCCGCCGTTCGCCTGGCGCGCCTCGGCCGGCGGCTTCGAGATCGTCAGCCGCTCCGGCGACGGCGCCGCCGTGCGCTTCGAGAAGGACGTCGAGGTCCGGCTCGACGCCGACGAGCTCGACGCGCTGCGGGCCGCGCTGGCCGAGACGCTGGTGGGGACCGGCGGCGGCGCGGCCGAGCCCGGTCGCAACGAGCCGTGCCCGTGCGGCTCGGGTCGCAAGTACAAGCGCTGCTGCGGCCGCTGAGCGGCGCTCCGGTGATCGAGGTCACGCACTTCACCGATCCCGGCTGCCCGTGGGCGTACTCGGCCTGGCCCGCGCACACGACGCTGCGCTGGCGCTACGGCGACGGGCTGCGCTGGACGCTCGTCACGATCGGCCTGGCCGAGGACCGCGCGCAGTACGTCGCGCGCGGCTACCACCCGACCGACTCGGCGATGGACTGGCGCACGACGTTCACGCGCTTCGGGATGCCGTTCGCGTTCACGCCCAAGCCCGACCTGAGCGCCACGTCGCCGGGCTGCCGGGCGGTGGTGGCGACCCGGCTGGACGTGCCCGAGCTCGAGCTGGCGGGCTTCCGCGCGCTGCAGTTCGCGCAGTTCACGACGACCGGCCGCCTCGAGGATCCGGCGATGCTGCGCGGCGCTCTCAGCACGGTACCGGGACTGGACGCAGCGGCGATCGTCGCCCGGATCGGCGACGACGACGTCGTCGCGGCCTACGCGGCCGACCGGGCGCGGGCGCGCACCGCGGCGGGCTCGCCGACCGAGTTCCAGGGTCGCGCGGCGAACACCGACGGCGCCGTGCGCTACACCGCGCCGTCGCTCGTCCTGTCCTACGGCGGGCGCAGCCTCGAGGCGGGCGGCTTTCAGCCCGTCGAGGCCTACGACGTCGTCGTGGCGAACCTCGATCCGACGCTCGCGCGGCGCGAGCCGGCCGAGGACCCGGTCGCGGTCCTGGCCGCCTTCCCCTATCCGCTCGCCTCGGCCGAGGTCGCCGCCGCGATGACGCCGCACCTTGGCGTCCCCGATCTGCTGGCCGCCGAGACGGCGCTGATCGGCGCGGCCGGCGAGGGCGCGGTCGTGCGCACCGCGGCCGGCAACAGCTCCCTGTGGTCGCTCAGCTCAGCGCGCGCGGGTGGTGAGTTGACCCCGTATCGCGGGGTCAGCTCACCACAGGCTCGGACTGCGCCGCCACCGTCGGGTCGACCAGCGGCCTGAGGATCAGGTAGCCGACGAGCGCCGCGCCGGCGAGGACGAAGGTCGCCGTGCGGCTGGCGTCGAACTTCGACAGCCCGGCGAGCTCCGTCGCCACGAGCACGGTCCCGCCCCACAGCACGAGCGGCCCGAAGCCCGAGGAGAGCTTGCCGACGAGCGCGTAGAGCGCGAAGTCCTCACCGCGGTGCTCGGTCGGGACCAGGCGCAGCATGAACACGCGATCGACCGCCGACAACGCGCCGAGCGCGATGCCGATGATCGGGCCGAGCACCCACAGCAGCGCGCTGGAGCCGGTGCCCGCGCCGACGACGAGCGCGATGATCGTCATCGTCAGCGTGCCGAGGATGACCTGCCGTGGCCCGATGCGCTCGGCGAGCAGCCCCGCGCCGATCGCCCCGCCCAGCGCGGCGACGGTGGCGATCGCCAGCAGCACGTTGATCTCGCCGCCGTCGAAGTCCCCGGTGCGGCGGGCGTAGACGGTCATGTAGAGCAGGATCGTCGCGATGGCGTCGACGTAGAAGAAGCGCGCGAGCAGCAGCCGGCCGTGGGGCGCGTGGCGTGCACGGCGGACGGAGATCGCCAGCTGCGCGAACGGCCCGACCTCGGGTCGTGCCCGCGGCTCGCCCTCGGCGTGGCCGGTTTCGCGCACGAGCAGGAACAGCGGGAGGGCGAACAGCATGAACAGCGCCGCCCCCGGCAAAAACGCGCGCTGCGCGTGGCCGTCGGTGGCGATCGCGCCGATCAGCCCGAGCGCCGTCAGGCTGCCGACGAAGCCGACCGCGACGCCGATCCCCGACACGCGCGCGCGGCTGCGCTCGGGCGCGACGACGCTCAGCAGCGGGTGGTACTGCGAGTCGGAGGTGTTGAACGCGAACGTCGCGACACCGGCGACGACGAGCGCGAGCAGGATCGAATCGACGACGCCCAGCAATCCGGTCGCCGTGACGCAGACCAGCGTGAACGCGACGAGGATCGGCTTGTGGCGCCCCCAGCGGTCGGCGAGCGCACCGATCAGCGGCAGCGTCACGAGGAGCGCCAGCGAGACCGCCGCGACCATCAGGCCGACGTAGATGTCGGGCTGGCCCCGCTCCTCGATGATCCAGTCGTTGAAGTACCGGGTGACGACGACGAACGAGAAGATCGTGTTCGCGAAGTCGTAGAGCACCCAGCCGACGACGGGCGGGTTGAGCAGGCGCCGGCGGTCGTCGTCCTGCACATGCGCAGGCTATGCGCTCGCGCGCGGGCGCGGCGGTCTCGCGGGTGTGGCTTCGCTGTGGATGGACGCCGGCGCGCGCGACGACCGCTGCCGGCCACGCCAACGTGACGCGCAAGGTGCGGTATCCACACTCGGCGCGCCACGACCGCTGCCGGCCACGCCAACGTGACGCGCGAGGTGCGATATCCGCGCCCGGCGCGTCCGGAACCCGCGCGCACCGCCTGGCCGCAGGCCGCCGCGTTTCACCGTCCCCTCCCGGCGGTAGGTTGCCCCCATCGCGACCGCGCCCCCCGAGCCCGCCTTTCGCATCGACGTGCGCTTCACCGGCGGGCTCAGCGCCGCACAGCAGGGCGCGTTCGAGACCGCCGCGGCGCGCTGGGGGCGGGTCATCAGCGCCGACGTGCCGGCGGTCGTGATCGACGGCGAGACGATCGACGACGTGCGCATCGACGCTGGCGGCGAGCCGATCGACGGCCCCGGCCGCGTGCTCGGCCAGGCGGGGCCGATCGACCTGCGCCCCGGCAGCTTCCTCCCCGCCACCGGGATCATGTCCTTCGACAGCGCCGACCTCGAGCAGATGGAGCAGGACGGCAGCCTCGTCACGGTCATCGTCCACGAGATGGGCCACGTGCTCGGCTTCGGCACGATCTTCGACCGCGTGGACCTCATCCTCGGCGCCGGCGGCAACGACCCGCAGTTCATCGGCGCGAACGCCGCGCGCGAGTACGCCGCGCTGCTCGGCCCCGGCGTGCGCCCGCGCAGCGTCCCGCTCGCCAACGTCGGCGGCCCCGGCACGCGCGACGGCCACTGGCGCGAGGCGGTCTTCGCCAACGAGCTGATGACCGGCTTTCTCGACACGGGCGCCAACCCGATCAGCCGCCTGACGATCGGCGCCTTCGAGGATCTCGGCTACACCGTCGACTACATGGCCGCCGACGCCTACCGGCTGCCCACCGCCAGCGAGCTGCTCACCCACCGCAGCACCCGCGAGCTGCACGGCCGCGACTGCATCATCGCGATCCCGCAGCAGCGCGTCCTGCCCGAGAGCGCGCTCGTCGACTGACCGCCCGCCCGCGCCCGCCCCAGCGTCCGCACCCGCCCCCGCCGGGCCAGCAAACCCGTCAGTCGTCGTCGAAGCGGACCGTCAGGCGCGACGGGAACGGGCCGCTGAAGCGCAGCTTGCCCTGCTCGCCGCGGGCGCGCGTGATCGGCGGCCCTTCGAACAGGGCGGTCGCCAGCGCCGGCATCTGCGCGCGCACGATGTGCTGGCCGTAGCACGTGTGCATGCCGTGGCCGAAGAGCATGTAGTCGCTCCACGGCCGGTCGACGCGGAACTGCTCGGGCTCGTCGATCGCCTCCGGGTCGTGCATCGCCGAGAGCGTCGCGGCGAACACCGTCGAGCCGGCCTTGACCTTCGTCTCGCGGTCGGTGCCGGCCGCGATGACCGTGTCCTCGGGGACGTAGCGCAGCAGCGCGAAGTTCTGCGGCCGGAAGCGCGAGGCCTCCCAGCAGTAGGCCGCGACGAGGTCACGGTCGCCCGCCCGCGCCGCCGCCTGCATGCCCGCAAGCTCGTCCTCACGGCGCAGCAGCTCCTCGACGATCCGCGCGAAGGCGTTGGAGATCGTCGGGATCCAGCCGGTGATGTTGCCGAGGATGTTGTGGCGGATCGCGATGTCATGGAAGTTCGGCTCGCCCTCGGCCTGGTAGCGCAGCAGCCGGGTCAGCACGTCGTCGGGAACGTCCTCGCCGGCCTGCAGCGCGGCCTTGCGCGCGTCGATCAGCGTGTCGAGGTGCGGGCGCCACTGCGCGGCGTCGCCGAGCGCGCGGTCGCGCACGGTGGGCAGGTTGCCGACGTTGATGAACAGCTCCTGAAAGACGTTGCGCGCCCAGCGCAGCTGCGTCGCGGTGTCCGGCCCCGGCGTGCCGAAGTAGTCGGCGATGACGCGGTCCAGCGCCGGGTCGGCGAGCTGGGAGACGACGTCGATCGCCCCCTCGTCGCGGCGCGCGGCGACCAGCTCGCGCGCCGCGTCGTACATCGAGCGCGCCAGCCGCGGCAGGTCCTCGCGCGTGACCGCGCGGTCCATCGCCGCGTGGTCGTGGTGATACAGCGGCGTGTCGTCGACGCCGAGGATGAACGGGCCCGTGACGGCCTCCATCTTCGGGCCGTACAGGTGCGCGGTGAAGCGTGCCGGATCGCCGAGCACCTCCCGGACGTCCTCGTTGAGCGCGACGATCGTCGTCGGTCCGGCGCTGACGATCGGGTCCAGGCGGCGCATGATCGCGAACGTCTCGTTGGCCTCCGAGTCGGCGAGCTGCCCGACGAGGTCGGACACCTTCTCGGTCAGGCGGTCCTTCTCGTGAGCCAGCCGCTGGCCCAGCTGCCTGATCTCGTCGATGACGCCCATCGGTCGACCCGCCCGCCCGCTCTAGCCCGCCGTGCCGTCGGCGAGGGCGGCCAGGGCCGTCATGCCCGGCACGAACAGGTACTCGCCGCCGCGGGTGCGCACGAACGTCTCCTGCGGGGTGAGGAAGAAGGGCGGCTTGCCCTGGATCGTCATCTTGCCCTTGCCCTCCGGGTGGCCGAACAAGAAGTCCCTGTCGTGGCCGAGGCCGAAGATGTTGCCGGCGTTCAGCCACTGCACCTGCACGCCCTCGAACTGGCGCGAGATGCTTGCCTGGAAGCTCACGAAGACGAGCCCGCGGTCGACGCCGTCGTCCTTCGTCACGCCCACGGGCAGCTCCGGGCCGTACGGCATCCCGCGCCGGATCATGCGGTGGCGGAAGCTCAGGCTGCCCTCGAAGCTCAGCAGCTTGCCGCCCGGACCCTTGACGGCGCCGAGCGCATCGCGCGGGTTGGAGCGGCGCACGTGCGCGCCGATCGGGCAGCGCATGCCGTCGAGGTCCTTGTCGTAGCGAAAGTCGTTGGCGCCCTCGGTCTGGGCGTCGAACTGCTTCGGCGGCTTCGTCGGGTACTTGACGAGCGGCGCGCCGTTGGTCCAGCGCCCGACGACCTTCGCCGAGAGCAGGTGCTCGTCGCCGCCCTCGTAGAGCTCGGCCGCCTTGTGGATGACCCGCCGGAAGCGCGCGACGTCCTGGTAGAGCTTGCGCCAGACCATGTACGTGCCGCTGCGCCCGAGCGGCGCCGCGGGCGCGCTGGGCAGGCGCTTCTTCGGGTCGGCCCGGGTGTCCTCGTCGGGGTAGCCGAGGATGAACTCGCCGGGCGCCAGCGCGCGCCAGCCGCCGCCCTTCAGCGGCACCCCGCCGCCGCGCGCACGGTCGTCGCTGGAGCCCTCGACCGCCGGCTGGGCGAAGCCGTCGGCGTAGCCGAAGTGTTCGCGCGAGCCGGGCAGCAGCGCCGTGTCCTCCTGGTAGACGATCCGGATGCCGCCGGCGTCCTCCATCGCCTTGCGCATCTTGCCCAGCGCGTGCTTGTGGTCCTTGGCCTCCTTGGCGTTGATCGTCAGCAGCACGTGCGCGTCGCCGCTGCCCAGGCCGTCCTCCCACGATCCGGGATCGCTCGGGCCGATGTCGCCGAGCAGCGCCTTGCGCGCGGCCATCCCCTTGCGAAACTCGCTCGAGAACGTGCCCACGACCGCCTCCGACACGCCGAGCTTGCGCAGCCCCTCGGCGGTGACCGAGACGTTGAGCGTCGTCAGCGGCTTCTCGCCCCGCGGCCACGGCGCGGCGGTCGTGACGTGGTCGACGACGCCGGCGAACCACGCCCGGGCCTGCTCGGCCGGGCACTCGAGCTTCACGAACGCGTACGTCGTGTTGTCGTAGTCGTTGCCGTAGGCGCGCAGGATGTCGCCCTGGATGTCGCCGAGGTCGATCTGCACGGGCGGTGTGGTGGCCATCAGGCGCTGCCCCCGAACTCCTGCAGGAAGGCCTGCTGCAGGGCCTCGGCCTCGAGGCCCTGGGCGGCGATCGCGAACTCGATCATCCGCTCGCGCTCGTAGAGGCAGTGCTTGACCCGCGCGACGCTCGCGTCCTGGTAGGCGGCGTAGAAGATGCCGGTGTTGATCTGGTTGTGCTTGAGGTAGTGCTTCAGCGGCTGGCCCTGCGGATCGTCCGGGCAGCCGACGCAGCGCCCCCAGATCTCAGCGGCCTCGGGCGCGAGCTTGTCGCACAGCTCGTCGAGGTAGGACTCGATGTCGCCGTCGAGGTTGCTCGTGAAGATGAGGTAGCGCAGGTCGAGGTGCTCCTCCCTGCGCTGCTTCCAGGTCTTGTCGTTGTAGAAGTCCGGGACGATCACGAAGCGGGCCATATGCGTGCGCGGGAGCTTCTCGAACGGGCTGGGGCGGTCGTGGTCGAGGAAGCCATGCAGGTACTCCGCGAGCGCGACCTCCTCGCCGGGCTTGATCGGCGTCATCGCCATGAACGCGTACGCCTGACCGGTCTTGTTGCCGACCCCTGCGCGCGCCATCTACAGGCAGTCCTGCACGTCGGTGAGAAACGCGCGGTAGGTCTTGGCGAACTCTTCGGGGCTCATCTTCTCGGCGTTGCGCTTGAGCGGGGTCAGGCGGTCGTCGAGCTTCAGCGAGCGCTGGACCATCGTGCTCGTGGCGTCCGGATAGGCCGAGTAGTAGTGCGCCGCCTCGGTCTCGTTGACCTCGATGTACTGCTTGAACTGGGCGGTCGGCAGCGGCTTGGGGAAGCCGAAGGAGCTGCCCCAGAACGCCGTCATCCCGCGCGTGAGGATGTGCGAGAAGGCGTCGATGTACTCCTCCCAGCCGCCGTTGAAGTTGCTCTCGAAGTACATGTGCGGGTAGCGAAAGCGCTTCTTGGTCTGCGGCGCACCGTTGTAGGGCAGCTTCGTGATGACCGACCAGCGCGCGAAGTGGATGAACGACAGCTGGCGCAGCGTGGCGGTCAGGCTCGGGATCCTGCGCGTGACCGCGAACAGAAGCGGCAGGAACAGGCGACCGGGGATCGGCGCGAGCACGTTGCCCCACGGCCTGATCGTGCTGAAGACAGTGATCGCGATCGCCTGGCCGGCGAGGTTGCGCTCGCCGGTGCCGGTGGCGGTGATCGGCGTGGTCGGGGCCGCGGACGCGCTCACGCCCGCCAACGTATGCGACGTGTTCGAGCCTCGTCAAGGGCGAAGGGGCACCTTGTGCGTGACCGGTCGGGCGCGCCGGCGCCGCGGGGACGGCTCAGCGGTTCAGCTCGTCAGCCTGAAGGCGGGCGTCCTCGCGGGCCAATCGCAGCTCGCCGGCGAGCTCCAGCGCGTCCATGTCGACGGGCAGCTCGCGCACCGTGCGCACGCGCGGGTCGCCGTCGCGGGCCAGCACGACGGCGAGCGAGCCGTCCGGCCGCGTGACCGTGTCGACCCGCCACGGCCCGCCGCGCCGGGCGCGGCCGGCCAGCCAGGCCGTGAGCAGGACGTACACGAGCGCCGCCACGGCGGCGATGCAGACGAGCACGACGACGAGCCTCACTGCGTGCCGCCGACGATCGTGCTCAGATCGCCGCCGAGCGCCTGCAGGCCGTCGGGCAGCGCGCGGATGCCGTCGATCCGCGCCTGCGACGGGTTCTGGCGGTAGGCACGGCGCGTGGCGTCGATCGCGCGGGCCTTCTGGTCGGCGGCGCGGCGCGCGCCGATCGCGGTCTCGACGACCTGCTGGGCCTGCAGGCGCTTCGTGGCGACGTCCGCGCGGGCCGCGGTCGCCGCGGTGATGCTCTCCTGGACCTGCTCGTCGAAGCGGACCTGCACGAGACGGAACTGGACGTTCTCGAAGAACGCCCCGCCCAGCGTCGCCTTCAGATCGGCCTCGAGGGTCGTGCCGATCTCGTCCTGCACCTTGCTGAGGTTCTGCGAGTTGTCGCGGTTGACGTCGAGCTTGCCGGTCGCGACGGCGGCCGAGTCCTGCACGTAGGCGCACGTGTTGTTGAGCTCCACGCAGCGGTACCTGCCGATCGCCTCGCGCAGCGCGTTGTCGAGCACAGGCCGAAACTGGACCGAGAGAAACGACGCCCAGCCCTCCGAGCCCTCGTAGGGGTGCAGGCCGTCGAACGTCCGCACGCCGTACTTCGTGTAGAAGGCCTTGACGACGTCGGGGTCGGTGTTGAACGAGAACAGCGCCTGGCCCTCGATCCGCACCTGGACGGCATCGGAGCTCGGCGTCTCGAAGAAGTCCAGCGTCTCGCCCTGCTCGCGGTGGGCGCGGTCGGGCGAGATGACGTAGTTGCGCTGCGTCGCCGGGAAGCAGTGCTGGGTGTTGAAGACGCCGATGAACGACACGCCGCCGGACGGCTGGCGCACCTCGGAGATGCCGCGACCGTCGAGCGGGCCGCCCTCCTGGACGACGCAGACATCGCTCGGCGCGACGGCCTTGAAGGCGCCCAGCACGACGATGGCCGCGAGCACGAGGACGACGCCGGCGCCGGCCGCGACCGCGCCGACCTGGCGCGGGGTGAGCCGGCTGAGTGCACCTGCGGCGGGGGTGAGCATGGCGGTTGGCCTCCGGTCGGCGGGACGAGGAGATCTCGTCCGCTCACGATCGCGGGCGGCGGCGGGCGCGGCTACGCGGCCGGCGGGGCGGCGGCGCGACCCGTCCGCGACCGCCGTTCGACGTGGCGCGCGCGGATCGGACCGGCTTGCGACGGGGGTCCGACGCGGCGGGGCCGGGGTCAGTCCAGCTCGATGCGCATCGCCCGGGCGAGCGTGCCGCCGAGCACGTGCTCGCTGCTGCCGAAGCTCACGGTCATCGGTCCGTCGAACGGTTGGCGCGCGCTGACCTCGCAGCGGTCGCCGATCGCGATGCCGCGCTCGTCGAGGTAGCGCAGCATCTCCGGATCGGAATCGGACACGCGCACGAAGCGCCCGCCCGCACCGACCGGCAGACAGTCCAGTGCCTCGGTCTGGCCCTCGTCGATGACGAGGTCGTGGTCGGGGATCGGGTCGCCGTGCGGGTCGTGGGTCGGGTTGCCGAGCTTGGCGGCGATGCGCGCCTCGAGGAACTCCGAGAGGACGTGCTCGAGCGCCTCGGCCTCCTCGTGGACGCGATCCCACGGCACGTCGAGGTGCTCGGCGAGGTAGAGCTCGAGCAGCCGGTGGTGGCGGATCATCTCCAGCGCGAGGCGTTCGCCGGCGGCCGTCAGGCGCACGCCGTGATAGGGCTCGTGGATCGCCAGGCCGCGCTCGGCGAGCCTCTTGACCATCGCCGAGGCCGAGGCGGGCGTCACGCCGCAGCGCTCGGCCAGCGCGTTGGTGGAGACGGCCCCGCCGGCGGCGCGCTGCTGCAGCGAGTAGATCGACTTCGCGTAGTCCTCGATCGCGTTGCTCTGCCCGGTGCCGTGCGCGGTTGCCATCGCAGATCCCCGCTCACACGCTGACGAGCAGACCGGTCGCGAACATGAGCGCGAGTCCGGCGACGAGGCCGCCTACGACGCGCGGCTGCAGGTTGCGCTCGCCCGCGGCGCGCAGCGACGGCGCGAGCTGGACGACGACCTGGGCGATCGCCCCCGCCCCGGCGCCGAACAAGAACGCCGCCACCGACGTGTTGAACGCCGAGGCGCCGATCCAGGCGCCGAGCACCGCGGGAGCGCCGGCGACGAGGCCGAGCAGCGCCAGCCGGCCCAGCGACGGCGGGTCGTCGGCGATCGGCGCGACGATCGCCAGCCCCTCGGTGGTGTTGTGCAGCGCGAAGCCGACGACGAGGAACGCCCCGAGCGCGAGCGCACCGGTCGTGTAGGCAGTGCCGATCGCCAGGCCCTCGCCGAGGTTGTGCAGGCCGATCCCGACGGCGATGAGCAGCGCGAGCGTCGAGCCGGAGGCCCCCGCTGCGGCGCGGGCGCGGCGCCGCTGGGCCAGCCACGACCCGACGCCGGTCAGCGCGAGGTAGGCGAACGCCGCGCCGAGGAAGACGAGCGCCACGCCGCCGAACGCCTGCGACCCCTCCCCCGCGAGCTCGACGCCCTCGAGCGTCGCGTCGATCGCCAGGAAGGCGAGCAGGCCGACCGTCAGCGCCATGACGACGCGCAGCCAGCTCGGCGGGATGCGCCGGATCCAGGGCAGCCAGAGCATCCCCAGCGCGATCGGGATGACGCCGACGTAGATCCCGAGCAGGGCCATGAGGCCGAAGAAGCCGAGGTCCGCGTCCGGCGTGAGCACCGCGATCGGGATCTCGTGGGCGATCGTGCCGCCGCTGGAGGTCAGCAGTGATACGGAGTACGCCTCGCCCTCGTTCCAGGGGTGCGCGACGACGAGCTTCTCGGACGCGAGGCGGCCGATCGGCTGCTCGGCGCCGCGGAACCCGGCGTACGCGTCGTTGACGACGACCTGCGCGATCGCGACGGGGTCGGGCCCGTCGTTGCGGACGGTCAGCTCGATCGCGCCGGGCACGAGCTTCGTGCGCTCGATCGCCAGCTCCTCGGCGGGCGGGCCGGTGCGCTCGCCCAGGCCGGGTCCGCCGAGCGCGGAGAACGCCCCGACGGCGGCGATGATCAGCAGCAGCGGCACGAGACCCAGCACCCACGACGGGATGCCCTGCCGCGCGGGCTCGCGGGCGGCGTCGGCGGCCGGGTTGCCGGCCTCCATCAGGGCGAGACCTCGAAGAAGCCCATCCAGCCGAGCTCGGTGAACTCCGACTGGTGGGCGTGGAACATGTACTTGCCGGCGGTCGGGAAGCGCATCTCGAGGATCCCGCGCTGGCCCTGGCAGAGCATCACCGTGTCGGTGAACTCGCTGGGGTCCTGCGACGACCCCGTCGGGAAGTAGTCGAAGAAGTTGCCGTGCAGGTGAAAGGAGTTGATCAGGTCGTACTCGAGGACGTTGACGAGGTAGACGCGGACGAGCTCGCCGCGCTTGACCTGGATCGGCTTGTCGGCGTAGGCGAAGCCGATCGTGTTCGCCGCGTAGAGCTCGTTGGCGCGGTCGAAGTTGGTGTCGAAGCCGTTCATGACCATGACCATCTCGTCGGCCTTGGCGCGCGGCGTCTTCGGGTCGATGATCAGCGTCCCGTAGAGGCCCTTGGCGATGTGCTCGGCGAGCGGCCGGACGTGGCAGTGGTACAGCTGCAGGCCGTAGGGGGCGGCGTCGAACTCGTAGACCGTGCGGGCGCCGGGCGCGATCTCGCCGTCGCCGCTCCCCGCGACGCCGTCCATCGTCGCCGGGTGGATGCCGTGGAAGTGGATCGTGTGCGGGTGCCGGCCGCCGTTGATGAACGTGATCCGCAGGCGGTCGCCCTCGGTCGCGCGCAGCGTCGGGCCGGGGATGCGCCCGTTGTAGGACCACGCCGTGAACTTCACGCCGGGGGCGATCTCGATCTCGTGCTCGGAGGCGACGAGGGTCCACTCGCGCAGCGTGCGCCCGTTCGCCATCCGGCTCGCCGTGCCGGCGTCGAAGTCGCGCAGGATCTCGTGCGGGTCGAAGCCGTTGGCGCGGTGATCGACCTCGCCGCCGCGGAACGCCGCATGGCCGGCGGCGGTCCCGTGGGCCGCCCCGCCCGCACCGGCGCCGTGGTCTGTCGCCGCGACGGCGCTGCCATGCGAGTGCGGGATCGCGGCGTGCAGCGCGGTCGCTCCGAGGCCGACGGCAGGAACCGCGCCGAGGAGGCGGCGGCGTGTGAGGCGCTTGCCCATGACGGAGAGATTATGGCATAACGAAATTTGAGTTCTTGCATGCCTGAGCGAATGTTCTACGTCGTTGAAGAACGGTCGCGGTCCGCGCCGGGCTTACCGCCGCCAGCACCCGGGTAGCGAGCCCTCATCCGTCGCGCCGGCCGAGCGCCGGCGCCGTGCTCACATTCGAGAGGAGATCCAGATGGATCGAACCACCCGAGCGGTGCTCGTCGGCATCGCTCTCACATTCGCCCTGGTGCCGTCGGCCGCCGCCGCGCCGAACGCGCTGCGGGTGTCCGAGGACCTGCGCGAGGACGTCAAGACGAGCGGCATCCGCGCCCACCTGCAGGCGCTGCAGAACATCGCGACGATGAACGGCGGGACCCGCGCCTCCGGCACGGCCGGCTTCGACGCCTCGGCGGCGTACGTCATGCGCCGCCTCCAGCGCGCCGGGCTCGACGTGCAGCAGCAGACGTTCACGTTCAAGAGCTTCGAGGAGCTCGCGCCGGCGGTGTTCGAGCGCGTGTCGCCCGATCCGCGCACGTACGTCGACCCCGACGAGTTTCAGATCATGAGCTACTCCGGCTCGGGCGACGTGACCAAGACCGCGATCCCGGTCGAGCTGGTGCTGCCGCCCGGCGCCGCCCCCAACAGCTCGACCTCGGGCTGCGAGGCCACGGACTTCCCCGCCTCCGTGAACGGCAACGTCGCGCTCATGCAGCGCGGCACGTGTCCGTTCGCGCAGAAGGTCGAGAACGCCCAGGCCGCCGGCGCCGTCGCCGCCATCGTCATGAACGAGGGCCAGCCCGGTCGTGACGGGCCGCTCGCGGGCACGCTCGGCGACGGCACGACGGCGACGATCCCGGCCATCGGCGTGAGCTTCCCCATCGGCAACGAGCTCGCCGCGCAGGCCGGCGCCGTCGTGCACATCGCGACGTCGACGAAGATCACCCAGACGACGACGTCCAACGTCATCGCCGACCTCGAGCCGCGCAATGCCCGGCGGGCCGGCAAGACCGTCCTGCTGGGTGCGCACCTCGACTCGGTTCCGGCGGGGCCGGGCATCAACGACAACGGCAGCGGCACCGCGACGATCCTCGAGATCGCCGAGGAGATGGCCGACGACCGCGATCCGCGCAACCCCGTGCGCTTCGCGTTCTGGGGCGCCGAGGAGGCAGGTCTCGTCGGATCGACGCGCTACGTCGCCGGATTGAGCGACGAGGAGGGCGCGCAGATCGGGCTGAACCTGAACTTCGACATGCTCGGCTCGCCGAACTTCATCCGCCTCGTCTACGACGGGGACGGGTCGTCGTTCGGCACGGCAGGGCCCGCCGGCTCGGATGTGATCGAGCACGTGTTCAACCAGTACTTCAGCGCGAAGCGGCTGGCGTTCGACGCGACGGCGTTCGACGGACGGTCGGACTACAAGCCGTTCATCGATGTCGGCATCCCCGCCGGCGGCCTGTTCTCCGGTGCGGAGAACGAGAAGACGGCCGAGCAGGCACAGCGCTACGGCGGCGTGGCGGGCGAGGCATTCGACCGCTGCTACCACCAGGCGTGCGACACGATCGCCAACGTCAACTACGTCGGCCTGCGCCAGCTGTCGCAGGCCGCCACGCATGCGACGGCGGTCTTCGCCGATCGCCGTGAGCCGCTGGGCGCCGCGCCGGAGGCTGCGTCGCGCAGCACCCGCAGCGCCACCGCCACCACGAAGCTGGGCCACCAGGACCAGCGCTGACGCTCTGACGGCGCGAGGCGGGCCGTTCGCGGCCCGCCTCCCGGCCGCCGGCCGACCGGTCGATCAGGCGCAGCCCTCCGGCGGAAGGGTCCCGCGCCCGGTCGGGACGGCGCGCAACGTCTGCGTGCCGCGGGGCTCGTCGGCGATCCCAAGGCAGCCGCTGCGCCCGAAGTTGCGCGTCGCTCCTGCTTGTGGTGGGTAGCGCCGAGAGACGCGCCCGCACCCAGTGGCGACGACGGCCCGCAACGACCCCGCTTGACAGCGCGTCAACCGGGGAAAAGCCCCGCGCCGCCGGGGCAGCCGCTAGCGTAGGCGCCATCTGTACTCGAGACGGGAGCACTCAATGACCAAGCAGGAGCTCGCACAGAAGGTGGCCTCGGACGCCGGTCTCAGCGGTTCTGATGCAAAGAGCGCAGTAGACGCCACCTTTGACGCGATCGCCACGGAGCTCGCCGGAGGTGGCGAGGTTGCGGTCGCAGGCTTCGGCAAGTTCAGCGTGAGCGAGCGTTCCGCCCGTGAGGGTCGTAACCCGGCCACGGGCGAGACGATCCAGATTGCGGCCAGCAAGGCAGCGAAGTTCTCGGCGGCCGCGGCACTCAAGAAGGCGCTCAACGACTGACGCCATCCCGCGGACCCGGTCCGGCTCACGCCACCGGCCGCACCAACCGACTTCCTCGGCCTCGGCGCGCTTCACGGCGTCCGGGGTCGATTGTCGTCAACGGGCGCGCAGCTCCTTGCGCACGACGAGCTTCAGACCGGACCACGTCTCGTCGATCGCGCAGACCTTCACGTCGACGAGCCCGCGCGGCAGCGCCAGCTCGCGCACGACGTCCTCGGTGACGTCCGTCGGGACCTTCGACGCCCGCTTCGGCCAGGCGACCCAGATCATCCCGGCCGGCTGGAGCTTGGGCTGCAGCCTCCGCAGCCCGCGCGCGAGCGCCGCCCGCTCGGTGACGAAGAGCATCGCGAGGTCGAGCTGCGGCGCCGGGCGCTTGAGGATTCGCACGCCGCCGGGCAGCTCGCCGACGAGATCGCCGAAGTGCGCCGGCGCGTTGGCGTAGTGCACGCGCATGCCGGCCGCGAAGCCGAGCTTGCGCACGAGCGGCGTGGCGGAGTAGCCGGCGCCGGCGGCGCGCTGCGGCGGGCTCATCGCCTGAGGCTACGGCCTCGGCGCACAGCCGTGCCCGGTCCGTTGCCCACCGCTACGCGCAGCGCCGGGCGGTCCGGGCGGTCCGGGCGCGCCGGGTGCGGATATCGCACCTTGCGCGCCACGACCTCGATCAGCGCACCACGTCCTGCGAACGCCACCGCTCATCCAACGCCGGCCGCCACCTCGGCGATGAGCTTCGACACCCGCCCGCCCTGCCAGGCCAGCGGCGACGACCCCGCGTCCTCGACGACCAGCCGCCCGGCCGGCAGCAGGTCGGCGTAGGCCCGCGCGATCGCCAGCGGGTGGCCGGGGTCGGCCTCGTCGCGCGAACCGATGACCACCGCAGGGCACCCGATCTGCTCGAGCGCGTGAAGGTCGCAAAACGGCGCCGAGCGGGGCACCCAGCGCAGCGCGTCGGCGACCGCGTCGAGGCGCTCGTGCACGGCCATCCGCTGACGCAGCGCGCGGCTCACCGTCTGGCGCCACTGCTCGGGGATCCGCTGCACCCCGAAGGCCTCGGCGAAGGCCTCGATCCCGCCGGAGCGCAGCGCCTGGCTCAACGCGTCCCAGCGCGCCAGCCGCTCCGGCCGCGCGTACTGCAGCGGATCGAAGCCGGGCGTGATCACCACCAGGCCCGCCACCCGCTCGGGCTGCTCGCACGCAAGGCGCAGCGCGGTGTGGGCGCCCATCGACGCGCCGGCCAGCACCGCCCGCGCGATGCCCAGCTCGTCGAGCACGGCGGCGAGATCGGCGGTCAGCTCGTCGTAGCCGTAGGCGCCGGCGGCGCCGGCGGTCTGAAAGGGAGCCGTCGACGACCCGTGGCCGCGCGCGTCGTAGGCGACCACCCGGTGGCCGGCGCGCTGCAGCGCGCGCGACCCCATCACGACGTAGCGCCGCGCGGCCGTCAGGCCGTGCAGCAGCACCACCGGGCTCCCCTCCCCCGGGTCGTCGGCGACGGCGAGCCGCACGCCCCCGCCCGTGTCGATCACATGCTCGGTCACGCCCGCAAGCCTGGCAGGCCGGCTTGTCTACCCTGTCTGGCATGACCGTGATCGACGTCGACGAGGCTGATTTCGAGACCGAGGTGCTGCAGCGATCGGCGCAGCTGCCGGTCGTCGTGGACTTCTGGGCGCCGTGGTGTGCGCCCTGCCGCCAGCTCGGGCCCGTGCTGGAGAAGGCCGCCGAGGCGCGCGACGGCCAGGTCGTGCTCGTGAAGATCGACACCGACCAGAACCCGAACATCGCCCAGCGGTTCGACATCCAGGGCATCCCCGCCGTCAAGGCGTTCGTCGACGGCGAGGTCGCCGCCGAGTTCGTCGGCGCGCAGGGGCCAAGCCAGGTCGCGGCGTTCTTCGACGGCCTCGTGCCGAGCGAGGCCAAGCAGCTGCTCGGCGCCGGCGACGAGGCATCGCTGCACAAGGTGCTCGAGCTCGAGCCGGCCAATCCCGAGGCGAACTTCAAGCTGGCGCAGATCAGCTACCGCGCCGGCGACCTCGGCGCCGCGCTGGCGCGGCTGCGCAACGTCTCCGGCACCTTCGCCGCCGACGGTCTCACGGCGCGGATCGAGCTCGAGCAGCAGGACGGCGACGGACCCGGCCGCGCCCGCGAGGCGTTCGCCGAGCTCGACGCCGGGAGCACCGAAGCCGGCCTCGACATCCTCCTCGACGAGCTCGCCGGGCTCGATGACGGCGACGCGAACCGCGAGCGCCTGCGCAAGGTCATCGTCGGCGTGCTCGACGAGCTCGGCGTCGAGCATCCGCTGGCGCGCGAGTCGCGGCGGCGCCTGGCCGCCGCGCTCTACTGAGCCGAAGCCGCGGCTGACGCCGCGTGGTCGCGCACGAGCTGCGCGCTGCGCTCGGGCTGCTCCCAGAAGAACATGTGCCCCGAGCCGTCGAGCAGCTCCAGCCGCGCGCCCGGCACGAGGCGGGCGATGAGCTCGCCGTTCTCGGCCTCCATCAACCGGTCCTCCGTGCCGTGTATGACGAGCGTCGGCACCGCCACCGCACCGAGGCGGTCGCTCGTGTCGTGGCCCATGATCGCGGCCAGCTGCGCCATGAGCACGGGGATCGGCGCCCGGTACTGCCCGGCCAGCTCGCTGTAGAGCTCGTAGGCGCCCTCCTGCTCGCCGTACTCGGCGGCGATCATCACCTCGTAGCCGACGCGCAGCGTGCGCTCGTCGTCCCCGGAGAGGACCGCCTCGGCGAGCATCCCGACGACCTCCATGTCGGTCATCTTCGCCTCCGGGCCGCCGGGGAACGTGCAGCCGAGCGTCAGCGTCAGCACGCGCTCGGGCGCGGCGAGGACGAGCTCCTGGGCGACCATCCCGCCCATCGAGATCCCGACGACGTGCGCGCGGTCGATCGCCAGCGCGTCGAGCAGGCCGATCGCGTCCTGCGCGAGGTCGACGATCGTCAGCTCGCCCTCCAGCACACCGCTGCGGCCCGCGCCGCGGTTGTCGAAGAGGATCAGCTCGAAGCCATCCTCCAGCCCGCCGAGGAAGCCCTCGCCCCAGTGCAGGCTGTTTGCGCCGAGGCCCTGGATGAGCAGCATCGGCTCGCCCGTCCCGCGGCGCTCGTAGTACAGGTCGTTTCCGGCGATCTCGATGTTCGGCACGCGCAGAACGCTACAACGGCAACGCGAGCTGGTCGGCGTCGCCCGGCACGGGCGTGCGCTCGAACGTGGCGACCCGCACGCCCAGCAGCCGCACGGGCCGGGCCGGCGCGTACTCCCGCAGCAGCTCGAGCGCGACGCCGGCCACGACGACCGGGTCGTTGGTCGCCTCGGCGATCGTGCGCGCACGCGTGACGGTCGTGAAGTCCGACAGGCGCACCTTGATCGCGACGTTGCGCCCGCGCCGGTCCTGCTTGGCCAGGCGCTCGCAGAGCTGGCCCGCGAGGTCTGAGAGGATCTCCTCGAGCTGCGCGGCGTCGGCGATGTCGTAGTCGAAGGTCGTCTCGCGCGACTCGGAGTGCGCGGTGCGCACGGGCGTCAGCCGCGCCGAGGCCTCGAAGCGCGCGCGCCGCTGCAGGTCGGGCCCGTGGTTGGCGCCGAAGCGCGCGACGAGCGCGTCGACGGGCGTCGCCGCCAGCGCGCGCAGCGTGGTGATCCCCATCGTCTCCAGGCGGGCGGCGGTCTTCGGCCCGATCCCGGGGACGAGCCCGGGCGGATGGCCGGCGAAGCGCTCGCACGCCTGCTCGCGCGTAAGGCAGACGAAGCCGCGCGGCTTCTCCGCGTCGGAGGCGACCTTGGCGACGATCCGGTTGGGCCCGATCCCGATCGAGCAGTCCAGCCCCGTCGCGTCCCTGATGTCGCTCACGAGCCGGCGCATGGCGGCGCGCGGCGCGACGAGCTCGACGAGGTCGAGGTAGGCCTCGTCCATCCCCACCACCTCGACGCGGTCGACCGCCCGGCGCACGAGCGCCATCACCCCGCGCGACGCCTCCTGGTAGGCCGCGAAGTCCGGCGCCACGAGGACGGCGTCGGGGCACAGCCGCCGCGCCCGCGACGTCGGCATCGCCGAGCCGACGCCGTAGCGGCGCGCCTCGTAGGACGCCGTCGTGACGACCGCGCGCGGCCCGCTGCCCGACACGATCACCGGCAGACCGCGCAGCTCCGGGCGGCGCAGCAGCTCGACGCTGGCGTAGAACGCATCGATGTCCAGGTGCGCGATCGGGGCCACGCCCCGACACAATGAAGGCCGCGCCGGACCGGTGCGAGCGCAAGTGCGACAATCGACGCATCGCCCACGGTCATCGCATCTCGGCACTCGACGCGTCGTTCCTGCACCTCGAGAAGGCCGGGGCGCGGCTGCACGTCGCTTCGGTCACGGTCTTCGACGGGCCGGCGGCGCCGTACGACGAGCTGCGCGAGCTCGTCGAGTCGCGCCTGCACCTCGTCCCGCGCTTTCGCCGGCGGCTGGCCGACATCCCGCTGCACCAGGGCCGCCCGGTGTGGGTCGACGACCCGCACTTCAACCTGCGCTACCACCTGCGCCACGCCGGCCTGCCGGCGCCCGGCAGCGAGGAGCAGCTGAAGAACCTCGCCGGCCGGCTCTTCGCCCAGCGCCTGGATCGCACGAAGCCGCTCTGGGAGATGTACCTCGTCGACGGCCTGCAGGGCGACCGCTTCGCGCTCGTCGCCAAGAGCCACCACGCGCTCGTCGACGGCGTCGAGGCGGTCGACATCACGACGGTGCTGTTCGACACCGAGCCGTCCGGTCCGTCCGCGCCGCCCGCCCCGGCCACCCGCTGGGCCCCGCGACCGCTGCCCAGCGGCGCCCAGCTGCTGACCGACGCCCTCTTCGAGCGCGCGACGCGCCCGCAGGAGCTCGCCCGCACGGCCCGCGCCGTCGTGCGCGCGCCGCGCCGCGTGCTCGACGGGGCCCGCGACGGGCTGCAGGCGATCGGCGCGCCGCGCTTCGCCACGATGCGCCCGGCGCCGCCGACGCCGCTGAACGTCAAGGTCGGGGCGCACCGCCGCTACACCTGGGTCGACGCGGAGCTCGCCTCGCTGCAGCGCGTCAAGAACGCGCTCGGCGGCACCGTCAACGACGCGGTGCTGGCCGTCGTCGCCGGTGCCCTCGGGCGCTTCCTGCGCCATCGCGGCATCGACACCGAGGGTCTGCAGCTGCGCGCGCTCGTGCCCGTCCTGGTGCGCGGCGAGGGCCACGGCCGCGCGCTCGGCAACGAGGCGGCGCCGATGTGGGTCTCGCTGCCGGTCGGCATCGAGGACCCCGTCCGCCAGCACGCCGCGATCCGCGACGCCACCGCGAAGCTCGGCGACGACCAGGAGGCGATCGGCGCGCGGACGCTGGCCGAGCTGGCGGGCTTCGCCTCGCCGACGATCATGAGCCAGGCCGCACGACTGCAGCAGCGCCAGCGCTTCTTCAACCTCGTCGTCACCAACGTGCCCGGCCCGCAGCAGCCGCTGTACCTGCTCGGGCGGCGGCTGCGCGCGCTGTACCCGGTCGTGCCGCTGGCGGGCGGCCAGGCGCTCGGCATCGCGGTCCTGAGCTACGACGGGCGCCTGGGCTTCGGGCTGCTCGGCGACTACGACGCGCTCGCCGACCTCGACACGCTGGCCGACATGCTGCACACGTCGATCCATGCGCTCGCCGACGGCGCCTCGGTCCCGCGCCGTGCCGCCCGCGGGCGCCGTGCCTCCCGCGAGCCCACGGCCAAGAGCGCCGCGCCGCGGCGGCCCGCCGCCGGCAGGACACCCTGATGGCCGGCAAGGCGCTGTACGTCATCGCGACGATCGTGCTGACCGTGCTGCTCGTCGCCGG
This sequence comes from uncultured Actinomycetes bacterium, assembly GCA_963825485.1. GTDB lineage: Bacteria > Actinomycetota > Thermoleophilia > Solirubrobacterales > Solirubrobacteraceae > CADCVQ01. The sequence continues at coordinate 272,399 of CAWGTK010000009.1, forward strand.
CGCGGCCGCGTTCTTCGTCTCGCGCGACGAGGCGACCGTGCCGCGCCCGGCCGACTCCGGGCCCGGGGTCGCGCGGCCGGCGAGCGCCGAGCCCACGGTCCGTCCCGGCAACGTCGTGCTGCTGCACAGCGACGAGCGCCTGACGCGCGAGCTGCGCGAGCTCGCCGAGCGGATCGCCGGGCCGCCCGACGCGGCGCTGCAGGCGGCCGGCCAGGCCGTTCTCGTGGCGCAGCGGCCGAACCTCGACGTGGCGGTGACGGCGGTCACCGCGACGCGGATGCTCGAGGCGACCGGCCCCGACGACCCGGCGCTCGAGGCGTTCGTCGAATACTGGCTGGGCCGCACCGGGTAGCGCAGGCAGCATGCGCCGCACCGACCGCACAGACCGCACCCACCGCCCCGCGTGACCGCCGGACCGCTGCGCATCGCGCTGGTCCAGATGAATGCTGTCGTGGGCGACATCGCCGGCAACGAGAGCGAGATCTCCGCCGGCATCGCGCTGGCCAACGACGCCGGCGCCCAGCTCGTCGTGTTCCCCGAGCTCGCGCTGACCGGCTATCCGCCCGAGGACCTGCTGCTCAAGGAGCACTTCCTCGCCGACACGCGCGCGGCACTGGAGCGCATCGCCGCCGACACGACCGGGATCGTCGCGATCGTCGGCTACCCCGAGCGCGCCGAGGACGTCCACAACTCCGCCGCGATCCTCGCCGACGGCAAGGTCCAGGGCAGCTACCGCAAGCAGCACCTGCCCAACTACGGCGTCTTCGACGAGCTGCGCTACTTCCAGCCCGGCGAGCGCGGCGCGACGATCACGATCGACGGCGTCACCGTCGGCCTGACGATCTGCGAGGACATCTGGCAGCCGGGGCCGCCGCTGTCCGACGAGGCGCTCTCGGGCGCGCGCGTGATCGTCAACCTGTCGGCGTCGCCGTACGCGGCGGGCAAGGGCGCGCGGCGCGAGCAGATGGTTCAGCAGCGCGCCCGCGACGAGCTCACCGCGGTCGCGTTCTGCGGGCTCGTCGGCGGCCAGGACGAGCTCGTCTTCGATGGCGCCTCGGTCGTCGTCGACCACGTCGGGACGGTGATCGCGCGGGCGCCGCAGTTCGAGGAGGCGCTGCTGATCGCCGACGTCGACCCGGTCACGGTCGGCTCCGCGCGGCTGCGCGACACCCGCCGCCGCGCGCCGGCCGCGCAGGCGCGCGACAGCGTGGACCGGCTCGGGACGTTCACCGTCGCGCGCGACGGCGACGGCGACGGCGAGCCGCGACCCGCGCTGCCCACGACGATCGCCCCCTCGGTGGACATCGTCGAGGAGGTCTACGGCGCGCTCGTGCTCGGCACCCGCGACTACGCCCGCAAGAACGGCTTCGAGCACGTCGTGCTCGGCCTCAGCGGCGGGATCGACTCGACGCTCGTCGCGCTCGTCGCCGTCGATGCGCTCGGCGCCGACTGCGTCACCTGCGTGACGATGCCCTCGCCCTACTCGTCCACGGGCACGCGCGGCGATGCCGAGCGGCTGGCCGAGAACCTCGCGGTGACGCTGCTGACGATCCCGATCGCGCCGATGATGCAGGCCTACGACGCGGCGCTGGCCGACCTCTTCGCCGGCCGCGAGTCCGACCTGACCGAGGAGAACCTGCAGGCAAGGATCCGGGGAAACCTGCTCATGGCGCTGTCGAACAAGTTCGGCTGGCTCGTCCTGACGACCGGCAACAAGTCCGAGATGTCGGTCGGCTACTCGACGCTCTACGGCGACAGCGCGGGCGGCTTCGCGGTCATCAAGGATGTTCCCAAGCAGCTCGTCTACCGCCTCACCCGTCATCGTGACGAGCGCGACGACGGGAAGGTGGTGCCGCCCGAGCTGTTCACGCGCGCGCCGTCGGCGGAGCTGCGCCCCGACCAGCGCGACGACGACTCGCTGCCGCCCTACGAGATCCTCGACGAGATCCTCGAGGGCTATGTCGAGCACGACCTCGGCTACGAGCAGCTCGCCGCCCGCGGGCTGCCCGCGGCCGACGTCAAGCGCGTGATCGGCCTCGTCGACGTCGCCGAGTACAAGCGCCGCCAGCAGCCGCCCGGCATCAAGGTCACCTCCCGCGCGTTCGGCCGCGACCGGCGCGTCCCGATCACCAACCGCTACGGCGGCTGAGTCCGAGCTCGCGGTCAGGCCGGCAGCGGCCGGACGGCGATCGTCATGCGCGTCAGCGCGCAGAGGCGACCGGCGTCGTCGGTGATCTCGACGTCCCACACCCAGGTCGTGCGGCCGCGGTGGCGGCGCAGGGCGCGCGCGTGGATCGTCCCGTCGACGATCGGGCGCAGAAACGACGTGCTGTTCGAGGAGCCCATGGCGGCGTCGCCCGCGGCAATGACGACGACCGCGGTGCCCAGCGAGGCCAGCGCCTCGGCGATCGACGCCAGCACGCCGCCGTGGACGAGGCCGAACGGCTGGCGCAGCTCGTCGCGGACGGCGACCTGCGCGCGGACCAGCTCGTCGGTGACCTCGAGCACCTCGAGGCCGTAGAGGGCGTCGAAGCCCTGCGGGCCGGCGAAGCGCGGATCGTCGCGCAGGGGATCGCTGCTGCTCACGCCCTTCGGAGACTATTGACCCACCAACGCGAATCCCCGTTCTGGGTCGCTAGGGTGCTGCCCTGCATGGCCTCCCTCCCCAGCCTCTCCGACGGGCAGCGCGCCGTCCTGCAACTGCTGCTGCGCCAGAACAAGTCCTACGACGACCTGGCGGGCCTGCTGAAGACCGACGTCGACGCGGTGCGCACCCGCGCACGCGGCGCGGTCTGCGCGCTCGGCCCCGAGGCGGCGGGGATCGACGAGGACCGGCGCAACGAGATCGCCGACTACCTGCTCGGCCAGCAGTCGGCGTCGCGCCGCGCGGCGACCCGCGAGTACCTCGAGGGATCACCCACCGGACGCGCCTGGGCGCGCGGCGTGGCCAGCGCGCTGAGCCCGATCGCCGACGGCGAGCTGCCCGACGTCCCCGCCGAGCGCGAGGAGGTCGCCGAGGCCTTCGACGCGCTCGACGCCCGCGCCGCCCGCCAGCTCGAGGTCAAGCAGAGCTCGCAGCTCGGCGGCCGCCTGATCGCGGCCGGCATCGGCATCGCGCTGGCGATCGCGATCATCATCGTGCTCAACATCGGCGGCGACGACGACCCCGATCCGACGGCCGCGACGACGACCACGTCTCCGACCGGCACCGCCGGTCAGCAGGCCACGACGCCCACCGGCGACGCCTTCTTGATCCTCGCGCAGGCCGTCCTGCGCCCGCCGGGCGGCAACGGGGCCGGGAAGGGCGACGTGGCCATCGTGCGCTTCACCGACAGCGAGCAGTTCCGCCTGGCGCTGCAGGCCGAGGGTCTGCCGCCGAGCAGCGCGCGCGGGTCCGCCTACGGCGTGTGGCTGTACACGTCGCAATCCGAGAAGCGGTTCCTCGGGTTCCCGAACACGAAGGTCGGCGCCGACGGCGAGCTGAAGACCGTCAGCGACCTGGCTCCGGACACGCCGACGTACCGCGAGGTCCTGCTCACCCGCGAGACCGTCGACGAGCCGAAGCGTCCCGGCACGATCGTCCTGCGCGGCCGGATGGTCACGGCCGCTCCGGCGGGCGGCGCGACGGGCACGACCACCGTGCCCGGCACCGGGGGCACCTCCCCCACCACGACGACCCCGTAGGGCGCGGCCCTACCCGGGCCGCAGCACGAGCGTCTCGAGCCCGTGCAGCGCGCCGTCGAGCTGCTTGCGCCCCGCGCCGCGCACCATGAAGGCACCGAGCCGGCCGAGCCCGCGCATGCGCTGCGCCAGCGTGATCGCCACGTGCGTCGCGCCGTCCCCGGCCGGCTCGAGGCGCACCTCGACCGCGGACGCCGCCAGGATCCGCTCGAACGGGGTGTTGACGACCTGCTGCTCCCAGCGGCGCACCGACGGCGCGTCCGATCGCACGACGCGGTAGTCCGCGCGCACCGGCACCCCCTTGCCGGTCGTGAGCACCTGCGTGAAGGCCGCTCCCTCGACGCCCTCCACGCGGGTCACGCGCGGCCACCAGCGCGGTAGGTGATAGGCGTCGCCGACGATCGCCCAGATCTCCTCCGGCGTCGCGCGCAGCGTCCGCGAGCGACGCACCGTCGGCATGGCTACTCCTCGGCGTAGCTGATGAGCGTGCGGGCCTCGTGCGGCGCCAGCGCCGAACGGCCCGGCAGGAACGCCAGCTCGATGAGAAACGCGCAGCCCACGACCTCGCCGCCGAGCTGCTCGACGAGCGTGCACAGCGCCTTCGCCGTCCCGCCGGTCGCCAGCAGGTCGTCGTGGACGAGCACCCGCGTGCCCGGCGCGATCGCGTCGTCGTGGACCTCCAGCACGCTGGACGCGTACTCCAGCGCGTACTCGTGGCGGATCGTCCTGTGCGGCAGCGCGCCGGGCTTGCGCGCCAGCACGAAGCCGGCGCCGAGCTCGCGGGCGAGCGCGGGGCCGAACAGAAAGCCGCGTGCCTCGGCCCCGATGACGACGTCGGGGCGCAGGTCGCGGGTCAGGTCGGTCAGCGCCTCGACCGCGTCGCTGAGCCCCTGCGGATCGGCCAGCAGCGGGGTGATATCGCGAAAGACGATCCCCGGCTTGGGGAAGTCCGGGATCGAGCGGATCAGGCTCGCCAGCGAGCCGTTGGACGTCATGTCACGGTCTCCGGAGCACTACTGCGCGATCTTGCGCAGGTCGCGGATCAGCAGCAGGTGCTTGAGGTGCGTCGCGACCGCGGCGAGGTTCTCCAGGGCCTCGAGCGCCTCCTTGCGGCGCTCGGGGTTGCGCGAGCGCAGGGCCGGGGCGAGGATCTGCTGCAGCAGCGCCGCCTCGCGGTCGGCGGAGGAGCGAAACACGCGCAGGTTGCGCCCGCCGACGCCGTAGCGGGCAAGCTCCGTGACGGCGCCGATGATCTCGCGCTCGGTCTCGTCGTAGTAGTGCTTGCCGGCGCGCAGCTCGCTCTTGATGACCCCGTAGTCCTCCAGCTCGCGCACGAGCGCGGGGTCGGCACGGGTCTCCTCGAGCACGTCCTCCAGCGCGTACATCGCGCCGCCGTCGGTGACCGACACGCTGGCCCGGCGCTTGCGCTTGCTGGCCATCGCCGCCTGGCTGGCCTCGGGCGAGCCAACCTTGTCGTCGCCGTCGCTCGCGCGCCCGGAGGCGAGCTCCTGGCGGATGACGCGCAGCGGCAGGAACTCGTCGCGCTGCAGGCGCAGGATCGTGCGCAGGCGGACCATGTCCGACGGCGAGTACAGGCGGTAGCCGCCGGCGGTGCGCCGCGGGTTGAGCAGCTTCTGATCCTCGAGGTAGCGGATCTTCGAGATCGAGATGTCGGGGAACTCCTGGGCGAGCCCCTTGCAGACGACGCCGATCGTCATCCCCTTCTGCGGGCGGCTGTCCTCGCCGGTCGACGCCGGCGCAGCGGACGGGGTGGGCGCAGCGGACGCCGGGTTCGGCTTGCCGGTGGAGTTCGTCGTGGCCATCAGCGCGAGAGGAACGTGAGCTTGTACTTGCCGACCTGCAGCTCGTCGCCGTCTTCGAGGCGGTGCGTCTCGATGCGGTGCCGGTTGACGTAGGTCCCGTTGAGCGAGCCGAGGTCGTCGAGGTGCCAGGCGCCGCCGCGGCGCACGATGAGCGCATGGTCGCGCGACACGGTCACGTCGTCGAGGAAGACGGCGCTGTCGGGGCGCCGGCCGATCGGCATGCGCTCGCCGGCCAGCGGAAAGCTCTCCCCCACGCGGCCGCCGCCGGCGCGGATGACGAGCGCGGCGCCGTGCGCGACGACGTCCTCGAGCTCGACGGGTATGAGCTCACCGGTCTCGTCGATCCGGTACGTCGCCGTGACGGGATCGGTCGGCGGCGCCTCGGGCGTGCCGATGAACGCCCCGCACTTCTGACAGTAGTTGGCCCCCTCGGCGTTGAGGAACCCGCACTCGGGGCAGTGATGCGCCATTACTCCTGCGTCGTGCGCCCCGCGAGGATGTCCGTCAGCCGCTGGACATCGGCGCCGGAGATCACGTCCTCGCCGGTTTCGTGCTTCTTGCGCAGCCGGTTGACCAGCTCGGCGCGCAGGATGTCGATCTTGCCATGCAGGATGCGCCGGCGGTAGGAGACCTCGACCTCCTCGTCGGTCAGCTGCTGGATGAGGTCCTTCAGCTCCTGGTCGGCGAGCGAGCCGAGATCGGGGAACGTGTCCATCAAGGGAATCTCCTACTGGAAAGGGAGGTGCAGGACCGGCGGGGAGGGGCCGAGCATACCAGCGCAGGTCTTGCCTTCAAGCTGAGCTTGAGACTCGCTGGACGGTTGTCGGAGGTTGCGGGAGGGCGGTTGGACGGGCCCGCCAAGAACCTGTAATCTTGCAATTCAGCTTTTTAGGTAGCCCTAATCTCATGTCCATCCAGCCGCCGACGCCGAAGGTCCCGCTCGCCCCGATCGCGGCGCTCACCGACCCCGCGGGGTGCGAGGAATGCTGCCTCGTGCCCGGTTCGCTGCAGCGCGTGCGCCGGATGCAGGCGTTGCGCGAGGAGGGCTGGAGCCTCGACGAGATCGCCCTGCGCTTCGGCGTCTCACGCGAGCGCGTGCGCCAGATCATGCGCGCCCACGGCGGCCCGGCACCGCAGGACATCGCCGAGGCGCGGCGCCGCCGGGCCGAGGCCCAGGCCGAGGCGCGGATCGACGAGCTGCTGGAGCGCTGGCGCTCCGGCGAGGCCCCGCGGGTGGCTGCCAGCGAGCTCGGGCTGCAGGCGGCGGCCTGTCGCAGCACGATCGAGCGCTTCGCCACCGACGCCGACCGCGCCGCCCGCCGGGCCAGCATGGCCGGCGCCCGCTCGGTGCAGACGTACTCCGACCGCGACATCATCCTCGCGCTCGTGTCCGTCGCCACGCGCGTGGGCCGCGTGCCCAGCGCCAAGGAGTACGCGCTGCACGCCCGCCAGCTGAACTACCCGAGCCTGCCGACCGTGCTCAACCGGATGGGCGGCTGGACCCAGGCGCTGCACGCCACCGGCATGGCCCCGCTGAGCGCCCCCGCGCGCACCCGCAAGCGCCGCTGGACCGAGGAGGCATGCTGGACCGCGCTGCGCAAGGTCGTCCGCGAGCTCGGCGAGATCCCCACGGTGCTCGCCTACGAGCGCCACGCGGCCGGCCGGCCCGAGCTGCCCTCGTCGGCGACGCTGCGCAACCGCCTCGGCCGCTGGAGCGTGATCGCGACGCAGCTCGCCGCGCAGCGCCCGCTCATGACGCGGGCGCGCGAGCGCTCAGCCGCCGTCGCGCGCAGCGCGTAGCTGCGCCAGCCCGTCGCGCACGTAGAGCACGACCGCGTACCAGGCGAGCGCCAGGCCGACGTAGAGCAGCACCTCGGCCAGCGTGGCCAGCCCGACGAGCGCGAAGAAGATCGCCGACATCGTCGGCCAGACGGCCGCGCGGCCGGGCCAGTTGATGTGCATCTCATAGCCGGCGCGCAGCGCGAGCTGGCCGACGACGAGCAGGAGGACCTCGCGGGCCACGAGCACGGCGATCGCCCAGCGCGGCAGCAGCTCGAAGTGCCAGCAGACGACGAGCCCCGAGACGACGAGCAGGCGGTCGACGAACGGGTCCAGCAGCGCGCCGAAGCGGCTGTACTGGCCGGTCAGGCGGGCGGCGATCCCGTCGAAGTAGTCGCTCCACGAGATGACGGCGAAGATCACCGCCGGCCAGGCGTCGGTGCCGCTGTCGGAGCTCAGCGCGAGCACGAGGAAGAGCGGGATCAGCGCCAGGCGCACGAAGCCGATCGCGTTGGGGATCGTCGCCACGTTCCAGGGCTGGTCGCGCAGGGTCTGCGGCGGCGGCGGGCCGGAGCGGTCCAGCCCCGCCAGCCGGCGGAAGGTCAGGCGCGCCTTCTCGGCCGCCTGCCCGAGCGAGGTCGCGTCGGGATCCGGCGCGGGCGGCTCGCGCCGTGCGCGGTCTACGGGAGCGTCCGCCACAGCTCGGCCACCGCCTCGGCCGCTGTCGCCAGCGGGATGCCGTCTTCGACGTCCTCGAGGCCGCGCCGGATCTGTGCCTCGGCGCGTCCCTCCTGCAACGAGCGGCGCCCGACGGTCAGGCGCAGCGGGCAGCCGAGCAGCTCGGCGTCGGCGAACTTCGAGCCCGGACCGAGCGGGCGGTCGTCGAGCAGGACCTGCAGGCCGGCGGTGCGCAGCTCGCGATACAGCCCCTCGGCGGCGGCCAGCTCGTCGCTGCCGGGCTTGCCGAGCGCGACGACCTCGACGTCCCACGGTGCGAGCGCGCGCGGCCAGGCGATGCCCTTCTCGTCGGCGAACTGCTCGACCACCGCAGCGACGATCCGCGCCGGGCCGATCCCGTAGCAGCCCATCCAGATGAGCTGCTCGGCGCCGTCCTCGTCGAGGTACTTCGCGCCGAGCGGCTCGGAGAAGCGGGTGCCGAGCTTGAAGATGTTGCCGACCTCGATCGCCGGCTCGATCGTGATCGCGTGGCCCCCGACGGTGTCGCCCGCCTCGACCTTGCGCACGTCGACGCGCTCGAAGGCGAAGTCGCGTCCGGGCTCGACGCCGCGCAGATGGTGGTCGCGCTCGTTGGCGCCGGTGACGTAGCCGCCGTTGCCGATCGCGTCGTCGAGCAGGATCGGGACGTTCGCGCCGACCGGGCCGATGAAGCCGGGGGGACCGATCCTGTCGGCGATCTCCTCCTCGCGCGCGGGCCGCCACTGCGCGCCGAGCGCGTTCGTGAGCTTGATCTCGTTGACGCGGTGATCGCCGCGCACGAGCACCATCACCAGACCGCGGCCGCCGGCCCGGCCGGAGCCGCCGTCGACGACGACGGGAAAGGCCTTCAGCAGGGCGCCGGCAAGGACGCCGAGGCGGCGCGTGACGTCGTCGACCGTCGTCGCGCCCGGCGTGTGGACCGCCTCGGGCACGTCGCGCGGCTCGGGCAGGTCGACGGGCTGCGGATCGGCGCTGGCGACCTCGACGTTCGCCGCGTACCCCGGCGCCAGCGCGACGTCGTTCTCGCCCGCGCCGCAGGGAGCCATGTACTCGTGCGCGCCGAAGCCGCCCATCATCCCCACGTCGGATTGCACGCTGTACCACTCCAGGCCGCAGCGCTCGAAGATCCGGTCGTAGGCGCCGGCGTACTCCTCGTAGGCGGCGTCGAGGCCGGCGCGATCGCGGTCGAAGGTGTAGGCGTCCTTCATGATGAACTCGCGCGTGCGCAGGACGCCGGCGCGGGGCCGCGGCTCGTCGCGCTCCTTGACCTGGAAGTGGTAGAGGCTGAACGGCAGGTCACGGTAGGAGCGCACGACCTGGGCGACGTGCGTCGTCACGCACTCCTCGTGCGTCATGGCGAGGACCATCTCGGCGCCCTTGCGGTCCTCGAGCTTGAACAGCTCGTCGATCGCGTAGCGCCCGCTGCGGCGCCACAGCTCGGCCGGCTGGAGCACCGGCATGAGCATCTCCTGGCCGCCGGCCCCGTCGATCTCCTCGCGCACGATCTGGACGACCTTCTGGTGCACGCGCCAGCCCGCCGGCAGCCACGTCCACAGGCCCGCGCCGAGCTGGCGGACGAGCCCGGCGCGCACCATCAGCTTGTGCGAGATCGCCTCGGCATCGGCCGGCGGCTCGCGCTCGGTCGGCAACAGCAGTGCGGAGAGTCGGGTCACGAGTTCGTCATCGGGTTCCGCCAAGCCTACGCGGGTAGAGTCCGAAGCGAGTCCGACGAACAGAGGAGAAACGCCCTATGGCCTTTGAGGTTCCGCCCCTGCCGTACGCCCCTGATGCCCTCGAGCCGCATATCGACGCGCAGACGATGTCGATCCATCACGACAAGCACCATCAGGCGTACGTCGACAAGCTCAACGCGGCGCTGGAGGGAACCGAGCACGCTGACTCGCCGATCGAGGACATCATCGCCGACCTCGACGCGATCCCGGAGGACAAGCGCGGACCGGTGCGCAACAACGGCGGCGGCCACTACAACCACTCGCTCTTCTGGCCCTCGATGAGCGCCGACGGCGGCGGCGCCCCCGACGGCGACCTCGGCGCCGCGATCGATGCCGCCTTCGGCTCGTTCGACGACTTCAAGGAGAAGTTCGAGGCCGCCGGCGTGGGCCAGTTCGGCTCGGGCTGGGCCTGGCTCGTGCTCGACGGCGGCGCGCTCGCCGTGACGAGCACGCCCAACCAGGACAACCCGCTCAGCGCCGGCCAGACCCCGCTGCTGGGCAACGACGTCTGGGAGCACGCCTACTACCTGAAGTACCAGAACAAGCGCCCGGATTACCTCAAGGCGTGGTGGAACACGGTCGACTGGACGGAGATCGCCAGGCGCTACGGCGCCGCCGCCGGGTGATCGGCGCCCCGGATCTCGGGGTGGACTGTTGCGATACGGAGCACCGGTCGCGCTACTTTCGCGACAATGTCCGTGTTCATAGGGCGGGACGGAACGAGTCCGTCCCGCTCGCGCGTTAACTCACCCACACCTGGCAGGGAGCTCCATGTCGACAACCTTCCGTTCGCTCGTCCTCGCGCTCGCCCTCGGCGCACTGCTCGCGCCGGCCGCCGCGCACGCGAGCCCGAGCCAGATGTCGATCATGATGGACGACGATCTGCTCGTGTACCGCACCGACGCCACGGCGGCACGGGCGCTCACGTCGATGAAGTCGCTCGGCGTGGACACCGTTCGCGTCACCGTCCTGTGGGAGACCGTGGCCGAGAACGCGCGCTTCCTGAAGGCCGACATCGCCAAGCTCAGGGGCGAGAAGTACACGCGTGCCCGCGAGGCGGCACGGCGCCAGAACCGGCGCTTCAAGCCCGCAAACCCGTCGACGTATCCGATCCGCAACTGGGATCGCTACGACAACCTCGTGCGCGCGGCGACCGAGCGCGGGATCCGGGTGTACTTCAACGTCACCGGCCCGGGTCCGAAGTGGGCACACGCCAAGAAGCCGAAGGGGTCGACCGCGTCGCAGCGCACCTTCAAGCCCAGGGCGCGCGAGTTCAAGCTCTTCGTGACCGCGGTCGGCAAGCGCTTCGCCGGCGGCTACCGCGACGAGAACGGCTCGCGATCGGTGCTGCCGCGCGTGAGCATGTGGTCGCTGTGGAACGAGCCCAACCAGGGCGGCTGGCTGTCGCCGCAGTGGGAGAACGGCAGGCCGGCATCGCCGGCGATCTTCCGCAAGCTCTACCAGCAGGGCTACGCGGGCCTCGTCTCGACCGGCCACCGCGCCGACAACGACATCATCCTGCTCGGAGAGACGGCGCCGCTGGGCAGCGACGCGAAGACCGGCAAGTCGCCGATGCGGCCCAAGCAGTTCATCCGCGAGCTGTTCTCCGGCAACCTCGGCAACGGTCTGCCGGCGACCGGCTTCGCCCATCACCCCTACACGAAGAACATCGCGCCCAACGTGCGCGATCGACACCCGGACTCGCTGACGATGGCGAACGTCTCCGAGCTCGGGACCCTGCTCGACGAGATGTCGGCCAGGACCGGCGGCAAGGTCGCGGCCGGGCTGCCGCTGTACATGACCGAGTACGGCTTCGAGACCAACCCACCCGACCCGTTCTCCGGCGTGAGCGCCGCGCTGCAGGCCAAGTACAACACGCTCGGCGAGTATCTCGCCTACCTCAACCCGCGGATCGCCTCGCAGGCGCAGTTCCTGCTCGCCGACGTGCCGCCCGTCAAGGGCAAGCCGAAGACGTCCAAGAGCTACTGGTTCACCTACCAGTCCGGGCTGTACTACCAGCGCGGCCAGGCCAAGGAGGCCGCGTACGCCTACGCGTTCCCGTTCGTCGCGACGGCGACCCCGACCAACCCGGTGACCGGTCAGCCGACGGCGCATCTCTGGGGCCAGCTGCGCTTCCAGGCGACGGGCGTCGCGGACTCCGTCCAGATCCAGTGGAAGCCGACCGACGGCTCGGCCGACTGGGTCACGGTCGGTGATCCGGTGCCGACCGACCCGATCCGCGGCTACTTCGAGGCCGACCGCGTGGCACCGGTCGCCCTCCCCGGCGTCTGGCGCGCGATCTGGCTGGACGCCGCCGGTGCCGTCGGGCTGTACACGGGCCCCTCGGACGGTCTGTCCTAGACGCACTCGGTGATCGCGCGGGGCCGGCGTTCTTGCGCCGGTGCCGCGGGATCGCCGTACGCGCCGATCAGGCGCGGGTGAAGCGGCGCCCGGCGACGGGTGAGGCGTCTTCGTCGATCTCAAGCGCCGCCAGGACGTCGTCGCCACCGCGGTTGGCGGCCAGCTCGGCCTTCTCGAGCGCGGCCAGACGCTCGGGCGTCATCGCGGTCGCGTCCTCGTTGGCCGCGAGCCATGCCGCGCCCTCGGCGGCGGCGCGCTCGTCGACGACGATGCGCTTGGAGGTCGCGTACTTGTCGATCTCCTCGAAGAGGACGTCGACGAGCTGCTCGGTCGGCACCTTGCGCAGCGGCTTGCCACGACTGAAGATCAGGCCCTCGTCCTTGGCCCCGGTGATCCCGAAGTCCGCGTGCGACGCCTCGCCGATGCCGTTGACCGCGCAACCCAGCACGGCGACCTCGATCGGATCGTCATAGGCCTCCAGGCGCCGCTCGATGTCCATCACGACGCTGTCCATGTCGAACTGCAACCGCCCGCACGTCGGGCAGGCGATCAGGACCGGGCCGCGCTCGCGCAGCTGCAGCGCCTTGAGGATCTCCCAGGCGACCTTGACCTCCTCCTCGGCGTGAAACGTCGACAGGCTGATGCGGATCGTGTCGCCGATCCCATCGGCCAGCAACGTCCCCAGACCCACCGCCGACTTCAGGCTGCCCGACCACTTCGTGCCGGCCTCCGTGATGCCGAGATGCAGCGGGTGGTCGATCTTCTCGCTCAGCAGGCGGTTGGAGGCGATCGTGTTGGGCACGTTCGTCGACTTGATCGAGACCTTGAAGTCGTGAAAGTCGAAGCGGTGCATGAGCTCGACGAACTCCGTCGCCGCGGTCGTCAGCGCCTCGACCGGGTTGTCGCGCTCGAGGGCGTGCAGGTGCTTGGGCAGCGAGCCCGAGTTCACGCCGATGCGCATCGGCGTGCCGGCCGCCTTGGCGCGCGCCACGACCTCGGCGACCTTGTCCGCACCGCCGATGTTGCCCGGATTCAGGCGGATGCAGTGCGCGCCGGCGTCGATCGCCTTCAACGCCAGCGTGTGGTTGAAGTGGATGTCGGCGATGACCGGGATCGGCGAGCGCACGACGATCGTCCTGAGCGCCTCGATGTCGCGGTCGCGCGGCACGGCGACGCGGACGATGTCGGCGCCGGCCTCGGCGACCTTGTGGATCTGGTCCATCGTCGCCGCGAGGTTCGCGGTCTCGGTCTTGGTCATCGTCTGCACGGCGACGGGCGCGCCGCCGCCGACGGGAACGTTGCCGACCATGATCTGTCGCGCTGAGGCCATGCATCCATTCTACGAGCGCGGCGGGGTCGTCCGATCATCGTGTGACTGACTACGGTCTCGCCGATGCAGTTCGTCTTCGCCTACGGCTCCCTGGCGGCGGACCTGCGGGCCGGCCATCGCGCCGAGCTGGCGGGCTGGCGCCGCGGCTGGGGCGTGGCGATGGACAACAGCGTCGACGTGCCGGGCTACAAGCACTACAGGCTGCGCGCCGACGGCAGCCGCCCGCCGGTCTTCGTCGCCTACTTCGACCTGTTCGAGGAGCCCGGCGCGGCGACCTCCGGCGTCTGTGTGCCGGTCGACGATGCCGATCTGCCGGCGATCGACCACCGCGAGCGCAACTACGAGCGCGTCGACGTGACGCGTGCCGTCAGCCCCGGCCGCGGGACCGTGTGGGCCTACATCGGATCCTCGGCCGGCCGCCGGCGACTGTGGCGGGCACGCGAGGAGCACGCGGCCGTGATCAGCCGCGACTACCTCGAGCGCACCCGTGCGGCGTTCGCGGCGCTCGGTCCGGCCGCGCTCGCGGCGTTCGAGGCGAGCGCCGCGGTCGGCGACCTGCCGGTGTGGGATCTCGAGCGGTTCGAGAACTGACGGCGGCGCCCTAGCGCACGCCGAACCCCTCGCCGCTCGTCAATCGCCCGATGTCGTTGGACAACCCGACGTAGAACAGCATCAGCACGAGCACGAAGCCGACGATCGACGCGCGCTCCATGACCCGGATCGAGATCGCCCGGCCGCGCAGCTTCTCGGCCACCGCCCAGAAGATGTGGCCGCCGTCGAGCGGCAGAAACGGAAAGAGGTTGATGATGCCCAGCGACAGCGAGATCAGCGCGAGGATGCTGACCGCGCGCACGGTGTCGAACTCGAGCGTCTGGCGCGTCGCCTCGTAGGAGCCGACGACGCCGGACACCTCGTCGCGCGCCTCCGTGTCGTAGACGAGCTTGACGATGCTCTCGACGGTCAGCGTGGTGACGTTCCACATGCCCGTGACGCTGAGCTGCGCGGCCTCGCCGACGGCGACGTCGACGCCGCGCGTCTGCGGCGTGACGCCGATGACCAGCCTCTCTGCCTGCCGGTCGTAGCGCGGCGTGATCGCGAGCGTGCGCTGCTCGCCGTCACGCAGCACGACGAGCTTGACGGGCTCGGTCGCGGCGCATCCAGCACGTTGCTCGCCCGCGCAGGCGTGGTTGCCGATCGCATCGCGCATCGCGTCCCAGCGCTGCTCGCCCTGCTCGGCGGAGAGGCCTGGTGCGAAGCCGGCGGCGCCGTCGGCGGAGACGATCCTGTCGCCGGGCTGCAGCACGCGGCTGGCGGGGCTGTCCTTGGCGACGCTCTCGACGACGGGCTGGGCGAGCAGCATCGGCCGCGACGCGAACAGGATCCAGAGGATGACGAACGCCAGGACGATGTTGACCGCCGGCCCGGCGGCGATGACGACGATCCGCTTCCAGACCTTCTGGCGGTAGTACGCGCGATGAGCGACCTCCGCAGGCATGTCCTCATCCGGGTTCATCCCGGTGATCTTCACGTAGCCCCCGAGCGGGATCGCCCCGATGCCGTACTCGGTCTCGCTGCCCTTCGGCCGCCATTTGGCGATGATCGGCGGGAAGAACAGGGCGAAGCGCTCGACGCGCATCCCGACCGCCTTGGCGGCGACGAAGTGCCCGAACTCGTGCAGGATGATCAGCGCCGCGAAGCCCGCGAAGGCGAGGAGATAGCTCACCCGGTCAGTGTAGGAGTCGCTCCGACCACGCTTCGACGAGCTCGCTGGCGACGGCGCGGGCCTCGCGATCGGCCTCGTAGAGCGACTCGAAGGCGCGCACGCGCTGGGCCGGCAGGCGCTCCAGCGCGCCCTCGATGACCGCGGGGATGCCGAGGAAGCTGAGCTTTCCGGCCAAGAAGGCGTGCACGGCGATCTCGTTGGCGGCGTTCAGGACGCAGGGTGCCGTGCCGCCGGCGATCGCGGCGGCGCGGGCGAGCGCCAGCGCCGGGAACGCCTCCACGTCGACCGGCTCGAACGTCAGCGCGCCGACTTGCGCGAGGTCCAGCGGCGCGACCGGCACGTCGACACGGTCGGGGTAGTGCAGCGCGTAGGAGATCGGCACCCGCATGTCGGGATTGCCGAGGTGCGCGAGGGCGGCGCCGTCGCAGAGCGTGATCATGCTGTGGACGATCGACTGCGGGTGCACGACGACCTCGATGCGGTCGTACGGGATGCCGAAGAGGTGGAAGGCCTCGATGACCTCCAGGCCCTTGTTCATGAGCGTCGCCGAGTCGATCGAGATCTTGCCGCCCATGTCCCAGGTCGGATGGGCGAGCGCCTCGTCGACGGTCACCTCGGCGAGCTCGGCCCGGCTGCGTCCGCGAAACGGGCCACCCGACGCGGTCAGCACGAGCTTGTCGACCGTGCCCGGCCGCTCCCCCGCGAGCAGCTGGTGCAGCGCGGAGTGCTCGGAATCGACGGGCAGGATCTGCGCGCCGGTGGCCTCCGCCAGCGCCGTGACGAGCTCGCCGCCGACGACGAGCGACTCCTTGTTGGCGAGCGCGAGGTCGATTCCCTCGCCGAGCGTGGCCACGGTCGGGCCGAGGCCGGCGGAACCGACGAGCGCGTTGAGCACGAGGTCGGCGCCCGATTCGAGCACGAGCCGCACGAGCCCCTCGGCGCCGCTCAGCACCTCCCCGTCGGTCCACGCCTCGGCGGCGCGCGCGCCCGCGTCGGCGTCGGCCAGCGCGATGCGGTCCACGCCGAACGTGCGCGCCTGCTCGATCAGGGCGTCGGCCGAGCGCTCGGCGCTCAGGCCCACGAGCTCGAGCTCGGGGTCGCGCGAGACGATGTCGAGCGCCTGGGTGCCGATCGAGCCGGTCGAGCCGAGGATGAGCAGGCGGCGGGGCATGTGGCGCCGCATTCTCGCAGGCGGTGTCGCGCGGGCTTCGGGCGGCGGCCCGGCGCGGCGGGAGGAGCTCGCCCTGGGCCGGCTTCGGGGCGGCGGCCGGCGGGGGCGTGTCGAATACGTCGCGGCCCGCGCGCACCATTCGACACTCCCCGGCCGTGCGGCGCCATCGGGGCGCGCCCGGTGCGATATCCGCACTCGGCGCGCCACGACCGCGCGCCGTCTCACCCGGATGACGCGGCAGGTGCGCCATCCGCACTCGGCGCGTCACGACGCTGGAGCGGTACATGGATCTGCCCACCTCCCGTTGACACCGTCGTTGCACACGAGATTCATGCCGCAGGCAACCGAAACAGCTATTTCGGATAGACGACGCTGGCGCACCACAGGTTGGTCACGCTGCCATGCGCCATGGCCCGCGATGCTCGCGCTCACAGCGTCATCCGGCCCGTCGGGCGCCCGCCGGCCGGCGGTTGCGCCAGACGCTCCAGCTGCGGCGCGAGGTCCGTGCTGGGGACGACCACCTCGACGAGCGCCGGAACATCCGCCAGGCCGTTGACCTCTGCCATCGCCGCGCGCAGCTCCCCGACGGTCTGCACACGATGGCCCTGCGCGCCCAGCGCGGTCGCCAGCGCGAGGTAGTCCCAGCTCGGCAGGACGTCGAACGGCGCGAAGTCGCCGGTCTCGAAGGCCGAGATGTCGACGAACGCCTGCTCGATGGCATAGACCTCGTTGCTGAGCACGAACACGACGGCGTTCACGCGCTCGACGGCGAGGCTCGACAGCTCCTGGCAGATCATCCGAAATCCACCGTCGCCGGCGACCACGATCGGGCGCTTGCCGCTGCCCAGCGCGACGCCGAGCGCGCTGCCGGTCTCGTGCCCCAGCGAGCCCCACGCGGCTTCGGAGACGAAGCTGTCGCGCGGAAGGCCGAAGATGTTGCCGAAGACGTACAGCGACGTGCTCTCGCCGAGCACGAGCACGACATCGTCGAGAAGTCCCTCGCGCGTGAGGAAGTCGTGCAGCTCGTCGCAGAAGACGTTGTAGGTCAGGGCGTCGCCGGGCTCCGTCGTCACGGCCGGCTCGTCCGGGACGTCGGGCGCGGCGTAGGCACGGGAGGCGGTTGCGGCCTCCGACTCGGACGCGAAGCGCTCCAGGAGTGCGGTGAGCAAGCGCCCCAGCGGCACGCGGCGGTAGTACTCGTAGCCGATGCGGCACTCCTCGTCGCTGACCTCGATCATCGTGCCGAAGCTCGATGCCATGATGTCGAGGTAGTCGTCGGTGATGATCGTGCCGAGCGCGATCGGGCAGTCGGTCGCCGCCATCACGGCCCGCGTGAGGGCCGGAGAGGCGGGTCCGGCGTAGGTGCCGACGAACTGCGGCTGGGCTTCGTCGAGCACCGTCTTTGCGAGGCTCGTGGTCGTGAAGGGCATTCCGCTGACGTCGACGAGCCGCTGGAGCGTGTCGGCCAGGCCGAAGCGGGCGATCTCGACCCCGGCCCAGAGCACCGGCAGGCGCGCCGCGCGGATGCGCGCCCACGCCGCCTCGACGGCCGCCCCGAGCGACGCCTCGTCGCACACCAGCGGCAGGGCCGTGAGCGTTCCCTGCGGCTCGGCGCAGTCGAGGGTCCAGACATCGGCCAGCCCCTCGAGGTAGATCGGGCGCCGGTGGGTGAGCATCGCCGTGATCGCGGAGTCGATCTGCGCCGGCGCGGCGAGCGGATCGGCGAGGATCTCCGACGCCACCGTCACGTGCTCGAACACGATCTGGTCAGCTCGCAGGTCTCCGGTGCTGTGGTGAAAGAGGATCCCCTTCCATTGCTCGAGCGCGCGATCGGAGGTCTTCGGGCTGGCGGAGATCACCACCACCGGCACACGCTCGACGTAGGAGCCGGCCGTGCAGTTGAGCAGGCTGAACCCGCCGACGCCGTACTGCACGCACGCCGCGCCGATGCCGGCGAACCGCGCGTATCCGTCGGCGGCGTAGCCGCTGCCGAGCTCGTTGACGGTGGCGATCCGCTGGACCGAAGACGGCGGGTCGGTCGCGTCCAACGCGTTGAGGAAGCCCATCGCGTAGTCGCCGGGAACGGCGAAGACGTGCTGCAACCCGGCCTCGGAGAGGCGGGCGAGCAGGTACTCGGAGACGTTCACCGCTTCACCCCTCCTCCACCTTGGCCAGGCAGTTCGGCGTCGCGTCGTCCAGCGTCGCCTTGGCATGCTTGGCCTCGATGCAGCCCTTGACCGACTCGCAGCCGCCGGGACACGGAATCGGCATGATCGCGTACGTCGGGTCCGTCAGCCAGGTCGGCGGCTTGAGGCCGAAGAAGTCCTGCAGCATCGACTCCGCGGTATCGAGCGCCCCCTCGACCCACCCCTGCCCGTACGAGTAGGCCTCGCCGACGATGTGGATGTCGAGGCTCGGCACGGGCTTGCGCATCCGGCACATGACGCGGTCGATCCGGTAGTCGGCCTTCCACTCGTGCCACCCCCCGCCGTAGGGGTCTTCGTTCCACGTGTGGTAGACCGCCGAGTAGGGCATCGGGACCTGCGGCAGCGCGTGCAGCGCCGCCACCTGCTGGTTGGCGATCTCCACCATCTCCCGGGTTGGCATGAACTCCATCGGCGCGACCACCTTGCCGACGCCGGGCTCCAGGCACGCCGGAAGGTAGCCCTCGTACTCGGCGCCGGTCTCCAGGCCCTTCCAGAACGGCACCGTGCTGATGTCGTTGTAGCTCGCCATGAGCAGCGAGTTCATGGTGGGCAGCCCGCCCTCCTGCTCGGCCTCGGTGCCGAAGTAGTACGTCTGCCGGATCGGCAGGTCGGTGACCGACCGCCCGGCCACGAGTCCAAGCGCCCGCCACCATGGGCTCTCGTAGGCCAAGAAGAGCTTGAACGCACTCTGGATGAGCACCGACGGGATGTTCTCCTTCAGCCAGTCGTTCTCGAAGAACGTGCTCTTGACGAGCTCCAGCGAGCGCCGCGGCAGGCCGAGGATGACCTTCTTGGCCCGCACCTCGACGACCGACGCGTCGGCCAGCACCGACGTCTGGCGAGCCTCCGTCGTCTCCGTCGGCTCGAAGAGCAGCGTGTAGGGATACTCGTCGCCGGTGGAGCCGATCACCAACTCCGCCAGGCGGTGGTTCATGAAGACGCGCTCGCCGGCCGGCAGGCCGCCCGGCAGCTCGCGATCGAACCGCTGCGCCAGCGTGATCGGCAGCTGGTCGTAGCCGTCGCGCAGCGTCAGGAACTTCGTGCTGTCGCTGTACTCGGTGGCGGGCAGCTGGGTGACCGCGTTGGCGTTGGCGACGTTGGCGTCGTAGCCGCCGGCGTCCTTCATGAACTGGTAGCCCTCGTTGCTCAGGACCTTGAACATGAGATCCCAGAAGCCGTAGCGCCACAGCGACTTGCCGAACGCCTGCAGCTTCATGAGGTCGCAGAGCGACAGCGCGCTCATGCCGGGATAGATGTTGTTCATGACCTGCACCTGGAGGTTCGTCGGCCCGAGGCCGCGCTCGCTCCACGCCAGGTCGTAGGGCACCTTCTCGGGATCGGCGAGCTCGTGCAGGCGCAGGTGGCGGCCGCGCAGGTAGAACAGGTTGCAGTTGGAGCCGACCTTCCCGCCGGCGCCCATCGGGAAGTCCTTGGTCGCCAGGCCGAGGTGGTCGACGAGGCTGGCCACCATGATGTGCTGGTCGGGGATGTAGCGCATCCCGCCGACCTCGGCCTTGACGTTGGGCAGGCCCGGGATCGTCACCGTGTACAACCGTCCGCCGATCCGGTCGCTGTATTCGAAGAGTGCGATGTCGGCGTCGGCCCCCGCCGCCTCCTGCAGGCGCCAGGCTGAGTACGTACCGGCCGCGCCACCGCCGACTACGGCCACGTCAAGGTCCATGCGCTACTCCCCCAACTCGCCCGAGTGGACGATGACCAGCCACTATTCCAGTGCTAGTGCACCGGAAAGGGGCACCGAGTTACACGCAGTGGGCCACGCCGCCGCGCATCGGGCGGTGCCGGCGGCATCCCCGCCACGAGCCTAACAGCGCAGGTGACCTCGTGCCACTGATGTGAAGTCGGTTGACACCCGGCCTCGGACGGTGAGAGCATCGCGACGATGTCCGCCGTTGCTCCGGACCGCCACCGATGACCTACCTCGGCCCATTGCGGCTGCACTTCGCCGGTCGGTTCCAGGCGACGGTGTCGACGGTCAACAACCAGTCGTCGAACTTCGACAACGCGGCGTTCCAGCCGGAGTTCCAGCAGCAGGGCAACCAGGGGTCGTGGAACCCCGCCGGCGACGCCGACTGGCGACTGCTGGGCTGCGCGGTCACCGCGGCGACGATGCCCGACGCCAGCCCGGCGGCGACCGACGACCCGGTGCTCGCCTGCCTCGTCGCCGACTCCGACCGCAAGGTCCCCGGCAAGCTCGTCGACCTCGACCCGCAGCAGCAGATGTGCTCGATGATCTTCGGGCTGGAGGTACGCATCTGCGACGACCAGGGCAACACGCTCGTCGTCGGGCGCTTCGACCCGGCGCCGTTCACCGAGCTCTGGGCGCGCGCCCAGGCTCCCGACAGCGAGGGCGATCCCCCGCTCGGCGCGTTCTATCAGTCGGTGATCACCGATCTCGAGTGGCGCGCCGGCGCGCAGGCCTCGCCGATGCTCACGTCGCTGCGCGAGGCCGCGACGGACGGTCTGCTGTCGATGAAGTTCAACGTCGACGGCTATGACTGGACCTTCGGCTCGCCGACGTTCGGGCGCGGGCGGGTCGTCGGCACGATCGGCGTCGCCCATACCGGTGAGCCGCGCCACTTCGTCACCGGCCGCCAGTTCTTGCCCAGCGGGGCGCGCAACGCGCTGAACTCATGCGTCGCCGTCGTCGACGAGACGGTCGGCAAGGTCTTCCTCGATCTCGGCAACGCGCTGCCGACGACGACGACCGGCGGCCCGCCGGCCGACATCGGGACGGTCGCCCTCAGCCTGGGCCCGACCACGATCGGGGAGGTGGCCTACCGCGCGCCCGACTGGTACGAGACGACCGCCGGCATCGTCGCCCTGCCCACCGACCGCGCGCTCGGTGCCGACGAGCTCGCCGCGATCGCCGGCGCCCGGCTGTCGATCGACGTCACCCCGGCCACGGGCGCGGCCGGCGGCATCGACGAGGCCCCGGAAGGCCTGTACGCGCGCGCCGACCAGTTCGTGTTCCGCCTGGACCCCGGCAGGACCGCACCCGTCCGGGTGTTCGCCTCGCAGTTCGGAGCGCCGCTGGCGAACGCGGAGATCGCCGCGCGGCTGGACCCCTCGCGCCTGCAGGGCGGCGACCACCCGCCCGGTCAGCCGGCGAGCGCCCTCAGCTTCCCCGCCACCGTCACGACCGGCGCCGACGGCGTCGCCGACCTGCCGATCACGGGCTCCGCTCCCGGCAACCCCCGCGTGTACATCGACGGCCAGGTCTACGGCGTGCGACCCGCGCTCGCGCAGACGGTCGCGCCGGCCGCCGCCTACCCGCGGACGCCGTGGAACTTCGTCAGCCTGCTGGTCTGGGACACGTTCGAGAGTGCCGACCCGCCGACGTGGTCAGACCTCGAGGCGCTGTTCGAGCAGTACTCGAACCTCTACCCGGTGATGGACCGCTTCCTCGACCTCTCGAGCTACGAGTCGGTCTGCGCGAACCGCCAGCTGCTGCTGCTCGCCTTCGGCCTGCCGATCGAGGACCCCAACTCGATGCCGGTCACGCGCGACCTCTCCGCCGCCGCGCGCAAGGCGATCCTGCGCTGGCTGACGGAGGTGGGGCCCGACGGCAAGCCGCTGCCGGGCGCCGCGGCGGCGCCCGGCCCGCGCGCGCGGCCCGCGGCGGTCGCGCGGTCCGTCGAGGCGGACGCGCCGGCGCAGGGCAAGGCGGCCGCCGCCGCACGCATGGTCGGCGACGGGTCCCCGCCCGAGGAGGACTGAGGCATGCTGCGCCTGAGCCGCGGCCTCGCGGACGACCTGACGAAGCCGGACGGGCTGAAGACGGCGGTCCAGAACGCGATCAAGCTCGAGCACTCGACGATCCCCCCGTACCTCTACGCGCTGTACTCGATCGAGCCGGGCAAGAACAGCGAGGTGGCCGGCCTCATCCGCTCGGTCGTGATCGACGAGATGATGCACATGGCGTTCGCCTGCAACATCCTCAACGCGCTGGGCGGCGCGCCGGTGATCGACGAGCCGTGCTTCGTCCCGACGTACCCGGGACCGCTGCCCGGCTCCGTCGAGACGGGCCTGCAGGTCTCCCTGCAGAAGCTCACCCGCGACCATGTCCACGACACGTTCATGGTCATCGAGGAGCCCGAGGATCCGCTGAACTTCCCGACGGCGCGCCTGGCCGACGTGCCCGACCTCACGATCGGTCAGTTCTACGCCCTGATCAGAGCGCAGATGCCGACCGCGACGTTCCCCGGCGACCCCGCCAGGCAGATCACGCACGCGATGATGCCCGACGTCTTCGCGGTGACCGACGCCGACAGCGCGATCGCGGCGATCGACCTCATCGTCGAGCAGGGCGAGGGAACGAAGACCTCGCCGCTGGACGGCGACGCCGAGGGCGACCTCGCGCACTACTACCGCTTCGCGGAGATCTGGCACGAGCGCAAGCTCGTCAAGAACCCGGACCCGGACCTGCCACCCGACGAGCAGTACTCCTACACCGGCGATCGGATCCCGATCGACCCGACCGGCGTGCGCGACGCCATCGACGACCCGCAGCGCTCGTCGTTCGTGCCGGGGTCGCAGGCGCTGGCGCTGTTCGACAACTTCAACTACACGTACACAAGCCTGCTGAAGTCGCTGCACACGACGTTCAACGGCACGCCCGGCGACCTGGACTCGGCGATCGGCCTGATGGAAGCCTGCAAGGAGCAGGCGCTGGCCCTCACCGCGCTCGAGCTTGCGGACGGCGGCCGCGCCGGACCCGGCTTCTTGTGGCAACCGACCAATCCCTAGGGCCCGCAAGCCGAGACCGGCCGTGACGTCCTGACCGCGAACGGCCGCCGGTGCGGGTGTACTGTCGGTCGCCGATGCGTCGGCTGATCATCGCGCTGCTCGGGATCTGCCTCGTGGCGACGCCCGCCGCGGCGGCGGCCCCCGAGGCGCGGGTGGGCACGTACGAGGTCGGCGGGGTGCTCACGTCGCTCGATCGTGCGGCCGTCGCGGCGACGGGCGCGGCGATCGTCGAAGCCGATCATGCCTCGCTGCTCGTCACCGCCTCGCCGTCGGACCTGCGCCGGCTGCGCCGCCTGCCCTACCGCGTGAGCGAGTACGTCGCGCCGGTCGCGCCCGTCGCGCCCGGGTCGCCCCGCGCGCGGACGTTCCCGGTGACCGACGGCGGCTACCACACCTACCAGGAATGGGTCGACGAGACAGCCGCGATCATGGCCGCCCATCCGGCGCTCGTCACCCGCACGCAGATCGGCGCGAGCTATGAGAACCGCCCGATCTGGGCGCTGAAGGTCTCCGACAACGCGGCCGGCGACGAGGACGAGCCGGAGATCCTGTTCACCCACAACCAGCACGCGCGCGAGCACCTCACCGTCGAGATGGCCCTGTACCTCCTGCACGAGCTGACCGACGACTACGCGACGGACGCCCGGGTCCGCGCCGCCGTCGACGGCCGCGAGATCTGGATCCTGCCGAGCCTCAACCCCGACGGCGCGGAGTTCGACGTCGCGTCCGGCGCCTACGCGCTCTGGCGCAAGAACCGCCAGCCCCCACCGGCCCCGGCGACCGCCGTCGGCACCGACCTCAACCGCAACTGGGACTTCCAGTGGGGCTGCTGCCCGGGCGGGTCGAGCGGGGATCCGGCCGCGGAGACCTATCGCGGCCCGAGCCCGTTCTCGGCCCCCGAGACGCAGGCGGTCCGCGACTTCGTCCGCTCCCGCCGGATCGGCGGCGTGCAGCAGATCAAGGCCGCGATCGACTTCCACACCTACGGCGAGCTCGTGCTCTGGCCCTACGGCTACACGACCGCCGACACCGCCCCGGGCCTCGACGCAGACCAGCACGCGGCGCTCGTCGCCATCGGGCGGAGCATGGCCGCCGCCAACGGCTACACCCCCGAGCAGGCATCGGATCTCTACATCACCGACGGCTCGATCGACGACTGGCTGTGGGGTGCCGAGGGCGTGTTCGCCTTCACCTTCGAGATGTACCCGACGACCGCGAGCCCCGGCTTCTACCCGCCCGACGAGGTCATCGCCGAGCAGACGGCCCGCAACCGCGAAGCCGTCCTGCGCCTGCTGGAGATCGCCGACTGCCCCTACCGGGCGATCGGGAGGCAGGCCGCCTACTGTCCCGGCGCCGCCGCCTCACCGCCACCGCCACCGCCACCGCCGGCCGGCCCGCCGCCGCCGGCCGTGCTCGCCCCGCCGCCGGCGCCGGTCGCCACCCCGCGCGCCCTGGTCGGCGCGCTTGCGTCGCGCGCGGGCGTCGGCCGCGAGGGCCGCGTCCGGCTGCGTCTGCAGTGCCGCACGACCGCCACCGCGCGCTGCCGCGGCACGGTGACGCTCAGGGCGCGCCTGCCCGGCGGACGCGGGCGGACGACGACGATCGCCCGGACGAGCTACTCCATGGCGGCGGGCGGGCGGACGCTCACGCTGCGCCTGCGGCTCGCCGCGCGCCGAGCCCTGCGCACCCGCGCCAGCCTGTCGGCAACCGCCACCGTCGCCACGCGCCAGCCCAGCGGCGCGATCCGGTCACGCAGCCAGCGCCTCGTCCTCGTGCGCCGCCGCTGACGCCCGGCACCCGCGCGCCATCGAGGTCGGCGCCGTCGACCGGATCGGCCAGCGCCCCGGCGCCCAGGGTCGCTAGAGCAGCATGAGCCAGAGGTAGTAGCCCACCACCGCCGTGAACAGGACCGCGTCGAGCCGGTCCAGCGCGCCGCCGTGGGGCCCGAACAGGGTGCCGGTGTCCTTCGTGCCCGCGTCGCGCTTGACGAAGGACTCGAAGAGGTCGCCGAGCGGGGCGGCGAGCGCGACGCCGAGGCCGAGCAGCAGCGCGTCGGTGCCCGACAGCCAGTCCTGGTAGGTGCCCGCCAGCCAGGTGGCGAGCACCGCCGTGACCATGCCGATCGCCAGGCCCTCCACCGTCTTGTTCGGCGACACGCTCGGCGCCAGCTTGCGCCGGCCGAACCAGCGCCCGCCGATGTAGGCGCCCGAGTCGCCGATGAACGTACCGACGAGGATGTCGACGATGATGCCGCCGCCGTGCGGCAGGTCGCGCAGCAGCACGCCGTGAGCGAGCGCGACGCCGACCCACACGACGCCGAAGACCGTGACCGCCATCCCCAGCGTGCCCGCCTTGCGCTGGGCCAGCGTGATCGCGAACAGCACCGGAAAGAAGGCCAGCAGCGTCAGCAGGACGTGAAATCCGTCGCCGAAGTACGCGGCGAGGATGAGCGCGACGACCCCGACGAAGCCGGCCAGGCGGACCGGCTCGGCGTCGGCGTAGAGGTCGAAGAGCTCGCCGATCGCGATGATCGCGAGCGGCAGGATGCCGAGCGCGAACCAGTAGTCGCCGAGGGCGATGATGACGATCGCGTAGATGACCGCCGGGACCGCGACGAGCAGGCGCCCGATGAGCTCCGAGCGCGGCGAGTCGCGGCGCGGCCGCCGCGCCGGCGCGCGCGCGGGCCGAGCGGCCCGGGCCGGCCGGGCCGGGCGGGCGGGCCGGGTCGGGCGACCGGGCGGCCGACCGGCCATCAGCGGCCCCCGAAGCGCCGGCGGCGAGCGCTGTATTCCATCATCGCCGCCTCGAAGTCGCGGCGATCGAAGTCGGGCCAGAGCTGGTCGGTGAAGACGAGCTCGGAGTACGCCGACTGCCACATGAGGTAGTTGCTCAGCCGCTTCTCGCCGCTCGTGCGGATGATGAGGTCCGGGTCGTGCATCTCGGGCGCGTAGAGCAGCTTGCGAAAGTCGGCCTCGTCGCCGCCGTCGAAGCGCTTGGCGGCGTCGACGATCTCCGCGCGGCCGCCGTAGTTGAACGCGACGTAGAGCGTGATCTTGTCGTTGCCCGCCGTCAGCGCCTCCGCCCAGTCCATCTGCTCGACGAGCTGGGGATCGACGCCCCTGCGCCGCCCGACGAAGCGCATCCGCACGCCGCTGTCGTGCAGCTCCGGGGTCTCCCCGACGATCCGCTCGGCGAACATCGCCATGAGGCCGCTGACCTCGTCGGCGGGGCGCGACCAGTTCTCCGTCGAGAACGAGTAGACGGTCAGCTCGAGCACGCCCAGCTCGCCGGCGTCGCGCAGGCGGGCCTTGAGGTTGTCGGCACCGGCGCGGTGGCCCTCGAGCGTCGGCAGCCCCCGCGACTTCGCCCAGCGCCCGTTGCCATCGGTGATGATCGCGACGTAGCGCGCCGCCTCGCCGCGCTCGGCCACCGCCATCTAGACCTCGAGGATCTCTTCTTCTTTGCCCTTCAGCAGCGCGTCGAGCTCGCCGATCTTGTCGTTCGTGAGCTTCGTGAGGCTCGTCTCGGCGCGGTGCTCCTCGTCGGCGCCGACGTCGCCGCCCTCCTTGAGCTCGCGCAGGTCGTGCATGACGTCGCGGCGCACGTTGCGGATCGCGATCCGGCCCTCCTCGGCGATGTGGCGGACCATCTTCACGAACTCCTTGCGGCGCTCCTCGGTGAGCTGCGGGATGACGAGCCGGATGATGTTGCCGTCGTTGCTCGGCGTCAGGCCGAGGTTGGCCTCGGTGATCCCCTTCTCGATCGCCTTCAGCGACGACTTGTCGTAGGGCTGCACGGTGAGCAGCTGGGCCTCGGCGGCGTTGATCGTCGCCAGCTGGCGCAGCGGCGTCGAGGCGCCGTAGTAGTCGACGTGGACGCGGTCGAGCAGCGCCGGGCTGGCCCGCCCCGTGCGGACGGAGTTGAACTCGTGGTTGGTCGCGTCGACCGACTTGCTCATCCGGTCGCCCGCGTCCTCCAGCAGTTCGTCGATCAGCTCACTCATCTCGCGTCACCACCACCGTTCCCACCTGTTCGCCGGACACTATCCGCTCGATGTTGCGCTCGTCGTTCATGTTGAAGACGTAGAGCGGCATGTGGTTCTCGGCGCAGAGCGTCAGCGCCGTGGAGTCCATGACCCGCAGCCCGCGCCGCAGGGCCTCCATGTGGCTGATCTCGCGTATGAGCGTCGCATCGGCGTCGACGCGGGGGTCCCCGGTGAGCACGCCGTCGACGCCGTTCTTGGCCATGAGGATCGCCTCGGCGTGGATCTCCACCGCGCGCAGCGCGGCCGCCGTGTCGGTCGTGAAGAACGGGTTGCCGGTGCCGGCGGCGAAGATCACGATCCGGCCCTTCTCGAGGTGGCGCATCGCCCTGCGGCGGATGTAGGGCTCGGCGACCTCGGAGATCGTGATCGCCGACTGCACGCGGGTCGCCGATCCCTCCTTCTCCAGCGCGTCCTGCATCGTCAGCGCGTTGAGGACGGTGGCCATCATGCCCATGTAGTCGGCGGTCGCGCGATCCATCCCCGCGGCTGCGCCCTTCAGCCCGCGGTAGATGTTCCCCGCGCCGACGACGATCGCGGTCTCGACGCCGCTGCGGTGCACGCCCGCGATCTGCGCGGCGATCGTGCGCACCCGCTGCGGATCGGTCCCGTACTCCAGGTCGCCCATGAGCGCCTCACCGGACAGCTTGAGCAGGACCCGCTTGAAGGCGGGCTCCGGCGCGGAGGTCATCGCGGGTCGCCGACCACCGGTCGGCCCTACTCGCCGACCTGAAAGCGCGCGAAGCGCCGGACGACGACGTTCTCGCCGGTCTTCCTCGACAGGTCGGCGCGCAGGTCCTCGATCGTCTTGCCGTCGTGCTTGTCGGAGTTGATGTGCGGCTGATGCAGCAGCACGGTCTCCTCCATCCACTTGCGCAGCTTGCCCTCGGCGATCTTCGCGCGCACGTTCTCGGGCTTGTCGGCGGCCTGGGCCTCGAAGACGCGCAGCTCGGCGTCGCGGTCGGCGGCGGGGATCTCGGCCTCGGAGACGTAGCGCGTCGTCGGCGAGCCCGCGACGTGCATGGCGACGTCCTTGGCGAACGCGATGAACTCGTCGTTGCGCGCGACGAAGTCCGTGTTGCAGTCGACCTCGACGAGCACGCCGACCTTGCCGTTGGCGTGGATGTAGGACTGCACGGTGCCCTCGGTCGCGTCGCGGCCGGCGAGCTTGCCGATCTTGTTGCCGAGCTGCACGCGCAGCAGCTCGACCGCGGCGTCCATGTCGCCCCCGGTCTCCTGCAGGGCGCGCTTGCAATCCATCATGCCCGCGCCGGTCTGCTCGCGCAGGGCCTTGACGTCCTTGGCGCTGATGTCACTCACTTGGGTGCTTCCTCCGTCTCTCGTGCGGTGGCGGCGTCGGGTACGGTGGCTGCGTCGGGTGCGGTGGCCGTGGCGGCGGCCGGGGTGTCGGCGGCCGGTGCGTCGGCCTTCTTGGCGCGCTTGCGGCGGGCCGGCTTGGCGGGCGCCTCGGCAGCCTCGGCAGCCTCGACGAGCGGCTCGGACGGCGGCGAGGCCGGGTCCGGCGTCTGGTCCTCCGCCGGCGGCGCCGGGTCGGGCGAACCGCCCTGCACGTCGTCCTTCTGCGCGGGCGCGGTCGCGGCGTTGGCGGCCTGCGCGACCTTGGCGTCGGGCACCGGCGTGCCGGCGTCCAGCACGGCCTCGGCCACCTGCGCCTCGGCGACCTGGCGGTCGCCGCCGCCGTCGGCGGTCGTCTTGACGGCCTCGGCCTCGGCGGCCGCCGCGGCTGCGGTGGCGGCCTCGGCCTCGGCTGCCGAAGCCCGGGCTGCCTCGGCCGCCTCGCGCTCGGCCTGCGCCGCCGCCTCGCGGGCCGCGGCCTGCTCGGCCTCGCGGGCGGCGCGCGCCTCGGCGTCGCGGCGGGCGGCCTCCTCGGCCTCCTTGCGGGCGTTCTCCTCGCGCTCGCGGAAGAGCTTGTTGCCCTCGCCGACGACGTCGCCGATCGCCCGCGTGACGAGCGCGCACGAGCGGATCGCGTCGTCGTTGCCCGGGATGACGTAGTCGATGCCGTCCGGGTCGCAATTGGTGTCGACGAGGCCGATGACGGGGATCCGCAGGCGCTGCGCCTCGCGGACGGCGATCTCCTCGACCTTGAGGTCGATGACGACCATCGCGTTGGGCGTGCGCGTCATGTTCTTGACGCCGCCGAGGTTGGCGCGCAGCTTCGCGAGGTCGGCCTCGGCCGCCATGCGCTCGCGCGTCGGCAGCAGCGCGAGCTGGCCCTCGGTCTCGAAGCGCTCGAGGTCGTGCAGGCGCTTGATGCGCTGGTTGATCGTCTGGAAGTTCGTCAGCAGCCCGCCGAGCCAGCGGTGGTTGACGTACGGCATGCCGGCCGCCTCGGCGACGTCCTTGACCGCGTCACGCGCCTGCTTCTTGGTGCCGACGAACAGCACGGTGCCGCCGCGATGGGCGACGGCGGACGCGAACTCCTGCGCCTCGCGCAGCAGGCGCTCGGTCTTCAGGAGGTCGATGACGTAGATGCCGCCGGTCTCGCCGTGGATGAAACGGCGCATCTTGGGGTTCCAGCGACGAGTCTGGTGGCCGAAGTGCACGCCGGCCTCCAGCAGCTCCTTGATCCCGATCTGGGCCATGGTTCCTGCTCCTTAGGTGGTGATGCGTGGCTTGAAGCCCACCGGCACGAGCGGGACCCGGCGCCGTTCGGAGCCGGGCAGGACCGCGTCGCAGCGACCGGTGGGGTCGTAGGACAATCGAGTTCGTCCGAGAGGAGTTTACGCAAGGTTCCGCGCCGAGGTACGTTGTGCCTGTTGCGGAGCGAGTCCTCCCTTCCCCTACCTCCGGTGGACTCGGTTCGTGATGTGGGGTGGCGGGGCGGCCTTTGGACGGGCCGCCCCGCTGCGTTAAGGTCCTGCCTGCTCCAGCGCCGCGAGCAGGTCGGCCGGCAACGGCGAGGCGAGATCGATCTCCTGCCCCGTCACCGGATGCCCAAACGCCAGTCGGGCGGCGTGCAGGAACTGCCGGCGCAGGCCGTAGAGGTTCTTGTGGCCGTATTCGGGGTCGCCGCAGACGGGATGGCCGATCGCCTGCAGGTGGACGCGGATCTGATGCGTGCGGCCTGTCTGCAGGCGCACGCGCAGCAGCGTGGCCAGCGGTAGCGCGCGCTCGATCTCGAAATGCGTGATCGCGTCCTTAGCGGCGTCGCTGTCGGTCGACATGAGGATCCGCTTGCGGCGATCGCGCCCGATCGGCGCCTCGATCGTGCCGCTGCGCGACGGCGGCCGGCCCTCGACGAGCGCGAGGTACTCGCGGCGGATCTCGCGTCGCGCCAGCGCCTCCTTCAGCCCGCGGTGGACCGCGTCGTCCTTGGCGACGACGAGCAGCCCCGAGGTGTTGCGGTCCAGGCGGTGCACGATCCCCGCCCGCCAGGGGTCGTCGCCGCCGCCGGCCCGTCCGGCGAGCGCCTGGGCCAGGGTGCCCTCGCGATGCCCGCGGGCCGGATGCACGACGACGCCCGCGGGCTTGTCGACGACGATCAGGTGCTCGTCCTCGTAGGCCACGGCGAACTGCGCGACCGGGGCGTCCGCAGCGGGCAGCTCGCTGCGCTCGGGCGAGTCGTCGACGGCGACCGCCTCGCCGCCGGAGAGGCGGTGGTTCTTCTTGACGGTCTCGCCGTCGACGAGCACCCGTCCCGCGACGATCAGCCGCTGGGCGCGCGAGCGCGAGCCGAGCGCCGCGGCGAGCAGCACGTCGAGCCGCTCGCCGGCCGACTCAGCGGCGACGTTCAGCTCGATCGCCACGTTCGATCACCACCAGCAGGATGACCACGCCCACGGTGATCGACGCGTCGGCGACGTTGAACGCCGGCCAGTGCGGCAGCTTGAGGTAGTCGATGACGGCGCCCTCGCGCACACGGTCGACGATGTTGCCCAGCGCGCCGCCGAGCAGCATCCCGGTCGGCAGCCAGACCAGCGGCCGGTGCGCGTTGCGGACGAAGAAGACCAGCAGCGCCGCCAGCGCGAGGGCGATGACGACCGAGACGATCACACCGCCGTTCTGCAGCTGGCCGAAGGCGACGCCGGAGTTGCGCGTGTTGACGAGGTCGACGAACCAGACGAGGTCGCGCTCCTCGCCGCGCTCCAGCGACGACGTGACGAGCGCCTTGACGAGCTGGTCGGCGGCCAGCACGCCGGCGAGCACGATCGCGGCGCGCACGCCCGCGCCACGCGGCGACGGCGCGGCTGTCGGCGGGTTCACCCGCGGATCAGGGGGATGAGGAAGGCGAAGCCGACGATCTGGAGTACGAGGATCGCCACGATCGGGCTCACGTCGACCGGGCCGATCGGCGGGATGAAGCGGCGGAAGATCCCGAGATACGGCTCGCAGACGTCGCGCAGGAAGCCGAGCGCCGCGCTGGACCACTTCGAGTACGGGATCCGCCCCCCGAACGCGAAGATCAGCGACGTGATGATGTAGACGAAGATCAGGATCAGGTAGACGGTCAGCAGCGCGGCGAGGAAGTTCGCGATCGACTCGCGCGCCGTCGCCAGGACGAGGATCGCGGCGCCGGTCATCGGGCCACCACCGCCTGCAGCGCGTCGTCGAAGGCGGCCCGCACGCCGCCGTGCTCCAGCGCGGCCAGCCCGCGCGCGGTGCTCCCGCCCGGCGAGGTGACCATGCGCCGCACCGCCAGGGTGTCCATCCCGCGGGCCTGCAACAGCGCCGCGGTCCCCCCGATGCTCGCCGCGACGAGCTCGCCGGCTACGTCGGCCGGCATCCCCGCCCGCACGCCGGCGTCGACCTGCGCCTCGGCGACGAGCGCCACGTAGGCCGGCGCGCAGCTCATCAGGCCCATGGCGATCTCGAACTGCGACTCGTCGATGGTCTTGACGAGGCCGACGCGCTCGAACAGCGCGATCGCCTGCGCCTGCAGGTCGGGATCGGCGTCGTCGTCGCGCGCGTGGCAGCTGACGCCGGCACGGACCTCGACCGGGACGCTCGGGATCATGCGCACGACCGGGGTTGCGCCGTAGGCGGCGCGCAGCGCGGCGAGCGGCACGCCGCCGAGGATCGAGACGATGCCCTTGGCCATGCCGTCGAGCTTCGCCGCCACGCGCTCGAGGGCGTGCGGCTTGTGCGCGAGGACGACGACGTCGGCGCGCTCGGCGAGCTCGCGGTGCGACGTGACGACCTCGCCGCCGACGGCCGCCACGAGCGCCTCGGCGCGCGGTTGCAGGAGGTCGATGACGAGGACCGGCTCGCCCCAGCCGAGCGCGAGGGCGGTCGCCATGTTCCCCGCGCCGATGATGCCAATCCGCATAAGTCCCAGAACCCTAGTTCACGCCGTCCTGACGAGCCGATTTCGGATGCCTGGGTGGGTCGGCGGCCGTTGGAACAGTGCTCGGCACGGGCCTCGGCTGGCGGCCGCTCAGGCGGCGAAAGCTGCCGTCAGGACTGGTTGAAGAACCCTTTTTCGATCAGCTCCGCTTTTTCCTCGGCGGAGATCTGCACGTTGCGCGGCGTGAGCATGAAGACCTTGTGCGCGATGCGCTGCATCCCGCCGTCGAGCGCGTAGGTCAGGCCGCTGGCGAAGTCGATCAGCCGCTTGGCGAGGTCGTTGTCGGTTGCCTGCAGGTTGAGCACGACGGGGATCGACTGCTTGAACTTGTCGGCGACCTGCTGGGCGTCGTTGAACGACTTCGGGATGACGAGATGCACGCGCACGTCCCCTCCGTTGCGGGTCCGCTCGACGGGGCGCAGCACGGTCGTCGGGCGGCTGCCGCGCGGCTCGTCGTCGGCGAAGATGTCGTCGAAGTCGTCGCGCCGGGGGCGGCGCGGGGCGAGCCGGCGCACGTTGGGGCGTTCGCGGTAGCGGTCCTCCATCTCGGCCTCCGGCTCGGGCGCTGGGCGAGCCCGGTCGCGCTCACGCTCTCGCTCGCGCTGCAGTTCGGCCTCCTGATGGCGCTGGCGCTCCAGCTCGTATTCGTCGACGTACGCGCGCTCTTCGGCCAGGCCGAAGTACACGAGCGCGCGATGCCAGGAGTCTCTGAACGCCATGCCACACGAAAGGTTAGACCTCGCCGGGAGTTCTCCTGCATGGATCAGGCCAACAGTTGCGTGCCGATCCGCACGATCGTCGCGCCCTCCTCGACCGCGATCTCGTAGTCCTGCGTCGTTCCCATCGACAGCTCGGGCAGCCCGCGCGCGGCGGCGAGCTCGCGCAGCGCGGCAAACCAGCGCCGGCTGTCCTGCGGCTCGCGCGCCAGCGGGGGCATCGTCATGAGGCCCGTGACGGGGACCGGGCAGCGCTCGAGGAACGCGTCGAGGTCGGCCGGCGCCACGCCGTCCTTGCCCTCCTCGCCCGCGACGTTGACCTCGACGAGCACGCGCAGGTCCGCCGGTGCGTGGCGCTCGAGCTGCGCGAGGACCGAGTCGGTGCAGACGGAGTGGATGAGCCGCACGAGCGGCGCGATCTGCTTGACCTTGCGGCTCTGCACATGGCCGATGAAGTCCCAGGTGAACGCGTCGCCGTAGGCCGCGGCCTTCGCCTGCAGATCCTGCGCGCGGTTCTCGCCCGCGACGGCCACGCCGCCGTCGGCGAGCGCGCCGAGCTGCTCGAGCGGCACGTACTTCACGGCCGCCACGACCTCGATCCCGGCGGGCTCGCGCCCGGCTCTCGCCGCGGCGGCGGCGATGCGCTCGCGCACCTCCGCGAGGTTCGCGCGAACGCGCGCGGCGGTGAGCCCGTCGATCGGCTCGGTCAACCGCCGGCGGGCGCGTCGTCGGCGACCCGCCAGACCGCGCTCGCCTGGCGGCCCGTGTCCTTCGGGTCGGCGCCGTAGTCGCGGCGATGCGAGTGAAACAGGCTGCGCGGCGCGCACATCGTGCAGATGTCGACGTCGTGGACCATGTCGAGCGGGACCTTGGCGTGCTGCAGCTGCAGGCGCGCGACGTTCTTGAGGTGCGCGTGGTTGCTCAGGCGCGCCACGCCGCGCGGGTAGCGCATGAACGAGCGGTGCACCCAGGTGTTGACCTCGTAGCAGCAGACGCCGATGCTCGGCCCGATCGCGGCCTGGATGTCGGTGGCGCCGGCCTCGCGCAGCGTCTCGACGCCCTTCTTGAGCACGTCGGCGGCCAGGCCGCGCCAGCCGGCATGGATCATCGCCACGCCCTCGGCGGCGAACAGCGCGACCGGCAGGCAGTCGGCGGTGATGACGACGGCGACGTGATCGGTCAGCGTGGTCGCGATGCCGTCGGCCTCGGCCGGCTTGGCCTTGGGGTCGGGCGGCTCGGTGACGAGCGCGATGTCCGAGCCGTGGACCTGCTTGACCTCCAGCCAGCGCTCCAGCGGGATGCCGATCTGCTCAGCGGTCCGGCGGCGGTTCTCCTCGACGGCCGGCATGTAGTCGTTGGTGTCCAGGCCGACGTTGAGCTCTTCGAAGGGCTCGCCGGAGACGCCGCCGCGGCGCGTGAAGAACAGCGCGCGGCCACCGGGCAGCTCGCAGCCGATGTGATCGCCGACGGCCGAGAACGGCGGCTGCAGCCGCTCGCCCCAGACGTTCTTGGACCGCATCGGGGTCGTGATCTTCGGTTTGGGCGCCGTGGACATCGTTCTCATTTGTAGCACGGCGTCACGCTGTGCTCGCGCGCGGTGCGACCGCGAGCGCAGCGGCGAGCTGCGCTGCGCGATCGTCGCCCAGCGCGCCGTCGAGCCGCAGGTCGAGCACGGCCTGCAGGCGACGGCCGAGGTCGGCCCCTTCGGGGACGCCGGCCGCCCGCAGGTCGTCGCCGCCGATCTGCAGTCCGGCGTGGCGCAGCTCCCCCAGCCAGCGGCGCGCCGCGGCCTCGCCCCCGCCGCGCGCGGCCGCCAGGGCGACCGCCTCGACCGGCAGCCCGCGCAGCATGCGCGCCAGCGCGGAGGGCCGCCGCGACTGCGGCGGGTCGTCGAGCGGGGGCGTCTGCGTGCAGGCGCGCACGATCGCGCGCTCGGCGGCGGTGAACTGCAGGTCCGCGAGGGTCGCGTCGGCGGGCTGCTGCGCCAGCGCGGCGGCGAGCACGAGCAGGTCGCGGCGCCCCTCGCCGTCCGGCAGGAGTGCGAGGGCGCGCTCGGTCAGCGACCGATCGGGCGCCGCCCACGGCGCCAGGCCGAGCCCGACGGCGGCCGCGAGCGCCGCGATCGGGTCGGGCTCGCCGAGCGCGAGGCGCAGCTCGTTGCCGATGCGCGCGCCCGAGACCGTATCCAGCGCGCCGCCGCGCACGGCCTGGCGGGCCAGGTCCGCCGTGTGCGCTTCGAGCTCGAAGCCGAGGCGCGCGGCGTAGCGCGCGACGCGCCACAGGCGGGTGGGGTCGTCGAGGAAGCTCGCGTCGTGCAGGACGCGCAGCCGGCCGGCGGCGAGGTCCTCCTGCGCGTGCGGCGCGCTGCGCAGCTCGCCGGTGGCGAGGTCCAGCGCGAGCGTGTTGACCGTCACGTCGCGGCGGCGCAGGTCCTCCTCGATGCCGGCCGGGCGGACGTCGGGCAGTGCGCCCGGCCGCGCGTAGGTCTCGGCGCGCGCGGCGGCGAGGTCCCAGCGGCAGCCGCCGGCTCGTACGGTCGCGGTGCCGAAGCGGCTGTGCCCGACCGCGACGGCGTCGGCCCCAGCCCCTGCCCCCGCCCCTGGCCTGTCGGCGAGCCGGGCTGCGAGCGCGTCGACGTCGCCCTCGACGACGACGTCGAGCTCGCGCGGCGTCCGGTCCAGCAGCAGGTCGCGGACGGCGCCGCCGACGAGATGCCCGCCGCCCGTGGCGCCGGCGGCGTCGAGCAGGCGCCGCCCGCAGGGCAGCTCGCGCAGGCGCTGGCGCAGATCCTCCATCGCCACAGTCTCGCGCGTATGCGCCCCCCGCCCGCTCTGCGGACGGCCCCGGCCAACCGGCGGACGCCACCCCGGCCAACCGGCGGACGCCGCCACCCCGGCCTCTACCATTGCCGAGGTGAGCCCTTCGCCCCGCGGCGAGCGTCCGCTTCCGCGGCTCGCGATCGGGGCTGTCCTGCTCGTGCTTTGTGTCGCCGGCGCCCTGGTGGCGTTCGACCGCAAGGACGACGTCTTCAATCCGGACGTCGGGTTCGTCGACACGAACGAGGACACGCCCTCCGCGACCGCCAAAGCCCCTCGTGCCAACGGCCATCCGGCCGACGACGGCTTCAACTGGCCGGTCTATGGCTACTCGAAGGCGCGTACGCATCACCTTCCCCTGCGCCGGACGCCGCGCCCGCCCTACCGGCAGGCGTGGGCGCGGCGCGGCACGGTGCTGCTGGAGTTCTCGCCGGTGCTCTGCGGCCGGCGCGTGTACCTGCTCAAGAACAACGGTGCTCTCTACGCGATCTCCCGCGCGACCGGCCGGGTGAGCTGGCGGCGCAAGCTCGGCTACCTGGCCGCCGCGTCGCCCGCGTGCCACGACGGCACGATCTATGCGGTGCTCCTCAGCCGCACCAAGCAGGAGAACGCCGGGCGGGTCATCGCGATCAGGGCCAAGACGGGCAGCACGCGCTGGTCGCGCCGGCTGCCCAGCCGCTCGGAGTCCTCACCGCTGATCGACCATGGCCGCGTCTACATCGGCAGCGAGGACGGCACCGTCTACTCGCTGCGCGCGCGCGACGGGGTCGTGCGCTGGCGCGCGAAGGCCGCCGGGGCGGTGAAGGGCGCGATCGCGCTGGACTCCGGCAAGCTGTACTTCGGCGACTACGGCGGCCGGGTCCACGCGATCCGCCGCACCGACGGCAGGAAGATCTGGTCGACGGCACCCGGCGCCGCAGCGCTCGGCCTCGGCGGGGGCAACTTCTACTCGACCGCCGCCGTCGAGTACGGCCGCGTCTACATCGGCAGCACGAACGGCACGGTCTACTCGCTGTCGAGCGCCGACGGCAAGCTCGCGTGGAGCCGCAGCACGGGCGGCTACGTCTACGCGTCGCCGGCCGTCGGGCAGGCCCGGGGCGGGCGTCCGACCGTCTACATCGGTTCCTACGACGGCCGCTTCTACGCGCTCAACGCGCGCACCGGAGCGCCGCGCTGGGTGCGCTCGCTGGGCACCAAGATCTCCGGCGCTGCGACGATCATCGGCGACGCGGTCTTCGTCTCCGACCTCGGCCGGCGCATGACGTGGGCGCTGGGCGCGAGCACCGGCAAGACGCTGTGGCGCACGCGCCGCGGCGCGTTCAACCCCGCCATCAGCGACGGCCGGCGCGTCTACTTCACCGCCTACACATCGCTGTTCGCGCTCGATCCGCGGGGGCGGCCGTTCGACCGCGCCGCGGCGCGCAGCGCGCGCAGCCAGACCCGGGCGCAGCGCGCGTTTGCGCGCAAGCGAGCGGCCCGCCGGGCGAGAGCGCGCGCGCTGGCGCGCCGGGAGCGTCAGCTGAAGTACCGCTTCGGCCGCCACGGCCACCGTCACAGCAGCGGCCACTACGGTCGCAGCTGCCACCGCCACCGGCACGTGTACAAGGTGCGCGGCAAGACGATCGTGTTGCGCCACAGCCACTGCCATACGCACACTCGCGCGCGGCGGTGACGTGGCGGGGTGCGGGGTGCGCAGTGCGCGGTGGCGCTTCGCGCTCCCCGGAGCGTGCGCTTCGCGCCGCGTTCGGTGGGGGTTGGCGGTGGCGCTTCGCGCACCTCGACATGCGCTTCGCGCCGCGTCCGGTGCGTGTCCGCGTGGTTGAACGGCATCGCTGAGGGTGTGAGGCGCTGGGGTGGGCGCGTCCGTGCCGGGTCGGCGGTCGGGGTAGCGTTGACGGATGGTCGAGTGACAGGTGGAGCGATGGCGGTGGCCGGCCTGTCAGTCGTTCATGGATCTCATGGGCGATCGACAGGCCGGCGGCGCGACGCGATCGACCTGTCACTCGACGATGGGGCCCTGGGCGTGTCGGCGCTACGGGCGCACGGCGATGCCCGCCGCCAGAAGGTGCGCCTTGGCGTCGCGGACGCGGTACGTGCCGTAGTGGAAGATCGAGGCCGCGAGCGCCGCGTCGGCGCCGGCCTGCAGCGCGGCGGCGAGATGCTCGAGGGTGCCCGCCCCGCCGGAGGCGATCACCGGGACGGCGACGGCGTCGGCGACCGCGCGCGTGAGCGCGAGGTCGTAGCCGTCGTTGGTCCCGTCGCGGTCCATGCTCGTCAGGAGGATCTCGCCGGCGCCGCGCTCGACACCATCGCGCGCCCACTGCACCGCGTCGATCCCGGTGGCCGTGCGCCCGCCCGACACGAAGACCTCCCAGCCATCCTCCGGCGCGCCGCTGCGCGCCTTGGCATCGATCGCCAGCACCACGCACTGCGCGCCGAACACGTCGGCCAGCTCGCCGATCAGCTCCGGCCGCGCGACCGCGGCCGAGTTGACCGCGACCTTGTCGGCGCCCGCGTCGAGCACGCCCTGCGCGTCGTCGACCGAGCGGATCCCGCCGCCGATCGTGAAGGGGATGAAGCACTCGTCGGCCACCCGCCGCGCGAGCTCGACGACCGTGTCGCGCTTGTCGCTCGTCGCGGTGATGTCGAGGAAGACGAGCTCGTCGGCGCCGGCGGCGTCGTACAGCGCGGCGAGCTCGACGGGGTCGCCGGCGTCGCGGATGTCGACGAAGTTCGTGCCCTTGACGACGCGGCCGGCGTCGACGTCGAGACAGGGGATGACGCGCTTGAGGTGCACGGAGCCGAGGCTAGTGCAGCGGCCGCCGCCTGGTCCTGGTCGCCGTGGTGCCGGAGAACTGCTCGAACAAACCCGGCGGTTGGCGCGAAACCCCTCGCATGGAGCGACAACCGCCACTCACGTCGACCGGCCCCGACGACCGCGGGTCGACTTGTGCATGCCCCACATGAATAAGCCGACCCGCCCCCACTACGCTCCGGCATCGGCGGCCGAGCCCGCCAGCGCCGAAGCGCCCTCGGCGACCGTGAACTTCCGCTCGTAGAGCGCCTTGCCGGCGATCACGCCGGAGAGGTTGACCTGGCGCAGCCCGGCGAGCGCGACGAGATCCTCGAGCTTCCCGATCCCGCCGGAGTACATGAAGTGCCCGCGCACGACGGCGGCGATGCGGCGGACATCGTCGAGGTCCGGGCCGCCGAGCAGCCCGTCCTTGTCGACGTTCGTGTAGACGAACGTGCGCACGCCGCGGTCCTGCAGGCGCTCGATGGCGGCCTCGGCCGGCAGCGTCGTCGTCTCCGTCCAGCCCGCGGTCGTCACGAAGCCGCTGCGCGTGTCGACGCTGACCACGATCCGCTTGCCGTAGCGGGCGACGGCCTCGTCGAGGAAGTCGACGTCGGCGAACGCCGCGGTGCCGAGGATCGCGCGCGCGGCGCCGGCCTCGATCGCGCCGGCCACCGCGTCGATCGAGCGCAGCCCGCCGCCGTACTGCACGGGCACGCCGAGCTGCTCTACGACCCGCGCGAGGTGGTGGAGGTTCTGCGGCGATCCGGTGCGGGCGCCGTCGAGGTCGACCATGTGCAGGTAGCGCGCGCCCGCCTCGACCCACGCCCGCGCGGCCTCCGGCGGACTGTCGGCGTAGACCGTCTCGGCATCGAAGTCGCCCTGCACGAGCCGCACCGCGCGGCCGCCGGCGATGTCGATCGCGGGATAGAGGATCACGCGTGGACCGCTGCGCAGATGCCCACGAAGTTGCGCAGCAGCGCCAGCCCGTGCGTCGAGGACTTCTCCGGGTGGCACTGGGCGCCGAAGACGTTGCCCGATGCGACGAACGAGACGAACGGCGAGCCGTAGTCGCCGCGGCCGAGCACGATCGACGGGTCCTCGGGCCGCGCCACGAACGTGTGCACGTGGTAGAAGGCGGCCGGGTCGGGCAGGCCCTCGCAGAGCGCCGACGCCCGCTCCCACTGCACGGAGTTCCAGCCGATGTGCGGCAGCTTCAGGCCCTGCGGATCCAGCCGCACGACCTCGCCGGCCAGCAGGCCCAGCCCGGCGGAGCCCTCGTGCTCGACCGAGCGCTCGAAGAGCAACTGCATCCCCAGGCACAGGCCGATGACCGGCTTGCCGGCCTGTGCGTGGGCGCGCACCACCTCGTCGAGGCCGAGCGCGCGCAGACGGCGCATCGCCTCCGGAAACGCGCCGACGCCCGGCACGACGAGCCCGTCGGCCGCCCGCAGCTCGTCGAGATCGGAGGTCTGCGCGATCGGCGTTCCGACGTGCTCGAAGGCCTTGGCCACCGAGCGGCGGTTGCCCATCCCGTAGTCGACCATCGCGATCGCCGTCATCGCGCGCGCCTCATCCGGTCAGCGTGCCCTTCGTCGACGGCACGCCGCTCTCGGTCGGGTCGATCGCGACCGCCGCGCGCAGCGCGCGGGCGAAGGCCTTGAAGGACGCCTCGATCATGTGGTGCGCGTTCGTCCCCGCCTGGACCTCGAGGTGCACAGTCAGGCGCGCGTTGCCGGCCACCGCACGGAAGAACTCCTCGAGCAGCTCGTGCTCGAAGCCGCCGGTCTCCCCCGCCGGCAGCCCGCCGTCGTGCAGCACGACGAACGCCCGCCCGGAGACGTCGATCGCACAGATCGCGCGCGCCTCGTCCATCGGCACCACCGCGTGGCCGTAGCGGTAGATCCCGCGGCGATCGCCGAGCGCCGCGTCGAGCGCCTGGCCGAGCACGATCCCGACATCCTCGACGGTGTGATGCGAGCCCGTCTGCAGGTCGCCCTTCGCCACCACGGTGAGGTCCAGCCGCCCATGGCGCGCGAGCAGGTCGAGCATGTGGTCGAGGAAGCCGACACCGGTGTCACGGCGGCCGGCGCCGCTGCCGTCGAGGCCGAGCTCGAGCGCGATATCCGTTTCGCCGGTGCGGCGCTGGCGCTGGGCTGTGCGGGGAGCGGCGGTCATCGCGGCGCATTCTCCCCCACGCGCGCCACCATCGACTCGGCGTGCACGGTGAATCCCTCGGCGCGCGCGATCGGCGCGCCGGCCGCCGCGAGTGCGGGCGCCGCGGCGCCGATGTGGACCTCGCTCATCCGGCGGCGAAACGCCCGTGGCGACAGGCCCGAGGCGTAGCGCGCGGAGCCACCCGTGGGCAGGCTGTGGTTCGAACCCGCGACGTAGTCGCCGAACGCGGTCGCGCCCGCGGCGCCGACGAAGACGCAGCCCGCCGAGCGCACGCGCGGCGCGAGTCGCTCGACCGACGGGCCGACGAGCTCGAGGTGCTCGGGCGCGAACGCCTCGCAGAAGCGCAGCGCCTCCAGCAGCGACGCGGCGTGGACGAGCACGAAGGCCGCGGGCTCGGAGTGCGCGCGATCGGCGTGCAGTCGCTCGAGCTCGGCGCGGACCGCGTGCAGCAGCGGCGACGAGCCGGAGACGAGCGCCACCGGCGCGCCGGGCCCGTGCTCGCCCTGGGCGAGCAGGTCGAGCGCGATGAGCTCGGGGTCGGCCGACGCGTCGGCGAACACGAGCACGTCGCTGGGCCCGTAGAAGCCGTCGATGCCGACGCGGTCGCAGACCTGGCGCTTGGCCTCCTGCACGATCAGGCTGCCCGGGCCGGCGATGACGTCCGCGCGCTCGATCGTCTCCGTCCCGTACGCCAGGGCCGCCACGCCGTGGGCGCCGCCCATCGCGTAGACCTCGTGCACGCCGCACAGGTCGCAGGTGCCGCGGATGACGGGGTCGATCGGCGGCGGCGTGAGCACCGCGACCTCCTCGACGCCGGCGGCGCGCGCGGTCACGACGCCCATGACGACCGTCGACGGGTAGGGAGCCCGGCCGCCCGGCACGTAGATCGCGGCGCGGCGCACGGGCACCTCGCGCAGCACGACGCGCTGACCCTGCGCCAGCGTGACGTCGACGTCCGCGCCGACCGCGGCGTCGGCGACGAGCGCGACGTTCGTGATCGCGACCTCCAGGCCGGCGCGCACGTCGTCGTCGAGCAGCCCGGCGTCGAGCTCCTCGAGCCGGACGCGCAGATCCACCGGCGCAGGCGCACCGCCCATGTCAAAGCGCGCGACGAGCTCGCGCAGCGCGCGGTCGCCGCCCTCGCGGACGGCGCCGACGATCTCCGCGACGACGCCGCTCACCGATGCCGGCGCGGGCGCGAGCGCACGCACGGAGGCTGCCGCGGAAACCGGGTCGCCGTCCACCGCGACGCGCTCAACGCGCACGCAGCTGCTCCAGCATCGCGTCGATCGCCGCGGCCTTGAGCTTGTGGGAAACCGGGTTGGCGATCAGGCGGGCGGTCGAGACGAACAGCTCCTCGCGGATGACGAGGTTGTTCTCACGCAGCGTCGTGCCGGTCGCGGTGAGGTCGACGATCGCCTCGACGAGGCCCGTCAGCGGCGCGAGCTCGACCGAGCCCTTGACCTCGACGATCTCCGCCTGGCGGCCGGTCGCCTCGAAGTACGCGGCGGCGGTCTTGTGGTACTTCGTCGCCACGCGCATGACCCCCAGGCGGCGCAGCGCCTCCACGGAGGGGTCGAGCCCGTCGACGGTGGCGAGGACCATCGTGCAGGCGCCGTAGCCGAGGTCGAGCAGCTCGTAGACCTCGCGGTCGGGCTGTTCGGTGAGGACGTCCTTGCCGGTGATGCCGACGTCGGCGGCGCCGGCCTCGACGTACGTCGGCACGTCGGACGGGCGCATCGTGACGATGCCGACGTCGGCGAACAGCAGCTTGCGGTCGTTGGAGCGCACCTCGGCAGTGTCGATGCCGATCGCGTCGAGGCGGTCGAGCGTCTCGCGCATGAGCGCGCCGCGCGGGACGGCGATTACGAGGTCCGGGGTGGGCGGCGGCGTCGTCATGCCTCGGCGCTGCTCTCCTCGCCGGTCAGCGCGATGTGCAGCCGGTCGATGGTCAGCGCGAAGCCGACGGCGGGCAGCGGCCGGCCGAAGCGGCCGAGCAGGTCGTCGTAGCGCCCGCCGCCGCCGAGCGGGGCGCCGAGCGCCGGGTCGTAGACGTCGAAGACCGCGCCGGTGTAGTAGCCCATCCTGCGCACGAGGCCGAGGTCGAAGATGACGCGCTCGGCGACCTCGGGCAGCAGCAGCTCATAGACGCCGGCCAGGCCGGCCACCGCGTTGGCGACCGGGGCGCCGGCGTCGGCGTCGAGCACCTCCGAGCCGCCGCGGATCTGGGGCATGCGCAGCAGCAGCTCGGCGTCGGCGTCATCCAGGCCGAGGCGGCCGAGCTCGGCCTCGAGGGCGACGAAGTCGCGCCGGATGAGCGTGTCCATGAGCAGCTCGACGGCGTCCTGCGGCACGTCGTGCGAGCGCAGGAGCATCGGGTACAGCGACGCGTCGCCGAGGCCGATCTTGAAGTCGCGCAGGCCGACGGCGTCGAGCGCGTGGTAGAGCACGGTGAGCGCCTCGGCGGTGCCCTGCGGTCCGGCCGCGCCGACGAGCTCGATCCCCGCCTGCAGGAACTCGCGCATCTGGCCGCGGTGCGGGCGCACGCCGCGGTAGGCGTGGGCGAAGTAGCACAAGCGCAGCGGCGGCTCGGCCGTCCGGTACCGGCTGGAGACCAGCCGCGCGATCGGCACGGTCATGTCGGTGCGCAGGGCGAGGACCTCGCCGTGGTCGTCGAAGACGCGGTAGGCGGGCGGCTCGCCACCACCGCGCGCGAGCACGTTCTCGTACTCCAGCGCGGGGGTCCACACCTCGCCGTAGCCGTCGTGTTCGAAGATGCCGCGAATCGCCTCGGTGATGTCGCGCAGCTCGCGCATCTCGTCGGGCAGCACGTCGCGGGTGCCGGAGGGGATGGGATGGATCTGCGGGCGCACGGGTGCTGTGAATCTAGAAGGCCCGGCGGGCCGAGGGTCTGCCGGTGGTCGCGGGCTAGTGGTAGACGGGCTCGGTGGCCACGCGCTCGATGCGCGCGCCGAGCTCGCGCAGGCGCTCGTCGATGCGCTCGTAGCCGCGGTCGATCTGGCGGATGTTGCCGATCTCCGAGCGTCCCTCGGCACACAGCGCGGCGATCAGCATCGCCATGCCGGCGCGGATGTCGGGCGACTCGACGCGCTCGCCGCGCAGCCGGCAGGGCCCGGTGATGATCGCCCGGTGCGGGTCGCACATCGTGATGTCGGCGCCCATCAGGACGAGCTTGTCGGTGAAGACCATGCGGTTCTCGAACATCCACTCGTGGATGAGCGCCGAGCCCGAGCACTGGGTGGCGAGCGCGACCGCGATCGAGGTGAGGTCGGCGGGAAACGCCGGCCACGGCCCGTCCTGGACCTTGATCTTGTGCTCGCCGACGTCGCGGGCGATGACGAGATCCTGCCCGCCGGGCACGATGACGTCGTTGCCGTCGAGCTCCGAGCGCAGGCCGA
This sequence comes from uncultured Actinomycetes bacterium, assembly GCA_963825485.1. Taxonomy (GTDB): domain Bacteria; phylum Actinomycetota; class Thermoleophilia; order Solirubrobacterales; family Solirubrobacteraceae; genus CADCVQ01. Next base: position 316,964 of record CAWGTK010000009.1, read on the forward strand.
GGCGGTCGAAGACGAGGCGGATCATGCGCAGGTCGTCGGGGATCGTGTCGCGGATGCGCAGCTCGCCGCCGGTCACGCCGGCGAGCGCCATGAACGAGCCGATCTCGATGTGGTCGGGGCCGATCGTGTGGTCGCAGCCGTGCAGCTTCGCCATGCCGTTGACGGTCAGGACGTTGGAGCCGATGCCCTGGATGTCGGCGCCCATCTTCACGAGCATGCGCGCGAGGTCCTGGACGTGCGGCTCGCAGGCGGCGTTGCCGATGACGGAGGACCCGGGCGTGCCGGCGGCCGCCAGCAGCGCGTTCTCCGTGCCCATGACCGACGGTTCGTCCATGAAGACATCGCCGGCACGCAGGCCGCGCGGCGCGCGCAGGTCGATGTCACGACCGTGCTCGAAGGTCGCGCCGAGGGCCGCGAAGGCGTCGAGATGCGGATCCAGGCGCCGGCGGCCGATGCCGTCGCCGCCGGGCGGGGGCATGCGGACGCGGCCGAAGCGGGCCAGCAGCGGGCCGGCGAGCAGAAAGGAGGCGCGGATGCGCTCGGAGAGCCCGCGGTCGATGACCGCCTCGTCGGCGGTCAGGCCGTCGGCGCAGAGCGCGACCTCGTGGTCTGACAGCCACGCGATCCGCACGCCGATCCCCTCGAGGATCGACAGCATCGCGGCGACGTCCTTGATCCGCGGGACGTTGCGGACCACGACCTCGTCCTCGGTCAGGACCGACGCCGCGAGGATCGGCAGGGCACCGTTCTTGTTGCCGGCGGGCGTGATCGTGCCCGTGAGCGCGGTGCCGCCATCGATGACGAACTTCTCCATGAGAGGGTGCTTTCCGGCGACGGGAGCAGGGCCGTTGGGCTGGGCTAGGGTAACAGCCATGCCGTCCCGGATTTCGCGCGAGGAGGCGTGGTCCCTGCTCACGGATTGGGTCCGATCCGAATCCCTGCGCCGCCACTGCCAGGCCGTCGAGGCCGCGATGGTCGCTTTTGCGGAGCGTGACGGCCACGATGCCGAGCTGTGGGGCGTCACGGGCCTGCTGCACGACGCCGACTACGAGCGCTTCTCGGACATGGACGACACCGAGCGCGGCCATCCGCGCACGATCATCGCCGAGCTCGAGTCGCGCGACGCACCGCCCGAGATGGTCCACGCAATCGCCGCCCACGCGGACTTCCTCGGCGTGCCGGCCGAGACCGAGCTGGACCGGACGCTGCTCGCGGTCGACGAGCTGTGCGGCTTTCTCGTCGCCTGCGCGTGGGTGCGGCCGGAGGGCATCCACGGCCTCACGCCCAAGTCGGTGAAGAAGAAGCTCAAGCAGCCGTCTTTCGCGGCGGCGGTCAACCGCGACGACGTGCGCGGTGGCGCCGATCGGCTGGGGGCGGAGTTCGACTCCCACGTGGCGTTCGTGATCGCGGCGCTGGAGGCGCGCGCGGATGAGCTCGAGCTGCACGGGCGTGACGCTGCGGGGTAGCGGTCCGACGTCAGCCTTGGCCTCACGCGCCCGTGCAGGCCGCCGTGGCCGGCGGTCCCGCGTGAATGGGAGGGGGGAGCGGGACACCGGCTCCGGGCGCGCAAGGTGCGCCACGACCGACACGCGTCCTGTGGTCCGGGCGCGCCCGGCGCGGATATCGCACTCGGCGCGCCACGACCGACACGCGTCCTGTGGTCCGGGCGCGCCCGGTGCGGATATCGCACTCGGCGCGCCACGATCGGGTGCAGGGTAGGCGCTGGCGGTGGGCGCCGGCGCGTTCGGTGACGGAACGGCGACCGGGGCCGCGGCTGGCGGATGGCGGCTGGCGGCGCCATCGAGATACCGCTGAGAGGCGGGACCTCCGTTGTCGATGTGGGCGACAACGCCGTCGAGCTGTCTTCGGGCCTGCGGGATCTTCCCGCGATTCGCAACCGCGTGACGGGTTCGAGGGATCGTTCGAACTTCGCGATCGGCGAGCGACGGACGCTACCCTGGCCCTCTTCGTACCATCGCGGCCGGGTCGCGCGAAAACGTCCGGGTTACACGGGTTCGGCGTGACGCCCGTGCAAGATTCCTTGCACTCTCATTTCGACGTTTTGCCTGCATAAGATCGGTTTCACCATACGTACGCCCGTTCCGTCCGCACACCTACCTACCGTAGAACATATGTTCGCTTCCGTGTTCTCAGCGTTTCCGGCGCCGCTGCGGCGCGCGCTCGCACTAGTCAAGGCCTTCGCCTTCCTCGAGGATCCGCCCCGCGCGGCCCTCGCACCCACCCCCCGTCCCCGCGCCGCGCGAGGCCAGGTCCCGCCGCGGGCCTTCGAGCCACTGCGTTCGGCCTGTGCGGGCGATCGTCGCCGTAGTCCGGTCCCTGGGCACGCCGCTGGTGGCGCTTCGACGCTCGTGCCCTGCCGCACAGCCCGCCCGAGCGCGAGCGCGAGCGCGGGCCGCAGCGGCCGGCCAGCCGCGCCCGTACAGCGGTGCTCGACGCCGACGACATCCCGAGAGCGCTCCGCGACCGCACGCGCGGCCAGCGACCGTCGCGCGTCGGTGCCCGGCGGGTTCCTCCACGACTAGCCGCCGCGCGGGCGTCGTGACCCGGCGGGTTCCCGCACCCACGCAGACGCTGACACCGCGAGCGACCCACGTCCGGTCGGGGCCCGGCCGGGATTCCCGCAACCACCCAGACGCCGACACCGCGACCGACCCACTCGCGCCCTCCACCGCCCCACCCCACACGTCGCCGCGCCCAAGAGCCCGGCCGCTTGCCTTCACCCCGGTCGCCACGTAACGGCGACGCGGTTGGCGGGGCAAGCCGATCGTGCAGCAGGACGCCCCGCGGCTGGGCGGCTCCTCCCCTCCGTCCGGGGACGATCCGCCAGGCAACCCCTCCCTTTCGGCGGGCCTGCCTTACCAGCGACGCAGATCGCTGGCAGGTCCGGGCGAGCCCGACGCACAGCTTCGGGATGCAGGTCTCGCCCGCACGTCCGCCGACGCACCCGCACCCACTCGCCAGACGGCGGCCCCGCCGGGCCGGGACGGCGTGGAGGGCGCGTCGGGGCGCGCCGAGTGCGGATATCGCACCTTGCGCGTCACGATGCTTGGCGGCGCTCCTATAGCGCGGGCACCGCTGCGCACGCCCAGCCGATGCCGCGCACGACACGGCCGGTCCGAGACGAGGACGACGCCAGCTCGACCGCGTCGCGTCCGCGCTTCAGGCGTTCCCAACGTGGCGGACCACGCCCGTGGCTGCCCTCACCCCGAGACGTCATCGAGCGTGGTCCGTGAGGAGCGGGCGGCCGCCGATCGGGGGAGGTTCTGGGGAGGAGGCGACGACTGACGTGGCGGCCTCGGCGAGAGCTGTCAGGAGGGCGGCGGTGGCGGGCGGGTCGGGCGGCTCGCCGTAGGTCGCGGCGTAGATGTGCCGCTTCGAGCCGGGCAGTTCGGTCGCGACGACGCCGTCGATGCGGTGAGCGCGCAGTGCCAGCCCAGTCTGGGTCGCCACCCCGAGCCCGGCGGCCACCCACGCTTGCATCACAACCATGTCATCGGAGCTGTAGCCGATCCGCGGATCGAACCCGGCGTCGGCGCACAGGGACAGCAGGTGGCTGCGGCATCGCTCGCAGCCGGCGATCCACGTCGCGTCGCGCAAGGTGGCCATTCCCCGCTCGCGCCGCGTCGACAGCACGTAGACCGAATCGTCAAGCAGGTGATGCAGGCGCACCCCGGGGGGCTCGGGCTCGGTCTCGTCGTAGCGGAAGATGATCGCGACCTCGACCTTGCCGGTGCGCAGCAGCTCGAGCGCGTCGAGCGGATGCGTGTCGGTCAGGCTGATCTCCAGGCTCGGATACCGGTTCGCCAGCGTTGCCAACGCCGCCGGGACGAGCGATCCGTTCGCCGAGGCGAAGCCGGCGAGGCGCACGCGGCCGGCGTTCAATCCCACGTGGGCGGAGAGCTCCGCGCCGGCGGCATCGATGCGGCCGATGATCTCGGCAGCGCGGTCGGCCAGCAGCTGCCCGGCCGGGGTGAGCCGGATCCCTCGGCCCACCCGCTGCAGCAGCTGCGCGCCGGTCTCGGCCTCGAGCCGAGCGAGATGATGCGTAACCGACGGCTGGGAGTAATGCAGCTCCTTCGCCGCCGCGGTGACCGATCCATGGCGCGCAACGGCGTCGATGACGCGCAGCCGGTTGACGTCCAGCATGCATCAACTGTATCTATGAGTCAGCACGAAAGTTGGCATTGGACGTATGAGGCGGTGGCGCGCAAGCTGAACGGCATGACCGCGACCCAGATCCGCCCCGCCAGCCGGCTGAGCCCACTCGTCGCCGCTCTTCGCACCGCCGTAGTCAGCCACGTCGACTGGGCCGAGACAGCGCAGCTCGTCGCCGGCCAGCTGCGCCGCCACCTGCCCACCCCCGACGTCCTCACCGCCGAGCAGCGGCTCGGCTCGCCGGACGGCTACCGCAGCCACACGCTGCACGTCGAGCCCGACGGATCGTTCTCGATCGTCGCGTTGGTCTGGCGGCCCGGCCAGTTCACGCGCGTCCACGATCACATCACGTGGTGCGCCTTCGGCGTCATCCAGGGCGTCGAGCACGAGGGGCTGTTCGACGCCGACGGCAACGTGATCGGCCGCAGCGACAACCACGTCGGCGACGTCAGCGGCTTCGCACCGCCGGGCGACATCCACCGGGTGCACAACACCGCCGCGACGACCGCGATCTCGATCCACGTCTACGGCACGGACGTGACGCGCGTCGGCTCCAGCGCCCGCCGCTACTACGACTGACCTCCTCGACATCGAACGACTCCCCCTGATTACCGAAGGAGCAGCAGCCATGTCACTCGTCCGCGTCCAGTCCGTATCCGTCTCGCTCGACGGCTTCGCCACCGGCGAAGGCCAAAGCCACGACGCACACTTCGGTCACGCCGGCGAACGGCTGCACGAGTGGATGTTCGCCACCCGGCGGGGCCGCGAGATGCTCGGCGAGCCGGGTGGGACCCGCGGCGTCGATGACGCCTTCTTGCGGCTGTTCGCTCCAGGGGTCGGCGTTGAGATCATGGGTGCCGGGAAGTTCGGCCACCCAGGCTGGCACGAGGACCCGGAGTGGAAGGGCGCGTGGGGTCCCAACCCGCCGTTCCACACACCGGTCTTCGTCCTTACTCATCACACGCGCCCGTCGATCGAGATGGAGGGCGCAACGACGTACCACTTCATCGACGCTTCGCCGGCCGAGGCGCTCGAGACAGCCCGCGAGGCCGCGGACGGCAAGGACGTGCGCATCGGCGGCGGTCCCACCGTGATCCGCGAGTTCCTTGCTGCCGGGCTCATCGACCACATGCACATAGTCGTGGTTCCGATCCTGCTCGGCCGGGGCGTGCGGCTCTGGGACGGACTGGAGGGTCTCGAGAAGGACTACGAGGTCGAGGCCACCTCCACGCCAAGCGGAGTGACGCACGTGACGTTTACCCGGGCGGGTGTCTGAACGGGCTCGGCCGAGAACCAGGGCGCGGACGCGTGGTCAGCTTCTCCCGCTTCTCGGAAGGGCACCGTGCAACGTCGATGCCGATCACGTCATCGCCGAGGCGCTCGAGCGCGTCCCACCCGAGCGCGTCCTGCGGCGCGGACCTTCGGAGCCCAGAGATCGTATTCCTACCCCAGGGACCCCCCGTGACGGATCAGGCGGTTCAAGGTGCGAATCGTGGATCGACTCGACGCCGGAGACCGCGCACAGGACGGCGCGGGGACATGGTCGACGTCGGCTGACGCCGAGCACCGGAGGGTGACGCCTTCACCGAGCGCACCGGCCGGCCTTGAGCGACGTCCCACTCGGCGCAGATCCCCGACTTGCAGATCCCTGGCCGAGCCAGGACTGCGTGCTGCGCGTCGCGCGGCGGGCCCTACGGCGCGCACGATCACCGGGTCACGGCGCCGACGGGTCTTGCGCTCTGCGTCCAGCATATGGACGTGACGCGCCGATGGGTCTTGCATCTTCGTCCAGCATATGGACGTAACGAGCAAGACCCCTGACGCCCCGCTGACCCGATAGCGCTCCGCACGGCGTGGACACCGCGCGTGTCGCGGGCCACACGCCCGCCAGCGCATCATTGCGTCGCCGACTGGCGCCTTACGTACGCGGCCGCGCCCGCTCGCGCTCCAGGTCGCAGGCAGGTGCCAGCGGCATCTCGCTGCGCCCGCACGCCCCGCAACGACGA